>NZ_SCWC02000002.1 GCF_004359525.2 Macrococcus equipercicus | reverse complement strand
AACTCGAAGACCAATCATACAGGTATGTTCGGTCTCGGATGGATGAGTGGATTTGAACGCAGACTGAATATTGAAGATACAGCTGTCACGCCGAAGGTCGTCCAGTATACAGAGGAGGACGGCTCCATTCACTTATTCATCAATCAGGATGGAAAGCTTCTGGCGCCGACAGGAGTTGACTATGAATTCAATATCCTGAACGGAGAGTATATCATCAAGGATGAGGACGGATCACAGGAAGTCTACGGAAAAGATGGACTTCTGAATCGTATAGAATATGATGCCAAACAGACAGGAAAGAAAAATGCAGTCCGTTTTATCTATGAGGATACGGATGGAATCAAGCAGCTGAAAACTATACTCAGTGCCTCTGATCCTGGGAATACCACAGTATCGAAAAACCGGATTGAATTTGAGTACAATGATCAGAATCTGGTGACAAAGATGACTGTGTCCGGCAGCTCTGACTCAAATGCAGCAAGCCGTATCTATACTTATCAGTATGATTCATTCAAACGCCTGACTTCAGTGACAGGACCTGATGGCACATACACATACAGTTACAGGGAGAAATATGCACTGAACGCTGACGGCACTGAAGTTTCACCGGAGGATGTCAGATATCCGGGCGAAATCGAGATTTACGGCATGCCAGGCAATATTGATGGCAGCCATCAGATATCAGCTGTCTATGAGGAGGATGTACTGAAATCCGTCAAGGATGATGAAGGTATTACCACTCATTACGCCCTTATTAAGGAGGACAACGGTGCTTCAGCTGAAGTGTCCGGTGAGGAACGTGTGACTGAAAAGTCGACCTTTGATAAACAGGGGCATCTGCTTGAGAATCGTACCGAAAGTAATCCGGCAAAGATCACGACGTTCCAATGGCTGGATCATAGAATTACAAAGACAACCCATCCTGACGGAGAGGTTGAGATTTCTGACTACGGCAGACGTGAATCTGCGAATAAGACAGACCAGGAGCTTGATGGAAATGTCGTCAAGGAGAAGGACGCAACATCCCAGACGACCTATGAATATGCAGCCAATCAGGATGATGTCATCGCTACGACGGATGAGTTCAATATCAAGGATGAAGTCGCACTGAATGCTGACCGTGAGGAGGTCGCTGACTATTCCGTTCAGGATGCAGTCATCGGATTCACTCAGTATAACCAGTTCGGTAACGAATCACGGACAGGTGTTTCTCTCGCGGCAGGATCGAACCTGCTGAAAGGTGGAAGTTTTGAAAATACAAATACCTTCTCGGGTGGAACAGTTGTCGATGGTGGAATAAATGGTAAGGCACTGAAGCTTTCAGGTCAGAATGTCACTCAGGATATACCTTTCAAGGCAGGACAGCCTTTGAATATTTCAGGTTCATTCAAACTGTCTACATCATCTAAAGGCGCTATCACGCTGAAATTTCTTAACAGTTCCTCGGCAGTCATCTCATCTGTAGTGATTCCTTCGCCGAAAGCAGAAGGAAGATGGATCCGTAAGATGGAGGAGGAAGTGGCACCGACAGGTACTGTCAAAGCTTCCGTTGAGTTATCAGCAACAGCCGGAACCGTGATGTTTGATGAGATTCAGATTGAGACGGCGCAGGCAGGACACTCAACATCAGTCACACCGTTCAACTTTGTAGAACAGGGTGGTTTTAACGGGACAGATAAATGGTCCCTGACTTCAGGCGCTGCATCAGCATCGGGCTTTGAAGGTTCAGAGGCACTTCAGCTTTCTGCAGGCGGAAGTGCGACGCAGAAAGTGAATATCGCTCAGGCTACTGCGAAACCGATTTATGTCACAGCACTCAGCAAGAATGCGAATGCTTCTGACACCCTCAAGGCGACTGTCACTTACAGTGATGGAACGCAGGCGACACTGGAACAGCCGTTCCAGACACTGGACCAGAACAATGATTTATGGCAGAGACAGACTGTTCAGTTCAGTGCAGAGAATAAGCCGGCCATCAAGACGGTCGATGTGACGCTCACTAATAAGGACGGTGAGACCTTATTCGATGCCGTCCGAGTATCTGAAGGAAGGGCTGTCGAAGAGACCACTTATGACCAACAGAACAATTTTGTCACTCAGGAATCCGGACTTTCCAAGTCTTCTGTGGTCTATGAGAATGATGCCTTCGGTAATGTGCTGAGTGTCACGCAGGGCAGCAAGAAACGAAGTAATGTCTATGATAATAAGGACAACCTCCTTAAGACCACTGCGGAGAATGGCGCCGTCATTTCTTATGACTACAATCAGAAGAACCAGGTCTCAGCTAAGCATTTTGAAGGACAGGATACATCCTATACGTATAATAAGAACCGAATCAGTTCGGTGAAGACAGCTGACGGTAAGGTCACACAGTATGCCTATAATGACAAGACCGGTGACCTTTCCCGTATCGATCTGCCATCCGGGAAATCCATCGTCTATAAATATAACAGTGAAGGCGATACAACGGCAGTCAGCGATGGGACGAAGAATCTCTTTGACTATGTGTATGATGCTGACGGCAACCTGACAGAGATTAAGGACAGCACGAACAGTAAGAGCAAACGTTATTCATATGAGAATACACTGACCAGTTCAGCCGGTGACGGTCAGGGAAGACTACTGAGTATCACTGATTACTTCGGTATCAATCAGAGCTATAAATATGTCACTGGAATCGACAGTATCAAGACCGACCTTCCCTCATCCATGACATTCAATGGCGTTGAATCTATCTATGGCTATGATAAAGTCAACCGCCTTGATAAAGTGGAAGTGTCAGGGAACAAATGGCTGTTCAGACATGATGAACTCGGCCGGGTCAATCAGACGAAGCTGCCGATGAATACCGGAAGCGTCGAGTATGAGTTCGGTGACAACGGGGCTATTGAAAGCTTGGTTTCAGAGACAGGTACTGCGAACGTTGTCAATGATCAGTACAGCTATGATCAGTATGGTAACATGAGTCAGAAACAGTCAAATGGTGTCGTCAGCACGTATCAGTATGACGCGATGGATCAGCTGACTGAGGAGAAGATAGGCGATAAGACCTTCAGCTATACCTACGACAAGCGAGGCAACCGGACATCTATCAACGGTGTGAATGCGACATTCAATATCATGAACCAGCTGACCCAGTTCGGCAGTGAGTCCATCAGCTATGATGCAGACGGTAACAGAACCGGTGACGGTAAGTTCACCTATGAATGGGATGGCTTAGGGCAGATGACAAAGCTGACTGAGAAATCGACTGGTGAGACATGGACCTACCAGTATGATGAACAGGGACGTCGTATCGCGAAGGTTCATAACGGGACGACAACTCGTTACCACTATGATAGTGACACTAATCATCTGATGGCAGAAAGTCAGGACGGTCAGGTTATTCGTCAGTACATCCGTGACCAGGACGGTGAACTGTTAGGACTGAAGGTCAATGACAAGTATTACAGTTATCATAAGAATTATCGGGGTGACATCATCAGTATCACGGATATGTCAGGGAATCTTCAGGCATCTTATGAATATGACAGCTGGGGTAATGTGCTGAAGGAAGATGTCAAAGATACAAATCTGAAGGGACAGCCATTTAGATATGCCTCATATTTTTATGACAATGAATCCAGTCAGTATTATCTGATGGCGAGATACTATCATCCTAAGCATGGCTTATTCCTATCAGTGGATCCTGATTTAGGTGCTGATGAGAGAGTAGGAATGCATAATGGATATGCTTATGCAGATAACAATCCCATTATAAAAATTGATAGTAATGGAAAGAATCCGATACTTAGAATAATTATTATTGCTAGTTCATGGATAGCGAGAGGAGTAGTCGTTGTAACGAAAGCCGTTTTTAAGAAAGGAAAAAAAGTTACAGTAAGAAGTACAAAGTATATTGACAAAACTTATAGAAGTTATAGTAATGCAAAAAAATATTGGGGAAAAACGAAGAGGCATAGTACAAAAGTATCTAAAAAGGGTGATACTGCGTTGCCTTTCAAAGGAACACCTAACTCTTCAAAAGATTTAATATCAAATGGTAAATTAAAGCAAAGAAGATATTATGATAAAAATGGTAAACCTGAAATGGATGTAGACTTTTTTCATAGTGCTAGTCCGAAGCAAAATATTAAGTTCCCTCACACGCATACTTTTCCAAACGGGAAAAGAACAAAACATTAGAGACTGGAGGAGTTGAAATGGATGCAGCGGATTTTTATAAAAATTATCATACAGATGAGTACCATAAAAAATATGACTTAAAGCCTATAGGAGAAAAGATTACATTCGAACATTTTCTACATTTGTTGGATACTGGAAGAGAAATAGAGTTCTACTATGAAGGCGAATTATATTTTATTTCTGATGATCACTTAGGAAGAGTATTATCTGGACCAAATCACGATCCATCTCCACATTATAAAGACAGCAGAGAACTCTTAATAAAAGAAAGTCTAAAAGGTAATTTACTTTTAGACATCTTTGAAAATGAAAACTATTTTATTGAAACAGTTTTTTAATAAACTTGTTTGGGAATAAAGCTCTGATCATTTCTAATGAAAAAAGGAAGGTGCTTTTCTGAACCCCATCATGATCCTTCCCCATATTATAGTGATCCAATATTGTTTATAAAGATTGAGAAGATAAATGATAATACTATAGAAGAAATCTTTAAAAGTGATGATTATTTAATAGAAACAATTTTTTAGATCATATTGTGAGTATGTGTACAGAAAGTCTCCATTTTCTGTACACTCTTTTTAATGAACTTTTCTATCATGTAAATTTATTTGTTAATCTAGAAAAATTTAATTCAATAAATGAGAAACCGAACGACATACTGTAATGTATATCGTTCGGTTTCAATTAATATTATTTATTTTTGAGCCTGATTAGTCGCATACTATTGAGTGTGACAATCAAAGTGGCTCCAATATCTGAGAAGATGGCAATCCATAAGGTCAACCATCCGGGGATGACCAGTAGTAGGGCAATCAGTTTGATAATCAGTGAGAAGGTAATATTCTGTTTAATGATTTTCAATGTCTTTTTGCTTAACCTGATAGTATAGGGAAGTTTATTCAGGTCACCTGACATCAAGGCGATATCAGCAGTCTCTAATGCAGTATCTGTACCTGATCCCCCCATCGCTATACCAATATCAGCAGCTGCAAGCGCCGGGGCATCATTGACTCCATCACCAATCATCACAACTTTATGCTGTTTCTTTGTTTCACGTATGATGTTAAGTTTATCTTCAGGCATCAAGTTAGCCTGGACTGACGCCAATCCTGCACGTCTTCCGATCGCCTGACCTGTTCTTTCGTTATCACCTGTCAGCATCATCGTATTAAGTTTCATCTGCTTCAACTCTCTAAGGACGGCTGTCACCTCAGGTCTTAGCTCATCAGCTACCGCGATGATCAACTCAATTTTATCACTACCAAATAACATCACTGTCTTACCATCTGCCTGTAACGTTTCGATTTTCTCATCGCTACCGAGTCCAAGCGACTCAAATAATGACGGGCTACCTATATAATACGTCCTACCATCAATATCTCCTTTTACGCCTTTACCTGTAATCGACTGGAAGTTTTCGACTGTCACAGCTTGATAAGATAACTGTTCTGTTTCTGCTTTACGAAGGATAGCTGCTGCCAGAGGATGCTGTGAACCATTCTCTAGTGCAGCTGCTTTGATAAGTGAATCATTATCAACAGGGAAGATATCAGTGACTGCAGGAATACCTTCAGTCAATGTACCGGTCTTATCAAATGCAATCGTATCAATATGACCTGCCTCTTCAAGGTGTATTCCACCTTTGATCAGAACGCCTTGACGAGCTGCATTACCGATTGCAGTCACTATTGCGACAGGTGTAGAAACGACAAGGGCACATGGACATCCAATGATTAATACAGCAAGGCCTTGATACAACCACTCATGCCATGAACCATTCAGTAATAATGGTGGAATCAGCATGACTAAGACTGCGATTATCATAATGGCTGGTGTATAATATTTAGCAAATTTATCGACGAACGCCTGAGAAGGAGCACGTTCTGCCTGTGCTTCCTCAACAAGATGTATGATCTTGGAAATCGTCGTATCTTCGACTAGTTTTGTGACCTTGACTTCAATCAATCCTTCTTCGTTCAAGGTGCCCGCAAAAACTTCATCATCTATCCCTTTGGCTGCCGGCACACTTTCTCCTGTGATAGCCGCCTGATTGATTGTAGAATGACCTTTAATGACGATGCCGTCCATTGCCACTTTCTTACCCGGTTTGACGATCATGATATCACCGACCCGAATATCTGTGACATCCATTGTCTGTTCAGCACCATCTCTTCGAATCAATGCCTCTGATGGCGCAACATCCATCAGAAGATTGATGGATTGTCTCGCTTTATCCATTGAATAGCGTTCCAGTGCTTCACTTATCGCAAACAGGATGACAACAGTCGCTCCTTCCTGCCATTCTCCGATTAAGGTAGCACCGATAACCGCAATCGTCATCAATGTATTCATATCAAACTTCAATCGAATCAGGTTTTTAAATCCGGTGATGAAAAGAGAATATCCTCCGATGATGATTGCCGCCAGATAACCGATTGTCGGCAGAATATGTTTCTCTCCTAAAGTAAAGGAAAGGATCAGGCTGATAAGAACGATGACAGCAGCCAAGTAGACAGGATAATTCTCTTTCTTCTTCCAGAAATTTTCTTTTTCGATTTTACGTTCATTGACATCTCTCACTTTAACGTTATCGAATGCGCCGGCTTTCTCCATCTCCGCAATCGTCGCATCACCAGTAATATAAATCTTCGCAGCCGTATGATTAACTTCTGCATCGATTACATTAGGTAATGCTTTCAGATTAGCTTCATATGTCTTTGCGCAGCTTGAGCAGGAAAGGTTCTGTATGCGGTAGGCTTTTTTCTCATTATTCGTACTCATGCGATTTCCTCCATATGTTCGATGGTCATTTCCATGATCTGTCTGACGTGTTGATCATCAAGACTGTAATGAACCAGTTTACCATCCTTCCTTGTTTTGACGACTCCCTGTTTATGAAGCTTCCTTAGATGACTGGAGGCATTGGCGATTGAAATATCCAGGATACAGGAGATATCACAGACACATAGTTCCTCTTCAGCACATAATGCACTGACAATCTTCGAACGGTTTTCATCTGCGATGGCTTTAAGGAACAACGTAACATCTTTCATCGGTAATTGATTTAGATGACGTTTCACTCGACTGACTTGTTCTTCATTATGACAGACGACATCACACGTATAATTAGTCATTTAAAAACTCCTTATTCAATTAATTAGTTGAATGTAGTATAATATAAGAATCGATATTAATCAACTATATAATTGAATGAAGGAGAATATCTAATGAAGAAATCAATCTTACTCATCCTACTGCTTGTACTGGCAGGCTGTGGAAACGTAAAAGTCCAGGAAGGCTATGGCAATCAACTATCCAGTTTCACAGCAACTGACGAGGAAGGGAAAACATTCAATACGAAAGAGATGAAAGGAAAAGTGTGGCTCGTAGACTTTATATTTACGAAATGTGAAACGGTCTGTCCGCCGATGACCAAAAATATGAGTGATGTTACAGACGAACTCGAAAAAAAAGGAGTTAAAGATTATGGGATTCTCAGCATGAGTGTAGACCCTGAAGTAGATTCTCCGACTAAACTAAAAAATTATGTAAAAGACCTGGATCAGACTGATGGTAAATGGAAGCTTGTGACAGGATATAAACCAAGAGAAATCGCAGACTTTGCGGCAAAAAATTTCAAGGCGCTTGTCGCCGCCCCGACCATTGGGACTGATCAGGCTACACATGGCACCTCATTCTATCTGATTGATCAGAACGGTAAAGTGATAAAAGATTATGTCGGTAAAGACACCGGTCAGGAAGAATTCCCTAAGAATGAGATTGTAAAAGATGTGAAGACGTTAATTAATAAAGGTCCCGTGAAATAATCCGATGATGAAATAATGAGTGTACAGAAACTCCTCTTTTTCTGTACACTCGATATTTCATTATTTTTTGGGTAAAAAACATATCATGTCACGTTCAAAAACCCGTCAAATATTCTACGTTCATTAAGGTGTCTGATTTTAAGATATGTTACAATGATTTTGACAGGAGGAACATTATGAAAATAGGTTATGCACGAGTTTCGACCGGATTACAGAATTTGGATTTACAAAAAGATAGCCTGGAAAGTTATGGGTGTGAAAAAATATTTACTGATAAAATCAGTGGAGCCAAAAGTAAACGACAAGGTCTTGATGAAGTTATTAATTTTGCCAGGTCAGGAGATACAGTTGTCGTTTGGAGGTTGGATCGGTTAGGACGAAATATGGAGGATTTAATTTCCATCGTCAATACATTGAATGACAGAGGAGTAAGTTTTCATAGTATACAGGAAAATATTACGATGGATAAATCCAGTTCAACCGGACAATTACTTTTTCATCTCTTTGCAGCATTTGCAGAATTTGAGCGTAATCTGATATTAGAACGATCAGCAGCAGGACGGATGGCTGCGAGAGCAAGAGGTCGCTTGGGCGGAAGACCTGAGAAGCTGACTGAGCATGATATTCATCTGATGAAAACACTTGTTGATAATGGAACACCTATTAAAACTGTTGCGGAGAAATGGGGAGTATCACGTACTACGATTTATCGTTATCTAGAGAAACTGGAGGAACGAGAAGATGAAAAGTATGGAGAATCGACTCACTAGTTATTCAGATGAACAACGTAATAAAGCGATAGCCAAGTTTAATATCATAAAATCCAACATTTTTGATGCATATCCGATGAAAGATATATCCCTTCAATCGGGAGTTCCAATCAGTACACTATATAAATGGAAGAAACTCTATCAATCAGATGGTCTGATGGGTTTGATTCATAGAAAAAGATCTGATTCAGGAACCAGAAAAGTAGATTCTATTATAATAGAAGAAATACAAAAAATCAGACTTAAAAATAAGAGAATCAGTATAGCTACAATCCATCGAAAAATTGATACATTCTGTAAAGATAATAAAATATCTTCCCCAAGCTACAAGCAAGTTTATGATATCGTCAATTGCATGCCGATTTCATTGATTGACTATGCTCATAAGGGCGATTCATTCTATTCCAATAAATATGACCTTGTTAAGTTGAGAGAATCAACAGAACCCAATGAGATTTGGCAGGCTGATCACACCATGCTGGATATTCTAGTTTATGATCAGAAAGGCCATGTTAATAGACCTTGGCTGACCATCATATTAGATGATTATAGTCGTGCAGTGGCAGGATATCACGTCAGTTTTGAAAGTCCAAATGCTAAGAATACAGCATTGACACTGCATCAAGCCATATGGCACAAAGCTGATGTGAAGTGGCCCATTTGTGGGATACCAGAAAAGTTCTATACCGATCATGGTAGTGACTTCACTTCAAATCACCTGGAACAAGTAGCAGTGGACCTAAAGATAAATTTAATTTTTTCTAAGGTAGGCATACCCAGAGGAAGAGGAAAGATTGAAAGATTTTTTCTAAGTATCAATCAGATGTTTCTAGAACAAATGCCAGGATATCTAGGAAACTCCGATAATCAAGAATTACTCGATTACAAGCAATTCAATCAAAAACTACATCATTATCTTGTTCACGAATATAATCACAAGATACACAGTACGAAAAAATCCTCTCCAGTAGAAATGTGGAATAGAAATAATTTCATGCCAAATATGCCGATAAGTTTAGAAGAGCTAGATTTATTACTACTGGAAATAGCAAAGACTCGTAAGATACATTCAGATGGGATACATTTTCAAGGTTTTAAATATACCAATACCAATCTTGCAGCATATATCGGAGAACAGGTGTTAATCCGCTATAATCCGAATGATCTGGCAGAAATCCGTGTGTTCTATGAAAGTGAATTCCTTTGTACTGCCATTGCACCGGAACTTGCAGAGTATTCTATTGATATCAAAGACCTTGAATATGCGAGGAATAAGAGAAGAAGGGAAATCAAGCAACAGATTTCTGATCTAAGTACGAAGGATATATTAATAGAAGAAAAAAGTAAAAATAACTCTGATACCAGTAAAAAAGATGTCAAAAAATTAAAGAGGTATATAAATGAGTAGACCCACTTTTATTGAGACAAAGGAGTATAAGAGATTCGTCGAGTTTTGTGAAGCATGTATTAAATATAAATATATTGGAATATGTTATGGGCAGCCAGGTGTAGGAAAGACACTTTCTTCGAGATATTACTGTGACTGGGATAATATCAGTAGCCAGATTAAAGAAATCAACATCAAAAAAATTTTAATGAAAGCTGATGAAAGTATTCTAAAAGTAGATAAAATCTTCTATACTGCTCCAGCAGAACACCAGACAAAAATAAGTCAACAGATTGATAGCATTGATTCTAAGATATGTAGAGTACAGACCAGTTATATAGTCGATAAATATAATGAAGAAGGTGCGAAATTTACTGATAGTTATTCTGGAATCAAATTAATCATTGTCGATGAGATTGATAGGCTTAAAGTGCAGCATCTGGAACAACTGAGAAATATCTATGATACTTATGACCTGGCAATGATATTCATAGGAATGCCTGGAATTGAAAAGAAGCTTTCAAGATACCCACAGCTTTATTCAAGAATAGGATTTGCGCATGAATTTGAAAGACTCAGTAAGGATGAGACACATCATATCTTAGAGTATAAGTGGCAGGACTTAGGATTTGATTTAAAACTTGAAGATTTTTCTGATTATGAGGCTATTACCACTATCATAAAAATCACAAAAGGCAATTTTCGTTTGATTCACCGTTTATTTGCGCAGATTGATAGAATTATGGATATCAACGGACTTGATAAAATAAGCACGGAGGTAGTCGAAGCAGCAAGAGATAGCCTAGTCATAGGAATTAGATAAAGAGAACTAGACATTCTAGTTCTCTTTTATCATGTAAAAATATTCTCATTTATTAAGTAACTATACACTATCAATTGCTATCTAATTTTATGTACAGAAACTCATCTTTTATTGTATGGCTAGAAACCAATGAAGATTTCAGATATAGTACACGAAGATGAACAGATGGACAAAAGGGCTTTTAACGTTTAACGCATCTGTTTAAATATGAAGTTTACTTATTAGTACGTCAGCTGATCAATTTTTATGTTACAGTAATTGAGAGTACGAGGAAAGGAACGACAGTATGACGAATAAAACGATGAGATGGCTGATAGGCATTGTGCTTGTTGTCACGATGCTGTTTGCCGGTATATACGGCTTCATTCAGTACAAAGTGAGCACTGTGCAGGAGCGTGTTGCTGAATACATGGTGAAGGAACAGCACGTGAAGAAAGAGGACTTCAAGGCAAAAGGATTTATGGCCAACAGAAGCGGTGACAAAAACTACATGGTGGAAGTGAAAGTGAAAGGTGATCCGAACTACTATTACTACTACCGGACCAGTAAAGATCAAGTGAAACTTGAGTTTTACTTGGATAAAAATCATAAGCAGCATTTTGAAAAATAATATACATGTGAACTAAAGGAGTTAATAATGAGACTATTATTTATCGGTGATATCGTCGGTGCAATCGGGCGCGATATGCTGGAGACATATTTACCGCAGCTGAAGAGTCAATATAGACCGAACGTGACGATTGTGAACGGCGAGAATGCAGCTCATGGCCGAGGTATCACGGAGAAGATCTATAAGTCAATGATGACGCAGGGCGTGGATATGGTGACGCTCGGCAATCATACGTATGGTCAGCGTGAGGTCTATGACTTGCTGGACCAGGACATCAAGATGATCCGGCCTGCGAACTATCCAGCCGAGGCACCTGGTGTCGGCATGAAGATGGTGCGTTTCAATCAGGACAAGCTTGCGGTGATCAATCTGCAGGGCCGGGCGTTTATGCCGGCGATTGACTGCCCGTTCAAGAAGGCGGACGAACTGATCGCTGAAGCGCGGAAAGAGACGCCTTATATTTTTGTTGATTTCCACGCGGAGACAACATCTGAGAAAGGCGCGATGGGTTATTATCTGGACGGCCGCGTCAGTGCGGTTGTCGGCACGCATACACATATTCAGACCGCTGATGAGCGGGTGCTGCCGGGCGGCACAGGGTTTATTACAGATGTAGGGATGACGGGCCATTACGACGGCATACTCGGTATTAACAAGGACGAGGTCATCCACCGCTTCCTGACGGCACTGCCGGTCAAGCACGTGCTGCATGATACCGGCCGCGGTATGCTATCCGGTGTATTCATCGAGCTCGATAAAACAGGCCGCACGAAAAAGATTGAGCGGATTTTAATCAATGACGATCATCCGTTTATCGGCCATTAGTATGATTTTCATGTGAAAACCTTCACCAGACATGTTCTGGTGGAGGTTTTCTGTTATATTAGATGAAGAGAATTCGAGGAGGTTAGTGATGTGAGATCACAAATTTCGTGGAAAGTTGGCGGACAGCAAGGTGAAGGGATTGAATCAACAGGGGAGATCTTTTCAACAGCATTAAACAGACAAGGATACTACCTTTACGGTTACAGACATTTTTCAAGCCGTATTAAAGGCGGCCATACAAATAATAAAATTCGTGTCTCTACGACACCGGTCTACGCAATCAGCGATGACCTAGATATATTGGTGGCATTCGATCAGGAGACGATTGATTTAAACTACCACGAATTAAATGAGAACGGTATTATTTTAGCGGATGGCAAGTTCACGCCGGAAAAACCGGAAGATTACACGGGTTTATTCGTCGAGATTAATTTTACAGAAATCGCTAAAGAACTGGGCACCGCTCTGATGAAAAACATGGTGGCGGTCGGCGCGACGGCTCAGCTGCTCGGCATGTCACTGGAACCGTTTGAAGCGTTAGTGGAGTCACTGTTCAAGAAAAAAGGCGACAAAATCGTTGCGCTTAATAAACAGGCGCTTCAGCTCGGCGTTGAGGAAATGGTGAAATACGGCAGTGAGATTGGCGATATGTTCAATCTTGAAGAGAGCGGTGAGAACGGCCATCTGTTCATGATCGGCAACGAAGCGATCTCACTCGGTGCTATTGCAGGCGGTGCACGCTTTATGGCAGCCTATCCGATTACGCCGGCTTCTGAAATCATGGAATACATGATTGACAAGCTGCCGAAGTTTAACGGTACAGTCATCCAGACGGAAGACGAGATTGCAGCGGCGGTCATGGCGATCGGTGTCAACTATGCGGGGGTCAGATCATTCACGGCGTCAGCAGGTCCCGGCTTATCACTGATGATGGAAGCGATCGGCTTGAGCGGTATGACAGAGCAGCCGTTTGTCGTCATCAACACGATGCGCGGCGGCCCATCTACTGGACTGCCGACGAAGCAGGAGCAGTCAGACTTGATGCAGATGATCTACGGTACGCACGGTGATATTCCGAAGATTGTTGTGGCACCGACTACCGCAGAAGATGCCTTCTATACAACAGTGGAAGCATTCAACCTGGCGGAACAGTACCAGTGTCCGGTCATTATTTTAAGCGACCTGCAGTTATCACTCGGTAAGCAGACCGTGCCTGAACTTGACTACAGCCGCATTAAAATAGAGCGCGGTAACCTGGTCACAGAAGTACCTGAGCGCGAAAACAAAGACTACTTCAAGCGTTATGAAGTGACAGCGTCAGGCGTGTCGCCGAGAACGGTTCCCGGCGTTAAAAACGGCATTCATCATGTTACCGGCGTGGAACATGCAGAAGACGGCAAACCGTCTGAAAGTCCTGTCAACCGCATTAAGCAGATGAAAAAACGGATGGAAAAAATCGCGAACTTAAAAATTTCAGAGCCGGTCGTTGAAACCGGTGGATTTGAAGCGGCGGACGTGCTTGTCATCGGCTTTATTTCAACATACGGTGCCATCGAAGAAGCGATGGACCGCGTGGATGCATCTGTGAACCACCTGCACATCAAGCAGCTGCATCCATTCCCGACAGCAGAAGTGCAGCAGGCATTCGATAAAGCGAAACGTGTCATCGTCGCTGAGAACAACTATCAGGGACAACTGGCACAGATCATCAAGATGAACGTGAATCATCAAAATAAAATTCACAGCTTCGTGAAATACGATGGCACACCTATTTTGCCGCACGAAATTGAAGAACAGATCAATTCTGTTGTGACTGCAAAGGAGTTATTATAAATGGCTACATTCAAAGATTTTAGAAATGACGTAAAACCTAACTGGTGCCCAGGCTGCGGTGACTTCTCCGTGCAGGCTGCAATCCAGAAAGCGGCAGCGGGCGCGGGTCTCGAACCTGAGAACCTGGCGATCATTACAGGTATCGGCTGTTCCGGTCGTTTGTCAGGCTATGTGAACTCATATGGCTTCCACTCTATTCACGGCCGTGCGCTGCCGCTTGCGCAGGGCGTTAAGATGGCGAACCAGGAGCTGACAGTCATCGCTTCCGGTGGTGACGGTGATGGTTTCGCGATTGGTATGGGGCATACAGTGCATGCGCTGCGCCGAAACATCGATATCACGTATATCGTGATGGATAACCAGATCTACGGCTTGACGAAAGGTCAGACGTCTCCGAGCTCAGCGCCGGGATTTGTCACTAAGACGACGCCGCACGGTGCTATCGAGCAGAACGTATCACCGCTGCAGCTGGCGTTGACAAGCGGGGCGACATTCATCGCTCAGAGCTTCTCGTCAGACATTAAAGAGCTGACAGCCATCATTGAAGCGGGTATACAGCATAAAGGCTTCTCATTCATCAATGTCTTCTCGCCATGTGTGACCTACAACAAAGTGAACACATACGACTGGTTCAAAGAGAATATTACGAAGCTCAGCACGATTGACGGCTATGACCCGTCAAATAAGGCACTTGCCCTGTCCACTGTGATGGCGCATGATGGTTTAGTGACAGGTATTGTCTATCAGGACACTGTGACAAAAAGCTACGCTGACCAGATTGACGGTTACAGCCCGTCACTTGTCAAAGAAAATATCGAAATAAAAGAAGAAGATTTCAACGAACTTATGTTACAATTTAAGTAATCACATGAGTGAAATATAGAAAAAACACTGGGGGAGCACTTGAGTGCTGAGACTGGATGCGTCCTAAACCCTTATCGACCTGATCTAGTTAATGCTGGCGGAGGGAAGTGTCTTTGCACACAACCCTTCTTGAGGTTGTGTGTTTTTTATTGGAGGAAAAATTGTGAAGAAGGCATTGATCATCGGGTCGTCCTGCTTGCTGCTGGCAGCGTGCGGCAGTCAGACGGCGGACAAGAAAGAGGAAAGTAACAGTAAGGAACTGAAGCAAGTGACATTGATGCTCGACTGGACACCGAACACGAACCATACAGGAATCTATGTCGCAGAGGCGAAGGGTTATTTCAAGAAGCACGGTCTTGATGTGACCATTAAAACACCGGGTGATGTCACAGCGGATCAGCTGGTGGCGGCAGGTAAAGCGCAGTTCGGTATCAGCTCACAGGAAATATTGACACAGGAGCGCACAGAAGGCGTACCGGTCAAGTCCATCGGCGCGATCATCCAGCATAATACGAGCGGCTTCATGAGCCTTGCCGATAAAAACATCAAGTCGCCGAAAGACTATGAAGGAAAAACTTACGGCGGCTTCGGTGCACCGATAGAGGAGCCGTTTATCAACGCGATCATGAAAAAAGAGCGGGCGGACTCAAAAAATGTGAAAATCGTCAATATCGGTGACACAGATTTCTTCACGGCTTCCAAGAAGAATATCGACTTCGCCTGGGTGTTCTACGGCTGGACAGGTATTGAAGCTGAGACACGCGGTGAGAAAGTGAACATGCAGTATTTGATCGACTATGATAAAAACCTCGATTACTATACGCCGTTATTCATCGCCAATGAGAAGTACATCAAATCAGACAGCAAGACGGTCAGAGCGTTCATGCAGTCGGTTAAAGAAGGTTATGAATATGCGATCAAAGAGCCGAAGAAAAGTGCTGACATCTTAATCAAAGAAGCGCCGGAACTGAAAGATAAACGCGAACTCGTAGAACAAAGCCAGCAGTACTTGAAAGACAAATACCAAGCCGATGCTTCAAGCTGGGGCATGCAGGATGCCGCTGTCTGGAAAAACTTCGGGGAGTTCATGAAGAAGAATAAAGTCATCAAGAAAGATTTCAACCCGGAACAAGCTTATACTAACAAATTCGTGGAGGAATAGACATGGCTGATACATTAATGAGCATTCAGATCATTCCAAAGACACCGGGCGGGGAGGATGTCATCCCGTATGTCGACGCAGCGATCGCTGTTATCGACGCGTCAGGGCTGCCTTATTTCGTGTCACCACTTGAAACAACGATAGAAGGCACTATGGCAGAACTGCTGCCGCTCATTGGGCAGATGAACCGGCGGATGATGGAACTAGACTGCACAAGTGTGATTTCACAGGTGAAGTTCTATCACGCAGCTGATGCGTCGATGGCAGAGCTCGTGAAGAACTACCGATGACGTATTATTTGAAGTTTGGTCTGTTCATGCTCGTTCTCCTTGTCATCTGGGAAGCGCTTGTCAGACTGCTCCATGTCGACCCGTATACGCTGCCCGCGCCATCTGCGATCGTCCGGGAATTTGTCACGGGCTTCAGTGACTACCGGGTTCATCTCGTTCCGACAGTCATGCTGGTGCTTGAAGGCATCGTCATGTCAGTCGTCTTCGGTATAGCGGTTGCGGTCGTGCTTCATTTAGTGCCGGCGCTTGAACCGTTTGTCTATCCGCTGCTGATTATGAGCCAGAACATTCCGGTCATCGTCATTGCGCCGCTGCTTGTCATCTGGTTCGGTTTCGGTCTGCTGCCGAAACTGATCGTCATCACGCTCGTCTGCTTCTTCCCGATCACTGTCAGTCTGCTGGAGGGCTTTAAGTCGGCTGACAAAGATTTAATGAAGTACATGAAGATCAGCGGCGCGCGCAAAATGCAGCTCTTCACAAAACTTGAGTGGCCGAACGCGCTGCCGTACTTCTTCAATGGTCTGCGCATTGCGGGCACTTATTCAGTGATGGGGGCCATCATTTCGGAATGGCTCGGCAGTGATAAAGGGCTCGGTAAATATATGATTCTCTCACAGCGTGCTTTTCAAGTGGACAAAGTGTTTGTAGCCATCGTCTGGATCATATTGTTTGCGCTCATTATATACGGCGTCATTCTGCTGCTGGAACGAAAGGTGGTGAAGTGGCATCGCTGACTTACTGGAATTACGTCATATTGCGCACCACTTCGGCAGTCACCAAGTATTAAAGGACATTAATCTCTCTGTCACAGCAGGAGAGTTTGTCACGCTGCTCGGCCCGTCCGGCAGCGGGAAGACCACGCTCTTCAATATTATCGGCGGGCTCATGACGCCTGCCGGAGGTGATGTGCTGCTCGGTGGACAGGCGATTACCGGTCATACGGGTCACGTCTCCTATATGCCGCAGACACCGTCACTCATGCCGTGGCGGACTGTGCTTGAGAATGTGGAGCTCGGTCAGGAGATACGCGGGACAGCAGACCGCGCCCGGACACTGCAGCTGATTGAACGGTGCGGTTTCACTGCGATAAAAGACGCGATGCCAAGTACGCTGTCCGGCGGTATGCGCCAGCGGGTGTCATTTATCCGGGCGCTGAACAGTCCGGGAAGTCTGCTGCTGCTCGATGAACCGTTCAGCGCGCTTGATGAAGTCACCCGCATTGACATGCAGCAGTGGCTGAAAGAAATACTGGCTATGGAGCAGCGGACCGTGCTGATGATCACGCACAGCATTGAAGAAGCCGTTAAGCTGTCTGATAAAGTCGCTGTGCTTGAAGGCAAGCCTGCTGTCATTCAGCAGGTGCATGATACGTCACGCCTGAGCGCTGAGGACACTCAAGTGCTGCGTCATGAACTGCTGGACTTATTGAGATAACCAAAAAACCACTTCTCATGTGAGAAGTGGTTATTTTTGACGCCCAGCCATTAATCCGCGTATACCGCTGATGACAGCAGGCAGCACAGAGACGACGATAATCAGAATGAGTACAACCTCAAAGTTGTTTTTGACAACTGGAAGGTTGCCGAAGAAGTAGCCGAGCCCAAGACAGACAGCCACCCATACGACAGCGCCGATAATGTTATAAAGAATGAAGTAGCTGTAATGCATGCGGCTTGCGCCTGCTACAAACGGAATGAATGTCCGGATGAACGGCATAAAGCGGGCCATGACAATTGTTTTTCCGCCGTATTTGTTGAAGAAAGTCGTCGCTTTCTCAAGATGCTCAGTTTTGATGAAGCGGCCGAATGTCCGGTGATTCGTCACACCGAGTCCTGCTGCCTTACCGATGTGGTAGTTGACAGTGTCACCAAGCGCGGCTGCTATGACACAGACGATGAACAGCAGCCATATGTTGAGGGCGCCTTGAGGAGCGAGAGCCGCTGCAGCAAACAGCAGGGAATCACCCGGCAGGAACGGCATGATGACAAGACCTGTTTCGACAAAAACGATGAGGAACAGAATCGCATAGGTCATCGTGCCGTAGTCTTTGACGATAGTCACAAGATAGTCGTCAATATGTAAAATAAAATCAATGAGACTGGATATGATGTTCATAGAAAGACTCCATTTCAGTAAGTTTCAATCTACCTCATTATAATGATGGTTTATTTTATAAGCAACAGATTTATAAATTCCCACCTAACAAGTAATGTGGCATAATATGAATAAATATATCGGATTACGAAAGATCGGTGATAAAATGAGAGTTATCCTTAAGTTTACGAAGCCTTATTTAGGGCTGATTGTCTGTGCACTGCTGCTGATGTTCGTTGAACTTGGCGTCGACCTGTATGCGCCTGTGCTGATGAGTCATATTATTGACAACGGCATATTAAAGAACGACACGGCATATGTCAGCAAGTATTTACTGATTATGGTCGCTATCAGTGTAGCGGCATTTGTGTCAGGTATCATCAATTCCTACATAGCGGCGCACGTCTGTCATATGTTCTCCTATGATCTGCGTAATGCCATTTTTCGGCGGATTCAGAATTTCTCCGTCAAAACATTGAACCGCTTCAGAACGTCAAGCATCATCACCCGGCTGACGAGTGACGTCATTGCGACTGAAATGGTGCTGTTCATGAGTCTCAGAATCATGCTGAAAGCACCGCTAATGGTCATCGGCAGTATTATCATGAGCTTCGTTGTGGCGCCGGACATTGCGGTTTATCTGGTCATCGGGACGCCATTCCTTGCCATTTTCTTATTTGTGACAGCGCGAGCCGGGATGAAGATCTTTTTGCGCATTCAGCAGCGGATGGATGGGCTGAACCGGTTTATCCAGCAGAATTTAGAAGGCGTACGCCTCATCAAATCAAGCTTGAACGGCCCGTACGAAACCGAGAAGTTCGACACGATCGCCACACCGCTTAAAACAGACACAATAAAAGCGATGCGGTTGATGGAGAGCATTATGCCGGTGCTGCTGATCATCATGAACTTGTCACTGCTTGCGGTCATCTGGTTCGGGGCAGCGGCCATCAGCGCCAATGCTATAGCGGTCGGCCATCTAGTCGCGATCATCAACTATGCGCTCAGAATGCAGGGCGGCTTCTCGATGTTTGCCTTTATCATCATCAGCTATTCCCGCGCTAAGGCAAGCGCTGACCGCATGAGTGAAATATTGACGACACCTGCAGATGAAGCTTATGAGGCTGCCGATTCCGGTGAAGCGCATACTGCGGGCAACGTGATATTTGACCGTGTGTCCTTCAAGTATCCGGCATCCAATGACTATGTGCTGGAAAATATCTCATTCACCGTGAATAAAGGCGAGAAATTCGTCATTATGGGACAGACCGGCTCAGGTAAGTCAGCGCTGCTCAGTCTGATTCCGAAGATGTATCAGGCGACGTCCGGCAGCATCACGATTGATGACCGGAACATCGATGACTGGAACGTCAATGCGCTGCGCGATTATATCGGCTATGTGCCGCAGAAGACCGTGCTCTTTACGGGCAGCGTCAATGATAATGTACGCTGGGGAGATAATGATGCGACGACTGAAGCAGTCGCTGATGCGGCACAGCTTGCGCAGATTCATGAATCTATCATGAGCTTTGACCAGCAGTATGAGACTCGGGTCGGTCAGCAGGGCGTCAATTTGTCCGGCGGCCAGAAACAGCGGCTGGCGATTGCGCGGGCCTTGATCCGCAAGCCCGGGATATTAATACTCGACGACAGTACGTCAGCACTGGACATCCATACAGAGAATCAGCTGTTCGATGCATTGAAAGAGCTCCAAATGACACGCATCATCGTCACGCAGAAAGTGCATACCGCTAAGACAGCCGACCAGATTTTACTGCTTGACCATGGCCGGATGGAAGGTCTCGGTACGCATGAACAGCTGCTGCAGCAGTCGACGCTGTACCAGAACATTGTAGCCAGCCAGGAGGGGACAGATTATGATTAAAAACGTTTTCTCGCACGATAGAATATTGACTGCTGAAGATTTAAAGCGTAAGCCCAAGAAGAAAGTCAAGCGGGCTGAAGACTGGAAGCAGACGCTCTACAGATTATGGCAGCTGATGGAAGACCGCAAGTGGCTGCTCGTTGCGGTGATTCTCCTGGTCATCATCACGTCGCTCCTCAGTTTAATCGGTCCTTATATCATCGGTCAGATCATTGACCACAAAATTATTCCGCAACAGTTTGACGGCTTGCTCAACCAGCTGCTGCTGCTCATGTCAGTCTATATCGCCCTGTCTGCACTGACTTATCTTGCTGCATACTTCATGGTCGACATCGCACAGAAAGCGATATACAGACTGCGGATGCAGCTGTTCAGCCACATGCAGTCGCTGAGTATTCCGTTCTTTGACAAGCGGCAGCACGGTGAACTGATGAGCCGGATGACCAATGATATAGAAAACATCTCGAAAGTGCTGAACTCATCGTTCATCCAGTTCACGTCAAGTATTGTGACACTTGTCGGTACAATTATTGTCATGCTCATGCTCAGTCCGCTGCTGACCGTCCTGACGATGCTTATCATCCCGCTGATGTTTTTCGCTACACGTTGGATCACACGACGGACTGGACCGCTCTACAAAAAACGGCAGCATGCGCTCGGCGAAATGAACGCCTATATCGAAGAGATCATTTCCGGCCAGCAGGTCGTCAAAGTCTTCTCGCAGGAAGAGGCGGTGATCAGCGGCTTCGAAGAGAAGAATCGAAGCGTGCGTGAAAATGGCTTCTGGGCGATTACGTACTCAAGTTTTATCCCGAAAGTCATGAACTTGCTGAACAATATTTCGTTCGCGGTTGTTGCAGGTGTCGGCGGCCTGCTGGCATTGAACGGCTACGGTGTGACGGTCGGTACGATTGTCATCTTCGCCGAATATGCGAGACAGTTCACGCGGCCGTTGTCTGACCTTGCCAACCAGTTCAATGAAGTATTGTCAGCACTGGCCGGCGCGGAACGGGTCTTCTCCATCCTCGATGAACCTGCAGAGCCGGATATTGATAACGATAACCGCAGCCTGCAGATCAATGGCAGCATCACGTTCAATGATGTGACGTTCAAGTATGACGAGGAACAGCAGAAAAATGTCATCAATCATGTCACGTTTGATGTCCTGCCGGGTGAGACAGTGGCGCTTGTCGGTGCTACCGGTGCCGGGAAGACGACAATCGTCCAGCTCCTCAACCGCTTCTATGATATTAACAGCGGTGATATTTTAATAGACGGTATTTCCGTGCGGGATATCCCGCGGAAGACGCTGCGCAGCCAGATCGCCTACGTGCTGCAGGACCCTTTCCTGTTTGACGGCACAATCGCTGACAACATTAAATACGGCAAGCTGGATGCGACCGATGAAGAAGTCATTCAGGCAGCGAAAGATGCGAATGCCTATGACTTTATTGTCAGACTGGATAAAGGCTTTGACACTGTCATAGCAGGGGAGGATTCCAGCCTGTCACAAGGTGAGAAGCAGCTGCTTGCCATTGCACGGGCGCTTGTACTGGATCCGGCGATTCTACTGCTTGATGAGGCGACGAGTTCCATCGACACGGTGACTGAGATGAAGCTGCAGCAAGCGATAGACAGATTGATGGCCGGCCGGACAAGCATCGTCATTGCCCACCGCTTGAACACCGTCAAAAAAGCAGATAAAGTCATCGTGCTGCAGCAAGGTGAAATCATTGAGCAGGGTTATCAGGAAGAACTGCTCGAACAGCGCGGCATCTACTACAGCATGGTCAACAGTGCTCATGCCGACTTTGACGAGCTGCTTGACTAGCTTAAAAACCTTTGATTAAACGCCTGTTTAGTAATATACTATATAGAGGATTAACAAGCGGAATGAGGGTTTTTAATGAATGAAGAAAGTAGATTAGCCGGCGCTGAAGCTCAGACAGAGCAGCAGCCTGAAAAAGACTACAGCAAATATTTCGAGCACGTCTATCAGCCGCCGAATTTAAAAGACGCCAAAAAGCGGGGCAAAGAAAGTATTCAGTATCATAATGACTTTACTATAGAAGAGAAATATAAAGGTCTCGGCCGCGGCCGTAAATTCTTCATCCGTACATACGGCTGTCAGATGAATGAGCATGACACAGAAGTGATGGCCGGGATACTTGAAGCACTGGAATATACCGCGACTAATGATGTCAACGAGGCAGATGTAGTGCTGCTGAACACATGTGCGATCCGTGAGAACGCAGAGAACAAAGTGTTCGGTGAGATCGGCCACTTGAAACATTTGAAGCTTGAAAAACCGGACGTCTTGATCGGCGTATGCGGCTGCATGAGCCAGGAAGAATCAGTCGTCAACAAAATCATGAAATCTTACCAGAATGTCGATATGATCTTCGGTACGCACAACATACACCGGCTGCCCGCGATATTGGAAGAAGCCTATATGTCTAAGGCGATGGTTGTTGAAGTCTGGTCCAAAGAAGGGGACGTTATTGAAAATCTGCCGAAAGTACGTACCGGCAAGATTAAGGCATGGGTCAATATTATGTACGGCTGTGATAAGTTCTGTACTTACTGCATTGTGCCGTTTACACGGGGCAAGGAACGCAGCCGTCTGCCGCAGGAAATCATCAGTGAAGTGCGCGACCTCGCACGCCAGGGCTATCAGGAGATCACCCTGCTCGGGCAGAACGTCAATGCGTACGGTAAAGACATCGAAGGGCTGGACTACGGGCTCGGTGATTTAATGGCCGACATCCAGAAGATTGATATTCCGCGCGTGCGCTTTATGACAAGTCACCCGTGGGACTTTGATGACCGGCTGATTGAAGTCATTGCCCGCGGCGGTAATATTATGCCGCACATTCATCTGCCGGTGCAGTCGGGTAATAACGAAGTGCTGAAGATCATGGGCCGTAAATATACACGGGAAAGTTATCTGCAGCTTGTTGAAGATATCCGCCGGGCACTGCCGGACGTCGCGCTGACGACAGACATTATTGTCGGGTATCCGAATGAGACGGAAGAGCAGTTTTTAGATACAATAGATTTGTATGAGCGCGTCGGCTTCGAGCATGCCTATACTTATTTATATTCACCGCGTGAAGGGACGCCTGCCGCTAACATGCAGGATAATGTGCCGATGCGTGAGAAGAAAGACCGGCTGCAGCGCCTGAACAAAGTCGTCGAGCATCATACAGAGCATAAACTCGCGTCTTACTTAGGACAGGAAGTGCTTGTCCTGTGCGAAGGCCCGTCTAAGAAAAACGATGCGATTTTAGCAGGCTACACTGATAAGAGCAAGCTCATCAACTTTGCGGGGCCGCTTGACGCTGTCGGCAAGATTGTCCGCGTCCGCGTGACGGAAACAAAACGCTATTCAATGAACGGTGAACTGATTGAAATAATAGAACCAGTAGAGGTGGCAAATTGATGTATACAAATGATGAAATTTTAGCAAAAGCAAAAGAACTCGGTCATATGATGGCCAATACAGAAGCGGTGGACTTCTTCAAACGTGCGGAAGCGCAGATTCATGAGAATCAGACCGTCCGTGAGAAGATGGCATCGCTCAAATCACTGCAGAAGCAGGCAGTGAACTTCGAGAATTACGGCAAGGAAAAAGCGTTGACAATGGTGGAGGTAAAAATCGAGAACGTCGAGAAGGAACTGGACGAGATGCCGCTTGTCGATCAGTTCAAAGAAGCGCAGGGAGAAGTCAATTCATTGCTGCAGATGGTGTCACACGCAATCAGTCAGACCGTCACCGATGAGATTGTGATTTCTACCGGTGGCGATTATTTAGCAGGAGAAACAGGAGCGCAGCGTGCGAATTCAGCACCTGGCTGCGGAAACTAAAACATGAGCCGGTTCAGTATGAATCGGCTATTTTTTACATCAGGAGGAGAACATGGAGGGTCCCCTTGATTATTCAACGCGGCATTATTAAGTTATAAAGGATTGAAGTGTATGAAACCGACGCCGATGATGGCACAATATTTAGCGATGAAAGAAGAACATCAGGACAGTATATTATTTTTCCGCCTTGGTGACTTTTACGAAATGTTTTATGACGATGCACTGACCGCTGCACGAGAGCTCGAAATCACACTGACACGCCGTGACAAGAAAAATCCGATACCGATGTGCGGTGTCCCGCACCATTCAGCACGCGGCTATATTGAACGGCTGATTGAGAAAGGATATAAAGTCGCGGTCTGCGAACAGATGGAGAATGCGCGCGAAGTCAAAGGAATGGTCAGACGGGAAGTCGTGCAGATCATCACACCCGGCACCGTGATGGATACATCACTTGATGAAGACAGTCATAACTATTTGATGGCTGTCTCTCTCGCAGAGCATTTTAATATTGCTTATTGTGATGTATCCACGGGAGAACTGAAAGTGACGCTGTGCGATGAAGAGACATTCTTCAATGAACTGGCAGCAGTGAAACCAAGCGAGATCATTACTGCTGAACCGTTCAGTCATACGCTGACTGCGAAAATAAAGGCAGTGACGACTGTCCTGTCAGTGCACGACCAGCTGTCAACGGACTTACCCGAGCAGGCCGGACAGTTAGAGAAAACGCTCCAGCCTGCAGTCCATCTCTTGTTCGATTATGTGACGATGACACAGAAACGGAACCTCGCTCATATTGAGCCGGCGGTGTATTATCACGCGGTTGATTATATGCGGCTTGATTTTTATGCGAAGCGCAATCTTGAACTGACAGAAAGCATCCGGCTGAAAACACGAAAAGGCACGCTGCTGTCCATTTTTAATGAGACAAAAACACCGATGGGCCATCGCCTGCTGAAAGAATGGATTGAACGGCCGCTGATCAGTAAAAGTCAGATTGAAGACCGATTGAATCATGTGGAACTATTCAATGCGCATTTCTTGGAACGGGATGAACTGCGCCAGGCGCTGAACGACGTTTATGACATCGAGCGGCTTGTCGGCCGCATCAGCTATGGTAACGTCAACGCGAAGGACCTGGTCCAGCTGAAATATTCGCTGGAGCAGCTGCCGGTATTGAATGAGCTCCTGAGCCGCCTCGATATCGAGCAGATTCCGGCTGATGAGCTGGCTCATATTGTCACGCTTCTTGACGGGCTGAATGAAGAGGCACCGCAGTCGATTAAAGAAGGCGGGGTCTTCAAGGCCGGATTCAATGAGCAGCTGGACCATTACCGGGCGGCTTCTAAAGACGGGAAGCTGTGGCTGAGTGAACTGCAGCAGCAGGAGCGCGATAAAACAGGCATACGTTCACTGAAAGTCGCCTACAACAAAGTGTTCGGCTATTATATTGAAATCTCAAAAGCGAATCTGCATCAGTTTGATGCGGACCGCTTCGGTTATACACGCAAGCAGACATTATCGAATGCAGAACGTTTCGTCACAGAGTCGCTGAAAGAAAAAGAGACACTCATTCTCGGTGCTGAAGAAAAAGCGGTTGACCTGGAATATGAGCTGTTTGTCACGTTGAGAGAGACGCTGAAGTCCTACTTGACGCTTCTGCAGGCAGCAGCTAAAAGAATAGCGGTGCTTGATGTGCTGCAGAATTTCAGCGAAGTCTCACAGAAAAATGACTATGTGCGGCCGGAGTTCTCAGACGAGCGTATGTTGAATTTAAGTGATGCGCGTCATCCGGTCGTCGAGCAGGTAATGAACCGTGAGGACTATGTACCGAATGACTGCGAACTGCATGATAATGCCTTCATCTATCTGATTACAGGACCGAATATGTCAGGTAAAAGTACTTATATGCGGCAGGTTGCGCTCATCAGTGTGATGGCGCAGATGGGTTCATTTGTCCCGTGCAGCCGGGCAGAGCTGCCGATTTTCGACCAGATCTTCACACGGATCGGTGCAGCAGATGACTTAGTGTCCGGCCAGAGTACATTTATGGTGGAGATGCTGGAAGCTAGAAATGCGCTGAACAATGCCACAAAAAACAGTCTGATCATCTTTGATGAGATCGGGCGGGGCACTTCGACATACGACGGTATCAGTCTCGCCCAGGCGATGATTGAATACGTTCATGATCACATTCAGGCGAAGACATTGTTCTCGACGCATTACCATGAACTCGTGCAGCTGGACGGGACGCTCAGCGGGTTGAACAATATTCACGTGGCAGCGAAGGAATACAACGGGGAGCTGATCTTCCTGCATAAAGTGATGCCGGGCGCGGTTGAGAACAGTTATGGTATCCACGTCGCACAGCTGGCGGAGCTGCCTGAACCGGTCATCAGCCGGGCACGTGAGATTCTCACACACTTTGAGCAGCCGTCCGTCAAAGAAACACCGGTCTATGAACAGACAGCTTTTCAGCTGTTTGATTCAGGCGTCGAAGAAGAATTGACACGCCTTGATATCGCACGGATGACACCGATTGAAGCATTGCTTAAGCTGCAGGAACTCCAGGATAAAGCAGGTGGACGTTAATGGGCATCATTCAGGAGCTGGATATCCAGCTTGCCAATAAAATTGCCGCAGGAGAAGTTGTCGAACGGCCTGCTTCTGTCGTCAAGGAACTGGTCGAGAACGCAATCGATGCAGGCAGCACCCAGATTACGGTGAAAGTCACTGAAGCAGGTCTGCAGACTATTACGGTCAGCGATAACGGTGCAGGTATACTGGAGGAGGATATGCCGCTTGCGTTTGGCCGTCATGCCACAAGTAAAATTAACAGTGACCATGATTTATTTCATATACGGACGCTCGGTTTCCGCGGTGAAGCGCTCGCCAGTATTTCTGCAGTCAGTAAAGTCGTCATGAAATCATGTGCGGACGGCAAGATCGGTCACCAGCTGTCGGTTGCAGGCGGCCGCATGGAACAATCATTGACACGTGCTAAGCAGGGAACAGAGATTACGGTCAGCGACCTGTTCTATAATACGCCGGCCAGGCTGAAGTACGTCAAAAGTCTGCATACCGAGCTCGGCAAAATCACGGATATGATGAACCGCTTTGCGATGAGCCATCCAAAGATCCGCTTCACGTTCTATGCGGATGATAAAATGATGCTGCAGACGACAGGCAGCGGCAGACTCGCTGAAGTGATGGCATCGATTTACGGCATGAAGATTGCCCGTGACTTAGTAGAGATCACAGGGCAGACCGGAGACTACGAGGTGACCGGTCTCGTCGCGAAGCCAGAACACACGCGTGCGAACCGTCATTATATCTCGCTGTTCATCAATGGCCGCTATATCCGTAATTTCATGCTGACAAAAGCCATGATGACTGCCTATCACACGCTGCTGCCGATCGGCCGTTATCCGATTGCCGCTCTCCATATTAAGATGGACCCGGCGCTTGTCGATGTCAATGTCCATCCGACAAAGCAGGAAGTGCGACTGTCGAAGGAAGCGGATTTGATGGCGCTGATAGAACAGCTGATCAAGCAGGCACTGCTCGGCCGCTCACTGATTCCACAAGTAGACGTTAAAAAGAACAAAGTGCTGGAGAAGTTTGAGCAGCAGAAATTCAGCTATGACCAGCAGCTGATTGCTGATCCAGCAGTCGAGCCGCCGGCAGTGAAAGCAGTGATCAGAGAAGCATTGCCGGAAACGCCGGTGACCCAGCGTGACAATAAGCCTCTGCCGGAACAACCACCGCTGGAACAAACGCCGGAACAAGCGCCACTTGACCAGCCGCGTGAGCGTAAGCTGCCTTTCATGGAAGTCGTCGGACAGGTGCATGGGACTTATATCATCGCGCAGAACGACGAAGGCATGTATATGATTGACCAGCACGCTGCACAGGAACGGATTAAATATGAATACTTCAAGACGCGGATCGGGCAGGTGACGCATGATGTGCAGCCGCTGTTACTTCCGTTGACACTTACATTCACAAATGATGAAGCGCTGCGCATCAACCGTCATCTTGACGAACTGAACGCCGTAGGTATTGTGCTTGAGAACTTCGGCGGCAGTGATTATATCGTGCAGGAAGTCCCGGTATGGTTTCCAGCGAATGCTGAAGAGACGATCAAGGATATTATCGATTACTGCTTGAATCATCAGTCGGTCGACCTGAATAAATTCAGGGAGGACACGGCGATCATGATGAGCTGCAAGAAATCGATTAAAGCCAATCATTATTTAAGACATGCCGATATGGCGCGGCTGATTGAGGAGCTCAGTTTCACTTCCGAGCCGTATACTTGTCCGCACGGCAGACCGATCACCATCCAATTCACGGGCTACGACCTGGAAAAACTATTTAAGCGGGTGATGTAATGATTTTACCGGCAATACGGGAAATAAAAGATATAGAACGGTTCAACACGATGAATTACGACACTTGTGTTATTCTCGATACACATATCGGTCACTTGACGAACATATTGAACTTGCTGAAATCAGCAGATAAGAAGGCTTATATTCATCTGGACCTTATTAAAGGGCTGTCGACCGATGAAGCAGCAGTCGAATATATCGTCCAGAAGTATAAGCCGGCCGGTATCATCACGACGAAGCCGAAACTTGTGAAAAAAGCGAATCATCTCGGTGTCAAGACAGTGCTGCGGGTCTTTATCCTTGATACGAGTGCACTGCAGCGCAGCTTCTTGCTCATTCAGCAGGCGGCTCCTGATTTCGTCGAAGTGATGCCCGGCATCGCATCAAAAGTCATCAATCAAGTGAAGGCAAAGACCGATAAACCGATTATAGCGGGTGGTTTAATAGAGACGGTCGAAGAAGTAGAAGCGGCTATAGCTCACGGTGCAGAGCTCATTACGACAAGTCACAGACCACTCTGGGAGCACTATGAACCGAAGCCATAAAAGAATGATTTGACAGCGTTTGCAAAAACAGTTAACATGAGGTTAAGTTAATAAATCGGACGAGACTTGAGACCATTATTTTTAATCTATTGATTATGAATAGTGGTTTTTCCTGTTTATTGGCATACTATATGAAGGAGTAGATGAGATGAGTGAATTTTTAGCTGAATTAGTAGGCACGGCCATTTTGATTCTTTTCGGCGGCGGAGTTGTTGCGAACGTCAATCTAAAAGGCGCCCTTGGAAAAGGCAGTGACTGGATTGTTGTAGCAGTCGGCTGGGGGCTTGCAGTTGTCATGGGTGTGTATGCCGTCGGGCAGATCACAGACGCTCATTTGAATCCTGCAGTGACGATTGGACTTGCTGTCGACGGTGCGTTTCCGTGGAGTAAAGTGCCGATGTATATTCTCGCGCAGATGATTGGAGCGTTTATCGGTGCAGTGCTTGTCTGGATTCATTATATGCCGCATTTTGCTGACGAAGAAGATCCGGGAGCGAAGCTTGGTGTATTTTCTACAGGTCCTGTCTATCCGAACTTTGTCGCCAACTTTATTTCTGAGATTCTTGGGACAATGATTCTGATGATGGGTCTGCTGTTCATCGGTGCCAACAAGTTCACGGATGGTTTGAATCCTATAATTGTCGGGGCATTGATTATTGCGATTGGTCTTAGTCTTGGTGGAACGACAGGTTATGCGATCAACCCTGCCCGTGACCTTGGTCCGCGTATTGCGCATGCACTGCTGCCGATTCCGAATAAAGGCTTCTCAAACTGGAAATATGCGATTGTGCCGGTGCTCGGTCCGATTGCCGGCAGTATGCTTGGTGCCACGCTTTATCATCTGCTGTTCAAGGGTGAGATTAATTTGATAGGATGGGTATCGTTAGTAGTGACACTGCTGACACTGCTGCTCGGTGTCTTGTTGAACAAAGCAGTGCTTAAAGGCGAAGAAGCCAAATTAATGTAGGAGGAGATTATGGATGGAGAAATATATTTTATCAATTGACCAGGGAACAACAAGCACTCGGGCGATGATTTTTGACAAGGAAGGTCAGGTCGTCGGCGTCTCACAGAGAGAGTTCAAGCAGTATTTTCCGCAGTCAGGATGGGTGGAGCATGATGCCAACGAGATCTGGTCAACGACACTTGCGGTGCTCGCTTCCGTACTGACCGAATCGAACATCAATGCCAGCCAGATTGCCGGCATCGGTATTACGAATCAGCGTGAAACCGCAGTCGTCTGGGATAAGACGACAGACCGTCCGATCTACCATGCCATTGTCTGGCAGTCCCGTCAGACGCAGGACATCTGTAACGACTTGAAAGAACAGGGGCTGGAGCAGGAGTTCCGCGATAAGACAGGACTGCTGCTTGATCCTTATTTCTCCGGCACAAAAGTCAAATGGATTCTTGACAATGTTGAAGGCGCACGGGAAAAAGCGGAGCGCGGCGATCTGTTATTCGGGACGATAGACACATGGCTTGTCTGGAAATTGACAGGCGGTGCGATTCACGTCACGGACTATACGAATGCGAGCCGGACATTAATGTACAATATCTATGAGCTGAAGTGGGATGAGCAGCTGCTTGAGTATTTGACCGTGCCTAAATCCATGCTGCCTGAAGTGAAACCGTCTAGTGAAGTCTATGGTCATACTGTGAAGCATCATTTCTTCGGTCAGGAAGTACCCGTCGCAGGGATCGCCGGTGACCAGCAGGCAGCCTTGTTCGGTCAGTCCTGCTTCACAGCGGGTCAGGCAAAAAATACGTACGGCACAGGCTGCTTCATGCTGATGCATACAGGTGAGAAAGCAGTGAAATCTGACAGCGGTCTGCTGACAACGCTTGCCTGCGGTATCGACGGTAAAGTGTTCTATGCACTTGAAGGTTCAATCTTTGTAGCAGGCAGTGCGATACAATGGCTGCGTGACGGGCTGCGCATGTTCAACGATTCCGCGAAATCCGAGGACTACGCTGTTCGTGTTCAATCGACTGAAGGGGTGTATGTCGTCCCTGCCTTTGTCGGTCTCGGTACACCGTACTGGGATTCTGAAGCACGCGGTGCAGTATTCGGCATTACGCGCGGCACAGAGAAAGAGCACTTCATCCGTGCAACGCTTGAGTCACTCGCCTACCAGACGCGTGACGTCCTGGATGCGATGGAGAAAGACTCAGGCATTCAGCTTAAGAATTTACGGGTGGACGGTGGCGCTGTTAAAAACAACTTCCTCATGCAGTTCCAGTCCGATATTATGGATGTGCCGGTCCAGCGTCCTGAAGTCAATGAAACGACTGCACTTGGTGCCGCATATCTTGCCGGACTTGCAGTCGGTTTCTGGGAATCTAAAGATGAGATTGAAACACGCTGGAAGCTTGACCGTGAGTTCACACCAGAGATGGACAGCGAATCTCGTGAACAGCTGTACTCAGGATGGCAGCAGGCCGTCAAAGCGACACAAGTGTTCAAACCGAAACGCTAAGCATAATATTAGAACATCTGACATTATTATGTTATAGTTAATACAAGTTAATAATTAAGCAGAGAAATGAGACTTTGAATACATTATATGTAGGCAGAGTCTCAATTTTTTTAGGGGGAAATTATATGTTATTCTCAAGTTTAAATCGTGGACAGATTATTTCTAAAATGAATCGTACAGAATATGATCTAGTAGTCATCGGCGGTGGTATCACCGGTGCCGGTATCGCTCTCGATGCTTCCCAGCGCGGCATGAAAGTGGCTCTCGTTGAGATGCAGGACTTTGCAGCAGGAACGAGCTCGAGATCGACTAAACTGGTCCACGGCGGACTGCGCTATTTGAAGCAGCTGCAGATCGGTGTGGTCGCTGAGACAGGGAAAGAGCGTGCGATTGTCTATGAAAATGGACCGCACGTTACAACGCCTGAATTCATGCTGCTGCCGATGCATAAAGGCGGCACGTTCGGACCGCTGACAACATCCATCGCGCTGAAAGTTTATGATTTTCTGGCAGACGTCAAAAAAGAAGAGACAAGAAAAATGCTGTCAGTCAAAGAAACGATAGCACGGGAACCGCTCGTTAAGCAGGACGGTCTGCGGGGCGGCGGCTACTATGTGGAATACCGCACAGATGATGCACGTCTGACGATTGAAGTCATGAAACGTGCCGCGGAATACGGTGCTGACATCATCAACTATACAAAGGCGGCAGGATTTGTCTATGACCGTGATGAGCAGGTGATCGGAATCAATGCTGATGACTTGATCGGCGGCCATAAATTCGAAGTTCTCGCGAAAAAGGTCGTCAATGCCTCCGGCCCGTGGGTAGATGAAGTGCGCGGCGGTGACTATTCTAAAAATAACAAGCAGCTGAGACTGACTAAAGGGGTCCATCTGGTCTTCGACAGCAGTGTCTTCCCATTGAAACAGGCAGTCTATTTCGATACAGAGCAAGACAAGCGGATGATCTTTGCGATTCCACGGGACGGCAAGACGTATGTAGGTACGACCGATACGTTCTATAACAACAAGAAGACAGCGCCGCTGGTCACTAAAGAAGACAGGGATTACTTGCTGGCAGCCATCAACTACATGTTCCCGACAGTCAATGTGACAGACAAAGACATTGAATCAACATGGGCAGGTATTCGCCCGCTCATTCTTGAGGAAGGTAAAGATCCTTCTGAAATCTCCCGTAAAGATGAAATATGGGAAGGCGATTCCGGGCTGCTCACTATTGCCGGCGGTAAGCTGACAGGCTACCGGCATATGGCCGAAGAGATTGTGGACTTAGTGGCAGAACGTCTGAAAGAGCAGTACGGCATGAAGTTCCCGGCGTCTCAGACGAAGCATACACCGATTTCCGGTGGAGATGTCGGCGGGTCTAAAGGGTTTAAAGAATATAAGGCGGATATGATGAACAATAACCCGGCGCTCGGCTTGTCAGCAGAAGAGCAGTTGCAGCTTATAAATCGCTACGGCTCTAATGCGCCGCAATTGTTCAGTATCGCCCACGCCAGCCTGGATGATGAAGTGAATGGTCTGCCGTTAGTGCTATACAGCGAACTTGTCTACAGCATCCAAAATGAGATGGTCTACAAACCGGCTGACTTCTTCGTCCGGAGAACTGGTGCACTGTACTTTGATATCAGAACGGTATACAACTATAAAGAAGCAGTCATCGAAACGATGACCAGACTGCTCAATTACACAGACGCCGAGCAGCAGCAGTACAGTCTAGAGCTCGATGAACTGATCAGAGAAGCAGTCGAACCAGCTGTTCAAGTGTCAGTAGAGAAATAAATGAGTCTTTACCACCTTATACCTTGATTGGGGTATGAGGTGTTTTTTGTTGTATAATATAATAAAAGGTGGGATGACAGATGAAGGAATATACGATGTCGATGCGTGACAATCAGAAGTTAGAAGTCGCCGTGTTTGAACCGGCCGCTCCAATCGGAACGATACAAGTGCTGCATGGCATGGCTGAGCATATGGCCCGTTATTATAAGATCGGTGAGTACTTTGAGGCGCTGGGCTACAAAGTCATTATGCACAACCATATGGGACACGGCAAAACGATTGGCCAGGAGGCGCGCGGTCATTTTGAACACATCGAGACGCTGGCACGCCATGCTGAAGAGGTGCTGGAGTCTCTTGTCGTCAAAGACAAACCGGTCATTCTGATCGGACATTCGATGGGGTCAATGATCGCCAGACAATATGTGGTCTTGTTCCCCGATTTATTTGATGCCTTAGTGCTGAGCGGCACAAGTTACTATGACAGCCGTCATAAAGTGTCGCTGCAGGCATTGAACGCATTAATGCTCGTCTTCGGCAAGAAGGCAAAGCTGCGGCGGATTAACCAGATGACGCTGAAGCAGTTCAACAAGAAGATTAAGCCGCTGCAGACCGAAAGCGACTGGCTGAGCCGCAATGTCGATAACGTGAAAAGCTTCATCGATGATCCGTACACCGGATTTGACATGTCACTGAATGCGCTTGCGGAAATACTGCGGGCGATGAAGCGGACGCAGAAGAAGAAAGAAATGAAGAAAATGAATTATGAGATGCCGGTGCTTCTTGTGTCAGGAGAAGAAGATGCGTTCTCGAACTACGGCAAGGGGATCAAGAAGCTCGGCAGGGACTATAAGAGCGTCGGCATGAAGCACGTCAGAGTGCAGCTTTATACACAGTCGCGCCACGAAGTGCTGTTCGAATCGAATCAGGACGAAGTGCTCGACAGAATACTACTATGGATAAAAGGAATTGTCAGAGATGAATGAACGAATCAAACTAGTCGTCATCGTCGGTCCTACAGCGGTCGGCAAGACGGCGCTCAGCATTGAACTTGCAAAACAAATCGGCGGGGAAATCATAAGCGGTGATGCTATTCAAGTGTACCGCGGCATGGATATCGGTTCCGCCAAGATCACATCGGAAGAGATGGACGGCGTTCCCCATCATTTAATCGATATTTTAGAGCCGGACGAGCAGTATTCTGCCGCTCAGTTCAAGGAGATGGCTGTCCCGCTGATCGAAGCGATTCACGCCCGCGGCCACATACCGATGATTGTCGGAGGCACAGGGCTCTATATTCAGTCCGTGCTGTATGATTATCAGTATCAGGAAGAAGATGCTCAAGAGAGCGGCCGCCTGCTTCAGCAGTATGAGCACTATTCAAACGAGTCATTATTTGCGGAACTATGCGACCGCGACCCCGCAGCCAGTGAGACAATTCATCCGAACAACAGGCAGCGTATCCTCCGCGCCCTTATATTTAACCGCCTGCATAATCAATCGATTACGACTCAATCGAAAAGTCAGACAATTCATGCTAAATATGATACGCTGTTAATAGGATTAACGATGCCGCGTGAAGTGCTGTATGACCGGATCAACCGTCGTGTGGACATGATGATGGCGCAGGGACTGCCTGACGAAGTAGCGCGGCTGATGGCAGCAGGCTACAGCGATGCGAGAAGCATGACAGCAATCGGCTACAAAGAGCTTATGCCTTACATTAGAAATGACTTGTCACAACAAGAAGCAGTGGAGCAGTTAAAGCAGAATTCCAGACGGTTTGCTAAACGGCAGCTGACATGGTTCAGAAATCAGATGTCTCTTGACTGGTACGATATGACGGCAATATCCATGGCTGACATGGTTGACATATTGACGACTAAACTAAAAGGGGAATCTTTATGACACAACATAATCTGCAGGACGCGTTCTTGGATAAATATAAGAACGAAGGCACAGAGCTGACTGTATTCTTACTCAACGGGTTTCAGATGAAAGGGACTGTACTCGACTTTGACAAATATGTCATTCTCATTAAAGTCGGGGATAAACAGAATTTAATCTACAAGCATGCTATCAGTACGTTTGTAGAATAATGAATCATCAGGACAGGTGCAGCTGCGCCTGTTTTTTTTGGTCATTTTCCGTTACACTGTAACAAAGGACGTGAAAGCCATGAATGAAACAAAGAAAGAGCAAGAGCGCGTTGTTATATTCGCTGTGCAATTGAAGTCAATGGATGATTTCCAGTTCCAGGAGTCGCTGGCAGAGACAGTGTCACTCAGTGAGACGGCAGGTCTTGAAGTGGCCGGCACCTATGTACAGAACAGAGAGCGTTCAGACGCTAAGACGTATCTCGGTAAAGGGCGCATTGAAGAAGTCATGGAGCAGGTTGAACGCGAAGATATTACGTTTGATGTCGTCATCGTCAATGATGAACTGACAACGAGCCAGTCCCGGCATTTATCTGATCTGTTTGATGCCAAGATTATCGACCGCACGCAGCTGATTCTCGATATTTTTGCCCAGCGTGCGAAATCCCGTGAAGGTCAGCTGCAGGTGGAACTTGCACAGAATGAATACTTGCTGCCACGGCTTTCCGGCCACGGTGTCAGTCTGTCGCGTCTCGGCGGCGGGATCGGAACGCGGGGGCCTGGTGAGACGAAGCTTGAGACGAACCGCCGGCATATCCGCTCCCGTATTCATGACATTAAAGGGCAGCTGGAAGAAATCAAGGCGCATCGTCAGCGCTACCGCGAGCAGCGCAAAAAAAGCCAGGTGTATCAAGTGGCGCTTGTCGGTTATACGAACGCCGGTAAGTCATCCTGGTTCAATCAGCTGACGCAGAGTGAGACATACGAAGAGAACTTATTGTTCGCAACGCTTGATCCCAAATCCAAAGTGATGCAGATCAATGAAGGCTTCAAAGTGATTTTGTCGGATACTGTCGGTTTTATCCAGCAGCTGCCGACGCATTTGATTGAAGCGTTCAGCTCAACGCTTGAAGAGGCGAAGTATGCAGACATCCTGATCCATGTCGTCGACCGCAGCCATCCGAACTATGAAGGTCATATTAAGACGGTGAATAACCTGCTGTCATCTCTTGATATGGCGGCGATACCGACCGTGACGCTGCTGAATAAGAGTGACCTTGTAACAGAAGAAATGCAGGAGGAGACGCATGATACTCTTGTCGTCTCTTCTAGAAACCAGGAAGATATCGGCCGGGTGAAACAGTTCGTGTCACGGTTCATCCAGCGGCAGATGACACCGTATCACTTTAACGTCGATTCTGACCAGGGACGGGCCATCAGTCAGCTGAAAGAGGAGACGATGGTGACGGCCATAGATTACGACGAAGCACGCGATGTATACCGTATGACCGGTTTTGAACGTCCCGGCAGCGGGACAGTCAGCAGAATAATGAAGACAGAAAAGAGCGAAACAACAGATGAATGAACAACTGCAGCAATTAATTACAGCAACAGATGAACAGGTGAGACCCGTTCATGCACAAATAGAAGCACGTGCTTTAATCAATCAGAAGAAAGTGCTGGCTGCGTTCCGTGACCAGCGGATATCAGAGAATGACCTCATCGGCACATTCGGCTACGGCTATGATGATACGGGACGCGACCAGCTGGAGGCATTATACGCGAGAGTCTTCAAGGCTGAAGATGCGATTGTCCGGCCGCAGGTCATCTCAGGCACGCATGCCATTACGCTTGCGCTATCCAGCCAGCTGAAGCACGGGGATGAACTGCTCTATATTACAGGGGAGCCTTATGATACACTGCTTGAAGTGATCGGGGTGAACGGCAACGGCATCGGCTCGTTAATCGAGAACGGTGTCAGCTACCGCACGGTTCCGCTGGCAGACGGGCGCATCGATATTCAAGCTGTACTCCAGGCCGTCAGCCCCGAGACGAAGGTCATCGCAATCCAGCGCTCAAAAGGCTATGCCAGCAGACCGTCCATCATGATCGCTGAAATAGAAGCGGCATGCCGGGCGATCAAAGCGCAGTTTCCGGACAAAATTATTTTCGTTGATAACTGCTACGGCGAATTTGTGGAGACGCGTGAGCCGGTTGAAGCGGGGGCAGATCTTATCGCAGGATCACTCATTAAAAATCCCGGGGGCGGTATATGCAAGATCGGCGGCTATATCGCCGGGAACAAAGCGCTGATTGAGCGTATCGGCTACCGGTTGACTGCGCCGGGCATCGGCAAAGAAGCAGGGGCATCACTGTACAGCCTGCACGAGATGTATCAGGGCTTCTTCTTAAGCCCGCACGTCGTCAGCCAGAGCTTAAAAGGCGCGGTCTTCACGGCGGCGCTGCTGACCCGGCTCGGCATGCAGACGACACCGGAATTTGATGCTGAGCGGACAGATTTAATCCAGGCCGTGACGTTCAACGATCCTGACAAGATGATCACGTTCTGCCAGGCGATACAGGCAGCGAGCCCGATCAATGCTCAGTTCGCACCGATGCCTGCCTACATGCCGGGTTATGAAGATGATGTGATCATGGCAGCGGGGACATTCATTCAAGGGGCATCCATTGAACTGACAGCGGACGGTCCGCTCCGTGCACCATACGAAGCCTATGTGCAGGGCGGGCTGACGTACGAGCATGTCAAACTTGCGATTATCCAGGCGGTGGAGACGATGCAGCAGAAAGGAATCATCGAACTGTAATCATTAATATAGAAATATGCGGCACTCCATGTGAGGTTTTCTCACATGGATTTGTTTTAATCAAAAAACTATGATAAATTAGCATTAAGTTCTTAACAGGGAGGCGGTTTGATGTCGTCAGATGCGGTAAGACGAAACATGGCTGTCTTTCCGATTAGTGTCGTTATGAAGCTCACTGAACTATCAGCGAGACAGATCAGATACTATGAAGAACAGAACTTGATCACCCCCGCACGGACAGCCGGTAATCAGCGTCTGTTCTCGATGAATGAACTGGACCAGCTGCTTGAGATTAAAGTGCTGCTTGAAAAAGGTTTCAACATGAAAGCCATCAAGCAGTTCATGGCGGATAAAGCGTCTCATCATCAATCAGAAGAAAAACGCGTGCGCGAGCGTCTGTACAAAGATATTTTCATAAAACCGAATGCCACAGAAGTACCATTAAACCGTGGAGATTTATCAAGATTCTATAAATAAACCTTTGGAGGCTCACATGGCTAAATTTACAAGAGAAGATATTATCAGATTTGCAGAGGAAGAGAACGTCCGTTACTTACGGCTACAGTTCACTGACATTTTAGGGACAATCAAAAACGTTGAGATTCCGATCAGCCAGCTGAAAAAAGCGCTGGACAATGAAATGATGTTTGATGGTTCATCCATCGAAGGATTCGTCCGTATCGAAGAGTCAGATATGAAATTATATCCGGACTTAGATACTTGGGTGATTTTCCCGTGGACTTCTGATAAAGGCAAAGTGGCACGTTTAATTTGTGACATCTACAAGCCGGATGGTACACCGTTCGACGGTGACCCACGTGCCAACTTAAAACGTGTCCTGGCAGAAATGAGAGAACTCGGCTTCACTGATTTCAACTTAGGACCTGAGCCTGAATTCTTCCTGTTTAAATTAGACGAAAAAGGCGAGCCGACGTTGGAACTGAACGACAATGGCGGTTACTTTGACTTAGCACCGACTGATCTGGGTGAAAACTGCCGTCGTGATATTGTGCTGGAACTTGAAGACATGGGCTTTGAAATCGAAGCATCACACCATGAAGTCGCACCAGGACAGCACGAAATCGACTTTAAATATGCAGATGCAGTCGCAGCATGTGACAACATCCAGACGTTCAAACTCGTTGTCAAAACGATTGCTCGTAAGCACAACCTGCACGCGACATTCATGCCGAAACCATTGTTCGGTGTCAACGGTTCAGGAATGCACTTCAACGTCTCTCTGTTCAAAGGGCCGAAAGACAATGCATTCTATGATCCAAAAGGTGAGATGGAGCTGTCAGATGACGCGCGTCACTTCATCGCAGGTATCGTGAAAAATGCCCGTGGTTTCACTGCAGTATGTAACCCGCTTGTAAACTCATACAAACGTCTAGTACCTGGTTACGAAGCACCTTGTTACGTCGCGTGGAGCGGCCAGAACCGTTCACCACTTGTCCGTATTCCGGCATCACGCGGCCTGTCTACTCGTGTAGAAGTACGCTCAGTAGACCCGGCAGCAAACCCGTACATGGCGCTTGCGACTATTTTACAGGCAGGTCTTGACGGCATTAAGAACAAACTGGAAGTACCAGCACCAGTCAACGAAAACATTTACGAGATGGACCGCGAGCAGCGTGAAGCAGTCGGCGTACAGGACTTACCATCTACGCTTTACACAGCAATCAAAGCGATGCGCGAAAACCCGATCATGAAAGATGCGTTAGGCGAGCACATCTACCGCCAGTTCATCAACTCAAAATCTATTGAGTGGGATATGTATAGAACCCAAGTGTCAGAATGGGAACGCGATCAATACATGAAGCAGTATTAATATAGTTTATCCTTAGAGCCATCTGGCTCTGAGGATTTTTTTGTTTTGCACCCATTTTGTTATCTGCATAAAAAAATAGAAGGTTGGGTGCAAAGTGGGTGCAGGCTTTAGTAAAGTTCCTTAAAATAACTCTCCAACTTGTCGAATGCCTGGCGTTTTGTCGCTGCAGCCCGTGCTTCAGATGGGGTCGGGAATCCGGATTTTGATTAGACTCTATGCTTACCACTTTGTAAGTGATTCTATATCGCCACGTCTTTCCGCGTTTTTCAAATTGAACCATAACATCAGTCCTTTTCTGAAAATTAGCGTGAAAAAAGGAGGGTATGCTAGATACCCTCATGTGTATTTACTTTAAGTTATCAACTGCATACTGTGCTTCTTCAGGAGTAAACCCTTCAAATTGTGATGTTAATTGATTATAGATAGCATCGTTACTCATGTTTTGAGTTTTAGCATAACTTTCTGCTTTTTTAAGAGCATTGTCTTTATAATTCACTTCGATATTTTCTACTGCATATTCTGCATCTGCTTGAGAAAAACCTTCAAATTGTGATGTTAATTGATTGATTATTCCTTGTTTTGACATGTTCATAGTCTTAGCATAGCTTTCCGCTTTACCGATAGCAGCTTGTTGTTCGCGTGTAGCGTCATTTTTAGGTGCTTCAGTAGTCGTTTCTTCAGTAGTAGCATCTTCTTTTGTAGCTGCTTCTTCAGTGGTTGTATCTTCAGTAGAAGCTTCTTCAGTGGTTGTATCTTCAGTAGTCGTTTCTTCAGCTGTTTTTTCTTCAGTAGTAGCTGTATCTTTTGCATCTTTATTATCATTAAATGTACCTAAAATTGCACCACATGCCCCTAATAATATAAATAATCCTAATAGTCCGAGGCACCCTAATAAAAACGGATTTCTCTTTTTCTTCGGTCTTTCTACATATACCACTCTTTCTCCATTTTCAGTGTACTGCTCGCGACCTTGCTCACTGCTGTAAACCACTTCTTTTTCTTTACGTGCCATTCCCATCCCTCTTTCTAGTTTTTTTATATTCAAAGGCTCGAAGCCAATTAAATATCCCACATAATCGCTGGAATCGAAAATAAGATTGAGACGTATGACAGAGGTTGTTCATTCATCCAATTGCCCAAGCAGGTTAGCAATTAACAACAAATTAAACAAATGAAACAGTAGAGTTAATTAATTATATTATACATTTTAAATGTAAAACAACACTAAAATAAAAATTATAACTATAATCACTCGAGAATTTTTGTTAAAAACTAGTTGGTAATAATCTGTGCCGGTACATCATAACTTATTAAGTACCAACTCTTTCTTAGCTTTCGGAGGTTAGGGGTCATGACCGAATGAACTTTTCTCACGGATCTGATTGTGTCAGTCATGAATCAACTCCAGTTAACGCCTTATGTTATTTCTTTTTTGCAGCAGTCTTCTCTGCACTGACTGAATGTAAGGGCTGGGTCAAACAGCTGATATATTGCATGCTTTAAGTTATACTTTTTATAAGAAGAGACCAACGAGGTGAGATGGTGAAAATTTTAATAATAGAAGATGATACAGTCATTGCGCGTTCATTAGCAGCTGAACTCGACAGATGGCAGTACGACACTTACATTATTGAAAACTTTAATAATATTATGTCAACTTATAATGAAGTTAATCCGCACTTAGTGCTGTTAGATATAAATCTGCCGTCATTCAATGGTTATCACTGGTGCCAGGAAATCCGGAAGACATCCAATGTGCCGATTATTTTTATCAGTTCGCGGACTGACAGCATGGATCAAGTGATGGCCATGCAGATGGGCGGCGATGATTTTATCGAGAAGCCGTTCAATATGTCGGTAACCATCAGCAAGATTCAGGCACTGCTGCGCCGGACTTATGATTTCACAGAAGCACGTCATGATTTGACGGTGGGTGACTGCAGGCTGGCAGCCGATGAAGCAAAGTTATACAGAGAAGATGCATCGGTTGGTCTGACACTTACTGAACTGCAGATAGTGTCCCTGTTATTTCAGAGGGCGGGCAAGTTTGTCAGCCGTAACGCATTGATTGAGAAGTGCTGGGAATCTGAGCACTTCATAGATGATAATACGCTTGCGGTCAACATGACGCGGCTGCGCAAGAAACTGAGTACGCTCGGCCTAACGGATTTTATCGAGACGAAGAAAAACGTCGGCTACCGGATTGAGGGGTGATGGCGTGACAACGTTTCTCCGCCGGAAAACACCAGAACTGCTGATGATTGGTTTAACGTTATTATTGTTTTTGAGTGTTTTTATCTTATTTGACCTGCCGCTTGACGTCTATATCATCGCTGCAAGTATCGTGCTGTTTATTAGTGTGATCTACTGGATCATTGCGTTCATTACTTTTAAGAAGGAGATGAAGCTTGCTGATGAGCTCCGCGAGAATCAGGCACTGCTGAAACAGCTGCGGAACGAACATAATGACTACCGGGATGAAGTGGAGTCCTACTTTCTGCTCTGGGTGCACCAAATGAAGACACCGATCACAGCAGTGAAATTACTGCTGGAGCATCCGGACGATGATATGATCAGTCTAGTGCGGCAGGAAGTGCTGCAGATCGATAACTATACGAATCTGACACTCAGTTATTTAAAGCTCATGAATACGACGACTGATATGACATTCAGTCAAGTCAAGCTGGATGATCTGATCCTCCCGCTGCTGAAGAAATATTCGATTCTCTTTATTCATTACCATACAAAGCTGCACTATGAGCCGATTGACGATTTCGTCCTGACGGATGCCAGATGGTCATCAATCATGGTTGAACAGCTGCTGAACAATGCGCTTAAATATGCGCGCGGCGGCGATATATGGATCACTTTTGACAACAGAGAACATCAGCTTGATATCCGTGATAATGGAGTCGGTATCAGCGACACTGATCTGCCGAAGATTTTTGACCGCGGTTTCTCAGGCTTCAACGGACGGCTGAATGATAAGTCAAGCGGACTCGGTCTTTATATTACTAGTACAGTGGGCCGCCGGTTGAATCAGCCGGTCACCGTCAAGTCAAATGCAGGGCAGGGCTCCACATTTACTATTCACTTTAAGTCTCCGCAGTCCAACCTTTCATTTTTGTAAGATAGCGACGGCTGGTTGTAAGAATAGATAAAGGCAGCCGCGTTTTCTGTCGAGTAACCTATAAGTATCAACAGAAAGGAAAGGTGAGGACAATGACATTACTTAATATTAAAAACGTAAAAAAAGTATACGGCAAAGGCAGCAATCAGACAACAGCACTGCGCCAAATGAACTTCTCGATCCACGAGGGTGAGTTTGTCGCGCTCATGGGGGAGTCCGGTTCAGGGAAGTCAACGCTGCTCAATATCATCGCGACGTTCGATCAGCCGACAGAAGGTTCGGTCACTATCGCCGGACAGGAAATCGGGCAGCTGGCAGACAAGGAAATCGCAAAGTTCCGGCGTGAGACGCTTGGATTTGTCTTCCAGGATTTCAATGTGCTGCATACGATGACGAACCGTGACAACATACTGATGCCGCTTGTGTTATCCAACGTGAAACCCAGTGCGATGAATCAGCGGCTTGAACCGCTTGCAGCGCAGCTTGGTATCAGCAGCCTGCTTGATAAATATCCGTATCAGTTATCCGGCGGCCAGCAGCAGCGGGTGGCGATTGCGCGGGCCTTAATTACAAAGCCGTCAGTACTGCTGGCAGATGAGCCGACAGGAGCACTGGATTCCAGGACATCAAATGATATTATGTCACTCTTCAGGATGATCAACGACAACAATCAGACAATTCTGATGGTCACGCATTCAGTCATCGATGCAGCGGCGGCGGACCGTGTGCTCTTCATTAAGGATGGCGTGCTGTATCATGAGATATATAGAGGTCAGGATAAGCCTGCAGCGTTTCAAAAGCGTATCTCTGACAGTCTGGCGATGCTGAACGAAAGAGGTGAGTGATTTGAAACTCAGTCTGCTCTGGAAACTTGTCGTTAAAAACTTTCAAGCTTTGAAACAGATCATTATTCCGTTTGTCCTGGCAGCAAGTGTCATGTTCGGTCTTGAGTATATCATGCTGTCTCTTATGGGAAATGACTTCATTAAGCAGCGTCATGCGAGTCTGCCGCTTATTCTGAAGTATGCGAATATCATGACGACACTGCTTGCCGCTGTGTTTGTCATTTATGCCAACCGCTTCGTCATGAAACAGCGGAAGCAGGAGTTTGCGCTGAACATGGTGCTCGGCATGGAGAAGAAGCACATAAGACTGATACTGCTGCTTGAGATGGCTGTGCAGTACGTCATCATCAGTGTTATCAGTGTTGCCGGCGGCTATCTTTTCGGCAATCTGATCTTTATGGTATTGAACCGGCTCGTTAAGTCGTCCGGTATCACATTGATGGACTATCCATTTGATTTTAAAGGAATGATAATAACACTCGCCCTGCTGGCAGCTGTCATGCTGGTGTTATTCATCATTAACAGCTGGATACTTTCAAGACAAAGCCCGGTTCATTTAATGCAGAGCAAGAAAGCCGGCGAAAAGAAGATGAAGAAATGGGTCATTATCATGCTGCTTATCATCGGTGCCTCCGCTCTGGGCTACGGCTACTACATCGCGCTGTCTGCCCAAGGTGTCATCAATTCACTGCAGCGGATCTTTCTGGCAGTGCTCGTCGTGACGATAGGAACATATTTACTGTTCATGTCGCTTACCATCCTTATTCTGCAGACCCTGCAGAACATACCGGCGATTTACTATCATCCGGTCAGATTCCTGTCAATCTCCGGACTGCTGGCACGGATGAAAGCCAATGCAGTCAGCCTGGCAAGCATCACCATGCTTGTCACCTTTCTTATTGTGACAATCGGCATGTCCTTAACGACGTACCGTGGTATAGAGTCCAATGTTAATTCCCAGTTTAAGCAGGATTATATAACGACTGTTTATGAGTATAATAAGGATGGTTCAGCGCCGAAGACACTTAAAGCGATGATGGCAGATATAGAAGACATTACAACTATTGACCACTTCAATGTGAAACCGACTATGTCGGTCTGCATGAGCAATGTGAACGGCACATTGAAAACAATCAATCAGGCCGTAGCAAAAACGAATTCCAAAAACTTAATATGTGCTTTCTTTGTGACAGAGCAGGGGCATAATGCGGTGACAGGCGAACGGTTATCATTGAAAGACGGACAGATTGCTTTAAGTGCTAATACGCAACGCTTTAATGACTATCGGACACTGACACTGGGCAAAAAAACGTATGATGTTGTTCCTCTAAAACACCAGTATATTGGAGGAGAAATTGCGATTGATGCGATGTATATCGTCGTCAAAGATATGCCGGCACTTGAACAGATGGCCGAGATTTTTACTGCAGACATCGGTACAATAATGACATTTAACGCAGTGAGCGATAAAAAGGCACTTGATAAACAGCTTGATCATTTCAGGAAGAAATATGGTGTGCAGCTGGAGGAGAAGCAGGAGACACAGAACAGACTGTATGAAATCAATGGAGGTCTGGTGTTTATCGGCCTGGTTGTTTCTATTGTGCTGCTCGTGGGCATGTTCCTTATCCTATACTACAAACAGATTGCTGAAGGCTATGAAGATCAGGGGAACTATGACATCATGAAAAAAGTGGGACTGCCTCATGCGCTTATTAAAAAGACGATCAACACGCAGATTCTCTTTATCTTCTTATTGCCGATTAGTATCGGCGTCATTCATACGGCGTTTGCATCGAACATCATCTTCCAGCTGCTTGGTCTGCTAGGCATCAGGGACCATCTGCTGTTCATGACCAGCTACTTAAGTGTTATCGCGGTCATTATGCTGGTCTACGGGGTGATGTACTGGATAACATCCAAAATTTACTTCGGCATCATCAATGCAGCAAAGACGGGAAAATAAGCGGAAACTTCCGCTTATTTTTTGTTTACACCTGAAGACAGCGTGTATACATGAAGTAAAGGAGTGATACACATGAATCAACAGCATGGTGTCGTCATCGACTGTGCAAGACGTTACTGCTCAGTCGACGTTCTGACGGCTGTTATAGATGAACTGGCGGCTGGTAAAGGTGATTTTCTGCAGCTGCATTTCTCGGATAACGAAGGATACGGCATAGCTTCTGACTACTTAGCGCTGAACAGCGGGGAAACGAATCCGGACTATTTGACACAGCAGGAAGTGACAGGTCTGATTCATTACGCAAATGACAGAAACATTCAGGTCATACCGGACTTTGATGTACCGGCACATTCGAAGTACTGGCTGGAACGTCATCAGGAGCTTTATCCGCAGCATGTCATTCAGACGGATTTTGATGAGACAGTCGTTGATTATTTTGGCAATGAAGCGGCAGTGGCTGCCGTCAAGCAGATGATCGATGACATCACGGCTCTGTTTCAGCAGCGGGGACTGCAGCGTCTAGTGATCGGCGCAGACGAAGTTCCGGGAAGCGGAAGCTATCAGCAGGACTATATTCATTTCATCAACACCATCGCTGACTATGTGACTGAACAAGGATATACACCTGCCATCTGGAATGACGGCGTGACAACAGACGGATTAAAGAGCTTAGCGCCGAATGTTGAGATTCTATACTGGCAACAGCCGGAACAAGGGCTGACTGCTGATGAGTTCCTCAGCAGTCAGCGGGCAGTGTATAACTACAACTTCTACACAGCAGCATTTCTGCCGAATGTGCAGCGCAGCGAACAGGCTGTTCATGAACAGGCGTCTTACATCAAGAATCACCACAGACTGACCCGCTTCTGTCACCATGACGATCCATATCATGCAGCTGCCGCCAGTAACATAGCAGGATCTGCTATGACATTCTGGAATGAAGAGGCGGCAGGATTAAGCGATGAAGAGCTGCTTTTACAACTAGTGCCGCTGATACGTGCATTTTTACAGACAGCGAGACAATGACATTGATTAAGGGGCGTTGAGAAGACCATTGATCCCTGGTATTTAAAATACCGGGGATTTATTGTAAACTTAAAAGAAGAAATATTCAGATAATATAAAGGGTGATACGGTGAAATATTCTGTTGAAACGATAGGAGAAGGAGACCCTGTCATCTTTTTGCCGGCAGGTGGTTTTAAAGGTAATGAAGGACTGATTATTGCTGATTATTTAAAAGATAGCTTTAAAACGTATTTACTTGATTTACCAGGCTACGGAGCAAGTGAAGGTATTCAAGGCAGAATTAATACACAAGCTGTAGCGGACTGGCTGAAAGGCTTTCTGGATGAAGCTGATATAGCATGCGTGACACTTATCGGCCATTCTATAGGCGGAGCGCTGGCACTCATGTTCGCTTTGCATTATCCAGATAGAGTGAACCGTTTAATTCTGCTTGATCAGGGCCACAAAAAATTTCCGAACATACCTTTTGCTGAATTCGGCAAGTTCGCGCTGCTGCTGCCTTTGCTCAATCTAGGTGTCTCTCTTATAAAAAGGCCGCTGCTAATAAGACTGCTGCCATTTTTACGGCACCAGCAGTAGAAGTGAACGGCCAGGAAGTCGAAAACTTCTGCAGGCGGATGAAGCTGACGCCGTCTCCTTATATTACCGCAGCACTAAAAACTGATACAGAGCTGTCAGCTGAAGGGTTAAATCTGCTGTTCGCTTATTACAACGTTAATCAGCCGCAGCTACTTAACCATATTAAAGTAGAGACGCTTCTTATATACGGTACATTTAAGGATGTGAATGACAAAGAGAAGAAACGGACGGAGCAGGCTGTCACAACAGTGAATACATACAAGGCGCCAATTAAAACAATAGCGGTCGAAGGCGGTCACTACGTCTTATGGGAAGATGATTTCCCTTGGTCAGACGTCAGACAATTTCTAACAGCAGGAATAATAAAGGAGGAATGAGATGATTAAACCACAGAAACTTAAGCGCGGAGATACTGTAGCGATCGTCTCTTTGTCGAGCGGGATGGCAGGAGAAGATGCATTTCTTTGGAGGACAGAACAGGGGATTAAACGGCTCGAAGAAGTATTTGGCCTGCAGGTGAAGGTGATGCCTCATGCACTGAAGGGGACTGATTATATTTACCACCATCCGGAGAAGCGGGCGGAAGATCTGCATAATGCACTTAAAGACCCGGCAGTAAAAGCGATAATTTGTGCTATCGGCGGCAATGAATCTATACGGCTGCTGCCTTATATTGACTTCGAAACGATTAAAACGAATCCTAAGATTTTTACGGGCTATTCAGACAGCACAATTGGACATTTGATGTTCTATTTAAGCGGTGTCTCTTCAAGCTATGGACCTGCGCTGCTGACAGATTTTGCTGAGAATATCGCAATGGATGATTACACGGTAGCGAGCATTCATCAGACATGGTTTTCTAGCAAAGTGATAGGAGAGATCATGACGTCGTCCACTGTACGAGAAGTAGGTTTAAAGTGGACACCGGAGAATCAGTTCACTGCTCGGAGGCAGCTGCCAAACAATAGCTATGAAGTGATTAGTGGTCAAGGCATAGTACAAGGACATCTCATAGGCGGCTGTATTGAATCATTGTCTGACCTTCGTGGTACTTCGTTATTCCCGGAACTGCATCATTTTGAAGGTGCTATTTTATTTCTGGAGACCAGTGAAGAATATATATCTGCTGAAACGCTCGAATCCTATTTAAGAACTTTTGCGGTCATGGGAATCATGGACAAAGTCAACGGCATCATCGTCGGAAGACCACAGAACGGTGTTTTTTATGAAGCGTATAAAGAAGTCTATCAGCTGATAATGAAAGAATGTCAATGTGACCACAAACCTATTTTATACAATGCAAGCTTCGGGCATAATGAACCTAAATTTATTCTGCCTTATGGACTGCAGGCTGAAATCAATGCTTATGAGAAAAACTTTACTATTTTAGAGAATGCAGTCATCGATTAAACAATGTGAGAGTAACAGCTGACAAATAGCTGTTACTCTCTTACATTTGTTAAGTATTAAAAACTTAATAAATAAAGGTTTTATCTATTATTAATAAGTGTTTATAATATAAGTATTAATAGCTAATAAGGAGAATTTTTTGATGAATCAATATCTTAATGCAACCAATGAATTACTAAGGATTCAGCAGCTGTGGCAGCAGTCTGCGCGTAAATTTTTAAAGGCCTATGATATTACTTACCCGCAATTCAGAGTTTTATCCGGTCTTGTTGAATCACAGAATGATAACAAAAGAATCACACAGGCAGGTTTAAGTGAACTGATCGGTATAGATGTCATGACATTGTCTACAATCATCCGTAATCTGGAGTCGAGACGTCTTGTTCGCCGCGTCGAGTCACGCTCAGATACACGGGCAAAAAATGTTTACATGACTTCAATCGGGTTATCCTTAATGGAAGAAATGATGCCGTCGATGGAGATGGCTGCTGAAATATTTTTTGAAGATTTAGCTGAGACCGGAGAAAGTTTACTTGATGTGTTAACAAAAGAGATGAAATGTTAAGATTATGTAACAAGGCTTTGCTTCTTACACAATATATAGTATAGTTAGCGTCTTAATAGCAATGACTGTAATCATTTAAGGAGCGATAAAATGTCCTTTAAATATAGAAATTTGATGTTGTCCTACAGTTCAGCGATTGACAGGAAGAGTCCTTTATATAGTGACATCTCAAAAAGAATGGCTGACGATAAAGAGCTGAAGATGCTGTTGAGTCCATTGATGACAGGTCCTGAGGCTGTCCCGTTATTCATGAGCAGTGTTTTGTATAGTTTATATTATCATGACGATGAGCTGCGCGATTATTACATGAACTTTAATGATTTTGTTAAGCCTTTTGACGACGACGCTTACGGTCTATTCAAATCGTTTGTCCAGCGTCATCGGGATATGATCATCATGATGACAACTACAGGCGACTTGAAGAAGAACATCGTTGAACGGTCGTCTCTCCTTGTCCCGGTGTTCCATAGAATTGTCAAAGAAGTGAGCTCGTGTCGTTTCAACGTTATTGAAGTCGGCTCCAAAGCAGGGCTGCTGCTGAATTATGACTGGTACGGCTACACCTTCAACAAGGCCGTGTCGGTCGGTGATACAGAGCACATCAATATTAAGGTGAAGCTGAAAGGTTATAATCACTCCCTGCTTAAGCCGCTTGAGCATCCGCATATGAAATACGGCATTTCAGAATCGGTGACGCATATTGAGAACGATGATGAGTTCTACTGGATGCTGAGTCTCCTTTATCCAGAAGAAACAAAACGCCGTAAAAACTTGCTGAAAGCCCGTCAGATTTTCCTTGAGCATCCTGTGACGATGCTCGAAGGGGACGAGCTTGTCCTGCTTGAACAGGTGATTGATGAGCTGCCGGCCGATGAGCCGATTATTATTTTTCATGTGCATCGCACTAAAAACTGGTCCGATGAAAAGAAAGCGAATTTCTTGAGTCTGATCAGCAGGAAAGCGGCTGACAAAGAAATCTATCATGTCCATCATCAGCTGTTCGGTTCCGATATATTCCTTGATTATTTTAATGAAGGCTATTTGAAACGCGAGAAGCTCGCTAATTTTGATTTGGATAAACTGAAGATTGAATGGCTGGTGAATCATCCGTTAAAAATTTAAACACGCCAGCAATGGCGTGTTTTTTTAGAAATAAGCGTTATACACCGCTTTTACGGCTTTAACCGCATCTTTTTCCTCGATGCCGAACATCATGGAGATCTCCGATGACCCCTGGTTGATCATCTTCAAGTTAATTTGATGATCCATGAAGGCCTGTGTCGCTTTGTTGGCGGTTCCGACAGCCGTCTTCATTCCTTCGCCGACAATCATCAGAATGGCGAGGTTCTTCTCTGTAGAGAGCTGATCGATGTTCAATGTTGTCCGTATTTGCTCGGTCAACAGCGCTTCTTTGCCGTGCAGCTGATGCTCTCTTAAGATGATGCTGACATTATCGATGCCTGACGGGATATGCTCATAAGAAATATTGAGATCCTCCAGTATGGACAGCAGTTTCCGGGTGAAGCCGATCTCCCGGTTCATCATATACTTCTTTATATTGATACTGGCGAACCCTTTGTCACAGCTGACGCCGACAACGCCTTCTGCCTGACGGCTGGAGACGATGAGTGTACCTGGGTCTTCCGGTCTATTCGTGTTTTTGATGACGACCGGTATTTCCTTTGAGTAGAGCGGTGCAATAGCTTCATCATGAAAGACATTGAAGCCTGCGTAAGACAGTTCCCGCATTTCGTCATATGTCACTTCTTCAATACGGTTCGGGTTCGGTATGATATTGGGATTCGCGCTGAAGATGCCGCTGACATCCGTGTAATTTTCATAAATGCCGGCATCGAGGGCCCGGGCGATGACAGCTCCGGTTAAGTCAGAGCCCCCACGTGAAAAAGTGACGATATGTCCTGTCTTTGAGATGCCGAAAAACCCGGGGATGACGATTTTTTTAGTCGGCGGCAAGCTATCTTTTATAGCAGTGTAGCTTTCCTCGAGCACCCGCGCATTGCCTGGCTCATCGGTGACAAATAGACCGGCATCCCGCGGATGATAGTATAGTGTGTCGATTCCTTGCTGTGTGTTATAAGCTGCAATCAGTTCGGCGTTAAAGTCTTCGCCACATGACTTCAGCGCGTCAAGCAGCCGTGCGTGCTCAGTAGTTTCTTTAATAAGGTGTTCCAGTTTTCCCTTGAAGTGGGGAATGAGTGACTGTTTAAGAGGCAGGTCCTGTTCGATGGATTGAAAGCGTTCGAGCACTGTATTAATTTTGTCGGTGATCTGCTGCGTGTCAGCATGACCGATGACCAAGTGATATAATTCAATCAACAGGTCAGTCAATTTCGTATCGTCCGGATAGCGTCTGCCGGGTGCTGATACAACGATGACACGCCGCTCGTCATCTGCATTGAAGATTGAAAGGACTTTTTTGATCTGTGCTACGTCTGCTACGGATGAGCCGCCGAATTTCGCTATTTTCATGTGAAACCACCTTTTTCTTTTCTTTACATCTGATATCCTTAAGTTATACTATAATCAGGTTTCCATTTCAAGAGGACATATGTTTTTTTAGAATAGACAACGTTAGGAGCGCTCACATGAAAGATATTAAGATTGCATTGCTTGGATTAGGGACGGTTGGAACTGGAGTAGTCAACATTCTGGAAGAGAACAAACTACAGCTTGAGAAGACGATGGATGCACGTATCACCGTCAAACACATATTCGTCAAGAATGTTAATAAGGACCGGGCAATCAATACAGAACGTTATCATCTGACGGATGACATCAATGATATTTTAAATGATCATACGCTTGATATTGCTATCGAGGTAATGGGAGGTATCGACACGACTTATCATTATTTGAAGCAGCTGATGACCAGCGGCGTTCATGTGATTACAGCTAACAAAGATCTGCTTGCGGTACATTTAGAGGAACTTGAAACACTGGCCGCTGAACGGGAGATATCCTTGAAATATGAAGCCAGTGTGGCCGGCGGCATCCCGATCGTCAATGCCATTAATAACGGCTTGAATGCCAATGGAATTAAACACTTCATGGGTATTTTCAACGGCACATCCAACTTTATTCTGAGTAAGATGGCACTTGAAGGGCAGTCATTTGAAGAAGCGCTCGCTGCGGCGACTGAACTCGGCTATGCAGAAGCGGATCCGACTGCTGACGTGGACGGCATTGATGCACAGCGTAAAGTCGTGATTACAAGCTATCTTGCATTCAATCAGTTCATGACACTTGATGACTGTGCAGTGGAAGGCATCAGAAATGTCACAAGCACTGATATTAAGCTTGCCGGTGAACTCGGGTATACCATCAAACTGATCGGCCAGGCATATGCTGAAAACGACCGTGTCGAAGCGTCAGTCAAGCCGACGTGCCTGCCGGTCCATCATCAGCTAGCACATGTGGACTATGAATACAATGCGATTTACATAGATGGCAGTGCTGTAGGAGATACAATGTATTACGGCAGAGGTGCGGGAAGCCTTGCAACCGGCAGCGCGGTCGTCAGTGACCTGCTGCATGTCATCAGATACATCGATACGAAGCTCCATACGCTGCCGCCGCACTTTGAGATTGAAAGCAAGGCGCTTGACCGTTCACGTCACTTACTTGTTATCGGTGACGAGACGGTGACAAAGACATTTGCCGGCAGAACTGTCACGACTGGTGAGACGACTGCTGTAGAACTGCTGAACGTGTCGACCGCTGTGTTTGATGAAGTGGCGGCACTTGACGATGTTAAAATCTACGAAATAGAAGGTGTGTAAGATGAGATGGAAAGGTTTAATTGATGCATATAAAGACTATTTACCGGTGACTGAGCAGACACCCAGACTGACATTGAATGAAGGAAACACACCGCTGATTCATCTTCCGTATTTATCCGGCCAGCTGAATGTGGAGCTATATGCCAAGTTCGAGGGGTTGAATCCGACCGGCTCATTTAAAGACAGAGGGATGGTCATGGCTGTTGCTAAAGCGAAAGATGCCGGGAAAGAGATTGTGATATGCGCATCTACCGGCAATACATCAGCCGCAGCGGCAGCCTATGCGGCACGTGCCGGAATGAAGACGATCGTAGTCATTCCTGAAGGTAAGATTGCGATGGGGAAACTTGCACAGGCGATGATCTACGGCGCTGACATCGTATCTATAGAAGGAAACTTTGACGAGGCGCTTCATATCGTCCGTAAAGTCGCGGAGAAGAGCGATAAGATAGCGCTCGTCAACTCAGTGAATCCTTACCGCCTTGAAGGACAGAAGACCGGTGCGTTTGAAATCATCGACCAGTTAGGACAGGCGCCTGATATGCTGTCCATTCCTGTCGGTAATGCAGGCAATATTTCAGCTTACTGGAAAGGGTTTAAGGAGTTCAACGACGTTAAAGGGACAGCGTTACCGCGCATGCTTGGTTTCCAGGCAGCTGGTGCCGCACCGATTGTCAGCAATGCAGTCGTTGACCAGCCGGAAACGATTGCGACAGCGATTCGTATCGGTAATCCGGCCAGCTGGCAGCTCGCAGTTGCAGCGCGAGATGAATCAGACGGTCTGATCGACAGCGTGACAGATGAAGAGATTCTAGCGGCATATGAGCTGATGACGACAAAAGAAGGAGTGTTTGCAGAACCGGCGAGCAATGCTGCGATTGCCGGACTGCTGAAGCTGCACCGGGCAGGCAGACTGGAAGCAGGAAAAACAGTCGTCGCTATCTTGACAGGGAATGGACTGAAGGACCCGCAGACTGCAATCGACAGAGTCATGCAGGCACCGGCAGTACTGAAAAATGATGAAGATGCCATCATCCAGTATATCGAGGATAAATTATCATGATCCGGGTGAAAGTCCCGGCCTCCACATCAAACCTCGGACCGGGTTTTGATTCAATCGGTATGGCGCTGGATAGTTATCTTGAGATTGAAGCTGAGGTCAGCCGCGACTGGCAGTTTAATCATCGGTCAGAGTTGCTGCATGATCTGCCTGCTGATGATACCCATTATTTAGCGCGCATGGTCAATCATTTCTGCCGCCTGTTAAAGGTCGAACCTTTTAAGCTGACGGTGACCATGACTTCGACTATACCGCTGGCACGCGGGCTCGGCAGCTCAGGAACAGTGCTGATCGCAAGTCTTCTGATTGTCAATCATGTACGTCAGCTGAAGTTGAGTACAGATGAACTGATCCAGCTGTTATCAGCAGAAGAGGGACACCCGGACAATGTCGTCCCGTCACTGCTCGGCGGCCTTGTCGTCGGCTGTCATGACGGCGGGCAATGCTATTATGAGACGTTAGCGCCTATAGCGTGGCCCATGTATGCAGTCATACCGGACTATGAACTGAAGACGGCAGATGCAAGGAATGCCCTGCCTTTCGAACTGACATACAGCAGTGCAGTGAGAGCGAGTGCTGTGAGCAATGTTCTAGTCGCGGCGCTCAGCACGGGAAACTACGATCTTGCAGGACAGATGATGATGCAGGATCTGCTGCACGAACCTTACCGAAAGCATTTAATCAAAGATTATACCGAATTGCATGACATGCTGAATGGTCAAGGCTATGCTTTTTTAAGCGGGGCAGGACCAACCTTGTTTGTCATGGCGAGGCCTGATGCTGATATTGAGCAGCAGCTGCGTGAACGCTTTCTGAATTGTGAAGTCAGACGGGTGAACACTGACACAGCAGGTGCAGTCTGTTATGCTGAAGTAGAGTTAAGTGACTAATAAATGATGGAGTGAAAACATGGATTACAGATTAGTAGTACTGGATATGGACGACACATTGATGACTTCAGATAATGTCATGTCAGAACGGACGAAAAATGCGCTGCTTCAAGTGCAGCAGCATGGCGTCGGCGTCATACTTGCCTCAGGACGGCCGACAAACGGCATGGTGAAGACAGCGGAAGAGCTGCAGCTTGATAAGCATCAGTCTTATATACTCAGCTATAACGGTGCCCGTATTTTTGACATGAGTGATTTCAAGATGGTCAAAGAGACAGCACTGACGAAAGACCAGTTCGATAAATGCTATGACTACTGCAAGTCAAAAGGATTTTTCGTGCTGACTTATGTGGATGAGACGATTGTCTATGAAGGAGAACATCCTTATATGGATGTGGAGCATGAACTGACTGGCCTGCCGATGAAGCAGGTGGCGTCGCTGAAAGATTTTGTGCAGAGCAACGTCCCAAAACTGATGGGTGTGGATTTTGAAGAAAACATTAGCCGGGCCAATCAGGAACTCGGTGGCCACTACGGCCATGATATACATGTCACAACATCCAAACCGTTCTTCCTTGAATTCATGGCTGAAGGCGTGTCGAAAGGTCGGGCACTGCGTGAACTGGTGACTGAGCTTGGTATTGACCGTGAAGCAATCATGGCTTTCGGCGACAGCAACAACGACAAAGACATGATTGAATATGCAGGACTTGGTGTCGCTATGGGCAATGCCAATGAGGCTATAAAAAAAGCCGCAGATCTCATCACTAAAGATCATAACAGTGATGGTATTGCGGACGTTTTAGAACAGTATATATTAAAGAAGTAGCTGCGGCTGCTTCTTTTTTTCTGACTGTCATTGGTTGGCAGGAAGTGGCCTTCAAACCTCTCCTGAAGGCCAAAATTCATTGAAAACAAGAAATCTCCGGCAGGAAGTGGCCTTCAAATGATTTATGGCCTACCGCTTATACTGATAGCCTGTAAGCAATGTGCAGCAGACATCAAGCAGCGGGGTCGTCAGCTGATGTTTCCGGGCCAAGCGCTGCAGTTCTCCTTGAATATAATCATATTCAAGGAGAACGCCGGCAAGTGTATCGTAGTACATGCTTGTCCCCATATCACCGGCATAAGTGCGATAGATGGCTATAATATCCTGGACGGTCTGCGCCGTAAAATCGAGGCCTTCAGCCCGGGCGATTCTCAGCCCTTCCTGTAAGAGCTGTTCCGTCAGTTGCATAACTTCAGGCAGTTCTAGTACATGGGCCGTGTTTTTTGTCAGGGCGGTGACCGTATTGATGCCTAAGTTGACCAGCAGTTTAAACCAGAGGGCCGCTTCATAGTCAGGGGATACAACGAGCTCGAGCTTAGTCGCGTCAAGCCGCTGACTGATGCGCTGCAGCTCTTGATTAACGGGAAGAATCAGTTTCTTATCCTGGAAATGGCGGACGTAGTCATCTGTTTTCTGGCCGCTGATGTAGACGACGGCCTGCACCGCATTAAACTCATGAAGCATGTCAAGCTGTCCCATGCCGTTCTGACAGAGAATGATGACTGTATTATCATGGCTCATCGCCTGAAGCGCAGGAAGTATTGACGCGAGTTTCGTCACTTTGACCGCGACGAATATGACATCGAATGTATCACTGTTCAGCAGCAGGGAAGAGACATTAATCTTATAGTCATTCGAACCGCTGTTCAGCACAACCTGCTGTTCGCGGCGGCCGAACAGTTTGACTGCTGCCACCTTGCTGATTTCATGGGCGATGACAGTGCCGACAGCACCGGGTCCGATAACGGCGTATTGAGTCATAATAGCCTCCTTGGAATTTATTTATATACACAGTGCAATGTGTCTATTATAATGTATTCATCGCTAAACAAGGAAGTGGAACCATGAAACTATTAAAAGATCTTCAGCAGATGAAGCGTGAGCACGTCAAGCTGACCATGATGACTGCCTATGACTATCCAAGTGCTAAGCAGGTGGAGGCAGCAGGCATTGACATGATTTTAGTCGGTGACAGCCTCGGTATGACAGTGCTCGGCTATGACAGCACGGTCTACGTGACGATGGAAGACATGATCCATCATACAAAGGCGGTGCGCCGCGGCGCCCCCGATACATTCACTATCATTGATATGCCGTTCGGCAGCGTCGGCATCAGTGAAGAAGTGGACCTCATGAATGCCGTCAGACTATACCGCGACTCAGGTGCTCATGCCGTCAAAGCAGAAGGCGGGCACTTGACGGCATTTATTCAGCAGTGCGCGAACCTCGGTATTCCGGTTGTCGCTCATTTAGGACTGACACCGCAGAGTGCCGGGCTCACAGGTTATGCCGTCCAGGCTAAAACAAAAGAAGCGGCAGAGCAGCTGATCGCTGAAGCACAGGCCGTTGAAGCGGCAGGTGCTGTCATGCTTGTGCTGGAAGCAGTGCCGAGCGACCTTGCTGCCTATATTTCAGGCGAACTGAGCATTCCGGTGATCGGCATCGGCGCGGGACGTGATACCGACGGCCAGGTGCTTGTCTATCATGACGTTCTGAATTACGCGACAGACCGTAAGCCGAAGTTTGTGAAGCAATACGGTGACTTCTCAGCAGGGATCGAAGCACTGAGCAGCTATAACAATGAAGTGAAAGCCGGCCAGTTTCCAACGGATGAGTTCACTTATAAGGCGAAAATTATGGGTGAGGTAGCACATGACTAAACGTATTACATCTATCAAAGAAATGACAGCCATCGCCAATAAGCATTTGCAGGCAGGCGAGTCGATAGGCTTTGTGCCGACGATGGGTGCTCTCCATGACGGCCATGCGACGTTGATGAAAGCGGCAAAGCAGGATAACACTGTGACCGTTGTCAGCGTCTTCGTCAATCCGCTGCAGTTCGGTCCGAATGAAGACTTTGACGCTTATCCGCGTGATATCGATAAGGACGAAGCACTCGTCAAAGGCATCGGCATCGATTATTTATTCCATCCGTCTGCAGAAGAGATGTATCCAAAACAGGACATCACGCTCACAGTCGGCAGACTTGCTTCAGTACTTGAAGGTGCTAAACGTCCTGGCCATTTTGACGGGGTTGTGACAGTCGTCAATAAACTGTTCAATATCATTAAGCCGACGCGTGCTTACTTCGGCAGAAAAGATGCCCAGCAGCTTGCAATCATAGAGGCGATGGTAGAAGATTTTAATCAAGATATTGAAATTCGGGGTATCGATATTGTGCGCGAGGCTGACGGCCTTGCCAAGAGCTCACGAAATATTTATTTAACAGAGGCGGAGCGACTGGAAGCCGTGGCGCTCTATAACAGCCTGCAGCTCGCTAAAGACTTGATTGACGGCGGCGAGAGAGATACTGCAGTCATTGAAGAAGAAATCACGCGTTACATTACGTCTTATTCATCAGGAACAGTGGAGGAAGCGGCAGTTTATCAGTATCCTGAACTCATTAAAGTCGATACGCTTGAAGGCCGGTGCTTTATTTCGCTTGCAGTCAAGTTCTCAAAAGCGCGCTTAATAGATAATATAATTATTGGGGGAACAAAATGATTAGAACAATGATGCACGGAAAGATTCATCGTGCAAGAGTCACAGAGGCGAATCTTAACTACGTCGGCAGCATTACGATTGACCAGGATATACTGGATGCGGTAGACATTCTGCCGGATGAAAAAGTAGCGATCGTCAATAACAACAACGGGGCGAGACTCGAGACTTACGTCATCGCAGGCGAACGCGGTTCAGGGGTCATCTGCCTGAACGGCGCAGCAGCCCGTCTCGTCCAGGTGGATGATGTGGTCATCATTATGAACTATGTCCAGCTGACAAACGAAGAAGCACAGCTTCATAAACCGAAAGTCGCAGTTATGGATGAACATAACCATATTGTAGAACTAATCACTGAAAAAGAAGCCACTATTATATAAAACAAAACCCCGTACCATTGTACGGGGTTTTCTAGTCAGTCATATTTACTTGCTCGTCGCTGTCCACTGGTCTCCTGGATGGCGATGTCTTTTCGTATGGGCATAAATATGGTCCGCTGCATAATCCTCATTTGTATAGACGGTGATGTCATAGAACGCCATATCTTTATCGAACCGCTCCTGTAAATAGACTTCTTTCAGATGAACGAATAACCGCTGCATCGCCTGCTGATCCAGACTTGGATATTCACGCAGTATTTTTTTGGTCAGGTTGCCGTTCTGATTATAGACCCCCTGGACGACAATGACGAACTTCTCATCAGTTTTCAGCACATCATCAAATATATTGAACTGTCCTGCAGTCATGAGTCTGCCTCCTTGTAACCGTTTTATTACTCTTATTATACATAAAAAAAAGAGATTTGCGGATGCAAATCTCTCATCTGACTGTTTTTACAGCTGATGTTTAGATAAATCGATATCTTCCAGTTTGATGACCTTTGTCTTTTTCACGAGTTTATAGCCGAAATATGTAACTATCGCGATGATGATCGGTATGAACGAATCAATCAGCTTCGCCCAGTTAAGAGACGAAATGTCTGCAAATGACTGCCCGACAAGCAGGAAGATGATGGTAACACCGACGATGATGACGCCTAGCGGGAAGAACGGTGCTTTATAAGATAACAGCTCATCGTCATTGCGGTTCTGTACTTTAATGGCACGGCGCAGTCTGTAGTGACTGAGTATGCTCATGCCCCAGACGAGCAGGACAAGCGTTCCAAGCATATTCAGCAGCTTGCCATAGCCGCCCATGTTAATATGAGCATAGATAATACTCGCGATAATCAGTGCCGTTGTGACAAGCAGCGCATTAAAAGGCATGTTGCGTTGATTAAGTTTACCGAGGAATTTCGGTGCCTGTCCTTCATTGCTCAATGAGTAGAGCAGACGGCTTGTCGCGTATAATCCTGAGTTGCCGGCCGATAATACCGCTGTTAATATAACTGTATTCATAAGCGTCGCCGCAAATAGAATGCCGAGATTATCAAAGATGATTGTGAACGGACTCATCGCCACATCAGAGTTCTCATTCAGCAGACGCGGATCAGTGTAAGGGATCAGTGCCGCGATTACAAAGATAGAACCGATATAGAACAGCAGAATTCTCCAGAATACCTGCTTGATGGCTTTCGGCATCGATTCTTCAGGGTTCTCTGATTCACCGGCTGTGACAGCGACTACTTCTGTCCCGCCGAATGAGAATCCAGCGACGACCAGCACGCCGAGCAGACCAAGGAAGCCGTTGACAAACGGTGCATCGCCTGCTGTGAAGTTTTGAAGCCCGACAGCCCCTTTGTCTCCAAGTATGCCGAAGATCATTAACACGCCGATAATCAGGAAGATAATAATCGTTGCTACTTTGACAAATGAGAACCAGTATTCAGCTTCCCCGAATGACTTAACTGAGAATGCATTAAGTAGAAATAATAATAATAGGAAGAAAAGACACCATACAAGTGAAGGAATACCGCCGAAGACATGCCAGTAGGACAGTACTTTGGCAGCCGTAATGATATCGACACTTGCCACAAGCGCCCATATGACCCAGTACAGCCAGCCGACCATAAATCCCGCAGCAGGGTCAACGAAACGTCGGGCATACGCACTGAAAGAGCCGGATACTGGATAAAATGTTGCAAGTTCCCCGAGTGCTGTCATCAGGAAGTAGACCATAATGCCGATCAGGGCGTACGCTGCGATGGCACCGCCTGGTCCAGCCTGACTGATAATAGCGCCGCTCGCCATAAATAAGCCGGTACCGATAGAGCCGCCGATAGCGATCATCGATATGTGTCTTGTTTTTAAATCTCTGTCCATCTGGTTGTTTTCCATAGATTCACCTAACCTTTGTCTGTATTAATATTTATTGTATGGGAGCCAGAAAGATTTGGCAAGAAAAAATTTTAGTGCATAAAACCTTTAAAGCAGTAAAGTATTTAAATATTAATGGTAAAAGTCTGACAAAGAAAATGTTCAGATTATAATAAGTGTGTTATAATAATTATTATAAATAAGAAACGAGAAACAAAGCCATTACTTAAACTTACTATTCTGGAGGTATGACCATTGACTGAAAACAATAACCAGCATTTAACAGGATTATTCGGTGCACCTGTGAGTGACCGTGAAAATACAATGACTGCAGGACCACGGGGACCCGTTGTGATGCAGGATATCTTCTTCATCGAGCAGATGGCTCATTTTGACCGTGAAGTGATTCCGGAGCGTCGTATGCATGCCAAGGGGTCTGGTGCATTCGGAACTTTTACAGTGACACATGATATTACTCGATATACATCTGCGAAGATCTTCTCAGAGATCGGCAAGCAGACAGAAATGTTCGCACGCTTCTCAACAGTAGCGGGAGAACGCGGGGCAGCAGATGCTGAACGTGATATTCGTGGTTTCGCGCTTAAATTTTATACAGAGGAAGGTAACTGGGATCTCGTCGGTAACAATACACCGGTCTTCTTCTTCAGAGATCCGAAGTTATTCGCAAGCTTAAACCACGTCGTTAAACGCGATCCAAAGACTAACATGCATAATCCACAGTCCAACTGGGATTTCTGGACAAGTCTGCCTGAAGCATTGCATCAAGTGACAATCCTGATGAGTGACCGTGGTATTCCGAACGGTTTCCGTCATATGCACGGCTTCGGTTCTCATACGTACAGCATGTATAATGCGCAGGGTCAGCGTGTCTGGGTGAAGTTCCACTTCAGAACACAGCAGGGCATTGAGAACTTAACGGACGAAGAAGCCAACCGTATCATCAGCACGGACCGCGAATCCAGCCAGCGTGACCTGTTCAACGCGATTGAACAAGGTCAGTTCCCGAAATGGAAAATGTTCATCCAGGTGATGACTGAGGAACAGGCGAAAAATCATAAAGACAATCCGTTCGATTTAACGAAAGTATGGTTTAAAGATGAATACCCGCTGATTCCAGTAGGCGAGTTCGAATTGAACCGTAATCCTGAAAACTACTTTGCGGAAGTGGAACAGGCTGCATTTGCACCGACTAACATTATTCCAGGACTTGACTTCTCTCCTGATAAAATGCTGCAGGGCCGCTTGTTCTCATACGGTGACACTCAGCGCTATCGTCTCGGCGTGAACCACTGGCAGATTCCCGTCAACTATCCAAAAGCAGTGGCGAACCTCTGTCCGTTCTCTCGTGACGGGCAGATGCGTGTAGATGGTAACTTAGGCGCTCATACGAACTACTATCCAAACAGCTACGGTCATCATCAGTCGCAGCCGCAGTTCAAAAAGCCGGCGTTACCGCTTAATGGAAGTGTCTATGAACATGATTTCCGTGAAGACGATACGAACTACTACGAGCAGCCGGGCAAACTGTTCAACTTATTGACTACTGAGGAGCAGCATCGACTGTTCATTAATACAGCCAATGCTATGCACGGTGTAAACGACGAAGTCAAGCGCCGCCATATTAGAAACTGCTACAAAGCAGATCCTGCTTATGGTCAAGGAATTGCTACAGCTCTCAATATTGATATTGCTACAGTTGATCTTGAAAACTAGCAGATTGAACCAGTCGCCTCGGCGGCTGGTTTTTTTATGTAAATAATAATTATGACGATTTGCAAAAAGTTCTTGCATTTATCCCGAGTTCGTTATAAGATTTATATCGAAATCATTACGATTAGGAGATGGACAAATGAAACGCATTATTTTTTTAGTGGCGGCACTGCTGCTCACTCTGGCAGGGTGTAATCAGCAGACTAGCATTAAGAGTGAGAAGATGCAGGTATACACGACAGTATTTCCTTTAAAATCGTTTATCGAGCAGATAGGCGGAAATCACGTTGCTGTAACAAGTATTTATCCAAACGGGATAGATGTTCATACATACGAACCGACACAGAAAGATACACTGGCAGTCGCTAAAAGCGACCTGTTCGTCTACACAGGTGATGAGCTGGACCCTATAGCCGGCAAAATGGCCAAGGTGGTAAAAGACAAAAAGAAACTGCTGGCGGTAGCTGCTGACATTAAGAGCAGCGAGCTGCTGAAGCATGATCATGATGAGGCACATGAGGAACACGAACATGAATCGACCTTTGATCCTCATGTCTGGCTGGACCCAGTACTTGACCAATCGTTTGCCCGTAAGATTAAAGACGAACTGATCGCTAAAGATCCGGCACACAAGAAAGATTACGAGAAGAACTATCAGTCACTCAAGAAGGATTTACAATCAATCGACAGCCAGCTGAAGGACATTACTAAGCACCCGAAAAGAGACACCGTCTATATCTCACATGATTCACTCGGCTATTTGGCGGACCATTATCACTTCAACCAGGTCGGCGTCTCCGGCATGAATAACGATGAACCCTCACAAAATGAAATTGTTCATATGATCAATGACATCAAAGCTTCAAAGACACCTTACATCATATACGAGCAGAATATTTCATCAAAAATCACGGATATCATTAAAGATGATACAAATGCCAAACCGTTGAAGTTCCACAACATGGCCGTACTGACTAATCAGGATAAAGATGCAACGTATCAGTCGTTAATGAAGCAAAACATTAAAACGCTCGATAGCGCACTTAATAAATAGGAGGAACACACATGGCTAAAAAATCGAAAATAGCAAAAGAGCAGCAGCGCGCGGCTCTAGTCGCTCAATACGCAGAGAGAAGACAAGCATTAAAAGCAGCAGGTGATTATGAGGCACTCGCACAACTGCCGCGTGACTCCTCACCGACACGACTAACGCGGCGCTGTCAGCTCACAGGACGTCCAAGAGGCGTCATCCGGCAGTTTGAGCTCTCTCGTATCGCGTTCCGGGAACTGGCCCATAAAGGCCAAATACCAGGCGTCAAGAAGGCCAGCTGGTAAAAACAAAGCAGTAGAATATGTAAAATTCGTAAAAACGCGCTATTTCTCTTTACAAATCACTTGAAAACCTGTAAATTATCCTATGGACGAATAATAATTTGTTGTATATAAAAATAGTTCGCATTTAAAGGATGGTTAACTCATGTTTGATGTATTTGATTATGAAGATATTCAGCTGATTCCAAATAAGTGTATCGTGAAAAGTAGAAGTGAATGTGACACGTCTATTCAGTTCGGCCCAAAAACATTTAAAATTCCAGTCGTTCCTGCAAACATGCAGACGGTCATGAACGAAGAACTGGCAGAGTGGTTTGCAGCCAATGATTATTTCTACATTATGCACCGTTTCGATGAGGCGGCCAGAATCCCGTTCATCAAAAAAATGCATGATAAAGGATTGTTTGCTTCTATTTCAGTCGGCGTCAAAGACAATGAATATGCTTTCGTAGAAGAACTTAAAAACAGTGACATAATTCCTGAATATATGACAATCGATATCGCACACGGCCATTCTGACCAGGTCATTGAGATGATCAAGCACATTAAGAAGCATCTGCCGGGTACATTCCTGATCGCCGGCAATGTCGGGACACCTGAAGCAGTGCGAGAACTTGAAAATGCGGGTGCTGATGCGACTAAAGTAGGCATCGGTCCCGGCCGGGTATGTATCACTAAGATCAAGACAGGATTCGGTACCGGCGGCTGGCAGCTTGCAGCTATCAAGCTGTGTGCAAAAGCCGCACGTAAGCCGATTATCGCAGACGGCGGCATCCGTACGCACGGGGACATCGCTAAATCAATCCGTTTCGGTGCTGACATGGTAATGGTCGGCTCATTATTTGCGGCTCATGAAGAGTCTCCGGGAGAAACGGTTGAACTGGACGGTAAGCTGTACAAAGAATATTTCGGCAGTGCTTCTGAGTTCCAAAAAGGTGAGAAGAAGAACGTCGAAGGTAAAAAAATGTTCGTTGAGCATAAAGGCAGCCTGCAGGACACATTAACAGAAATGCAGCAGGATCTTCAGTCCTCTATCTCCTACGCTGGTGGTAGAGACCTGGAATCCATCCGCAAAGTAGATTACGTTGTCGTGAAGAACTCAATCTTTAACGGCGATATGGATCGTTAATCATCATGCACATGACAGAGAGCTGTCATGTGCATTTTTATTCCATGCATCGCAGCCTTGAACTTGTTATAATATATACTTAACTAACGCTTATAAGGAGTGCCATGAAAAAATTGCTGTTATTTCTCCTGCTTGCGGCAGGACTGTTTATTTTTCCGCTGCGCATACTGTCACTACCTGATGACTGGACACTGGCTGCTAAGCACCGGCTGCGGGATGCCGTATCTGCACAGTCCGGCACTACTGCTGTCCGTATACCGAAAAGCTATATAGATGACATTAAGCTTGGTATGTCAAAGCAGGAAGTTGATCATCTGCTTGGCCCGCCGAAAGACCAGCTGAGAAATCAGTATCAGAATAACTGGAATGTCTATCACGATCATTACCGGCACTTTATACTCGTCAACTATACGGCGCAGCGGGTGACAGGCATCTATACAGTGGCCGGTCCTTTTACTTCTGATAAGCAGGTGAGCTACGGCATGACAGAGAACAGCGTCCGTCAGCGGCTTGGTGCTCCTCTGGAAGTGATTGAGGGGCCGCGTTATCGCCTGGAGCTCGATGATCCGCACATGCTCACTTATTTGACTGACGGTGTGTACTATACGTATTATTTCGATCAGCATGAGGACGACAAGCTGGTCGGGATGAAAGTGACTGCGCAGTCACTTGAGAACAGAAAGCCGCAGTTATATGCGAGTCCGTCGCCAGAGCTGGCGGCCGCTTATGAGAAACTGGATTACCATCTCATCAACGCTGACCGGGTAAAACACGGTTTACCTCCTGTCAGCTATCATGATAGAATGAGTCATACCGCAGTGGAACATTCAATCGATATGGCAGAGCATCATTTTTTCAGTCATACGAACAAGCAGGGGTTAGATCCGTTTGACCGGATGCAAAGAGCTGGCTTCGACTATATCTTCGCCGGAGAGAATCTCGCGTACGGACAGTTGTCGCCGATAGAAGCTCACCACGGCTTAATGAATTCACTGGGACATCGTAAAAATATATTGAATGTAATTTTTAAAGAAGTAGGGATAGGTGTTGCTTTTGATGATAAGAATATCCCGTTTTACACTGAAGATTACATTACCGAGAATTAGGAGAACGTTATGGCTAAAGAACTAGTAGTATCATCATTACTTATTACGACAGAAGAAAAAATACTTGTGCAGGACATCGGGCATAAACGAATGAAGCTTCCTTATGTCCTGAAAAAAGGCAGCCAGTCCATTCAGGACAGCGCCCACGCTTTCGCGGCACAGCTGAATAAAGAACTGAAAGTCGGCGGCATTTTGTTCGTCGTGGAAGAAACTGCCGAGCATAAAGGATGGCTGTTCACTACACCGGTAAATGAAACGTCGTTTGTTTTCAACGTGAGGAACAAGGAAGAATTTAAAGTGAGACGACCCTATTACTGGCTGCCGTTTGAATATTTAAATCAGCTTGATATTGCTGATGAGCTCAAGCAGCTCATCGTCTCCAATCAAGTGATTAAATCCAGTGTGCCGCTGATTAATTTAAATCAATAAGATAACCCCGGAATTTTTCCGGGGTTATCTTATTGATTATAATCGTGTAATCCTCATATTCCGGCGCTCTGTCACTTTTTCGCGCTTCGCTGTTCTGCTGGCAACAGGATAATCTGAATTCTCGAGGAGATGAAGCATGACATCAATCTGTCCCAGCTGACGGAACTCGTTGACAATGTTTTTCTGGATGGTCTCGTAATGGTCTTGTTCACTGTCCATCAAGCGATTGACCTGATTGAAAGATTCAAGGACATCATCAAAGTTCAAAGCACTTAAACTGTTCTTATAATCCTGGACACCGGAATGGTGGAGGTGAGGGGTGTCACTTTGTCCGAAACTGGAATGATAAGCACTTGCAATCTTAAGCAGCACGGCTTTAATGCTGCCACCCCCGAAGCCGAAGTTGTAATTAAATTCAGAATCGCTTAAATGCTGCAGTTTCGCGAGTAGTTGTTCCCGTTCATTTCTTACCCATTGATATTCATTAGCCATCTGTCATTCTCCTTTGGAATTTGATTGATGGATAACTATACCCGTCCATAAGAAAGTTACTCAGTCTAGTGTGAAATCATTTCATTCTTAATCTTATCGGCGCTCATATCACTGAAGTAGTACGTCGGCCAGTTTTCAAGCTCTTTAAGTAGTGCAGCACGGTCATCACCCATATAAATATGATAATGCGATGCTTTCTTCGGACTGATATTGTGATCGCTGAACTGAACGTAGCTAGGTGCCCCGGCATCTCCGGACGTTTTCTTGAATATAAATCTCACACCTCTGTTACCTTTATCATATGTTAATAGTTCATAGCCATCATATGTATAATCAGCTTGTAGTTTTTTATTGTTATCATAGAAAGTTATGGACTGTCCGTCGATGACTATACGTTTGACTGTTGTTTGGTAGCCTTTTAAATAGTATTTTTTATATTCCTCAGCCGTCATGTCACCATCTTCTGCTTTATGTGTGAAGACTTCGTCCAATATGCCGTCTTTTGCAAGCGGATAGACAGACTGCCAGTCTCCTTGCCAATCAGTTAGCTGACGGTCCTGGACTTCCGCGTCCTTGAAGTAACCATCATGAACTTTTTTTCTGCAGCGGACATTTTACTGTGACTATGTGACTGACGATGAACATGGCTCTGCTGCTGCGCCGTTTGAGTGGGCTGAGCTTCTTTCTGCTGACATCTGGCCAGCGCGAGTGACATCATAAGCAGACCGGCAGTGATTTTCGTAGCTTGCATTTAAAACATCTCCATAAAACGTAATTGTTACGATTTATAATATAAGTTAACTGGGCTGTATTGTCAATACTGGAGCTGAATTTTTTCAAAGCATGATGATTTCAGTTAAAATATAGGAGAAGGGTGACGTGGAGTATAAGTTGTAATAATTCACATGTATGTTTGCGGCTGCTTGATGCGGGTACAGTACTATTGTAATTGCATGATAAGGGGATAGAACGATGGAAACAAAAAAACCACAAGAAAAAGACATTTTAGAGCAAGTTAAAGAAATACTCGGACGCAAGTAAAAAGATCATTAAAAAGTAGATGAACTCCACTATAACCCGTACCGGCTGACTCAGCCGGTATTTAATTTGCCATAAAAAAACACCGCTTCATCATTGAAGTGGTGTTAAAATTCGCGGAACAAACCGACGACTTTACCGAGTACTGTTACTTTATCAAGGTAAATCGGCTCCATTGTGCTGTTTTCAGGCTGCAGCCGGTAGCGATTGTTTTCTTTGTAGAAGCGTTTCACCGTCGCTTCATCTTCTTCCGTCATTGCGACGATGATGTCTCCGTTTTCGGCAATCGCCTGACGTCTTACGATGACTTTATCTTTATCCATAATGCCTGCTTCAATCATACTTTCACCGACGACTTCAAGGATGAAGATATCGCTGTTGTGGCTGGAAGTGAAGTGGGCAGGCAGTGGGAAATATTCTTCGACGTTTTCAACCGCTGTAATCGGCAGACCGGCAGTGACTTTACCGATGACCGGGACATGGATTGTTTCTTCATGCAGCGCAGATTGAGCAGAATCAGAGACGATTTCTATCGCCCGGGGCTTCGTAGGGTCACGTTTGATGTAACCTTTCTCCTCAAGACGCGATAAATGGCCGTGCACAGTTGAGCTGGAAGCAAGACCGACTGCTTCACCGATTTCTCTGACACTCGGTGGATATCCTTTAGCTGATACGACTTGTTTTAAATATTCATATATTTCTTGCTGTCTTTTAGTTAATTCTTTCATGAGAACACTCCTTCATGTTTGTTCTAAAGCCATTATAGCATACATGTTCGGGGCGAACAAACATTTGTTCGTATAGTGTTTGACAGAGAACAGATGTTCTGTTATTGTGAGTATACAAACAAATGTTCTGGAGGTAATTAATGATGACAATCAGAATTTCGAAAGAATTTTTCCTTTATTCCGTTTTATTTACAATGTTTTTGACATTTGGCACATTATATATGGCACAATCTGAAAGAATATATGAACAAGGTCAGTCAGTATCATTAAAACAGACCGCCGGTGACACAACGATCGAAACGAACACGCGTTCTAATCATAGGAGCCCGCATCAGTCCACACAGAATGGCGAAGTGCTGGGAATTGTCCAGTAATTTTCTTGCCCTGCTCAGCTGAGCAGGGTTTTTTGTGGAGGTGGACGTGCACAAGTTGGTTTTCTACGCCTTTTTTGCTATCTTTATTATGAAAGGAAGGATGCTCATGTTAGAACAACATAAAATGGACCGTATCAATCATCTTGCAAAGAAAAAGAAGGCGGAAGGTTTAACAGAAGAAGAAGGCCGCGAGCAGAGCAGTCTGCGTGCAGAGTACTTGAATAGTTTCAGAGACAGCTTTAAGAAAACGATTGAAAACACTAAAATCATCGATCAGGAAGGCACTGATGTCACACCTGAAAAGATCAAGGACATTCAGCGTCAAAACAATTTACGGGATTGATGACCAGCAATAAGCTATAATTTAAAAGAATTATGACTTTCATATAAAGGAGATTTTATAATGTTTAATGAGAAAGATCAGTTAGCAGTAGATACGCTGCGCGCATTAAGTATTGACCAGATTGAACAGGCGAATTCCGGCCACCCGGGATTACCTATGGGAGCGGCTCCGATGGCGTATACGCTCTGGACGCGGCATTTAAGATTCAATCCAAGTTCAAAGTACTTCTTTGACCGCGACCGCTTCGTGTTATCGGCGGGTCACGGCTCAGCGCTGCTTTATTCATTGCTGCACGTCTCAGGAGCGCTTGAGATGGAAGAACTTAAAAATTTCCGTCAGTGGGAATCTAAAACACCGGGACATCCTGAGTTCAACCATACAGATGGCATCGACATTACGACTGGACCGCTCGGCCAAGGGTTTGCGATGAGTGTCGGTATGGCAATGGCTGAGAAGCATTTAGCTGCGACATATAATACAGCGGATGCGGCTATTATCGACCACTTTACGTATGTCCTTGTTTCTGATGGTGACCTCATGGAAGGGATTTCTCATGAAGCGGCTTCACTCGCAGGGCATTTAAAGCTGAACAAACTAATCGCTTTATATGACTCCAATGACATTTCTTTAGACGGTGACCTGGACAAAGCATTCTCTGAAAATGTGAAAGGACGTTTTGAATCATACGGCTGGCAGCATATTCTTGTGAAAGACGGCAATGATATGGAAGCGATCAACGAGGCGCTCGAGACAGCGAAGCAGTCAGACCGTCCGACGTTGATTGAAGTGAAGACAGTGATCGGCTACGGCGCACCGAACAAACAAGGCACAAACGGTGTGCACGGCTCACCACTTGGCGCTGAAGAGCGTAAACTTGCGCTTGAAAGTTACGGGCTTGATCCAGCACTTAAATTCAATGTCCCTGCAGAAGTGTATGAAATCTTCCAGACGACGATGCTGAAACGCGGCAACGACAAAGAAGCGGCGTGGAATGAACAGCTTGAAGAATACAAAGCGAACAATCCGGAACTTGGTGAACAGCTGCAGGCGGCTATTGACAACCGTCTGACAGATGACTATGCAGCGAACCTACCGAAATATGAAGTAGGTTCTAAAGCCGCTACACGTGCTACTTCCGGCGAAATGATCCAGGCACTGTCACAATCCGTGCCGCAGCTGTTCGGCGGTTCTGCCGACCTTGCATCATCAAACAAATCTAACGTGAAGAAAGAAGCAGACTTCTCAGCTGAAACACCTGAAGGACGCAACATCTGGTTCGGTGTGCGTGAATTCGCGATGGGTGCAGCAATTAACGGTATGGCAGCACACGGCGGCGTCAAGCCATACGGTGCGACGTTCTTTGTCTTCAGTGATTACTTGAAACCGGCGCTGCGACTTGCCGCTTTGATGGGTGTGCCGTCTACGTACGTCTTCACACATGACTCTATCGCTGTCGGTGAAGATGGTCCGACGCATGAGCCGGTTGAACAGCTGGCTGGTCTTCGCGCAATGCCTTACTTGAATGTGTTCCGTCCAGCTGATGGCAACGAGACACGTGTCGCATGGAAAGTGGCAATGGAATCGAAGAAAGACCCGACTGCCTTAGTGCTGACACGTCAAGATCTGCCGGCATTAGATGTCAGCGAAGAAGTCGTAGAAGAAGGGGTGCGCCGCGGCGGCTATGTCGTCTACAAATCAGCTTCTCCTGAAATTCTGCTGATCGCTACAGGATCAGAAGTGTCTCTTGCATTAGAAGCAGGAAAACAGCTGGAAGCACAAGGAAAAGGCGTGCAGGTCGTGTCACTTCCTAACTTGAACTTATTTGACCAGCAGGATAAAGCATACCGCGAAGAAGTGCTCCCGTCTGTGATCACGAAACGTGTCGCTATCGAAATGGGTGCGACAGACGGCTGGTACAAATATGTCGGATTGAACGGCCTCGTCATCGGTATCGACCGCTTCGGCGCCAGTGCACCAGGTGACGTGGTGATGGAGAAATATGGTTTCACGAAAGAACAAGTAGTAAAGCAAGTGCTTGCAATGCAATAACTGATTGATAAGCACAAGACAACAGAAAAAATTTAAATGAATTTTCAGAATAATTATTGCCTTCTTGCCTCAATCATTTTAAAATTGAGGCAAGGGGGTATTTTTATTATGAATTTAGCATTATTAGGTTTTATTATGATTGTCGTTTTTATGGCGCTTATCATGTCGAAGAAAATGTCAGCGCTTGTCGCCTTGATTCTTGTGCCGACGGTCTTTGCGATTATCGGCGGCTTTTATAACGGCATCGGCGAGCATATGCTGGAAGGACTGAAGCAAGTAGCACCGACTGGTATGATGCTGATTTTTGCCATTCTATACTTCGGTATTATGATTGATGCAGGCCTCTTTGATCCTGTCATCAATGTCATCATTAAAGCGGTGAAAGGCGATCCTTTGAAAATTACAATCGGGACCGTCATACTCGCGAGTCTTGTTGCACTAGATGGGGATGGGACAACAACCTTTATCATTACCGTGACTGCGATGCTTCCGCTCTATAGAAAAGTTGGAATGAATCCATACATACTTGCTGCACTGGCCTTATTATCGATAGGTGTCATGAATATGACGCCGTGGGGCGGTCCGACAGCCCGCGCGATATCAGCGCTGCAGACGACGACTGAAGAAGTTTTCACGCCGATCATCCCGGTTATGGCGGCAGGCATTCTGTTTGCACTCGGTGTCGCTTACTACTTCGGAGTGAAGGAACGTAAAAGAGTAGGCATCGCTGATCATCTGACGATGTCACTTGATGATATGCATCTGCATCCTGATGGTAAGTCGAACGACGAAAATGCATTACTACGGCCGAAACTCGTCTGGGTCAATGCACTGCTCACCATACTGCTGCTCTATGCATTGATTACCGAATTTCTTCCTATTCCTGTGTTATTCATGTGTGGTTTTGCGGTCGCTGTGCTCATCAATTATCCGAATATAGCCCTGCAGTCAGAACGCATTAAAGCACATGCGCCTAATGTTCTTGCAGTCGTCAGCCTGGTGTTTGCGTCAGGAATATTCACTGGTGTGATGAATGGCACGAAAATGGTGGATGCGATGGCCACTGCGCTCGTTAATATCGTTCCCGCAAGTATGGGAGATCACTTTGCAGTAATCACCGCACTATTAAGCATGCCATTTACTTATTTCATGGCCAATGATCCGTATTATTACGGCATACTCCCTATTCTTGCGGAGTCTGCATCTCAGTTCGGCATCACAAAAGCCGAAATGGCAAGAGCATCTATATTAGGTCAGCCGGTCCATGTCTTAAGTCCGCTATACGCTGCCGGCTATTTACTGGTAGGTATGCTCGGTATTGATTACGGGGAAAATCAGAAGTTTGCTTTAAAATGGGCGATAGGTTCCTCTGTCTTTATGATTGTAGTAGCAATAATCCTCGGTGTCATTCCACTGTAATAACTGTTGAAAAACTTGTGATTATTTAGTACACTTTTAAAGGAATGAGAAAGTGGGTGAAATAATGGCGACTTGGATATGGATTTTATTAATTATTCTAGCAGCAGTGGCAGGTGCAGCACTTGGTTTCTACTTGGCACGTAAATATATGATGGATTACTTGAAGAAGAACCCGCCGATCAATGAAGATATGTTAAGAATGATGATGATGCAGATGGGTCAAAAGCCTTCTCAGAAAAAAATCAATCAGATGATGGCGATGATGAACAAGAATATGAATCAAAACGTCAAATAATAAGGGTGCTGCGGCATCCTTATTTTATTTGTCCTCATTAAAAGCTGTGAGTGTCACTAATTTTTCAAAAAAGAGTACTTCAACTGGATGAAGATTTGGTAAAATAGTCTGGAATGGAGTGATTAATATGGGTGATGTCACCATGGCGCTTGCTTTCGGTGCAGGTTTACTGAGTTTTATATCACCGTGTGTACTACCGATTTACCCGGCTTTCTTATCTTATATCACCGGTGTATCGTTCAATGACCTGCAGGAAGGGCAGCTGAACACAAAAGCGATCCTTCACACGCTGCTGTTTCTCATCGGATTTTCAATCGTCTATATTTCCTTTGGAGTCGGCATCGGCTTCGTCAGCGATTTTCTCAATCAGTATGATGATACGATTCGGATGGTCGGCGGCCTCCTGATGGTGGTGTTCGGCCTGATGACGCTCGGTGTTTTCACGCCTGAATTTTTGATGGCTGACAAAAAACTGAGCTTTAGAAACAAACCGGGCGGCTACTTCGGCTCACTGGTCATCGGCATTGCCTTTGCGGCCGGCTGGACGCCCTGCATGGGACCGATTGTCGGGACGATCATCTCACTCGCGCTGACGAATCAGTCGCTTGCGTTGTTCTATATGATCTTATATGTGCTCGGTTTTTGTATTCCCTTTTTCCTGCTCACGTTCTGTTTGACGAAACTCAAGTTCATCAAGAAATACAGCCGCATACTGACGAAAGTGGGCGGCGTCATTATGGTGATCATGGGACTGCTCCTGTTCTTTGATTTACTGACAGAGATTACTAGACTATTTAGCTGGGGGATTTAATATGTATGTCATTCTATCGATGGTTGTAGCGTTATGTATGGGGATGATTGTGATCGTCGTTCGGATGAAGGCGCAGAAATATCCGACGAATGCCAGAAAGATTATTATGCCGCCTTTCTTTATGGCGACCGGGGCATTGATGTATCTTATCCCTTATTTCAGGCTGACCGGCATGGAAGTACTGGAAGCAGTTCTTGTCGGCATGTTTTTCTCATTGTTTTTAATTTATACTTCCAATTTCCAGGTGATCGACGGACAGATTTATATGAAACGTTCGAAGCTGTTCCCGGTGATTTTAATCTCGCTGCTGGTGATCCGCTCTGTGCTTAAGTTTTATTTAAGCAGCACGATACATCCGGGCGAGCTTGCAGGCATGTTCTTCCTGCTCGCATTCAGCATGATTGTACCGTGGCGTATCGCAATGTACATTAAATATAAAAAACTCGCTGATTCACTGGACATTCACGACAAAAGCGCAGCTCTCTAAATGAGAGCTGCGCTATTTTTGTGCTTCTTTCGCGATAAGTTCTGAATGGTCGAAAATAGAGAATTTATTCTTTTCGTCATCCGCATATTTGAAGTAGGAACTGTAAGGTGTATAGTCGATACCCAGCTGTGTCAGTTTCTTCTTCATAAAGCCGTGGTCACGCTTCGGCGTAGCGATGATATAGCCGCGCATAATATGGTCCAGTTCTATTCTTTCAGCACCTTCGTCAAGCGCAATCTTTGAGATTCTGCCCGCGATCCGCTCTTTAGCGACGTCCCGGAAGAGTTCAGGCACCGGTGTCACCAGTTCATTCAGCAGTGATTTACTGTCATCATGCCACATGGGAAGCGCCTTATGGATGTAGTAGTCCTGCCAGTCCAGCTCACTTTTGCCGTCTTCTTTAGGCAGCCGCTTCAGAAATTTCCGGAACATGAAAAAACCGCCGATGGCAAGCAATCCGAGAAAGATGACGGTCCAGACGAAGATCAGCGTAATAAAAATAGCGTTCAATGTATTCACCTCATGCTCATTATAGAAAAAATAACCTGCTGTGTCTATTCCTCGTCCTTTATTCGATATATAGAGTGTAAAGGAGGTGATCATATGTTAAAGGAAGTCGTGCTTAGTCTTACTTATGTCGCTGATGTTTCAGAGAGCGGCAAGGAAGTACGTAAGACGCGCCGCTTCAATCAAGTGAGAATGGACTTGACTGAAGCTCAGGCCAACAGCTTTAAAGAGCTAATCGCCGTGCTGACCGGCGAAGACTATGTCTCAGCAGAGAAGATCGAAACGAAGACTGTATAGCAGACGAAAAAAAGATGAGGAGGTGATTTGATGAAAACATTACAGATGGTATTTACGACTGATTTCGGTAAGAGCTACCAGTTCAACATCGCGCATCCGAAAGAGCAGCTGACTGCAGCCGATGTCCGGAATGTCATGCAGTCCATTGTCACTGGAAACTATTTTGAGACAACAAACGGTCGTCCTGTCGCAGTGAAAGAAGCGAAGCTTGTGGAACGTATTGAGACACCATTATTTAAACTGTAATCAGTGTTCAGGTTTTTCAGCACGAGGTTATTTATCTGACAGGGCATGTCTGATTCATCGGGCATGCTTTTTGTGTATAATGCAGATGAGGTGATGACTATGAAATTAATGCATATAGGAGATTTACATATCGGCCGCACACTGAACCAGCACTCTCTGCTGGAAGATCAGTCCTACATACTCGGTCGAATCATTGAGGAGATTGACCGGCTTCATATAGAACTGCTCATCATTGCCGGCGATATTTATGACCGTTCGCTGCCGTCGAAAGAAGCGGTGCTGGTGTTTGAACAGTTCATCCGGGCGGTGAACATCGACCGGAACATACCTGTGCTTGCTGTCAGCGGCAATCATGACGGCGCTGAGCGGCTGGGCTACGGGAAAGAATGGTTCAAGACGCATGGGTTCCATATCAGTACGGCGATTGCCGACAGCTTTGAGCCGGTCGTTTATGATGACATCCATTTCTATTTAATCCCGTATATAGAGCCGGTAGAAGCACGGTTCTATTTTGAGGATGACACGATCACAAGTCACGGGGCGGCATACAGCGCTGTCATCAGCCGGATAGAAGCGCAGCTGGACATGACGAAGACCAATATCGCTGTCAGCCACCTCTTCATTAAAGGCGGCGATGAAAGTGATTCAGAGCGGCCGCTATCGCTAGGCGCGGTTGAATACGTGCCAAAAGAGCTGTTCAATCACTTTGATTATGTGGCGCTCGGCCATCTGCATCATCCCTTTGCCGTGAATTCCGCGACTATCAGCTATAGCGGCAGTCTGTTGAAGTATTCGTTCTCTGAAGCGGATCAGCCGAAAGGATTCCGCATGATAGACACAGATGACGGCATCACTAACACATTCATACCGCTCAAGCCGATGCGTGATGTGAAGGTCCTTGAAGGCTCATTTGATGACTTCTATCAGCAGCCGGCAGCGGTGCATCAGGAAGATTATCTGAAGATGATCCTGAGTGATATGCGTCACGTCAATGACCCGATGACCAAACTGAAGCAGGTTTATCCGTACTTGCTGGAGCTAAGGCATGCTGATGAAGTGAAAGTTCAGGAGACAGCAGCCGTCAAAATCATAGAGCAGAGCGATGCGGATATTATGAATCTGTTTGCGGCTGCACTGACAGCGGAACCGCTGACAAAAGGACAGCTGACGATCATCAATCGACTGCACGGGGGAGGAGACAAGCATGAGACCGATTAAACTGGAACTGCAGAACTTCGGGCCGTTCATCCATGAAACCATTGATTTCACACAGCTGGGTGACCATCACTTATTTCTGATCAGCGGGCGGACCGGCTCAGGCAAGACGATGCTGTTTGATGCCATGACGTATGCACTGTACGGTGAAGCTTCTACCGCGGCAAGAGATGAAGCAGCACTCCGCAGTCATTTTGCTGAAGCAGGGCAGCCGACTTTTGTCCGCTTTCAGTTTGCGCTGAACAACCGGGTATATGAAGTCACCCGTCATCTTCCTTACATCAAGCCCGGCAACAAGACGAAGACACTGCCGAAGCTCGAAGTGATTGAACGGCTCGGCGATGACAGGAAGCTGCTCGCGAAAAGCGTCAAGGATGGCAACCAGCAGCTGAAGGAGCTGCTGAAGATAGACGCCAATCAGTTCCGGCAAATACTGATTCTGCCGCAGGGAGAGTTCAAGAAATTTCTAGTGGCGGGCAGCAGCGAGAAGCAGAAGGTGCTGAGGACGCTGTTTGATACAACGCGGTTTAAAGCGCTTGAAATTAAGCTTGCTGAGGAGACGAAAGCGCTGCAGCAGCAGGTCCGTGAAACTGAGCAGGAAATAGAAGTGCTCCTCAGTCAGTTTAAATCGGAGCAGCAGCTGGACGGTTCAGCGGTCAGTCAGCTGGAGGAACGCGGTAAAGAAATCACCAGGCAGCAGGAAGCAGCTGCGGCTCTGGAGGAGCGGCTTGTGGAGTATCAGGCAGCTGCAGACAAGGCGGAGCAGCAATTACAGAGCGCTGCAGCAGTGAATCAGGCGATCGAGGAGCGGCAGCAGGTGACTGAGCAGCTGACCGGCCATCGTCAGCAGCTTCCTGACGTGAGCGAACGAGAACGGCAACTTGATGTCATGCGCGCGATGGAGCAGCTGACGGACGTACAGACGGATGCCGAGGAAGAGCAGCAGAAACTGACTGCAGTCATTGAAGAGGCGGCTGCTAAAAGTGAGACGCTCCAGTATATCCAGCGCGAAATAAAAGAACGGTCTGACCAGCTGGCAGTGCTTGAGGAGCGGCAGCCGCAAGTTGAAGAGATGAGAACAAGACTGCATGACTGGCAGCTGTTCTATCTCAATAGAGATGATTACGGGCGGCTGAAGCAGACAATAGCTGATTATTCAAAGGAATATCAACAGTATGAGGACAAAATGGGTCAGCTGGCAGCACAGCAGCGCCAGATGACGGAGCAGCAGCTTCAGCTGAAAGACAGTATTCAAGTCTTTAAGGAAGAAATCGAATGCGGGCAGGAGCAGCTGTCGCACTTTGCAGTTCAGATGAAGGCAGCCGAGCTGCATGAGTCAGAGAACAAGACGAATGAACAGGAGCTTCGACTGATCAACAAGCAGCTGAGTCAGCTGCTTGCCTCCTACGATGAAGAGCGCTGTGCAGCAGCGCTATTGCGGCATCAGTTACATGACGGAGAGGAATGTCCGGTCTGCCGGCAGACGGTTTCTCAAGTCGTGCAGAGTGAAGAGCCGCTATTCGACATGCAGCAGCTCTGGGATTTACAGGAGCAGCGGGTACGACTGGAGACAAGGCTTACACACCGGGAAACAGCAGCTGGAATTCCGGCGCGCTATGCAGCACTGGCACAGTCAGTGGCCGGTCTTGAGGACGAGCAGGACCGGACGTCAGCAGCGCTGGCAGCACTGACTAGAGAGATGGACGAGCTCCGTGAGCAGCAGGCACATATGAAAGCACAGCGGACAGCAGCCGATGTCAAGCTGGAGTATTATAAGGCTCAGCAATCGCAGTTCACTGCGGTGACGGGATTTTCTTCCTATGATGATTTTTATGAGCAGTACCGCAGCATGCAGCAACGGGTCGGCGACTACGATGAAGAACTGAGAAATGCTGAGCTGACGCTCGATCAGCTGACGCAGCAGCAGCAGCACGAACAGCAGCTGTATGAGCGTATCAATGGCGAGCAGCGTGAGCGGCAGCTGAATGTGCAGAAGCTGACGCAGAAATATGAATCGATGCTGAGCGGGTTTCAGCTGACTAAGGAGCAGCTGCCGGCGACATTTGATGAGCAGCTGATGGCTGAACTTGAGGACCGGCTCGACTGGTATAAAGAGCAGGAGCAGGCAATGACAGTCAAAATAGCGGATTTGACAGCACGCATCGGGACGCAGCACTTCACAGATTTACAACCGCTTGAAATGGAATTCGAGCGGCAGCGGACAGTATACGAGCAGCAGCAGGAAAAACTGAGACGGCAGCAGTACCAGCTGGAACATAATATCAGCTTGATGGCACGTCTGCAGCATGTTTTGGCGGATTATCAAAAGACAGTCGGAAGACATGAGGAAATCGTGACGCTTGCCCAGCTGTTCGGTGGACGCAACCGCCAGAAGCTCACACTTGAAAACTTCGTGCTGACTTATTACCTTGAACAGACACTGAAACTATCCAATACAAGGCTGGATCAAATGACAAGCTATCGTTATCAATTTCAGCGGAAGACGCAGGTGACTCAAGGCTACAGCGGCCTTGAAATAGAGATATTTGACAACTACAGCAACAAGGTGCGCGATATCTCGACGTTATCCGGCGGCGAAACGTTTCTGGCGTCACTCGCTTTAGCGCTCGGCTTAAGCGATTATGTGACACAGCTGTCCGGCGGCATTAACCTGGAGTCGGTCTTCATCGATGAAGGATTCGGTACACTGGACAGCGAGACGCTGGAAACAGCCATTGCATCGCTTGTCGAACTGGAGCAGAGCGGCAAGATGGTCGGCTTAATATCGCATGTGCAGGAACTTAAAAACCGTATTCCTGCGATATTAACTGTCAACAGTAGCGGTTATTTAAGCACGACAGCTTTCAAAATTAAATAATTGTAATCATTTGGTCAAATATTTCTTTGTTATCATATTTATGCCGGCCTGCCATTTTGATATATTAAAACAAATAGGAGGGAAATATGAAGAAATATATCATTCTTATCGTGTTAACAGTCTTAATGACAGCATGCGGGAAGTCAGCGATTGCACCTGCGAGCGGCTACGGTAATACAGTCAGTTCGTTCAGTGCAACCGATGAAGACGGTAAAACGTTTACTAATAAAGATTTAAAGGGGAAAGTATGGATCGCGGACTTCATGTTCACAAACTGTAAAACAGTCTGTCCGCCGATGACTTACAATATGAGTACAGTCGTTGATGAGCTGGAGAAACAGCACGTTAAAAATTACGGCATCATCAGTTTCAGCGTGGATCCAAAGCGCGATAAGCCTGAAGTCATGAAGAACTATGTGGCAAAGTATGGCTCTGCAATGAAACATTGGAAGCTGCTGACGAATTATGACGAGAAGTTTATCCGCCAGTTTGGAGAAGAAAGCTTTAAAACCATTGTCGTGCCGCCATCTAAAAATAATGATCAGGCAACGCACGGCACATCATTTTACTTGATTGACCAGAACGGAACCGTTATTAAGGATTATATCGGTAAAGATACAGGTGATCAGAAATTCCCGAAAGATCAAATTGTCAAAGATGTTAAAGTGATGAGTGACAAAGGACCTTATAAGAAATAAAAAACATCCCATCAGTGATGGGATGTTTTTTGACGTTTAGATGTTTTTGCTGCGAAGTAAGTCACGGATTTCAGTTAATAAAACCGTGTTCTCTTCGATTGTTTCTTCTTTTGGTTTCGCTTTTGTTAATTTGTTGAATACTTTGACGAAAAGGAAGATAGAAACAGCAACGATCAAGAAGTCGATGATGGATTGAATGAAGACACCATATTTAATACCTTTATAAGCCCATTGTGAAGCAAAATCAGTGTTACCGAAAATCAGTGCGATAAGCGGCATAATGACACTTTGTACAAGTGCTGTAACAATCTTGCCGAATGCTGCCCCGATGACAACAGCTACTGCTAATTCAAGGACGTTCCCCTTAATAGCGAAATCTTTGAATTCCTGCCATAATGACATGTATAGTCACCTCCTATAAACTATAGCATACAATAAAAACAGTATATAAAAAAGAATTTTTTTCACTTTTTTTCACTTTTTCCTGATTGCAGCTGTCGCAGTAACTGTACGGCTAGTGAGGAAGCGGATTCAATAAATGCCGATAAAATGGTTCGTTTGATAAATAACTGGATATACGTTATAGTAATACATGTTTTTTAAAATAGGAAAGGAGTATTAAATGAAAAATCAAAAGAAAATCACTAATGTATTCTATATTTCGCTTGTATTAGTGCTGCTGACAGTGATGCTGGGTGCATTGTTTCCACAAGGATTCGGGGAAGTCACCGGCAGAATCAACGCGTTCATCACACGGGATTTCGGCTGGTACTATGTCATGTTATCTGCTGTCATCGTCGCTTTCTGTGTATTCCTGATATTAAGTCCGATCGGCAAGCTGAAGCTCGGAAAACCATCCGACAAACCGGAATTCAATATCGTTTCATGGTTTGCGATGCTGTTCAGTGCAGGGATGGGAATCGGCCTTGTGTTCTGGGGAGCCGCTGAGCCGCTGAGTCATTTTATGGCGCCGCCGACCGCTGAACCGAAGACCGATGAAGCGTTTAAAGAATCGTTGCGCTCGACATTCTTTCACTGGGGCTTTCATGCCTGGGCGATTTACGGTGTTGTCGCACTGGCCCTTGCCTACTTTCAGTTTCGAAAAGGTGAACCCGGCCTGTTATCACATACTTTAAGACCGATATTCGGTGATAGAGTAGAAGGCTGGTTCGGCACTATCATTGATGTACTTGCAGTATTTGCAACGGTTGTAGGGGTTGCAGTTTCTCTCGGGATGGGTGCTCAGCAGATCAATGGTGGATTGCATTATCTCTTCAATGTTCCTAATACTTTCTGGGTTAAAGTCATCATTGTTGTCATCGTGACTATTTTGTTCCTGATGAGTGCATGGAGCGGATTGTCTAAAGGCATCCAGATTTTAAGCAACGTCAATATTATTATCGCAGCGCTGTTACTGATCAGCGTGCTGATTCTCGGCCCCACCATCCTAATCCTGAATATGTTCTCAACGACCGTCGGAGATCTGCTGCAGCATTTCATGTATTTGAGTTTTGATGTGGCACCGCTCAATGAACATAAGAAGGACTGGATGTCGTCATGGACGCTTTATTACTGGGGCTGGTGGATGAGCTGGAGTCCGTTCGTCGGTATTTTCATCGCCCGGGTCTCTAAAGGGCGGACCATCCGTGAATTTCTGATCGGTGTTCTTATGGTGCCGGCACTGTTAAGCTTCTTCTGGTTCAGTGTGTTCGGCACGACGGCAATACAAATGTTCAAGAAAGTGCCGGGTATCGGTGAGCTTGCTGTTGAACTTCAACTGTTTGCAGTGTTTAAGGAAGTGCCGATGGGCTTCGGCTTATCATTGATCGCGCTTGCTTTAATTGCGACTTTCTTCATTACATCTGCTGACTCTGCGACATTTGTCCTCGGCATGCAGTCGACTCACGGTTCGCTGAATCCGCCGAACTCCATAAAAATAATCTGGGGACTCGCGCAGTCATTGATTGCACTTGTGCTGATTTACGCCGGCGGATTGAATGCGCTGCAGAGTGCAGCTATTATTGTTGCCTTCCCGTTCTCATTCGTGCTGATCATGATGATGATCTCTCTCTACATGGATGGCAACCGGGAGCGGATGCGACTGGGACTCACTTTAAAACCGGACAAGCGTTTCCGCAAGGCGCAGCCACCCGAAAAATGATGATTGACCGTAAACCTGCTCAGGTTTACGGTTTTTTACTGTCTCCATTCAGCCGTCGCTTGCTTTATACTGGTGAAGATTATATATTGCATTTCACATCATTTGGTGGAACAATAAAGAAGCTAAGATTGGAGGAATCATTATAAAACGTCGAAAAACGAATCCATACTTTATTATTTTATCATCCTTTATAATGTTTCTGCTGGCAGGGACCGGGCTTCTGTCTTTACCGGTCTCACAGCTGAAACCGACGTCATTCATCGACTGTCTGTTTCTGGCGACAAGCGCCTTTACAGTGACCGGCCTGTCACCGATTGACATTACAGAGCACTTCAGTTATTTCGGGCTGACTGTGCTGCTCATATTGATACAGGCGGGCGGGCTTGGGCTGGTCACACTGGCGATGATTGTCTTCATTATGATCGGCAAGAAAGTAGGTCTCAAAAACCGCTTCCTTGTTTCAGAAGCACTGAACCAGGGGAATATCGGCGGTATTTTAAGGCTGGTCATGTATTTATTCTTTCTCAGTCTGGCGATCGAACTATCAGGCGCCGTCTTTTTAGCGATGGAGTGGATACCGGAGTTCGGTTTCTGGCAGGGACTGTACCGCAGCTTCTTCACGGCAGTCAGTGCCTTCAACAATGCCGGTTTTGCGCTGCACAGTGACAATCTGGTCGGTTACCGGTTCAATCCGGTCATCAACTTTGTCATTACGACGCTGATCATTCTCGGCGGGCTCGGCTTCACGGTGCTGATTGATGTCGCGAAGAAGACATCGTTCCAGAAGCTCCGGGTTCACACAAAAATTATGCTGCTCGGCACGCTCTTAATCAATGTCAGCGCGACTATTGTCATCTTTCTGCTGGAGATGGATAACCATCAGACGCTGGGCGGTCATTCCTGGTACAATCAGTTGCAGATGGCTTACTTCCAGGCTATCACCACAAGAACGGCTGGTTTTAATACGATAGACATCGGCGCTATGAACACGGATTCCATATTAGTCATGATGCTGCTGATGTTCATCGGTGGCGGTTCGACTTCAACGGCCGGCGGGATTAAGCTGACGACTGCTGCAGTCATTTTGTTCGGGACGATCAGTTTTATTAAGCAGCATGAGCAGATTAACATCTTTAAGCGGGCGATTGACTATAAAATTCTGCTCCGGAGCTTCGCGATTGTCGTGCTCAGTACGCTGATTGTCTTCACGATCACTTTTCTGCTTGTCCTTGCAGAACCAGACATCCCGTTCCTAAAGCTGTTCTTTGAAGCGGTGTCTGCCTTCGGTACAGTCGGGCTGACAATGGGTATTACCGATGACTTGTCTGTGATCGGTAAACTGCTGATTATTTTAATGATGATGATCGGTAAAGTCGGTATTTTGACGATAGTCTTCACCTTCTCACGACCGAGAAAACAGACGTATTATTTCCCGAAAGAAGATATTCTTACCGGATGACAGCAGCATGCTGCTAATGATAAGAAAAACTTATAACAATGTATTTGATATTTGAAATTTGATAACATTTACTTCTCGTTTCATATTGATTAAAATAGAGAAGTAAAGGATTAATTTAAATAGGGGGAACTAGTATGAATTCAAATCTTCAAAATGCTTCTAAGCAGACATTTGAATTGAATGGTAAGACTTATACGTTTTACAGCCTGAAATCTCTTGAAGAAGCAGGTCTCGGCGAAATCAGCAAATTGCCATATTCTATTCGTGTGCTGCTTGAATCTGTGTTAAGACAGTTTGACGGCCGCGTTATTACAGAAGAGCATATTAAACATCTTGTTAAATGGGGAAAAAAGAACGATCCAAATGCAGAAGTGCCATTTAAGCCGTCACGTGTTATTCTGCAGGATTTCACTGGCGTGCCGGCTGTCGTTGACTTGGCATCATTACGTAAAGCGATGGATGATGTCGGTGGGGATGTCACTAAAATTAATCCGGAAGTTCCAGTGGATCTCGTCATTGACCACTCAGTGCAAGTTGATGCCTATGGTAACGCGACTGCACTGCAGCGCAACGTCGAACTTGAATTTGCGCGTAATAAAGAGCGTTATCAGTTCCTGAACTGGGCGACTAAAGCGTTCGATAACTACCGCGCTGTGCCACCTGCGACAGGTATCGTCCATCAGGTCAACCTTGAATACCTTGCCAATGTAGTTCACGTTCGTGAAGCTGACGGCGAAAATGTTGCATTTCCTGACACATTAGTCGGCACAGACTCTCATACGACGATGATCAATGGTATCGGTGTTCTCGGCTGGGGTGTTGGTGGTATTGAAGCGGAAGCGGGCATGCTCGGACAACCGTCATACTTCCCGATTCCGGAAGTCGTCGGTGTTAAACTGACTAACGAATTGCCGGAAGGCGCAACAGCGACTGACCTGGCACTTCGCGTCACTCAGGAACTCCGTAAAAAAGGGGTCGTCGGTAAGTTCGTCGAGTTCTTTGGTCCGGGCGTTGTCAGCCTGCCGCTTGCAGACCGTGCGACAATTGCTAACATGGCACCGGAATACGGCGCAACTTGCGGCTTCTTCCCTGTTGACGAAGAAGCGCTTGACTACATGCGTTTAACAGGTCGTGATGAGGAACATATTCAAGTGGTCAAAGAATACTTGGTGACAAATAACATGTTCTTCACAGTCGACCAGCCTGAACCGACCTATACAGATATCGTGAAGCTTGATTTGTCAACTGTGGAAGCATCATTAGCGGGTCCAAAACGGCCTCAAGACTTAATTCCATTAAGTCAGATGAAAAAGGAATTCGTTAAATCTGTGACAGCGCCGGCCGGCAACCAGGGCCACGGACTGGATAAAGCAGAATTCGACAAAAAAGCAGTCATCAACTTCAATGATGGTCATCACGGCTTGATGTCGACAGGTGATATCGCTATTGCTGCGATTACTTCTTGTACAAATACATCCAACCCTTATGTCATGCTTGGTGCAGGTCTTGTCGCTCGCAACGCAGTGAAATTAGGACTGCAAGTACCTGAATTCGTCAAAACATCATTGGCACCGGGCTCTAAAGTAGTGACAGGTTACCTTGAGCAGTCAGGACTGCAGCAGTACTTGGATCAACTGGGCTTCAACACAGTCGGCTACGGTTGTACGACATGTATCGGTAACTCAGGACCGTTACTTCCTGAAATCGAAGATGCGATTGCACGGGAAGATCTGCTTGTGACTTCTGTACTATCAGGTAACCGTAACTTTGAAGGACGTATCCATCCATTAGTTAAAGCGAACTACCTGGCATCCCCTCAGCTGGTTGTCGCTTATGCCCTTGCGGGAACAGTGAACATTGACCTGCAGAAAGATTCACTGGGTAAAGGTGCAGATGGCCAGGATGTTTACTTGAAAGATATCTGGCCGTCAATCGATGAAGTCAAAGACGTCGTGCGCTCTGTTGTGACGCCTGACTTGTTCCGTAAAGAATATGCATCTGTTTTTGAATCCAATGAACTGTGGAACCAGATCGAATCTACAGATCAGCCGTTATACGACTTTGATCCGACATCTACTTACATTCAGAATCCGACATTCTTTGAAGGATTGACGCCTGAACCGGGCCGCATCGAGAGCTTGAATGGCCTGCGTGTCATGGGTAAATTCGGTGATTCCGTGACGACAGACCATATCTCTCCGGCAGGTGCTATCGGTAGAGATACACCGGCAGGCAAATATTTACTGGATAATGGTGTAGCTATTCGTGACTTCAACTCATACGGCTCACGTCGAGGTAACCATGAAGTCATGATGCGCGGAACATTTGCGAATATCCGCATTAAAAACCAGATCGCTCCGGGCACAGAAGGCGGATTCACAACTTACTGGCCGACAGGCGCTATCATGCCGATCTTTGATGCCTGCATGAAGTATCAGGCAGACGGTACTGGTTTAGTTGTACTTGCCGGCAACGATTACGGTATGGGCTCTTCACGTGACTGGGCAGCTAAAGGTACGAACTTACTAGGCGTTAAAACAGTCATCGCACAGAGCTATGAACGTATTCACCGCTCTAACTTAGTCATGATGGGTGTACTGCCACTGCAATTTTTACAAGGAGATTCTGCTGAATCACTTGGACTCACTGGTAACGAAACATTCTCAGTGGATATTGCTGAAGGCGTTAGACCACGTGACCACGTTAAAGTCACAGCGGTCAAAGAAGACGGTTCAACTGTGGAATTCGAGGCGCTGGCGCGCTTCGATTCAGAAGTCGAGATTGATTATTACCGTCACGGCGGCATTCTCCGCATGGTATTACGCGATAAACTCGCACAGTAATTAAGAATGACAGGCCGGCTACTTATGTAGTCGGTTTTTGTTTATGGTATAATGAGAGTAAGGAGTGTGGCTATGTTTACGACAGAATTAGAAATACCGGTCAGATATGCAGAGACGGATAAGATGGGTGTGGTCTATCATGCTAATTATTTGATCTGGTTTGAAGTGGCACGGACAGATTTCATTGAAAAAGCAGGGTTCAGCTATGCGGAGATGGAAGAAGCAGGAGTGATTTCTCCTGTCATCGATGCACAGCTGACTTACAAAAACTCGGTGACTTATCCTGAGAAAGTGACAGTTCTGACGTGGATTGAGTCTTATTCAAAGCTGAAGACGGTTTATGCCTATAAGGTTGTTAAAGAGGACGGCTCTGTAGCCGCCACAGGTACGACGACTCATATATTGATGAAACGCGGGACGAACAGACCGATCAGACTGGACCGCCATTTCCCGGAATGGCATGAACGCTATATGGCATTGTATTCATAAACTAAGTAATAAGAGCCCGGCATGTTATGAAATATAACATGCCGGGCTCTTATTTTATAGGTCTGCTTAGTTTGTAATCGTATATTTGATTTCGTCATTCTCACATGTGACATTAAGCACATTATCTTCGTAATACCACAAATCTTTCTCATCCACGTAATATGTCAGACCGTCCTGTGTCTCTGAGTAGCCTTCCGGATCGACTGTATCGACTGTAAACGCCGGGCTGAATCCTTGTTTCAGATTGACATCGCCGCCGTAGCGCACGTAAAAACGGATAGCCTTGTTGTCTGGTATGTCCAGTTCTTTCTTGAACCAGCCGACTGCTTTATCATCTAGGTTAATTTTCATCTCGCACCTCACATCCAGGTTATTTTAGGCTCTTCTTTATTGATTATACGTTTGATGTTGGACCGATGTCTAATGATTACAATCAGCATGATGACAAAGGCAATGACAATCAATATCCAGTCCATGAAAACAATGGATAGGATGAAGTTAACAATACTTGCGATAATACTTGCCAGTGACACAAATTTGAATAAGTACAGCACGATGATAAATGTGATGGTCACGGCTACGAACAGGATCGGATTGACCCCCATAATGACACCTGCCGATGTAGCGACTGCTTTACCGCCTCTGAACTTTAAGAAGACGGGGTAAACATGACCGAGTATCGCGAAAAGACCGATGATGACACCATGAACTTCATGATTAAAAAGTAATGGTAGAAAGACGACAATAAAACCCTTGAAGATATCTAGTATCATCACGATGATTCCAGCTTTTTTCCCTAATACACGAAACGTATTCGTAGTTCCTAGATTACCGCTGCCAGACTGTCTGATATCTTTATTGTAGAAAACTTTGCCGATGATCAGACCGGATGGCAAGCATCCGATTAAATAGGCAAGCAGGAACATCAACACCATTGTCATATAGACATGCACTCCTTTGATAGCTGGTGCTAATAGTTTACCATAAAACCAGGAATGAAAGAAATTTTAATTGTTTCGGCGTCAGAAGTCCTGCTGTAAAAAAACGTCATTAAAATAATGTTTTTAAAAATTCTGAAAATATGGTATAACATAAATGAATAGGTATTCATTTTAAGGGGGATGCAGCATGTCAAAAGTGACGACTGATTTACATGAAGCACTGAACGGGCTTCAGGACGGGATGACGCTTGTAGTGGGAGGATTCGGACTGTGCGGAATTCCGGAGAAAGCGATACAAGTGATCAAAGATAAGGGGACGAAAGATTTGACCATCGTCAGCAATAACTGCGGCGTTGATGACTTCGGTCTCGGTATTCTGCTTGCCGGACGTCAGGTGAAGAAGATGATCAGCTCGTATGTCGGTGAGAACAAGACGTTTGAGCGTCAGTATCTGGATGGTGAACTGGAAGTAGAGCTGACGCCGCAAGGAACACTGGCAGAACGGCTTCGTGCGGGTGGTGCCGGCATACCCGGCTTTTATACCCGGACAGGTGTCGGAACCCCGGTTGCTGACGGCAAGGAAGTGAAGACCTTCGACGGGAAGGACTATTTACTGGAGCGGGGTATTACCGGTGATTATGGATTAGTCAAAGCATGGAAAGCTGATAAACTCGGCAATCTGGTCTTCCGTAAAACCGCCAGAAATTTCAATCCTCTCTGTGCAGCGGCAGGTAAAGTGACGATTGCAGAAGTCGAGCAGCTTGTTGAAGTAGGTGAGCTGGATCCGGATGACATCCATACGCCGGGCATATACGTGCAGCATGTTTATTTAGGCGAGAACTACGAGAAGCGTATTGAACGTAAAGTCGTCAAGGAGGAGAAATAATGGCAGAACGTCAACTGATTATTCAAAGAGCCGCAAAAGAGATCAAAAGCAACATGTATGTCAACCTGGGCATCGGATTACCGACGCTTGTAGCCAACGAAGCGACGGCAGACGTGCAGCATGTCTTCTATCAGTCCGAGAACGGGCTGCTCGGCATCGGTGCCTATCCGACTGAAAGCGCAGTCGATGCTGACCTGATCAATGCCGGTAAGGAAACAGTGACCGCTGTACAAGGAGCAGCGTACTTTGATTCAGCAGAAAGTTTCGCAATGATTCGCGGCGGCCATATCGACCTTGCCATTCTTGGCGGGATGGAAGTGTCAAGCAGCGGAGACCTGGCCAACTGGATGATTCCAGGTAAGATGGTCAAAGGCATGGGCGGGGCGATGGACCTTGTCAATGGTGCGAAAGAAGTGGTCGTCATTATGGAGCACGTGAATAAGCACGGTGAGTCAAAGGTGAAAGCTGAATGCACACTGCCGCTGACGGGCAGAGGTGTCGTCAACAAGTTGATCACAGATCTTGCGGTGTTTGAGTTCACTGACGGGAAGATGAAGCTCGTGGAACTGCTCGGAGATGCGACACTTCAAGAAGTGAAGGATAAGACGGAAGCCGCGTTTGAAACAGCTTGGCACGAATAAATACTGACGAAGAAACCTCAAGCAGGTTTCTTTTTTTTATATTAAAAATATAAATAATAATATTATGTAAACTTATTGTATTAATTAAACTTGATTTTTTCGCTAAAGTATATAAAAATAAGAACTGTGATAAAAACAACGAACATATGTTTGCAGGAGGAAGTAATTTGGCGAAGAATAATCAATATAATGACGAATCCATCCAGGTGCTGGAAGGCTTAGAAGCTGTAAGAAAACGGCCTGGTATGTATATCGGTTCAACAGACAGCCGCGGTCTCCATCATCTGGTCTATGAAATTCTCGATAACTCAATCGATGAAGCACTGAACGGCCATGGGACAGAAATCAGCGTGGTACTTAACAAAGATGGCAGTGTGACCGTTCAGGATAACGGCCGCGGTATGCCGACAGGTCTGCATAAAACAGGAAAGCCGACACCGGAAGTGATTTTCACTGTGCTGCATGCCGGCGGTAAGTTCGGTCAGGGCGGCTACAAGACAAGTGGTGGCCTGCACGGTGTCGGTGCGTCGGTTGTGAATGCGCTCAGTGAGTGGCTGAAAGTGACGATTCATCATAACGGCAAAGTTTTCGAACAGCGGTTTGAAAACGGCGGTGTACCGGTGACGACGCTCATTGAAAAGGGCACGACGAAACGGACAGGGACATCGGTCACGTTCAAACCGGATCCTAAAATCTTCAAAACAACGACGACTTTCAACTATGAGACGCTTGCTGAGCGGTTAAGAGAGTCAGCCTTTCTGCTGAAAGATCTGAAGATCACGCTGACTGACAAACGGGTAGAGCCTGAAACGGCAGAAGTCTTTCATTTTGAAGAAGGATTGAAGGCGTTCGTCTCATTTATTAATGAAGGTAAAGATACACTGCATGATGTGGCGATGTTCTCCGGTGAATCGAATGGGATTGAGGCGGAGATTGCCTTCCAGTATAATGACCAGTATTCGGAAACCATTCTCTCGTTCGTCAATAACGTCCGTACGAAAGACGGCGGAACGCATGAAGTCGGGATGAAGACTGCGATGACGCGGGTATTCAATGAATATGCGAGAAAGATCGGCGAACTGAAGCAGAAGGATAAAAATCTTGATGGTAACGATATCCGTGAAGGGATGACAGCGGTCATTTCGGTGAAGATTCCGGAAGAACTGCTGCAGTTTGAGGGGCAGACTAAGTCGAAGCTCGGCACGAGCGAAGCACGAAGCGCCGTCGATAATATCATCAGCGACCAGCTGCCGTACTTCCTGGGAGAGAACGGTCAGCTGTCACAGAACCTGGTGAAGAAGGCGGTCAAAGCGTCACAGGCCCGTGAAGCAGCACGTAAAGCCCGCGAGGAAGCACGGAACGGCAAGAAGAATAAACGCAAGGAGACGCTGCTGTCAGGTAAACTGACACCTGCCCAGAGCAAGAACACAGAGAAGAATGAGCTCTATCTTGTGGAAGGGGATTCCGCGGGCGGCTCTGCCAAGCTCGGCCGGGACCGTAAGTTCCAGGCGATTCTGCCGCTCCGTGGTAAAGTCATCAACACGGAGAAAGCAAAGCTTGAGGATATTTTCAAGAACGAGGAGATCAACACGATCATCCATACAATCGGTGCCGGCGTCGGTAGTGACTTTACGCTGAAGGACAGCAACTACAGTAAAGTCATCATCATGACCGATGCTGATACGGACGGTGCCCATATTCAAGTGCTGCTCCTGACATTCTTCTTTAAATATATGCGGCCGCTGCTGGCAGACGGCAGAGTATATATCGCACTGCCGCCGCTCTACAAAGTAGCTAAAGGCAGAGGGAAAAGTGAAGTGATTGAATATGCCTGGACCGAGGACGAACTGAAGGACGTTCAGAAGAAAGTGGGCAAAGGCTTCACGCTGCAGCGCTATAAAGGACTTGGTGAGATGAATGCCGACCAGCTCTGGGATACGACGATGAATCCTGAGACGAGAACACTCATCCGTGTTCAGATTGACGATGAACTGCGCAGTGCTAAACGTGTGACGACGTTGATGGGTGACAAAGTGGAGCCGCGACGTGACTGGATTGAACGCCATGTCGAATTCGGCATGCAGGAAGATTCCAGTATCCTTGAGAATGATGAAGTCGCGCTGCTTGAAGCGCAGGATATCGAAATGATGGAGAATGTAACGATTGGAGATGAGGCATAGTGGCAGAACACATACAGACTTTACCGCTGGAAGACGTCATCGGCGATCGTTTCGGACGGTACAGTAAATATATTATTCAGGACCGCGCACTGCCGGATGTGCGTGACGGTCTGAAACCGGTGCAGCGGCGCATCTTGTTTGCCATGCACCAGGACGGCAATAGCTTTGACAGAAACTTCAGGAAGAGTGCGAAAACCGTCGGCAATGTCATCGGTAACTATCATCCGCACGGAGATACTTCAGTTTATGATGCTATGGTGCGTATGAGTCAGGACTGGAAACTGCGTCATGTGCTGATTGAGATGCACGGCAATAACGGCAGCATCGATAATGATCCTCCTGCTGCCATGCGTTACACTGAGGCGAAGCTGTCTAAGCTTGCGAGTGTGCTGCTGCAGGACATCCAGCATAATACGGTGGATTTCGTGCAGAACTTTGACGATACCGCGATGGAGCCGATGGTGCTGCCGGCAAAGTATCCGAATCTGCTCGTCAACGGGTCGACCGGTATTTCAGCAGGTTATGCAACAGATATTCCGACACATAACTTAGGGGAGGTCATCGATGCAACACTTGCGATCATTGACAAACCGTCAATTACAGTAGACGACTTGATGACGTTGATGCCGGGCCCGGATTTCCCGACCGGCGGCATCATTCAAGGCCGTGCCGGCATCAAGCAGGCCTACGAGACAGGCAAAGGAAAAGCAGTCGTCCGCGGCAAAGTGGCGTTTGAGGAACTGCGGGGCGGCAGAACTGAGATTGTCATCACAGAGATTCCATATGAAGTGAATAAAAGCACGTTAGTGAAGCGGATTGATGAGCTGAGAGCCGATAAGAAAGTGGAAGGCATCATTGAAGTGCGTGACGAAACTGACCGTGACGGGCTGCGCATTGCGATAGAGCTGAAGAAAGATGCCAATGCAGAAGGTATCTTGAACTTCCTCTATAAGAACACGGACCTTCAAGTGACGTATAACTTCAACATGGTGGCCATCAGTGACAGAAGACCTAAGCTGCTTGGGATCAAAGAAATACTGACGAGCTATATCGATCATCAGCAGGAAGTAGTGACGAGACGCAGTAAACACGAACTTAACCAGGCAAAGAAACGCATGCATATCGTTGAGGGACTGATTAAAGCACTGTCTATCATGGAAGAAGTGATCACGACGATCCGTGAGTCAAAAAATAAGCAGCATGCGAAGGAAAACTTAGTCAGCCGCTTTGACTTCACGCTGGACCAGGCGGAAGCTATTGTGACGCTGCAGCTCTACCGGCTGACGAACACTGACATCGCTGCGCTGGAAGACGAGCATAAAGAGCTGAGCAACCGGTTGACGGCGCTTGAGGAAATTCTCGGCAATCCGAAAAAGCTGATGCAGGTCATTAAAAAAGAACTGAAAGCGGTCAAGAAAGACTTTGCAACAGAACGGCTGAGTGCCATTGAAGACAAAGTCGCTGAAATTAAGATCTCAAAAGATATTATTGTGCCGAGCGAGGAAGTGATTGTCAGCCTGACCCGCGAAGGTTATATAAAACGCACGTCACTCCGGAGCTTCGGTGCAACCGGGCTCGACGAGATCGGGCTGAAGGAGGGGGACTTCCTGCTGACGCATGTGTCATCTAATCTGCAGCACGTCGTCCTTGTCTTCACGTCGCTCGGTAACTATATCTATGTACCGGTCGTCAATCTTCCTGACCATAAATGGAAAGAGCTCGGCATGCATATTTCACAGCTTGTCCCGCTGAAAGAAGGAGAACGGGTCATTCATATGATGACGGTTGCGGACTTTGAGCAGGGCGGCTTTATTATGACTGCCACTAAGGGCGGTATGATCAAGAAGACCAGCCTTGCTGAGTTCAGCACGAAGCGCTTCTCGCGGCCGATTCTGTCGATGAAGCTGAAAGATGATGACGAAGTGCTGCAGGCCCTCTACATCACAGGTGACGAAGAAGTACTGGTCGTGACGGCTAAAGGGATGGCGCTCCGCTACTCATTGAGTGAAGTCCCGGAGACGGGGATTAAAGCAGCAGGCGTGAAGTCCATCAATTTAAAGGAAGATGATTCGGTCGTTGCGACGGAATTATTATATCCGGACCACTTTATTGTTCTGGCGACGCACCGCGGGGCTGTCAAACGGATGAAGCTGGATACGGTTGAAGTCGGCCGACGTGCTAATCGCGGCGTCGTCGTGCTGAAAGAGATAAAATCCAATCCGCACCAGCTGGTCGGAGCAGTGGTCACTGAAGATGCTGGACACTATATGATCATATCGGATTCCGGAAATACTGAAACAGGGACGGTCAAAAGTATCAGGCTCACAGAACGCTATACAAACGGCAGCTTTGTTGTCGACACTGCAGATTTCGGTATGCCGAAGACGCTGATAACACTGTAGCATGCGTGTCTTCTTGTTCCTCGTATTTTAAAAAGTTATTTTTTATCCTCCTATTTATGATAAAATACGGTTATGTACGTATTTTTTCACAGGAGGATTTTTTATTTGAATTTCAATCACGTTAATTTTGACGCGCTTATACCGGAATGGTTTAAGACAATCGTCTCAACAGGTAATGCTTTGATCTGGACACAGTTTCTGATCGGCTTGCTGCTTTTAGCAGGACTGTTCTTCAGCTTAAGTTCAAGGTTTGTCCAGTTAAGATGGCTGCCGGAAATGTTCCGGGTCATCGGTGAGAAACCTGAAACATTAGAAGACGGAAAAAAAGGGATTTCTTCGTTTCAGGCGTTCGCAATCAGTGCGGCCAGCCGTGTCGGCACGGGTAACATTGCCGGCGTAGCGACAGCTATCGTTCTTGGTGGTCCTGGTGCGGTCTTCTGGATGTGGGTGATTGCGTTTTTCGGAGCGGCAAGTGCATTTTTTGAAGCGACGCTCGCGCAAGTCTACAAAGTAAAGGATGCTGACGGTGGATTCCGCGGCGGTCCTGCCTACTATATGGAGCAGGGGCTCGGCCAGAAATGGCTCGGCACGACATTTGCGGTATTGATCACTATCACGTTCGCCTTTGTCTTCAACATGGTACAGTCAAACACTATTGCTGAAAGCTTTAACACGCAGTACAACACACCAGCGTGGGTGACAGGTTTAATACTAGCTGTTATTACGGCTGTCGTTATTTTTGGCGGCGTACGCTGGATCGCTAATGTTTCATCTGCGATTGTGCCGGTCATGGCGATCTTCTACATCTTAATCGTCTTCTTCGTTTTAGTGACACATATTGGTGCCATTATCCCGATGATCATCAGTATTTTTAAAGGTGCCTTCGGCCTTGAGCCGGCATTCGGCGGGGCACTTGGTTTCACGATCATGCAGGGGATTAAGCGTGGCTTGTTCTCCAATGAAGCGGGTATGGGTTCTGCACCGAATGCAGCAGCTACTGCAGCGGTCACCCATCCGGTCAAACAAGGTTTAATCCAGTCGCTGGGTGTCTTCTTTGATACGATGCTTGTCTGTACAGCAACAGCCATTATGATTCTGCTCTATTCAGGGCTTGAGTTCGGTGACAAGGCACCTCAAGGGGTAGCGGTCACGCAGGCGGCACTGAACAGCCACATTGGTTCCTTCGGCGGAGTATTCCTGACGATCGCCGTCTTCTTGTTTGCCTACTCATCAGTAATCGGCAACTACTACTATGGGCAGTCTAATATTGAATATTTGACGACTAATAAAAGTGTCATGCTTATTTTCAGACTGCTGGTGGTCGTGATGGTATTCCTCGGTGCGGTGGTTAAAGTACAGACTGTGTGGGATACAGCTGACTTATTCATGGGTCTCATGGCTATCTTGAATATTACAGCGATTATCGGACTTGCGCACGTGATCTTTGAAGTAACGAAAGATTACAGTGCACAGAGAAAACGCGGACTGAATCCGGTATTCAGAAAATCGAATATCTCGACTGACCTGTCGCGTGTCGAAACGTGGGACGAAGAGTTCCAGAGCACGACATACCAAAAAAAATAAGCAGCTTCGGCTGCTTATTTTTTTATGCGGTCAATGATTTGAAGAAGTTGACGATGGCTGTGAAGAAAGACTTGAGCGCTGCCATGAATTTATCCATGACGCCCTGCTGCTCCAGTGAGTCCTTCAAGTTTTTACCCGCTTCCTTTGCTGTGTCAGCGGCCTGTTTAAAGCCCTCTGAGTTTTTGATGTCATTGACATAGTTCGTTGCGCTGTCGATAAATTTGTCAGCATTTGCACCTGTAAAGACGCCTTGATTCTGGGCATTCGTGATGAAGTTGATGATCAATGTGATCTGATTGCTGTTCAGGACATCACTCAGTCCGTTGTTATTGATTTTTTCGATGACGACATTTTTGATCTGGTCCTGTGATAAATTGCCGCCCTGTTTAGCGACTGCTGCTTTCGCCTCGGCAATGGCTTTATTCAGCTGTTCTTGAGAGTAGCCGGACTTGTTCTGATTGTCTTCGTTGATGCTCGTAATCGTAGTCAGTTCCTCCTGGGCGGCCTGTGTCTGATTCTTGTTGATGGCTTCACCTTGTGTCTCAAATGCTTTGTAGACACCTGCCAGTGCGCTTTCACCGGTGACGTCCTCTGCCGCAGCGATTTTAACGTCGGCATCTGTCACACCGGCAGTTAACAGGGCATTTTTATAAGTGTCCTCAGTAATTTTCGTAATTTGACCTTTTGATTCGTCAATATTCAGTGTCAGTCCGGAACCTTTGCTTAACTTGTTGATGCGGATGCTTGATTTCAATACAGCGTTTGATGACTGGAGGTTTAAATATTTATTTAAGTCATCGGCATGGACATAAGTCGTCTTATCAGAATCTGCTGTACCTAACAGCTGCTTTGTCGTATCCTGCAGCTGTGGATTGGACTCAAGAGCTGCACCGTAGACGGTGACTGCTTCCTGCCAAGCTTCTTCAGTGACTGCATAGGACGGTTTAGTGACTAGTGTCGAGCTCATCATAGCGATGCTGCTCAGTAGGAGTAAACGCTTCATTATTTTCATTTTTTAGAACTCACTTCCTTGTTTAATTGCTCATATTTGTTATATTTATATTAAATACAAGTCTTGCACTTAGTATAGCATGCAGAAAATAATCTGACATAGGGCTTAAGAATGAGGTAACGTATGGGTGAGTATATTATTGAAAAAGCATTGAATAACAATGTTCTCATCGCGAACTATTACGGCGAGGAAGTCGTGCTTATCGGCAAAGGGATTAGTTTCGGCAAGAAGCAGGGTCAGCGAATAGAGGCTGATAAGATTGAGAAGATTTATGAATTAAGGGGCTACCATGAGCAGGAACGCTATAAAACGCTGCTCGGTATGACGAATGACCGGGTCATTAAAACGGTCATTGAAGTGGTCGATACAATTAAGGAGATGGCATACGGTGAAGTGAATGATTCCATCTTATTATCACTGACCGACCACATTATTTTCGCATTGAAACGACTCGAGGACGGCATTGTGATTGCGAATCCATTTCTGAAGGAAACAGAAGCACTGTATCCTAAGGAGTTTGATATTGCGACTAAAGTCGTCGATATGCTGAATGATAAGCTCCGTGTCTATTTTCCGGACACGGAGAAAGGGTTTATCGCGCTCCACATTCATTCTTCCATCAATAATCATACGATGCGTGAGATGAATATGATGACTGAAGTGGTCGCGCGGGCGGTCCAGATCATCGAGCATGATCTGAAAATACAAGTGGACAAAGATTCATTAGTATATGCGCGTTTTGTCAGACACATCAGTTTCGCTGTGCAGCGCGTCATGATCAATGACCGGCCGCCCGAACAAAGAAATTTAGAAAAACTATTGAAACTTCAATATCCGGCATGCTACAATATTGCTGTTAAGATAGTAAAAATGATGCAGCAGCAGTTAAATAAACCGGTGTATGAATCCGAACTCGTTTATTTAACGATGCATATACAGCAGTTTAATACTGAAGTCGAAGACGTGTAACTGGTAATGCAGGCATGAGTTGGTGACTGGTACAAGGGACCAGTCTATACTCATGTCTTTTTTTGTATCATTTTTACCTTAAACAAAAAGGAGGAACACACATGTTCAAATCATTATTCGGGCAGTTGCAGCGTATCGGTAAAGCATTAATGCTCCCGGTTGCCATTCTGCCGGCCGCAGGGATCCTGCTGGCGTTCGGTAATGCGATGCACAACGAACAGCTTGTTCAATATGCACCGTGGTTAAATACTCAGTTCTTTATTATGTTATCAGGCATTATGGAGTCAGCGGGTCAAGTTATCTTTGACAACCTGCCACTGCTGTTCGCCATCGGTACTGCACTTGGTCTGGCAGGAGGAGACGGCGTTGCCGGACTTGCTGCTTTAGTCGGTTACTTGATTATGAATGCGACGATAGGGAAATTCCTCGGTATAACAATCGACGATATTTTCAGCTATGCAGACGGTGCGCATACATTAGGTCAGGCTGCTAAAGAACCAGGTAATGCACTAGTGCTCGGCATTCCGACACTGCAGACAGGGGTATTCGGCGGTATTATCATGGGGGCAATCGCCGCATGGTGCTACAACAGATTTTACAATATTACTTTGCCGGCTTTCCTTGGCTTCTTCGCCGGTAAACGTTTCGTACCAATCATCACTTCTTTAATGGCAATTATTGCAGGTATCGTACTGGCACTTGTCTGGCCGACGATTCAGGGCGGACTGAACGGACTGTCTGAATTCCTGCTGAACAAAAACTTAGTACTGACAACATTTATTTTCGGTATCATTGAACGGGCGTTAATTCCATTCGGTCTTCACCATATCTTCTATGCACCGTTCTGGTTCGAGTTCGGTCAGTATACAGATGCTGCGGGCAACTTAGTCCGTGGTGACCAGAAGATCTGGATGGCACAGATGAAAGACGGTGTACCATTTACAGCAGGTATGTTTACGACAGGTAAATATCCATTCATGATGTTCGGTCTTCCGGCAGCAGCTTACGCGATTTACCGTCAGGCACGCCCGGAGCGTAAAAAAGTAGTCGGTGGTTTAATGCTGTCAGCAGCATTGACATCATTCTTAACAGGTATTACAGAACCGCTTGAATTCTCATTCTTATTTGTTGCACCGATTCTTTATGTCATTCACGTGTTCTTAGCAGGTACTTCATTCCTGATCATGCACTTACTGCATGTTAAGATTGGTATGACATTCTCCGGTGGTTTCATTGACTACACATTATTCGGTCTGTTGAACTGGGACCGTACAAATGCACTGCTGGTCATTCCTGTAGGTCTTGTCTACGCAGTCGTTTACTACTTCCTGTTCACATTCGCTATCAAGAAATTCAACTTGAAAACACCAGGTCGTGAAGATGAAGAAACAACGACTAAAACAGCAACAGCAGGTGAACTTCCGTTTGCAGTTCTGGACGCAATGGGCGGCCAGGAAAACATTAAACATCTGGATGCTTGTATTACGCGTCTGCGTGTTGAAGTAAGAGATAAATCTAAAGTAGATACTGGCGAGTTAAAAGCTCTCGGTGCTGCTGGTGTGCTTGAAGTCGGCAACAATATGCAGGCAATCTTCGGTCCGAAATCCGATCAGATTAAGCATGACATGGCGCGTATTATTTCAGGTGAAATCACACGTCCAGAGCAGACTATCACTTCAGAAGGTAATGACGATGTTGTCATCGAACCGACAGCTCCAGCTGCGCGTGATAACGGTGCGACAGCAGGTGTAACAGAAGTGTTTGCACCAATCACAGGCGAAGTCGTTGATATCACTAAAGTACCGGACGAAGTATTCGCCGGCAAAATGATGGGTGAGGGTGTTGCCATCATTCCTGAAACAGGCGAAGTCGTTGCACCGTTTGACGGAGTCGTGAAAATGGACTTCCCGACAAAACACGCATTAGGGCTTGAATCAGATGAAGGTGTTGAAATGCTGATTCACTTCGGTCTTGAAACAGTGGCATTAAAAGGGGAAGGGTTTGACGTACTCGTTAAACCAGGCGATAAAATCGTGATTGGTCAGCCGTTATTACGTGTGGATCTCGATTACATCAGAAAGCATGCGAAGAGCGACATCACTCCGATTGTCTTCACAAACCTTAATAAGCAATCATTAGTGAATACACATTACGGTCACGTCAACCAAGGTGACAAAATCACTGAAATTAAATAGTAAATCTGCCCCGAGCAATCGGGGTATTTTTATGACGATTTTTAATTTTATAATAATATTATGTAAACTTATTATTATAAATGAATATTAGATCACTAGTAACAAAAGGAATGAATTACTGAAAAAGAAGAGAAATAAAGAGACACCACCTTAACGTGATGTCTCTTCGCTGTACTGCTGTCTTAAAGCTTGTTCACGGGCATAGTTTTCAGGTTCTTTTCTGTAATAGTCCTGGTGCTCATCTTCAGCCGGATAAAATGTTTGATAAGGGAGTACTTCAGTGACAATAGGTTTGTCATAATTCACTTGAATGGTTTTGATATAGCTTTCAGCTGCTTCTTTCTGAGCTTCATTGACATAGAACACCGCTGTTTTGTACTGAGAGCCGCGGTCATGGAACTGGCCGTCTGCATCCGTCGGGTCAATCTGCTTAAAATAAATATCAAGTAGTTTTTCAAACGGGAATAACGCCTGATCATATTCGATTTCTACAGCTTCGTAATGACCTGTAGTTCCTGTTTTGACCTGTTCGTATGTCGGCTGATCGGTATGTCCGCCCATATAACCGCTGATTATGCCTTCGATTCCTTCAAATTTATCGAATGGTTTTACCATGCACCAGAAACATCCGCCTGCAAAGTAGGCTTTATTTATTTTCAAATTGATCACCTTCTTCTTTCCTGTTTTCATTTTACTATATTCTTTAACTGATTATTACAGGAATTACTTGATTTTTAATATTAATTTGTATAAGTTAAATATATTATTGTATATATATGAGAGAGGGTTTACATGATAGCTCAACAACCAAACGCGCGTAAGAAGAAACGCCGTTTAAAAAAATTACCAATCGTTATTTTAGCGTTACTATTACTTTCGGTCTTACTGGCTTTCTGGATGAAATCAAGCTACAGCGCCGGTATCGGGGTCGCACGTGAACATGGCAAGACACCGGAAAAATATACATTTAACGGTCCGATAAATAAAGATGCCAAAGTGAATGTGCTGATTCTTGGTCATGACCGGGCGGTTGACGGATCCTCAAGAACCGACTCTATTATGGTGGCGCAGTACGATTATTTGAATAAGAAGATGAAGATCATTTCAATTATGCGTGATATTTACGCTGATATCCCAGACGGCTACCGGAACTATAAAATCAACACAGCTTATACGCTTGGCGGGCCTGAGTTATTAAGAAAAACAATCAAGCGTAACTTAGGGCTTGATATTGAATACTATGCGGTTATCGACTTCAAAGGATTCGAGCAGATGGTCGATGAACTTGCTCCGAATGGTCTGCCGATCAATGTGGAGAAAGATATGTCTGCTAAGATTGGTGTTTCACTCAAACAAGGGCAGCATAACTTGACCGGTAAAGAAGTGCTGGGCTATGCACGGTTCCGTCATGATGAAGAAGGGGACTTCGGACGTGTCAGACGTCAGCAGCAGGTCATTAAAGCACTTGAGAAGGAAATGATGTCACTGTCGGCTGTCATGAAAGCACCGAAACTTGCAGGCATTGCCAGAGGATATGTTGATACGAACATGGCTGACGGAAATATCTTTAAGACGGGAATATCCTATATGGTCAGAGGGGATAAAGACATTCAGACAATGATTGTCCCTGTAAAAAACAGTTTCCGCATGGTCGATGTTGATGGTATAGGTAGTGTACTTGATATCGATAAAGAGAAGAACAAGAAAGCGATACAGGATTTTCTTAATGAATAATAACAAAAGGCATCACAGGAACATTCCTGTGATGCCTTTTGTCTAGTTTTCGTCGGATTTCAATGTGCCGCCGACGCCATATCGATTGTGTTTCAGTTCTTCCACAAAGACATGAATGTTTTCTTTCGGTGCATTCGTGTTTTTGCTGACCGCTTCAGTCACTTCCTGCACCATCGCTTTAATCTGTTCTTCTGAACGTCCTTCAAGTAACTCGATAGTAATGAATGGCATAGTTATTCTCCTTTATTGTCATATGGATTATAGATAGATGAGCCTTTACCATTGATCCAGTCCTGCTGTGCGTCTTCCTCCATGAATTCAATGTTAACATCGACGACATGAGGCTGCTGCAGCAGACGTTCTGCAAGGTCGCGCTTGATTTCTGACAGCTGTCTTAAGTTATAATCATGATACGGTGTTTCAACGATCGCTTCCAGATGAAGGTCTTCGCCTTCCTTCAAAACGATGAGACGTTTAATATCAGAGATATATTTGTTCTCGAGAATGATTTTTGAAGCTTTCACTTCCATCTCATCATCAGAAACACCGATCGCTCCAGCTGCATTCTCAAGGAACACCCGGGCAACGACATAAAACATCATCAGGCCGATAATGACTGATACAATCCCTTCAATCTGACCAAAACCGGTCCATCTTGAAATCATGATGGCGATAAGGGCGATGATGCCGCCTAATGTGGCTACTGTATCTTCAAGGAACACAAGTTTTGTCGCAGGTTTCGCTCTGTTCATATTAGCATAGCTTGTTGTGAACGGATGAAGCCCTGTCGCCGGTAAGTGCGCTTCTTCCAGCACTTCTTTTCCTGCTTTATGGAGGACACTGCCTTCTAGAATAATACCAACCAGTAACACACCGGCATTAATCAAAAAGTGGGTAAAGTTCTGATCGCCATTCGTCGGATGCTGGATATGATGAATTCCTTCCAGTACAGTTTCATAAGCAAGGATGGCCACGATAATGACGGCGAATAAACAGACGATGTTGACAAGGCGTCCGTAACCGAACGGGAACTTCTCATTCGGGGCCTTCTTTGAGACTGCTGAACCGACCCAGACGAACAGCTGGTTTGCCGCGTCACCGAATGAGTGCATCATCTCAGCAAACATCGCCACGTTGCCGGTGAAGAGGTAAGCGACAAACTTCAAGGCACCAAGAACAAAGTTGACGATGGCAGCTGTCAGAGAAGATTTACTGCCTTTCTTTAGCAGATTAAACAGATTTTTCATATTTGTACTCCTTTAATTTGATTTGTTTGTTCTGTTCCCTATTATATGCGAAAATAGTCGTAAATAATAACTTTTTTGGAGGATTATAATGTTTAAGCATTTATTATCATCTATCGGCTTTAACGGCATGACCGTGGATACACTCGTGGCCCGCAGTCAGTTTGATAGACATGAACACGTGACAGGCATCGTCCGTATTGAGCGGGATGACCATCATATTGATCATATCGAGCTGACACTGATTGAACGAGTCCCTAATCATGACGAAACAAGTGAATTTGCGACATATGACCGTGTGCTGGAGAAACTGTCACTGACTGATAATGGTGATGACATTCCTTTCTCATTCCCTGTTCCGGCCCGCATCCAGTCACTGGAGCACGAATTCGTTATTATGACACAGCTGTTCATTGACGGGTCAGTAGATGCAAGTGATGAAGACTATATACAGTTTATTTAAAGACCTGCCTGCCCGGGCGGGTTTTGTTATGCATATAAATAGAACATATGTTCTATTTATAATTGAAAAAGAACATATGTTCTTTTATAATGAAAATATAACTCAGGCTATCACACTTATTTTGAAGGGAAGGATCAAGATGTATGATTATCATCTATGTGAAGAACGCGATGTACTCTGTATTGACCAGAAGAGCTTTTTTGCGAGTGTATCCTGCATGAGCAAAGGGCTGGATCCCTCCAGCGTCAAACTGGCGGTCGTCGCTGATACGAAACGGCAGGGTTCAGTAGTGCTTGCTGCAACGCCGCCGCTGAGAGCGCTCGGAATCAAGACAGGCTCACGGCTGTTTGAAATCCCTCATCATCATGACATCTATATCATCAACCCGTCGATGAAGCTTTATTTGGAAGTCGCGAGCAAGATCACTGAGATTGCCCTGAAGTATGTCGCCCCGGAAGATTTCCATCAGTACAGCATCGATGAATTTTTCATGGATGTGTCCCGCAGCTATGGACGGTTTGCTGATAGTGCCGCGGCATTTGCGGTGATGCTCAAAGACGAAATCTTTCATGCCACGCATATACAGTGCGCCGTCGGTATCGGCTCAAACGTGCTGCTCAGCAAACTTGCCCTCGACTTTGAAGCGAAGAAATCAACCCGCGGCATCGCTGAATGGCGTTATCATGACGTCCCGGAGAAACTCTGGTCGATCGAGCCGCTTCATCAGTTCTGGGGGATTAACCGCCGCATGGAGAAACGCCTGAACCAGAAAGGGATTTTCACGGTCGGGCAGCTGGCGCATTACCCGCATCATTATTTAAAGCGTGATTTCGGTGTCATCGGTGTGGATCTGCATCTGCACGCCAACGGAATCGATACCAGCATCATCCGGGAGAAACATCAGGTGTACAAGCCCTCTATATGCAAGAGTCAGATATTGATGCGTGACTATGCATTTGAGGAGTTGAGAATCGTCTTACTGGAACAGGCGGAGGAAGTCACCTTCAGATTGAGGGCTGAGAACCGTCTGGCGAAGACAATCACATTCGCAGCGGGGTACAGCGATGAGGGGAAAGTGAGCAAGGCCTATACACTCTCCGAAGGAACGAACTTAACGCGCGACGTCTTCCAGGTCATCTGGGGCTTCATGGAGCAGCTGTGCGACCGGAATCGCCGTTATCGTACGCTGTCCGTCACATTGTCGAACTTCATTCCTGAGGAAGACCGTCAGCTGACTCTATTCATCGATGAGTTCAGCCGCAGCAGGGAGGAGCAGCTGGCAAAGACAATCGACCGGCTGAAGAGAAAATATGGCCCGGCAAGTGTCGTCCGTGCCAGCTCCTGTACCGCAGCAGGCACGGCCCTGAAACGCAGCGGGCTGATTGCGGGCCACAAGGCATAACTTGTCTCCTGCTTTCAAATTAGCTACTATGGAAAGGTACACTTCATAAGAAAGCAGGGATAAGATGTATCCAGATGTAGAGGCAACAGTCAACCGAATTAAAGCGCTCGTCCATATTCCGGGACCATCAGGCTTCGCACATGAGGCGGTCCGCTACTGCAGGGAGCTCCTGAGGTCCTATGGTTATACCGTCACAGAGACGAATAAAGGCGGCATACGGGTCACAGTGACAGGCACGGACGATGAACGTCACCGCTTCATGACAGCACACGTCGATACGCTCGGCGCTATGGTCAAAGCGATACTGCCGGACGGCCGGCTTCGTATGACGATGATCGGCGGTTTCAACTGGAACGCAGTAGAAGGGGAATACTGTGAGATTCATAGCGCGGATAAAGTGTTCACGGGGACAATCTGCATGCATGAGACAAGCGTCCATGTGTACCGGGAAGCGACTGACATCAAACGTGATGACACACATATGGAGGTCCGTATCGATGAGCGGACGACCTCTGCTGCAGAGACAGAGGCACTGGGGATCAGTGTCGGTGATTTCATCAGTTTCAGTCCGAGATTCCAGACGACAGACAGCGGCTTCGTCAAATCCCGTCATCTGGATGACAAAGCCAGCGCGGCGATGCTGCTTGAGCTGCTGCGCCACTTAAAAGACGAACAGATAACACTGCCGTACACGACGCATTTCTACTTCTCGAACAATGAGGAGATCGGTTACGGCGGCAACTCCAATGTCCCGGCTCAGGTCGTGGAATATATCGCAGTCGACATGGGGGCGCTCGGTGACGGTCAGGCATCAGACGAGTACACAGTATCCATCTGTGCTAAAGACAGCTCAGGCCCTTATCATTATGAGCTGCGTCAGCATCTCGTCAAGCTGTGCCGGACAAACGACATTAAATACAAAGTGGATATCTATCCGTACTACGGCTCTGATGCCAGTGCAGCGATGCATGCCGGCCATGATGTCAAGCATGCTCTGTTCGGTGCCGGTATCGAGTCCTCCCACGCAATGGAGCGGACGCACAAGGATTCCATCGAACAGACTGAGCACCTGATCTATGCCTATGTCCAGAGTGAATTAGCATAGACAAATAACACACCGTATAGGTGTGTTATTTGTCTAGTGTGCTGAAATCGATGGACGCCAGCAGACCGATCAGCATGCCGATGGTCAGTGAGAGCATCGTACCGAGAAGAATATATTCAGAGCGTTTGTCGACTTTCTCAGGGATGTCCGTTACCGGATCCTGCTTCATATCATTGAACCGCAGAATAGACTTACTCGCGATGATCAGACCGATAGCCGTGTATTCCTTCAGCAGTATAAAGATAATGATCAGCAGTCGTTCCAGGTAACCGATCAAGAGGCCGACATGGTCAGACGCCGGCATCCGGGTTGTACTCATCTTCACCAGTATGAGTTTGATGAACGGCCCGCTGTACATGTACAGGATGAAGCAGAGGAAGTAAAGGATGATGTTCATCAGCATCAGTCCGCCTCCTTGATTGAGTCATGGATCAGCTGTTTCATCCGCGGCTCATACGTCTCATCAAACCGCTCCAGTGACTGCAGAATCAGTGCCAGCTGGCGGGACCGGCCTTTCTTGAGATGGGTGGAGATCGTCGATATGCTCTTCTGAAACGTCTCAGCCAGCTCTTTCTGCGTCGCTGCAGTCAAGTTCATCAAGTAGACTTGCCGCTGCATAGCGGTCTGGGACTGCAGAATATCGGTCAGATAATAGAAAAGGATATCATTGTAGAGCGCTGTGTCCACCGGTGCGGCGAGCTTGAAGTCAACGAGCTCATGAGTCTTGATCTCATCCAGTGCAAGTCTCGCCTGCTTGATCAGTGGATCGTTCCAGTGTTCAAATGAATGGTCCGGCAGTGCCGCTTCTCCGACTGCAATACCGAATTTAACAGGCTGATGGTTAAAAGGCCATAATAATTTGATATAATAGGCAAGTACGAGTGTACTGCTCGGTGAATCACTGACAAAGAACAGTTCGTCCCCCATGCGGAAATTGACATAGGAATGCGGCAGAACAGCAGACCATGCCTCAATACGACGTTCCAGCTTTCTGAGGAAATGACTGATTTCCTCTGTATTATGAAAAGACGTGCTGTGAGAGACGTCCATAATAAAAATGCCGAGCATGAAATCCCCCCTAATATTCGCCTAAATAAACGAATTCGTTAAAATTCTTCTATATAGACGAATTATAACATGTTTCATCAATGAGCGAAGCTATTAGTTAATGCATCAGCCAGTACTCATGTATAATAAATTAAATCAACGGACTTACAAGGAGTTAACAATGAAATTTACAACTTTAACTAGAGAACAATTCGGCGAATTTTGTGACAGTCAGTCGTACAGTCATTTCACGCAGATGGCGGTCAACTATGACTTAAAAACATCAGAAGGCACGGAGACGCATCTTGTCGGTGTCACAGAAGGCGGGCGCATCATTGCCGCAAGCCTGCTGACTGCGGTCCCTGTCCTGAAGACATTCAAGTACTTCTATTCTAACCGCGGCCCGGTGATGGACTACAGCAACAAGGAACTGACGACCTTCTTCTTCACAGAACTGAAGCGCTATGTGAAGCAGCACCGCGCACTGATGCTGCGCGTCGACCCATACGTGCCTTATCAGCGCTGGAACCATGACGGGGAGAAGCTCGAGACTTATCCGTCCGCTTCACTGCTGGAGACACTGCCCGAGCTCGGCTATGACCATCAGGGCTTCACGACCGGATTCCATCCGGTGCATCAGATCCGCTGGCATTCGATTCTTGATCTGACAGGTAAGGATGACAAGCAGGTCTTAAAGGACATGGACAGCCTGCGGAAACGAAATATCAAGAAAGTGCTGAAGAACGGGGTTAAAGTCAGATTCCTTGAGAAAGACGAAATCCAGTTGTTCCGTAATTTCATGAAAGACACAAGCGGTAAGAAGGAATTCCTGGACAGAGACGACAAGTTCTACACAGACCGCATGAAATACTTCGGTGACCGCGTGCTGGTACCACTGGCCTATATCGATTTCAAGACTTATATCCCTGAACTGGAGGCCGAGCAGGACAGGCTGACCAAGGATATAGCGAAAGCAGCTGAGGAGATCGACAAAAAGCCGGACAATAAAAAAGCCGTGAACAAGAAGGAGGCTGCCGAGCAGCAGCTTGCTTCAGTAGAGGAAAAGCTGCTGGAAGCGAAGACACTTCATGCCCAGCACGGCGACACACTGCCGATTGCTGCGTCATTCTTCCTGATCAACCCGTACGAAGTCGTCTATCTGGCAGGGGGGTCATCCAATGAATTCCGTCATTTTGCCGGCTCTTACGCCATCCAGTGGAAGATGATCAACTACGCACTTGACCACCATATCGACCGCTACAATTTCTACGGTATCAGCGGGGACTTCAGTGACCAGGCGGAAGATGCAGGAGTAATCAAGTTCAAAAAAGGTTTCAACGCAGATGTGATTGAATATATCGGTGACTTCGTTGCGCCGATCAATAAGCCTGTCTACAAAGTGTACAGTGCCTTAAAAAGGATCAGAGGATAGCAGAAAGAGAGGAATAAACATGCAGTTTACAGAACTGACTGTCAAGGAATATAGCAACTTTATGTCAACGACGCCGTTGATGAGCCATTACTTCCAGGTCAAGGAGAACATCAAGAACAGAGAGGACGAAGGGTATCCCGTCGTACTGCTTGGTGTCAAACATGATGACGAAGTCATCGCGGCAAGCCTCTTCTCGAAAATTCCGATGTTCGGCAGCTATATGTACTACTCAAACAGAGGACCTGTCCTTGATTTCCGTGATACAGCGCTTGTGACCTTCTATTTCACGTCACTTGACCAGTACTTGAAGCGGCATCAGTGTCTCTCTGTCAAAGTAGACCCGTACTGGCTCTACAAGACATATGACAAGGATGTCAACTACAAGGAGGCCAACGGGACGAATCAGCATATCATCGAGCTTATGAAGTCGCTCGGATATGACCACAGCGGCTATACGAGAGGGTATACGGCTGATTCGCAGGTCAGATGGATGAGCGTCCTGTATCTGGATAACGAAACACCGGCGTCTATCATGAAACAGTTTGACAGCCAGCGTAAACGAAATGTAAAAAAATCCCAGAAATATGGCGTTAAAGTCCGTCTGCTCGGCACAGATGAAGTCGAGCAGTTTCTGGAATTATACAAAGAAACAGAAGAGCGGACCGGTATGATTGCCCGGGACGATGACTATTTCCGTCAGTTCGCGGATAATTACGGCAGTAAAGTCATCATGCCGCTTGCTTATATTGATCTGGATGACTATATCAGAACTACATCTGCTGAACTGAACGGTGCAGAAGCTAAGCGCGACCAGATGATGATGCACGATAACAAAAGCGATAAACTCATTAAAAAGATCGCTGAGCTCGATAAACAGATTGATCAGCTGCAGCAGACTCTGCTGGATACACATGAACTGAAAAAAACAGACGGCAGCATTTTAAACCTGGCGGCCGGAATGTATTTTGAGAACAACTTTGAGCTCAATTATTTCTCAGGCGGTTCAAGCAGCAAATACAGCCATTTCATGGGTCCGTATGCAATGCACTGGCATATGATTAATTACTGTTTTGAACATGGTTATCATCGTTATAATTTTTACGGTGTGTCCGGCGATTTCTCAGAATCCGGCGAAGATTACGGCGTCTATCAGTTTAAGCGCGGATTCAATGCCCAGATAGAAGAGCTTGTCGGTGATTTCACGAAGACCATCAACAAACCGAAGCAGAAACTTTATCAGGCGGCCGGTAAAGCAGGACGCGGCTTCAGAAAAGTTCAGCGGAAACTGCTGCGCAGAAACAACTAGCTGAATATAGAAATAAATAAGGATGAAGCTGTCCTTATTTATTTTTTAATATTCTAGTTTACATAATATATATTATAGGAAGTTATATGTATAAAAGAAAACAGTCATTTCACTTGCCCTTCTTCATCATAAAAATCACACATCCACCATTTGATGGATGTGTGATTATCATTACTTCATATCATCCAGTTCATAGACAGCAATCGTGCCGGACATTTCATGACTCGCAAGTAACAATGGTTTATCAACTGGTGACTGCTCTTTAGGAATAAATGTGATGCCTTCAGGTGAAATGTCAGCTGACTTGAAATAAGTCTCGAACTCAGGTTTTACTGGCTGATCGATGTTATAAACCATGATGCCGCCGGTGCGTTCAAGGCCAATAAATGCATACTGATGGCTGCCGATCATGCCGACAGTCACGGATTCAGGCTCAGGGCCTTTGTCATCACTTCTAGAATCAAAGTCAATCTTACCCGGTTTCTCCTGGTTACTATTGAATGCAGTCGGCCATGCACGAGCAGTAATAGTTTCAAAGTCGTCACCGCTGTCATATACCCGCTTCATAGAATCCGCTTCGATGACCGAGAATGAGCGCCCTCCGAACGTGATCACAGCATTGTACTTGCCGTCTTTTCCGGTAAAAGGATTGTTGATCGAAGTTTTAAGACGGGCCAATGCGCTTTTATCCTCTAAAATACCCGGCTGAAAACCTTTGAAGTAAGACGAGGCTGTATTGTACTGGTCTGCGATATCTCCTACGCGGGTCTCTTCGCTGAATCCCGGATAATCCTGGGTGTCCCCTTCATTCGCCGTCAGCAGGTAGGTCCTGCCTTTGTAGTCGACGTGACTGACACCATCCGGCTGCAGCATACCGTATACAGGATAGTTCTGCATATTGATGGCGCTGTCTTTATCTGAGGCATCCATCTTCGCCTTATGATGGTAACTCTTATAGCCGAGGCTCTTGACTGAGACAATAGCTTCGGTCTGAAGATCCACTTTAGCGATAGCGTTCCTTTCCTGTATTGTCACATAGGCGAACCTGTTCTTCCGGTCAATCGTCACATACTCAGGCTCCAGGTTGAGAAAACTTTCTCTCGCATTTCTTCCGAGTGCCCGTACGTCGGACGGAATCATCTTAGGATTGAAATAACAGGTCTTCGCATGCTGCTGCTTGATGACACCAGTTTTATTGGTTTGGATGATGGAGATGGAACCTTCCGGATTAATCGTATAGGCATCATTCGGCTCCCCTTCATTAGCGGCGACCAGCTGTCTGCCGTCACTTGTAAACGTCAGCATGTCAGGCAGTGCCCCTACTTCCACCTGACTCAGAAACTCCCCGTCCATGGACATGAAAATGACATGGCCGTTATCCGTCTTAGCGGCAGCCGGCACGCTGACAGCAATGTAGCGATGGCTCGGATGAACGGCGACACTTGTGATGTCAGAACCTGCGGCATTGAAATCCTTGAGCAGCACCCGTTTGTACAGCGGGAACTGACCCGCCTTCAACTGGGACGCATCCAGAATATCAAGGGCGTTCAGAGCACCGTTGATGGAGTACGCGCGTTTGTACTTCTTGTCATAGGCTACGATCTCCGTGCCGCTTTCCCCGTAATCTGTCTGTGAATCATAACGCGCCAGCTGAGAGACTTTGATATGCGAGCCTGCGTAGGATGATACAGAGGCCGCTTCTGCTGCCGGTGCGAGCAGCACCGCTGAGAGCGAGGCTGCTGCTATTAACTTCACTGCTTTATTCATATGTTCTCCTCCAATGACTGTGATCCTTCCATTGTAGACGCCGCATGTAAAGCATGAATGAACATTGTAAATACTCAGTAAACAAACCAATAAATTTTCCAAAAAAAAAGAATGCCTGTACAGGCATTCATGTTCTATCTTACGTCTGTATCGTTATAACGTGCTCTGTTCTGCTTGTCTTCAAATGCCTGTCTTTCCTCGGCAGCGCGCCGCTCTCTCCGCTTTCGGTCACGGCTGTCTTTAGTGACATACCAGAAGATTGCACTGAGTATGAGTGAGATGACAGTCAGAAAGACCGCATAGCCGAGTAACGCAGGATACTTGATATCGAAGAAATTCGGCAGAATGAACGCACATATTGCTAAAACGATAAATGTAAAGACAGGTGCCAGTATGAACTTGTTCATGAAAAGACCGAATACAAGTGATAATAGCAGCATACCGATAATCGTGATCAGTAGAAAGTTCGGTATATCCGTATAGCTGATGTCTCCTAAAATATACATATCATGTCCTCCTTTTATGGTGCTCTACATTGATTAATTACCTGATTCCTGTTATCTAAACATTATGTGATAACTTTAAGATTATTCAGAGGTTTCAGTAAATTAGCAGTGCTTTATCGGAAACCGAACGGTATAATTGATTCATAGAGCAGAGAGGAGAGTTAAACATGAGTTTACCATTAAGAAAAGATGTGGATGTTAAAGAAACGTGGGACTTGAGTCCCTTGTTCAGCAGTGATGATGCATTCTACAGCAGTCTGGCAGAGACGACGGCTGCAGTCAGCGCCTTCAACAAAGAATATCAAGGCAGATTGACTGATGCGGCCGTTATCGAGGAGATGCTGAGCAGGCTTGCGGCTCTTGAAATTGAGCTGGACCGACTGGCCAACTATGCATCCCTCAACTTAAGCACCGATCAGTCCAATGCGGAGGCACAGCGGCTTTACAGTAAGTTCGATTCTTCTTACAGCGAGATCGCAAGCCTGCTGTCGTTTGTTGATTCAGAGCTTCTGCAGCTGGATGAAGCAGTGCTCCAGGAAGTGAAGGATACGACAGCCAGCTACAAGCGCTACATAGAGAAGCTGTTAAAGAAGAAGCCTTATCAGCTCCATCCTGAAGTCGAGAAAGTGCTTGCTGCCTTCTCTTCTACCTTTAACGCACCTTATAACTTCTATGACACGACGAAGCTGCTTGATATCGACTTCGGGACATTTGAAGCGCACGGCAGGGAGATCCCGCTAAGCTACGTGTCATTTGAAGGCGAGCTTGAAGTCGATTCTGACCCGGTCGTCAGAAGAAATGCCTTCAGAAAGTTCTCAGATACACTGAAGAAATACGAGAACACAACGGCTAAAACGTATGACATGGCAGTCCAGCAGGAGAAAACAGAGTCCAGACTGCGCGGTTTTGACTCCGTTATTGATTTCCTGCTGGAAAGACAGGAAGTTTCACGTGATTTATACAACCGGCAGATCGACCTCATCACGACCGAACTGGCACCGCATATGCGGCGTTATGCCAGGCTGCTGAAGCGGACGAACGGTCTTGAGGAAATGCGGTTTGAAGACTTGAAGATCTCCCTGGACGAAAGCTATGAACCTGAGATTACAGTCGAAGAGTCAAGAGACTACATCCGAAAAGGTCTGGCGGTCATGGGTGAAGACTACATGAAGCTGGTGGAAGCGGCCTACGATAACCGCTACATTGACTTTGCTCAGAATAAAGGCAAATCAACAGGTGCCTTCTGTGCGAGCCCTTATGCGACGAATCCGTTCATCCTGATTTCATGGACGTCCAAAATGACAGAAGTGTTCGTCCTGGCACACGAGTTAGGTCATGCGGGCCACTTCAACCTGGCCAACAAGCATCAGAACATCTTTGATGCCAGCAGCTCCATGTACTTTGTAGAGGCGCCGAGTACAGCCAATGAAATGCTGATGGCCAACTATTTGCTGAGTGAGTCAGATGACCCGAAATTCAAGCGCTGGGTTATTTCGACTATTATCTCCAGAACGTATTATCACAACTTCGTCACTCACCTGCTTGAGGCGGCCTACCAGCGCGAAGTCTACAACCGTGTTGATGCCGGCGAGAATATGACGGCTCCTGTATTGAATGCCATCAAGAAAGATGTCATCGCATCATTCTGGGGAGATGCCGCTGAGATAACAGAAGGTGCTGAACTGACATGGATGAGACAGCCGCATTACTATATGGGATTATATCCTTATACGTATTCAGCAGGCCTGACGATCTCAACATTGATGGCGAAGCGTATTCTCGAAGAAGGAGAGCCCGCAGTCAACGACTGGATTGAAGTGCTGAAGGCAGGCGGCAGCAGACCTCCTGTAGAACTTGCAAAGATGGTCGGCATCGACTTATCGACTGATCAGCCATTAAAAGAAACGATCGCCTACATCGGTTCTCTCATCGATGAACTCGAGCGGCTGACAGCTGAAATAGAAGCAGCAGAATAACTGAATCCCTCCATCACTGATGATGGAGGGATCATTTTAGTTTTTCTTCAGTTCTTCAGCAGCTTTCAGCCGTCTGGCATCTTCTTCTTTGACAATAGCTATCTGTCTTCTGAAGACATAGAAGGCGAGTAATACACCGATGCCTAAAAAAGGCAGCCATATTAAATCAGGGGAATTCATCAGCCCGTTAAAACGCACGAGCATAAAAAAGAACAGCATCCACATCAAACTGAGAAAAAGAACGAAAATCTTGTCATCCTGCTTCATGACAACCTCCAATTTAGTATAAATACTTATAATATAAAAACTTAATTTTATTCATATATTCCCTTTTTTATCATGCTTTAAACTCTAAAAAATAATTGGACATAAAAAGCGCGGCACATCCATTGACAGTTAAATGAATGTGCCGGGTCATTATATTATACCGGATAGACACCATGCTTTTTACGGGCTGACTTCTGGAATTTACTATCGAGTGACGCATACTGGTCAATTAATATTTCCCTCAGATGATCAGGATCAACGATGTCGTCAATCACCAGCTCACTTGCCAGCCGGTAAATATCAATATCATCCTTATACTCATCCTGCTTCTGCTTGATGAACGCCGGACGTTCTTCTTCAGCCAGCTCAGCAATCTTGTTGGCATATACCGCATTGACGGCAGCTTCCGGTCCCATGACGGCGATGGACGCAGTGGGCAGTGCGATGCTGTAATCCGGCTCAAAAGCCGGTCCTGCCATTGCATAGAGCCCGGCGCCGTATGCTTTACGGATGACAACGGATATTTTCGGTACAGTGGCGCTGCTCATCGCAAACAGCATCTTCGCGCCGTGCCTGATGATACCTGCACGTTCCACCTGTGTGCCGATCATAAAGCCCGGGATATCCATCAGGAATAACAGCGGAATATTGAATGAATCGCACAGGTTGATGAACTTCGCCGCCTTATCCGCTGAATCCGGGAACAGGACGCCGCCTTTCATCCGCGGCTGATTGGCAATGATGCCGACTGGTTTGCCGTCAATTCTGGCAAGCCCGGTGATCAACTCGCGGGCAAACAGTTTCTTGATCTCCAGGAATGAACCCTCATCAATCAGCTGGTTGATGACATCCATCATATTGAGCGGTGCGTTCTGGTTGTCAGGAATAAGAGCGGACAAAGTCTTGTCAGTCGCTTTAACCGCCTTCGATTCAACAGTATTTGGCAGCTCATTGAAGTTCTGCGGGAAATAGGCCATATAGTCTCTTGCAAACGTCAGTGCTTCTTCCTCTGACTTGACAAGCACATCACCGCAGCCTGACACTGAACAGTGCATTTTAGCGCCGCCCATCTCTTCCAGTGTCACTTTCTCGCCGATGACTTTCTCGGCCATACGCGGTGAACCTAAATACATCGATGCGTTGCCTTCCACCATGACGACCACATCACAGAATGCCGGAATATAGGCGCCTCCTGCAGCAGACGGACCGAATAACAGGCAGAGCTGCGGCACTTTACCGCTCATGTCAATCTGATTGTAGAAAATGCGGCCCGCGCCACGACGCCCCGGGAACATCTCAATCTGGTCCGTAATTCTCGCACCGGCTGAATCTACCAGGTAGAGCATCGGAATATTTAATTTCATCGCCTTCTCCTGAATGCGGATCATCTTCTCAACCGTTCTTTTCCCCCATGAGCCGGCTTTGATGGTTGAGTCATTCGCCAGAAAGGCAACAGAGCGGCCGTGAATCTTGCCGATGCCCGTTATAACGCCGTCAGCCGGCAGGTCTGCTGCCATATGATTGGCGAAGCGGGCATCTTCTATGAAACGACCGTCATCAAATAACAGCTCAAGACGCTTTCTGACAAACAGTTTACCTTTTGCGCTGTTGGCTTCATGATATTTTTCCTTGCCCCCTGCTTCAATCTTCTCAATTCTTTCATTGAACTCCACGTTATCCCTACTTCCCCTTATAATTTGGTTTCCGCTTCTCCTTGAATGCCTGCAATCCTTCAATACGATCTTCAGAATTCAGCACAAGGTCATAGCATTCACGTTCATAGTGCAGACCATCTGCGAGCGGCAGGTCCAGCGCTCTGTTCACAGCTTTTTTTGCCGCTGTGACAGCAAGCGGTGCATTCTTTGAGATGCGTTCCGCAAGTTTAATGGCGCTCTCCACTACATCAGCTGACACCTCTTCCAGCAGGCCGAGCTCAAGTGCGGTATCAGCAGACACCGGCTCTGCGGTGAATATCAGCTCTTTTGCTCTGGATGGGCCGGCAAGTCTTGTCAGCCTCTGTGTACCGCCCGCTCCCGGAATGATGCCAAGCGACGTTTCAGTGAGTCCGATTTCAGCATCCGGCACTGCCAGCCTGAAGTCACAGGCAAGTGCCAGTTCCAGTCCGCCGCCATATGCACCGCCGTTCAGTGCGGCGATTGTGACATACGGCAGCTCTTCGATCATGCTGATCTTTCTGCCGATGTTCACACTCGTCTCATCTGCTTCTTCAGGCGTCATGCCGAGACGCTCCTTTAAATCCGCTCCTGCACAGAATGCCTTGCCTGCCCCTGTAATGATCAGCACCCGTGTGTCCAGATGATGCAGCACGTCCTGCAGTTCTAAAAGCAGTTCCCGGTTCAGGGCATTCCTGCTTGCCGGCCGGTTCAAAGTCAGTAGCGTGATGTAATCGCTGTACTGATTAATTTCTATAAGTGCCATCCCGCTCCCCCCTGTACTTTCTCAGCTGACTGCTTAAGTTCGTGAAGTTCAGTGCCCGTGAAATATAGTCCGCAGTCATGAGCAGCTGCTCCATATTGATGCCTGTCGCGATATTCAGCTCATTCATCATGTAGACGACATCCTCTGTCGCGACATTGCCCGACGCCCCTTCAGCATATGGGCATCCGCCCAAGCCGCCGACTGATGCATCAAACACCGCGATGCCGTGCTGCAGACTGGCATAAATATTAGCGAGCGCAAGACCATTGGTGTCATGAAAGTGCATCGCTATCTTCTCACGCGGGAAGGACTTCAGCAGCTCACTGAGCACAGCATCCACCTGCTGCGGATTCGCCACCCCCGTCGTATCTCCGAGCGAAATTTCATAGACACCGAGCTCATAGAGCGCGGCCATCAGTTCCTTCACGGTGCCCAGGCTCACGTCGTCTCCAAACGGTGAGCCGAAGACCATGGAAATATAGGCCCGTATTTGATAGCGTCCGTTACTTCTCTCGGTGACTTGTTTAATGTCGTCCAGCGCTTCCGCAGTGGATTTATTCAAGTTCTTGCTGTTATGGACTTCAGAAGCCGAGATGAAGACGGCTATTTCCTGCAGCCGGGTCGCTTCCGCCCGTGCCATACCTTTGATGTTCGGCACGAGAGCGCTGAACCGGGCATGGCCGGTCAGACGCTGCAGCAGTTCATCTGCATCGCTGAGCTGCGGCATCCATTTAGGATGGACAAAGGAAGTGGCTTCGATATAAGATAAGCCGCTTGCCTCCAGCATCCCGATCAACTTCAGTTTGACTTCCAGCGGTACTGTCTGTGTTTCGTTCTGAAGTCCGTCGCGGGGACCGACTTCCTTGATGACCACTTGAGCTGGCAGCATAAAGATCCCCCTTATTCAATAATCGCGACGATATCCCCTTCGTTGACAAAGTCCCCTTCAGCGACTTTGAGCTCCTTGATCGTCCCTTCATCTTCAGCCATGATCGGAATCTCCATCTTCATGGATTCCAGGATCATGATGTCCTCATCCATCTCTACTGTGTCTCCGACTGCTTTGACAATTTTCCACACGCTTCCTGACATCGTTGCTAATACTTCCATCGGTATCATCCTCTTCTGTTGTAATGTTAACTACTTGGACGGCTTCGCCACTATTTGTTCTTCAATGAAATTCGTCGTATATTTGCCGGAACGGAACACTGCGTTCGTCAGACAGTCAATCAGCATCAAGCGGTTCGTCTTAATGCCTTCAATCTCCAGCTGCTCAAGATATGCGGTGAGCGACTCGATGGCTTCATCCCGCGTTTCCTGATGACAGATGATCTTGGCAATCATCGGGTCATAGAACGGTGTGATTTTGATTGGACCGTCAATCGCTGCATCCAGTCTGATATCGCCTGACGGCCACTTAATGTGAGTGATCTCACCGGGTGACGGGAAGAAGGTCTTCGGATCTTCCGCGTAAAGCCTCAGCTCGATGGAATGCCCGGATTGTTTGACGTCCTCCTGTTTGATTTCAAGCGGTTCGTCATTAGCGATCTTCAGCTGCCAGTACACCAGGTCAACGCCTGTCGTCTCTTCCGTCACCGGGTGCTCCACCTGCAGCCGTGTGTTCATCTCAAGGAAGTAGAAGTTCTCGTCCTTGTCGACTAAAAACTCTACTGTACCGGCATTGTAGTAGCCGATCGCTTCAGCAATCTTCACTGCTGTCGCGCCCATTTTCTCACGCGTCTCCTGCGTCAGGTCGGCACTTGGTGATTCTTCGATGACTTTCTGATGGCGGCGCTGTACTGAGCATTCACGTTCGTACAGGTGGATCGTGTGCCCATGCTTATCAGCCAGCACCTGTATTTCAATGTGACGCGGCTGTTCGATGAATTTCTCGATGAACATCGCGCCGTTGCCGAAGAAGTTCTCCGCGCGGCGCTGGTTGCTCTCAAATGCCTTCTCCAGCTTAGCCGGGTCATCGATGCGCTGCATACCGATACCGCCTCCGCCTGCACTTGCTTTCAGCATGACCGGATAGCCGATCTCGTCAGCGAACTGTTTCGCGGCTGCTGCATCGGCGATATCATTGTTGCCCGGCACGAGCGGGATGCCGTGCTGCGCCATCAGCAGGCGTGAAGCGATTTTGTCTCCCATCTGCTCGATCGCTTCAGGACTCGGGCCGATGAATGTAATGCCGTGATCACGGCAGGCATTGACGAATGCGATGTTTTCACTGAGCAGGCCGTATCCCGGGTGGATGGCATCCACATCATGTTTCTTGGCCGCTGCAATGATTTTATCGATATTTAAGTAGCTGTCCTTCACCTGGTCCTTACCGATCAGTTCTGCGACATCCGCTTCGCTGACAAAAGGCATATGCCGGTCCGCTTCCGTATAGACAGCGACTGTTCTGATGTTCTGTGCCTTGCATCCTCTGATGATTCTTCTGGCGATTTCTCCGCGGTTGGCAATCAATACACTTTTAAACACGTTAATCCTCCTCTTTCGCTATGAATTCCTGTGCCAGTTCCCTGAGTTTGAACTTCTGTATTTTACCGGATGCTGTCATCGGGTATTCTGTGACAAACTCAATGTATCTCGGAATCTTATAATGGGCGATCCTGCCCTGATAGTACGTCTTGACGTCATCTGCCGACAGTTCATGATGATCTTTCAGGATGATATAGGCAATGAGCTCTTCGCCGTACTTCGCGTCCGGTACGCCGACGACCTGTGCATCCTGAATAGCCGGATGTTCATACAAGTACTCTTCAATTTCACGCGGATAAATATTCTCTCCCCCGCGGATGACCATATCTTTGATGTGGCCGGTGATCGAAAAGTAGCCGTTGTCGTCCATGACTGCAATATCACCTGTATGCAGCCAGCCGTCATGATCAATAGCAGCAGCAGTCGCCTCAGGATTTTTGTAATAACCTTTCATGACAAGGTAACCCCGTGTCACAAGCTCACCCGGTGTGCCCGGCGGTACTTCCTCTCCTGTCTCCGGGTTAATGACCCGCGCCTCTACGTTCGGATGGACTTTGCCGACAGAGGAGACTTTCAGTTCGATCGGATCATCAGTCGTCGTCTGCGTGATGACCGGTGACGATTCAGTCTGACCGTAGCAGATGGTGATTTCATTCGCTCCCATCTCGGACATGACTTTTTTCATCACTTCAACCGGGCAGATGGACCCTGCCATAATTCCTGTTCTGAGCGACTGTGTATTATAGCTGCTGAAGTTAGGTGTGTTCAATTCCGCGATGAACATCGTCGGCACACCGAGGAGACTAGTGCAGCGGTGATCCTGAACAGCCTGCAGCACAGTATCCGGTTTGAAGCTTTCGATGATCACCATCGCCGCCCCGTGGTTCACTGCAGCAAGGACACCCAGCACGCAGCCGAAGCAGTGGAAAAATGGCACCGGGATACAGACGATGTCGTCCGGCGAATAGTTCATCCGCCCGCCGATGATGCTGCCGTTGTTCACGATGTTGTAGTGCGTCAGCATGACCCCTTTCGGAAATCCGGTCGTCCCGGACGTATACTGGATGTTGATAACATCTCTGAAGTCAAGCGACTGGACGCGTTCTTGAAATGCTTCGGCCGTCACAGTGCTGCGATTAAGCTGCTGCCAGCTGACGAAGCGGTCATCTTCAAAGTCGCGCATCGCAACCACGGTCTTCATCCGGGGAAGCACTGCCGACTGAATCATATGGCCGTTGTTTCCTGCAAGCTCAGGCACGAGTTCAAGGACAATGTCCCTGTAGTTCGTCCGTGAGACCTGCTCGGTCAAGATCAGCATTTTTGCATCGGACTGACTCAAAATGTATTCAAGTTCAGTTTTCTGATAACTTGTATTGATTGTGACGAGCACCGCACCGATTTTTGCGAGCGCAAACATCAGCTGCAGCCATTCTTCCTTGTTGTCGCTCCAGACGGCTACATGGTCCCCTTGTTCAATGCCATACGCCATGAGGGACCTGCCGAGCGCATCTGTCTCCTCGTCAAACGTCCGGTATGATTTAGTGACGCTGCGTTCAGGGTAAATATAGGCGGTCTGCTCGGGGTTTTCCTGTGCCTTAGCTTTCAGCAGCTGACCGACTGTCTGTTCCTTGAGCCCCATCTCCATGTTTGTCCTCCCTATTTCAGCACTTGGCGTGCAATGACCATACGCTGGATTTCAGATGTTCCTTCCCCGATTTCAAGCAGCTTGGCATCTCTTAAATAACGTTCCACCTCATATTCACGCATGTAGCCGTAGCCGCCGTGTATTTGAATGGCCTGATTCGCTGTCCGGAACGCTGTTTCAGACGCGTACAGCTTCGCCATTGCCGCTTCTTTCGTAAAGGGTCTGCCGTTATCTTTCAGCCAGGCAGCTTTATGTACCATCGTCCGTGCCAGTTCCACTTCAAGTGCCATATCAGCAAGCTTGAACTGGATCGCCTGGAAGTTTGAGATGGACTGACCGAACTGCTTCCGTTCCTTCGCATAGTTCACGGCTTTTTCCAGTGCGCCCTGAGCGATACCTACTGCCAGTGCGCCGATGGAAATACGGCCGCCGTCAAGCGTCTTCAGGAACTGCTTGAATCCTCCTTCCGGGTCACCGAGCAGGTTCTCGGTCGGCACTGTGACGTCCTCGTAGACGATTTCACATGTGTTGGAGCCGCGCACACCCATCTTGTCGTACGGCGACGTGATTTTAAGACCCTGTGCTGTCGTCGGCACGAGCACTGCTGAGATGATATTCCTGCCGTCTGCACGCTTGCCTGTCACTGCAGTCGTCGTGATGACGTTCGCATACTGGGCGTTCGTGATCCAGCACTTCTCACCATTGATGACGAAATTGCCGTCCACTTCTTTTGCTGTCGTCCGTGTACCACCGGCATCACTTCCGGCGTTCGGTTCTGTCAGCCCGAATGATCCGAAGGCCTTCCCTTCGATGATCGGCACGAGAAACTCCTGCTTCTGCGCCTCTGTTCCGAACTGGTAAATCGGTGTAGCCCCGAGACTGACATTGGCAGCATAGCTGAGCCCCGTACCGCCGCACACACGACCGATCTCCTCGACAGCAAGACAGTAGCTGAGCGTGCCGCCGTCAGAACCGCCGTATTCCTCAGAAAACGGAATGCCGAACAGGCCCAGTTCCCCCATCTGTCTGAAGATATCGACGTCCATCGTTGCTGTCTCATCGATTGCTATGGCGCGTGGACGGATGACCTCCTCTGCAAAATCTCTTGTCATCTTCTTAATCATCTGCTGTTCTTCTGATAACTCGAAATTCATTACAAGCACCCCTTAAATAATTGTTATCTATTAAAAACCGACCATTCGGTCTCTAATGACTAAAGTAAAAACTTTAAGAATGACTTCTTAAAGCGTTGAACACGAAAATCTTCATTTCTTCGGCGATGTCCTCGAGCGACTTCCTGCCGTCCGGCTTATACCACGTGTACATCCAGTTGACCATGCCGAGTATTGACATCGTGATCACTGTCGGATGGATGTCCTTTGTGAAAACATCTGCCGCCTGACCCTCGATAATGATAGTCTCTATGGCAGATTTGAACTTGCGTCTCGAAGCAACGATCTCTGTCTTGTACTCATCAGCCAGATACTTGTTCTCGTCATTGAAAACAGTGATATGCGCCTTATAATGGTCATAGACAAAAATGAAATGCGTCAAAATATAATCCAGTTTCTCTGCCGGCGGAAGGTCTTTCTGCTCCAGTTCATCTACCAGGCGATTGACATGATTGATGAAGCTTTCATGAATGCGGTACAGCAGTTCATCTTTTGACTTGAAATGATGATAAAAGCCGCCTTTCGACGAGCCGCTGTGAATGACGATACTGTTGACCGTCGTATTTTTGAAGCCGTTCTCCTCAAACAATATCAATGCAGACTGAATCAATCTGCTCTGTAAATCTTCATGCACGTGCAACACCTCATCATGTTTATAAATTTACTATATCAAAGAATTTAGAAAATTCAAATAAAAATTGAATAGTGATTCATTTTTTGTAATCGGTTTCAATATAAAAAAGAATCATCAGCTGATGATTCTCCTTTCATTATAACTTTATGATTTTGTCTTGTTCAATACGAATTTTCTTTTCTTTATATAACTTTCCTAAAGCTCGCTTAAAGCTCGCTTTGCTCATCTTGAACACTTCACGAATGGCTTCCGGGTCAGATTTATCTGAGAACGGCAGTTCACCGCTGTATTCATCCAGCATGCTTAAGATCATCTCACTGTCATCATCCATCCGGACATGGGCAAGCGGCAGGAACGATCCGTTCAGTTCGCCGTTCTCCTTATGACCGATGATGCGTACAGCGACTTTCTCGCCGAGCCGCGGCTCTTCTTTCCGTTCTGACTCATGGACAAAGATCTTATAGCCCTCTTTTGACAGCAGGAATGTGCCGATGCGCAGGAGACGATAAGGATAGGCCTCAATCGTCGTGTGCAGCACGCTTTCCTCTGCCGGTGTGTAGAGACTTGTGACAACCGTCTCACTCGCCAGACGGGCATAAATCTGGTCATTTTTATCGACGCGCAGCGTACAGAACAGCTCATCGCCGTTCTCCGGCCAGACATCCTTCACTTTCGGCAGGTCCTCCCACGGGATGATGATCTCCCTCGGCAGGCCAATATCGACCGTAACACCGTCCCGGTCTTTCTTGATGACTTTCACCCAGTCATATTTATTCGTCGAGATGACCGGCATGTTCTGCGTCCCAAACAGTTCTCCTGTACGGCCGGGATAGACGAAGAAGCTGTAGTCCTCACCGATCTCCAGCTCATCCCCTTCCTCAATCTCAGAGGCATTCAACTTCACACTTTCATTATTCGGTCCAGCAAGCTTGTAAGTCGAACCTTCAAGACCAATGACCTTCAAAAAGTCAATGCTGCCTGACAGGCGTTTTTCATTGTTTTCCATACGTACTCCTTTAGTTCTTTTTCTCATATTATAACACCTCATAATAATTAAAGTATAAGCGTATGATGAAATATGTTATAATTTTGAGCGGAAAACAAATATTAAGGAGAATGTTATGTTACAAGTATCTAATGTCAGTCTTCGTTTCGGCGACCGCAAATTATTTGAAGACGTTAATATTAAATTCACGCCCGGCAACTGCTACGGCCTGATCGGTGCCAATGGTGCCGGGAAATCAACTTTCCTGAAAATCCTCTCCGGCGAACTGGATTCACAGACAGGTCACGTCTCGCTTGGCAAAGATGAACGTTTATCAGTTTTAAAACAGGACCACTTCGCCTATGAAGATGAGCGTGTACTGGATGTTGTGCTTCGCGGTAACGAACGCCTCTGGTCCGTCATGAATGAGAAGAATGAGATCTACATGAAGCCTGACTTCAACGATGAGGACGGCATGCGTGCCGCTGAACTTGAAGGTGAGTTCGGTGAGATGGGCGGCTGGACTGCTGAAAGCGATGCGCAAGTGTTATTGTCAGGACTCGGTATTAAAGATGAGTTCCATGACAAAACGATGTCCGAGCTAGAAAACAACCAGAAGATCAAAGTGCTGCTTGCGCAGGCATTGTTCGGTGAGCCGGATGTCCTGCTGCTTGACGAGCCGACAAACGGTCTTGATATCCCGGCCATCAGCTGGCTTGAGGACTTCCTGATCAACTTCGACAACACAGTCATCGTCGTGTCCCATGACCGTCACTTCCTGAACAACGTCTGTACGCATATCGCTGACCTTGACTACGGTAAGATTAAAGTCTATGTCGGCAACTATGATTTCTGGTATCAGTCAAGCCAGCTCGCACAGCAGATGCTGCAGGATTCAAACAAGAAGAAGGAAGAGAAAATCAAGGAGCTGCAGGACTTCGTTGCCCGCTTCAGTGCGAACGCATCGAAATCCAAGCAGGCGACAAGCCGTAAGAAGATGCTCGAGAAGATCGAGCTGGATGACATCCAGCCGTCATCGCGTAAGTATCCATTCGTCAACTTCAAGCCGGAACGTGAGATCGGCAATGAACTGCTGCAGGTTCAGGGGCTGTCTAAATCTATCGACGGTGTGAAAGTCCTCGATAACTTGTCATTCACGATGAACCCGAACGACAAAGCAGTTCTTGTCGGTGATTCAGAGATCGCGAAATCCACACTCCTTAAAATCCTTGCAGGTGAAATGGAGCCGGATGAAGGAAGCTATAAATGGGGCGTCACGACGTCCCAGTCTTACCTGCCGAAAGATAATTCAGAGTTCTTTGACGAGAAGAACATCGACCTTGTAGAATGGCTGCGTCAGTACGCACCACCTGAGGAACAGACAGAGACGTTCCTGCGTGGATTCCTCGGCCGTATGCTGTTCTCCGGTGAAGAAGTCCGCAAGAAAGCGAAAGTATTGTCCGGGGGAGAAAAGGTCCGCTGTATGCTGAGCAAGATGATGCTGTCATCTGCCAATGTGCTGCTGCTTGATGAACCGACGAACCATCTGGACTTAGAGAGCATCACTGCTGTCAATGACGGCTTGAAGGCATTCAAAGGTTCTATCATCTTCACTTCTTATGACTTTGAATTCATCAATACAATCGCCAACCGTGTCATCGATCTGAATGTAACGGGTGGACTCTCTAAAGAAATCTCATATGAAGAGTACTTGAAAGAGCAGGGCGTACTGAAATAATCATAAAGGTCGTGCCGCATCATGCGGCACGACCTTTTTCAGCTGACAATAAGCCAGCCGAGCAGTGAGCCGATGAGGACGATCACCAGGAGAATTCCGGTGCTTTTCGTATCCAGCAGATTCCCTGCCCCGTTGTTCAGTGGGTCCGTTAAAGGATTCGTTTTTGACTCTTTATAACTGAGCCGCTCTTTGTCATCGATAGTGCTCTTCATTTTTACCCCTCTTTTCAGAATTATTTATCGCAGTAATGCAACAAATTTTCAAACAATTATAAATACACTATACAAATTAATTCGCTTTATGTATAATAAAACCAACAATTGAATAGTTAGAGATGAGGCGCATCAATCATAAGTAAGTAAAGTTCGTATCTGCAAATGCTTTACTGAAAGGGTGAGATGCCGAAATCGGAGTCGCTGTTGCAGCAGTGCCCCGGTTGGATTCACAGGTTAAGAGCTAGGAATCTGTCATTATTTGATAATAATGGAGTGCATCACTTGTAAATAGATAAACAAGTCCGCACGCGGACTTGTTTTTTTGTTTATAGATGCCATAGGAGGCAGACTTGTGGTTACAAAGAGAAGCGTATTGAAGTTCGGCGGTACATCTGTCGCTGACTTTGAGAAGATCAAGAATATCGGGAATTATTTGAAAGACCGCGTCAACAATGATGAACAGCTGGTTGTTGTCGTCTCCGCCATGGGCAAGACGACGGACGTGCTCCTTGAGAATGTCGGCATGTTATCGGCTAAGCCGAATGAGGAGAATCTGGCTCTGCTGCTTACGACGGGTGAACAGCAGACCATCTCCTATCTCGCCATTGTGCTCCATGAACTGGGTGTCAGCGTCAAGGCGCTGACCGGATTCCAGGCAGGTATCAAGACAATGGGCCATCATATGAAAAGCAAAATCCAGGATATCGAAGCGGAAGTACTCAACAGAAACTTCGAGTCACACGATGTACTAGTCGTAGCCGGCTTCCAGGGCATCAATGAGCGCGGAGAGATTACGACGCTCGGCCGCGGCGGCAGTGACACAACAGCGGTGGCCATCGCGTCAGCGCTTGCAGCACCGTGTGAGATCTATACAGATGTCGCCGGCGTCTACAGCACAGACCCGCGGCTGTATCCGGCAGCGAAGCGGCTTGACGTTGTGAGCTTCGAAGAAATGATGGAGATGAGCGCGCTCGGTGCCGGCGTGCTGGAGACGAGAAGCGTTGAAATCGCGAAAAACTATAACATCCCGATTTATCTCGGTAAAACATTATCAGATGAGAAAGGAACATGGATCATGCCGAAAGAAAATATACTCGAGAAGAAAGCAGTGACCGGGGTCGCCCTCGACAAAGATATGAACTACGTGACCCTCAGCTATCCGATGTATGACAGAAACTTGCTGGAGGAGCTGTTTATACGGCTTGAGCAGGGAGAGATCAATGTTGATATGATTTCACAGATCGTCAACAGCGACGGCCTGCAGCTGTCGTTCACAATGAAAGATACAGATGTCAATCAGATCAATGAGATTTTCAGCGGACTGATCGGCCGGTTCCCTTCCCTCGTCTATAACGTTGAGGAAAACTACGTCAAAGTGTCAGTGATCGGTTCCGGCATGAGAGATATGTCCGGCGTCGCATCTAAAGTATTTATGACGCTGCTCAACCACAATATCAACTTTTATCAGGTCACGACGTCGGAAATCAGCATTTCCTATGTCGTCAACCATGAAAACGGCCAGCTTGCAGTAGAGCAGCTGTGCCAAGCATTTGAACTTTAGGAGGCAATCACATGTATAGATTAGCAGTAGTCGGAGCGACAGGGCTTGTCGGCTCTAAAATGCTCGAAGTATTAGACAGAAAAAACATTCCTTTCAGTGAACTGACATTATTCTCCTCAAAAAAGTCAGCCGGCACTGAAGTCGTCTTCAAAGGACAGACTTATATTGTCCGGGAACTGACAGCAGCAGCAGCGGCTGAACCGTTTGATTATATCTTGATGAGCGCAGGCGGCGGGACATCGCTGAAATTCTCACCCCTATTCGAACAGAGCGGCGCGACAGTGATTGACAATTCAAGTGCCTTCAGAATGGAGGAAGATATTGACCTCATTGTCCCTGAGGTGAACCGCCCTCAATCCAGCCGTACAATCATCGCCAACCCTAACTGCTCAACGATCCAGTCCGTCGTCCCGCTGAAACCGCTGGCCGACCGCTTCGGACTTGAGCGTGTCAGCTATACGACTTATCAGGCGGTATCGGGGTCAGGCATTGCAGGCAGGAACGATCTGGCAAACGGAGAGAAAGGGATCGCACCGACCAACTACCCTCACCCTATCTACAACAATGCGCTGCCTCATATTGATGTCTTCCAGGACGACGGCTACACTAAGGAAGAACAGAAGATGGTCGATGAGACGAAGAAGATTCTGCAGCTGCCTGAACTGAAAGTTACAGCGACTTGTGTCCGGGTTCCTGTCCAGGACAGCCACAGCGTCGCTATCAACGTCACGTTAAGCACGCCGGCGACTGTTGAAGAGATCAGAGACGTACTTGCTGCGGCACCAGGTGTTGTCGTTGTCGATGACGTCAAAAATAATGCATATCCGATGGCCATCCATTCCACAGACCGCGATGAAGTGTTCGTCGGCCGCATCCGCAGCGACGAGTCACTGCCGAACACCTTCCATATTTGGTGTACAGCTGATAATTTACTGAAAGGTGCAGCGCTGAACGCTGTACAGATTCTCGAGCAGCTTCATACGATAAGGAGTGAATCTCATGTCTAAACTGTTTCATGGTACAGCGGTTGCTATCACGACCCCGTTCAAAGAAGGTGTCGTAGATTATGATACATTCGAACGCCATATTGAGTTTCTGCTCACTAACGATATTAAAGCGCTGTTTGTCAACGGCACGACGGGTGAAGGCTCCACATTGACGAAAGAAGAACAAATCAGACTTGTCGAGACAGCGGTGAAAGTCACTGCCGGCCGTGTACCGGTCTATGTCGGCTCAGGCACCAATGATACTCAGGCGTCCATCCAGCAGTCATTAAATGTGAAAGCAGCGGGCGCAGACGGGATCATGCTCATCACCCCTTACTACAATAAAACCAATCAGCGCGGATTAATCGCTCATTTCACAGCTATCGCTGATGCGGTCGAACTGCCGGTGATTCTTTACAATGTACCGTCGCGCACGAACGTGACGATTGAGCCTGAGACAGTGAAGGAACTGGCTGCTCACCCGCATATCGCCGCGTTAAAAGATGCGACAGGCGATATGCAGTACTTTGAAGCAGTGAAAAGTCTTGTTCCTGACGATTTCGCTCTATACAGCGGCAACGATGACTCCTTCATCGAATTCCTGGATCACGGCGGCGACGGCATTATATCTGTAGCTGCCAATGCGGTACCGAAAGAGTTTCAAACGATCTACGAAGTGTATCAGCAGGATCCCTCTCAAGCAGGCGATATGTATGCAGGCGTCAGCCCGTTGATTGAAGCGCTGAATATCGATATCAATCCGATGCCGATTAAAGCGCTCGTCACTTACTTAGGCTTTGCAGACGGCAGTCTTAGATTACCGCTTGTCGCCCTGCCGCCGCATGAAACTAAAGCTGTTATCCATATGTATCAGCAGCTGAAGGACGGGATACTATGAGAATTCTGCTCGCCGGCTACGGCGCCATGAACGTACGCGTCGCCAAACTTGCTGAAGAACGTGGTCATGTCATCACCGGTATTATTGTCAACCGCCAGAACGATTACCCCTACCCCGCCTATTCAATGGAGAGTGACTGGCCGGATGCGGATGTCATCATTGACTTCTCCCATCCTGAACTGTCACTGGCTTTGATCAGCAAGGCGCAGCTGCCTATTGTGATGGCGACAACCGGTCAAAAGGAAAATATCATCCAGGCACTGCACGACCGGTCAGCAGAACTCCCTGTTTTCTTCAGTGCGAATATGAGCTACGGCGTCCATATTTTGACTGAAATCATCAAGTACAGTGTCCCGCTGCTCCAGAACTTTGATATAGAGCTGACTGAGAAGCACCACCGCAGAAAAGTCGATGCGCCGAGCGGTACACTGGTCAAACTCTATGATGCGATTAAAGAGCAGCGCGCGCAGTCGACACCTGTGTACGACCGCACAAATATCCACTCAGCCCGCACGGCCGAAGAAGTCGGCATCAACGTCGTCCGCGGCGGTACAATTGTCGGCGAACATGAGGTGCTGTTCGCCGGTCATGATGAAACGATACAGATTATTCACCGCGCCCAGAGCAAAGATATATTTGCCAACGGCAGCATCGATGTGGCAGAACAGTTGATCAATAGACCACCCGGATATTATACATTCGATACTTTATAAAACGAAAAGAGGACTTATTCATGAAAGAATTTACAGCACAGGAAATCATCCAGTATATCAGCGACGCTAAAAAGCAGACCCCTGTCAAAGTTTATGTGAACGGCAACTTCGAAGCAGTGACATTCCCTGAAAGCTTCAAAGTGTTCGGCTCTGATGCATCAAAAACAATCTTTGCGGACTACAGCGACTGGGCAGCATTCTATGAAGCCAATCAGTCAGCAGTCACTGAATTCGAAGTGGAATATGACCGTAGAAACTCAGCCATTCCGCTGATCGACCAGACAACAATCAATGCACGCATTGAACCCGGTGCATTCATCCGTGAACATGCAGTGATCGGTGACAATGCCGTGATTATGATGGGTGCAACCATCAATATCGGCGCTGTTGTCGGTGAAGGAACGATGATTGACATGAACGCGACGCTCGGCGGCCGTGCGACAACCGGCAGAAATGTCCATGTCGGTGCAGGAGCCGTGCTTGCGGGCGTCATAGAGCCGCCAAGTGCGCAGCCTGTCATCATTGAAGATGACGTCCTGATCGGAGCAAACGCCGTCGTTCTGGAAGGCGTCCGTGTCGGCAAAGGTGCTGTCGTTGCAGCTGGTGCCATCGTGACTGAAGATGTGGCTCCAGGAACAGTAGTCGCCGGCACACCTGCCAGAGTGATCAAGCAGGTCAGTGAAGTAGAAGGCTCTAAAATTGAAATTGTCCAGGCATTAAGAAACTTAAAATAAATCATCCTGAATGAGGCTGTGACATATCTTGATAGGCGCCTGTGACACGTGCAGGCGCTATAGATGTCCCAACCTCTTTCTTATTAGGAGAATGATAATGGAACTGCAATTTTTGACTGAAACAAGACGCCATCTCCATCAGCATCCTGAGCTGAGCATGGAAGAGTTCAACACAACCGCATTCATTAAAAGCAGGCTTGACGCCCTGCACATCAGTTATGAGTGCCCGCTTCCGACAGGAGTCATCGCAAAGATTGAAGGCAGCGGCTCTACTGCTGTCGGCTTCAGAGCTGATATTGATGCCCTCCCTATTCTTGAGGAGAATACGTGCGACTATAAATCGACAGTAGACCACGTGATGCATGCCTGTGGTCATGACGGCCATACAGCGATGCTGCTCGGTTTTGCGGGACGCGTTAAACAGCTGGCAGACAGCGGCCGTTTAAATACGACGGTCTACTTCATCTTCCAGCCTTCTGAAGAGACGATGGCAGGAGCCAATCAGCTGATTAGTGCCTATGACTTCGGACCGCTGGCAGGTATTTACGGTCTGCACATGATGCCGGACAATGAGGAAGGCACGATTTTATCGAAACCAGGACCGCTGACCGCGAGTGCGACAGAATACCGCTTCTTTATCAGCGGGACATCCGCCCACGTCGCCAACAAAGAACAGGGTCAGTCCGCCGGCGAAGCACTGGCATTCATACTGAATCAGTTGAGCCAGCTGCAGCACTATCACCTGCCGGGCTTAAGGCAGAATATCGTTCACATCGGAAAGTTCAGTGCCGGCGAAGCAATCAATACCGTGCCGTCAACCGGTTATCTTGAAGGCACGATCCGCACGTTCGATATGGCGAATCTCGCAGTCGTCAAGGAGCAGATGGCACGCATACGTACAGCTTGTGAGACATTGACCGGTGTATCAGTTGAACTGAAGTTTGCTGAAGGTTATCCACCGACGATCAATGATGAAGCAGCCTATCAGCTGATGCAGCAGGCTGCCGGAGCGACAGACCTGACGTGGATCGAGAAAGACGATCCTTACTTATTCGGTGAAGATTTTGCCTTCTACAGCGGTGCTGCACCGACTGCGTTCGCCTTTCTCGGCTGCAGAAATGAGGCGAAAGGTTTTGTGACAGGACTGCACACAGCGACATTTAACTTTGACGAAGCAATACTGCTGAAAGGCATTGACCTGTTTGAAGCGATTCTTCAACAGCACGAGGTGCAGTCATGACGGCGCGGTGGACACTCTATGCTCAAGCCTTCAAAGATAATGTGGCACATGTCATCCAGAACAAGCCGGTCATGGCGGTGATGAAGAACGATGCCTATCACTTCGGTCTTGATTTTGCGGTCACTGCCTTTTTGGAATGCGGCATTACTGCCTTCAGCACGACCGTGCTCCGGGAAGCTGTCAGAATACGTGAACTGGCACCGGATGCGCTCATCTTTCTGATGAATCCGAGTACAGAGTTTCAAGTGCTGCGGGATCATCACATTCAAATGACACTGCCGTCCGCTGCGTTTTATCGTCAGTATCAGCAGCAGCTCGCCGGCATCCATGTCCATCTGGAATATGAAAACCTGCTGCACCGTTCAGGGTTCAAGACATTTGACGATATGATAGACGTGATTGAAGAGAATAACAATGTTCCAGCAGAGGAGCAGATGATGATAACCGGCCTCTGGACGCATTTCGGCTATGCAGATGAATTTGATGTGGATGACTATCATACAGAGAAAGAAGCGTGGCTGACAGGCCTTGCCATGATCAGCAAATATCATCGCTTTACATACATCCATGCACAGAACAGTGCAAGCTTCGTCCGTGACGGCCTGCTGCAGGATCACAGTCATGCACGACTCGGCATTATTCTGTACGGGTCAAGACCATATGCTTCATTACCGGAAGCAATCACACGGCAGGCACTGACAGTCAGTGCCAATGTCATTCAAGTACGCACGATAGAAGCTGGTGAGTCAGCTGGCTACAGCTTCGCTTATACGACTGAGCAGAAGACCCGTCTTGCTGTTGTCGATATCGGTTACGGAGACGGTATTCTCAGAACACGCAGCAAGCACGACTGTATGATCAACGGCAGGCGTCACCCTATTCGTGCACTGATGATGAGCCATATGTTTGTGGAAGTTGATGATACTGTCACAGCAGGAGATGATGTCACCCTCTATAGCAATGACATAAGAATCGACACGTTCACTTTTAAAGGCGTCGGTGCCAATTCAGAGCAGCTGAGCGCCCTTAATCATGATTCATTACAAAAGGAGATTATTCAATGACATTACAATATATTCATAATGAACTAACCCTGCATGGTCATCGTCTCAGCGACATCGCACGCACATCCGGCACGCCTCTCTTCGTCTATGATGAGACAATGATCCGGAATCAGTGCCGACGTTTTCATCGTGCCTTACAGGAATCAGAGCTCAACTATACAATATCCTATGCCTCCAAGGCGTTTTCTTCTGTCCAGCTCTTCAACTTGATGGCAGAGGAAAATACGGGACTTGACGTCGTCAGTGAAGGCGAGCTGTTTACAGCGCTGCAGTCCACTGTCGCTGAAAACCGCATTCATTTTCACGGCAACAACAAAACGGACCGCGAGATTAAATATGCCGTTGAATCCGGTGTTGACTACTTTGTGATTGACAGCCTGGATGAAATCGATCGTCTTGATGCACTCGCCGACCGGACGGTCAAGGCAGTGCTCAGAATCAATCCCGGCGTAGAAGCCCATACGCATGAATTCATCCAGACCGGTCAGGAGAACAGCAAGTTCGGTCTCAGTGTCAAAAAAGGACTGGCACTTGAAGGCATCAAAAAAATCCAGCAGGCAGCGCACATTGATTTTATGGGCGTGCATTTTCATATCGGTTCGCAGATCTTTGAATCGACTGGCACCATCGCAACGATTGATCTAGTGATTGACTGGCTAGCTGACAATGACATCGCCATCAGTGTGCTGAATATCGGCGGCGGCTTCAGCATTAAATATACTGATGACGACGTCAGCTACCCTATCGAAGACGGTATCAAGGCTATTACAGATGCACTGAAAAAAGCCTGCGAGCGTAACCACTACTCAGTGCCGGAAATCTCTCTTGAGCCCGGCCGCTCGATTGTCGGCGAAGCAGGCATTACACTGTACGAAGTCGGTACAGTGAAAGATATACCCGACGTGAACTACTATGTGTCGATTGACGGTGGCATGAGCGACCACATTCGTACAGCGTTATACGATGCCCAGTATGAACTGAAACTTGTCAATCGCGAGGAACCTCACGATAAGCTTATGACGGTTGCCGGCAAATTATGTGAGTCAGGAGATATTATACGCCGTGACATCAAGCTCCCGGCAAGCATACGGACAGGCGATTATCTGGCGGTACTCTCGACCGGAGCCTACCACTACAGCATGAGCTCCAATTATAATCAGATGCTGAAACCTGCCGTTGTCTTCGTCACAGCAGCAGGTGCCAGAGAAGTCATCCGCCGCCAGTCACTTGAGCAGCTCATACAAAACGATGTGGTTCATTAATGATTGGTTTTCCCCTGACGATTAATATCGTCAGGTTTTTTTATTTTTCAGTGTAATACACTTTAGTCCTATCCTTTTTCTTATTGTATTTTTATTTTTTAATTATAATATAAGTTTACATAACATTATTATATTTTTATTAATTGAAAAAATTTTTAGATTATTCAGCGCAGAAAATAAGACACCCTAACATAAAAGTTAGGGTGTCTTATTAACGTTTCTATATAATTTTAGATTATAATTTGACAACGTTAGCAGCTTGTGGTCCGCGATCGCCTTCAACGACTTCGAATTCCACTGCTTGACCTTCTTCTAAAGATTTGTAACCTTCTTGGTTGATTGCTGAGAAATGTACGAATACGTCATTTTCTCCTTCGATTTCGATGAAACCGAAACCTTTTTCTGCGTTAAACCATTTAACTGTACCTTGTTTCATGTTTGAAACCTCCAAGACTAAAAATTCAATATGCAATTATTCACATATTACAAAACAAACGGCCGCGGCTATTCACTTTGTAATATGGAATAACGCTTATTGCTTGCTTTAATTATAAAATAAGGTGTATCAATAATCAACACAATTTTGTGTTAATTTAGACATTTACAATGTTTACCACCTTGTAAAACTTGCTCGCCTTCCAGTGCGATCAAACTGTAGTATATCTGCAGATCTTCATCACATTCCTCGCAGAACTCCAGCTCACAGTTTCTGTAGAATGCATGAATATTATATTTACCGATGATTTCGTTCGGAAACTTTTGTCGCATGGCTTCAAGCTGCTGTTCATAGCCTGCTGCCAGTTCTTCTGCTGTCTGGAATGTCTGAGTCATGATTACTTTTTCCGGCCAGTCCTCAAACAGCCACCAGCCTTCATAATCTGCTCTTATTACTTTGAGTTGAAACATGTAACTTCCCTTCTTTCCAATCCAGTCTATATTATGTAAGCAAAAAAATCAGATTTCAAGTAATTCACCTGATAATGCAATTTATTAGGAATTTCAGGCGAAAATCCATATAATTATTTGTGAGAGGTGAAACGCATGATAACAGAGCATATTAAAGTTTATGGACGTGTGCAGGGTGTCGGTTTTCGCAATGCGACTGCCAAGCTTGCTGCGAAATATGATATTACTGGAACTGTACAGAATGTAGAAGATTTTGTCGAAGTATTTGTTTCAGGGAAATCTGATGAGGTGAAAGCTTTCGCTGCGAAAGTCATCACTGGACCGGCATCATTTTCAAGAGTCAGATCTTATGAAATATTTGAGATTCCTTACCGTGAATATGATAGTTTTAAGCAGATTTAACCTCAGTTTTATTATAAAAAGGAAATGATGACGTATGAAGTATAGTGTCTCGCATTTTATCGGCGCCATATTTGCTGTACCCGTCGCTTTAATCGTCGGATTCATCAGCATCAATTTTTTTGTCGTTGACCAGTGGCTGGACTGGCTGCTTATGATCGGCAGCTATTTCGGTGCCTATATTCCGATTCAACTGACCACTTCCAATCAGTATTTGAATGAAGTGGGTTTATCGAGACGAGAATATAAATATGTGAGAAAGCATTTGAATGAGGCGAAACCTAAAATCAAAGTGCTCCTCAGCCAGTACACAAAAATCCGCAGTTACAGCGACTTTAAAAATATTAATGAAATCAACCGTATTGCCCGTGCCATCTATAAGACTGTCCAGAAAAACCCGAAAAAGTTTTTCAAAGTCGACAGCTTCTTTTTCTCCCATCTTGATAACACGGTGAACTTGATCAACCAGTATGTCTATCTTGTCCGTATGCCGCATAAAAATCATGAGGAGATCAATCAATTGAATGCAGCAAAGATCACACTTGAAGAATTAAAGCGTACGCTGCACGCAGATTTGAGGGCATTAAACGCTGAGGATTATCAGCAGATGTCTGTTGAAGTGGACCTCGCTAAAATCAATCAGCTGCCAGCGCTCGACCATACAGAGCAGGTCGAAGTCCCTGTATTAAAATCACAACAGAAAGAAAGGATTGAACGTTAATGCCAAAAGATGAGCTACTAGACGATTTGACCGCAAACCCGTTTGCTGCTGACCTGCAGCCTGAAATACAGCCCATTCCGGTCGTCAGACAGGACATAACCGCACAGCCGGCACAACTGTCTCCTGAGAAACGGGAAAAGATCAACAAAATTAAAGCGCAGATTAAGCCGCTCGACAATGAGAACTTATTAATGTATGGTGCGAATGCCCAGATGAAGCTGTCCCAGTTTTCACATCAAATACTGGATGAAGTACAGCGTAAGGACATCGGTCCGATCGGTGATAACCTGGACAATCTGATGAAAAAGCTGAAGGAAATTGATCCTGATGAATTAAATGAGCAGGAAAAATCAAGATTCAAGCGCCTGTTCAAGAAAGTGTCTTCAAGCATTAACGAACTGCTGTCAAGATATCAATCCGTGTCCGGACAAATCGACCGTATTTCGGTTGAACTGTCCCACTCAAAAGATGTGCTGATGAAAGACGTCGCTTTACTGGACCGGCTGTACGAGGAAAACCGTGCTTACTTTGAAGCGCTGGATATGTTTATTCTGGCCGCAGAAGAAAAGCGCGATGAACTAAATGCCGACCTGCCACTGCTGCAGCAGAAAGCAGCAGCATCAAATGACCAGCTGATGGTCCAGGAAGTCAACGATATGCGCCACTATATCAACCGGCTCGACAAACGGGTCTATGACTTGAAGCTGTCAAGGCAGATCACTCTGCAGTCAGCGCCGCAGATCCGGATGATTCAGGACGTCAACCAGACGCTTGCTGAGAAGATTCAGAGCTCTATTCTGACGAGCATCCCACTCTGGAAAAACCAGATGGCCATCGCGCTGTCATTGTTACATCAGCAGAAAGCTTCAAAAGCACAGCAGCAGGTCACTAACACCACGAATGAACTGCTCCTGAAAAACTCTGAAATGCTCAAAACGAATACGATTCTGACTGCACAGGAAAATGAGCGCGGCATCGTAGAAATTGAAACATTGAAGACCACGCAGAGCAATATCGTGGAAACAATCCGTGAGACATTATCGATTCAGCAGGAAGGCGCAACAAGACGCCGTGCCGCTGAAGCAGAGCTTTCCAAGATGGAAAATGACCTTAAAAACCAGCTGCTGCAGCTGCGCAACGAAAAAAGCCAATCGAACTATTAGTTCGATTGGTTTTTATTATGTGTACTGAATTTTTTCCTGACGTGCGCCTAATAGATAGCCGACGATGTATCCAATAATTGCAAACAGCAGCCATTCCAGTGACTGGCCTTTTAATGGCAGGCTGTCCATGAATGATAAGTGCAGCATGCCATATGCGTGCATGACAGACAGTATAGACACGATTGTGACGAGTCCTAATGCCAGCTGCTGTGCGAGCGGCGGTGTCGGGATAAACTTTGCAAGAAGCATGACGAGAACTAACGTCATAGCAATCGGATAAAGCACGAGCAATACCGGTACAGATTTAGAGATCACTGCTGATAAACCTTGGTTAGCCAGCAGGAAGCTGAACAATGTAAAGACGATAACATATACTTTATAAGAGATTTTAGGGAAAATCTCATAGAAATATTCACTCACCGCTACAATCAGTCCGACAGAAGTCGTCAGACATGCAAGTGTGACAATGACGCCGATCAGCAGCTTACCGAATCCGCCGAACGTTTCGTTAGCTACATGCGTTAAAATATACGTTCCCATGTCAAGATGGTTCTTTTCAATGCTAGCTGCTGTCGCTGCAGACAAGCTGTAGTGGTTACCGATCCAGCCGAGTGTCAAATAGATGAAGCCGAGTGCTGCTGCTGCGATAACGCCTGCCAGCACCGTCTGCTTGAACAAACCGGTTTCTTTCGTGATGCCTTTAGCTTTGATGGCATTCAGTACGATCACTGAGAAAGCGATGGCTGCAATCGCATCCATTGTTAAATACCCTTCAGTGAATCCTTTGAAGAAGCTGCCGACTCCTGAAGAATAAACTGTTGTATCAGTAGGTGTCGCTGGCTTGTTGAATAAAATATAAATTCCTCTAATCACAAGTAAGACAATCGATACTAGTAAGACAGGTGTCAAAAATGAACCTACTCTATCAACCATTTTTGATGGATTGATTGCCAGCCATAAAGAAACAGCGAAATAAATCAATGTAAAGATGAATAGTGATAAGACAGAAGGTGAACCGAGAAACGGAACGACAGCCATCTCATAAGAAGTTGCTCCTGTACGAGGAATCGCAAACAGCGGTCCGATCGTCAAATAGATTGCCACTAGAAAGATAGTTCCGAATACCGGATTGATTTTTCTGAGTGCTTCTTTATAGCCCCCTTCGTCAAGCGATCCTACAATGATGCCTAACAGCGGCAGCCCTACCCCTGTCACAATAAAACCTAAAATTGCCGGCCAGAAATACGCGCCGCTAGTATGACCTAATTTCGGCGGGAAGATTAAGTTACCTGCGCCGAAGAAAATGGCAAATAACATAAACCCCACTACCCATGTACTTTTTTTCATAACATTCCTCCTAAAAATAAAGTCAAAAAAATTATATCACTTTAAAGGGCTGAAGTCCACAGAATTCTGAATATTTAAATTTTATTTAAACATTCTTTATCACCGCAATGACTGCAGCAGTAATTTTTTTAGCAGGGGCGATATGATGAACGGCAGCTTCTCGACGCCTTCTACAAAGACACAGTAATCATTATAAATATTTTTGATTGTCGCTTCAGTCTGCGGGTCTATCGGTGACTGGCTCAAAAATATATTGATGACAAATACGCCTTGACGCCGCAGGTTCATCACTGCTTCATGCGTATCGATGATACCGTTTGATTCATAGCTGAACGCAGACGGTTCGCCGTCTGAAAAGACAATGAGGAACTTCTGCTGTTCACTGCGCCGTCTGATCATCTCACCTGCAACGCGTATCGCCAAGCCATCCCGGTTATCATCCTGGGCTTTAATCGAGGCAATTCCGGTGCCGCCCGCCGGTGACAATGATTCCTGGTAGTTGACCAGATAATCGAATATATTCCGCTGGGCATGCTGGTCTGAGCTGAATGTATCTTCGTTGAACGCCATCACTTCGTGGCGGATCAGCAGCTTCTTCAATGTCTCGTGGAAGAGGACGATTCCTTTTTTTGTCTCTTCAATCTTATCCTCCATACTATAGGACGCATCGACGAGCAGTGTGAACGTCGCATCCAGCTCTTTCGACTGCTGATCCTTCTTATAGAATAACCGTTTCTGCTCGTCAAGGAACCAGTTCGTCAGCTTTTTGTCGAGCAGCCCTTTCGCAAGACGGGTCCGTGTGTTCTCACTGCGGTGTGCAATCGTCTTCTGAATGATTGAAGTAAGCTTGCGTACTTCCGGCAGCACTTCCTTTTGAAGCAGTGAATAGTTCACCTGCGTGTCAGGCGTGATGACCGGCGTCCGCCATTCAATGATAACATTGCTGTTCTCCTCGCCGACTTCCTCAGAGATATCGACACCATCCCCGTCTTTTTGAGCCGTGCTTTTCCCTCGGCCTGCCATGATTTCAGTCACTTCGTCTGAATCACTGCCTGCTCTGCCGCCTGCCGCTTCAATGCGGCTGTTCCTGCCCTCTGCAATTTCCGTCTGCATATAGCTGCCGGACTCACTGTCTGAGGACTGACTATTCGCCAGTACTTCTTCTGTTTCAACGTGCCCTGATTCTCCGGCGCTCTCATCTAGTTCGACGGCTTTGATCTCTTTGAACCGCTTAATATCTTCCAGCAGTTTGACCGGTAAATAATAATAGTCATTCAGCATATCACGTGTCAGCAGGTCATCAATGACATACATCATTCCGATGGCAATGTCCGCGCTATCTGCTGTCGTCAAAGTATCAAATGCCCGGCTCAGCAGCTCGCGCAGTCTGGCATCGACTATGCCGCTATAAGATGTCTCAAGATCAAGAACATTATCGGTCAGCAGCGCTTCTTCCAGCTGAAGGAACAGCAGGTCCGTCGGCATCTTCTTCGTCCGGTACACAGTCAGCTGACTGGCATTATCCTGACGTTTCAATGTCCGCCGCGTCTTGAAGAACTTACGGGCAGCGGGTCTCACTCTGACGATAAGACGCGTCAGCCGCTGCTCTTCCAGCATGACAAATAGCTGCATGAAAAACTTCCGGTGACGCACTTCTGTCTCCAGCATGTCATGGATGGCGTCCTGGTCCTGCATGGAGTATCCCAGACCATACAGCAGGCAGTCACTCTTCAAGGCATACAGCTCTGACCCGCGATGACGCCATTTAAAGCTCACATTCAGCTCTTTCTCAAGCGGGTCAAAGTAACCGAACTTCTGATAGCCTACTTTCACTTCATTATCTTCCATGATGAGCTGGGCAAGATCGGTCAGCATCATCAGCTGGGTCGGGTCGATTTTTTCATCGTTGAATAGTATGAACTTGTCTGCCATTAAAACGTCAGTTCCATCGCATTCATAATGGCCTGCTGTTCCCGTTCATCCTCCAGCTTGTCAACGATGGCACGCTTGATGGCACGTTCAACCGGCATGATGGTCGTCAGGTCACACAGGTCAAGCAGCGCCCGGATGGAGCTTGCTTCTTCACTGATCTGCCCCTGCTCTGCCATCACCACTAAATCTTGATTGAACTGAATCAGCTGGTCGATAAGTGTGATATCCGCAAGCTTCGTCTGCTCCTGGATGACCTGCTTCAGTATATCACCTGAAATGTAGTTCATATCAATGACAACGAATCTGTTTTTCAGCGCTTCATTCATCGGTAATGTACCGACATAGCCGACATTGATCGCTGCAATGACAGCGAAGTCATCATGTGCGGTTACCACTTCTCCGGTGAATGGATTGGTGAGGGTTCTTCTGAAATCGAGCACACCGTTCAATATCGGCAGCGTCTCAGGTTTCGCCATATTAATCTCATCAATATACAGCAGATGTCCTTCTTTCATCGCCTGAATGACGGGGCCTTCGACAAAAGTAATCTGCGTTTCTCCGTCTATCACTTCAATCGTCTTAAACCCGAGCAGGCTCTCAGCGTCAAGATCCACAGAACAGTTGATGCTGTTCATCTCACGGCCCAGCTTGAGCCGCAGTGTTTCCGCGAGTTTCGTCTTGCCGGAACCCGTCGGTCCTTTTAAGAGGATGTTCTTCTGCAGCTGCAGCATATTCACCGCATCGTCTAAAATCGTTGTATCATCATTCTGATATAAGTTCATTGCCTTCTCCTTCAATAATAAAAAGGGCTTCCGCCCTTATATTTCTTCAAAATATTCTTTATAATAGCCGCCGACTTTGCCGCTGTTATCTCTTATATGATAATATTCTTCCGTTTCATTGACAACATCATAGGTCTGACCGATCGTCAGCATATCGCTCACTTTGTATTTCTTGGCGTTTGTCTGGACGACTGTCACTTGTTTGATCGGCTCTTTAGTCAGCCATTCCTCGTGTAACATGTTATACCTCCTTCTCATTTGCTGCCCGCTCATCATCAAGTAATACGGCACACTTACAGTGATTCTGCATGTCCGTCGATTCCAGGCGAATCTGTTGCTATACCAAATAATATACCACTTAAGTCATTGAAATAAAGAGATTTAAAATAATTGTCGTCCACGATGCCTGAATTCGGCACATTTGCCGACTCGAGTACGGTTAATACTTGCTTCAGAGTGTCTTCGTCTGCCGCTCTGAATGCTGCATGATGCACCCCGCTCTGTCCTGTTAAACCTGACGACTGTAATATATGTACTTCACCGCCGTTGCCTCCTTCAGCCATGCTGAACGCCTGGACAAGCTGTGCTGATGATTGATGCTTATACTCAGTCGTGCGGTCCATGCCGAGCAGCTGCTTTAACACTGACGCAGTCGGCAGTGTATGCTCGACTCTCAGCAGCACGGGACCGAGTCCGACTATCTGATGGATGGAATCGACCGGTGAATCAATATGAGGCGTCCCATATGGAATGCCTATGTTGTTCTCGTCGGACACTAAATAGACGAGGCGGTCATCCATGTCGTAGAACGGCAGCGCGTGTCGACCGTTCAACTGGATCACACCGTCATACTTGATGCTGTGCTCATCAAAGCGCAGTTTGAAGTAATACAGGCTTCTGTCCGTCGGCACTCTTAACGAATAGGCATAAATACCGTTCGTCCCCTCTCTGTAGTCCTGTTCCTCAGCACTGATAAAATTCAGCAGTGTACCCGGACTCCCTTTGGCGTCACCGAAGGAAAGGCGGTGAGACGTTGTATTGTTAAAATTGATTGGCTTCTTCACAAGCGTCATGCCGAGTATCCCATGATAAAAATCATGACAGCGCTCTATATCAGCCGTTTCAACAGTCACATGATGAATACCAGATAAATTCATAAATTACTCTCCTTAAACAAGATGAACTCTTACTCTATTATTCTAAAGTTTTAGCCCGATGAATACAAGCGGTGTTCAGTCGTCTCGTCAATCTTTCGCTGTCAAACCGCAAGACGCCCCGGCTGTCATGGCAGCCGGGGCGTCTTCATTATCATAGCTTAGCTTTCAAGCAGTAAATCTTCAGGATTTTCAATCAGTTCTTTCACTGTTTTCAGGAATCCTACTGCTTCTTTGCCGTCAATGATTCTGTGGTCATAGCTTAAGGCGATATACATCATCGGACGGTTTTCCATGCGCTCTTTGTCGATAGCGACGGGACGTGTGACAATTGAGTGCATGCCGAGGATTGCAGCCTGAGTACCATTGATGATCGGTGTCGACATCAATGAACCGAACACACCGCCATTGGTGATTGTGAATGAACCACCCATCATATCATCAAGTCCGAGCTTTTTGTCACGTGCCTTAACTGCAAGGTCGTAAATGCTGCCTTCGATTTCTGCAAAGTTCTTCTTGTCACAGTCACGGACAACCGGTACGACTAATCCTTCTTCAGTGGAGACGGCAACTCCGATGTCATAGAACTGTTTCAGCACTAAGTCATCGCCGTCAATCTCAGCGTTAACCGCAGGATATTTTTTAAGGGCAGCAACGACGGCTTTCGTAAAGAATGACATGAAGCCGAGGCGTGTTCCATTATGATCTTCCTGGAACTTGTCTTTTTTACGTTTACGAAGTTCCATGACATTAGTCATATCCACTTCGTTGAATGTCGTCAGCATTGCTGTATTTTGAGATACTTCCAGTAATTTATTAGCAATTGTTTTACGGCGGCGTGACATTTTCTCACGGATGACCGGTTTATTAGGATTTTCTTTCGGTGCAGCTGGTGCAGCCGCTTTCGGCGCTTCCTGCTTCGTGCTGTTTTCAACATCATGGCTGCGGATTAAGCCGCGCGGGTCTTTAGCGTTGATATCGCTTAAGCTGATACCTTTTTCGCGTGCTAATTTACGAGCTGAAGGGGTCGCTACGATCCGCTCAGTTTTTGTCTCTTCAACTGCCTGTTCAATAGTCGGCGTTTTTCCGGTGTCAGCTGCCGCTGGTGCCTCCGCCTGAGGAGCGGGTGCTGCACCCGTACCGCTTTCATCGACGACAGCGATGACTGCACCTACTTCTACGGTATCGCCTTCTGCTGCTTTCAGTTCAGTGATGACACCTGCTTCTTCTGAAATCACTTCAACGTTGACTTTGTCTGTTTCAAGCTCAACGATATTTTCACCTTTTTCAACGCGGTCGCCCACTTGTTTGAACCATGTTGAGATTGTACCTTCCGTAATTGATTCTGCTAATTCTGGAACTCTGATTTCTGCCACTGTAATTTCCCCCTTAAATAGTTAACGCGTTCTGAATAATTTGAGACTGCACCAGCTTATGAATTTCATTATCGCCTTCTGACGGGCTTGAACGCTCGATTCTGCCGTAGTAGTTGACAGCGATATTACCTGCTAGTGCTTCCAGCTGCGGATAAATGTAATTCCATGAGCCCTGGTTTTTAGGTTCTTCCTGAACGAAGCCGATCTCCTTGATGCCTTTAAGCTCACTGATCACTGCTTTGATTTCTTCAGCAGGCAGCGGGTACAGCTGTTCAAGTCTGACTAGCAGAATCTCCTCGTTCGGTGATTTCTGCAGCTCAGTGTACAGGTCAATGGCCACTTTACCGCTCGCGATCAGTAATTTCTTCACTTTTGTCTTTTTGAAGTCATCAACAATGATCGGTCTGAATGAACCTGTTGTGAATGCGTCTACTTTGTCAGAGACAACGTTATTGCGCAGCAGGCTCTTCGGTGTCATGACGACTAATGGTCTCATCTTATCGGTGTTCAAGTAATGTGCCTGTCTGCGCAGTAAGTGGAAGTAGTTTGCAGTGCTTGTAACGTTTGCAACTGTCCAGTTGTTTTCTGCACCAAGCTGCAAGTAACGTTCCAGACGGGCTGATGAATGCTCTGGTCCTTGACCTTCGTAGGCATGCGGCAGGAGCAATGTCAGACCTGTCGTTTCGCCCCATTTCGCGTTCGCGCTGGAAATAAAGTTATCAAACATCATCTGTGACATGTTTGAGAAGTCGCCGTACTGTGCCTCCCAGACCGTCATCGCATCTTTGTTCTCCACGTTATAGCCGTATTCAAAGCCGACAACTGCCGCCTCTGACAATGGTGAGTTATGAATATCAAAAGATGCCTGGCTGTCAGTGATATGCTGAAGCGGTGTATATTTAGCACCTGTGTTCTCATCACTTAATACTGCATGGCGCTGGGCAAATGTTCCCCGCTCAGAATCCTGACCCGTCAGACGGACTGGATGGCCGTCTTCAATGATTGTGCCGAATGCAAGCAGTTCTGCATGGCCCCAGTCAATCAATCCGTCTTTAGTGAACGGCTCATGGCGTCTGTCAAGTATTTTTGAAAGCTTGCCGAACAGTGTAAAGCCTTCCGGATAAGTCAGCATCTCGTCGTTCAGTTTTGTCAGTCTGTCTTTAGCGACACCTGTTTCAACGGTTTCCTGACCAGCGCTGACCCCTTCTGGCATCGCCATCTTTGCATCAAGCACTTTTTCGTTCTTATCGATGGCATTATGCGCAGAGCGGATCGCTTCTTCTGCCTGACGGAAGATCTCATTCATTTCATCTTCAGTGATCGTTCCTTCAGCAACGAGTTCCTTGCCGTATTTAATCTCGATGCTCGGATGGCCTTTCACTTCTTTGTAGAGCATCGGATTAGTCACTGACGGCTCATCCATCTCGTTATGGCCGTAACGTCTGTAGCCGACTAAGTCAATCACAAAATCTTTATTGAACTGCTGGCGGAACTGCATCGCAAGAATGACGGAATCGATACATGCCTCTACATCATCTGCATTGACATGGACGATCGGGATATCATAGCCTTTTGCTACATCTGTCGCATAAACCGTGGAGCGGGAGTCGTAGCTTTCAGTTGTAAAGCCGACACGATTGTTTGTGATGATATGAAGAGAGCCGCCTGTAGAATAGCCTTTCAGGTTGCTTAAATTCATACTTTCGAAGTTAATACCCTGACCCGGGAATGCCGCGTCACCATGAATGAGGATGGCCAGCGCTTTATTGAAGTCGACTTCAGGCTGTGCCACACCCGCAGTCACTTCCTGGTCCGCACGTGTTTTACCTAAGACGACCGGTGCGACGATTTCCAGGTGACTCGGGTTGTTGGCCAGTGCAATCAACTGCTCAGAACCATAGCGGCTTGTCTTTTTAACACCGCCTAAGTGATACTTCACATCTCCGGTCCAGCCTTTTGTCACCGTCAGACTGCCGTCTTCCGGCAGAAACTTCATCGGGTCTGTATGCATGAATTCTGACAGCATCATTTCATAAGGCTTCTCAAGAACATGAGTCAGTACATTCAGACGGCCGCGGTGTGCCATACCGATCTGGATGTTCGGAATGCTGCTGTCGCTCGCAATCGCCAGTACTTTTTGCAGCATCGGTACTAATGCATCGACTCCTTCAATGGAAAAGCGCTTAGCGCCGACAAAATTTTTGTGGATGTATTTTTCAAATCCTTCAACTTGAGCAAGACTTGTCAGCAGAGTGATTTTCTCTTCTCTGCTATAGGATTTTCTGCTGTTCGACTCGATTGTCTTTTTCAGCCAGTCGCGTTCTTCCGTGTTGTTGATATGGCTTACTTCATAAGCGATTGTCCCTTGATAAATCTCTGCCAGCTGAGTGACTGCTTCATAGGCATTGGCAGCATGTCCTTCAAAATGTGCAGAGACAAGTTTGGCCGGAAGCTTTTCAAGGTCTTCTTTAGTCAAGTCAAAATCTTCTATAGTTAATTTTGGCAGATTTTCACGTCTAGGTTTATACAATGGATAAATATCAGCTGTTAAATGCCCATACTGTCTGATATTATCAGTTAATCTCATCACTGATTTGACTTTCTCGGAATCGATGCCGCTGACAGAGCCGGTGCTCCGGCCTGTTGAAATCGTCGAAAATAATTCCTGTAGTTCCCCTGTTACAGATGAAGGATTCTGTTGATACAGATCAAACATCTCTAAAAGATAACCTAAATTCGCGCCGAACCGTGCAGGCGCTTCTTCGAGGTTTTTCCCTTTCATTGTAGTTCCACCCTCCGAAAATTAATATAAAACGTTTCCATAACCTATTTTAGCACTCTAAATATTGATTTTAAAGGCTGTAATATCATTTTATGAAAATTACTTTCATAGTTCTGAGAATTGAATCATGACTTTTGTATATTTGTTTAATTCGCTGTCAATCTTGACAGTCCCGCCATAACTTTCAATGATTTTCCGTGCGATGGAAAGTCCGAGCCCATTGCCGCCCATTTCTCTTGACCTTGATTTATCAACACGGTAAAACCGGTCAAAAATAAATGGGATATCCTCTTTCGGTATGCCCGCGCCGTGATCGATGATTTCCAGCTGGACGACTTTGTTTTTTAGTGACGTCCTGATAATGATATGCTGCTCGTCTTTATCGTATTTCATGGCATTATCAATGAATATCAGCAGCAGCTGCTCAAACTGATGCCGATTCATCTGAAGCTTGATTGCTTTATGAGAGGAATGGAACTCAAAACGGTAGTCGGGGTGCAGCTGAGCAAGCGACTTCAACCGCGCCTGAATCTCGTCATTGATAGCAATCGTGTCCACTTCCCGGTTATACTGCCCTTTATCATCTTTTGTCAGCAGCAGGAGCTCTTCTACGAGGTTAGTGATCCGGTTCATCTCATCCAGTGAAATCTTAAGTGATTCATCCAGCACTTCAGGCTTGTTTTTCCCCCATCGGTTGATCAGGTTAAGATGACCCTGAATAATCTGCAGCGGCGTTCTGAGTTCGTGGGAGGCATCTTCGACAAACTGCTTCTGCTGATTGAACGATGTTTCAAGCTGGGCCATCATATTATTGAACGTATTGATCATATCATCTGTCTCATAATAGCTCTTAGGCAGCGTCAGTTTGTTCTGGAAGCCGTCCCGCTGAATCTGTTTCATCTGTTCCGACAGCTTACGGATGGGCTTCGTGATATGATTCGAGAAGAAATAGCTGATAATCGCTGTAATGAACAGGGCGGTCAGTCCGAAAATACCGGCGAGCACAAACATGTACTGAATGATTGAATGATAGATCTTCAGCGGATGGACAATTGTCAGAAATCCTGCTGACTGCATCGTATTGATCGGTGCTCTAACGACGATGTAAGCTTCATTGCTGTAGGTCTCTTCAGTGATCTCAACGCGCGTGATTCGCTCGAAACGGGGCGTCCATCTAATCGTCTGATCACTTGACACACTTGAATACGGCTGTCCCGCTGTATCATAGAAGATGACTTTCTGATGATCGGTGATCGCCGCTCTAATGTCGACTGTCGAGACTTCCCCCGGATTTTCGCTGACCAGCAGCTTGCCGATATCCACGGTGCTGCGTCTGGCACTGTCATATTCCTGCTCTTTCAAATAGATGCTGATGAAATAGATGATAAAGAAACTGAAGAGCATGAATATGATGAACGTAATACTTGTCGTAATCAGTGTCCATTTCGTTTTAAGGGATGTCGAGTTGTTCATCGAATGACATAGCCTACCCCTCTGACTGTTTCAATCATTGAGTGCAGCTGATAAGGCTTCAGTTTGTTGCGCAAGTAGCGGATATAGACATCGACCACATTCGTCTCCACTTCGCTTTCATAGCCCCAGACATGTGCGAGAATCTGCTCGCGGGTCAATACATGCTTCTGATGTTCCGCCAGCAGCTTCAGCAGTTCATATTCAGTCTTCGTCAGCTCCAGCAGTTCACCGCCGACAGTCACTGTGAAGGCATCGAGGTCAATGACCAGCTGATCGATAGTGATGTGATTGTCATGAGGCTGGTTGCGCCGCATAATGACTCTCAGTCTCGCCAGCAGCTCTTCGATGTCAAATGGTTTGACAATGTAATCGTCTGCTCCGTAGTCCAGCCCGATCACTTTATCATACGTATCCCCTTTCGCTGTAATCATAATGATCGGTGTCTGTTTAATGTTGCGGATTCTTCTGCACACTTCAAGCCCATTCATACCGGGCAGCATCAGATCCAGCAGTAGACAGTCATAGTCATTGTTCAGCGCATGCTGCAGACCAGCAATGCCGTCATTGACGATATCCACCTTGTAATTTTCATGCATCAGCTCCAGTTCAATAAACCGCGCTAAATTCTGTTCATCTTCAATTATTAGAATGTTTTTCATGAGTAAGCCTCTCTCTTCAATTATTAACCAAATCATAGCAGTAATTATTTTTAAATTAAACAAAAAAAACCTGACGTCACCGTCAGGTTAATGGGCATAAAGGGGGTTACTAGAAAATGACTCTCCATTTAGAGGGGGAACTCTTGTTAAATGAGAATCACTTTCAATTACATTATAACTTATTGAGAATCATTGTCAATTAGATTATGTAAAAAAGTTTGCGCCAGCAGTATACTGATGACGCCGCCGAGTATGCCTGCGATGATATCTGTCGGATAATGAACGCCTAAGTAGACCCGTGAAGACGAAATCATCATGATAAACAGAATGCACAAGCCAATTAAATAAGGTTTGGCTGCGCCTTTATGATGTCTGCTGACCAAGAAGGCAAGACTGCCGAAAAAAGCGGCTGACCCCATCGCATGGCCGCTCGGAAAACTGAATCCGGTAATATCAATTAACCGCAGCAGCGTAGGACGCTCCCGGTCAAAAATATTTTTCAAAAGCGGGTTTAGCGTGCCCGAGATGATCATAGCCAGGGCAAAGAATAAGGCATCGATCTTCATACGCTTCAGCATCAAGTAGCAGATGACGATGAGCGACATGACAATCATCGTCCATACTTCACCGAGCTTCGTGAAACCGAGCATGATAGACGTCGTGATAAAGCTTTCTGAGGAATAAATAAATTCATATACTTCATTATCAATCCATTTGCCGAGCCGCGATTCATGGAAAAAAGCGATCATGCCAAAAATGACCGAGAAAATGATGATTAATGAAATTCTTTGAACTCTAGACATAGGCGTTCTCCTTAACTGGCATCATCCAATATTTTTTGCAGCAGTGCTTCCGGTGTAAACGACGTATATGCCTCATTCATTGCGGCTGTCAGTGCTGCTCTGTTGTCCTCAATCTTCTGCAGGGCAGCCATCAATGTCGCACTCGTCAGCTCGTTCTCCTGCAGGACGCCCGCATAGCCCTCCTGCTCAAATATACGGGCATTGTCAATCTGGTCACCGCGGCTCTGATCCAGACCAAGCGGCACAAGCAGCATCGGTTTACGCAGTGCCAGAAATTCGTAGATGGCGTTAGAGCCGGCCCGTGACACAATCGTATCTGTAATCGCAAACAAGTGCGGCAGCTCGTCTTTCACAAATTCAAACTGCTTATATCCCGGTCGGTCAAGCTGCTGATCCGTCAACCCCTGGCCTGTAATATGGATCACCTGGTAGTGCCGAAGCAGCGCGTCAAGGTGACTTCTGATGGCCGTGTTCACGGTTTTCGAGCCGAGTGACCCGCCCATCACAAGCAGCACCTGCTTATCCGGGCTGAAGCCGGTCAGCTCATAACCCGTGTTCTTATCTCCTGTAAATATATCATCTCTGACGACACCACCGACAAAGTCAGCTTTACCGCCTGGAATATATTTCAGCGTCTCCTCAAATGTCGTGTAGCATTTCATCGCAAATTTCAGGCCGATTTTATTCGCAAGGCCCGGTGTCACATCAGACTCATGGATGATCGTTTTGATTTTCAGCATCCGTGCTGCGATGATCACAGGCACTGTGACGAATCCGCCTTTGGAAAAGACGATGTCCGGCCGTTCCTTACGGAGAACGTTCAGTGCATCAAATACTCCTTTTTGCACTTTGAGAATATCTTTTGCGTTGTCAAGCGAAAAATAACGACGCAGTTTACCGCTTGAAATGCCGTAGTATTTGACGTCAGGAAACTGAGAAGTAATCGCCTCTTTTTCAATCCCTGCTTTAGAACCGATATATATACATTCAATTTGATGTTTAGCAGCTTCCGGGATTAACGCCATGTTGACAGCAACATGGCCGATAGACCCGCCGCCCGTAAAAGCAATCTTCACTGTTTTACCTCCATTATTTAAGCGTGCTGATATAGCTGACTGCGCCGTTCAGCTGTGTATCATCAGCATTCAGTTTATTTCGCAGCAGTTCAGTGAACTTAAGCGTTGACTTACCGGTCATTTGACCCGTGACTTCAAGTCCTTCTTTCTGCTGGAACTGGGCAACGCTGAGCGCTGTGTTCTCGTCAAATGTCTTGTCCACTGCACCCGGGTTATAGCCGAGTGCTTTCAACCCTGTTTCAAGTGATTTCACCTCTGCACTGGACTCTCCTTTGACATAGACTTCGTCAGGATCAAGGATGTGAATGTTGGCATAATCCGGTAAATTAATCAGCTTGTCCGGTGTGATGCCTTTTTTATGAATCCATGTTTTGTCAGGTGTCAGCCATTTCATCTGCGTGAACTTCAGCATAGAATCATCCTTGAACGGTGCTGCCGTCTGCACGATGCCTTTACCGAATGACTTTGTACCGACGATATATGCTTTATCATGGTCGTGGAGGGATGCAGCAAATACTTCAGATGCGCTGGCAGATCCTTCATTCATGATGATGACAGTCGGCAAGTTCTTAGTGACCGGGTCAGCAGGATTTTCCGCTTTATAGGCCTGAGGTTTACTGTGATTATTTTCTGTATAGAACAGCACTTCACCTTTACCGATGAACTCATTGGCCATCTTGCTCGCCTCATCGAGATAGCCGCCCGGGTTGTTACGGAAATCGAGAATCAGTTTCTTCATACCCTGCTCGTGCATGTCTTTTAAGGCAGCATTGAATTCAGCTGCAGTGCCCTGCTGGAATTTAGTGACCGTAATTAATGCCACTTTATTGTTCAGCATCTTAGTTTCCACACTATTGACATGAACCGTGTCCCGTTTAATAGCGACTTTAAACGGGGTGCTGACGCCGCGTTTGATCAGCAGCGTGACAGTCGTCCCTTTTTTGCCGCGAATTTTTTTGACGACATCTACACTGTTCATTCCTTTAGTACTTTTGCCGTCAATTTCAACGATTTCATCATTCGCTTTAATGCCGGCCTTATCTGCCGGTGCTCCTTTAATAGGGCTTGTAATAATGATTTTGCTGCCTTCCTCTCCCATTTCAGCTCCGATACCCTGGAAGTCGCCGCTCATGGAATCCGTGAACTCCTGCTGTTCTGACTTCGTCATATACTCGCTGTAAGGATCGTCCAGTCCATTGACCATGCCTTTAATAGCACTGTCTATCAGCTTCTCTTTATTCACATTTTTGTAGTACTGTGAATTCAGGGTGTCATATACTTCATAAAGCTTCAGAAACTCAGTCCGCTTCGGTGTCTGCTGCGAAATCACTTTACTGCTGCCGGTCGTTGTTGCAAATGCAGTAATCCCGGCCGTTAAGATCACTGCCGTCAGCAGCAGCATGATGAATCTAAAAAGACTGATCGTTATTTTTCTCTCATTCTGTTTTTTTTCATGCGCATTGTGGTCTTTATCCAATTTTTTTCACATCCAAAATTATTTATAAGTCATTTTATCAATATAACGGACAAAACGAAAGTTTTCTACATGACCGTCTGCCGTTTCACTGATGAACCGCTGCCATATGCCGATTAAAAAAGCAGATGAAACTTGAGTTTCCATCTGCTTCTCAGTTAATTGTCTGGTATGGGTGTGCACTAAAATTTCAGCCATTCCTGGTACTTGTCATAAAGCTCATCAAAGACGGACAGCCGCATGTCTGCTGAACCGTAGTTTTCAATGTAGTCCGAGAGAAGATTATAATCCGTTTCATATTTCGGAAACATCAGATCATCAAATGCCTCATCAGCGAACACGCCTGCTTCTCCTTTAGCGCCTCTTACCGTCAGAATGTACTGATAGAAAGAAAAAGACTTGCTCATTAGTGGGTGTCTATTTTCAGCACGGTCGTCAAGCCTTTTTGCAGGTTGCCTGTCTGAACAATCTCAAACGTGTTGATGACATCGCTGTTTGTGATGATGACCGGTGAAATAATAGACGCTGCTTTCTGGTGGATCAGTTCAAGGTCGAATGTCAGCAACGTGTCGCCTGCTTTGACTTTATCGCCTGCTTTAACTTTCGTTGTAAAGCCCTCTCCGTTCATCGCAACGGTTTCGAGACCGACATGCAGCAGTATTTCAAGACCATTCGCCGCCTTCAGTCCGATAGCATGTTTCGTCGGAAAGACATTGACCACTTCGCCGTCAATCGGTGCGACAAGCGTGCCTTCAATGGGTTCTACGCCGAATCCTTTACCCATCATCTCCTGGGCAAAGACTGGGTCTGGAACGTCAGCAAGCGCAACATAAGTGCCTGAAAGCGGTGCTTTGATTTCAATTGTTTTAGATGCTTCTTCACCTTTACCAAATAACTTTTTAAACATAGTTTTCCGCTCCTTCAGTATTCCATTAAGATTTAAAATGCCCTATAACATGGCTATACCCTAATTCCTCAAGTTTATCATAAGGAATGAACTGAACAGCCGCAGAGTTGATGCAGTAACGGAGACCGCCTGTTTCCTTCGGCCCGTCATTAAACACATGCCCTAGATGACTGTTGGCAGAATCACTTCTCACTTCTGTCCGCACCATGCCGTGCGATTTATCGACAAGTTCGATGATCTCATCATCTGATATCGCCTTGGAGAAGCTCGGCCAGCCGCAGTTCGAGTCAAATTTCTCCTCTGATGTGAACAGCGGCTTACCGCTCACTTTATCCACGTAGATGCCTTTTTCAAAGTGATCCCAGTATTCATTCTGAAAAGGCGGCTCTGTGCCGTTCTGCTGAGTCACAATATATTCCATTTCATTTAAGTCATCGATACTTTTCTTGATCATGTTAACCCTCCCAGTGCTGCTCTATAAATGCTTTTCGTCCTGACCGCTCCTGATAGTTCTTGTAATGGACAGGATCTTTCTTGTAATAGTCCTGATGATACTCTTCTGCCGGATAAAAGTTTTTGTAAGGAATCACAGGTGTCACGATCGGACTGCTGAAAATATGTTGCGCATCCAGCTCTTCAATCAGTGCACGGGCTGTCTCCTGCTGCGTGCTGTCGTGATAGAATATAGCGGGCTCATAACTTTCCCCGCGGTCATAGAATTGTCCCGCCGCATCGGTCGGATCAAACGTCTTGAAGAACACTTCCAGTACTTCTTTATATGAGATGATCGTCTCATCAAAAGTAATCTGCACCGCTTCACGGTGACCGGTCGTATTGGAGCACACTTCCTTGTATGTCGGATGCTCAACATGTCCTCCGCTGTAACCTGAGATGACTGATTCTACGCCGTCATACTGATGAAACGGTTTGACGAGACACCAGAAACAGCCTCCTGCTAATGTTGCTACTGCCATAAGTATCACTCCTCGATTGTAATGTTAAAGTGCCAGCCTGTCTGATTGATATGAGTAAGATCCAAGGCAGTTCCACCCAGTTCAATGGGTGCCATATCATAGTAAAAACATTCTTTGTTGACATCAAGTACTACATTGTCCGGCAGGCTGCCGAACCGTCTGATAAGATTCAGTGTCTGTTTCTTAGATAATGGAAGCCCGGCTACTGCGACATCATTAATGTCCAGCCTGAGTTTATTATGACCAATAACAACAGGTGTCGTCAAAATATTTGTTTCAATTTTCTGACTAAGAAAGTCACTGTACTGAACAATCTGCAGCTGTTCACCTGTCAATGATAATTTCATTGCCTGCGTATTCTCCTGCTGCAAGTAATGATTGACGACTTCGGGCTGCAGTGTCAGTGTATTCTTGCCTTGTGCTGCAGGTTGACTGGTCACGGTGACTCCCGGGGACTCCGCTGACAGCCGTGCGACGTATATGACGGTGATTAAGTTGATCAGAAGCAGCACTGCAAATAATACGGTCCAGCCGTTCAGCTTAAACATCTAGATGGTCCTTAATCTGTGCCTGGACTGCCGCCGCTACTTCCTGCAGGGACTGCTCCTTGAAGACGTCCGGGGAGATCGGCTCAAATACGTGTACTTGAACGTGACCCGGCACCATTTTTCTGCTGTCATATGCCTCCATAATTTTTGCTGTCCCGGAAATCGCAATAGGGATGACCGGCACACCGGCAGACTTTGCCAGTTTGAAAGCCCCGGACTTAAATTCCTGCAGTCCGTGACCTTTACTGCGGCTGCCTTCCGGGAAGATCATGACGCTGTGGCCTTCCTGCAGTGACTGGACACCATCTTTGATCATCTGCAGCGATGACCTGCGATTTGAGCGGTCTAGATAAATACAGTTCAGCAGCATCATCCAGCGGTGAAGAAACGGGATCTGCTTCACTTCCACTTTAGAGACGAAGCCGAACGGTTTATCAATTGCAGCCATGAGGACGGGAATATCGAAGTTACCCTCATGATTGCTGACAAACAGTGCCGGCTGACCGTCGTCTTTATTATGACCGGTGACTGTCACGGTCACACCTGCACTGTCCAGTACTCGTCCGGCCCAGTTTTTAGCCATTAAAGCGGCGTAGCGGTCTTTGGCGTTGACGCTGTTCAGCAGCCGCTGATGCCGCTCCATGTAATCAATCTTCGTCGTCGCAAGTGCGGCATAGCCGATAATGACACCGACTGTTTTAATCATTCTAATCACGGCTTCTCCTGACGAGGTGCATAAATTTATGCGGCGGCTCAGTCGTCCCCGCTTCAATGGACTCCACTTCCCAGTCCAAAAAGGAATAAGCAGGAAAGAATGCATCTCCCATATGCTTCGCCTCGATGACAGTGACATACATATCATCGACGAGATCCATCGTCTGCTCATACAAGTTCTGGCCGCCGAAAATAAAGACGTGGCCGTCCAGCCGGCTGATGTCATCCAGTGAGTGGATCACTTCAACACCTTCAGCTGCAAAATCTTTGTCCCGTGTCAGGACGACATTGCGGCGGTTCGGCAGTGGTCGTCCGAGTGACAGAAAAGTGTTTCTGCCCATCACAATGGTGTTTCCTGTCGTCAGCTGTTTCACTCTTTTTAAGTCCTCCGGCAGATGCCACGGCATTTTGTTCTCATAGCCGATGACTAAGTTCTGGTCATGACAAACGATAGTTGATAGCATATTAGTCTCCTCTATACGGCAATCGGTGCCTTGATGGCAGCATGTGCCTCGTAATTGTTAATGGCTAAGTCTTCATATTCCATATCGAACAGTGATTTATTCGTCAAAATTTCAAGCTGCGGCGGCGCAAAGGATTTACGGGTCAGCTGCTCTTTGACGGCATCGATATGATTGCTGTAAATGTGGGCATCACCTATCGTATGGATGAACTCACCGACTTCCAGCCCGCATTCCTTTGCGACAAGATGAGTCAGCAGACTGTAGCTTGCAATGTTGAACGGGACACCGAGAAAGACGTCCGCACTGCGCTGATACAGCTGACAGCTGAGTTTCCCGTCCTGGACGTAGAACTGGAACAGCGTATGACAGGGCGGCAGAGCCATCGTATCAATTTCTCCGGGGTTCCAGGCTGAGACAATGTGCCGTCTTGATGAAGGGTTGATCTTAATGTTCTCCACCACATCTTTCAGCTGGTCCGTCACTCGGTCCTTCGTCTCGAAATGACGCCACTGCTTGCCGTACACATTGCCGAGGTCGCCGTACGTCGCCATGAAGGTGTCATCCGTCAGTACAAGGTGCTTGAACTTCGCCAGCTGCTCCTTGTACTGTTCGTTAAATTCCGGGTCGGCCAGCGAGCGGTGCCCGAAATCTGTCATATCAGGACCTGCATAGTCCGCGCTCTCCACCCATTTCTTGAAAGCCCATTCGTTCCATATGTTATTGTTATACTGCAGCAGGTATCTGATGTTCGTGTCTCCTTTGATGAACCAGATGAGTTCTGTCGCCAGCAGCTTGAATGACACTTTCTTTGTCGTCAGCAGCGGAAATCCTTCTTTTAGGTCAAATCGCATCTGGTGGCCGAATTTCGACAGAGTCCCGGTATGAGTGCGGTCGTCCTTCTCCCGTCCCGCGGCTAATATCTCTTCACATAAATCATGATACACTTTATCAAATGAATTCATGAGGTCACCTCTTTCATAATTGTCTACTATACTTTATAATACAGATAGATGAATGATAAATAAAACGATAAATTTACACAGAATCATTTATCGTTGTATTGGGGGAAGAACGATGGAACAAGTGATGGTAGTATCTGGTTTATTCTTATTACTCGCCTACATGATCAGCATGATGATCACAGAATAGTTCTAAATCGATGACTAAAAAGCAGCTGAGGCAAATGCCTCAGCTGCTTTTTAGTTGCAGATAATCCCGAAATGACTTTTCGAGCTTTTTCTGACAGCCACCTGGAAACCGTACTGCTGAAAGAGCGGGCTTCTGAAATGTGCTTTCAGTATGACGCACGGCGCATGAACGATGAGCGCTGCTAAAAAGTCGTGATCCGCCTGCTGTACATGGTTGGTGAGCACCTGCATGCCTGAATCCTGACTGATGGTCGTCTCGAACATCGGGTCGGCATAGACCACATCTGACGCGGCGACTATGTCATCACACGCAGTGCCGTAATGAAATGTGATGCGGCCGGTCAGTTCCTCGCTGTAGTACCGCATGATCCCTTCTTTAATCACATAGTAGATCAAAGGATGTGCCTCGAACGCATGAAAACGTGCTGACTTCAGCATATGCGCCATCAGCATCAGGTCATTTCCGAGACCCATCGTCGCATCGACAATCACTGCACGGCTAGTCAGTTCAACCGGCATGACAGCAATCAGCGGGGGCACCTCCCCGTACTTATGGAACCGCTTCAGCTTGAAGTTCATCGTGTTCTCGTGATAGACTATTTTTTCATCGGCCGAGAAATAAAGGACAGGCAGCTGCCGGCTGATGACAATGACGGGTGAATCGTCTGTCTTAAACAGCTCTGTAATCGTCTGCTTGCGCCGGGTCACGCGTTCTATCGCCATGTCAGGCACGAGCAGCGCGAGTTCTGCCTGCGTCTGTTTCATCATCAAAAAAATCACATCATCGGTCTTCACCGGTGATGTGATCCTCACTTTACTGACAATGCTCATCGAAAGCTTCCTTGATGTCCATGCAGATCTCTTCAATCGGCCGGCCTTCAATATGTTCACGCGGCATGAAAAACTTTAGTTCCGTGCCCTTGAACAAGGCCATTGACGGGCTGGATGGCACCTGACCGATATACTGACGCATCAGTTCAGTCGCTTCTCTGTCCTGACCGGCGAACACAGTGACGGACTCCTCCGGCTTATGATCGTTCTGCTGAGCTACGGTGACCGCTGCCGGACGCGCCAGGCCCGCTGCACAGCCGCACACTGAATTGATGACGACAAATGTTGTTTTGTCATCAGCAACGTCATTAAAGTAATCCGCTACTGCTTCTGCTGTTTCCAGGGACTTGAACCCTTGGTTTGTCAGTTCAGTTCTCATCGGCATTGCCAGTTGTTTCATGTATTCTTCATATGCATTCATATTACTGCTCCCTTTCTCTGTTCGCTATCTGCTTCCATACGGAGCCGACCGCTTCCTCGCCTTTCGTGATTCGTTCCTTTGCCATCCTTGCCTGCAGCCTGACTTCAAACGCCGGATCATCGAGATGTTTCTCTAAATACGGCAGGCTTGACTCGTCTCCTTCATCATAAATAAACATCGCTGCACGCCATCTGACGATTGGCTGTGTGTCATCGAGTGCTTCGTGCATCACCGGCAGACTTTCCTTGAAGCCGAGGTCACTTAACGTGTCACCCGCTGTACGGCGGATCGTCAAATTTTTATCCGTCATCGCCGCATGCAGCAGCGGCAGTACTTCGCTACCCCCGATCATGCCGAGGAAGACGATGCCCAGTCTTCGCAGCTGCGGTTTGTCGTCCTGCATGACCACTTCCAGAAATGGAATGTCCGTTAAATCCGGCTCCGGAAAATGGTCAAGCATCCGGTAACGCTCCTGAAAGTCCGGCTCAGCCAGATATTCTTCCACCGCTGTTCTTGCCAGCTCTTTTTCCTTTATGACATACGTCGTCTCTTTTGCCGCTGCTGTCAGCTGATTTAACCGTGAATCAGGGAATAAGGCATCCACTTCCTCGATCACTGACTGAATGATTTCATCCATCTGTCCGTAACGGGTACCGAACGGCACCCATTTTCTGAGGAACACAACGTTATCGTCATCCTGCTGGGCATCGAGCATCGCATCTATAAACCGCAGATCCAGCTGCTTGCGTTTTTCGCCTTCGACATTCGTCACTTTGACTTGATACGGGATGCCTTTGAATGACAGCAGTTCCACCGTATGCTCACCCGTATCAATCTGAAGTTCAGGGTCTGCTGTCACTTCATCATCAAATATGTGCTTGATCTCCGGCAGTAACTGCTCCCAGTTTGCTTTCGGTGCCTTATCGACCGATATAAAATCCATGACATGGAAGACAGAACGGATGCCTTCAATGCCAAGGAGTTCATTGATGAATTCCGGGTTGCTGCTGTCAGCTGTGTGGTAAGTCCTGCTCTTATTGTCATCGCGCTGATAATCCAATATGATTTTCAGCGTATTAGGACTCGGCGTCGGTTCTATCTTTAATATTTTCATGCTGTGCTCCTTACTGAAGATTATTGCCCCACTGTTTAATCTGGAGGCCGACTGAGCATTTGGAAATGCAGTAAGCATGCGCCGCTGTCTTACTTTCCCTGCGCAACGTCTGCTTAATTAAACAATGATGACAATAGTGATCTTCTAGTTGATTGATCTTCCTTACCGTCTCAACTGTCTTCTTCACTTTATCACCTCAAACATGATTATAGCAGATAAGCGCCTCACTGTAATTGCCCTTGCTTAAATTGCATCCCTCACCTATAATTGTAAAGTTGAATTATGAAAGGAGGAATCAAGATGTCCAATGAATTCATTGCGGTCATCGCTTTTTTTGCGACATTCATCAGCTTAATTGTAATGTACCGCTTCTTCGGTAAAAGCGGCTTAATGGTCTGGGTGGCGATCGGCACTGTCATTGCCAACATTCAGGTCACAAAGACCATCGAAGTATTTGGTATCACGGCAACACTCGGAAACATTCTTTTTGCTTCTATTTATCTGGCGACAGATATTTTAAATGATATATATGGAAGAAAGACCGCAAAACGTGCGGTCTGGCTCGGCTTCATGTCTGTCATCATCATGGTCGTGCTCATGACCATCGCGCTCAGCTATCAGCCGGCAGCATCAGATATCGCCCAGCAGAGCATGGCAACACTGTTCGGGCTTGTCCCGAGAATCGCTCTCGGCTCCATCATCGCCTATATTATCGGCCAGTACGTCGATGTCTATATTTTCAGTTTCATCAAGAAGTACTTCTCAAGCGACAGAACGTTCATCATCCGGGCTTACGGCAGCACAGCAGTCAGTTCCATCATCGATACAGCGCTGTTCACGCTCATTGCTTTTTACGGCCTGATGCCGAACGCCATACTGTTTGAGATTTTCCTGACGACTTATCTGTTCAAATTATTAACGACGATCTGCAATGTGCCGTTCGGCTATATTGCGAAATCTATCGCGAAAGATGTGGATGACGATGGCCCAGCTGTTCATTGATGCAGCAACAAGACAGAATCCGTTTGAAAGCAGCATCGGTTACGTCATTAAAGATGACGACCAGGTTCTTGAATTCGGTCAGTATTTAGGGGAGATGGACAACCATGAGGCTGAGTGGACAGGATTGATCGAGGGAATCAAACAGGCATCGCTCTTGAACATCAAAACATTGATCATTAAAAGCGATGCCAAAGTTGTCGTTGATGCGGTCAATAAAGCCTATACAAAGAACGCGAAGTTCAAGCCATATTTGAGCAAGTACCAGCAGCTTGAGCAGCACTTTGACCTCGTGCTGGTCGACTGGATTCCGCGCGACCAGAATAAACATGCCGACCACGTGGCGCGCCACTATTTGAATAAGGGAGCACACTTCAAAAAAGCCTGACGGTCACCGTCAGGCTTTTTTGAGGTGAGCAGTCAAAGGACGCGGACCGCTGCTGAAGCTTCACAGGACCATACCCCTACTTCTCTGGATAAGAAATTATTCGATTAACATCAGTTTAATAAGTCCGTCATTTGCCGATATACCTCGAAAATATAAATAATGAGCTGCTACAGTTTCATCAAATAGCTGCTGGCGACTTTCAGTTCATGACTGTCACAGATGGCACACATTTTTTCGATGTCCGCTGTGTAAGGCATTGCACGCCGGATATGCTCAAGGTCAAGCGGCACAGTCGTATGAATCGCCGCAAGCTTGCAGCTGATCATCAGATCGTCATAAAATGTATCTATTTTATTCTGCTGTCCTTTTGGCAGCTGTGACTTATGCTGCAGTGTGCCGTCGACTGACCCGTAAGTCTGAATGAATTTCAGCGCCGTCTTCTCGCCGATACCTTTAACGCCCGGATAGCCGTCTGACGTATCACCCATAAAAGCTTTGACATCTATCAGCTGCGGCGGTTCTATACCGTACTCCTCCCGGAAGCGGTTCACATCATATTTATTGTATTCCGTGAAGCCTTTCTTGATGAGCCAGATCTCCACTCTATCATCCAGCAGCTGCAGTAGATCGCGGTCACCGCTGATCACCGTGATCCGATACTCGCCTTCCAGCTGCTTCGCAATCGTGCCGATGACGTCATCTGCTTCGTAGTTCCTTACGCCGATATTAAAGAAGCCGAGTTCCTCCGACAGGCGCTGCACCATCTCAAACTGCGGGTTCAGTTCAACCGGAGGCGCAGGTCTATGCGCTTTGTAGTCAGCAGAAATTGTATTTCTGAACGTCGTCGCTCCCATGTCCCACGTCACAATGACGTGATCAGCCTCTGAATCTTTAATGGCGCTCGCTACATGCCTGATGAACCCCTGCACGCCGTTAGTCGGCACACCGTCTGAATTGTGCATGAAGTGATGATTCATCGCTGTCGCAAAGTAATGACGGAACAGCAGCGCCATACCATCGACGATTAATAGTTTTTCCATAGTTTAACCTCTTTCTATGTCCTCCGGATGATGGAAGATCCATTCTGAATAGCTGCCCGGATACAGTTTGACCGGATGACCGACTGACTTCAGTGCTGCAAACAGCGGGGTCGCCGACATGCCTGAACCACAGTAGACAATGGCAGGGGACTCACCGACGGTCGCCTGCAGCTTTTCTGCACCATGTGATGCAAAGACGTTCTTATACGGAAAATTGACTGCACCTGGAATTCTTCCCGGATGGACGTCAATTGGTTCTGTCTCACCTAAAAAACGCTTCTCCTCACGGGCATCCACAAGCTGCGCTCTGCTTGTCCGCGCCTGTCTGACTTCCTCCCGTGATGCCAGCAGCTCTGTGTGAATACGCGCCGGATGGACCGGCGTAAGCGCAAGTACGGCCGCCACGTAACCAGCCGGCTCTAGATGACTCACTGCTTCCGGCAGCGCCAGCGCCTCATAACCCTGCCTGATAATCAGGCAGGGAATGCCGACGAGTTCACAGAGAAAGAAAAACCGCGCGGCCATAAACGCTGCGCTCTCGTCATAGCAGACCGCAGTCTTACCCGCCGCATGATGCGTCACAAACGTATAAAAGCGCGTCAAGTCAGGGAGCGGATGCCTTCCTTCTTCCGGCTTGTCCTTACTATAGAGCAGCGGATAGCCCGGTACGAAGACCGCACCTTCCATATGACTTTCATTAAATCGTTTAATGCTCGCCGCTAAATTATCCATGACATTTCTGCAGTCAAACAGCTGATGCTTCTCTGCAGTGAACTCTTCACTGTCGATCCAGACTTTCATATGGCTCACTCCTATAATGCAGCACGAATTTGACTGACCACACGATCATCGAGCTGCTGAGATTGTCTTTCCTGAATATCCGCAAGAACCTGTTCATTGTTGGCTGTCCACTCAGCGGTCACCGCTTCCCGCCGGTCATTTAAATAGCTGGAGACGGCCGACTGATAATCTTTCAGCTTCGCTGCCAGCAGCTGCATGGATTCTTCATGAATCCGCTCATACAATTCACTGATGGTCTCCTTAGTTCTGTAGCTCCGTGCTGTCACTTTAACGGGGATACGGCCGAGCTTGACATCGATGAATGATTCTGCCAGCTGGATGAGCTTCATTTCAGCCGGGCTGCTGATAATCTGATGGTCCAGCAGGTCCTGGCGGATTAAGCTTGAGTGATTCTGCACCGCCTGATTGAACACGTGATTCAGCCGCGGTGAGATCATTGATAATTCTTCTTCCAGCCGGTTCGACAGATGATTTAAATAGCCCGCTGAATCGTCCACTGTCCGTCTGTTATAGTACGTCTTGATCAAGTCGTGCAGCTGAATGTTAAAGCGGTCAGTGAGAAACGTCAGCTGCTCGTTCAGTTCCTGCGCTGCTTTGTCAATGCTGCTGTCAATAACAGCTGCAGTGAATGGCGGCTCTGATGCGAGTTTCGCGTAATAAGCCTTATGCGCAGCTTCTTCTATTTTAGCGGCCTCAAAGTTCTGAACAATGAAGTCAGCATGCGCCGCCAGCTGATTCACGCCGCGTTCGAACTGCTGAATCTTCTGTGTCTTGCTGTCGACTGCCGCAAAGCGCGAAATAGCAGTCTTAAAGTCATTGAAACGGTCATCTTGTGCTGCGAGCGCCTGCTTGCTTGACAGCTGGAACAATGTCGCAGGGACATTTAACTGCGCGAGCTCTGATTCGAAGTAGCGGGTCACCTGTTCAATCTCTGCGTCGTTTCTCGCAAGGTCGATCGCATTGATGACGTAAAATGTTTCGCTGTCCTCACTTAATACTTGCAGCTCATTCAAATAAGAGATAAATGCTTTGTCGCTCTCCGTAAAGACATGGTTAAAATATGACACATAAATCAGCAGGTCACTGTCAGCAATAATTTCAGTCGTCTCGTTAGTATGCCGCATATTCGTCGAGCCGATGCCCGGTGAGTCGATAATGACTTTGCCGCGCAGAAAATCAATGTCGTACTGCAGGTATATTCTATCTACAAATGCTGAATGCGCGTCAACCGCGGTGAATTTGACGACTTCTTCCTCTGAAATCGCGATGATATCACCTTCAGCCAGATGCGTCATATAATGATGATAGTTTTCTTTAAGTGCCTGGATAAACTTTTTGTGCTGATTATCAAGCACCGGCTGCACTTTGTCATAAGTCTTTAACCATCCTTCAATCGTCGGCTCGTTAATATTGACCGCGCGGCCGATTTTATTGAGTTCAGCTGTCAGCACGGCTGTTGTCTTGAACTTCATCGTATGCTGACGGCCATAGCTGATTTCTGTAATTGCTGCAGTAGTCGGGTTGGGAGAGGAGACCAGCTTCTTGTCACCGAGCAGCGCATTGATCAACGAGCTTTTCCCGGCACTGAACGCACCGAAGACCACGATTCTAGTGACATCATTATTAATGCGGTCCAGCTGCTGACAGAGCCGTGCCGTGATATCGCTGAAATAGCTGATGCCGCTGAACTGACCGAGCGTCTTCACTGCCTGCTCGATGTCGGTCTCTGCTGCTGCTTTTCTTGTGAGCACGTGCTGCGCTTCATGTGCGTTCTCCTGCAGCGTCAGCGTCACTAAATGACGGTCGATCAGTTTATCGATCGATTCGTCTACGTGAATATAGTAATGGCGGTAGTTTTCAGTCGTTAATGAGTCAATCAGCTCATAGTTCTGTTCGTACTGCTCAAGCAGCTTCATCTGTTTACTATCACCTGACGACTGCACACGTGAACGGTCCAGCTGCTGAATAAAATCAGCGATAATCGCCCGGTTATCACGGACGACATCCTGCTCGATAAATTTCTTCAGCTGGTCTGTGTAGTTCTGGACATAGTCGTTGTTGATGAGCGCCTGTGATTTCATCTGGGCGCGTAAATCTTCTGCAGTCACACTGTATGTATAATCTTTGCAGCTTTCAATCCAGCTGTTATCTTTTGTATACTTCGCATAGTTCTGATAGAACGCGCGAATATGGAAGTTCACCTGCTTGTCAACCGACTGATTAAGTGCAGTGAGCACTGCGTCCATCTTATCGTTTCTCAGCTGCTCGCGCTTTTTCTCTTTACCGAACAACCCGCCGACTTTATAGTCCGGTGCATAGACTTCCAGCAGTTCACGAATCTGCTCTCTAATTTCAAACGGGATGATATAAGCGTTCTTCAGAATGTCACGTATTTCTTTCAGGAATGTGTCACGCGTCGTCTGCTCATCGCTGAAGATCGCCTGCTCTTCAGACAGCTGAGACTGCTCCAGCGCCTTTGCTTTGAAATCTTCGAACCCGTCAGCGTCAATGCCGAACTGTTCCAGCAGCTCTTTTTGTGTCTGTTCCAGAAAACGCAGCTGTTCAGTCGTAATATACGGTACGATTCTCTTGAAGAAGCCTGCAGCACTTGCATTCAGCACCTGCTGGTCAGTCATCAGTTCTTTCTTCAGCTGGTCAAACTGGTTGAGCAGATGGTCATAGATCGACGTGAAATATAATATCTCCAGGTCAATCTTCCAGAGGTTGATGTTGGACAAGATGGCTGCTTTGAAATCTTCGAACGCCACTTCCGTCTCATCATGTTTGTCAATCTGATTGATGACTAAAATCAGCGGCACACCAAGTGCATTCAGCCGCTGCATCTCCTTGAAGTTCTTCTCAGACTCCACATGGTTGTACTCAACCGTATAGATGATCAGATCGCTCGTCAGCAAATACTTCATCGTGTTTTCTTCGTGGTTGCTGAACGTCGCATCTATCCCCGGCGTATCCTGCAGCGTCAGCCCTTCAGCCAAGTGCTCGGCCTGATGCTTGATTTCAACAGACTCAATCCGCTGATTCTCAGTGTTGATCTTCTTCACCGTCTCATAGTCCTCTACGACCGCATATTCATGGTTCTCAAGATTGACGATGATCTCTTCATGGGCACTAATCGTGATCTGTGCTGAGTTGCTTGTCGTCGGCACAGGCGAACTCGGCAGAATAGCTTCTCCCAGCAGCTTGTTGATCAGCGATGACTTCCCGGATGAGAAATGCCCGACGAAGCTGATGATCTTTTTATCCTCATAAACTTTCTTGATGACTTCGTTGATCTGAGCAACGAGCAGTGTGTTACTTGATTTTTCGACTTCTTTTTTCAACTTATAGAGCAAATCAATCTTCTGTTTAACGTCCATCTGAATCCCCTTAGCTTGAATCAATGATATGTCCTATTATAAAGAAAGTATACAGTTTAAAACAACCGTAAAAAGACAGCATGTTTATGCTGTCTGTCATTATTCGATGCTATTTTCTGCCCCAGTACTGATAATAAGTACATTCAAGGTAGCCGTTGAAAAGCTTTCTTCTTTTCGTCGCTTTCCGGCCGACGAGCACTTCGAATTCCTTGTAGCTCGTCATAATGTAGAGTGACCACTGTGGATTGCGCTTAAGCAATTCTCCTAAATAAGTATACATCGCTTCCACTTCACGGCGTTCCCCGATTCGTTCCCCGTATGGCGGATTGCCGACGATGACGCCGCGTTCCGCATGTAAGTTCAAGTCATGGACATTCAGCTGCTTGAAGTCGATAATATCAGCAAAGCCGACTTCCGCCGCATTATTTCTCGCAATATCAATCATCTTAGGGTCGATATCACTGGCCTGAATCGCCACTTCTTTATCGTAGTCTGCCGCGTCTTCCGCTTTTATGCGTTCTTCATCATACATGCCGTCAGGAATAATGCTCCATTCCTCACTTGCAAAGTCACGGTTGAAGCCCGGTGCAATATTCTGCGCGATCATTGCGGCTTCAATCGCAATGGTCCCGGACCCGCAGAACGGATCGATGAACGGTGTAGCGCCCTTCCAGTTGGAGAGCAGTACAAGAGCTGCCGCCAGCGTCTCTTTCATCGGTGCCTCACCCTGCGCCAGACGATAGCCCCGCTTATGCAGCCCTGCTCCTGATGTGTCGATCGTCAGCAGTACTTCATCCTTCAGAATCGAAACCTCTACTTTATAGAGTGCGCCGTTCTCGGTCAGCCAGCCCTGCTTTTTGTGCGCTCTTTTCAGTCGTTCAACAATCGCTTTTTTGACGATCGCCTGGCAGTCCGGCACACTGTGCAGCGTTGATTTAACACTTTTTCCGGAGACCGGGAAACTGCCGTTCTCATCGATGATATCCTCCCATGGCAGCTGACAAGTATTATCAAACAGCTGATCGAATGTCACAGCTTTAAATCTGCCGACGACAATCTTCACCCGGTCTGCGCTGCGCAGCCATAGATTGGATTTGACGATAGCTCTTGCATCGCCTTTATACAGCACACGGCCGTTTTCTGTCTCAGTCTCATAGCCTAAAGCCTGTACTTCCTTTGCTGCCACTGTTTCTATGCCCATCGGTGTCGTCGCTAATAACTGATACATAATATTCTCCTTTATAATAAGTTTACATAATATTGTTATTATTATTTTTAAGTCAAAAAAATAAATTCTGCTTGTCTACCTACTATACCCGATAAACTGACAAATAAAAAAGCTCTCCGTAACGGGAGAGCTAACCTAGAAAGATATCTCTGTAAGCCATGTTCTGTTCCTTAGTACTGCTGGCGAGTCTAGTCACTCTCGTACGCCGGTGATAATCATCTGTCTGTATGTAACCATACCTCTTCTATACGTTCATTTCCGCTAGAAAAGTGCTCCTACCAAATTTGGATTGCTCACTCGAGGGGTTTACCGCGTTCCACCTTTTTTATTTCTAAAAAAGCTACGTCACTGTGGCACTTTCAAACTACTGAGACCATATCCAGGGACTTAGGTCTGGTCGTTGCCGTCAAATTAATGCCCTGGCTTATTGTTTCGCCAGGCACGATCACTACAGCCGTCTCAGGTCTGTGTGAGCATGGACTTTCCTCTATATACGATGTATATAGCGATTATCCGAGATATCTTCACAATTACTTTTCATTATAGCACATCATTTTAAAAAATACTATTTACCGAATACAGCTTTTTCAAGATTTGAGATTCTTTTCAGCAGGTCATAGTTATTGTGCTGCCCGCCAGTATCGGCTCTACCAGTGGCGACGCGGATTCTAAGATCCTCCACTTCACGTTTCAGTTTTTTATTTTCGTCCATTAATTTGATGAGCTGCTGATTAAGGTCACCCATCTTCTGGTAATCCGCGATTACCTCATCAAGAAAACCATCGACATCCTCCGGCTTGAATCCACGGACCATCGTTCTTTCAAATTCTTTCTCGTAAATATCTTTTGCCGATAATTTCAACGTTAAATCATCCATACGTTACACCTCATCCATTCTCCCATTGGTTACTTAAGTAGTCGTTTATGAACACTGACAGATCATCCAGTGAAATGATATCCATAGTATAGTCATTTTCAGCTGTAAAATCAACGAGTGTCCTCAGCGTATACTTCGGGCTCCCTTCCCGCTCATCGTCATACAGCACAAGCGCACCGTCCGTATTATTCACAATAAAGTGCGTTGCCGCCTTAAACATATAGCCTCCTTGATAGGGCTGCTCGAAGACAGTGGTGACAAAATCAGCGGCTCCGTGAATTTTCTGGTAGTACAGCTGGTTCTCTTCATTCCATTTGGAGGTATGTTCTAAAAAAGGGGTGATAATCGCAAGCTTCAGGCCATAATTTTTCTTCAGCCGTATGGCCGCTTCCGCTGCCCAGAGTTCCACACCAAGCTGCCCGCTGATAATGACCCATTCCAGTCCTTCTTCTGCATACTGCTTCAGCCGCTCCTGCAGGAAGAGCTTGATATACTTCACTTCAGGCTGGCTGTTCTTATATATATTCAGCTCGAACGGCTTATAGCCACTGACATACAAAGTCTTCATCACTTCGTCTGTCTTTCGATATAATGAAGGTCATGCTGGGCAGCCTTGAATTGGTCGATAAACATCTTTTTGCTTGTTCTGTCAAAGAAGCAGGATACCGACAGCTCCCTTATATGACTCACCAGCAGCTCAAGCTTCAGCGGATTCATCAGTCTGAGCGCGGTGATTGTTTCCTCGTACTGCATCAGTTCAGTCAAGTGCGCATCTATCCGCTCCGTGAACGGCTGGATATCGATGACGAAATTGAACTCACGGCCTTTTTTTGCTGCTTCGAACGTCGATTCGATCTCCGTCAGATCATCAATCAGAAAAATGATACATTCATGTAACATAGGACGTCACCTCACTTAAGTTATGGTAGAATCATCTATATCACTATAATACAAGAAAATCGGGATGATTTGGAATGGTAAACTATCCGAACGGAAAAAAACATACTACTAAAGACTTAGTTACAAAGCAGCAGAAACATAGTAAGATTGAGTATGGCAAACGAGGCATGTCATTTGAAGAAGCGATCGATAAGACGAATCACTATTATATCACGCATCATATAGCGGTCATCCACAAAAAGCCCACACCGGTGCAGATCGTCAAAGTGGATTATCCGATGCGCAGTAAAGCAGTGATCAAAGAAGCTTATTTCAAGACACCCTCAACAACGGATTATAACGGGATTTATCGCGGCAGACATATTGATTTTGAAGCAAAAGAGACGCATAATAAAACGAGCTTCCCGCTGCAGAATATCCATCTGCATCAAATAGAGCATATGGAACGGGTTGCAAAACAGGGCGGTATCTGTTTCCTCCTCGTCCATTTCTCAAGGCTGGAGGAAGTTTATCTGCTTCCTTTTGAGCGGCTCTCCGTCTACTGGAGACGGATGACCGAGGGCGGCAGAAAATCAATTGCTTTAACAGAAATTAAAAACGATGGTATATTGATACCATATGAGTATCAACCGCGGCTGGACTATTTAGCAGCCTTGAACTTGAAAGATGAGAGCGAGGAGTAATTCATGGCAACAACTAAGAAAAAAAGAAATAACAAGAAGTTAATACTTCAAATAATCGGTGGTGCAGTGATTGCAGCGGCTCTAGTACTCGTATTAGGCCTTATGTTATTCATTTATTATGCATGGAAAGCTCCGTCATTCAATGAAAGCAGCTTAAGGGACCAGCTTCCTACAAAGATCTATGACAAAAATAATCAGCTGGCAACAGTGCTGTACATGGGGCAAAAACGTGAAAGCGTCAAATTCGATGAAATTCCTGACCAGATGCGTGATGCGGTTCTTGCCACTGAAGATAACCGCTTCTATGAGCACGGTGCTCTCGACTTCAGACGTCTGGCCGGTGCGGTTATGAAAAATGTGACCGGCGGCTTCGGTTCACAAGGTGCTTCCACTTTGACCCAGCAGGTCGTTAAACGCTCATTCCTGACAGAGAAAAAGTCGATTGAACGTAAGGCGCAGGAAGCCTACCTGTCTTATCGACTGGAGCAGGAATACAGTAAAAATGATATCTTTACGATGTACATGAACAAAATTTATTATTCAGACGGCATATACGGTATTAAGACTGCGGCTAAATATTATTTCAATAAAAATTTAAGCGATCTGACACTTGCTGAGTCTGCTTATCTTGCGGGTCTCCCACAAATTCCGAATGGCTACAACATCTATGACCATCCTGAAGCAGCAGAGAAACGAAAAGACACAGTTCTTTATTTAATGAACCGTCATAACAGAATCACGAAAGCGGAGATGGAGAAAGCGCAAAATGAAGATTTGACGACTAACCTCGTCCATCGCACAACAGCAGACCGCAAGAATATCGATCAGAACGATCAACGCTATGCGTCCTACGTCAATGTCATCAAAGATGAGATCAAGAAAAACAATGCATTTAAAGGTAAATCAATCAATGATATTTTGACAAGCGGGCTCAGCATTTATACTAATATGGACATGAATGCCCAGCAGGTCCTGCAAAATAACGTCAACAATATGATCGCCTATAAAAATGATGACCAGCAGGCAGGTGTGACGATTCTTGATACGAAGACCGGAGGACTTGCTGCGATTTCCGGCGGCCGTAACTATATGGACGTTGTTAACCGCAATCAGGCGACTGATCCCCATGCCGTCGGATCTACCATCAAACCGATCTTAAGCTATGGTCCTGTCATCGAGAATGAAAAATGGTCGACTGACCATAAACTACAAGATCAACGTGAATATGATATTAACGGCAATATATTCAGAAACTATGATACACAGAACCACGGTATTGTGACGATGCGTGACGCGCTGCGTAAAAGCTATAACATCCCTGCCCTTAAAACATTCCAGGTCGTTAAAAATAATGCAGGTAACAACGCATCATATAATTTCGCGAAAAATCTAGGATTGAATTACAGCACAAAAGACCTCGGACCTGCCGAAGCACTCGGCGGCGGCGCTTCTGAGTTTTCACCGGAACAAATGGCAGCCGCGTTCTCAGCGTTCGGCAACGGCGGTCAGTATAATGAGCCGACTGCCATCAGAAAGATTGTCACTCAGGACGATGAAACGATAAAATTCACGCACCGCTCCGAAAAAGTGATGGAAGACTACACGGCTTATATGGTCACAGATATGCTGAAAGATGTCTTTGAGCCATACGGTTCAGCTTACGGCACTGGTATTCCAGGGCTCAATATGGCTGCAAAAACAGGGACGTCTACGTATGCAGATGAAACTTACCGGGACTACAATTTGCCGGATGATGCTGCGAAAGATGTCTGGATCACTGGATATACACCGCAGTATACGATGTCAGTATGGATGGGCTTTACTAAAATAGCTCCGGACGGTGTCAACTCATTCGTCGGTCACGATGAACAGGTGATGCCGCAGATTCTATTTAGAAATGTCATGAGCACTATCAGTTCGTATGACGGCGCAGATTTTGATAAACCGGCATCCGTCACAGAAGTCGGCAATGAACTGCAAGTCACCGGAACAAATCCTGATAACTCAGTGACGACAGACCCAAATCATTCTTCAACTGAATATCAAGTATCAACTACAGAAGCTGCGCGATCATCTAATGAACGTGCAGCCTCTGTTGCAACTGAGGGCCCAGTGACGGAACAAGCGTCAACGGAAGCTGAATCGGCGGAAAGTGTCACGATCGAGGCACCGACGACGGAAAAGACAACGACGGAACAAGTCACGATCGAGGCACGGGCGACGGAAAAGACAACGACGGAACAAGTCACGACCGAGGCACCGGCGACGGAAAAGACAACGACAGAACAAGTCACGACTGAGGCACGGGCGACGGAAAAGACAACGACGGAACAAGTCACGACTGAGGCACCGACGACTGAGGCACCGACGACTGAGGCACCGACAACGGAACAAGTCACGACTGAGGCACCGACAACGGAACAAGTCACGACGGAACAAGTCACGACCGAAGCACCGACGACGGAAAAGACAACGACAGAACAAGTCACGACCGAAGCACCGACAACAGAAGCCGTCATAACGAAAGCCGTTACGACCGAAGCCGCATCGAATTAATGATCAATACAGAAAGCGTCGGAAGGATATCCTTCCGACGCTTTCTGTATTATAGTATGCTATTTATTGTTTCTTTTCTTCCTGATTTCCATGACTGCCTTCAATTTTTTAAGTTCCTGTCTCATTGTTTTCATCTGTTGATATCTCATGAAATGGAATTTATCCTGTGAGAAGTAATCCACCCGCTCTATGACATTCAGCGGCTTATACTCAAGTGCTGACAGCGCTGCTAAATCCACTTCACGGTCATTGATCTCAAACATCATTTCGAGGAGTGCTGTGCGGTACGCAGCGATAAGCGCGACACCTTCTTCACGGTGAAGTGCTTTTTGATCCGCGAGTGCATCCAGCTGCTCTTCCTTCTCTAGAAACCATTCTTCACTCTGCATCTGTAATCACCTTCTTCCGTTTCCGGCCTTCTCTGCAGTCTGCAAGCAGTGGACATTCATGACACTTCGGGTTGCGGGCGAGGCAATGGTAACGGCCGAAGAAAATCAGCTGATGATGCGTTTTGTTCCAGCGCTCGCGCGGCACTTTACTGCATAGTGTCTCTTCGACCTGCGTCACACTGTCCTTCCACTTACATATACCGAGTCGTTTTGACACACGCTCCACATGCGTATCAACAGCCAGCGCGGGAACACCGAATGCGACAGAGACTACAACATTGGCGGTCTTACGTCCGACTCCCGGCAGTTTAACGAGTTCACTGTGTTCCCGTGGAATGTCACCGCCGTGCTGTTCTATCAGTATTTTGCAGAGCGCCTGGATGTTTTTCGCTTTGTTCCGGTAGAGACCGATCGACCGGATGTCATCCATTAGCTCTTCCACCGGGACTGCGAGATAATCCTCCGGCGTCCTATATTTCCGGAATAATGAACGGGTCACTCGATTGACAGCAGCATCTGTGCACTGGGCCGACATGAGCACCGCAATAGTCAGTTCAAACGGATTATCATGGAGCAGTTCACATTCCGCATCCGGATACATAGCTGCGATGACATCCAGCATCTGCATTGTCTTCTTCTTACTTATCATATGGATTATCTCCATTCACCCAGTCAAACACCGGGAAGTTCTCAATCGTCTTTGTCAGCTGTTTGGTCTGCTCGAAATCTTTCCGTACAGTTTTGGAGTCATCGACTGTTTTGACATGGCGTTTTTTCCAGTTCAGCAGGATGCGGTCTATATACTTGAAACTGAGCTTGTCATGGATAGTCGCTTCGTCAAGTGCGGCGTTGATCAGGTCGGTGGAATGATGGTCTGTATCTATCCAGTGCGTCAGCGTCTGCATCTCAATGGGTGTCAGCGGTCTGCCGAACTGGACTTCAAACCGTTCGAAGAGCTGACTGAAATCCAGCTGTTTCTGCGCTGTTTCATCACTGTCAGTTTGAGCATGCAGGCGGTCATCGAGCGGCTGCAGTGAGAAGTGTTCACTGTACTGACTGCCTGCCTGTCCGACAGAGACATGCAGCAGGTCTTTCTGTATCAGCCCCTGAATAAGCGCGGCCACCTCGTTCACCTCAAGCGTCGTCTCCTGCGCCATTGCTTCAAACGAGGGCATTTCGCTCGTCTCGTGATGAATCAGAATGAGCTTCAGCAGGACAGCTAACTCTGTTTCATTGATGGCAAGTTTTGGATAATATTTAATCAGCTGTTTTGGCACAGCCATCTGCTGGTTAATATACTGCATATTTTTCACCTACAAGAAAGAGGTTGAGACGTTCGTCCCAGCCTCTTTGTTTTTATGGATATAATCTGTTCAGCAATCTTGGGAACGGGCTTGTTTCTCTCACATGCTCTACGCCGGACAGCCAAGCGACGGTGCGTTCAAGGCCAAGGCCGAAACCTGAATGCGGCACGCTGCCGTATTTACGCAGGTCCGTATAGTACGTATAAGCTGCCGGATCAAGTCCATGCTCGTTAATACGCGTCTCAAGCAGCTCCAGATCATTAATACGTTCAGAGCCTCCGATAATTTCACCGTAACCTTCCGGTGCGATCAAGTCAGCACATTTCACTGTGCCTTCTTCCTCAGGATTCGGCTGCATGTAGAACGGCTTGATCTTCGTCGGGTAGTTGACGATGAACACCGGCAGATCATAATGATTGGCGATCGCTGTTTCATGCGGTGCACCGAAATCATCACCCCACTCTATGTCGTCAAAGCCCCATTCTTTAAGCAGCTTGATAGCTTCTGTATAAGTGATACGCGGGAAAGGCGCCGCCACTTTTTCTAGTTTTTCTGTATCGCGGCCAAGAATCTTCAAGTCAAGCGCACAGTTTTTAAGCACTGACTGGACGACGAAGCTGACATAGTTCTCCTGTACACGAAGGCTGTCCTCATGTTCAAAGAATGCCATCTCCGGCTCGATCATCCAGAACTCGATGAGGTGACGACGTGTCTTGGATTTCTCTGCACGGAATGTCGGCCCGAATGAAAACACTTTGCCGTGGGCCATCGCTGCCGCTTCCATATAGAGCTGACCGCTCTGGGAAAGAAACGCATCTTCATCAAAGTATTTCGTATGGAACAGCTCACTTGTGCCTTCCGGTGCACTTCCTGTCAAAATCGGCGGATCGATTTTAGTGAATCCTTCGTTATTGAAGAACTCATAGGTCGCCCGAATCACTTCATTTCTAATTTTCATCACTGCATGCTGGCGTTTTGAGCGCAGCCATAAATGACGGTGGTCCAGCAGGAACTCAGGACCATGGGCTTTCGGCGTGATCGGATAATCAACTGCCGCATGAATGACCTCAAGGCCGGTGACTTCCATCTCATAACCGAAATCTGAACGTTCGTCCTCTTTAATGATGCCTGTCACATAGAGCGACGTCTCCTGAGTAATCCCTTTCGCTGTCTTGAACAGCTCTTCAGCGACATTCTCCTTAACGACAACGGCCTGCATGAAGCCTGTGCCGTCCCGCAGCTGCAGAAATGCAATTTTACCGCTTGAGCGCTTGTTTAAAATCCAAGCACCAAGCGTCACTGTTTCACCGACGTGACTGCCGGCCTGATTGATTGTAATTTTCATGAGTTGTTCTCCATTCTTTTCTCGACAAATTGTTTCATTCTATCAATAGCTTCAAGCATTGACGCTAAATCCGTTGCGTAAGACAGACGGATATTATCCGGGGAGCCGAAGCTTGAGCCCGGTACAGCGGCTACAAGTGTTTCCTCCAGCAGCTGCTCGACAAATTCATCCGCTGACTCAAGACCACATAACTTGACCGTTTCGCTGATATTCGGATAAAGATAGAACGCCCCGCGCGGTTTAATGCACTGAATACCCGGAATCTCCATCAATTTAGGATAGATGGTCTCAAGGCGCTCCTTGAAGATGCTGTTCATCTCATCGATGAACGTCTCATCACCATTATATGCTTCGACTGTTGCCCACTGGGAAGGTGTCGTCGGATTACTTGTTGAATGGCTGGCAAGATCCGTCATCGCTTTGATGAGTGCTGCATCGCCTGCCGCATAGCCGATACGCCAGCCGGTCATCGAATGACTTTTTGACACACCGTTGATGACGACCGTAAGGCGCTTGATGTCATCGTTTAAACTCGCGATGCTCACATGGCTGCCGTCGTAGATCAATGTTTCATAGATCTCGTCTGACACTACGATGATGTCGTTCTTGACTGCAAAGTCTGCGATTGATTCAAGTTCTTCCCGTTCATAGATGACACCTGACGGATTGCTCGGTGAATTCAGAATCAGTGCTTTCGTTCTCGGTGTGACCACCTGTTCGAGCATTTCTGCTGTCACTTTATACTCCGTGCTTTCATCTGTAAAGACATAGACGGGCTTCCCGCCTGCCAGCACGACTTGTTCCGGATAACTCACCCAGAAAGGAATCGGTATGATGACTTCATCCCCTTCGTTCAAAATGGACTGGAACAAATTATAGAGTGCATGTTTCGCACCTGATGCCACCATGATCTCGTTCAGTTCATAATTCAAGTGGTCTTTCGCCAGTTTGTGCTGAATCGCTTTTTTGAGTTCAGGCAGCCCGCCGGCCGGTGTATATTTTGTTTTTCCTTCGTTGACCGCTTTAAATGCCGCTTCAATGATATTCGACGGCGTATTAAAGTCAGGTTCCCCGGCAGCAAGACCGATGACCGGTCTGCCGCTTGCTTTTAATTCATTAGCTTTCGCTGTAATGGCAAGCGTGGATGAAGGTCTCAGTTGTTTGACGCGGTTAGATAGTTCCATGAGTACAGCTCCTTAACATTATGATAACTATAGTTTACCAAAGTTAACTTGATTCTTTAAATCATTTATTGTTGACCGGCTTATTTTTCTCGATCCAGTCGATGAAGTCGTCTAATCTGCCCCGTCTGACTGTATACTGGTCAAGCACTCCATCAAAGACCTGGTGGTAGTGCGCCTCTACAATGCGGCGGTCCATGCATAGAATGATGCCGTCGTCCGTCTCATTCCTGATCAGCCGGCCTGCTGCCTGTCTGACTTTTGTAGCGGCATACGGCAGCTGATAGCTGTCAAAGCTGTCTCCTGTTTCATCCTGCATCAGCATGACCCGCTTATCATTCGGGTGAATGAACGGCAGACTGACAATCATCACGCATTTAAAGGCATCCGACTGATAGTCCAGCCCTTCATAGAACGACTGCGTGCCGAGCAGGATACCGCTGTCCAGCTGATTGAACTGAGTCAGCAGCTTATGAGGATTGGACTGAGGTGTCTGGACGAGCCGGACATGATCAGTCATCGCCTCCAAATACTGCTCCACTTCCATGATCAGCTGATAATTGTTGAACAGGATGAGCATCTTCTTATGACCGGTCGCTAAATAAGAAGTGATATATAAAATCACCTGCTCAATAAACCCCTGCGTCGACCGATGATTGAACACGGGCACGTCGTCAGGAATGAAGAAAGTGACCTTGTCACTCCGGTGCATCGGATTGAACGCAATGATCTCCCGTTCATGATGGCCGAGGAGCGGGCTTAAATGTGCAACGGAGTGGTCCAGCAGCAGTGAACCTGACAGCAGCACTAAAGACTCGAAATGACTGATCAGCTGTTTTGAAAACAGTTCCTCAAGCTTCCGGTCTTTGACATATATCGTCAGTGTTGTCTTATTAGCAGACGTGTTATAAAAAACGAGTCTGCCCTTATCAATCGCCTGCTTGATCTGCTGATAGATCTGCAGCACATAGCGCGACTGCTTTTTGACGATACGGCTGACAGGCAGCTGCTCTATGATTAAATGAAACTGCATGCATTTGGCCACAAGGTCATCCAGCAGCAGATGAGCGCCCAGCCGTGTGAAAGGCTGAGAGCTGTCATAGCTCAAGTCATCGAAAAACAGGTCATTGCAGCGTTCGATCTCCTGTATCTGCTCTTTCAGCTCATAGTGGGAGGCCATCAGTGAATCAATCGACAGCTTCGTCTGTACAGCCCTGTAGTTCGAGAATAACAGACCGTCCTCCTTAGACAGCTGTGACAGATTGTATTTGATGTTCTGGTAGCTCCATTCTGTAGACGTATGGTTCAATGCCACTTCCTGCAGCTGATGGCCTTCGTCGATGATAAGATGCTGGAAATACTTCGGAAATCCTTCGTAGCCTGAATGCAGGAGGTGTGAATGATTGGTCACACCGAGCATCGGCACAGCGATCGTTTTGACGTCCTGATAAAGATACGTATCCTGCTTCGGCTTATAGAGATTCCTCATCAGCTCAAAATAAATTTTGCGGCCGCCGTTCAAGTTCATGCGTTCAATATCACCGTCCTGCCCTGCAACGAGAAAGACCAGGAGCTGCATTTTCAGCAGCAGAATATCGTGATTTTCTTTTTTGTCAGCGAGTATGAATTTAACAAACTCAACAGAAATATAGTTCCGCTTACTTTTCAGCAGCACAAGCGGAAGTGATTGTCTCAACGTCTTTTCAATCTTAGCTGCGTCCGCATGAATCAGCTGCTGCTGCAGTGCCTTTGTCGCCGTCGTAAAGAGCACATTCTCTTTGTGAGTGAGTACATAATAGACGGCTGCCGTCAAATAGGCCAGTGTTTTGCCGCTGCCCACTTCTGCCTCGATCAATTTGACCTGGCTCGTCACCAGATTATCGTAGATGAGCTCTGTTAAATACAGCTGCTCTTTCCGGTAATTCAAGTCGTTGTCGGCTATGATCGCAGCATAAAATTGTGCGAGTGTCCCGTCAAACGTTCCTTGGACGAACGAACGGTCTGCCGCTATGTATTTCAATCCGGATGCTTCCGGCAGGTCATCTTCCGAACGGTGAGCCTCTATCAGCGGGAACAGCAGATGGTCGATGTCATTCTTCAGTCGTTTCGCCAGATGATACAGCTGAATCAGTGTCGTTTTCGGCAGTGAGGCTGCCTTATCCAGACATTTGATCAGCAGGGCCGCAGTCGCCTCTGCATCTGCAATCGCACTGTGAGCATCGTCAAGCGGGACATCAAGTGCTGCTGCAATGACACCCAGTTGATAGCTCGGCTGATCCGGATAGAAAATTTTGAACAGATCCACCGTGTCGATGGTATAGCGGGGATTGAACGATAAATTATTTTTATTGAACAGCTGGGTCAGAAAGTTCAGATCAAAGCTGATGTTATGGGCGACAAACACTTTGTTCTCCAGCCGTTCAAGAATACGCGGCGCCAGTTCACTGAATGTCGGCGCTTGTTCAAGCATCGCATTATTGATGCCGGTCAATGATTCAATAAACGGGGAAATCATTTCATCCGTATAAATGTAACTGTCGAAGCGTTCGATGACCCGGTTATCTTCCATGAGGATGATACCGATCTGGATGATATCATCAACGGCGGCATTATTTCCTGTCGTCTCTATATCAACAACGGCTAGCTGCATCTCAGTCCACCTGCATTTCTATATCAGCGCTGATGAACTGATGGGTGTTTCCTGCTTCATCCCGGACGATCAGGCGGCCGTCATCTTTAATATCAACCGCTTCCCCAAAAATCTGTTTTTTGCCCTCTGTATAGCGCAGCGTCCTCCCCCATATGTTGGAATACGCTTTATACTCTTCCTTTATATCGCTGAATTCAAGCGTCATAAACTGGTTATAGCTCCGCTCAATCTGCTGGTACAGCGCTTCAAAAAAGGCGTAGCGGTTGACTGTCCTGCCCCGTTCAAGCGCGATACTTGTCGCCGTCGTCTGCAGTTCCTCGGGAAAGTCTGCCGGCATGTGGTTGAGATTGATGCCGATGCCGCAGATGATATGATGCACACCTGCTGAGTCACCGCTGATTTCCGTCAGAAAACCGCATACTTTTCTGTCATTGATGTAGATGTCATTCGGCCATTTTACGGTCGCGTTGACCCCGTAATCCCGCATCGTCTCGGCGATAGCAAGAGAGATAAACAGATTGAACGTCGCGATTTTTGCAAACGGGATATGCGGATTGAAGACGAGGCTCATCCACAGTCCTTTCTTACCCTGCGAGTCCCATACCCGGTTAAAGCGACCCCGGCCGGCTGTCTGAACTTCACTGATGACAATAAACGGCTCGCTGTTATCCAGCAGCTTCTCATGAGCCACTTTTTGAGTGGAAGTCACTTCATGGTCAACATAGATCGTGCTGAAATAATCAGATTTTCTGATCATCAGCTGCATCAGATTGTTGTCCCAGACGTCCGGGAATTCAACCAGCTTGTAGCCTTTGTTCTGAACGGAGTCAAAGACAAAGCCCTCATCTTTCAAGGATTCGATGGTTTTCCATACAGCTGTACGGCTGATCTGCAGCTGCTCCGCTATATGCTGACCCGAGACATAACTCTCTTTATGGTCATAAAGATACGATAGAATTTTATATTTGTATTTAGACATTGTCATCAACCCACTTTAAAATAGCTTCCTTATTGTTTGGCAGTCGGCCAAGCACAATATGTTCCTCAACGCGGCCGAGAAGTCCCTTCAGCCAGCTCCCCCCTTTGCGGCCGAGGTGAGTCATCAGCAGGTGACCATCGACGGCCATTTCTGAACGGTCCTCTATCGGGAGCGCTGAATGCAGCTGACGGACCGCGGCCGCTGTGAGCACGGCCGGTATACCGAGCGCCGCCCGCATGTCGAGACAGTTGATGACGAGCGCCGCCCCGTACTTATAGACGAGCAGCATCGCCGCTCCAGCGTCCAGTTCCCGGTAAATTTCACATGATGCTTTAATGGCCTTCTTTTCCTGATTGGACAGCTTCAGCTGCGCAAGTCCGCGCTCGACGAACTGGCCCTTGTAAAGACAGTAGCCGAAATAAGCTTCCAGTGTCACCGCATGCCGAGGCTTCATCAACGGCTCCAGCTGCTGCAGCACAGGAATCGCTGCATGAATACCGGCAGCTTCAACGGTCATCAGGGCAGCCTCGGGATTCAGCCCTTGCAGCAGCTTTCTGAACTCCACGATAATCCGTTCAATCGCTACGTGACTGATCAGCTGCGCATGAGTCTTCATCGCCCTTGCCGTCTCGTCCTCAAGCCGAAAATCAAGTGTGCTCTGAAAACGGCAGGCACGGATCATCCGCAGCGCGTCCTCATGAAAACGGTCATATGGATTGCCGACTGCACGGATGAGCCGATGATTAAGGTCATGCTGTCCGTCTGCATAATCAACGACATGCAGCGCACTGTCCAGCGCCATCGCATTGATGGTAAAATCCCGTCGCAGGAGGTCGTCTTTCAGTTCAGTCACAAAGATGACTTCATCCGGCCGCCTGAAATCTTCATAAGTCCCATCTATCCGGTAAGTCGTCACTTCGAACGGCTCTCCTGTATCAAGGACCATGATTGTTCCGTGTTCCTTGCCGACAGGAACCGTGCGCTCAAAAACCGCTTCTATTTCATCGGGCGTCGCACTCGTCGTGATATCCACATCGTTGATCGGTATATCAAGCAAATAGTTCCGGACAGCGCCGCCGACTATGTAGGCTGAATGCCCATGTGCATTCAGCTGTTCGATAATCGGCACTGCCGTCTCAAGCTTAGCGATATTGTCCATCGATGAGCTCCTGATACAGTTGTTCGTACTGGTCTGTAATATGATCGGACGCAAACCGTCTCTTAATATCCGCAAGCATGTTCTGCTGGAGTGTTTTATAATACACATCGTCCGTCAGCAGCTTGACCGCATAGTCGCTTGCTGTCTCTGTATCACCGACGTCAACAAGCAGACCTGTTTCGTCGTGGCTGATGACTTCACCGATTCCTCCGGCACGTGTACCGATGCAGACCACGCCGCAGTGCATCGCCTCGAGCAGGACGAGGCCGAAGCTTTCCTTCTCAGACATCAGCAGGAATAAATCTGACAGCTGATAGAACGGTGCCACTTTTTCCTGCTTACCGATGAACAGGACGTCGTCAGCGATGCCCAGCTTGTCGGCCAGCTGCCGCATCTTGGCCAGTTCAGGTCCATCGCCGATCAGCAGTAACTTCGCTTTGAGTGCTGTCCGGGTAATTTTAAAGGTCTGCAGAATATCCTGGATGCGTTTCACTTTGCGAAAGTTCGAGACGTGCGTCATGACTTTGTAGTCGTCCGGAATCCCATAAATGCGCTTTAAATCCGGATTGTCACAAGTCTCAAAATCCTGTTCATTGATAAAGTTATAAACCGTCACAATCTCTTTATCCGGATTGATGACCTGCTTAGTTTCCGCAATGAGCGCATCACTGACGCTCGTCACGACATCACTTTCTTCAATACCGAATTTAATGGCTTCTCTCAGTGTAGAGTCATAGCCGAGCACCGTAATATCCGTACCGTGCAGCGTCGTGACAATCTTGACGTCTCTCCTTGCAATCTGGCGGGCCAGTATGCCGCAGATGGCATGCGGCACTGCATAATGCATATGAAGTACATCCAGATCATAGTTGTTGATGACTTCCGCAATTTTAGTGGCAAGCGTTATATCATACGGCGGATACTGAAAGACCGCGTACTGATTGACGTCTACTTGATGAAGCGTAATATTCGGCCGGTGAAACTGTATTCTAAACGGCGTGTTCGACGTAATGAAATGAACGTCATGGCCCCGCTCCGCCATCTTCAGTCCAAGCTCCGTCGCTATAATCCCTGAGCCGCCCATAGTCGGGTAACATGTAATTCCTATCTTCACTTTAATCACCTAAGCTTTCATAATAACTGATGATGGCGCCGGCGCTCCCCTCATTTGTCGCCAGAGGAACGTCATAGACATCTGAGAGTCTGAGCAGTGCAGAGACATCAGGCTCGTGGGGCTGAGCTGTGAGCGGATCCCGAAAGAAAAAGATGGCATCGATCTCTTTATTTGCAACGAGCGCCCCGATTTCCTGGTCCCCGCCGAGCGGCCCTGAGTTAAACCGGTGCACATGAAGCCCCGTCTGTTCTGATACTCTCAGACCTGTCGTACCGGTCGCAAACAGCTCATGCCTGCTGAATTCATCAATGTGCTGCTTAATAAAGCTGACAAGTGCTTCTTTCTTCTGGTCGTGTGCGATAATGGCAAATTTCATAGCTCGCTCCTTTCGAAGCGGTTCTTGTCTCTCGTGTTGAATTTAGTCATCGTCTGCTCAAAATAATCGGTCAGGTCCAAATTCATCGAATTGGCAAGACAGATCAAGACAAATAAATTATCTGCAAGCTCAAGACCGATCTCCTTTTCCTGTTCTGATAGTTTCTTCTGTTTCGGCCCGTATACATGGTTGATCTCTCTCGCAAGTTCGCCGACTTCTTCAGTCAGCCGGACCATATTTTCCATCGGTGTAAAATAACCCGCTTTGAACTGGTTGATGTAATCATCGACCTGCCGCTGCATCTCAAATAAAGTTTTCATAGTCCCTCCTATTGCCTATATCACGGTTTCATGTTTATTATGGAGTATAAAGGGGGTAATCAATTGCGCATTCAAATCAAGCCGCTCAATATTTTAATGATTCTGCTGGGTAGTTTCATCTTTAGTTTCGGCGTCGTCAACTTTAACATGGCGCACCATCTGACAGAAGGCGGCTTCACCGGCATTGCTCTTATATTATATCATTTATTTAACTGGAGCCCTGCTGTACTGAACTTAATTTTCAATATTCCGCTGTTTTTTGTCGGCTATCGACTGCTCGGAAAAACATCATTCGTCTATACGCTGATCGGCACTATCAGTGTCTCCGTCTTTCTCTATTTATGCGGACTTATGCCGGTTCACATCAATCTGCAGGACGATCTGCTGCTTGTCGCCTTATGCGGCGGTGTCCTCATCGGTCTTGGGCTCGGCATTATATTCCGTTTCGGCGGAACGACAGGCGGAGTTGATATTTTAGCCCGGCTGATGAAGAAGTACTTCGACGTACCTATGGGACGGACTATGTTTGCTTTTGACTGCTTCGTCATGACCTTGACACTCCTGGCCATCGGTGACTACAAACTCACTTTGTATACGCTCGTCTGTGTGTTCGTCGGTGCCCGTGTGATTGACGCCATACAGGATGCCGGCTACTCAGCGCGTGGTGCATTCATCATCTCTGAACATCACGAGAAGATCGGCGACGAAATTAACAGCCTGCTCGACCGGGGCGTGACCCAGATATCAGCTCAAGGTCACTATTCAAAGAACAGCCGGCCGATACTGTACTGCGTCGTTCCAAAAAATGAAATCACCCGGCTGAAGCAGATCATCAATGCGGTCGACCCGCATGCTTTTGTCTCACTGCTTGAAGTGCATGATGTTCTCGGCGAAGGATTCACGCTGGATGAGAACAAGCAGCTTATCAGCGACCGTTAATATACAAAGAACTCAGACAGTGCCACTGTCTGAGTTCTTTTATCAACTTTAATTAATCACTGCTTCTTGCAAGCATGAACATTCTGACAAACTCTGCAACCGCAATCGCTGTAGCTGCGACGTAAGTCATGGCTGCAGCTGATAATACAGATTTGGCATGGCGGTATTCCTGAGCATCCACCATGTGAAGTGCCTGAATCTGCTGCATCGCACGTTTACTCGCATCAAACTCGACCGGCAGTGTCACGATTGAGAATAACACCGCGAACGCCATCAGAGCTACGCCAGCCCAGATGGCAAGCGAACCGATACCGCCTCCTGTACTGGATATGCTGGTCAGCACGGCACCGATCATGATGAGCAAGTAACTGAATGACGTTCCTAAGTTCGCAAGCGGTAATAAGCTTGTTCTGAATTTAAGAAAGCCGTAGCCGGTCGCATGCTGAATGGCATGTCCCACTTCATGCGCCGCGATAGCAGTTCCTGCTACGCTCGGCTGTCTGAAGTTAGATGGACTGAGCACGACGCGTTTACTCCGCGGGTCATAATGATCTGACAGGAAGCCCTGTCCCTCAATGACCTGGACGTCATGAATTCCGTTGGCTGCCAGTATCTCTTCAGCGACCTGCCTGCCTGACTTGCCTGAAGTTGATCTTACTTTAGAATATTTATTGTAAGTCGATTTCACGCGCGCCTGAAAATACATAGGAATCAACATGATCAATACAAAATAAATGATATATCCCATTTTACACTCTCCTTTAGCTTTATTTTATTAAGATGGTCAGATTAAGTCAAATAAAATCAACTTATAAATTTCCGCCATAAGATGACGACCGGTATGACTGTCAGCCAGAAAGCAAAGTAGCCGATATGCCGGATATACTGCTCAAGCATGCTGTAGACCGGATACTGCATATAGACGTAATCAATGACATCATTATGGAACACCCAGATGATAGCAGCGAGTATATGCCACTTCTTGATTTTGAAGAACGGCAGAAACAGCAGCGCCTCTACCGCCATAATACTATGCGAGACGCACAGCATCAAGCCCATTTCTGACACTTCTTTCAGCTCTATAAAGGCAAATATATTCATCGCTACAGCCCATACGCCGTATTTAATCAGCGTGATGAAGGCCAGTGCTTCCATCAGGCCCGAATGCCTGCCGAGCACGATGAAAACGAGAGCGATACATAAAAACAGGGATGCTGTCGGACTGTCCGGCACAAACGGCATGAAATACCATTTGGTGCGGGCCAGCTGACTACCGTACCAGTAGTAGCCGTAAAGTGTGCCGAGCAAGTTACAGACAATAAGCAAGACGAGAAAATAACGATTCATCATCCAGGCATAAAACTGCTGCTTCATCATGACCTCCTATAGAAAAAGAGTCATCTTCGCAGATGACTCTTTGTTCTTATTTTTTAAGTTCCTTGCCGCTTTCATCTGTTTCATGAAGGTTGGCAACGAATTTGGCAACTTCTTTGATCTGGTCTTTAGTCAATGTATCTTTGAAAGAAGGCATTGCGCCGTTACCATGAGTAACAAACGCTTCAACAGTTGCCGGCTGCAGATTAGCTTTTACTAAGTTTGGACCCGCGCCACCTGTCAGCTCACCACCGTGGCAGCTTGTACAGTTCGACTTAATGATTTTTTCATAAGTCGGGTCTTTTTTATCTAAGTTCGTAAAAGCAATCGCACCTTGTGCTTCCTGCTTCTTCCAGTCATGATAAGCTGCAGATTCCCAGGTTGTATAGAAAATTATTGCGAACGCTGTCAGCATCAAACCAGACGCGACCGGACGTTTGTACCATTTACGTTCTGGACCGCGGTCAAGCCATGGTGCAAGCAGTAACGCACCAAAAGCGATACCCGGTAATATAATAGCACCGAATGTGTTGAATGGACCCGATGCATATGTATATTTCAGAATTTGATACAGGAATAAGAAGTACCAGTCAGGAAGTGGCGTATAACCCGTATCTGATGCATCCGCGACACGTTCAAGCGGCGCCGGATGCGCCACAGTCAAGCATAAGAATGCGACCAGGAATACTGCGCCAGTCATCCATTCCTTCAATAAGAAATCCGGCCAGAAACTCTCGGTTTTACCGGGGAACTCTGAATAATCTCTATTTAGTTTGGCTTTCTTGTACTGTTTAATACGAGAGTCACCAACAAATGTCATACCTTTACCTTTATGCATTCCTCATTACCTCCTTTATAATATATTCGGTTTTATAGTGGGCCTGAAATACCTTGTTTTCTGATCATGATAAAGTGCGCCGCTAATAACGCGAATAAACAAGCCGGCAGGAAGAAGACGTGGATGGCAAAGAAACGCGTCAATGTCTGTGCACCAACAATCTGCGGGTCACCTGCAAGCAGTGTCTTAACCCAGCTGCCGATGAATGGAACAGATTCTGCGATCTGCAGACCAACTTTAGTTCCGAATAATGCCTTCATATCCCATGGTAATAAGTAACCTGTGAAACTTAAACCAAGCATAACGAAGAAAATTAATACGCCGACTACCCAGTTCAATTCACGGGGTTGTTTATAAGATCCTGTGAAGAAGACACGCAGTGTATGAAGAAACATCATAACAACGACTAAACTTGCTCCCCAGTGGTGCATACCGCGGACAATAACACCCGCTGCCACGTCATGCTGCAGGTAATACACTGATTTCCAGGCATTGACGATGTCTGGTACATAGTACATTGTCAGGAACATGCCTGAGAGTACTTGAATGACTGTAATAAAGAATGTTAAACCACCAAAACAATAGACGAAAGCAGAAAAGTGATAAGCAGGGTTAACATGCTCCGGCACTTCATGATCCGCGATATCACGCCAGATTGGTGTTACATCAAGTCTGTCATCGACCCAATCATAGATTTTCTCGATCATTATTTACCCTCCTTATTTCGCTATCTCGTTTGGATGTTTTTTACCGATTGTCAGCATACCGCCTTTTTCGCCGGTCTCATACTGGTCAAGCGGTGCAAGTGGTGGTGTACCTGGAATGTTCTTACCATTCTTTTTGTAACGGCCACTGTGACATGGGCAGTAGAACTGGTTTGGATTGTCTTTGTCTGAATTCCAGTTGACTGTACAGCCCAAGTGCTTACATGTCGGTGAAAGCGCGACTATATTCTCGCCGTCTTTGTAAACCCATGCAAATGCCGTCACTTCACTTGTATACCATGCGTCTTTTTGTTCGAATTTAAAGTCGACTTTAGTCGGTTCGTCTTTAATTTCAGAAACTTTGACGCTTGTTGTTATCATACCGCCGGCAGCGCCTGATTTAAAGATCGGATCCAATGCGAATCGACCCAGCGGCAAAGCAATACCTGCTGCCATAAATGACCCAACTCCCATTAGGGAATAGTTTAAAAATTGGCGTCTTGTGACACGTTGGCTCATTTAGATTTCCCCCCTCTAACGCTTCTTTTTCTTAAAAATATACTAGGACATATCAATTTTAGCCTAATAACTATTGATGGTCAATATGATGACAGAAATAAGTCCAGGAAAATAAGGTTACTTATTCCACATCGCGATGATCCTGCGCATCAAGTCTTTAACCTGACCTTCCATCATTTCCTGCTTGAAATGATCATCCATCGATGCCAGCGGAAAAATATTCACTTTGAACTGGTCTTCTGCTGTCTCAAGTCTGCTCGTCATCGGCGTCACGAATAAAATATGCTTCATCCCGAAGCCTTTCAGCTGTTCACCGATGACAACCGGCAATGTATAATCCTCCTGCACTTGAACCGGCGGCACAAGCAGCACCCGGCCTTTGAACTGATTTTCAGCGTCCAGCGTCAGCATCTGAATCACTTCGTACTGGTCGACGATAGCCATCAGCTGTCCACGGTAATCGACTTCAATGACCGGGATAATCGCCGTATCAATGTATTCAAGCTGATGCTTAAGTTCTTTTAAATCCCTGTAGTTAAATAACATCTCATCATTCCTTCAATCGTTTGATCAGTGAACTGTAATAAACAAAATCTTCTTTATCATGCAGCAGCAGGGCGATGTCTATTTTGCTGTTCAACAGCTCAGTGAGCCGTGTCCGGTCCGTCTCCCGCAGACCCTGCATATTTTCAGGAATGCGTCTTTCATCAATCAGCCGGCGGATACTTTCATACTGCTCGAGCTCAGCAAATTTCGGTTCGTCGAATGCCACATAGAAATAATACTGGCCTTCGATTTCATTCAGCAGATGGAAAATCACATCCGGCTGAGTCATGATGCGGTCCTTGAAATGAAACAGCAGATGATGGGACTGCGTCAAAATAATCCCTTCATCTTTCGCTGACAAAGGTCTGCGGAAAGTGAACTGCCGCAGCACCTCATGATCTTTCAGAAAGTTCAGCACCCACACGCTCTCTTTCTGTTCGATGGCGTAACGAAACAGTATATATTTTAACAGTCCACGCCGTTTCTCCGTAATATCGACCAGCATTGGATCATCTTTCATAAGGTTCAAAGTCCGGATCCAGACTGGCAAGCTGACCGCTGACCGCTGTACTGTCTCCACCGATTTCCAGCAAATATTGATAGTAATCATGCAGAAAGTCGATATTTTCGTTCAGTTCATTATAGGCCTGCTCATAGAAGTGCTTCGCCTCTATATCACGTTCAAGCTGCTGATAGCTGTAAGCGAGATTCCACTTGACGACCGGGTCCATGTCTTCCTCGTCAATCAGTGAGAACAGACGGACCGCTTCTTCGAACATGTCATTCTCCTTATAGTAATCGGATAACAGCAGTGCCGCTTCTGTGTAGGACGGGTCAATCGTCAGCGCCTGGATCAATAATGGCTCTGCTTCACCATTCTTCGTATGCAGCATCACCCGCGCCGTATCCACGAGCAGTTCCTTGAAGAATTCATTCAGTGCAAGTCCCTGCTTACCGATCAGAATCGCCTCGTCATACAGACGCTCTGCTTCGTACAGGTTGACGAGCAGCAAGTAAGCCTGCATATAGTCAGGATCTTTATCAAGCAGTGTTGTCAGCACTTGGATGGCATCCGGCAGGTGATCGTTTTTCTCGAATGCGATAGCTTTCTTGAAATAATCGTCACTCGTCATCTCCTTGTCGTCAAGCATGCTGTAGTACTGCTCCGCTCCCTCATAGTTTCCGCTCTGCAGCATCGTGTCCGCCAGACGACTGTTGATATTAATATGATTGATGTAGGTCTCACCGCCGGCAAGCAGCATTTCATAGCGGCGCGCCGCCTGTAAGTACTCCCCATCAAAATAAAACAGCTCAGCAAGAGCAAACGTAATAATCAGATCATCCGGCGCCAGTTCTTCTGCTGTCTTCAATTTTTCGAGCGCCACTTCATTCATCCCCTGCTGCTGATAGACATCAGCTTCCAGCAGCAGCCGTTCAGCTGTCATCGGTGCATGGTGGAGCACTTCGATCGCTTTGTCCACCTGATTCTCGTCGATCAGACCTTCAATGTAATAAACGAGCAGTTCGATCTCTTCAGGATAGAGATGATACAGCGCATCAAAAATTCTCATCCCTTGAGGCACTAACCCGTATTGATACAGCGTCTCACCGAGTATGAACAGACCTTCATGGTCCTCTGAAGTAAGCACCTCACTCACTTCATCATCAATATGTTCAATATGCTGTAAATGCACTTTATCTATCAGCTGATAAACATCCATCAAGCTCCCAACCTTTCCATCATCTCCATAAAGTCTGGGAATGATACAGCAATGCTGTCAAAACCATCGATATGGACAGGTTCGTCCAGTAACAGACTGGCAACAGCAAGCATCATTCCTATGCGGTGATCGCCGCGGCTGTCCGCAGCGTTCTGCCGGTGGTCCCTGCCGGATCTTATAATCATGCCGTCAGTTGTTGCCGTCAGACGGAAACCAAGATTTGACAGTTCTTCAACTACTGCATCGATTCTATTGGTCTCCTTCACTTTCAGTTCTTCTGCGTCTTTAATGACACTCGTCCCTGCAGCCTGCGTCATCAGCAGTGCAATGACCGGCAGCTCATCAATCAACCGCGGAATCAGCTCACCCTCAATGGTCAGCGGTTTCAAGTTCTCTGTATACCGGATACGAATCGCCGCGGTCGGTTCCCCTGTCGTCGTCTGCTTATCGACTTCAATGGCACCGCCCATCTTGTTGATGACTTCTATAATCCCGTCCCGCGTCTCGTTGATCCCTACATCATGAAGCGTGATATCGCTGCCCGGTGTGATCAGCGCAGCCACCATCAGAAAAGCTGCTGAAGAAATATCGCCGGGCACCGTGAAGTCACTGGCGTGCAGCTGACCGATGGCACGACTGCCGAGCGTTATTGCTTTGTCTTCTACTTTAACCGGGACACCGTAGACCGGCAGCATCGTCTCCGTATGATTCCTTGTTCTCACGTTTTCTATCACTGTGACCGGCGCTTCTGCAAACAGACCTGCCAGCAGGACAGCGGACTTCACCTGCGCGCTGGCTACCGGCAGCGTATAATGGATGCCCTGGATGCGTGCCGGCTCTATCACAAGCGGTGTCCGGGTGTTATGCCGGCTGCCGCTGACGCGGGCACCCATCTGTGTCAGCGGATCGATAATCCGCTTCATCGGCCGTCTGCCGATGGAGGCATCGCCCGATAATATCGTTCTGAACGGCAGACCGCTCATCACGCCGGCAAGCAGGCGTGTCGTCGTGCCCGAGTTGCCGGTATAGAGGGCCTGTACAGGCTCCTCGAACTGCTGCCATCCTCGTGACTCGATAATGACCTGCTCAGCGCCCACAGTGATTGTCACGCCGAGACGTCTGAAGACATCGATGGTTGACAGACAGTCCGCTCCAAGCAGCGGCTGGTGAATGACTGACCGTCCTTCTGCAAGCGAGCTGAATATGATCGCCCGATGTGTGATTGATTTATCGCCCGGCACTTTTGCTTCGCCTTTAAGCGGGGCTTTCAGTTTAATATTCATCTTCCACTCCTAACAATGACTGCAGCTGAGTGAACGCTTCCTTCAACTCATCTTCACCGAAACTATGCATGCACGGCTGCGGATTCAGCAGCACGAACTGCACGTTTTCATCATTATTTTTCTTGTCTTTCTTCATCAATTCATAATAGTCCTGAAAGTCAGCAAACCGGGGTATCGGGAGCTGCAGCGCACGGAACCAGTCGATGAGGTGATGCGGGGTTCTTCCGGACAGTATTTCCATGTACAGCAGACCGATCATGACGGCATAACCGTGGGGGATTTTATGTCTGAATTCAACGGCATGACCGAACGTATGCCCTAAGTTCAAGTAACGTCTTGCACCGTGCTCCAGTTCATCCGCCAAGACAATCGCAAGTTTCTGCCGGATGCCGGACATCACCCAGTAGTCCATCCGGTTAAGCGCTGCTAATTCGTTCCAGGACGGGATGTCACGCTGCAGTTCTCTCCTTCTCTCCTCTGACTCAAGCATCGCATGCTTAATGACTTCAGCGAAGCCGCTCAGTTTCTCGTCATAAGGTAAAGAGGTCAGAAACGTCAGGTCATAATAGACTCCTGCCGGGCGTTTGAATGCGCCTATTAAGTTTTTACCGGCAGCGCTGTTCAGACCTGTCTTCCCTCCGACACTAGAGTCATGGGCCAGAATCGTCGTCGGCACCTGGATAAAGTCAACACCGCGCAGCAGCGTGGCAGCGACAAATCCGGCAAAGTCACCGACACTGCCCCCGCCGATAGCAATGACGACAGCACGGCGCGTAATGCCGGCTGCCAGTATATCTTCTATTGCTGCAGCATATTTAGTCAGCGTCTTCAATGCTTCACCGCCGTCCACTTCGTACACTAAAGCGTGCTTATGGATCAGGCTGTCAATCATCGCCCGGTGATGCCGCATGACTGCCCGGTCAATTATATAAATATAATGGCTGTAGCCGCTGACCGCTGCCAATGAAGACAGCGCTTCATCACCGACGATAATAGGATAATTGTTATCGGCATACGTCGTCATCAGCTGCATCAGTACGCTCTCACCTTTGCACGGTACTCGGCGACCTGCTGTATCAGCTGCTCCATATGATTCGACTGGAACTCCTCGAGAACCGCGCGGGCAATCTCGAATGCCACGGCGTGCTCACAGACGATGGAGGCCGCTGGAACGGCACAGCTGTCTGACCGCTCAATGCTTGCCTGATAAGCTTCTTTCGTCTCAATATCGACAGACGGCAGCGGTTTGTATAACGTCGGAATCGGCTTCATCACCGCATTCACTGTAATCGGCATGCCGTTCGTCATCCCGCCTTCAAAGCCGCCGAGATGATTGCTCAGCCTGTAATAGCCCTGCGCTTCGTCATAAGCGATCGGATCCTGAACTTCGCTGCCCGGGAGCGCGGCCATTTTAAATCCGGCACCAAACGAGACGCCTTTAAATGCATTGATGCTGATGACGCTCTGAGCGATGCGCCCGTCAAGCTTTCTGTCATAATGCACATAGCTGCCGAGCCCTGCTGGACAGTTGATAACCGTGACTTCCACTTCACCGCCGATAGAGTCACCTGCTTTCTTGGCTGCATCAATCCGCTCGCGCATGCGCTCGGCCACTGCTTCATCGAGACATCTGACATCATTCCGCTCATTGCCATTCCTAATATCCTCCAGCGTATACTCGTGCTCATCTTTGACGCCGCCGATTTCTTTGACGCGGCTGATGATCTCGATTCCCAGCTGTTTGAGCAGTAATTTTGCGACCGCACCGACAGCTACTCTTGCCGCTGTCTCCCGTGCACTTGAACGTTCAAGTACGTTCCGCAGATCCCGGTGATTATATTTCATGCCGCCGACAAGGTCAGCATGCCCTGGTCTCGGTTTCGTGATAACGCGTTTCATCGCCTCCTGAGCTGCCTCGTCAATCGGTGCGGTGCCCATGATGTTCAGCCAGTGTTTATGATCGTCATTTTTGACGACAAGCGTAATCGGACTGCCGAGTGTATAGCCATTTCTTACACCGGACATGATTTCCACTGTATCTTTCTCGATCTGCATACGGCGTCCCCGGCCGTAGCCGCCCTGCCTTTTCAAAAGTTCACTCGTTATTTCTTCCGCTGTCAGCTGAAGATTGGCAGGAATTCCTTCAATAATCACAGTCAGCTGTGGGCCATGCGATTCACCCGCTGTTAAAAATCTCACACGCATACATCCTTTCACACTATTCAATACGTCTAGTTTAACATAAATAAAAAAAGTCGTGCCACGGCACGACCTGTTTTATGTATATTAATAGATCCAGGCTGCATTCACTAAAGAATAGTCAACCAGTTCGTCTTCCTTGAACCACAAGGCAATCTCTTTGTCTGCTGATTCAACAGAATCTGAACCATGGATAATATTTTTGCCGACTGTCAGACCGTAGTCACCACGGATAGTGCCAGGCAATGACTCAGAAGGATTAGTGACACCCACTAACGTACGTCCGACCTGAACAACGTTCTCCCCTTCAAGTACCATCGCAAACACTGGGCCTGATGTAATGAATTCTACAAGCTCACCGAAAAATGGTCTTTCACTGTGCTCCCCGTAATGCGTTTTTGCCAGCTCTTCGGACACAGTCATCAATTTAGCACCAACAATTTTTAACCCTTTGTTTTCAATTCTTCTGACGATCTCGCCGATCAAGTTACGACCAACACCGTCAGGCTTGATCATTAAAAATGTTCTCTCCATCATTATCCCTACCTTTAATTATTATAAAGCCAAAGACAGTTTACCATTGTAAACGATTTCTTTCAATGCCTAATGTGTCCGTCTTGTCATCCGGTCCAGCAGTTCCTGCATCTTTGCTCGAGCCGGTGTCTCAGGCAGTTCATGGAGATGAGCGGCCGCTTTTCGGGCATAGGCTGCACTGATGTCCAAAGCAGGAGTAATACCTGCTGCTCTCACCGCTTCAATGACCTGCCTGAAATAATCTTCAGACTGCCCGGCGTGAAGTTCAGCAAGCAGTGCGCTCAGCTGCGCGTCATGTTTTACGGCGCACATCAGCGGGAGTGTCATATGACCATTCCTGATATCACTGCCGACCGGTTTACCAAGGGCTGCTTCATTGCTTGTATAATCCAGTACATCATCGATGATCTGAAAGCTCATCCCCATAAAATGACCGAACTTACCGAGATGATAAATCTCTTTGTCAGCTGCCCCCGTGCTGAGACCACCAAGTTTGCAGCTCGCCTCAAGCAGGATCGCGGTCTTTCTGTTGATGCGCCTCAAATACTTCGTAAATGATACAGCCGTATTAAACTGATCTTCCATCTGTGCGAACTCTCCGTAGCACACTTCCAGAATAACGTCTGCGAAGTACTGATGATAGGACTGATTATCAATGCCAGAGATCAAGTTAAGCGCCGAGGCGAGGAGATAATGTCCGGTCTGTATGGCTACCGGTGCATTCCATTCTTCATGAACAGCGCTGACCCCCCGTCTTTTAGCGCTGTTGTCGATATAGTCATCATGGACAAGACTCGCCATATGGATAATTTCCAGTGCAGTTGCGGTCCGGATCAAAGTGTCATCGTCCGCACTGCCGAATGTCCCGGCCAGCAGCACGAAATAAGGTCTGATTCTCTTACCACCAGACGTCAAAATGTGCTTCCCCGCTTCGTTCAAGGAAGAATGATTGTCACTGATGACCTCATTTAACAACGATTCAACTGAGCGGATACTTTCATTCATAGTGATCATCCTTAATGTGGTTTATAGCCGATATGCATCGCACTGACGCCGCCTGTAAATCCTTTGAATTCGATATTGACAAATCCGGCCTGTGCAAAAAGTTTTGCCAGCTCGTATTTGCCCGGGAAGTTAAAGGCAGATTGCTGTAACCAGCTGTATTCTTTCATTGATTTGGCGAATATTTTGCCGAACAGCGGCATGATGAATTTAAAGTAGACCTGATAGCCCTGCTTAAATACCGGCATGGTCGGGTCACTTGTCTCCAGACAGACCACCATACCGCCCGGTTTTACCACACGGAGCATTTCTTTTAAAGTCTGCAAATAATCAGGGACGTTTCGGAGACCGAAACCGATGGTGACATAGTCGAACTGGTCATCTTCAAAGGGAAGCGCCATGGCATTGCCCTGGATCAGTTCAATGTTGGCAGTATGATTTGTCTTTGCCTCGGCGACTTTCAGCATGTTGGCACTGAAGTCAAGACCGGTCACATGTCCGGTGCGGCCGACAGCATCAGCCAGCTGAATCGTCCAGTCCCCGGTACCACAGCAGACATCAAGCGCATGGGCACCTCGTTTCACCTGCATCCGTTTCATGACTTTCTTACGCCAGCTCTTATGCTGGTTGAAGCTGATAATATCATTCAACCGGTCATAGCGCGTCGAAATGTTTTCGAAGACACCGTGAACCAGTTCTGTTTTTTCTTCCTGTGTTTGCGGCATTCCCTGTTTAGTCAATGTTGCACCTACTTTGTCAAATTATTAAGCGAAGACTGTTGAATCAATGTCACTACATCGGTATCGTCAAGCGACATAAACGGCGCGATGAAGGCGGTCTCAATCCGGGCGATTAATGATAAGTCCCCGGTTTCCTTGAACTGCGCCTTCCATATATTCTGGTCTTTAACCGCCTGTGTCAGCAGCTTGAACTGCTCCGGGTTGAAAGGCTCCGCCATATACCGATAGAAGAGTGCGCTCAGCAGGTCGGTTGTCAATAAAGCTGTCGCTTTGTTGCTATGCGTGATCGTGTCTGCATATCTCATACTCGAGTCAATGGCCAGCACAGCTTTTTTGATGTTGCTGCTTATATCGAGGCGCCGAACGATAGATGCGATATAAGGATTGATTTCAGGGCACTTGTATGATGTGTACCGCTGTTCAAGTAATTGGTTATCATGTTGGTACTGCGCGATGAAATCCATCATTTTTCCTCCAGTCATTACCTGTATATTATAACTTAAATATGAAAGAGATAAACTAAAATACTCAAAATAAAAAAGCCCGTTAACGGGCTTTTTTAAAAGTCACAATTATTTAACTGCGTCTTTCAAAGCTTTACCAGCTTTAAATCCTGGCACTCTGCTTGCCGGAATTTCGATTTCTTTACCAGTTTGTGGGTTACGCCCTTTACGAGCAGCACGTTCACGAACTTCAAAGTTACCAAAACCGATTAATTGAACCTTCTCACCATTAGATAATGATTTCTGAATTGATTCAAAAACAGCATCAACAGCTAAACCTGCTTCTTTTTTAGTTAAATTAGCATTTTCAGAAACTGCATTGATTAAATCTGTTTTATTCACGTCAATTCACCTCCCCAAAGGTTATGTAATGATAAATGATTATCATTATGTTATGACTTTAACACAACAAACGTTGATACTGCAATGTTTATTGTCAGTTTCACTCTTTTTTCACTCTGCAATAGCCTGCGATTTAAATATCGGTTCATTATGATTGTCTACTGTATATGGAACACTGTAGGCCGGCAGGATGGGTGAGTCGTCATAAAGAATATGACGGATATCTGTTCCTTTTTTCAGCTTCAACTGTTTTGTATTGATGATTCTGCCGAGATCCACTGTGTAATCCACGATGAATTCGCTGCCCCCGTTGATATAAACGGGCAGCGCTTCACCGCTGTAAGGGCTTTTTACAGTCGGATATTTTTTTAAGCCGTATTTTTTATAGTCAATCTCATAGACATTAGGTCCGATTTTCTTTTTCAGCGGCAGTTCATTATCTTTAATGTTCAGCCGGATCCTCAAATCTTTCAGCACTTCTGCTGTTCTCAGGTCGATCAGCTTCACTTTCGGATGCGTCTCGACGTCCATCAGCACATACTGGAAGTAGCCGCCTTTTTCGAAAGAAGAGCCGGGCAGCTGAGATAAGTAGCGCGGTGATAGTTTGTCGAAATCAATCGGATGCTTGACATACAGGTCATAGCTTTCATCCCGGTCTTTAAGCGGCAGCAGGCCGTTATTATCCTGCTGATACTGATTGACCGCAGTCTGCACCATGTTCAGCTGATCGGCTGGTGCCACCTGGTTTTCAGCGCGCTGCTCTTCCGGATATAGACAGCCGGACAGGAAAAAGACAGGAATAATTAATAGTAAGAGACGTTTAAGCATAACTGGACCCACCTAGCACAATAATCATCAACAGCCCGCTGATCAGCAGACTTAAATAAGCGGCAATGGTCAGCACAGTCGCTAGAGCTTTATTCTTCACTTTAAATCTGGCGAAGTAGATGAGTGCCATCGCCGCCAGCATTAATCCTAATGAGTAGAAAGATACCCACATTAAATCCATTCTAGAGATGTTAAACATTAGAGCCACCTATTCATTTGTTTTTTCGCGGTTCATCAAGAGCTTCACGTTATTTTCCAGCGGTTCATCATTGAACAGCACACCGTAGAGCGCTTCAGTGATCGGCATTTCGACATGATACGTCCGGGCCATCTCATAGGCCGCTTCCGTCGTTCTGACACCTTCGACCACCATACCCATCTCATTTAAGGCATCATTAAGTGATAGTCCTCTGCCCAGCATATTACCGCACTTCCAGTTTCTCGAGTGCACGGATGTACAAGTGACAATCAAGTCACCGATCCCTGCGAGACCGAGAAATGTCAGCGGATCTGCGCCCATTTTCGTGCCGAGCCGTGTGATTTCAGCAAGTCCACGGGTCATCAACGCAGCTTTCGCATTATCTCCGTAGCCGAGCCCGTCTGTAATACCGACAGCCAGCGCAATAATATTCTTTAAGGCGCCGCCGATCTCCACACCAACCAGATCATCATTGGTATAGACCCGGAAGTAATCACACATAAACAAATCCTGTGCCATTGTTCTGATGGTTTCACTGCAGGAGGCCACCACGACAGTCGTCGGCTGCTTCTGCGCCACTTCCTCCGCATGACTCGGTCCACTCAGCACGCCGACACCACCGAAGAATTCCGGTTTTATTTCTTCTTCAATCATTTCAGAGATACGCTTGAATGTTTTCGGTTCAATCCCTTTTGAGACGTGGATAAACACTTTCCTGCCAGCGACTGCATCATTCAGCTTCCGGCAGACTTCCCGGACGGCTTTCGTCGGCACAGCCATGATGACGATGTCGCTGAAGGCAGCCGCTTCGTGAAGAGCCGTCGTCGCCCGCATACGCGGGTTCAATAATATCCCCGGCAAATATTGACTGTTCGTTTGATCAGTCGTCAGCTCATTGACCGTCTGCTCTGTTTTACCCCACATGAGGACGTCATGACCGTTATCCAGCAGAACGTTCGCAAGTGCTGTTCCCCAGCTTCCTGTCCCCAACACTGTTATAGCTGTCATTAAAAGTCCCTCCTAATTACGCTTCCTTGTGATTAAATGGATCGGCGTTCCTTCAAATCCAAATGCATCACGTATTCTGTTCTCCAGGAACCGCTTATAGGAGAAGTGCATCATCTCTACATCATTGACAAAGATGACAAACGTCGGCGGTTCAATCGCGACCTGTGTACTGTAGAAGATGTTCAGGCGGCTGCCATTGTCAGTGGGCGTCGGGTTCATCGCTACAGCATCAGTGATTACTTCATTGAGCGTGCTGCTCTGCACCCGTTTTTTATGGTTTTCACTTGCCATATTGATCAGCGGAAACAATGTTGTCAGACGTTTGCGCTGTAAAGCAGAGACAAACGCAATCGGCGCATAGTCCAGAAACTGGAAGTGCGCCCGGATATTATCTTCGAACTTCTTCATCGTCTTCGAGTCTTTATCCACTGTATCCCATTTGTTGACGACAATGATGATAGCTTTTCCCGCTTCATGTGCGTAGCCTGCGATCTTCTTGTCCTGCTCAATGATACCTTCTTCAGCGTCGATGACAACTAAGACGACATTGGAACGTTCAATGGCACGCAGCGCACGTAAGACTGAATAGCGTTCCGTCGCTTCATAGACTTTCCCTTTTTTACGCATACCAGCTGTATCAATCATGACATATTCCTGGTCCTGGTAGGTATATACCGTATCAATGGCATCACGAGTTGTTCCAGCGACCGGTGACACGATGACCCGCTCTTCACCAAGAATACTGTTGATCATACTTGATTTACCGACGTTAGGACGACCGATCAGACTGAATTTAATGACATTGTCATCATAGTCCTCTTCACTTTCCTCAGGGAAATGCTTGCTCGCTTCATCCAGCAGGTCGCCCAGGCCAAGGCCGTGGGAGCCTGAGATAGGGAACGGTTCACCGAATCCCAGCGAATAGAATTCATAAATATCTGCTCTCATTTCCGGGTTATCCACTTTATTCACTGCTAGTACAACCGGTTTATTGGATTTATAGAGCAGCTGGGCCACGAATTCATCGTCGCGCGTTACGCCATCACGGGCATTAGTCATGAAGATGATGACATCTGCTTCATCGATCGCAATTTCAGCCTGGGCACGAATCTGCTCCTGAAACGGCTGGTCACCGAGCTCAATGCCGCCCGTATCTATAATATTGAATTCATGTGTCAGCCAGTCACCACTGGAATAAATTCGGTCGCGTGTCACACCGGGTGTATCTTCGACGATAGAGACGCGCTCACCGATAATCCGGTTGAATATCGTCGATTTACCGACGTTAGGACGGCCGACTATAGCTATTGTTGGTTTAGTCAATCTTGTTCTTCCTCTCAATTAATATCCTGTATATTCTATCATATCTTGAATTGTTATCATAATTAAAAAAAGTAACGCCGAAACGTTACTTCTTTAATAAGGGCTTATTATAATTTTAAATTTTTGAATTTGTCGCCGAAAACATCGCCTAAAGTCGGTGCATCGTCGTCATGCTGTGCAGCACTTAAATAAGATGTATCAAAGTCTTCTGTCTGTTCTTCAGTCGCTTTGATAGATAAGCCGATACGTTCATCCGCTTTGTTGATATCAAGAATTTTCACGCGTACGGTCTGACCGACTTCTAGTACGTCTGATGGACTGCCGATATGTTCGTGGCTGATCTGAGAAATATGCACAAGACCCTGAAGTCCTTTAGCGATTTCGACGAATGCGCCGAATGCTGCAAGTCTCATCACTTTACCGTCGACAATATCGCCCACTTTGAACTGTTCATCGATTGTTTCGAAAGGTCCTGGCAGTGCATCTTTAATAGAAAGTGAGATTCGCTCTGAATCTTCATCGACATTTAAGATTTTAACTTTGACGTCCTGACCGATTTCAAGGGCATCCTCTACTTTTTCAAGACGGTCGTGGGTAATCTGCGAAATGTGAACCAGCCCGTCGACGTCGCCGATATTGACGAAAGCGCCGAAGTTCGTAATACGTGCGACTTTACCGTCTACGACCGCACCTGTTTCAAGTGATTTCAACATTTCTGCACGCTTCACTTTGTTCTCTTCTTCTTCAATAGCCTTATGGTTCAGGATGACACGGTTTTTCTCCTGATCCAGCTCCTCAATTTTCAGTGTCAGCTGACGGCCCTGGTAATCTGAGAAGTCTTCAATATAGTTAGTGGAAATCAATGAAGCAGGAATGAAACCGCGCAGACCGACATCTACTACAAGGCCGCCTTTAACGACTTCTTTAACTTCTGCTTCAATGGTTTCATTATTTTCGAATTTCTCACGTAGTGAATCAAATGATTGAACTTCATCTAATTGACGTTTAGAAAGAATATAGTGTCCATCTTCTTCTTTGTCTTCGATTTTAGTGACAAATGCTTCGATTTCGTCCCCAACAGAAACCGCTTCTTCAGCTTTGTCGATATGAAGGCTTGTTAATTGGCTGATTGGGATGATACCATCATATTTTGCACCGTCGATATGCACGACTACATGCTTATCTTCGAGTTTTTGGACAGTACCTGTCACTTTATCGCCTTCATTAATTTCAGTAATCATATTTTCGTTGAATTCTTCAGTCATCGTCTCGTCCTCCTAATAATAAATCTTCCCTATTAAACTTCTTATAATATTGTTTAAAAGTCAAGAGATACGCCTTTACTGCAGTTTTTCTTCAGCAAGGGCGAGAATTCTCTCGGTTACTTTGTCGATCGTCAGCCCTGTTGTATCGATCTGGATGGCATCTTCTGCTTTTGACAGCGGGGAGATGTCACGCGTCATGTCCAGATGGTCACGCTCGGAAATATCAGCGACAAGCTGGTCATACGTACTCACGATGCCGCGGGCGGCATTGTCCAGCAGCCGTCTGTTAGCCCGTTCCTCGACAGAGGCGATCATATAAATTTTCAGTTCGGCATCAGGAATGACTGTCGTGCCGATATCGCGGCCGTCCATGACCACTCCCTTGTCGCGGGTCATCAGCTGCTGCAGCTGCACAAGAAACTCACGGACTTCTTGCTGACTCGCTACAAACGATACATTTTCCGTGATATCATTCTCCCGGATTCTGTCTGTAATGTCTTCACCGTTCAGCAGTACGCGCTGACCGTCATCGTTGATCAGTCTGAGCTCCAGCTGACCAACCAGCTCCTTGAAAGATGTCTCCTGATTATTAAGATGTGCAAGCGTAATGGCACGGTACATGGCACCTGTATCCACGTAGACCATACGGAGTGCTTCAGCCACTCGTTTAGCAATCGTGCTCTTCCCGGCTGCTGCCGGGCCGTCTATTGCGATGTTTATCTTATTCATCATGTTACCTACCTTGTCGTTTAATCTTATTTATTCTATCATAGAAATAACAGCAATGTAATAAGGAGGCAGCCATGAAAAAGCTATTAGTGCTCCATACAGGGGGCACCATCAGCATGTCAGAAAATAAAGACGGCTATGTGACAACGAACAATGAAAACCCAGTATCCAATGCTGCGACGGTACAGCAGCTGGCAGAAATTACAGAGATTCATCCATTCCAGGTGCCCTCACCGCATATGACGTTACATCATATGAATGACTTAAGAAAGACCATTATCCTGCATATTAATGAAGATAACTATGACGGCGTCGTGATCACCCACGGCACTGATACGCTTGAAGAAACAGCGTATTTTCTGGATCTGACGTTAAATGTCTCCATCCCTGTTATATTGACCGGCGCCATGCGTTCCTCCAATGAAATCGGTGCGGACGGTCTATACAACTATATCGCAGCGGTACGGACTGCCTGTGATGTGAATGCCAAAGGAAAGGGCGTACTCGTTGTGTTTAATGACGAGATTCACAGCGCTAAAAACGTGACAAAGACCCATACTTCCAACACCAGCACTTTCCAGAGCCCGAACTACGGGCCGCTCGGCATTATTACAAAGAACAACATTTACTTCCATCATCTGCCGGTGAGGCATCAGCCGCTCGTCAAAGTCGATGAATCCATTAAAGTCGGACTGATTAAAGCACATGCCGACCTGGATGCAGAACTGCTCCGCTTCTTCAGTGAAGCGCACTATAACGGCGTCATCATTGAAGCACTAGGGCAGGGAAACCTGCCGCCGAGTGCGCTCAGCGGGCTGAACGAACTGCTTGCCCAGCATATTCCAGTCGTCCTTGTCTCACGCTGCTTCAACGGCATCGTCAGCAATAACTATCAGTATGAAGGCGGCGGCTATGAGCTTCATCAGAAAGGAGTCATCTTCTCGAACGGCCTGAACGGTCAGAAAGCCCGGCTGAAGCTGATTGTTGCACTCAGCAACGGTCTGCACAGTGAGAAACTGACCACTTATTTCAGCCGGTAACGGCTCTCCTCTTATTGATGGTTTCCGCTATAAGACCGCCGTGGAACTTACCATTTTCGATGAAAATGGTGTTCGCATCATTTCCGGCAGCGATGACGCCTGCGATGAACAAATCAGCTACATTCGTCTCCATCGTCTCGCGGTCATAGTAAGGCGCTGTACCGTAATCATTGGTCACAAGCTCGATGCCCGCTGCCTTCAGAAATGAATAGTCAGGATGATAACCGATCATCGCAAACACATCATCATTCTCAAGCTCATAAGTGTTACCTTCCGCTGAGAAGATGACGATGTTTTCAGTAATTTCTTCAACATGCGCATTGAAATGCATCTCAATCTTTTCGTTTTTGACGAGTGAATCAAAAATCGGCAGTATCCATGGCTTAATGCTCTTTGAATACGCAGCGCCCCGGTAAATGACCGTCACTTCTGCCCCTGCCTTCTCCAGTTCGATCGCAGCATCGACTGCTGAATTTTTGCCGCCGATGATCACTACTTTCTTGTTGAAGTACGGATGTGCCTCCTTGAAATAGTGATGGACTTTCGCAAGCTCTGCACCCGGCACTTCAAGTGTGTTCGGCTGACCATAGTAACCTGTCGCAATCGTCAAGTAGCGGCACTGATACGTGTCCTTAGTTGTTTTCAGCCGGAAGCCGTCGTCATGTCGTGTCACTTCAAGCACGGTCTCTTCAATACGGATGTCCAGGTCATAATATTTTGCAACCGCACGGTAGTAGACAAGCGCCTGGTTGCGTCTCGGCTTATGCTCTTCGACTATAAACGGTACGTCCCCGATGCCGAGCTTCTCACTGGATGAGAAGAACGTCTGATGGGTCGGATAGTTGTAGATTGCCTGCACTACATTACCTTTTTCAATAATCAGCGTATCAATCCCCAGCCTTTTCTGCTCGATTGCTGCTGACATACCGCACGGCCCTGCTCCGATAATAATACTTTCAATTACTTTCAAATGATTACACCTTCCTCATAAAAAAGAAGCTCAGCAACGAGCTCCTTAGTCTTCTTGAATATCAAGGATTTTAAATCCGTGATTTTTTAAGTATTTTGTAAATTTCTTGATGTCCTTATCTGATTCTACTTTAATGATCATACGGCGGTGCATCTTATCTGTCTCATCAAATGTAACAAATGAAATGGCGTTCACTTTGAATTTCTGCATCGCCTGCGCCAGACGCTTAATACGGCCTTCTGCATCGATGGAAGTGATGGCGATACGGACGCCCTTACGGTTCATGCCGAATGCACTCTTGAACTGCTCCATAACATCAAAGCGTGTGACTACACCGAGAAATTCATTACGGTCATTGATGATACTTAGAATCGGGAAATCTTGAAGTGACAAAAATGATTCTTCAAATAATGAGTCGTCTTTAACACTATATTTATCAAGTGTCAAAATGTCTTTAATCTTCGTATTATCCAGAAAATCGTCCTTACCTTTTCTATCTTTCATGAAGAAGAAATGTCTGAAAATATCAAACTGTGTCGCTGTGCCGAAATAAGTACCGCTGCCTACTACCGGCATGCCGTCAATTCCGTAATGCTCCAGCTTATCAAGCACTGATCTGACAGAATCGTCAGGACTTGCCACATAACACTTGCCTTTTGGTATCATAATCGTTTTTAAGTACATATCCATCCCCCTAATTTGCTTACTATTCAGGTATGACTAATGTCTGTCCTGCCCCGATTGCATTGCCTGAAATGCCATTGGCACGTCTAATCTTTTCTACGTTTGCAGGTGTACCACTGCCATAATATTTAATGGCAATGCGGTATAAATTCTCGTTGGCGCCTACAACGTGAGTCGCTGCTACTGTATGATGGCTATCTTCAGTTGTGACTTTCTCGGAAGCCGGTGTTTCTGTCGTTGGCACCTCTGTTGTCGGTGCTTCTGTTGTTACTTCTTCAGTTGCTGCTTCTGTCATCGGTGTTTCCGTCGTCGGTACTTCTGTTGTTACTTCTTCGGTCATCGGTGCTTCTGTCGTTGGTGCTTCTGTCATTGGTGCTTCTGTCGTCACTTCTTCAGTTGCTGCTTCGGTCATCGGTGCTTCTGTCGTTACTGCTTCTGTCGTCGCCGGCTCTTGAGCTGTGTCTGTCGTTTCAGCCTTTGATTTCGTCGCAGCTTTGTCTTCTGTAGACTGCTCTTTATTTTGAGTGACCGCTACTTGATCCTGCTTTGGACCGTTGATCTGCTTGTTAATATACATTCCAATCAGCAGTATGATCGGTATTAAGATTAACAGAGCCGCTAACAGAGGTATCAACTTGCTTGCAGGCTTATGCTCGTCTGCTTCATCACTTTCATGTTCTGCTGCGACGGGCTCGACAGGAGTCGGCTCAACCGCATCCGCTTCTGCACTTTGTTCCGCCGTGCTGCCGGCACCGGCAACAAATGTCGTCCGGCTGATTGTTTGATCCGCTTCACCGGCTGCCGCGTTGCGCTTACGCCGTTTGTCTCTTCCTCTTTCTTCCGCCGGTTCATCTTCGTTCTGTTCGACACGACGTCGTCTTTCTGCTGAACGGTTCTTTCTGGACACACCACGCTTCAGAAATCCTTGCGTGTCATCCGCCTGCGCATCAGACGTCACCGTCGGCTCTTCTGTCACATCTTCCTGTCTTTCGATAGGCTGTCTGCTTTTTTCAAATTCATCTCTAAAATCATCTTTTGACATGTTCTCACCTGCTTATTCTTTATATAAATATATTATTTATTATAGACAATGAAAGACTTATTAGTAAAGCACTACTAGGCCGGAAACAAAGAATTAATGTATTCCTTGTAGCCGAGCTCTGTTTTCTGCTGCAGCACCGTCTGGAAGCTGAACGCTTGATCACCGACACAGACTTGACAATGTCGGCACCCTTCTTCTACATCATAAAGCCTGCTGGTCAGACAATGGTCTTTTGCCCCGTATTCAGTCATCGCCCGCAGCGCCTCATATTTGACGGCGGTTTCCAGTGTCAGCAGCCGCTCAAGTTCCTGATACGAAAATCGTCTGAGCAGAATCGAGATAGACTCCTGTTTCTCTTCACTGAGCCGGATATTGTCCCGATATAATATCAGGTCTTGTTCTGTCACCCGGTCTTCTTCAAGAAATCTGTAGGCAATATTCAGGTCTTCTGCATTAAACAGCAGAATGGCCTGGGACTGCTCACCGTCACGCCCCGCCCGGCCGATTTCCTGCACGTATTGAAACATCGACTTCGGGACATGATAGTGGATAACCGTTCTGATGTTCTTCTTGTTGATTCCCATGCCAAACGCGCTGGTGGCGCAGACATACTGGATGCTGTCATTCTGAAAGGACAGCTGCACGCCCATCCTATCCTCATAGCTCATATCAGCATGATAGGTCATCCCCTTGAAACCCGCACTTGTCAGCTGCTGATGGATATCATCGCACATCCGCTTTGAAGAGAAGTAGATGATTGACGGTCCGGCAGACCACAGCAGCTCTTTCAGCAGCGACATTTTTCTGGCAGATGGCGCAGGCAGCACCTTCAAAAAGATGTTCTCTCTGACCGTTCGATTGTCGATGACATGAAGGCGCCGGTGCAGCAGATGCTGGATGTCATGAATGGTCTTATCATTAGCAGTCGCTGTCAGGGCTATCACCTGGGCGCCGGCATAATAATCCAGCAGTTCGTTCAGCAGCAGATAATGCGGCCTGAAATCATAGCCCCACTCAGAGAGACAGTGCGCTTCATCAATGATGATATGGGTGAAATCAACAGCAGAGATAAAGGCGCGCGCTCTATCAGTCGCAAGCCATTCAGGAGAGCAGAAGATGAAGTGATACTGCTGGAGCCGATCAAGAATCATCCGCTTCTCCCGGATATCAAGATGGCTGTGAATGCACACCGCTTTGATTTTCAGCCGTTTAAGCTCTGCGACCTGGTCCTCCATCAATGAAACGAGCGGTGTAATGACCAGCGCCCTGCCGTTGACAGTCAGGACAGGAAGCTGATAGCAGAGTGACTTGCCGCCACCTGTCGGCAGCAGCGCGAGAATATCCTCGCCGCGGTTCGCTGCCTCAACAATAGCCTCCTGCCCGGGACGGAGCGTCTGGAAGCCGTATATTTGCTTAAGAATCTGCTTCTGGTCCATTATATTCCCCCTTAATTACAAGACAGATGGCAAGCTTAATCTTGAAGTAATCATCGATACTTGAGTTTTCGAAGTAAGGCTTCAGCCGTTCAAAAGCATGCTTGTCGTACAGCGCCCGAATTTCACCGACCTCTGCCGGCCTGATGAAGCGCTGCCAGTCAAACGGATAATCTTTAATCATCATCTCTATGAGGTGATCTTCTATAGTGTGATGTTTAACCCCGCGGGCAGCAGCCATCTGCTGAATGGTGAGCCGCCCGCTGAGCAGTGCTGCTGTTTTCTCAGTGGCACTGTGAAGCGGCAGCCGGATGTAGAGAGGAGACAGCACCGGATGCTGTCGGATGAGCTCGGTCAGCAGATTGAACTCCTTCAGCAGTACAAGCTCCAGTGCGTCTGCAGGCAGCTGAAACCGGGTCGTCAGTTCGGACCTGCTGCTATGCTGTCCGCATCCGTCCGGCAGCAGCAGGAAGCTGCAGCATGCGCCGAGCTGCTGTTCGACCTGTTCGTATAGACTGATAAGTTCCGCTTTAAATTCATCAGGATGATTTTTGTAGTAAGCAAAACAGTGCTTGACCTGCTGCTGCACATAAAGATGATTGGTGACCGGATAAAACATCGTCAACTTCCCGGCATAGGCGGACAACGACTGTGTCAGCAGCCTCAAACTCTGGAAGGTCAGTGCAGCGGAATCATAGAAATAAGGATAGAAAATATAATCTTCCACCGCCCCATCCTGTTCAGTCAATAGTGCTTTAAGCTCAGGAAAAGCATGATAGAACGGCATCATCCCCTGCATTAAAGCATCGAAATACGTCTGGTGGGATTTATAGCCGGTCAATATATTAATGAAACTTTTATCCGTTTTTGACTGAAACTTCTTTTTTGCCGCCAGTGCTAGTACAGAATTCATTGGTTCCTCCGAATAATATAGGTTGAAAAATAAGGAATGAATCTCTAAAATAAGTATGTACTGATAGTGTAGCACTTTTATGTAAGGAGGCGAATAGTTTGGCAGGTAAATATACGATTGTCGATATGGATACATGTATCGCATGTGGTGCTTGTGGTGCCGCTGCGCCCGATATATATGACTATGATGATGAAGGCATTGCATTTGTAATCCTCGATGACAACAAAGGGACTCAAGAAGTTCCTGAGGAACTGGAAGAAGACATGATCGATGCGTTTGAAGGATGTCCGACCGATTCTATTAAAGTAGCAGATGAATCATTCGACGGAGATGCACTTAAATTCGAATAACCACATAAAAAACGGATGGAATCTATTATTCCATCCGTTTTTTTATGACAATCACTTTCTTAAACTAAGCTTTCTGCACGGTGATGGTCCATGACGCATCATCCAGCTGCTCATAGTTCGTCACCGGGTAGTTGTTGTCCGCTGCCCAGTTCGGAATGGCTTCTGTTGCCTGCGTGCAGTCGAAATCTATTTTAAGTTCTTCACCTACTGCTAGTGTCTCCATTTTTTTCTGAGCTTCGATTAACGGGAATGGACAGACCATCCCAACCGTCCCTAATTCGTGTACCATAATAACTTCTCCTGTCTATTAGGCAGTCTGCGCGACCGCTTTAGTTTTTGCTGATTTCTTATACTGCTGCATCGGTCTGACAAATACAAAGTAACTCATAAACCAGGTGCCAAGGATCATAAAGACTAAGGACAGCCAGCCCTGCCATGACATCGTTGCTGTTGCCACCATACCGTTACCGATAGAACAGCCGCCTGCCATAGATGCGCCGAATCCCATCATCACACCACCGATGACGCTGTTTCTGATCGTCTTAATGTCCGGCAGTCTCCATCTGAATTCGCGTGACCCTTTAGCAGCGATGTATGAGCCGGCGACAATCCCAAGAACAAGGAATACGCCCCAGTCAAGCAGTGACACATTACCTGTCGTAATAAACTGAACCAGTTTAGCTGATGGTGTCGTGATGCCGAGACCGCCGACCCTACCAGTCGATATGCTCATCGGCCAGGCAAGTAGTGCAATCAAACCGATGACGACCGCTGCTGTAAATGTATGATAACGCTTCTCGAACAAGTAATGTCTTATACCTGTGTAGCGCTGTTTCAATTGAGGAACAGCGGCTGACTTTTTACTCAGTGAACGGTTCACAAAGAATAACGTGACGGCTGCCAGCACTACAACGAACACCCAGAATGGAATGCCTGTCGTTTCCGTCATACTAGAGCTGACGACTGTTTTGCTGTTGATTTTGTCGAGGACCGGTTTCAGGAATCCGAATTTCGTCGCTGATGCACTGAGAGCATACATGAAGAGGGCAATCCAGCTGCCGATCAGCCCTTCACCTGCACGGTACCATGTTCCTGTGGCACAGCCGCCTGCAAGAATAATACCAACACCAAAAACAAACGAGCCGATGATGGTTCCGACGACCGGAAATGCTTCATAGCTCAGCTGATAGACACCTGCCGCTGATAAGATCAGCAGCCCGATGCTCTGAATGGTAATGGCGATCAGTAACGCATAAAACATTTTGTTGCTTTTTTGCACGTACATATCTCTGAAGCCGCCTGTCAGACAGAATCTTGTCCGCTGCATGACAAAACCGAGAAGTGCACCTACGATTAAACCACTAATAATTGTCCAGATCAATTGTTTACCTCCTACAATTCCGATATATTTAATAAGATATATCATAATCAATAGGCGATTCAATTGCAAGTGTTTGTTTCCATAAAAAGAACCGGCAAATGCCGGCTCTGTTATGTCATGTTAGTTTGTTATCAAGTATGATGTTAAAAACGTCTGCGCAGCAGTGGCAGCAGCGGTCGTGCGATGAGCATGAAAATGACTGAGACAACTAACCCTTTAACGACATTGAACGGGATAATTCCTGCAGACACGATAACTTTTAAGTTCGCCGCGATATCCTCAAGATTCATGATCATGCCGTAAAGCGGCAGCAGCACAAAGTAGTTCAAAATGCTCATCACAGCTGCCATGACAAGTGTCGCCACTAAAAAAGCAGGTACGAGATGATGCCGTCCTGACACAAAGTAGATGCTCAGCAGGAAAGATGCACCTGCTAAAAAGTTCGCTACCGGACCGACAGGATCGGCCGGAGTGAACAGGAAGTTAAGAATATTTTTAATCGCTTCTACAGCCAGTGCACCAGCGGGTCCTACAGTGAATAATGCCAGCAGTGCCGGAATATCACTGAAATCAATCGTTAAATAAGGCGGTAGAAACGGCAGTGGAAATTTGATGAACATCAAGATGAAACTGATTGCGCTTAATAGACTGATCAAGATCAGCCGTTTTGTCTTATGAATATTTGCCATGGTAAACTCCTTACATTCATCCGAGAATGAGGAGGTGGCATCACAAATAAACATGACGATATTCATGTGTTCCCTCCATCTTCTCCCATCCAGACTTTACTGTCGGCCCTGGAGTTCCACCAAGTCAGCCATCATCATACGATGACAGGTCGCGGGCTATAACCGCCGGTACGGAATTTCACCGTCCCCGAAGATGAATATTTAATTATTTTGGACTTAAGTCCATCACTAATCATATCAAAAACCAATAAAAAATCAATGTTTTGGTATTGAAATCATGAATTTTGTCCCCTGCCCTGCTTCACTGGCCACAGTAATCGTCCCGCCGTGAGACTGCACGATGGCCTGCACGATGAACAAGCCGAGCCCTGTCCCGTGATTCCCTCGCGTTCTTGCGGCATCCACTTTGTAGAACCGGTCAAAAATATGAGGAAGATGCGACGCCGCTATACCTACACCTGTGTCCATGACAATCATCTCAAGCACATCATCCCCGGCTGCCTGAAGCATAACTTTGTCACCGGCATGCGTGTACCTGATGGCGTTATCTATTAAGTTGGTCAGCACCTGGATCATCTTGTCATAGTCCATCCTCCAGTGCAGCTCATCATCCACTTCAACAGTCAGCTGGACACCGTTGTCGCTCAAGCGCTGGTTGAAGTTCGTCGCAACTTTGTCAAACAATGACTTCACCTGCACATCCTCCAGCAGCATTTCATTGCTGCCGGCATCATAGCGGGCTACGTTGAGCAGCTCGTTGACCATCCGGTTCAGCCGTTTGCTCTCATCGAGAATAATATAGAGAAATTCATCGCGTTCTTCCTTTGTCTCACCGATTCCGTCGAGCAGTGCTTCTGTATAGCCCTGCAGCATCTGAATCGGTGTTCTCAGTTCATGGGAGACATTCGCGATAAACCGCTTCTTCATCTCATCATTCTGATATTCCTCAGTCATGTCACGGATGAGAGCAACGGCTCCGATTTTCTGGTTGGTCTTCACCGGTGAGATGATGATGACAAAGTGATGATGGTGCGCGGTGACTGAATAAGTCTCCGTCTGTTCAAGTGTCGTCACTGCATTAAACCGTTCAGTGAGCACTGCTTTCGCTTCGTCGTCTATCAAGGCGAGAAACCGGTCGGCCATCGGATTTTTAAGCTGTGCTTCAATATCGAGATTGTAGCTGAGCACCCCGTCTGCCATCGCGTCAATCAGTTTGTCCCGCACGTTCCGTTCTGCTTTGATGGAACTGATGTTGCGGCGTATGTCCTGTTCCATCTTGTTGAAAGCGACCGTCAGTTCACCGATCTCATCCCTCGACTGCGTATCCAGTCTGCCGGTCTGTTCACCGCGTGCCACTTTGAAGGCCGAGTCTTTCAGCAGCAGCAGCGGCTTCGTGATTCTTGTCGACAGAAAGAAGGCAAAGATCGTCGTCAAAATAATAAGCAGCAGTGTGACGATGAGGATAATCAGGCAGATGTACTGGATGGTGTCCGAGATGGAGTTGATATCCTGATAGAGGATGATCGCACCGTTCGTATTAAAAGCCTGGGAAGGAAAACCGAGCAGAATATAGCGGTGCAGCTCTCCTTGATACTGGACATTGATAGTCTTTGTCACGTGCTGCTCCTGCTCAAACACCTTCTTGTAATCTTTGTTCGTCCGCACTTGATCAACCATCATTTGTTTGAGCGGGTCATCAAACGGTTTCGTCAGTGCAGCCTTACTTTTAATGATGATCAGTCCGGCCGGGTTCTCAATCAGCTCCTTGGCATAGTCCAGTGAATCCTGCTGATTGTGCCGGCTCATCAGCACCTGTTCTATTTTAGTGGCATTCTGATAGAGGTTGTTGCCCGTCTCAGAAATGAAATAAGCGTTGAAGAAACTGACGAGTGCTATCGACAATATAATTAAAACTGTAGTCACTATCAAAATGATAGTTAACCACAGTTTAATGACGACACTATTTAAATACTTCATTGGTCTTTGACCTCAAATTTGTAGCCCACGCCCCATACCGTATGAATCATCTCGGCTGTCCGCGGGGATACTTTATTCAGCTTCTCACGCAGTCGCTTGACGTGCGTATCCACTGTGCGTAAGTCACCATAAAACTCATAGTGCCATACTTCTTTCAGCAGCTGTTCACGGTCAAAGACTTTGTCCGGTGACTTTGCCAGAAAGAGCAGCAGTTCATATTCCTTCGGTGTCAGATTGACTTCCTTGTTTTCTGCGCTCACCCGGTGGGCATCATTATCGATGACGAGGGAGTCGAATACTATTAAATCTTTGGCATGACTGTCATGCTGAAAGAACAGGGAACTTTGTGAGCGTCTTAAAATCGCTTTGACACGCAGCACTACTTCGCGGGGCGAAAACGGTTTGACGATATAATCATCAGCGCCGATCTCAAAGCCTTCCACCCGGTTGTTCTCCTCGCCTTTAGCCGTCAGTATAATAATCGGCGTCGACTTCTCCTCCCGGATTTTGCGGCAGACTGCCATGCCGTCCATACCGGGCAGCATGATATCCAGTAAAATACAGTGGAAGTTGCTCGCCAGTGCCAGCTCAAGTGCCTGTTCACCATCTGCTGCTTCCACGGTTTCAAAGCCTTCCCGTTCCAGATACATCTTAGCAAGTTTTCTAATTCTATCTTCATCATCTACAATCAGAATTCTCTCTTTCATATGACACATCCTTTTCTAGGCGTATGAATGCAGCCCTGCAATAATTAAGTTTACCGCAATGACGTTAAATAAGATGATCCCCATACCGACTACTGCAAGCCATGCTGATTTCTTGCCTTCCCAGCCGCGTCCTAATCTTAAATGCAGGAAAATGGCATAGAACAGGAACGTAATCAGTGCCCATACTTCTTTCGGGTCCCAGCCCCAGAATCTGCTCCAGGCGATCTGAGCCCAGATGCTTGCAAATAATATGCCGCCTAGCGCAAACAGCGGGAAGCCGATAATGACTGAGCGGTAGCCGATTTCATCCATCATCGGCAGTGAAACTTTGGTCGTCAGTGGTTTGACCATCGAAAAGATCGTCCTTCTTGCAATCAGGCGAATCAGCGCGTAAAGAATCGAACCGATAATAATCGACCAGAGCACAGTCGTTAATTTCTGTGCGTTCAATACCGGCGGGACTTCAATACCGGTCATAAAATGTTTCGTTTCTTTCCACTGATTATCACCATTCGGATTGACAGGAATCGCATCCTTAAATGTGATCAGCGCAGGGAGGTGATAGCTTGCGACCGCATCACGGCCATTTTTATCCGTATAGAAGAAGTTGTCCTCATAATGGACAATGCCTTTCATCACAATCGTCGTCAAAATAAAGGCGATGACAAGGACGATGAAATACATGACGACTTCAAGCCAGAATGCATCTTTTGATTTCTTGCTGCTGTCAACATAGCGAAGCAAATAGATGAGGCCGGCTACAGAACTGACCGATAAAATACCATAGGATAATGTCACTGTAATGACGTGAATAGCCAGCCAGTTACTCTGCAGCGCCGGAATCAGCGGTGAGACATCGTGCGAAAACATACTTGCATAAACGATGACCAGCATCGCTACCGGCAGTGAAAATAAGGCAAGAATCGGTGTATGATAGATGGCGTTGATGACGAGGAAGCCGCCGACCATCATAATCCCGAACATCGTTAAAAATTCATACATGTTGCTGACCGGCGCATGACCGGCAGCAAGCCATCGTGTGACAAAGTAGACAAGCTGCATAATAAAGCCGACAGCTGTCAGTATGACAGCGATGCGTTCGCTTCCTTTTCTTTTTGCTTTAATGCTTGCAGAAAAAGGAACGATTGCTATTAAATAAAGAATGAATGCAGCGTATAACGCCGTGCTGCTGATATTCAATAGTGTATCATGATTCATGACTGATCCTCCGATTCATCATTTTTGTCCTTAACTTCAGGTAGATGATAAGTTTCTAATAAACTGTTGATTTCATTTTTCAGACCGAAATAGTTTTTGTTCGTATGTGCTGCCAGTTTAAAGCCGTTCTCCTGATTGATCCATATTCTGCGGTGATTGATATAGGAGCCGATGAACAGCCCGAGCAGGAAGATAGTGAAACCGGCGAATAAAATAGGCAGCGTCAAGTCTTTTTTCACTGTCAGGAAAGTCAGTATATGATTAGTCGCACTGACAAACTTGATGGAATAGTCGTTCCCCTGTGAAATGTCTTGAGATGAACGGATTTTCAGCATACTGAATTCAGGTTTCCGGCCTTTCTCCGCAACTTCAAAGACGAAGGCCGGGTTGATCGTATTCGGTGACTTTGTAGACAGTGTACCATTTGCCTCGACCTTATCAAAATCAGGGGCATAGTTCCTTAAATGAATCGATAAGTTATTCGCGATTTTATAATCGGACGCGGGTTCATCCAGGTTCACCGTGAACTGTTTCCCTGTCTCCTGCCCTGTCTTGTTATTGATGAGTTTAAAGGTCATTTCCTTCAGCTGGCTCTGATCAAAGCTGTTCTGATAAAGCTCGAAATGGTCAAACTTAAACGGGTGATTGACGCGGATACTGCCTTTTCTCAGTTCATTGAGAGCAGGTTCTGCACCCGGGATGTTCTTATTGCCATTGGTAAAGAGTGTCAGTTTCGTTTCGTAGTTCTTTGCTATCATATTCTCTGACGCATCTGCTTTCATCGAAACAGTATTGGACTTCGCCGTCTGATCATACTGCTCAAAAATAAACTTGTCGTGTCTGATGTAGTAATGCTTGTTTGTGCCGGGAACACTTTTCGTATCCCCTTCCTTCAGCGCGATCGAGCCGTCGTAATAAAACGCCGGAATAAAACGCAGCATACTGCCGGCAAGCAGAATAATCAGCCCGAGATGGTTGATATAAGGACCGTAACGGCTGATCCTTCCTTTTTCAGCAAGCAGTGAGCTGCCTTCTATTTTCACTTTATAGCGTTTTTTCTCAAGCGTCGCTTTGACGTCTTCAAGCGCCACTGTTTTAGAATCAGTCAATGTCAGCCGCTGTCTTTTCAGGAAAGACGGATGCTTTTTGACTGTCTGGCTGCGCAGCGACTTAAAGAGCGGCACACCGCGGTCAATACTCGCTGCAATGATTGAGAAGGCAACCAGTGCCAGCAAAATCAAAAACCACCATGATGTATAAAGGTTATCAAACCCGAGCTTGTAGTAGAGATAGCCGATAGAGCCGTACTTCTCACTGTAGAATGTTGCGGGATCTTCATTCAATGGGATGAAGTACTGCTGCGGCAGTATAGAACCGATAGCCGCTCCGATGACGGTCAGCACAAGAAGTGTCACTCCTGTTTTGACCGAGCTGAAGAAGATCCATATTTTATCGATCAACGTTCTGTTTTTCGTCTTACTGCGCACGGCAGAACCATCGTAACGCATAATATCTGTCGTTTTCTTCTTATCATAATCATTGTTGATCAATCGTCCGCAGTTCTGGCACAGCTGTGTCCCCGGAGGATTGACGTGTCCGCATGTGCAGACTATTTGTTTTTCATTCATTGACCGGCCCTCACTTACGGTGTAATGCTTTTCATGTATTTTTCGATAGTCCCGCTGTTCATTTCGCCTTCATGGACCGCTTTGACTGTGCCGTTCTTATCAATGACCACAGTCGTCGGCAGCGGATCGATACCAAAGGCATCGCTCACTTCATTGTTGTTATCAAAAGCAATGGGCAGCTGGACCGGTTCATCCAGTCCTTTAAAGAACTGAGTCACCTGCTGCGGCGTCTTCTTAATATGGATGGCAAGTACTTCGACACCTTGCTTCTTATACTTCTCGTAGTTCTTATTCAGCGCAGGCATCTCCTTGCGGCACGGCTTACACCATGTTCCCCAGAAGTTCAGGATGAGCCCTTTACCTTTATAGTCACTCAAGTTGACTGTTCTGCCGTCTATTGTCTTCAGCTGAAAGGCAGGTGCCTGCTCTCCAACTTTCACAATACCTTTGTTGTCTTTTGTCATCGTGATGTAGATGATGAACCCGATCGCCGCGATAATCAGCAGCATAACGATATATTGAGTGATTTTCTTCGCTTGTCTGGACATAACATACTCCTTACTTAAACATGATTATGTCTATTATAGCATTCAACAAAATTGATTTAGTGGCAACAATGTGAATTTTAGCCTTTAAACTGTGCCATCTGACGCAGCGTCTTCACTTCATGCGGCGAGAGTTCGCGCGCATCTCCGGCATTCAGACTTTTCAGCGTCAGATTACCGTATTCAATGCGTGATAACTTCACCACTTCATGACCGAAATGCGCAAACATACGGCGGACCTGCCGGTTTCTGCCTTCAGATATAGTGATCTCAACGAGCGTTGTATTCTTCTCCCGGTCCTGTGATTTCACTTTGACCACAGCTGGTGCCGTTTTGCCGTCTTCAAGCATGATGCCTTGCTCCAGCTGTCTCACTTGTTCACGCAGCAGATAGCCTTTCAGCTTCGCCACGTATTTCTTCTTCACTTTATATCGCGGATGTGTCATGTGGTTCGCAAATTCGCCGTCATTCGTCAGCAGCAGTAACCCTGACGTCTCGTAGTCCAGCCGGCCGACCGGGAATATCCGTTCCTGCAGCTGCGGAAAGAAATCAGTGACGACGGTTCTCCCTTTATCATCGGATACACTTGTAATGACTTTCGTCGGTTTATGGAATAAAATATACAGCTTATCCGGATTCTCAAGCGGTATCCCCTCCACTTCTATCTTGTCGGTCGGTTTCACCTTCGTGCCCAGTGTCTTGACGACTTCACCGTTCACAGTCACTTTACCTTCTGTAATGAGGACTTCCGCTTTTCGGCGTGATGTTACACCGCTTTGTGCAATGACTTTCTGCAGTCTTTCAAATTGTTCACTCATATGAGTCTCCTTTGTCGTTCATAGATTTAAAGAACTGTTCCATCTCAAGTTCATGTTCTGTCGTGCTGTCCGCAGGCAGTTCAGCAAGTGATTCAATGCCGAACACCTGCAGGAAATAATCAGAGGTATAAAGCTGCTGACTTCGTGTCTCCTCCTGCTTAGTGATGACCAGACCTTTGTCGAGCAGCGTCTTGACAGGACCGTCGGAACTCACGCCCCGCATCGCTTCAATATCACTTCTCGTTACGGGTTGATTATAAGCGATGATGGCCAATGTTTCCATTGAGGCCTGTGTCAACTTACGTCCGACTTCCTGTGTCACCAGCCGGTCGATATAAGGATTCAGTTCCGGCATAACGCCTAAAAAATAACGGCTGCCGTATTTTTGGATGCGCATGACCCGCGAGTCGAAGTGCGCGACGAGTTCAGTGATTTCATCTGCGGTGACATCAAGCAGCTCACAAAGCGTCAGCTGTTCAATGCCTTCGTCTCCTACGGTATAAAGGAGACCTGTTAATATATCCTGATTGCTTAACATGCTAACTTCCCTCTTCTAATTTCGATTTCGCCGAACAATGTCTCCTGGCTGACGGCAATTTCCTGATGCTTGATCATCTCAAGCATCGCGATAAAAATGGTCACGAGCCGATGCCGGGATTCATTGAACGTAAATAAGTCCGTAAAGCGGATATGACCATCCGCACTCAAGCGCTGCCTGATTAAGTCTGTACCCTGCTGTATCGTATAGGATTCACGGGCAAGTGTCACTTCAGGCACCTGCACTTTCTTTCTGGCCCGTGCCTTCTGATAGGCCGCCATGAGGTCAATCACAGACAGTTCCAGCGCTTCATTGACAGGGCGCTCGTACTGAGACAAGTCTGCCGGTGCTTTAATGAAGAACTGGTCCCGTTCGTGCCGCTTCTCTTCCAGCAGTTCTGCATAGTATTTATAATTCTGATATTCAATCAACTGAGATACCAGCTCATCCCGGGGATCGTCTTCACTGGCTTCATGCGGCACAGGGAGGAGCATTTTACTTTTAATGCGCAGCAGTTCTGACGCCATGACCAAATATTCACTTTGCACATTGATATCCAGTTCAGTCATTGAATTGATATAATGAAAGTACTGTTCAGTCAGATGTTTCATCGAGATGTCATAAATATCGATTTCAAATTTTTTGATGAGATGCAGCAGCAGGTCTAACGGACCTTGAAAGGCATCGAGTCTTACTTCGTACATAACGTCACCTCACAGTCAGGAGTTTTCTAATGAATATAATGTTGAATTACTACTATCAGTTTTTACATGAACGTCACTACTTTGAATGCCATGAACTGCTGGAGGACGTCTGGAAAGCCAGACCCTCCTATAGCAAGGAAGACATTGAAGTCGCGTTTATTATGCTTGCGACCAGTCAGTATCATCACCGGCGCGGTAATACGGCCGGCGCTGCACGCTGTCTGCGAAAAGCAGTGGACGGCTTCCGGCGGCATGCCCAGCTGCTGACTGAATACGGTGTTGAACCAGCCCTTATTCCTATACTGGAGAAACGGCTTGGAACAGCCGGCCCATACACGCCGCTGCAGCTGCCGCTGACCGCTTCATGTCTCCGTCAGCTTAAAGCGCTCTATCCGGACTTTGATTCCGAGCGTCCGGCCGATGACGCCTGGATTAATTTCCATGCGACAAGAGACCGCAGTGCAGTGATCGCTGAGCGTGAACGTCAGTTAATGGGCAATAAACATCCAGTAGTAGATCCCCCAGCCAAGGGCAATGGCCAGTAAAACAATCAATGTGATGTACTTATTCTTTTCCTGATTCATAATAGCCTCCTTATGCTCTTGGATGTGTCTTCTTATAGACATCCCGTATTTGTTTCTTCGATATATGGGTATACAGCTGCGTCGTGCTGATGTCCGCATGGCCCAGCATCTCCTGGACCGCACGCAGGTCCGCCCCGTTTTCAAGCAGATGGGTCGCAAATGAATGCCGCAGTGTATGCGGCGTCAGTTTTTTCTTGATGCCTACTTCTTCCTTCAGCTGCTTAATAATTTTCCAGAAGCCCTGGCGTGTCATCCGGCGGCCGTGAAAATTGAGGAACAGGCTGTCGGTGACTTCTTTTTTGAGCATTTTCGGACGCGTATGCTTAATATAATCAGCGAGCACGGTCATCGATTTGGAGCCGAGCGGAATGATCCGTTCCTTGTTGCCTTTACCGAACACCCGGACATAGCCCATGATCAGATTAATATCCTCCAAATCAAGATTGATCAGCTCGCTGACCCGCATGCCCGTCGCATATAACAGTTCAAGCATCGCCTGATCTCTTCTGCCGAACAGTTTGGATGTGTCAGGCGCTTCAAGAAAAACATCGACTTCGGCAATAGACAGGACGTCCGGCAGATGTTTCGCCACTTTCGGCGGTTCGAGCATGACTGACGGGTCTTTCACCGCGTATTTCTCCCGGAGGGCAAACTGGTGAAATCCTCTGATGGATGCTGTGTTTCTTGCGATGGTCTTCTGAGACTTGTTCTCTTCTTTCAGCTGACCTAAATACAATGTAATGGTAAAGCGGTCGACGTTATCCAGATGGCCGATTTTCTCTCGCTCAAGAAAGTTGATATAACCTGTTAAATCTCTTCTGTAGGCAGCAATCGTATTCTCGCTCAGCCCTTTTTCAATCATAATGAAATGCAGAAACTCTTCTACTATATCACGCATCTTCTCACCTCTCATTAAGTTTACCATAATCTTTTTATAATCATAGAAAAAACCGCATTCTTGACGACTGCGGTTAGCGCTGGCACCGGTGACATATTCCGTGGAAAGTCAGACGATGGTCCATAATTTTAAAGTTGTAGTCTCTTTCCACTTTCAGTTCTACTTCTCCGAGAAGGTCTTCCTCTATTTCATCGACGGCACCACATTCCATGCACACAAGATGATGATGGAAATGCTCTGCCCCTTCTTTTCTTAAGTCAAATCTTGCCACACCGTCTCCGAAATTGATCTTATCGACCACTTTAAGTTCAGCAAGAAGTTCCAATGTCCGGTATACCGTCGCAAGTCCTATTTCCGGCGCCTTTTCTTTGACCTTTAAATAGACATCCTCAGCACTGAGGTGATCTGCTTCATTCTCAAGCAAGACGATGACAGTCGCTTCTCTCTGGGGGGTCAATTTATAGGAAGCTGCGTGCAGCTGGTCTTTAATTTTCTGAATTCGTTCCTGCATGTGTCACCTACCCTAGCACCCTGATAATATATTAATAAAATAGCAGTAATTCACGTACTTTGCAACTACAAATGGTCATTTAATTAGAATGATTACAATTTAGCAGTAAATACTGGAGTGCCAGCATCGTCTTGGCATCTCTGACTTGATTTGACTGCAGCAGCTGTTTCACTTTATCCACCGGCACCCACATTTTTTCGACAAATTCATCATCGTCTGCTGTCAGTTCGTCGGATGGAATGAGCTGGTCCGTGTAATACAGCGAAATCAATTCGTCACAAAACCCCGGCGAGACATAAAAATCATAGAGATGTGTGATATCATCCGTCGTATAGCCGGTCTCCTCCTCCAGTTCACGCAGCGCTGTGTAATCACGGGTCTCTCCCTGTTCGACCTTGCCGGCCGGCACTTCAATCAGCACTTCCTCCATCGCTTGACGGAACTGTTTAATGAGCAGCACTTTACCTTCATGGACCGCAAGGACAGCGACGGCACCCGGATGCTTGACGATTTCTCTTGTTGTTCTATGACCGTTCGGCAGTTCTACATCATGTTTCTCCACCGTAATGATGCGGCCGCTGTAAATCTCTTCTTTCTGCAATGTACGTTCTTCAAATGTCATTATTTTGCCCTCATTTCTCAACGTGTTAAACTATGATTATCATACCACTAGGAGGGAACATTTGTGAATTATAGACGTACAAGAGGCGGACTGGAACTATCAGAGATGGGGCTCGGCTGTATGAACTTACCCCATCGCTATAACGATGCCGCTCTGATTATGAACACAGCTATCGATCAGGGCATCAATTATTTTGACACAGCTGATTTATACGATAAAGGGAAGAATGAAGAACTGATCGGCAAGTTTCTGAAGGAGCATAACAAACGCAGTGATATCATCATCGCGTCAAAAGTCGGCAATGCGTTCAACTATGAGGATGATGACGTAAAGTGGGACCCATCAAGGGCACATATATTGTCAAGCGTCAAAGAGAGTCTGAGAAGGCTCGGCACAGACTATCTCGATTTATATATGCTGCACGGCGGCATGATTGAAGATAATAAAGATGAAACAATCGATGCCTTCAATACATTGAAACGTGATGGCCTGATTAGAACGTATGGCATCAGTTCCATCCGGCCGAATGTCATCGACTATTATTTAAACCACAGTGACATCGATGTTGTGATGATGCAGTTCAATATGATTGATAACCGTCCGGAAATGCTGACGGAAGCCATTGCGGCCCACGATGTCAAAATACTTGCACGCGGCCCGGTCATGAAAGGCCTGCTGACTGACAACTATGCAGAAGTCATCGACAGAAAATTCAAAGACGGCGTCATGGATTACAGTCGTGAAGAACTGACAGAGACGCTCACAAAAGCCGCTCAAGATGCGCCGCTCACTGAAAGCGCCATCCGTTACCTGCTCAATCAGCCGGTCGCATCGATCGTCTCCGGTGCAAGCAGTGTGGACCAGCTCACGACTAACCTTGCTCATTACGAGCAGGTGAGCAATTCCAAGACGACAACACGCGATCACTTCAAGGACCTTGACTACAAGGACCATTTATCATGAACTGGAAGCAGGCAGCGCTTGTCACTTCCCTGGCGACAACGGGTGCACTTGTAACAACCGGTCTACTCGCAAGCAACTATATTCTCAACTTCAAGCTGCGGGACGTTGAAGTCATCCGCCGCCGGGAGATCAAGGCGAAACGGCTCGACGAGAAAGCCTACTATGCCCTGAAGCCGAAACAGGTGACCATCTCATCGAAAAACGGCTATAACATCGAAGCGGAAGTCATCAAGAAATACCCCCACAAAAAATGGATGATCTTCTGCCACGGAGTGACTGAAAATCGAATTACATCTATTAAATACATGAACTTATTTCTTGAGCTCGGCTTCAATGCGATCATCTTCGACCATCGAAGACACGGCTCAAGCGGCGGTGTCTATTCGACTTACGGCTACTACGAGAAGTTTGACCTTGAAGCCGTCATTCTCCATTTGAAAGAGCATTACGGCTATGATGTGGAATTCGGTATTCACGGAGAATCTATGGGTGCCGCGACGATGCTGCTCTACGCCGGCGAGCTGGCCAGTGAGGCTGAGTTCTATATTTCTGACTGCTCCTTCTCTTCTTTCGAGCGGGTGCTGACACACATTATCGGAGCGCGCCTTAAAATCGGCTCCGGCTTTCTGCTGTATATCATCAACATTTTCCTACGCATGCGCTCCAAGTTCTCATTATATGCCGTGTCACCGATCAAGATTGTCGAGAACATTGAGCAGCCGGTGCTATTCATCCACTCGAAGCCCGATACGTTCATCCCGTATACGCATTCAGTGGACTTGTACAACAAGAAGAGAGGCCCGAAGATGAAGTGGTATCCGGAGTACGGCGGCCATGCCGCAAGCTACAACGTCAATCCAGTTACTTACCGCAAAAAAGTCACTGAGTTTCTTGAATCCTATCATCTGCTGCCTGAACAGCAGAAGTAATGCCCGGCCATTTTTCGGCCGGGCATCACTTCTTTTATCATTAAGATTAATCCAGCCTGCTCTTGGACAGAAACGGCCGTTCAAGTTTCCGCTCGATGAAGCGTGGGAACAAATTGTAGAGCGTCAATCCATAATGCATCCACTGCGGGCGGTTGATCTCTGTTTTCTTTATCACTATCCCGTCGACAATTTCGCGGGCGAGCTTATGGCGGTCCAGCTGCAGCCGCTTCGTCATCGCGTCATACTTCCCGCTGCTGTCTGCACGCGTAAAAAACGCAGTGCCGATGGGTCCTGTCTGCACGGTCATCACATGCAGCGGCTCTTCCATGCGCAGCGCATTGGTGAATGCTGATAATCCTGCTTTGGAAGCAGCGTAGATGGAGCTGTAAGGCGTCGTCACTCTCGCTGCCTGTGAGGAGATGTTGACGATCGATCCCTCTGCTCTTATATAAGGGATCACCAGATGAGTCAGCAGTATCGTCTGCGTTAGATTGACATTCAATACATCATGAATCTCTTCAGGCGTGTGGTCCATAAATGATTTGAAGTAACCGAACCCCGCATTGTTGATCAGTCCGTCATAAACCGTTTGCCCGCTGCGCAGAAAATCTCCGAGCCGGTCGACCGCTTCCCGTTCGTTCAAATCCGCCTTGAACACGTCCACTTGTGCCGGATATTTGGCCGTCAACCCAGCCAGCTTCTCTTCATTCCTGCCGATGACCGTGACGAATGCCCCGTTTCTAATCAGTTCTTCAAGTATCGCTTCCCCTAGTCCGCCAGTTCCACCGGTCAGTAAAAACTTTTTACCAAGCATGACTTCATCCCTCCTTGTGTCATAGTAGCAACTTACAGTGTTATGGTACACTAATACTGATATTAATTAAACAGCACAGGTGTCAAAGATGAAAATAATCTTCTGCGGTGCAGTAATATGGCTGTGAAAGACTGATGGACTGCAGCGTCCTTCACAGCCACGATATTTGACGAACCGTTTAAGTGAAGCCATGCTGAAAGGCTGTCAGGAGAAATTCAATATTAACTGCGGCTATAATGGGAACTGCTGACCAAGTGTTTTTAGCGGCCAGGTATTACGATGTTCAGTCGCTCGCACAGCGTATTAAAGATAAAATCAGACCCGAAAATCATTTCACCTCTATTATGGCAGGCATATCGATCCATCAGATCAAAACCATGCTTAACACTGCAAATCCTGTCGCACGACTTATGCCGAACACCAATGACCGGCTGCAGCACTCCATGACCGGCATTACATTCTCTGAGTCATTCGCTGAGCGTCATAAGGCTGAGAATTCGGCGCTTGAAGTGGCAGAAGACATGCAGCAGGTGACTGCCTGCAGGAAGGGCTCAAACGCAGCAAGGAATTATCCGAATAAATAGAAGCCCTCAATTGATTGAGGGCTTCTATTGTAATGAACTACAGTTCATAACACATATAGTCTTCTGCTATCCGGAAAGTGAATTCAGGATGCTCGTCCTGCAGCCGGCGCATGAGCACTTCAATATCTTCCTTCGTGTAGCGGTTGCTCACATGATTGAGCAGTGTCATCTTGACACTGCTTGATACTGCCAGCTGCATGACATCTGCGATATGGCTGTGGTAATATTTATGGCTCAGTTCATGGTCACCTTCCAGATAAGTGCACTCATGAACGATGACATCCGCCTGGTCAGCCAGCTGAGCTTCACTTGCGGCAGGCATCGTATCCCCGAAGAACGTGATGACTTTACCGCGTTCTGCCGGCTCCTTGAAGTGAGCCGTCGTATATATCACCCCGTTATAGTCGACAACGTCCTGCGTCTTAAAGGCTTTATAGATAGGTCCCGGTTCTATCCCTGCTTCCTGCAGCGACTGCTGCTTCAGGCTTCCTTCCTTATCCGGAAACTGCAGCCTGTAGCCGTATGAAGGGATGCCATGCTCCAGCAGGCGAACCGAAACTGTGATGTCATGAATCAGCAGCTGGTTTTCGTCACCTTCCAGTTCAATGATGTCAAGCGGATAGTTCAGATGAGAGGCCGATACAGCAAGCGTCGTTTCTATATACTGCTTAATCCCCTTCGGTCCGATGACCTGCAGGGGTTTCCCTTCACCGCCCTGGAAACTTCGTGATGTCAACAGCCCCGGCAGACCGAATATATGGTCCCCGTGAAGATGCGTGATCAATATGGTCGTCAGTTTGCCGAGCTTGATGTTCGTATTTAATATACGGTGCTGAGCGGCCTCACCGACATCGATGAGCCAGTATTCGTTATAAACCGGGTTTAAATCCAGCACTGTCGTCTGCGTATTCCGCTCTTTAGTCGGCAGGCCCGCGCTTGTGCCTAAAAAAGTAATTTTCATTCATTTCACCTTCTTAATTAATCAAGTCATTATAGCATGTTTTATTTGTGTTTTCAGAGATTGTATGAAAAAATAAAAAGGACTTTTAACGAATCGAGGTTACTCAGTTGGATATCGAAAAACAAAATATACCATGTTTAATCACAATTTTTGGAGCGACCGGCGACTTGAGCCATCGAAAGCTGTTCCCATCGCTGTTCCATCTATTTCAACAGAATAATCTTAATGAACATGTCGCAATTATCGGCGTCGGCCGACGTGACTGGACCAACGAAAAGTTCCGCGAAGAAATTAAGGCTTCCATCGGTGAGCACGTGAAGGATACGCATCGCATCGATGAGTTTATGACGCATGTGTTCTATCAGCCCAACGATGTCAATGACCTGAACAGTTACAAAGCGCTCATGACTTTGTCTGATGAGCTCGACCAGCAGTTCAAGCTTGAAGGTAACCGGCTGTTCTATCTGGCGATGGCACCTGAGTTTTTCGGCATTGTAACTGATGCTTTGAAATCAAGCGGACTGACTAAGACGAAAGGTTTCAAGCGATTGATCATCGAGAAACCGTTCGGTACTAACTTGAAGACAGCGGAAGCACTGAATAAACAGATCACTAAATCTTTCAAGGAAGAAGAAATCTTCCGTATTGACCATTACTTAGGGAAAGATATGGTGCAGAACATTGAGATCATCCGCTTCAGCAACGCGATGTTCGAACCATTATGGAACAACAAATACATCTCGAACATCCAGATTACTTCATCTGAGACGCTCGGTGTTGAAGACCGCGGCGGATATTATGACAATTCCGGCGCGCTGAAAGATATGGTGCAGAACCACATGCTGCAGATTGTATCACTGCTTGCGATGGAGCCCCCTATTTCTCTTCAGTCAGAAGATATACGGAACGAGAAAGTCAAAGCGCTGCGCTCCATCCGTCACGTGAGTGCGTCTGAAGTGAGAAACTACTTCGTCCGCGGTCAGTATGATAAAGGGATCGTCAATGAAGAAGAAGTGCCTAAATACCGCGATGAAGAACATGTAGACCCTATGTCCAATACGCCGACATTCGTCGCTGCCAAAGTAATGATCGACAACTTCCGCTGGGCAGGTGTGCCATTTTATATCCGGACCGGGAAACGCATGAAGAAGAAGGAAATCCGCGTCGTTGTTGAATTCAAAGAAGTGCCGATGAACCTTTACTATAAGAAAGACCAGCATCTGGATTCCAATCTACTGGTCATCAATATCCAGCCGAACGAAGGCATAGAGCTTCACCTGAATGCCCGTAAGTATATCGAAGGCATTGATACAGAGCCGGTGAAGCTGTCCTACGCCCTGACGACTCAGGATAAGATGAACACAGTCGATGCCTATGAAGGACTGATCTATGACTGTCTGCGAGGCGATTCAACGAACTTCACGCACTGGGAGGAACTGAAGGCGACCTGGGCTTATGTCGATACAGTCGACCAGTACTGGAATGATAATCCAGCGCCTTTCCCGAACTATCCGGCCGGTTCAAACGGACCGGTCAAAAGCCAGCTGTTACTCAGCCGGGATAACCTGCACTGGTGGGAATTTTAATAGAGACCTCTTCCGTAGTGGAAGAGGTCTTTTACAGGAGGCGCACTAATGGATTATGATACTTTACTCCACATTGAGACCAATGGCACGAACCACCAGTTTCCGACCATCAGGCACTATCACCGCTACGAACCGACGAGTTATGACGACCTGTTGACATTAAGCAGTCAGTTACAGCCTTTCATCCGGAAAAATGACAGACTCGTTGATTTCGGCTCAGGACTGATGCGTGTGCCTATCTTTATGAACTACAGATTTGATATCAATACAGCGGGTATTGAACTGAATAAAGCACTGTACATGGATGGGATGAAAAATATCCGCTCCTATGAAATGCATCATCAGGCAGCCGGTCGCGTCCATGCCTTCAATCAGAATGTGACGGATTACCGCTTCACCGGCCGCGAGACGATCCTCTTTTTCTTCAATCCTTTTTCAGCGGATATATTCAAGTCTGTGCTGCATCAGTTCCTGACCCATGCTGCTTACAACACACGCGTTTTAGTGATATTATATTATGCAAAGGGTGACTATATCGATGTCATCAACCAGCTCAATCTGTTCACTGAGATCAGCCGTATCCCGCTCAGCGGTTATCCTGATGATGAGAATGACTTGATGATCATTTATCAGTTCGGCTCATGAAAAAATAATGGAAGTGTGATTTAATGGAAGCTTTACAACTGGTGCAGCAGACCATCGTCTATCTAGAGGACCATCTGCTGGATCACATCGACTTAACAGAAATGGCGGACTACATCGGTGAGACTGCCTATCATCTGAATCAGACCTTCACGATGATCTGCGGCATGAACCCTGAAGAGTATGTGCACCGCCGCCGGTTATCAGAAGCGGCACAGGAACTTATGACTGGTGACCGCCGACTTATAGATGTCGCTGAATACTACGGCTATAACGACGCGCATAGTTTCTCTGATGACTTCAGTGACTACCACGGCATCTCCCCGATGCTGGCAAGAACGACTAAGGAATCCTTGAAAGTATTCAACCGACTGTATGTGAGACTCGGAGTGACTGAACAGCCGCCTCTGTCATTCAGCATTCAGGATTTTCATGAAGTCCGGCTCGCCGGCTACCGGACGATGGTTGACCATCAGGAATTATTCAATCATTTTCTCATTCCCGACCTCTTATATGAAGCGAAGGAAAGCGGCCATTTTGATGTTTTGCGCAGCCTGACTGCCGCTCAACAGCTTCATGTAGTCGTTCATCCGACGAAGGACGGGACCGAAATCTTCTACGGGGTTCCATACGACGCGCATACGACACTTGACATTGAATATATGAAAGAGACGAAAAGCGCTGTCTTCCAGCAGCAGGGCCATATCGATTTTCTTTATAACAAGCTCTGGCAGTCGGTAGAGCAGCAGCTCATGACACTGGAATACAAGAAAAATGATTACTACGTCTCCCTGCTGCCGCTTCAGCTTGATTTTGACAGCGATTATACACGGATGACTTTTGTCCTGCCGATTAAATAAAACCATGATGACTGAGTCATCATGGTTTTATTGTTATTTCCAGTCTGTATGGAAGATGCCTTCTTTATCTTTACGTTCATAAGTATGGGCACCGAAGTAGTCACGCTGCGCCTGAATTAAGTTGGCCGGCAGGTTTTCTGCTCGGTAGCTGTCAAAATAAGTGATGGCAGCTGCAAATGACGGCACCGGGAATCCTGCTTCGATGGCAGTTCCAGTCACTTTGCGCAGTGAACCGTTATATTTGGAGACGACATCCTTGAAGTAAGGATCAAGCAGCAAGTTCTGCAGCTCCGCATTGTTATCATAAGCCTCTTTGATCTTCTGCAGGAACTGCGCACGGATGATACATCCTTCACGCCAGATCATCGCAAGATCGCCGAGTTTAAGATCCCAGTTGTTCGTTTCACTGGCGACTTTCATCTGGCTGAACCCTTGGGCATAGCTGCAGATCTTGCTCATATACAACGCCTGACGGATCTGCTCAAGAAACTCCTCCTTATCGCCTTTGAATGAATATTCCTGACCGACGAATTCCTTCGCGGCGATTCTGCGTTCGTCTTTCTGTGCGGAGATGAAGCGCGCAAATACGGATTCCGTGATGATCGTAAGTGGAATACCCAGTTCAAGTGCATTGATGGATGTCCATTTGCCTGTGCCTTTCTGTCCCGCTTTATCCATCACTTTCTCAACGAGCGGCGTGCCGTCTTCGTCAAGTTTACGGAAGACATCCGCTGTGATTTCAATCAAGTACGAATCCAGTTCACCGTTATTCCATTCCGCGAACGTATCAGCGATGTCATGATGGTCCATCTTCAATACATTCTTCATCAAGTCGTAGCTTTCTGCGATCAGCTGCATATCCGCATATTCAATGCCGTTATGCACCATCTTGACATAATGACCTGCCCCGTCCGGACCGATGTATGCAACACATGGCTTGCCGTCGCTTGCTTTGGCAGAGATAGCCTCCAAGATCGGCTTCACTAATTCATAGGCCGCTTTCTGGCCACCCGGCATAATTGACGGTCCGTGAAGCGCGCCTTCTTCACCGCCGGATACACCGGTACCGATGAAGTTGAGACCTTTTTCTGACAAGTATTTGCTGCGGCGGATCGTATCCAGATAATTCGTGTTACCACCGTCAATCAGAATATCGCCTGCGTCAAGCAGCGGAATCAGACTTTCAATCGTATGATCAGTCGCTTCGCCTGCTTTGACCATCATCAGAATTCGTCTTGGAACTTCAAGACTTGCTACGAACTCTTCAAGAGAGTATGTCGGGAAGATGTTTCTCCCTTCAGATTCCTGGACCATTTCATCTGTCTTCTGGGGAGAACGGTTGAACACCGCCACAGAATAGCCTCTTGATTCAATATTCCATGCCAGGTTCTTACCCATTACGGCAAGACCTACGACACCGATTTGCTGTTTAGTCATGTACATACCTCTTTCCTAGTATTTTACTCAATCATTATAACACAGTCCAAGTACCGTCACTAAAAGAAAGACTGAAGAAAATCATGACTGCTTCTTGAATGGACCGGCGCTGTGCCATAACAAAACCAGGGCTGTAGCCCTGGTCCGGATTAAACAAGTTTAATGATTTCGAGCACTTGCGCTGTCAGTTTCTTCAGCTGGTCAATCGGCATTTTTTCGTTCTTCGTATGGATTTCCTGATAACCGACAGCCAGCACAATCGTCGGTACGCCCAGACTGTTGAAGATGTTCGCATCGCTGCCGCCGCCGCTGTGGATAAGCTCCGGTGTGACACCGATATTTTCTGCCGCCTGCTTTGCAACCTGCACGACTTTCGCCTCTTCTGCGACATTAAAGCTCGGATAGGCAGGGATGATCTTGACGTCTGCCTGGCCGCCCATCTCTTCAGCGGTCCGTTCAAATGTCTCTTTCATATGAGCGGTCTGCTGCTCCAATTTGTTCTGATTGATACTTCTCGCCTCACTGAGCAGGTAGCAGCTGTCTGCGACGATATTCGTTACTGTACCACCTTCAAAGCGGCCGATGTTCGCTGTTGTCTCGTGGTCTATGCGGCCGAGTGTCATACGGCTCACGGCTTTTGCAGCGATATTGATGGCACTCACGCCTTGCTCCGGCGCGACGCCTGCATGGGCCGTCACACCTGTGATCACTGTCTCTACTTTCGCCTGAGAAGGTGCTGCAGTAACAATCGTTCCGACAGTGTTACCTGAATCAAGCGCAAAACCAAAGTCAGATGTCAAATACTTCTTATCGAACGCTTTAGCGCCGACGAGCTGGCTTTCTTCCCCGACTGAAATCACAAACTGCAGATCGCCGTGCGGCAGTTGCTCCTCCTGAATCACCCGTATGCTTTCAATCAATGCTGCGATCCCTGCTTTGTCGTCTGCGCCAAGAATCGTTGTGCCGTCTGAGGCAATGATGCCGTCCGCAATAACCGGTTTGATGTTCCTGCCGGGTGTGACGGTATCCATATGACATGAGAAATATATCGGCGTCTGGTCGGTCGTCCCCTTCATGTTGATGATGAGATTACCTGCACCGAATCCTGTTCTCTCCTGGCTGTCGTCTTCTGTGACGTCAAGGCCGAGACTTGTAAACAGCGCTTTCAGATGGTCTGCAATCGCTCGTTCCTGGCCTGTTTCACTGTCTATTGTGACAAGTTCGACAAATGTTTCTACTAATCTCTGCTGGTTGATCATACGTTCACTCCTCACGAATAATTAAATTTGCTATAATAGAATAAAACTTGAAAGGAAGATATCACTTGAACAACAAACGTTTCAGACAAATTTTCATCTATCTGATGCTGATTGCTATCGTGGCGTCACTTATACTCTCAAGCTTAATTCCATTGCTTGCAAACTAAGTCTACTTCATCGTAGACTTTTTTTAGTAATTTTTCAAAGACCCGAACTTCGACTTGATCGTCAAGTAGGATTCTATTTCTTTGAGCAGCTGCATGGCGGCTGCCCTTGAATGCAGTTCCTGGTAGTTCTTCGGCAGCTCATGCGCTTTCATATCGAGCCTGACTTCATACAGATCATGCAGCCGTATCGCCGTATAGTCATTGCTGGACACGCCGCGGCTCATGTCCGCTAAAATGTCACTGCATCTGCTGTGGATCTGATCTGCACGGTCCATCTCATTGATCAAGTCAGCCATGCGGTACATCAGCTCCACCTGCTCGCCCCGCATATCAAAGTAGTAATAATAGGAGTTCTCATTTCTGACGAAGTGGTTCTCGACATCCATGAAAGCCACAGATTTCGCTTTTTCTATCGTATGGTTCAACTGATCAAGTACGCCTGTCTCCAGTTTAATGTCAACGTATCTCAAGGCATCGCTGAACTGGGACAGTATTTGCTGGAAGTCGCCTTCTATACGCTTTTTATACTGCTCAAGCTCTGCCTGGCGGTCAGGCATATAGCTGTTTAAGATAAGGGCGATGCCGAGGCCGACGACGAGCAGGATCATTTCGTTGACCATAAGAGCCGGTGTGACATGGCCGGAGTTGAAGCAGTGCAGCATGATGACACAGGCGGTCACCACGCCTTCCTGAGCGCCGAGCATGACGGTCACCGGAATAAACAACAGCACAAGTAAACCGAGGACGACCGGATTGTACCCAAGAAATTCAAAGAAAATATATGAGAACAAGATGGCAATCATACATGACACGAGACGCGACAGCGCCGCTTCCATCGATTTGATTTTTGTGTTTTTGACGCACAGCACGACTAGAATGGCCGCTGACGAGAAATTCTCAAGACCGAGCAGCTTTGCAATCAGGACGCCGAGCGCCATACCGAACGCCGTCTTTATTGTTCTGTAGCCGATCCGATAAGGTTTCAAGGAAAAATTCTTCATCAATGAAAATAAAGCCGGGGGAAATCCCCAGGCTTATCTCTCCTCCCCGTGTTCTTCGAACAGGGCTTGAATACTTGTAATGACGCTCATCGGATCATGGCCTTCAATTTCATGGCGTTCAATCATCGTCACGACTTTACCATCTTTCACTAAGGCGAATGACGGGCTTGACGGCGGATAACCTTCAAAGTATTCTCTTGCTTTTGCTGTCGCTTCTTTATCCTGTCCTGCAAAGACAGTCACCAGACGGTCAGGCAGTTTATCATAATGCAGCGCATGCGCAGCAGCAGGACGTGCAATACCGCCTGCACAGCCGCAGACTGAGTTGACCATGACAAATGTTGTACCCGGTTTGTCAAGTGTCGCCTGTACGGCTTCTGCTGTACGCAGCTGTTCGTAGCCTGCGCTTTCAATTTCCTGCCGCGCAGTATCAACGACCTGGTTCATATAAAGATTAAAATCCATTTCCATTACTTACACCTCTTCAGTTAGTCATATTATTATATTACATAAATCAACATGAATAATCTAGAGAGTTGTTTGACTAATAAATCGATGTGTTGTCAACCGTCATCTGTTCCAGGTTCTTTTTGACGTGCTGCAGGAACTGACCGGCGACAAGTCCATCAAGAATTCTATGGTCTATCGACAGACAGAGGTTGCACCTATCGCGCACGGCGATCATGCCGTCAATGATGACCGGACGTTTAACGATGGTTTCAACCTGCAGAATCGCGGCCTGCGGATGATTGATGATGCCCATGGACTGAACAGAGCCGAAAGAACCGGTGTTGTTCAGTGTAAATGTGCCGCCCTGCATATCGGCACTGCTCAGCTGATGGCTGCGTCCTTTGTCAGCCAGTTCACTGATGCGCTTCGCGATTCCTTTGATGGACAGGTCATCGGCATGATGGATAACCGGCACATACAGTTTATCGTCACTTGCGACAGCAATCGACAAATTGATGTCCTTATTGATGACGATCTGGTCGCCCTGCCATGAACTGTTCAGCATCGGGAATGCTTTCAGCGCTTCAGCCACTGCTTTGGCGAAGAAGCTGAAAAATGTCAGATTATAGCCTTCCTGCTGCTTGAACTGATTCTTATGTTTGTTGCGCGTTGTCACAAGCTCAGTGACGTCCACTTCAATCATCATCCAGGCATGAGGAATTTCTGTGACACTCTGCACCATTTTATTCGCAATCGCTCGTCTCACACCGTTGACAGGAATTGTTTCGCCTGCAGCAGGTGCGGGAGCTGGGGCGGATGATGGTGCCGAAGATGGAGCTGCTGCTCGTTCAGGCATCGTGCTGTCTTCACGTGCTGCCGGTGCTTCAGGCACACCGTTCTCTATCGCATTCATGATGTCTTTCTTTGTGACGCGGCCTTCAAACCCCGTTCCAGTGACCTGCTCAAGATCAATACCGTGTTCGCCGGCAAGCTTGAAGACGACCGGCGAAAACTTGCCGTTGTTCTTGCGGCCGGCTGACTGTGCGGCAGGCTTCACTGACTCTTTCACTTCTGCCTTCTCTTCGTTTGGTGTTTTCACTTCAGCCGCTGCCGGCACTTCACCTTCGCCATCGGTCGCAATGCGGCAGATGACTGTTCCGATATCCACGGTCTCTCCTGCTTCAACAACAATCTCACTGATGGTTCCAGTCACTACAGAAGGGACTTCTGCTGTCACTTTATCTGTGATCACTTCACATAACGGCTCGTACTCATTGATTGTATCTCCGACTTTGACGAGCCAGTTCTCTATTGTTCCTTCATGTACACTTTCACCGAGTTTCGGCATTGTTATATCCATGATTAACCTCCATTAAAAGTTTGCAAGCTCGCGCATTGCATTTTCAATTTTTTCCGGATTCACCATGAAGAAATCTTCCATCGGCGGTGAATAAGGCATCGATGGAACATCCGGTCCAGCCAGCCGTCTGATCGGCGCGTCCAGGTCGAACAGACAGTTCTCAGCGATGATGGCTGATACTTCACTCATGATGCTGCCTTCAAGATTATCTTCAGTGACGAGCAGCACTTTCCCGGTTTTCTTAGCCGCATTGATGACATACTCTTTATCGATCGGATAGACGGTTCTTAAATCCACGACTTCTGTCTCAATGCCTTCTGCAGCGAGCTTCTCAGCTGCCTGCAGTGCATAGTTGACGCACAGGCCGTAAGTGATGACTGTGATGTCATCGCCTTCACGTTTAGAGTCTGCCTTGCCGATCGGTACGATGTAATCCTCTTCTGGCACTTCCTGCTTGAGCAGGCGATAAGCTTTTTTGTGTTCGAAGTAGAGCACAGGGTCGTCATCACGAATCGCCGCCTTCAGCAGCCCTTTCGCGTCATATGGTGTTGACGGAATGACTACTTTCAAGCCGGGTGTCGACGCAAAAATCGTCTCGATGGACTGTGAATGATACAGCGCCCCGTGAATACCGCCGCCGAACGGTGCACGGATAGTCAGCGGGCAGTGCCAGTCGTTGTTTGAACGGTACCTGATTTTCGCCGCCTCATTTAAGATCTGGTTGGTCGCCGGCAGTATATATTCAGCGAACTGGATTTCTGCGACCGGACGCTTGCCGACCATTGCGGCACCGATAGACGCGCCGACAATATTTGATTCCGCAAGCGGCGCATCGATGCTCCGGTATTCACCGAACTTCTCCTGCAGCCCTTTTGTCACACCGAAGACACCGCCTTTTTTACCGACGTCCTCACCGATGACAAAGACACTGTCATCGCGTTCCATTTCTTCAGCCATCGCCTGGTGAATCGCTTCTAAATAAGATAGTTTAGCCATGATTAACCTCCATAAACATGCAGCAGCGCTTCTTCAGGTGCCGGGTAAGGTGCCTGCTCTGCTTTCTTCGTGGCATCGTTGACGATAGTAGTGAGTTCTTTGTCCAGCTCTTCAAACCACGCCTCGTCTGCTGCCCCGTGTTCCAGAATATATGCCTTGAATCTGATGTTGCAGTCCAGCTCTTTATTGGAATTACGTTCATCGAGTGTCCGGTAGCTGTCATCATCATCTGACGAATGGGCCGTCAGTCTCGTCGACATCGCTTCGATCAGCGTTGCACCGTCACCATTCACTGCACGTTCTCTTGCCTCTTTTACCGCTTTGTAGACAGCAATCGGGTCATTGCCGTCGATATGTTCGCCGTGCATGCCGTAACCGATGGCACGGTCCGACAGTTTGTCAGCCCCGTACTGCAGTGTATGCGGCACACTGATCGCATATTTATTGTTTTCAATGATACAGATGAACGGCAGGTCATGCACGCCTGCAAAATTCAGTCCCTCATGAAAATCACCCTGGTTGCTTGACCCTTCGCCCAGTGTTGTCAATGCGATTTTTTTCTCGCCGTCCATCTTGAAGGCAAGCGCGGCGCCGACTGCATGCAGCACTTGTGTCGCGACACATGAGCCCTGTGTTAAAATACCGCATGACTTCTTACTGAAATGTGACGGCATCTGCTTGCCGCCGCTTGAGACATCTCCTGACTTTGCGAATGCTGAAAGCATCGTCTCTTCAGGGGTCATCCCCATATGGGTCACGAGCGCAAGGTCACGGTAGTACGGTGACGTGATATCTCCTGATTCCAGTGCATAAGCCGCGCCGATCTGCGTGGCTTCCTGCCCCTGACAGCTGATGACGAACGGTAGTTTACCGGCGCGGTTCAGCAGCCACATGCGCTCGTCCAGTTTTCTGCCGAGCAGCATTGAGCGGTACATTGCTTTTAAATCATCCGGTGTGAGTCCGGCTTCTTTGTGATCCATCATTACTACTTCCTCCTATATATGAATGGCACGGCCTTCACCTGCAAGCCCGAGTTCCATCAGTACTTCCGATACAGACGGATGAGCATGGACCGTCAGTCCGAGTTCAAGTGTCGACGCATTCATAAATTTTGCCAGTGCCACTTCATTGATGATCTCGGTGACATTCGGGCCGATCATAGACAATCCAAGCACTTCATCACTCTTTTTATCTTTGATCAGTATGGCCTGCCCGCTCGTATCACCATTGATGACTGCCTTGCCGATCGCTGCAAACGGCACAGCTTTTGTCACTGTGTCAAAGCCTGCGTCCTTAGCAGCTGCTTCGGTCATACCGATGCTCGCTACTTCCGGGTTTGTATAAATACATTTCGGCACGGTGTCGTAATCAAGCGTGATCGGTGCCGCATCGTTCATATGCTCGACTGCAATGACACCTTCCTTCGTTGCAACGTGTGCCAGCTGCAGATTGCCGATGACATCGCCGACCGCATAAATATGCTTATCTTCAGTCTGATAGAATTCATTGACTTCGATAAAGCCGTTTGTCGCTTTGATCTTAGTGTTATTCAGACCGATGTCATCGCTGTTCGGCCTTCTGCCGATAGCGACCAGCACCTGCTCGGCATTAACCACTTCAGACAGCGTGAATGTGATTCCCTGCTCATCCTGTACAATCGTCTCCGCTGACAGGCTTTCGCCAGTCAGAAACTTGATGCCTTTTTTCTCAAGCTCCTTCTGCAGAATACGGCTGATTTTCTTCTCTTCAGCCGGGATGATCGAAGAACCTGCTTCGATAACAGTCACTTCCACTTCCAGATCAGCAAGCAGCGAGGCGAATTCAAGGCCGATGACACCACCGCCGACAATGGCCATCGATTTCGGCAATGTTTCAAGCGTCATCATATCATCACTTGATAATACTGTCTTATGGTCAAAGGGCAGAAACGGCAGTTCCCGCGGTGTGCTTCCCGTGCAGATCAGCACGTGCTTATTGACCAGCAGCTCTGATTCTCCGCTGCTGTTCTCAACAGAAACGGTACCCGCCTGTGGTGAGAAGATAGACGGCCCTAGAATTCTGCCTGTCCCAGAGTAGACATCGATATGGTTGGCCTTCATCAAATGCTGGACGCCGCCGTACATTTTCGCTACGACTTCATCTTTACGGTTCCTGATATCTTTGAAATCATAGGCAGGCGTCTGTGCCTGAATGCCGTACTTCGCCGCCTGCTTGATATAAGAAAACACTTCAGCAGACTTCAGCAGACTTTTCGTCGGAATACAGCCTTTATGCAGACATGTGCCGCCGAGCTTCTCTTTCTCGACAATCGCTACTTTCATTCCCAGCTGTGACGCACGGATGGCAGACACATAGCCTGCCGTACCGCCGCCGAGCACTACTAAATCATATTCATTTGCCATACTAATCTCCTTTATGCATAGACTTTAGGCTGTTCTTCCTTGTTCAGGACGCGCAGGACACCTGCAGTCAATGCCTCCATTTCTTTTTCACCGGGCATCACTGTGACACCCGCAATAAACTGCACGCGCTCTGTGATCATATTGACGAGACGATTGCTGTAGGCAAGTCCCCCGGTCATAATAATTTGATCGGCACTGCCGTTAAAGTAGACGCTTGCCGCGGCAATGGATTTTGAAATCTGATAGGCCATCGCTTCATAGGCAAGAACCGCTGCCGCGTCACCCTGCAGTGCACGCTGTTCAACAGCAATGGCATCTGTCGTACCGAAGTGAGAGACAAACCCGCCCCGCTTCGACAGCAGCTTTGCCACGTCATCGATAGTCAGCTGGCTTTCGATGACGTGGCGCGCCAGCTGATTCGCAGGCAGAGAGCCTGCACGTTCGGGACTGAATGGTCCCTCACCGGATAATCCATCATTAACATCGACGACCCGTCCTCCTGCATGTGTCCCGACCGTAATTCCCCCGCCGAGATGGGCGACAATCAAGTTCAGCTCTTCGTAGCTGCGATTGATCCGCTCGGCGTAGTTTCTTGCCACAGCCTTCTGATTCAGTGCATGAAATATGCTGCGGCGTTCCATGAATTTCAGTCCTGTCATCTTCGCCATCGGAGACATTTCATCAACGACGACCGGATCAACAATGTATGCAGGTTTATTGTATGCCTTACTCAGCTGTCCGCCAAGTAATGTACTGATATTTGACGCGTGACTGCCATATTTAGAAGCCAGCAGGTCTTTTGTCATCGCCTCATTGATCAAATAAGTGCCGCCCGAAATCGGCTTCAGCAGTCCCCCGCGCGCCGCTATAGCATCGAATGTCTCGATATGATGGTTCTGCAGAAAATTATTGACGACCTGCAGACGAAAGGCCGTCTGTTCCTCCACTGTTCCACTGACTTCTTCGACTGTATGTCTCAATGTCTCCGTAATTACACACGTATGGTCATCAAATAAAGCAATCTTGGAAGATGTACTACCAAGATTGAGTGTCAATATATGTGCCATTATTTTCTTCTTGAGATGAGCGAGTGTTCGTTAATGCTGAACGTGCTGCGGACGCGCATCATCTGGTTGATTCTTTCTTCTGCCATACGGTCTGCTGCCAGTGCAGTAGAGATATTATCACGCGCTGCGATTGCAAACACTTTATCCATCTGGTCATAAATCTCTTCGATTTTCTTCGTTGCACGACCTTCATTGTAACCATGCAGTTCATCAGCCACATTGATCACACCGCCTGAATTGACCACGAAGTCCGGAGCGTAAATGATGCTGCGTTCTGCAAGCATCGCTGCGTGCTTCTCAGTTTCTCTCAGCTGGTTGTTGGCACTGCCGCACACTGCTTTGACTTTCAGCTGTGGAATGTTGTCATCATTTAAGATGCCGCCCAGTGCACATGGTGCAAAAATATCAGCTTCCACTGCATAAATTTCATCAGGTGCCACTGCTTTAGCGCCAAACGCTTTAACCGCACGGTCGATGGAATCCTGGTTAATATCTGTGACGATCAAATGAGCGCCTTCTTCATGCAGATATTCACATAGGCTGTATGAGACGTTGCCGACCCCTTGCACAGAAACCGTTTTTCCTTCGAGCGAGTCAGAACCGAACGCTTCCTTTGCAGTCCGTTTCATCGCTTTGTATACACCGAGTGCAGTCATCGGACTTGGATTACCTGAAGAACCGAAGCTCTCAGACAGTCCTACGACATAATCTGTCTCCTCGTGAATTGTATCCATATCTGTCACTGTCGTACCGACATCTTCCGCAGTGATATAGCGGCCGTTCAAGCTTTGGACATAGCGTCCTAATGCGCGGAACAGCGCTTCTGATTTATCTTTTTTAGGATCGCCGATGACCACGGTTTTACCGCCGCCGAGATTTAAACCTGCTGCTGCATTTTTATAAGTCATACCGCGCGCAAGACGCAGTGCATCATCAATCGCTTCTTCCTCACTTGCATACGGCCACATTCTGCAGCCGCCAAGAGCCGGGCCAAGTGTTGTATCATGAATGGCGATGATCGCTTTCAGTCCACTCGCTTCATCATAACAGAACACTACCTGCTCATAATCATATTGTTCTAATCGTTCGAAAATCATTCGGATACCCCTTTTCATGATTATATTAAGCTCATTACTTCTTTAATTTTACATTAAAAACTTTACTAATCAAATATAAATTATAAAACTTACAGTTTACATGATTAAGTAAATGTTAATTTATTATTAAGGAATACGTCAAATTTTAACACTTTTATTTGATAAAGCGCTTACAAAAGCTGTCACTATAATTCATTCATGCGTTTTTTAATTTCTATACATTATATTATAATAATAATTATAACGTACTTAAAGCCAGTACGATGGAATTATATTTATCGCTGAATTTGTCTGCACGTGATGATAGAATGACCGGCACTTTCGCTCCGACGACCATGCTCGCTACATCTGCGCCGGCGAGATAGGTCAATGATTTATAGAGGACATTGCCTGACTCAATCTGAGGCATGACCAAAATATCAGCATCGCCGGCGACGACTGAATCCATCCCTTTATGAAGCGCCGCGTCCTTACTGATGGCATTATCAAGTGCAAATGGACCATCAATGATACCGCCTTTGATCTGTTTTCGCTGGCTCATCTGAGCGATCAATGCGGCATCAACGGTTGACGGCATCTTCGGATTGATGAGCTCGATAGCAGAAATCAGGGCGACTTTCGGCTCCGAATAGCCGAGCTGTTTTGCAGTGATCAGCGCATTGTTGATAATATCGACTTTTTCATCGAGCGTCGGACTGATATTCATTCCTGCATCTGTCACCATCAGCATTTTATGATAAAGCGGCACATTGAAGAATGCGAGATGACTGAGTTTTCTGCCGGTCGTCAGCTGATGTTCTTTCTTCAGCACTTCCTTCAGGATGACAGGCGTGGCGACAAGTCCTTTCATGAGCACATGGGCCTCGCCGCGCGCGACAGAGCGGACAGACCGCTCTACTGACTGCTGTTCTGATAGCGTATGGCGTATCTCAAGCCGCGCTGTCTGCTGCTGCTGCTCCTGTTCAAGCAGTGCTTTTATTTTCCGTTCATCTCCGTACAGCCTGAAAGTAGCTTCTGTCTCCTTGAGCGCCCTGCAGACTGCCTTAATGACGTCCGTATCTGCCGCCTGACAGACAGCGACTACTTTTTTTACTGATTTTCCTGCTGTTAATATATCATTGAATTGCATGTCATTCACCCTTTCCCTTTCATTGTAGCTGATTTACAGCAGTTAGCAATTTAATTTGTCAAACCTCTCCGGATTAAGTATAATGATTCCGGGTGATGATCATGCAGAAAATAATAGCGCTGCTCGTGCTCGTCGTTCCCATCTACTTCGCCGGTCTCGGTGTTAAATGGATGCGCGACGCCGTATTCGGTGTTTTAGTGCCGGAACTCCACTTTATATGGCTGCAGTTTCTGTTAGGGTTAATCCTTGCAGTAGCAGGCATTGCGTTCGTCGGCGGCTATATCCTTCATATGGAAAAAAGAACCGAACGGGTACAAAAAAAATTCATCGACAAGAGCAAACACTAATCTCTGTCAGATGAATTTTTTTGTGTTCACCGCCAGCTCGACGTCATCTGTAATAATGGCATCGACATCTGTCTTCAGCCAGTATGCTATATCTACCGCTCGATTCACTGTATACAGACGCACGTTCAGCTGCTCAGCGGCAATCTTAGCGGCAAAATCTTCAGACGTATAGAATGTATTCGTATGTATGCCGTCAAACAAGTAGACGGACTTCAGCTGCCATGGTCTATCGACATATCTGGAATAAAGATAAGCTGTCTCAAGCGCCGGCTGCAGCTGCTTGATGCGCCGCACTGACTCCAGCTGGAAGCTCGAAATAATGAGCCGCTCATCCATCGAATACCGGGCAAGCAGTTCAATAAGCCGTGCTTCAAGCACCCCGCCGGTCTTACCTTTGATTTCAATGTTGAGTTCAAGGGGCGTATCCTTCAGCAGGTCGAGAACATCTTTCAGCAGCGGGATGCGTTCGTATGTGAAGCGTCCCGTTCTGATTTTCGCCTTCCGCAGTTCAGCAAAGGTCAGGTCTTTCACAGTGCCGCTCCGATTCGTCGTCCGGTCCAGCGTGTCATCATGAATGACGACGAGCTGCTCATCCGCAGTCAGATGGACATCAAGCTCTATGCCGTCTGCTCCGTACTCAATGGCCTTCCGAAAAGCAAGCATGCTGTTTTCCGGAAACTTCTTCTTATACCCTCTATGCGCAAAAATTTTAACCATAAGCTACCTCATTAAGTAGTCGAGCAGTTCACCGACTGTCGGCTTTGTATATTTGCCTTCTGCCTGCCATTTCTGTTCAAATCCCTGCTTCCATGCTTTATCAATGGAATGCCGGATCGCTCGTTCAACACTTGCCGTATTGACATCATTCAGCTGCGCGATTTCCGGATACAGCGACCGGGTCAACTGCTCGATTTTTTCCGGCGTCTGTTGAAGAATCGCCATAGCGTCATTGATGTACTGCGTGCCTTTCAATTTTTCAGAGAACAGCTCATCAAGTGCCGGTTCAGCCATATGCTCACACAGCCGTCTGATAGTCTGTTCAATCACATCAAGATCGACTGGTTTAAGCAGAAAGTAATCCACGCCGAGTGCCGTCGCTTCAATCAGCACCGATTCTTTGCCGAATGCAGAGAAACAGATGACTTTATAGTCCCGTTCTCTCGGCATGTAATTTTTCACAAGTGTCAGACCATCGATATTTGGCAGCACCAAATCCAGCAGCAGAACATCGAAGTTCCGTTTTTCGATCAGCTGCCGTCCGTCCATGCCGTTATTAGCGATATCTGTAACAATTATGCCTTGCTTCGTCAGATGCGCTTTTATAGTTACCGCCAGTTCTTTTGAATCTTCGATGATAGCAACTCTTAACATCCAGTCACCTCCACCTATTCCTTTTTGTTCTGGGCGATCAGTTCTGCCGCGTGCTCTAAAGTGAGCGGCGTCACTTCCACCCCCGATATCATCCGCGCCACTTCATTGACTTTTGCCGCTCCTGTCAGTTCTGTCACAGAAGTCACCGTTCTTTCATCACGCTCATGCTTCTCAATATAGAGATGGTGATCGCTGATCGCTGCAACCTGCGGCAGATGGGAGATACAGATGACCTGCATATGCTTTGCGATTGCTTTCATCTTCTCTGCCATCTTCTGCGCCACCCGGCCGGAGACGCCCGTATCCACTTCGTCAAAGAGAATAGCGGTCTGCCCTTTGTTCTCAGCGAATATGCTTTTAAGCGCCAGCATAATCCGTGACAGCTCACCGCCTGAAGCGATCTTATACAGCGACTTAAGCGGCTCCCCTTTATTCGGGCTGATCATGAACTCCATCACTTCCAGCCCATCCATACTTGGTTCCGTCTTTGTAAATGCCAGTTCAATGTTAGCGCTTTTCATTTCAAGATGATGAATCTCTTGCAATATATCATTTCTCAGCTGATGCGCATCTTTTCTTCTTTCTTTCGACAGAATGCTCCCTGCTGACAGCAGCTGCTCATACAGTGCATCTATTTCTTCTTTCAAGTGAGAAGTGCTTTCCTCAAGATTTTCAATTTGATTGATCTCTGTCTCCAGCCTGCCGATCAAGTGAATCAGTCCGTCATGATCCACGCCGTATTTACGCTCCAGCTGCTGAATGAGATTCATGCGCTCTTCCAGTTCGTTCAGCGTCTGCTCATCGTAGTCATTACCGGTCATTTCATCATGGAGCCGGTGCTTGGCATCCTCGAGCAGATAATAAGTGTTCTGCGTTTCTTCCACGAGCTGCGTATACTGGCCGGACAGAATGTCATCGACTTCCTTCAGTGACTCCGTGAAATCAAACAGCTTATCCAGAATGTTGTCCTCATTTGATAAACAGCCGACTGCTTTAGTGAGCTCAATATTCAGCTTCTCAAAGTTCCGCAGCCGGTTGATGTCTTCAGTCATCACTGTTTTTTCTCCTGTGACCAGCTTTGCCTGAGAGAGTTCATGATGCTGGAATTTAATGAGGTCCAGCCGCTGCAGCAATGAATCATCCTGCCGTTCCAGTCTTTTCAGCTCATCCTGCTTCTTCCGGTATTTGCCGTAAATGGTCTGATACTGCTGCTTGACAGCAGCATATCTCCCTTTTGAATACTCATCGAGCAGTGACAGATGATATTTCGGTTTGAGCAGGTGCTGCGTTTCATGCTGCCCGTGAATATCGAGCAGCTCCTGCATGATGGTCCGCAGCTCGTTCAATGTCACGGTCTGATTATTGATTCTGCATATACTTTTCCCTGACTTCATGATTTCGCGCTTAACAAGCATGAAGTCGTCCCGGTCAATTCCTTTAGCGTCAAGCATCTGCTGCACGACCGGATTATGATCGATGTCGAATACCCCTTCAACAACCGCCTTATTCTCACCGTGACGTACAAGATTCTGGCTGGCGCGTGCACCGATCAGCTGCGAAATCGCATCGATGATAATGGACTTACCTGCCCCTGTCTCACCGGACAGAACGGTCAGTCCTTGTTTCAGTTCAATTTCAAGTTGTTCAATGATTGCAAACTGTCTTATAGACAATGTCTGTAACATATTCTGCCTCCACCTAAAGCATATTAAATAAGCGCTCCGTCACCACTTTGCCTGAATCGGCATCTCTGCAGATGATCAGACACGTGTCGTCACCGCAGATCGTCCCTAAAATCTCATCCCATTCCAGCTGGTCTAAAATAGCACCGATAGACTGTGCATTCCCGGGCAGAGTCTTCAGCACAAGCAGGTTGCCCGTCCCTTCCAGCTTCACGAAAGAATCCATCAAGTAGCGCCCGAGTTTATCAAGCGGATGATATTTGCGGTCTCTCGGCAGACTGTAAATATATTGGCCGCTCGGCGTCGGAACTTTAATGAGCTGCAGTTCTTTTATGTCACGGGAGATTGTTGCCTGAGTGACATTCAAATTGAATTCATTCAGTTTTTCAACCAGTTCCTCCTGAGTTTCAATTTGCTGACTGGAAATGATTTCCCTTATTTTTATCTGCCGCATTGTCTTATTTGCCATATGCATCCCCCAATTGTATATTTATTCACTAATCGTAGCATAAAAACAAATAATTTCCTAACAAAAAAACCGTTTAATTCGTTAATTACACGGCTTTTTTCATATCTATCCAGCGATGACGTCAGCAATCATATCAGACGTTATTTCTGTATCACTTGGTGTATTTGATAAATAAACTAAATATTCTGTGTTACCGGCTGCCCCTTTGATCGGGGAGGTCGTCAGCGCCAGTGGAAAGAACTGGTCGTGCTGTGCCAGGGCCAGTACTTTCTGGATGACTTTATAATGAACAGCAGGATCCGTGACGATTCCTTTATCACCGACTTCATGACGCTCCGCTTCAAACTGCGGCTTAATGAGTGCGACCACTTCTGCCTGCTCAGCAAGTATCGTCTTCAATGTCTTGAAAATCAGTCCTAAAGAAATAAAGCTCACGTCAATCGTCGCGAAATTCGGCCGCGGATCAAACTGCTCAGGTGTCACATAGCGGAAGTTTGTCTGCTCCATCACGGTGACACGGGGATCGATGCGCAGCTCATAGGCCAATTGATTTGTCCCGACATCGATGGCATAGCTTTGCAATGCGCCGTTTTGCAGGGCGCAGTCTGTAAAGCCGCCGGTCGATGAGCCGATATCCACATGAACTTTATGCTGGATATCGAGGTTAAATGCAGCCAGTGCCTTCTCAAGCTTATAGCCGCCGCGGCTGACATATTTTTTGTTCAGACCCTTCACCCGGATCTTGACCGTCTCCGGTGTGATTTTTTCAGCGGCTGAGTGAATGCGTTCATGTTCGTTGAATACTTTACCTGCCATAATGAATCTTTTGGCTTCGTCCACTGAATCAAAATATTCATGGCTGACAAGCCAGTCATCAATGCGCTGCTTCTTCATCCGTTTTACCTGTCAGCTGTTTAATTTCGTCGACGATATGCGCAGTCGTCAGACCGATGTCCTGCAGCAGCAGGTCGACATCGCCCTGTTCAATATATTCATTATCGATGCCAAGCCGCTTCACTGCGACCTGCTGTTTCTGGTCATTGAAATAATTGACGACCAGTGAACCGAAGCCGCCGGTCAGCATGGATTCTTCCACCGTGAGCACCGGAATGTTTCTTGCCGCGAGTTCGTCCAGATAGTCTGTATCCAGCGGTTTAATGAAGCGTGCATTCACGACTTCTATATTAATCCCTTCTTTAAGAAGCAGCTCCTGCGCTTTCAGCAGCAGCTGAAGCGTCGGGCCGAATGATAATACTGCCGCATCTTCACCTGCTCTCAGCACTTCCCACTTGCCGTAAGGAATACCGGCAGCGGGATCGGTCACTTTGACGCCGAGTCCATTGCCGCGCGGATATCTGATGGCAATCGGTCCTGAATAATCAGTAAATGCGCTGTAGACCATCTTTCCTGCTTCATCTTCATCTTTCGGCATCATGACCGTCATGTGCGGCAGATGGCTCAGGAACGGAATATCAAATACACCTTGATGTGTCTCACCGTCAGCGCCGACAAGGCCTGAACGGTCGATACCGAAGACAACATCCAGCTTCTGGCGGTCAATATCGTGCAGCAGCTGGTCGTATGCGCGCTGTAAAAATGTCGAATAAATCGCGACATACGGCTTCATTCCGCTGGCAGCCAGTCCGCCCGCCATCGTCACTGCATGCTGCTCAGCAATACCGACATCAAAGAACTGTTCCGGAAGCTGCTGCTGAAATTTTGTCAGCTTGCTTCCGACCGGCATCGCAGGCGTGATCGCGACAATGCGTTTATCATGCTTCGCAAGTTCCAGTACGGCGTCGCTCATCAGCTGGCTCCATGACGGAGCTGACACTTTACCGCCGAGCTGTTCCCCTGTATCTAATTTGTAAGGCCCAAGCCCGTGCCAGGTGCCGATTTTATCATTTTCAGCATGGCGGTAGCCTTTCCCTTTTTTTGTGATGACATGAATGATGACCGGCCCGCTGATACGCTTCGACGTCTCAATCGCCTCTCCAAGTTCCCGGAAGTTATGACCATCGACAGGACCGACATATTTAATGCCCAGTTCCTCAAAGAACACACCGGATACAACTAAATACTTCAGGCTGTCTTTAATCCGGTCCGCTGAATCTCTGAGTTTAAGGCCGCCCGGCAGCTTGCTCAAAAAGCCGTCGATATCAACTTTAGCCCGGTTATAGTTCTGATTGGTGCGCAGCCGGCCGAACATGTTGTGCATCGCACCGACGTTCGGCGCAATGCTCATCTCGTTATCATTCAGGATGATCGTCATATTCGTGCGGTCATGACCGATATGGTTTAAAGCTTCAAGCGCCATGCCGCCTGTCAGCGCGCCGTCTCCGATGACCGGAACTATATGATAGTGCTCCCCCATGATATCCCGTGCTTTTGCCATGCCCATCGCCGCAGACAGCGAGGTTGAACTGTGTCCCGCCTCCCAGACGTCATGAACGCTTTCTGAACGTTTCGGGAATCCGCTTAATCCTTTGTGCTGACGCAGCTGATCAAACTGGTCACCACGGCCAGTCAGAATTTTATGGATGTAGGCCTGATGGCCGACATCAAATATAATCTTATCCTCAGGGCTGTTGAAATGCTTATGCAGCGCAATTGTGAGCTCCACCACTCCTAAATTGGCACCGATATGCCCACCAGTGACCGCACACTTTTCAATCAAAAAAGTTCTCATGTCTTCGCTGAGCTGTACGAGTTCACTTTCTGTGAGACTTTGTATTTCTGATGGATTTTTAATTTTTGCAACATCCATTTGAGTTCCACCTACAGTCTAAATAATTAGTTAAGTTTTATTATATCATTACAAAACATAATATGAACAAAAAAAGCCGCTAGGGCTTTTAGTAATACAGATGATTATTTAGTCCGTGCCACGATATAATCCAGAAGTTCCATCATCGACGTGCAGTTCTCGGTCAATTGACTGACCAGCTCGACTGCCTCATGATAGACATCCGTCATCGCCTGTTTTGCAGCCGGCAGACCAAGCAGTGTCACATAAGTCGCCTTGTCGTTCTGGGCATCGCTGCCGGCTGTCTTGCCCATCTCCTCAAGACTGCCTTCCACATCGAGAATATCGTCCTTAATCTGGAACAGCAGTCCGACTTTAGTGCCAAGGTCATGCAGCTGCGCCATGGCCGTGTCATCGAGACGTGCAATCACACCTGCACATAGGAAGCAGGCTCTAATAAGGTCACCTGTTTTATGAAGATGAACTTCCTCCATTTCAGCGCGTGTGAGTTGCCGATGTTCCGCAGCCATATCGAGCATCTGGCCGCCGACCATCCCTCTGCTGCCCGCTGCCCGCGAAATAATGCGGACCAGCTCAACCTTCACTTCAGCCGTCAATGTCTCATCACTCATCACGTGGTAGAAGCTGTCAGTCAATAGTCCGTCTCCGGCCAGTATCGCTGTCGCCTCACCGTACACTCTATGATTAGTCAGCTTGCCTCTCCGGTAATCGTCATCATCCATCGCCGGCAGATCGTCATGAATCAATGAATACGTATGAATCATTTCAATGGCCGCTGCCGCTGACAGTCCTGACGCCGCCTTTTCACCGCACATTTCAAGCGTCGTCAGCAGCAGCACCGGACGGATGCGTTTTCCGCCGGCTGATAATGAATAGTTCATTGCTGCATCGAGTTCAGCGCTTAACGCATCATCATAGAGATGACTCATATAATCGTTGATTAACTCAATAAATTTATGCTTCATTATTAACCTCAGCAGCGCTTACTTGATTGATTTTCTTCTCTGCTTCCGACAGCTGCTGCTGGCAGGCTTTTGATAATTTAATCCCTTGTTCATATAATTGTATAGACTCTTCAAGTGATACTTTGTCATTATCGAGCTTATTGACGATACTCTCCAGTTCCGTCATCATCGTTTCAAAGTTGTTAGCCATATTAATCCTCCTTCACCACTTCTACAACCGCACTTATTTCACCGTCAGCCATCTGGATATCGATGGTCTGCGAAACTTCCAGGTCATGAATGCTGCTGGTAATACCTGCTGCTGTCCTGACAATACTGTAACCTCTGTCCAGTATACCTGTCGGGTTGAGACTCGCGAGCAGTTTCTGCTGAAACTCCAGCGCTCTGGCAAGCGACTCGTGCTGCCTATTGACCGACTGATCCAGCTGCCGTGCATATTGCGAGAGCTGCTGCTGACTGAGCGCTATATGCGATTGCAGCCGGTCACCGGATAATCTACTGTCCAGTCTGACAAACCGCTCCTTTGCCCCGGCGAACTTGTCCTTCAGCAGATAGAACATCTTTTGTTCCAGTTCATCCTTACGCTGCACCTGCTGTTCAATCAACAGATCAGGATTGCGGAAGACCGGATGACTGCTCAGCCGCTGGACGCGCTGCTGCTCATACTTCAGCCGCTGCGTCAGCTGCTGCCGCAGAAAAACATCCGTCGATTTAAGCTGATTCATCAGCTCAGACTGGTCCGGCGTCGCCATAACAGCTGCTGCAGTCGGCGTCGGCGCCCTTAAATCAGCCGCAAAGTCACTGAGCGTCGTATCCGTCTCATGACCTACTGCAGAAATAATAGGCGTCTCTGCCTCGTAAATCGCCTGCACGACAGCCCGTTCATTGAATGCCCAGAGATCTTCGATAGAGCCGCCGCCACGACCGACGATCATGACATCAACACCCAGTGTATCGGCCTGCTTGATATTCTTCACGATATCTTCAACTGCCCCTGCCCCCTGGACTAGCGTTGAAATATAATGGACGTCTGCCAGCGGATAGCGTCTTGTCAGCGTCGACTCGATGTCACGGATAGCAGCACCGGTCGATGCTGTAAGGACAGCGATACGCTGCGGATATCTCGACAGCTTCTTCTTATGCGCTGCGTTGAACCAGCCTTTTGCTTCCAGCTCCTTCTTCAATGCTTCAAACCGCTCATAAAGCTGGCCCACACCATCAAGCGACATCTCATTGACGTAGAGCTGGTAGCTCCCGCGGGCTTCATATACTGACACGCGCCCTGTAATCAGTACCTGGTCTCCTTCTTTCGGAGTGAACGTCGTCTTTACCGCGTCGCGTTTGAACATCATGCCATTTAATACCGCTCCGCCGTCTTTCAGCGCAAAATAAAGATGACCGCTTGAATGATGCTTGACATTAGAAAGTTCACCTTTAATGTAGACATTCTCAAGATAGGGATCCCGTTCAAACTTTACTTTGATATATTTAGTCAGCGCGCTGATGGACAAATATTCTGTCATTGCAGCTTCTGCTTAATGACTTCGCTCAGCACACCATTGATGAACTTGTAGCTGTCATCATCTCCATAAGTTTTCGCCAGGTTTACCGCTTCATTGACGGCTACTTTTTCCGGGACGTCTGTGTACAGCACTTCATAGACCGACATGCGCAGAATAATGCGGTCGACTTTGCTCAGACGCTCCAGTGTCCACTGCTTCAGATGTGGGCGGATCGCTCTATCAATCGCTTCCTCATGTTCTTTGACACTTTCAGTGAGCGTATCCATGAATGCATCGCGTTCATTCGGTTCCAGAACAAATGACTTCGCTTCTGTTAATGTGATTGGTTCCTTCGTTTCCATCTGAAATAATACTTTTAATGCCAGTTCTCTCGATTCGCTACGACTCATAATTGTTCTCCTTCAAAAAGTGAGAGGATGCAGGCATCCTCTTAGTTATCTTTAAATTTAATATTGATGATATGGACATTGACCTGTTTAGGGTTCAGCGCTGTCATATTTTCCAGCGCATATTTAATGTTCTGTTGAACTTGCTTAGCAGTTGCAGAAATTTTAGTGCCGTACTCAAAGGTGCAGTATGCATCGATATAAATGTCATCTTCTTTAATTTCAACATTGACGCCCCGGGCATTTTTAACACCTAATTTATCGAGGGATTTATTTTTCTGCAGTAAAGTGACACCTTTGACTTCGCTGACCGCGATAGTCGCGATTACTTCAATGACATTAGGCGAAATTTCCACTGTACCTAAGTTCTCTTTAGACATCGATTCAACCATGCTATTGCCTCCCATCGTATCATACTTACATCATACCATTATTCAGCGGTAATATTAACTAGATTGAATAGAATTCAAGCTCAAAAATAAAAGGCAAAAAACGGATAGAAGTGATCTTCCATCCGTTTAAGCTGTCCGACTGTCGCAAGCCCTGCCATTTAAATGCCGCGGCCGGTCGTTCAGTCGTACTGCAGTGTGTTTTCTTTCAGGAAATTCGTGCTGTATTCTTTGCTCAGGAACACGGGGTGCTTCAGTAATGCCTGATGGAACGGAATCGTTGTGTCGATGCCGTGAATAATATATTCATCGAGGGCACGCTGCGCACAGCTGATCGCTTCTTCACGTGTCGGCTGGAAGACAATCAGCTTCGCCACCATAGAATCGTAGTACGGCGGAATCGTGTACTGGTTATAGCATGCAGAGTCTACTCTGACGCCATAGCCGCCCGGCACTAAATACTGCGTGATCTGACCTGCTGACGGCATGAAGTTTTTCAGCGGGTTCTCAGCATTGATTCTGAGTTCCAGCGCGTGGCCATTGAACTGAACATCTTCCTGCTGAATATCCAGCCTTTCGCCTGACGCGATTCTAATCTGCCACTTCACGAGGTCAATGCCGGTCACCATTTCTGTGACAGGATGTTCCACTTGAATACGCGTATTCATTTCCATGAAGTAATATTTATTTTCGTTCAAGTCATAAATAAATTCAATCGTCCCTGCACCTTCGTAGTTGACGGTTTCGGCTGCTCTGACAGCTGCCTGTCCCATCGCGGCACGCGTCTCTTCACTGATAGTCGGGCTCGGTGATTCTTCGACAAGCTTCTGCATACGGCGCTGAATCGTGCAGTCACGTTCACCAAGATGAATGACATGACCGTAAGAATCCGCAAGAACCTGAATCTCAATATGACGGAAGTTCTCAATGAATTTCTCGATGTATAACCCTTTATTACCGAATGCCACTTCTGCTTCCTGCTCAGTCATCCGGTAGCCGGTTACGAGCTCTTCTTCATTGCGGGCGATACGGATTCCTTTCCCGCCGCCGCCTGCTGTCGCTTTAATGATGACCGGGTAGCCGATTCTTTCGGCTTCCCGCTTCGCGATGTCAATCGTTTCAACAAGACCATCACTGCCCGGCACGACCGGCACATTCGCTTTGATCATCTCTTTTTTAGCGAGGTCTTTAATACCCATCTTCGTGATAGATTCATGACTCGGTCCGATGAACTTGATGTTGCACGCTTCGCACATTTCCGCAAAGTCTGCGTTCTCAGCGAGGAACCCGTAGCCTGGATGAATCCCTTCACAGCCGGTGGCACTGGCAATCGTCAATATGTTCGGTATGTTCAAATAAGAGTCTTTGGAATATTTAGGGCCGACGCAGTATGCTTCGTCAGCCAGCTGAGTATGTAATGCTTCTTTGTCGGCTTCAGAGTAGATAGCGACTGACTGGATGTTCAGTTCTTTCAGTGCACGGATGATACGCACAGCAATTTCACCGCGGTTGGCAATCAATACTTTCTTCATTACTTCACCCGGAATAAAGGCTGACCGTATTCCACCATTTGTCCATCTTCAACAAGAATCTCAACGATTTCGCCTGAGAGTTCAGCCTGAATTTCATTGAAGAGTTTCATCGCTTCCAAAATACATACAACCGATTCAGCAGATACTTGGTCACCGACTTTAACATAAGCACCGCTTTCAGGTGTCGGTGATTTATAGAATGTTCCGACCATCGGGGCATTGATTGTACGGCCCTCAGCTGCTGGTTCTTCCTGCGGGCGTTCAACTTCCGCTGCCGGTGCCTGAACTTGCGGCACCGCCTGAACAGGTGCTGTCTGAGCGACTTGTACAATCGTCTCTTTTTTCAGTTTGATTTTGTGGTTATCTTCTTCTACTTCTATCATTGTGAGTGATGACTGATCGAGTAAGTCGATCAGTTCTTTAAGTTCTTCAAAATTCATGATGTTCTCCTTTATACTTCATATTCATACTAGCTACCTAACCCATTTTACTTGAGTGGTCAGACCAATTCAAGTATTAAAAAAAGACATGCCTGAGCATGTCTCCGATTAACCACGTGAGACGTATGAGCCGTCTGTTGTGTTAATAATCAATTTGTCGCCGTTGTTGACAAACAGCGGCACGTTCAATGAGTAACCTGTCTCTACTGTCGCCTGCTTAGTAGCACCTTGCGCTGTATCGCCTTTAATGCCCGGTTCTGTTTCAGTGACTTCCAGTGTGACCGTGTTCGGTAATTCAACACCTAACGTTTCACCCTGGTAGCTTTGAATATGAACATCCATGTTTTCTTTCAGGAACTTCAGTTCATGAGTCAATGCTGTTTCAGGGATCTCTGTCTGATCATACGTTTCAGTGTCCATGAAGACATGAACATCACCGCTCGCATATAAATACTGCATTTTACGGTTGTCGATCTGCGCACGGCCTACTTTTTCACCCGCACGGAACGTTTTCTCCTGGATGGCACCTGTTCTTAAGTTTCTTAATTTTGAACGGACAAATGCTGCCCCTTTACCAGGTTTAACATGCTGGAATTCCAGAACACGCCAGATGCCGTTATCTACTTCAATCGTTAAACCGGTCTTAAAATCATTTACTGAGATCATTTAATAATCCTCCTAATTTTGCTGTCTATAAAATAATAAGGTCTTTTGTAGAATGTGTAAAGCGCTTTAGCCCACTTTCAGTGACAAGGACATCATCTTCAATGCGGACACCGCCGAGCCCGTCCACATAAATACCGGGTTCAAGCGTCACACACATATTCGGCTCAAGCTCAATGTGCGATGCGGCAGACAGACCCGGCCCTTCGTGTACTTCAAGTCCGATGCCGTGACCCAGCGAATGACCGAAGTGCGCGCCGTATCCTTCGTCCTCAATAATACGGCGCGCAATCGCATCTGCTTCCGCACCTGTCATGCCCGGTTTAATCGTTTCCAGCGCTGTCACCTGTGCCTTCAGCACGATGTCATAGATCTTCTTCATGTCTTCACCAGGATCTCCGACTGCAAATGTCCGGGTGATATCAGAAATATAGCCTTGATAGATGGCACCGTAGTCAAGCGTGACCATCTCCCCCTGCTGGATGACCTTGCCAGAAGCCACACCATGCGGCAGGGCACCCCGATGTCCGGAAGCGACAATCGTGTCAAAAGAAGAACTTGATGCGCCGTTCTTTCTCATGAACATTTCAAGCTCATTGTTCACCTCCATCTCAGTCATGCCGGGTTTCACGAATTTAAGAATATGCTCATATGTAAGGTCGGCAATATCTGCGGCCTGCTGAATAAGATGGATTTCATAGGATTCCTTGATCATCCGGATTCTTTCGATGGCACCTCCGATATCGACCAGTTCCATCGTCTCTTTCAGCTTCGCATACTGCTGATAAGTGATCAGATCTCCTTCAAAACCGACTGTTTCAGCATGCAGCTCTTTAATCAGATCCGCGACACAATCCAGCAGTCCCCCTGGCTGCTTGACGACCTCGAAATCAGCAGCCTGTTCAGTTGCCTGCGCTGTATATCTGAAGTCAGTGATTAAGTAGCGCTGCTCTTTCGTGATGACCAGTGCACCGCTGGACCCCGTGAACAGCGATAAATAACGGCGGTTGTAAGGCGACAGCACAACGATGGCATCAAGATTTTTGTCTTCCAGCAGTTGCGTGATTTTTTCGAATTTCATAGTATACCCCTTCTCTTGTTGTTTTAAAATCTTCTATTATCATGTTACCATAGAATAAGAACGACCGGATAAGGAGAACGTTTATGAAAAAACAATTAGTTATTGCAGCGACGCTCCTGCTTGCTGCGTGCAGCAACGAAACAGAGCAGCTGCAGAACAAACAGACTGAGCTGAAAGCATCTATTAAAACACTTAAAGAAAAAATAAGCGATGAAAAAACGAAAAAGATTTCCAATAGCAATACACTGTCAGCTCTGAACAAAGAGCTCGACTTGACAAACGATACAAGCAGTACTATTTCCAGTGAAGATTATGCCGGCTATTTCAACACATATACGCAGGCGATGGCTGATGCCTTCAGTGAATATTCCGCCATCGACAGTGAAGCCTCCGCCCTAAAAGATGATGCGGCTGTCCGGGCGCAGCTGTCGGCTATTCAGACGAAGATTAAAAGTTCCACCGACGCTTTCAATGCACAGCTGGAAGGCAAAAGCCTGCCTGCTTCCTACGAGGATATTCATAGTCAGGTGACCGAAGCCAACAAAGAATTTATAGCTGGAATGAATAAAATCGTAAAAGGCTATGCTGCTTCCGACCGGAAGACTTTCAATAAAGGCAGCGCCGCCTTGAATGAAGGCATCAACAAAATAGACAGCATTCAGTTTCAGTCATAAATTAAGACGCCCGGGTGAAAAACTTCACCCGGGCGTCTTGATCATATGCCAGCTTATCTTCTATATGTCCAGTCATCGCTCATATATTTCTTCGACAGTTCATGCACTTCAGCCAGCTGCTCGGCTGTCAGTTCGTAAGGAATAAGCTGAATATTAAGCCCCTGCTGGAAGCCGCGGTAAAAGGCATCTTCCATCTCCTCAATCGTCACTTCTTTATCGGTCAGCTCATTGATCGCTACTGCTTTGTCATGAAAGGCATCCTTCATTTTAGTCATCAGCCGCTCATTTTTGAACTTGAACAGGCCGAACAGTTCATCCACATCGATTTTCTGCAGAATAGAGCCGTGCTGCAGGATCACTCCCTTTTGTCTTGTCTGGGCACTGCCGGCAATCTTTCTGCCTTCGACGACCAGCTCGTACCAGCTCGGTGCATCAAAGCAGACCGAGCTTCTCGGGTCTTTCAGTTTCGCGCGTTGCTCTTCTGTCCGCGGTATCGCAAAATAAGCGTCCAGCCCTAAATTTCTGAAGCCTTCCAGCAGCCCTGTGGAGATGACACGGTAAGCTTCAGTCACAGTCTTCGGCATATCCGGATGACTTTCCGGGACGATGACGGAATAGGTCAGTTCGTGGTCATGCAGCACGCCACGGCCGCCTGTTGCACGGCGTACAAGCCCGATATGGTTTTCCTTCACTTTATCGATATCTATTTCTTTCTCAAGCTGCTGGAAGTAGCCGATTGACAGCGTCTTCGGATTCCAGCCGTAGAAACGCACGACCGGCTGCAGCTGTCCTTCCGATACCCAGTTCATCAGTGCTTCGTCCAGCGCCATATTAAAGTAGGGATTCTGTTTTTTCGTATTGATAAATAGCCATTGTTCTGTCATGTTGATCATCCTTATAGAGAGTTTAGTGAAAATTACTTTGAAATCAATGCCGTTAATCATTATAATGAAGTATATGTATTTTAGGAGGAATAGTTAATGAACACATGGATCATCCTTGGACTCATCCTTCTTGCGCTGATTGTCTATATTGCAGTCAATTACTTTATTAATCGTAAAGCTGTCGTAGAATTAAGTCAAGATGACTTTCAGTCAGGGCTCCGCCGTGCACAGGTCATCGACTTAAGAGAGAAAGCGGATTATGATTACGGCCATATTGTCGGCGCAAGAAATATACCGATGAGCATATTCAGAACACGTATGCTTGGACTACGTAAAGACCAGCCGATTTACTTTATTGATAAAAACGGCATCCAGTGCTACCGTGCAGCGAGAATGCTGAAGAAGAAAGGTTACAGCAACCTTTACATGCTAAAAGGCGGCTATAAAGAGTGGAAGGGCCGAATTAAAGCCAAACATTAAGAAGCTTGAGGATATCCTCAAGCTTCTTTTTTTATGCTTCAATCGTTCCTTCGTATTTAAGGACCGGTTTTCTGGCAGCTGTCGTTTCATCGAGTCGACGGATCACTGTGTGATGCGGCGCCTCAAGGACGATATCCGGATTCTCTTCTGCTTCTTTAGCGATCTGGATCATCGTGTCACAGAAGCTGTCGAGCGTTTCTTTTGATTCCGTCTCCGTCGGTTCAATCATCATACATTCCTCAACGTTCAGCGGGAAGTAGATTGTCGGCGGATGGAAATTGAAGTCGAGCAGTCGTTTCGCCATGTCCAGCGTTCTGACGCCGAGTTTTTTCTGTCTCACACCACTGATGACAAATTCATGCTTACAATGTCTGTTGTACGGCAGCTCGAAATAAGGTTCGAGACGACGCATCATGTAGTTGGCGTTCAGCACTGCGGTCTCAGAAGCTTCCTTCAGCCCGTCCGGCCCCATCGTCCGAATGTAAGTATACGCCCGCAGATAGATGCCGAAGTTACCGTAAAATGGTTTGACACGCCCGATTGACTGCGGCATATCATGGTCAAACTGATAGCCGGATTCTGTTTTAATGATATGTGGTTTCGGCAGGAACGGGATTAAGTCAGCTTTCACACCGACAGGACCGGAACCAGGTCCGCCGCCGCCGTGAGGACCGGTGAACGTTTTGTGAAGGTTCAAGTGAACCGCATCAAATCCCATGTCTCCCGGACGGACTTTACTCATAATGGCATTCAAGTTAGCACCGTCATAATAAAGTTTCCCACCGGCAGCATGGACGATTTCACGGATTTCAAGAATATCCTCCTCGAACAGGCCGAGTGTGTTAGGATTTGTCAGCATGATCGCTGCCGTATCCGGCCCAACAACGCGTTTCAAGTCGTCAATATCTACCAGTCCTTCTTCATTGGACTTCACCGTGATGGTTTCAAAGCCGGCAACAGTTGCAGATGCCGGGTTCGTGCCGTGCGCCGAATCCGGGACGATGACTTTCGTCCGTGCATGGTCACCGTTTGCTTCGTGATACGCACGGATCATCATCAATGCCGTCCATTCACCGTGAGCACCTGCAGCGGGCTGCAGCGTCACTTCGTCCATGCCAGTAATCTCTTTTAAATGCTCCTGCAGGTCATAAATAACCTCAAGTGACCCTTGAACGGTCTTTTCGTCCTGCAGCGGGTGCGCAGCAGCAAATCCTGACATACGCGCCACTTTCTCGTTGATCTTAGGATTATATTTCATCGTACATGAACCAAGCGGATAGAAGCCGGAATCGACACCGTGGTTTTTGTTGGAAAGCTCTGTATAGTGACGCATCAAGTCAAGCTCTGCTATTTCAGGCAGCATCGGTGACTGTTTGCGGATGAATTTCTCCTCAAGAATATCTTCGACATTCTGATTATCTACTTCCACCGGCGGCAGAGAGTATGCAAAGCGGTTTTCTTTGGAGCGTTCAAAAATTAACGGGCTTGATCCTTTAAGCATTATAGACACCAACCTTCGCAATAAATGTATCAATCTCTTCTTTTGTTCTCAGCTCAGTCACCGCAATCAGCATATGATTGTTGAATGCAGCGTCTACACGGCCAAGGTCGAAGCCGCCGATAAAGCCATCTGTGAGCAGCTTGTCATTAATGTCAGCGACCGGCTGATTGAACTTAACAACAAATTCATTGAATGATGTGCCCGGAAGCACCGTGAAGCCTTCCTGAGTCATTTTGTCTTTCATATAGTTCGTCTTATAAAGGTTCTGCTGTGCCATTTCATAGACACCATTTTTACCGAGTGCGCTCATCGCTACAGATGCTGCCAGTGCATTTAATGCCTGGTTGGAACAGATGTTTGATGTCGCTTTGTCGCGTCGGATGTGCTGTTCACGTGCCTGAAGTGTCAGTACGAAGCCGCGCTGGCCTTCGTCGTCCTGCGTCTGTCCGACAAGCCGGCCCGGCATTTTGCGCATCAATGCTTTTGTCGCCGCGAAGTAGCCGCAGTGCGGTCCACCGAACTGCGCCGGGATGCCGAACACTTGAGCGTCACCAACGACGATATCTGCACCGAACTCACCAGGAGGTGTCAATAGACCAAGCGCCATCGGATTGCTTGAGACGATGAACAGTGCTTTTGTCCCTGCTGTCATCGCTTTTATCGCTTCTAAATCTTCAATGCTGCCGAAGAAGTTAGGATACTGCACCATAATACATGCTGTGTCAGCATCGACCGCTGCTTTCAGCTTATCAAGATCTGTCACCGTGTCTTTTAAGTCAATTTCCACGACTTCTAAGTTCTGACCTTTTGCGTACATGTGCAGCACTTCGCGTGATTCATTGTTCACCGCTTTAGAGACAAGGATCTTCTTCTTTTTAGTGTGGCCGCAGGCAAGCATGGCCGCTTCAGCGAATGATGTGCCGCCGTCATACATGGAAGAGTTCGCTACATCCATCCCTGTCAGTTCAGCAATCATCGTCTGAAATTCAAAGATAGCCTGCAGTTCACCCTGCGAAATTTCCGGCTGATACGGTGTATATGCCGTATAGAACTCAGACCTTGAGATGACGTGATCCACAACGGTCGGAATGTAGTGGTCATAGACGCCTGCCCCAAGAAATGACACATGCGTGTCACTTGTCATATTTTTAGCTGCAATCTGACCCAGTTCACGCAGCAGCGGTGTTTCAGCTTTGCGCTCCTTAATGTTTAACGGCCGGTCAAAACGGACTTTCTCAGGTATATCCGCAAACAATTCATCAATCGACTGAATCCCGATGGTCTTCATCATGTCCTGCTTATCAGTTTCTGTTAATGGAATATAACGATGGCTCATAATTTCTCCCCTTAATTTTTATGGAATGGTGTTATAACGATTTTCGCCGGCACTTTATTTTTTCTGATCTGCACGTACACGTCATTACCGGGCTCTGTTTCACTTGTTTCAATTAATGCGAGTGCGATGGAGCGGCCAGTCGATGGTGATTGTGTGCCGCTTGTGACATAACCGATTTTTTCGTCATTGCTGTTGAAGACTTCGTAGTCCGTCCGGGCAATGCCGCGTTCCTGCATCTCAAGTCCCGCAGACTTGCGTGACAGCCCCTGCTCTTTTTGCGCCGCCAGTGCTTCACGCCCGATGAAGTCTCCTTTATTCAGTTTTACACTGAAGCCCATGTTTGCTTCGTAAGGCGAGATATCGGTCGACAAATCCTGTCCGTGAAGCGGCAGTGCAGCTTCCAGACGAAGTGTGTCACGCGCACCAAGACCGCATGGTGTGACACCTGCAGCAAGAAGGCCGTCCCAGATTTTTTCTGTGACCGGTGCCTCGCAGTAGATCTCGTAGCCATGTTCTCCGGTATAGCCGGACTGTGACAGAATCACCTTTTCACCGAACAGTTCTACGTCCTGAATATATTCAAACAGTTTCAGCCCGCTGATATCCTCAGCTACTAAAGATGCCATGATTTTCTCCGAATCAGGACCCTGCACAGCAAGCTGGCCGTATTCATGAGAGACGTTCATCACTTCTGCGCCGTCGATCTCATGCTGCTTCAGCCAGCTGTAATCAATATCCGTATTGCCGGCATTGACTACAAGCAAATACTTATCCGCCTCAAGCTGATAGACGACCAGATCATCGATGACGCCGCCCTGCTCATTACAGAGCATAGAATACTGCGCCTTATTCTGTGTCACTTTCGTGACATCGTTAGTCAGCACTGACTGCAGGTATTCCGAAGCTTTCTCACCTTTGACGATGATTTCCCCCATATGGCTGACGTCGAACATCCCTGCATGTTCTCTTACCGCATTGTGTTCCTCTTTAATGCTCGAAAACTGGACAGGCAGCGCCCAGCCGGAAAAATCAATGACTTTCGCTCCGGCTTCGATATAGCTGTCGTATAACGGTGTCTTCTTTAATTCCATCATTAATACCTCCATTTAAAATATAAAAAAACAGGATAGCTGATAGACTATCCTGTCGATTTCTTCAGGTAAGCGTCCGAGTGATATCCTTTTGCCTGAGAGTTTCACGTTAGTTTGCCCCTTCGGCGATGATATTATCATTCTCTCTATCACTGTTCTTCCGCTGTTATATATTGTTTAATATATGAGATGCATGCATCTATAGTATCTTCACTATCGACTTTTATGAATGCGATTTCATTATATCGTGAACACCGTGAGATATACAACTGTTTAATGGAAGAATAGGATCGGGAAGCTGCATTAGGGCGTGCATAATCACCAACAATCCTATTATACATTGTATTAATGTTCGTATCTACCCAAATATTAAGTTTATTTTTATTTAGCGTCTCAATATTGTTCGTATTTTCAACAATACCGCCACCGGTCGCGATGATGTAATTGCCATCGATAAATTTTTTGAGCGCGGCCGCTTCGAGCGCTCTGAAGGCAGACTCACCATGCTGTGCGAAAATTTCACTGATGGCCATCTGCTCCTCGTCTTCAATATATGTATCAATATCAATAAACGGCAGATTTAATTCTGCCGCCAGTCGTTGTCCTAATGTAGTTTTCCCTGCGCCCATAAAACCTACTAGTGTAATCGCCAAGTCAATGCTCCTTTAGTTCCTGGATAATCCGGTTATAGTAATAGTCTTCGATATTATCGATTGAATTCAGTTTGATCATATATCTTACACTATAACTACTGACGTAAAAAATAACAATCATCAGCAGGATCAGTGCAAAAGGAAACATCATCCCTTCATGTGATTTGAACGATCTCATTTTTGACTCTCCTCGCATCATGCCATTTAACCGCTAAAAAAATATGGCCGCTCTGTTCATAGAAGCGTGCCTGTCTGACCTGTTCAAGCAGGATGACATAGCCCGTCTGATTGAGTGTCCTGACGATTCTGCCTTGATGATACATATAGCTGTAGCGCTTCCCTGATGCGGTGTCTTTTGCCGCAAGATCGCCGTCTATGACAGTCACTTCTTTACCTTCTATCTCACTGAGTATATCTCTCAGACAAAGCTCAAAGTTAATATCATAGTTGTCAGAAGCAATCGATTGAAACATCTTGATATTCTGGATGATCAGCGGAAATAACGCGCAAATGACCAGCGCTATACTGAAATTCAGCAGCATCTCAAGAAGTGTAAAGGCATCATCTCCTCTGAATGCACACTGTCTCAGAATCTTTGCGGCATAGTGCGCCTCCTTGTTCAATAACGGCTCCTCCCGATTTCACATAGACATAAAATTCACGGTAATCTTCCAGTTCCTTAATTGATACCGCATACGTGCTATTCATCTGATGCAGAAGCGGAATCAGCACTGCACAGATCAATGTAATAATGGAAAGGCTGAGTATAGCATCGATAAGCAGAAATGCATCATCCCTGTACAATTCTGACCCTCCCTCTAACAAGCTGAAAGATAAGTTCAAATCGTTTATTATTGACAAAATAAGTCACTGTCGCCCCGTGATTGATGCTGTCACCCGAAAAGGTGATGGCAGACGCATTACGGCTGTTACCTGTGTATATATAGCCGTTCCTAAGACGATAGCTCGTCTTTATGCCGAGTTTGGACGAAGATATATTAATGGCTGTCTGACCAGGCAGAAACTCGAGCGTGACCGACTGCCCCGTCGACAGCGCAAGTGTCTGATAATAAGTCACTACCGCCAGCAGCTCATTATTGACTTCAGCTACGTCAGCCTGCTTGTAGTCAAACGGATGATAGCTCATCATATGAATCATGATGAGCATCATCAACATCACAAGCAGCATTTCAATGTAACTGAACGCCGAATTACTTGCCGGCTGTCGCTTCGCCATTAACAATTGTAATCTGGCTGCCATTTTTACATGTGGTCTGATTGGATTTCAAAAATTCAGGTACCAGTTCCTGAATAGAAGCAGGCGTTGTCCCGTTCTGCAGTCTATAAGCCTCAATCTGCCCCTGCACCATCTTCACCTGGGCCTGACAGCCTGTCTGCTGAACATTATCGGTCTGTTTGGCGATATTTGGTATAATGACGATGATCAGCACCGAAATCACCAGCAGGACGAGCAGCATTTCAATCAAAGTAAATCCTTCATCACTTCTGAAAACTTTTTTAAAACCTTTCCTGATAAAGTTCAGCATTAATTTCTCTCCTTTATTGTATGCCGCTCATCATCTGCAGCATGGGCAGGATGATCACAAGATACAGGGTGATGATCAGCAGCCCGAGCGCTGAGAAGACAACCGGCTGAATCCACTTAATATATTTGAGTATCTGCATCTCAAATTTCTTGAAGATGTATTCCGAGTAATATTTGAGTTCGACATCCAGTTTGGAGTTCTTCTCCCCGTGCCTGATAAAGTTAATCATCGATTGTTCGAACAATCCGACGCTCTCTACCGCTTCCGGCAGTGATTGGCCTGCCATCAATGCCTGCTGAATCACGTTTCCGATGTGCTGCATGACGAGGTCCTTATCCTGACTTCTGAAAATCTCAATGATTTTAATCATCGCGATGCCATTGCCGAGGAAGAAAGACAGCTCAATACTGACCCGGTAAGTAATATATTTTCTGTAAAGGCTGTTGATCACCGGCACTTTCTTCAGGAGCCAGAGCTTCCTTCTGATAGCCGCCCGCTTAAAAAGGACGTAGTACATGATAAGCGCTATGACAAGGACCGCCGACCCGCCAAGCAGCAGCTTCGGCATAATAAAAAGCAGCGTAGTGAGGATTTGAAGTTCTTGTGATATTTCAATGCCCATCGAGTCATACATGTTCTGGAACTGAGGAAGAACTGTCTGATTGACGATAAGAATCAATGTGAAGAAAATAGCGAGCAGAATGAACGGATATTGAATCGTCTTCATAAAATGCTTCAGACTCTGGCGTTTCACTGTGCTGAATTGGTGGCACTGCACGAGCGTATCTTCCAGGTTGCCATATCGCTCACCAAAGTATACCTGCAGAATAATATTGGCTGGATAGCGCAGCAGTGAAATGATATCACTGAGTGATTCACCGCGCCGCAGCAGTTCCAGACATTCCTTCTTGATGCCCGGTGCCACGCCGTCATATTGACTGAACAGAAATTCAACGGCCTCATATTGGGTGAAACCGCTTCTTGTCAGTTCTGCAATCCGTATTAAGAAATCGTCCTGATAGTGCTTCAGCTTATTGGTTGACCACACGGAATTTCTCCAGTTCTTCAGTAGTAATCAGCTGCCCATCATGCAGCTGCTGTATTTGTGCAAGCAGCGGATTGAACGCCTGAAGCGGCTGACCGGCCAGCAGCTGATGGATATGCGCATTTGTCAATGTTTCGATAACGAGCTTTCGACTCCCGCCTGATTTGATCAGCCGCTGACTCGTGATGAGTTTGACCGACTGCTTCAGTTCGGAATGCCTGATTCCCATCTCAAGGAGACGTTCTACAGCGCCCGGCGTATCACTAGCATGCAGTGTTGACAGTACTAGGTGACCACTCAGACTCGCATTAATGACTTGTTTCGCTGTCAGCTCATCGCGGATCTCACCGATCATCACAATGTCAGGATCGCAGCGCAGGATCGCCTTGAACGAGTTCTGGAAGGTTATTTCAGCTTTCTCGTTCACACTGATCTGAATGGTATCCTCCAGTATTTGTTCTACCGGGTCTTCAATCGTTATGATCTGCCGATTCAGCGTCTGTCTGGCGTGCGCCAGCAGATTATACATCAATGTACTTTTTCCGCTGCCAGTTGGACCAGTGATTAAAATCAGACCATGAGACAGCTTCATCGTTTCATACAGTATTTCAGTGTTGTCAATGAGCCGGCTTGTAAATTGTGCCTTTAAAATTCTCAGCACAGCCGCTTCTGTCCCTATTGACTGAGGTAAAGTAGACACTCTGACATGAAACTGCTGGTCTTCATGGATGATAGCGACAACACCGCTCTGTGCCTTCTTTTTGTCCGCAACATCGAGCCGCGAGACGAACTTCAAATAAGCGAGTATACGCTCATAGTGATGAAGCTCCAGTGTCTGCACAAAATGCATCTCTCCGTCAATACGCTGTTTCAGCTGGACGGCCTCACGGCAAGGAATAAAATGAATATCAGAGGCATTGCTATCAATACTGCTTTTAATGATCTGATTAACTATTTGCTCCATATCTCCCTCCTTAATTAAGTAATCGAAACGATTCAGCAGAAATTTTTTTACAGGGGAAAAAACGCCTAAGTAAATTTATTTATCTTTATTTGTATAATAATCTTCAAGATAATGGGTATTAAAAATTAGGTTTACATCTGTATGATGTATCTTTATAATAATAGGTGATATTAAGAGTTTTTGGAGAGGAGAACATCAAATGGATAAAGTCTACAAAACTTTAGGATTCTGGACTGCCATCTTCGCAGTTATGTTCTATGTCGGCCATATGGAAATGATGGCATTTGTATTTTTAGCTCAAACAGGCTTCTTCGTTCTTTTAGGATATATGAATCTATCAGAAAGAATGTATATGTATATCTTTGCGGCTTACCTTGTTGTATGCTTCGTTGGTTTCACATATTATTCAACATTCCTGCTGGAACCCGCTTTCGGTTTACATCACGAATAAAAAAACCTTCCTCTTTGCGAGGAAGGTTTTTTAATAGCCGTTGACGTATGGATTATGATCCATCTCATGACCAATCGTCGTCTTTGGCCCATGACCGGGATAGATGACAGTTGCTTCATCCAGTGAAAACAACACTTCAGTGATACTGTGCATTAACGACTGCAGATTACCGTCTTTCAGATCGGTGCGGCCGATGCCTTCATTGAACAGTGTATCGCCGACGACAGCGAAATCATCGAAAACGTACGTCAGACTGCCCGGAGAATGGCCCGGTGTCTCCATCACTTGAAAGTCGAATGATTTCACATGGCGCTGACCTTTCGCAATGATCTTCGGCTCCTGTCTGATGACGATTTCCGGAATACCGTATCTGCTGAACTTTTGGGAGCCATTGAATGCTGAGTTGGACAGCCAGTACTTCTCTTTATCCGAGACATATACCGGAACATCGAATTTCCTGCATAAATCATCCACTGCACCTATATGATCAAAATGAGTATGGGTCAGTAAAATTCCAGCGACCGGCTTGTTGACGGCTACCAGCTGATTGATGATCTTCTCCGCTTCAGCACCGGGGTCAATGACCAGCACTTCCTCATCATTTTCGACGATATAGCAGTTGGTTTCCAGCATCCCGAGACTCATTGCATGTAGTTTCATTATGAACTACCTCCTTATAAAATTACCCTCGACAAATGTCACTATTAATTATACAATAATCAGTGATAATAAAAGTACTATGTTGGGGGTTATGCTATGCCATTTATCAATACTGGCGAACTATTCGATTTATTCGGTACTAAAATTCATATCGGTGTTAATATCTTTGCATTATTGATGTTAGCTGTTGCTGTATTTGCCGTTTCAGGTTTAATCGGCGCAATCAAACAAAAGAATTTGTTAGGAATGCTCTTTGGTCTGATTGCTGCATTAGCATTTGGATTCTTCGCATTAGCGACAATCTTTACTTACGGCTATCCTATTTTGCACCACTAAAAAAGACGATTAACATCGTCTTTTTTTATTTTAAATGTTTATGGACTGAATCCAGCTTATCATTCATCTTCCTTTTTTTATCTCTTCGGTCATCGATTCTCAAATTCGTGCAGACACGCTGCACGCCTTTGTTGAACGGTGCTTCGTGAATTTCCTCCACGACTTTAAGCAGCACCGGCAGGTCCCCTTCAATCAGCGTACTCATCGGCGTCAACTGAAAATCAATAAGTCCCTGTTCCTTTTTCTCCTGCAGAATCTTCTGGACATCTGCCACGTATTCACTCACGCTGATTGATTTACCGTCCAGCGGTATAATGACAACATCTATAATAGCCATGTTTAACCCTCACTTCACATATTGTTTGATTAAAGCTGCTGCACCTATCATGCCTGCATCATTGCCCAGCTGTGCTGTGACAATTTTAGTGCCTTCAGCGGCCGGGCTGAAAGTCATCTCCTGATAACGCTCCTCAATATGGTCAATCAGAAAATCACCTGCTTTAGATACACCACCGCCGATAATGATATATTCAGGATTAGTCATCACACTGATGACACTCAGAGCATAGGCAATGTAATTGGACACTTTGCGGATGATATAGAGTGCAAACTCATCGCCTGCTTTAGCCGCATCGAACACTTGTTTAGCCTGCAGCGTTCCTGCCTCTAAATCGTCTTCAATAAGGGTGCTGAAGCGCAGTTCCTTGTAGTAGTAATGGGCAAGGTTAACGACCCCTGTCGCGCTTGCTACTGTCTCTAAACAGCCTTTATGACCACAGTTGCACTGGAAGCGCTCCTTAAAGTCGACTTTGAAATGGCCGAGTTCTCCTCCTGATCCGTTGTATCCATGGACAAGCTCATGATTGCTGATGATACCGCCGCCGACACCTGTGCCGAGTGTGATACACACTACATCCTTCGAACCACGGCCCGCTCCTCTGACCTGTTCGCCGAGCGAGGCAACATTCGCATCGTTATCAACAAAAACCGGTTTACCGCTTAACTGCTCATAGGCCTCACGAATATTTTTCCTGCCATGCCAGTTCAAGTTGATGGCACCGTTGACGACACCGTTGTCAAAATCAATAGGTCCAGGTATGCCAAGCCCTGTCCCTTTAACATCTTCCATACTATATCCTTTTAAACGGGCATTCCTGGCGAAGGATTCGTGAATATTGCGAAGGATATGACGGCCTTCCTCTTCTTTATTCGTCGGAATTTCCCACTTGTGGAGAATTTCCAGTGCCTCATTCATTACACCGAGCTTACAAGTTGTACCGCCGACATCAGCTGCTAGAATAATCATAGTTTCCCCATCTTCCTTTGATTTAAAATTAACCTTGCCTGGATATACTCTTCGTTAGTAATCAAGAGCGTCTCATGCAGCGTCTTCAGTTCCTCATTCATCATCGCTATCGTATTCTGTTCGTCTTTAAAATACACAATCAGACCAAACTTCTTCAGCAGCTGCTGGACATCATAAAATGAATTCATATTAATTATCAAACACCTTTATCTCTTGATCTAATTGCCGATAGGCAGGATTGTCGCTTAATTTCATGGCTTTATTCAAATAGTTCTTTGCCCCCGGATAGTCATCCTGTGCCCGTCTTGCTAATGCCATCTGATAATTCAAGGACGGTGAATCCGGAAATTCTTTCAGTCCTTTTTTCCATACCGCTACAGCATCTGTCAGACTGCTGTTATTCGCTTTGACCAGTCCCGAGAGAATATAAGTCTGATCGTCCTCATACCCATTGGCCATCGTATCCTGCAAGATGGACTCAGCCTTCTCAAAATTTCCCTGCTCTATCAGCTGCTCTGCTTTCATGTTATAGATATGCTGTTCCTGCTGAGAAAAGATCGTTATCAACAGCAGAATCGTGAGCACTGCCGTACCGGTTGCAGCAAGGTAGAAATAACGGCGGTTCAACCGATAGACCGTTATAATAAGTGCGGCCAGGAACCCGCCGAACAAGCCGCCGAAATGCGCATAGTTATTGACTTCAGCAAATAAATTACTGATCAACAGGAACAGAATCGCTCCGATGATTGTCTGCCTGACAAACGACCGGTTAAACTTACCATTAAAAATAATATATGCGACTAATGCACCGAGAAGACCACTGATGGCTCCACTTGCCCCTGCTGAAATCGAGGAAGTATCGAAAGACAATGAGATCAAATTTCCAAAAATACCGGCTGTAAAATAGATGAGCAGAAAACGGTAAGACCCATATAAATATTCAATCAATCTGCCGAAAATATACAGCGACATCATATTAAACAGAAGATGCGTCACGTTGAAATGAAGAAATATCGAAGTGATCACCCGGAAATAATCGCCATGGACAAAGTTGAAATGAGTCAGTCCTCCGTGGTCGATCAGGCCGTCTCCTGTACTGCTCCGTCCCCATATGATTGTAAGGATAAAGACCACGATATTGATGAAGATCAGCGCAAAAGTCAACGGCGCAAATTTCACCATCGCCTGATTGATGAAATCAGTCTTTAACAGGCGGCTGCGGTAAGTATTCACTGACTGCGGTTTCGCTTTGAAATAACTGGTCTTCATATGGTAAAACATAGAAATATCCAGTGCATCAAGGTCCTCCTGCGACTGGGCAGCCGTTACTTTAACAAGCCTGTCTTCTGCACCAGAGGGCAGCTCCTGGTTGATCAAGACCAGTCTGATTTTCTGAGGGATGAAGGCCAGCTGCTGATTAAAGACATCGAGATTATCTTTCATCTTATCAATTAAAAAATTCAATGACTGTACATTCTGTTTGTCGCTGATGAAACGGATCAGCTCTTTCTTTGTTTTATGCTGCAGAATCACATCTGATTCTTCTTCATTGATATAGGCCAGCTCGTAGCCGGAATATTTAATGATGTGATAGATGGACTGCCACAACTGTTTATTACTAATCATAGACGCACTCCAGTCAATATTCTTTGTTCAGTGATAATCTGGTGAACGGGTTCATCGAATGATTCAGGAGCGATTTCAGCCAGCTGTCCTTCCAGGGCGAGGCTGACTGCTGTTCCCTTATAATCCGCAAGAAAACGGTCATAATATCCGCCGCCGTAGCCAATCCGGTAACCTTTTAAGTCAAAGACCACACCCGGAACAATCAATAAATCCATCTCATTATTGATGTCACGCGCTCCAGTGACCATTAAAATGCCTTTTTCGTCTTCCTGCAGTTCATCGATTGATGAGAATTTAACAAAATCCATCGTTTTTTGATGATAATCACAGTGCGGCACATAGACCGATTTCCCCTGGACGAGGGCGAACTTAATAATCTCATAAGTATTGATTTCATGGGTCATACTTAATGTTATGCCGATTGAGGATGCCTTGTGCCATGCATCGAGCTGGAACAGCTTCCTCATCAACAGGACTTCCTGCTTATACTTAGCTGTTTCTTTCAAAAATTTGAGTTTCTCCTGCCGCATACTTTTTTTATCCATCCCAACCACCTCATCCATATTATACATGATTTACAGGTAAAGCTTAAAGATGTAAAAAAAGCAGACACATAAGTGTCTGCCAACGCATTATTTAGTTTCTCGGTGTAAAGTTTGTTTGTTATCACGTGAACAGAATTTGTTCATCTCGATACGTTCTGGGTTATTACGTTTATTTTTCTTAGTAATGTAGTTTCTTTCACCACATTCTGTACATGCTAAAGTTACGTTAACGCGCATTATATTCCCTCCTTACTCATTGTTTCCATACGACCTTTTAATAATAACACCAATTTAACAGGATTTCCAGCGTTATTTAAGAAATTTATCGTAACGGTCGCCAGTAATGAAGTAATAAATATTTTCGGCGATATTTGTAATATGGTCGCCGATCCGTTCGAGATAACGTGCCGCTAGATGTGCCTGACCTGATATGAAAGGGTCGTTATCGATTAAATAGGTCGTATTGACAATCTCTTTATATAAATCATCAATGTCCTGATCTCTATCGATGACTTCTTTAGTCAGATTAACATCTTTCTGCTGGAAGGCATCTCTTAAATCATACAGCATCAGTAAGCTTAATTTCCCCATAGTTTTAAGGCGGGATAATACCACGGTGTCCTCAAATTTAACGCGGCGGCGGATTTTTGCAAGATTACCTGCATTATCACCCATCCGTTCAAGCTCAGAAGCAATTTTAATGCTGGCCATAATGATTCTTAAATCAGTCGCTATCGGCTGCTGCTTCGTAATTAAGCTGATCACCTGCTCATTGATAGCACTCTCCATATCATTGATGACAAGGTCATGTTTGATAAGCTCTCTTGCTTCCTGAACATCTTCACAGTTTAAAACGTCAAGTGAACGTTCAATCACGTGATAAACTTCTTCGGCGAGTTTGATGACAGACTCAATCAAATCGTTTAACGATTCTTCGTATTTTTCTCTCATATCAACCGAAACGTCCAGAGATATAGCGTTCTGTCTGCTCATCAGCAGGGTTAGAGAAGATCTTGTCGGTCGTATCAAACTCATTGACGTAACCATTCAGGAAGAAAGCTGTTTTGTCAGAAATACGAGCCGCCTGCTGCATATTGTGCGTGACGATGATGATGGAATAATCATTCTTGATTTCCTGTACAAGTTCTTCAACTTTTAATGTTGAGATCGGGTCAAGTGCTGAGGTCGGTTCATCCATTAAGATGACATCCGGTTCAATTGCCAGACAGCGTGCAATACAAATACGCTGCTGCTGTCCACCTGATAAGCCATAAGCATTCTGGTTGAGACGATCTTTTGTTTCATCCCAGATGGCTGCGCCGCGCAATGATTTCTCAACGATTTCATCAAGAATCTTCTTGTCGGTAATGCCATGGATTCTAGGGCCATAAGTGATATTGTCATAAATTGATTTCGGAAACGGATTCGGCTTCTGGAAGACCATGCCGACACGCGTTCTCAAATGCTCCACTTTATAATTGCGATCAAAAATATTATCACCGCGGTAAAAGATTTCTCCTGAGGTCTTGACGCCCGGTACAAGTTCAATCATTCGGTTCAGTGTTTTGATATACGTTGATTTACCACAGCCGGACGGCCCGATAATCGCTGTCACTTCATTTTCCACAATATCGAGGTTGATATTTTTCAGCGCATGGTTCTCACCATACCATAGGTCAAGATTTTTTGTCTGATAAACGATTTTATCGCTAACCTGATGGTCTGGTGCCTGTCTTTCCAAAGATGGTGATACTGATACGTTCGGTTGTGTTGCAACTGCTTCTTTCATCATAAGACCCCTCTCAAAATGAGATTAAAATTTTTTCTGATATTTGTTACGAATATAAATCGCAATGGAGTTCATGGCGATAAGTAAGATCAACAGCACGATAATCGCTGCTGAAGATAAATACTGGAACTCTTGTTTTGGAAGTTTAGCCCATGTATAGATCTGCATCGGCAGTGCCTGGAAACGGTCCATAATGTTATCCGGTGTTTTCAGGAAGATAGTCGGGATCCCGATAACGACGAGCGGTGCTGTTTCACCGATTGCACGCGATAAAGCAAGAATAGTACCCGTCAGTATTCCTGGGATGGAGGCCGGTAGCACGACATTTGTAATGGTCTGCCATTTTGTGCCGCCAAGGCCGAGACTCGCCTCCCTAATAGCGCCCGGCACTGCACGGATAGCTTCCTGACTTGAGACAATGATGACCGGCAGGATCATCAGAGACATCGTCAATGCCGCAGCAATGACTGATTTTCCTAATGACAGCGAATCAATCCCTGCCCCGCGGACAAACAAGGTCAGTCCAAGCAGTCCGAATACGACAGAAGGCACGCCCGCTAAGTTAGAGATATTGATTCTGACAAATCTGGTGAACCAGTTGTCTTTTGAGTATTCTTCCATATAGATGGCTGTACCTACTCCGAGAACTACAGCGATAGGCGCAATAGTCATCATCAGCCATAACGTACCGATCAATGCACCTTTAATTCCGGCTTTCTCGGGTGTGGTCGATGAAAAGTTCTCAAAGAATGCAGGTGTCAGCCAGCCGGCACCTTTACGGATGATATCGTAAAGCAGAATAGCCAGCACAATTAAGCCGATCATGGTGCACAGGAAGAACACACCTTTAATGATGTTGTTCTTCGACAGCCTGCCTGAGAGGTTGGATTCAACTTTCTTCTGATCAATTAACTGCATATTAATACTCCTCTCTAAAGCGGCGTGTCACCCATTGCGAAATAAAGTTCATAATTAACGTGAAGACGAACAATGTGAAACCGACTGCATAAATACTATAATAAATATCGGTGCCGAATGTGGCGTCTCCTGTGGCTACCTGGACAATGAATCCAGTCATCGTCTGAATGGAATTCGTCAGGCTGAGCGATGAATCGGGGCTGCTCCCTGCTGCTAAAGCGACAATCATCGTCTCACCGATTGCCCGCGAAATCGCAAGAACGATCGAAGCGAGAATACCAGATAAAGCAGCTGGAAAAACAACTTTCAAAGCGACTTCCAGTTTTGTTGAACCGAGACCGAGCGCGCCTTCTCGAATGGCCTGAGGCACTGCGCTCATCGCGTCTTCACTTAAACTTGCAATCATCGGAATGACCATGATACCTATGACAAGTCCAGGGCTGACAGAGTTGAAACTCCCTAGATCAGTCCAGAACGTCCGAAGTAACGGTGTTACAAATGTCAATGCAAAAAAGCCATAGACAATTGTCGGAATACCGGCAAGAATCTCAAGAATCGGCTTCACGATTCTTCTTGTTGTATCACTGGCGTATTCGCTTAAATACAATGCTGCGCCGAGGCCGACTGGTACTGCGAATAAAGTCGCGATAAAAGTTACTTTCAATGTGCCGAGGATCAAGGAATAAATTCCATATTTAGGCTGCTGGCCAAAAGCATTCCAATCTTTTTCCAGGAAGAACTGTGAAAATGAGACTCTTGAGAAAAAAGTCACAGTTTCAGTTAATAAAGTAATCAAAATACCTATTGTCGTTAAAATAGATACAGATGCGATAATCAGAAGGATGGCCGGGATCAGCCTTTCAACAAAACCCCTTGAGCCCTTCCCCTGATTCTGCTGAATCATTTGCTGTACTGAAATTTTATCCTTCATGTTTAGACTCCTTCATTTTAAAAAAGGGACGAACGAGTTCGCCCCTCATCATATCAATGAATTTACTTATTTTACTGCATCAAGTTTTTTCATATCTTCTTTATATTCTGCATCTTCTAATGGCACATAGCCTGAATCTTTAGATGCTTTAGGTGCTTTTTCTAAAGTGTATTTAATGAACTCTTTAAAAGCGTCGTTCTTTTTCAGCGAATCATTTTTAGCGTAGATGAATAATGGTCGGCTAAGTGGATAAGTTCCATCTTTAACTGTTGCTTCTGTAGCTTCAACAGGTGTTTTTTCTTCTTTACCTTGAATTTTAACCGCTTTTAAGCTGTCTTTGTTTTCTTGGTAGAAGTTGTAGCCGAAGAATCCGATACCATTTTTGTTGTCTTTTACTGAAGAAACGATGACGTTTGTATCAGCATTTTTCTCAGCTTTGATCTCACCTTTGTCTAATACTGCTTCACTGAAGAAGTCATAAGTACCGTGAGACTGGTCAGGAGAGAAAGCTTTGATTTCTTCAGCAGGGAAGTCACTGCGTACGTCTTTCCAAGTCTTCGCTTTACCGCTGTAGATTTTAGCTAGTTCGTCGAATGTTAAATAGTCAACGAAGTTGTTGTCTTTATTTACTGCAACAGTTAAACCGTCAGTTGCAAGTTTGAATTCTGTATAATCAATGTTTGCTTTTTTAAGTGCTGCTTTTTCTTCGTCTTTAATTTCACGAGATGCGTTAGAGAAGTCTGTTTCGCCAGCGATGAATTTTTCGAAACCACCGCCTGTACCTGATGTACCGACAGATACTGTTACATCTGGATATTCAGCTTTGAACTCTTCATTGATTTTTTCAATGATCGGTGCAACAGTTGTTGAGCCGTCGCCGTTTACTTCGCCTTTAACGCTTTTAGTTTCAGTAGATTTTGTATCGCTGCTGTCCGCCTTTTTATCTTCAGTTTTGCTGCTCTGACCTGCGCCACCACAAGCTCCTAAAAATAATGCAGTACCTAATACAGTTGTAGAACCTACTAATTGCCATTTTTTCATTTTCAAGTTTCCTCCCGTATGTAGACAGAAAATATATATCGTTTTCTTACAACACTTACTTTACATGACCATTGTTAATTAAAAATGAAAGTAATGTAAATTTTGTGTAAAGAAAAAAGCGTCCCAAACAAACGGGGCGCTTTACGCTCTAAACTGTAGATTGTATTAAACATATTATGGGGTCGCTGTCTTATGAGCCTGGTCCTGAAAATAAGCATTGATGATATCACGACCAAGATCTCCGCCTGGCAGCCACGGCGGTGGTACCGGCTGATTCGTATAAATAATCGAGAAGCTCATCTGCGGATTTTTTTCCGGAGCATAACCGATATAAGTAGAGTTAACTCTTGATTCACCATCCTGGAAGACTTCGGCGGTTCCTGTTTTACCGGCTGATCTCACGACGGTATTGTTGAAACTTGCATATCCAGTACCTTCTACCCGATTAAATACCATGTCAAACCCGGCTTTCACTTCATCAATCTCTTTCTGTGAGTTAGTGATGCGGTTAAGCACTTTTCCGGCAAATACTTTTTTCACGGCTCCTAACCGATCTGTCTTTGAAGGTTCTCTGATTTCTTTTACTAAATGCGACTGGATGCGATAGCCGTTATTAGCGATTGTAGAAATATACTGAGACAGCTGCAGCGGCGTATACGTATCATACTGACCGATTGCAAGATCCAAGTAATTCCCCGGGTTATCTTTCAGCACGCCGGTCTGTCCTGCCACTTCATTCGGCAGGTCAATTCCTGTCTTGACGCCAAGACCGAACTGATTCATTCCTTTGCGGAGCTTCAGTCCTGCTTCAGTAATATCTGACGGCAGCTGCATATTATCCTTATAAGCGGCGCCCGCTATCTTCAAAGCTGTTTTAAACATATAGACGTTTGATGAATGCATTAACGCTTCTTTATCAGAAATCAGCACTTTACTGTTCTGGTTGAAATAAGAATGTTTAGTCAGTCCACCTTGAAACTTCAGCGGTTCATCAATCATTTTCTCACCGACGGATATGGCGCCCGTTTTGTAGCCTGTCAGCAGTGTCGCCCCTTTGACAGAAGAGCCGACTGCATACTGCGAAGTGAATGTTCCGTAATGATAATCCGTAATTCTGCCGTTTTTATCGATCTGTCTGCCTGCCAGGGCAAGAATGTCACCATTGTTCGGGTCCTGCACAACTACAAGCACTTTATCCATATCTTTAGCACCTTGTGACCGTAAAATAGCAATATGCTTATCGACAAACGCCTCAACTTTTTTCTGCAGGTCGATGTCGATGGTCAGTATTAAATCATTCCCGCGCGATCCTTCATCAATAACTTTCGTATTAATGATCTTGCCGGATTTATCAGTGATGTAGCGCATTTTCTTTTTCTTGCCGCGCAGTACGTTCTCATATTGAAACTCAAGGTAGCTCTGGCCGACCCGGTCATTTCTTGAATAACCTTTAGCCAGATAGTAATCCACCAGGTCTTTCGGCAGTCCTTCTTCTTTCGATGACACCTGGCCGAACATCGTTTTCAGCGTTTTACCGTATATATACTTTCTGTCCCAGTCCATCGATGTATCAATGCCGGGCATTTTTGACAGGTTTTGCGAGACAAGGGCGTATTCCTTTTCGGTCACATGATTATTTTTAATGGTCTGCGGGCTGAGCTGACTTCCCGATGACATTTCCCGGTATATAGCTGCCACTTCCCGTTCTTCAGGAGACAACTGAGCCGTATATTTCGGAGTGAGTTTCTTATACAGGGCTGCATCGAATTCATCCTGCGTCATCATGCCCTGCTCAAACATCTTATAGTTTTTAGCCATCAGCTGATTGACTTCTTCTTTGCGGGTGAGTATGAAATAATCCTGCTTATCTCTCGTCGTCAATGCATCAGTCGGCATTTGAATATATTCAGCCAGTTTCTTCGCTGTATCGAGCATTTCTTTCGTTGTGGTCATCCGACCGCGTGTGTAAGTGATAGATTTTTTTGACACATTATCGACTAGTAATTTTCCGTTGCGGTCATAAATCCTTCCGCGTGGCACTGATTCGTTCACTTCAATATTTTCGTTGTTATCCACTGCTTTTTTATAGGATTCACCATTAGCTATCTGCAAATAACCGAGTCTGAGCACCAGCACAGTCAATAGCGCCATCACAGCAATAAAGATGACATTGATTCTGCGGTCCGTCAGCCGCTTCTGCTTCAGTTCGTTTGTTTCCTGTTTCAATCGTCTCAACAGTTGAACCTCTTTTCACACGTTATTTACTTATCATATATGAAACGTCGGCTGATTTCTACTGTTGCAGCCATAAAAAAAAGAGGCCGTAGCCTCCTGCTTAATTATTTTGCTGCTGCATATAATTCGTTGACTTTATCCCAGTTCACTACATTCCAGAATGCGTTAATGTAGTCAGGACGTTTGTTCTGATAGTTTAAGTAGTAAGCATGCTCCCAGACATCGAGACCTAAAATAGGAGTCTTGCCTTCCATCAGCGGGTTGTCCTGATTAGGAGTAGAAACTACTTCAAGCTCACCATTGTTAACGACTAACCATGCCCAGCCAGAACCGAAACGTTTAGTCGCAGCATCAGCAAATGCCTGCTGGAATGCTTCGAATGAACCGAACTTCGCATTGATCGCTTCAGCTACTTCACCTGTAGGTGCGCCACCATCTTTTGACAATAGCTGCCAGAATAATGAGTGATTGTAGTGACCGCCGCCGTTATTGCGTACAGCTGTCTGTTTGTCTTCAGGTACTGAATTAATATTAGTCATCAGTTCTTCGATTGATTGGCTTTCAAACTCTGTTCCAGCTAACGCTGCGTTCAAGTTAGTGACGTAAGTGTTGTGATGCTTTGTATGATGGATCTCCATCGTTTCTTTGTCGATATGTGGTTCTAAAGCATCATAAGCATAAGGTAACTTTGGTAATTCAAATGCCATAATTGTTCATCCTCCTCTGAATTGTTTACTTTTTAATTTTAACAACCTTTTGCACGCGGCTCAACTAGTTTGCTTTTTTATCCGAAAAAAATAGATAGCCATGCCGGATTATGATACAGTGCATGATGGAGGGACAATCAATGAACAAATATACAATCGCACTCAATCGATTATTGACACCGAAAAAATATCCTTTATATAGAACGACTCCGCTCAGATATGTATTCCTGCATCTGCTGCTCATCTCACTTTTAATGTCAGCGCCCGGTCTTACAAACAGCTACTTGTCCATTTCATCGTTTTCCCAGCTTGTTCAGGAAAAAGAGCGTGATATCCCTGATTTTCAAATGGTGGATCATCAGCTGGAGCTGCCGGATGACCGTGAGCAGACCATTCCGCTGAAAGGAGGCACTATTACGTTCACCGAACAGCGCTCAGGCCGGTCATCAGATATTGTGACATTCACAAAAGATAAGCTGTATATTCAGTCGATTGCTCCTATTACTTACAGCAGCCTGAATATGATGGATGATAAAACGTCGATGATCAAGCAGATGAAGATTTATACCCAGTCATCATTTTTCTATTTCCTGCTGATCGCTCTCGTCCTTATCATCGTCCAGCTGACCATCACCATCATCAAGGTATCATGTGTCAGTTTAGCTGCACATGGTTTAGCAAGCATCGCCCGTCGCAAATCGCGGTTCATGAACTGGTTCAAAATCACAGCCTTTTTACTGACGGTGCCTGCACTCGTTCAGTATATGAACCTTTTAGTTCCGAATGCTTTATTCAATCCTTTGTCTTGGTGTATAATGATTTTACTTGTTAGTATTGCCGGCTGGTATTTACCACGAAAAAAGACAGGCAAATAATATAATCCAAGAAGGAGCCATCATTTCATGCCAGAAATTACCCATAGAAGTAACACCCGTCCAGTAAAAGTCGGAAATCTGACTATTGGAGGAAATAACGAACTGATCATCCAAAGTATGACGACGACAAAGACGCATGACGTCGAAGCGACCGTCGCTGAGATTCTTCGCCTTGAAGAAGCCGGCTGTCAAGTCGTCCGTGTGGCATGTCCGAAAGAAGAAGATGCACTTGCTATTCCGGAAATCAAAAAACGCATCAATATTCCGCTGGTCGTTGATATCCATTTCGACTACAAACTTGCACTGCTTGCCATTGAAGGCGGCGCTGACAAAATCCGTATCAATCCAGGCAACATCGGCCGCCGCGAAAAAGTCGAGGAAGTCGTGAAAGCATGCAAGGCAAAAGGCATTCCTATCCGTATTGGTGTCAATGCCGGTTCACTTGAAAAACACATCATCAAGAAATACGGTTATCCGACAGCTGACGGTATGGTCGAAAGTGCGCTTCATCATATCAAAATTCTGGAAGACCTTGATTTCCATGATATTATCGTCTCCATGAAAGCAAGTGATGTCAATCTTGCTATTGAAGCCTATACGAAGGCGGCGCAGGCTTTTGACTATCCACTTCATCTTGGTATCACTGAAAGCGGTACATTGTTTGCCGGTACAGTTAAATCAGCAGCCGGCCTTGGCGCCATCATGAGTCTCGGTATCGGTAATACGCTTCGTATTTCGTTATCAGCTGACCCGGTCGAAGAAGTAAAAGTCGCACGTGAACTGCTGAAAACATTCGGTCTATCAAGTAATGCTGCGACGTTAATCTCCTGCCCGACATGCGGCCGTATCGAAATTGATTTGATCTCTATCGCCAATGAGGTCGAAGAATATATCTCAACGATTAAAGCACCCCTTAAAGTGGCAGTGCTCGGCTGTGCCGTGAATGGTCCGGGTGAAGCCCGGGAAGCGGATATCGGTATCGCCGGTGCCCGTGGTGAAGGTCTGTTATTTATGAAAGGCAAGACAGTCAGAAAAGTTCCTGAGGAAACGATGGTAGAAGAACTGAAAATTGAGATCGATAAGCTCGCTGAAGAATATTTCCGTAAACAGGAAGCGCTGAAATTAGAAGCAGCGGCTCAAGAGGCTGCAAGTGGCTCGTTATAGATTAGGCATTGATATCGATGGGACAGTAACGTGTCCTACTGCACTCGTTCCGTATCTGCAGCAGTCCTTTGATCAAAATCTACGTTATGAAGATATCACGGCCTACGATCTCGGCATTGTCCTCGGTAAATCTGCAGAAGAAATGTATGACTGGTTCATGGCGCACCAGGAAGAGATTTACATCAACTCACCGATTGCAGAAGGCGCAGCGCCCGTGCTCAGAAGCTGGGCCGAATGTCATGACCTGTTCTTTATCAGTGCCCGTTATGACTATCTTGATGATATTACTGAGCAGTGGTTCATCTCGCATGATATTCCTTATCACCATATCGAGCTGACTGGCAATCACGACAAGATCGCCGCTGCGAGACGACTGGAAGTTGATGCGTTTCTGGAAGATAAGCTTGACAATGCCATAAATATCAACAAGGCACTTAACATTCCTGTCATCCTTTTTGACACGCCTTATAATCAGGCTGAACTGCCGGACGGTGTCTATCGTGTGACATCATGGCAGCAGGTTGATGCCATACTTAAAGCCCAGTTAGCATAAATAAAGACCTGGAGGTTTTCCTCCAGGTCTTTATTTACATTTCTCGCATAATCCGTACAGTTCAATTTTGTGGGAGCGGATTTCAACGTCCGGTATCTCTTCTTGAAATACCGCCATCGGGCAATGCTCGATGACTTTTGTGTCGCCGCATGACTCACAGATAAAATGATGGTGATGATGATTCGTGCATGCCAGTCTGAACTTCTTCTCACCTGCCCATTCCGTTGTCTCCACGATATGCAGCTCGTTGAATGTATGCAGATTGCGGTACACCGTATCGAATGAAATGCCGGGATATTTATCATTCATTGCCAGCTGAATCTGTTTGGCACTCAAATACTTGTCTTCGTCCTTCAGTATAGTAACCATGTCTCTTCGTTTATCCGTATATTTATAGCCTTTATCTTTTAATACTTGGATGGCTTCATCAATCTTCATTGACAAGACCTCCTTCCCTTCTTTTCTGGTAGATGATACTGCCGAGCAGAATCACAATCAGCAGCAGCACAATAATACCGCCCGGTGATATGTTCATATAGAACGCAAGTATCAGCCCGGCAATGACAGCTGCCTCGCCGAATATCACACTCCAGAGCATCAGCGCCTTGTACCCTCTTGCAAAGCGCATGGCGCTCGCTACAGGCAGCGTGATCAGACTGCTGACCAGCAGAATACCGACGACTCGCATCGATGCCGAGATGACAAGTGCTACGACCAGCATGAACAGAATATGCAGCAGTCTCGGCACACCGATAATCTGCGCATACTCCTCGTCAAACGACAGCACAAACAGCTCTTTGTAAAACAAAACGACAAAGCACACGACGATTAAGAAAATCGCTGCAATGGTCAGCAGATCACTGAAAGTGACGGCGCTGATGCTGCCGAACAAGTAGCCGAATAAATCCTGATTAAAGCCGTCAGCAAGTGAAATGAAGACAACACTCAGTCCGATCCCGAGTGACATGATGATCGGTATCGCAAGTTCCTCGTAATGCTTGTATACCGTTCTCAGCCGCTCGATCAAGAGCGCACCGATTATCGAGAAAGCAATGCCTGACCAGACCGGGCTGATGACGATGGCAGGCACGAGTTTCGTCAGCAGCATGCCGAATGATATGCCGCCGAGCGTGACATGACTGAGTGCATCGGCGATCAGCGACAGCCGTCTGACCACAATAAAGGTGCCGATTAAGGGCGCCAGTATACCAATCAGCATACCGCATATAACACTGTATCTCATAAAGTCAAACTGAATCAATGCATCGATCATTGGCAGCACTCCCTTTGATGGTTATGGTCCACAAACTGAACCGGATGACCATAAATTTTTGAGATCTCAACCTGGTCCAGTGATTTGAACTGCTGGATGGTCCCATGGAAATGCAGATGCTGATTCAGACAGACGACGCTCGTCGCCGTGTCTGCCACGATACCGATGTCGTGTGTGACAAGCAGTATCGTGATGCCCTCATTTTTCAGCTGAGTGAGCAGCTGATAAAATTCTGCGACATGCTTCGCATCAATGCCGACGGTCGGTTCATCAAGAATCAGAATCGACGGATTTGAGATCAGCGCTCTTGCGATGAAGACGCGCTGCTGCTGGCCGCCGGACAGCTGTGAAATATTTTTGTGCTGTAAATGGATGATATGCAGGCGCTCCATTAACCGGATCACACGTTCACGGTCCTGTGCCGTGAAACGCTGGAACAGTTTCTTCTCCTGAGTAAGGCCGCTTGTGATCACTTCTCTCACGGTCGCCGGAAATCCTGTGTTGCCGGCATTCGCTTTCTGTGAGACATAGCCGATTTTGTCGGACAGCTGGTTGGTGAGCCGCTGTCCATTCACTAAAATAGTTCCTGTCTGCAGCTGAAGGATACCAAGAATCAGTTTCAGCAGCGTAGATTTGCCTGAACCATTCGGTCCGACGATCGCCGTGAAGCTTCCGGGATAAATCTTAATATTGATATCTTTCAGCGCCACTTTGTCAGGATAACGATAATTGACATTTTTAATTTCAAATATAGGTTCCATCGTCCACCTCTTTAAACTTTTAACTCATCTATCATAATGTAAATCGTAATGAAAACGCAAGGATGACAACTCATCCCTGCGTTTATTGGTTCATTATTTTAGTCTGAAGGTCCGGATCGAACCGGCCACCTTTAATCATTTCGATTTCAAACTTGTAAGGGGCTTTCTTGTCTTTCTTGTCCATGCCGACATAAGGTGTCTCCAAAATCTTTGGAATCTCTTTAAAGGCTTCATGATGGACGATATAATGCAGCGCATCAAAACCGATTTCACCGAAACCGAAATTTTCATGTCTATCTTTTCTTGCACCCTGCACATTTTTGCTGTCGTTGACATGCAGCACTTTAATTCTGTCGACACCGACCACTTTATCAAACTCATCCAGCACACCATCAAAATCATTGATCAGATCATAACCCGCATCATGCACATGGCATGTATCAAAGCAGACCGACAGACGATCATTGTTTTTGACACCGCTGATGATCTCGGCTAATTCTTCAAACGTCTTGCCGCATTCCGACCCTTTACCGGCCATCGTTTCAAGTGCAACTCTGACGCTGTTGTCGTTACTCAGCACTTCATTCAGACCTTCGATGATCTTTTTAATGCCTGCCTCTTCGCCTGCCCCGACGTGTGCACCCGGATGCAGCACGATGTCACGCGCTCCAAGTGCTTCGGTTCTGATAATCTCTTTCTGCAGAAACTCAACACCCAGTTCAAACACTTCCGGTTTGACAGTATTGGCGATATTGATGATATAAGGCGCATGGACGACTATATTGGATAAGTTGTTAGCCTTCATATGAGCGAAGCCCGCCTCAATATTCAGCTCCTCTATCGGTTTACGTCTTGTATTCTGCGGTGCGCCTGTATAGATCATGAATGTTGAAGAGCCGTAGGACGCTGCTTCTTCTGATGCAGCAAGCAGCATCTTCTTTCCACTCATCGATACATGTGAACCTATCAGCATTGCCTTCACTCCTATTTCTTTCTTGCTTCTCTGTTCGTCCGTTTCGCGTGGGCTTTTTTCTCATTGCGCTTCAGTTGGTCAAGCTCATATCTGAACTTACGCTTATAGCCCGGCTTCACTTTTTTCTTTGATTTCACTTTATGTTTTAACGACTGCTCGATGTTGTCTTCCTGCTTTTTACGGCCGGCACGCTGCGTGCGGTCCTTGATTTCCTTGATTTCTCCAGCTTTCACGTCAGCGTGGATAAAAGTAAAGCCCTTCGCTGTGATCTGATTGATCAAATCTTCTTCATCAGGCGTGTAGAGCGTGATCGCCGTCCCTTGATAGCTGCCGCGGCCTGTACGGCCGACGCGGTGTGTGAAGAAGTCTACATCTTTAGAGATCTCATAGTTGATGACGTGGCTGACACCTTCAATATCAATCCCGCGTGACGCCAGGTCGCTCGCTACAACATACTGGAAGTCGAGCTGCTTGATGCGTTTCATCTGCTGTGTCCGTTCACGAGGTGCAAGCCCGCCGTGAATGATACCGGCCTTGACGCCTTTGTCCGCCAGAAAACCGAGCACTTCATCTGCATGCTCGCGGCTGTTGGCGAAGATGATGCATAAATATGGGTTGATCGTCTGCATCACTTCAAATAGTTTTTCTTTTCTGTCATTGCTCTTCGTCGGAATCAGATAGAATTCGATGTTTTTGTTCGTGCGTTCTGCCGGATCGATCTGAACGAATTCAGGCTGTGCCAAATATTTGTTCAGGAAAGGATGCAGGGCCTTCGGAATGGTTGCCGAGAAGACAGCCAGCTGCGCATCTTCGCCGAGGCGTGAGGCAATCGTATCGACGGCAGGCATGAAGCCGAGGTCAATCATTAAATCGGCTTCGTCAATGACGATGGATTTAGCCAGATGCAGCTTCAGTGCATTTTCAGCCGCCATATCATTGATACGGTTCGGCGTGCCGACGATGAGCTGCGGTTCCACCTTGGATTTTAATATATCTTTCTGCTTGTCAGTGCCGCCGATGTAAAGACCTACTTTGATGTTCTTTTTAAATGATACTAAATGCGCAGCTGCCTCATACAGCTGCTTGGCCAGTTCTCTTGTCGGCGCAAGAATAATGATCTGTGGTTCGTGCAGTGCCGGGTCAATCTTATCAATCAGCGGCAGCAGGAAAGAATGTGATTTCCCTGTGCCCGTCTGCGATTGTCCAATCAGGTTAATACCTCTTGTTAGTTTAGGAATTACTCGTCTCTGGACTTCAGTCGGCTGATTAAAATTCAAATCTTTCACCGCTGCAATCATTTCAGATGAAAGTTCGAAATTTTCAAATGGATGTTTAGCCATTGTTGTCCTCCTTTATTTGTTCATCTCATGTATTATATAGGAAACCGGGCCATAAAGAAAGCAGCTTAATTAATAGAGGGAACTATGTTAAATTTGATATACTGATAAAGACAGGAGGCTATAACATGGAAATCGTAAAAATTACACCCCGCGGCTATTGTTACGGTGTCGTCGATGCGATGGTCATCGCACGCAATGCATCACTCGACCAGACGCTGCCGCGTCCCATATATATACTCGGTATGATCGTCCATAACAAGCATGTGACCGACGCTTTTGAGAGCGATGGCATCATCACGCTTGACGGCCCTAACCGGCTGGACATACTGGAACAGATTGATGAAGGGACCGTGATCTTCACAGCGCACGGTGTTTCTCCTGAAGTGAAGCGCCGTGCCAAGGAGAAAGGGCTGGTCTGCATTGATGCGACCTGTCCGGATGTCGAGAACACACATACGCTCATCCGTCAGAAAAAAGCAGAAGGCTACCACGTCATCTATATCGGCAAGAAAGGCCATCCGGAACCTGAAGGTGCGGTCGGCGTTGCCCCTGAGATCGTCCATTTAGTGGAGAATCAGAATGATATCGATGCGCTGCCTGCTGCACTCGCAGACGGCAGGCTGATCGTCACCAACCAGACGACGATGTCACAGTGGGACGTCCTCCATCTCATGGAATCGCTCGAACAAAAATTCCCGCACATTGAAGTTCATAAAGAGATCTGCCTGGCGACACAAGTGAGACAGGAAGCAGTTGCTGAGCAGGCGGGTCAGGCTGATGTCCTGATTGTCGTCGGCGATCCAAAGAGCAACAACTCCAACCGCCTTGCTCAGGTCTCGAAAGAAATTGCGCATACAGAGGCCTACCGCATTTCTGACATCAGTGAGCTGAAGCTGGAATGGCTTACCGGTAAATCAACGGTTGCGATAACAGCCGGCGCCTCTACACCGACCCCGATTGTCAAGGAAGTGATTGACTACGTGAAGTCATTCGACCCTGCCGATCCGCTGCCTGTCCCTGAGCGCTCTGCAGTCGCGGTTGATAAAATACTGCCGAAAATCAAAAATCCAAAGCCAGTGGATGTGCTATAACAATTCCGTCCAATATAAAGACACCGAACGAGATTTTCTTGTCCGGTGTCTATTTATTATGCGGTCAATAAGCTTTAAATGGATTCGTATCCACAGTTGAACTGATGACAGGTACATCAAGGTCAAAGCTCTCCAGCAATGATTTCAGTCCCTCTTTCACCACACTCTCCGCATAGTGCTGAATATCAACAGCCGGCAGACCATTCATCAATAAGTCATGCGCCTCGTGGTACTTGATATCACCTGTCAAAAAGACATCCACACCTGACTGTCTGACAGCCGGGACATAATCCATGCCCGCGCCGCCGATAATACCGACTGTGCGGATTTCCTGATCAGGGCTGCCGATCAGACGGACAGTGTCCACCTTAAGCTTCGACTTCACCTCTTTCAACCAGTTCCCGATCTGAACCGGCTGCTTCAGCTCTGCTTTAATGCCCGTGCCAAACATATCTTTCACTAGAAACTCATATATGTCGTAAGCCGGCTCCTCATAAGGATGGCTGGCTATTAAAGCTGCCTCCACCTGACGTCTTAAACGCGGCTCAAAGACGCATTCAAGCTTAATCTCATCGACAATTTCCAGCTTTCCGACTTCTCCCGTATAAGGATGAGCACTGGCGTCCGGCTTGAACTGACCTGTGCCTTCCAGCTGGAAGAAGCAGTCGCTGTAATCACCGATCTGTCCGGCGCCTGCTTCACTCAATGCTGCTTTAACCTGCATCACATGGGATTCAGGTACAAACAGCTGTAATTTAGCCATAGCACTCAGCTGAGGCATAAGAATGTCCTGATTTATAAGATCAAGCTTATCAGCGATCATCGCACTGACGCCTTGCGGATGGGCATCCAGATTCGTATGCAGTGCAATCAGATTGATACTATTTTTGATCAGCTGCTGAATCACAGCACCATAACCTTGATTCGTAATGTTTTTAATGCCGCTGAAGATGAGCGGATGATGGCAGATAATGGTGTTACACTGTTGCTGTACGGCTTCTTCCACCACTTCAAGCGTGCAGTCGAGCGTCGTCATAATAGTCGTGATTGCCGACTCTTTATCGCCGATCAGCAGTCCGACATTATCCCACGAATCTGCCTTACTAAGCGGGATTTCCCGGTCAATCAGCTGCATCAGTTCATTGATTTTCATCCGATCACCTCTTTAAACATGATAAGCTGCTGCTCGATTTCCTTGAGCCGCTCTGTCTGTTCTGGATTGTCTTTAATACTTTCCTTTACACGCTGCAGGTGGTTGTATTCCCGCGTCCATTTTTCAAGGAACAGCGGAGAACGCTCTGCCATCAACAGTGGGCCGAATTTGAGCTCTGCCGCTGTCAGTGTCATCGGCTGCTGCTTGTCGGCTACGACAATCTCATATATATGACGCTTCTCTTTGATGATCTCTTCAGCCGTGATCGTATAACCGAGCTTGATTAATGCTGCTCTGACACTTGCTGTATGGATATTGCTCTGTAGAATCAGTCGTGGTGCACTGTTCAGCTTGTTCATGCCGCTTAACAGGATGTCAGCAATCAGCGGTCCACCCATGCCGCAGATGGTGATTGAATCTACTTCACCGTCTGCAATCACTTCAAGTCCTGATCCTTTTCTCACAGCAATCTTATGCGTCAGTCCGTGTGCTCTGACATTGTTGACTGCAGCCTGAAACGGGCCGTCGACCACTTCTCCGGCTACAGCACTTGTGACTTTGCCGTCCGCTACTAATGCAATCGGCAGATAAGCATGGTCTGATCCGATATCTGCCATCGTCGTGCCTGTTACATAGGCCGCTACTTGTTCTAAACGTTTACTCAGCATAATGGTTTCCTTTCAAAAAAAAATCCTTTGCCTCAGCAAAAGATTTTTCATTTATTATTTCGCGCCGTCTTTTAAGTATTTCACAAGTGTATCCAAATCTTTATCAGCGATTACAGATTCATCATGTGCAGGCATCGGGCCTTTACCGTTACGGATAATTTTTTTCATCTCATCTGCAGGTTTTTTGTTTCCTGCAAGTTTAGGTCCCATTGCACCTTCAAGGTTTTGACCATGACATGAAGTACAGTTGTCTTTAGCAAACGACGCAGCATCAAATTTCTGCGCTGTTTTAGTACCTTCGTCTTTATTCTCCGCTGCTTTGTTCGCACCGTGAGCTGACAAGAAGAACACCAGGCCTACACCCATAAGCAGGATAAGAATAAATGGAATGACTGGATTGCGATTCATTAAATATACCTCCCTTTAAATTCACCATATACATTTCTATTTTATATTAAATACTAGCAATGTCAAAGTGTTTTCAAGATTTTAATCAATAAATTAATCCATGAAATCCTTCAGACGTTTGCTTCTGGATGGGTGTCTTAATTTACGGAGGGCTTTCGCTTCAATCTGGCGGATACGTTCACGTGTCACACCAAAGACCTTTCCTACTTCTTCCAGCGTCCGTGTACGACCATCGTCTAAACCGAAACGAAGTCGCAGGACATTCTCCTCACGGTCTGTCAATGTATCGAGGACATCTTCCAGCTGCTCTTTCAGCAGTTCATAAGCAGCGTGATCTGCCGGACTCTGGGCATCCTGGTCTTCGATGAAGTCCCCTAAATGACTGTCATCTTCTTCCCCGATCGGCGTTTCAAGTGATACCGGCTCCTGGGCAATCTTAAGAATTTCCCGCACTTTCTCTGCCGGCAGGTCCATTTCCTCACCGATTTCCTCAGGGCTCGGATCACGGCCTAGATCCTGCAGCAGCTGGCGCTGTACGCGGATCAACTTGTTGATGGTCTCCACCATGTGGACAGGAATACGAATCGTCCGCGCCTGGTCAGCGATCGCACGTGTGATCGCCTGACGGATCCACCACGTTGCATAAGTGGAGAATTTAAACCCTTTGTTGAAGTCAAACTTCTCAACCGCTTTGATCAGGCCCATATTCCCTTCCTGAATCAAGTCGAGAAACAGCATGCCGCGGCCGACGTAGCGTTTTGCGATGCTGACAACTAGACGTAAGTTCGCTTCAGCAAGCCGCGCTTTTGCCACTTCATCACCCTGCTCTATCCGCTTCGCAAGTTCAATTTCTTCAGCAGCGCTGAGCAAGTTGACACGGCCGATCTCTTTTAAATACATCCGCACAGGGTCGTTGATTTTAACGCCGGGAGGTGCTGACAAATCATTCAGATTGATTTTGTCATCAGTATCTTGTGCATCTTTTTCATTGATCAATGTAATATCATTTTCAGCGATCGCTTCGAAAAATTCATCCATCTGGTCTGCATCCATCTCAAAATTCTGCAGACGGTCCGCAATTTCCTCATGGCTTAACTGACCATTCTTTTTTCCTGTTTCAATCAACTGTGCTTTGACCTGATCGACGGTCAACAGTCCTTCGTTGTTATTTGCTGTGATGCTCTCTTTCTTTTTAGCCACTAAGCATTACCTCCTGAGTTACTTCAGTTTTTTCTGTCTGTTATAGTCAATGATCGCCTTCATCAACCGGTCTCGCTCAGCTTCATTACTTTCTGCAATCGCTTCAGACAGCGACTGCTTCAAGTGACTCAGACTGCGCAGTTCCTCCTGTTCATGACGGATGACATAAATATAGTCCTCTATCTCCTCGACTGACGGGTCCTGGTTGATGATGATTTCATCAATTGAAATAATATCGCTTTGACAATGGGCCGGAACGAACGATAAAAACTGACTGACGTTAAAATAGTCGCTGCTTTCATAATACCCTGTTAAAGCAATAAATATCTCCTGATGTTCCTGCTTTTTGAAATGTTCAGCTGTAATATAACCTGTCATTTTGTTGAACAAATATTTATCCTTAAAAAAATGTTTAAGCACCAACCGTTCCGCTCTTTCAGGCTTGGAATACGTAACGATTCTTGGGCCTGGAGTGAACTGTGGCGCTGACTGAGGAATATATTTACTGACTTCAAAATTGAGACTGTCAAAATCTACTTTAAACAATTCACTAGCCTCGTGCAATACTTTTTTCCTCAGAGCCGGTGATTTAATACGTGCGATGTCATTCGTCACTTCTTTCAGCCGCTGATCAAAGACAAGGTCGTTGGAAGCCACCTGCTTTGACATTTCCTTCAGCTTGTAACTGACGAAAGACAGCTTATTGTGCATGACATAACTTAAAAAGGCCTCTTTGCCCATGTCATTGATCATTTCATCCGGGTCCCGGTCTTTCTTCACTGGTACGACAAAGGTGCTGATCCCTTCGTTCAGTAAATTCTCGCCGACGCTCATCGTCGCCTTCTGTCCCGCCGTATCTCCGTCAAACATCAATGTGACATTGCCGGCAAGCTTCTTCAGCTGCAGCACATGTTCTTTACTGAGCGCTGTCCCCATCGTCGCAATCGTATTGGTCAGACCCGCTTCCGTCACTTTGATGACGTCCATAAAACCTTCCAGCAGAATGACTTCATCCTGCTGTCTGATTGCTTTGCGCGCGACATCCAGATGATAAAGGAGCTGTCGTTTCTGGAAGACCGGGGTTTCCGGGCTGTTTAAATATTTCGGTTCCTCATTCTTATACGTTCTCCCGGAAAAACCGACCGTATGTCCCTGGGCATTGTTGATCGGAAACATGATCCGGTCACGGAAGCGGTCATAGTAGCTGAAATTTTCTTCATTTCTCGATAACAGTCCGGCCTCGTAGGCAAGCGCCTTGTCAAACCCGCGTTTCTCCAGAAAGTCATGCGCAAAATGACTGATATTCGGGCTGTAGCCGATCTTCTCGCGGTTGATGATTTCATCTGTAAAGCCCCGGTCATATAAATACTGCAGCGCAGGCTCTGCCTCCTCAATCGCTTTCAGCACGTAATGATAATAATCGCGCAGCAGTTCATGCATTTCAATCATCTTCATATTATCATTGGCATAGACGACCGGTTCACGCTGTGCTATTTGGACGCCGACATTTTCACCGAGTCTTCTGACAGCTTCCACAAATGAGATATTTTCAATCTGCTCCATAAACTGAAAGACATTCCCGCCTTTTTTGCAGCCGAAGCAATGACAGATTTGCTTATCGACTGATACTGAAAAGGATGGCGTCTTTTCATCATGAAAGGGACATAAACCGATATAGTTACGTCCCCTTTTTTCTAGCTTCACATATTGGCTGACTACGTCAAGAATGTCATTCTTTTCACGTATTTCGTTAATAAGGTCTTGATCTAACTGCAAACTAACACCTCTTAGTAATCGTATCTGTTATTGGTCGTAATGATCTTGATGATTTCATTAGCCGTCTCTTCGATGGCTTTATTTGACACATCGATGACCGGACAGCCGATGCGGCTGACGATTTTCTCGAAATACTCAAGCTCCTCAAGAATCCGCCGGTCCTGCGCGTAATTGGCATCATCATTCAGACCGAGCTGAGTCAGCCGCGCTTTACGGATAGCATTCAGCTTGGTCGGATCAATTTTCAGGGCGATGCACTTTGCCGCATCAATTTCAAACAGCTGGTCAGGTGGATCTACTTCCGGCACAAGCGGCACGTTCATCACCTTAAAGCGTTTATGGGCAAGATACTGACTGAGCGGTGTCTTAGAAGTACGCGATACACCAATCAGCACGATGTCCGCTTTAGGCAGCCCTCTCGGATCACGGCCGTCGTCATATTTAACAGCGAACTCAATCGCCTCTATCTTCTTGAAATAATCTTCATCAAGCTTATGGACAACTCCCGGCTCATTGAGCGGCGACTCATTCAGTTCATTTGTCAGTTCAGCCATGAGCGGCCCCATGATATCGACATGCTTCAGCCCGTACTGTTCAAGCTGCTCTTTCATATACTTGCGGATATCCGGTCTGACGAGCGTATATATCACGATAGAACGCTGTTCACGTGCAATGGCAATCACTTCGTCTATATTCTCAGGTGTTTCAATGTAAGGAAGACGGATTGTCTCAAGGGCATTACCAAGCTGGTTGAATTGCGAAGTACAGGCTTTCGTTACAAGTTCAGCTGTCTCTCCGACAGAATCCGAAGCAATGATTAATCTGATTTCATCCATGAGTAATACTCCTATTCATCTTCAATTAGTGCGACAAACGCACGCGTTATAGTAGTCTTCGTAATACGTCCGGTCACTTCATAGCTGGAGCCTTTTTTCTTTACCACCGGCAGTGAATCAATCTGCTTCTCAATGAGCAGGTTAGCCGCATAGACGAGCAGGTCATCAGGCGTCACGACCGACAGATTAGGCATACGGCTCATAATCACGTGAACCGGCACGGCATGAATGTCCTGGCCGCCCATGGAAGCACGGAGCAGATCTTTACGGGAACAGACACCGACCAGCTGATTCTTCTTATTGATGACAAACAATGTCCCGACGTCCTCAAGAAACATCGCACAAATCGCATCATAGGCCGATACATCTTCATTGATCACACTCGGTATCGACTGAAAGTCTTTGACCTGGAACTTTCTGATGGATGCAGACAGCAGCTGCGTACTTGATTTACCGGTGTAGAAATAACCGACCCGGGGTCTTGCATCCAAGTATCCGGCCATCGTCAAAATCGCGAGATCCGGTCTTAATGTCGCCCGCGTTAAATTTAACCGCTCTGCTATCTTCTCTCCTGTAATGGGGCCATTGTTCTTGACTATTTGCAGAATCTTTTCCTGTCTTTGATTCAATTCGATGGTGAACACCCCTTGGACATAGTTAGATAAATTTATTATACGCCTTAAAGCTTTGTGACACAAATAATTGATTTAAATGATTGTCTCTCCATTTAAATCATGATATATTCATAATAAGCGAGTTAAGGACGGTGAGAGCTTAACACTTAAATGGCCTGATTATGTTAATATTCAAAGATGAGTGGAAACACTAATTTGGGTGGAACCGCGGGTAATATACTCGTCCCAAGGCATAATGCCTTGGGACTTTTTTTATCCGCTTTAATCATAAGGAGGAATTATCAATGACAAACATGGATACAGTAGTATCGCTTGCAAAACACCGCGGATTTGTCTTTCCAGGCAGTGAAATTTACGGCGGTCTGGCAAACACGTGGGACTACGGCCCGCTCGGTGTAGAACTGAAAAACAACGTAAAAAAAGCATGGTGGCAGAAATTTGTGCAGCAGTCCCCGTATAACGTCGGACTAGATGCAGCTATTTTAATGAACCCTAGGACTTGGGAAGCAAGCGGCCACTTATCAAACTTCAACGATCCGATGATCGACTGCAAAAACTGTAAAGCGCGTCATCGAGCAGACAAACTGATCGAAGACGTTATGCAGCAGGAAGACGATACATTCATTGCAGACGGCTTAAGCTTCGATGAGATGAAGCGTCTGATTGACGACCATCATATCGACTGCCCGGAATGCGGCGCCCACGACTATACGGATATCCGTCAGTTCAACTTGATGTTCAAAACATTCCAGGGCGTCACTGAATCTTCAACAAACGAAATCTTCCTTCGTCCTGAGACGGCTCAAGGTATTTTCGTCAACTACAAAAATGTTCAGCGTTCTATGCGTAAAAAATTACCGTTCGGTATCGCTCAGGTCGGCAAATCATTCCGTAACGAAATCACGCCGGGTAACTTCACATTCCGTACACGTGAATTCGAACAGATGGAGCTGGAATTCTTCTGTAAGCCGGGCACTGAAATCGAATGGCAGAACTACTGGAAAACGTTTGCGGCAGACTGGCTGAAAACGCTGGGCGTCAAAGAAGAAAATACACGTCTGCGCGACCACGATGAAGATGAACTGTCGCACTACTCTAACGCGACAACAGATATCGAATACAGATTTCCGTTCGGCTGGGGTGAGCTGTGGGGTATTGCCAGCCGTACTGACTTCGACCTCAAAAAACACATGGAGCATTCCGGCGATGACTTCACTTATCACGACCCGGAAACGAACGAGAAATATGTCCCGTTCTGTATCGAGCCGTCACTTGGCGCGGACCGTGTGACACTTGCATTCCTGTGTGATGCTTTCGATGAGGAAGCGCTTGAAGGCGATGACAAACGTACTGTGCTGCGTTTCCACCCGGCACTTGCACCTTATAAGGCAGCCATCCTGCCGCTCAGCAAAAAGCTGTCTAAAGACGCGCTTCAAGTATTCGAAGAATTAAGTGCGGATTTCAATATCGATTTTGATGAAAGTCAGTCAATCGGTAAACGCTACCGTCGTCAGGATGAAATCGGAACACCGTACTGCATCACCTTCGACTTCGATTCACTGGAAGACAACCAGGTGACTGTCCGCGACCGCGATACGATGGAACAAGTACGTATGCCGATCAGCGAAGTCAAAAACTTCCTTGCTGAAAAAGTAAAATTTTAAAAATAAGCCTCCATTCAGTTGAATGGAGGCTTATTTATTTGACCGGGCTATTTCAGCTGCTCAAGTATTCGTCTTGATTTCAGCGAGACTCCGATGAATTCATCATACAGCTGGAAGACCAGCCGTTCCATCTCACTCACTAATTCTTCGCTGATCGTCACCGAGCTGTACTGCTCAAGCGGCAGACTGTTCAGCAGATAAAGGAAATACAGACTTTTGTTGCTCATCGGCACGGCATGCATATCTTCAGCCATCGCCCGCTGCGTCAGTACACTGTTCAGCTTCATGGAATAACCTGCAAACTGCGCGTGACCTGCCGACCGATCGACTGGACACTCAGTGAAGTTCGGCGTGTAGCCATAGAGCGGCATACATTTCAGACTGGCGATCAGTGCGATGACAGCAGGATCCGCCCCGTCCGCAATATGGTCAAGCCCGAACTTCAACAGCTCATAGACGAACTTACTTTCGTCATCATCTTCCATCGCCTTATCAATCAGCTCAGCAATGTACTGCGCATAAGTCAGCTTGAACAGATCACTCCGAATCTCATAATGGCTGTTCAGCGTATCAACAGAGCTCAGTGTGCCCATCCCTTTGAACTGGGAGAAAATAAATAGATTCTCATAGAACAGATCGAGCGCGTAGCCGAACTTCTTCGATTTCTTAGCGTTTCTTGCCATGACCGGTATCTTTCTGCCGTGCTCGGCAAGAAACGTCACTATGAGATGCGAATCCCCGTAGTCAACACGACGTATGACGATACCGTTCACTTTATTCAGCATCGCTTAATACTCATCTTCCCGGTAGCCGATCTGTCTGATGAAGTTCGGCTTATTGCGCCAGTCCTTCTGCACTTTCACCCACAGTTCAAGATAGACTTTGGAGCCGAGCAGCATTTCGATATCCTGACGGGCACGCTTACCGACTTCTTTCAGCATCTTGCCCTGCTTGCCGATAACAATCCCTTTCTGGGAATCGCGTTCGACATATATCGTCGCTTCAACGTGCACGCGGTCTTCTGATTCACGCAGCATCTTCTCGACGTTGACACCGATGGCATGAGGAATCTCCTGGCTTGTCAGGTGAAGCACTTTTTCACGGATAAGTTCCGCTACTATGAAGTGTTCCGGATGGTCAGAAATCTGGTCCTTCGGATAATACATCGGGCCTTCCGGCAGATAGCCGCTGATGACTTCGACAAGACGGTCGACATTGTTACCCTGCAGCGCTGAGATCGGGACAATTTCAGCAAACGGCAGCAGGTCTTTATATTTCTCGATTTCTGTGATCAGCTGATCCGGATGGACAAGGTCAATCTTATTCAGCACTAAAAAGACCGGTGTCTTTGTATTTTTCAGCATCTCGACGATATATTCATCTCCGCGGCCGATGCTTTCTTCGACATTGATCATGAACAAAATCGCATCGACTTCACGCAGTGTGTTCTTCGCGACTTTCATCATATAGTCGCCGAGCACGTGCTTCGGCTTATGGATGCCCGGTGTATCGATGAAAATAATCTGGGCGTCGTCTGTCGTCAGCACGCCCTGCACTTTGTTACGCGTCGTCTGTGCCTTGTCAGACATGATCGCCACTTTCTGACCGAGGACGCGGTTCATAAAGGTTGATTTGCCGACATTCGGCCGGCCGATAATAGCTACAAATCCTGATTTAAACTCATTAGTCATTCGTTAAGTCCTTTCCTGAAAATCCATTTGGTAGAAGTTCGGCCACTGTGCTTTCAATGACATCACCGGCTGTATTCGTCATCAATACCGGCATGTCATCGTCGCACAGCTCTTTCATGACTTGCCGGCATACGCCGCATGGTGATGATGGTTTGTCAGCTCCTGTCGCCACAACAATCATTTTGAAATCTCCTGGACGGTATCCCTGCGCGATCGCAGAGACAAGTGCTGTGCGTTCAGCACAGATGGTCGGGCCGTACGCCGCGTTTTCGACATTGCAGCCGTAAAAAGCCCGGCCGTCTTTTGTGACAAGGTATGCCCCCACTTTAAAATGGGAGAACGGTGTATATGCCCTGCTTCTTGCAGTCAGCACTTCCTCAAGCCATTCTTGTTTAAATTCCATCTCTTTTACTCCTTTAGTTTAATAATGCGAAGATGCGTGGAATAAATATCACGCAGCCGATAATAGCACTCATCATGCTTGCCAGTACAACAGCAAAGCTCGCTGTGTCTTTAGCATGTTTTGCGAGCTCATGGTAATCGTCAGTCACGAGATCCACGACGTACTCAACCGATGTATTGATCACTTCCATAAATAACACCGAAAAAATGGCGATTATGATGAACAGCCATTCCACTTTTGTCAGATCGAAACAGCTGCCTGCGATGATGACAAGGACGGCCGTCAGCAGGTGAAGCACGAAATTTCTGTCTTTCTTCAATAAAGTCATGAATCCCTGCAGTGGATAGACGAAGCGCTTCATCAGCTATCCTCTCGTCAGACCGAAAGCTGTCAGCAGTTCATCCTGACGTCCGAACATCTGTTTTTCGTCAGCTTCCGTCATATGATCATAGCCTAGTAAATGCAGCAGACCGTGAAGCGCCAGAAACCCGACTTCACGTTCAAAGGAGTGACCGTAATCGTCAGCCTGCTCCTTCGCCCGTTCCACACAGATGATGATGTCACCGAGCACACGGATCATTGACGGATCTTCAAAGTCGTCTTCTCCTTCTTCCATGGCAAAGCTGATGACATCTGTCACGCTGTCCTTATTTCTGTACTCTGCGTTGATCGACTGGATCTCTTCACTGGAAACAAACGATACAGCGACTTCCGCTTCTTCTGCTATTCCTTCTTCAGCTGCTGCAAATTGAAGCAGTTCTTCAATCTTCGGCAAATAAGCAGCAGCCAAATAATTCTCATCATCAATAAATTCTACTGTCAGCATTATTCTTCCTCCGAATAGGCTCTGATTATTTTACTCACCAGCGGGTGACGGACGACATCTGACGACTCGAACGTCTGCATGCCGATGCCCGGGACATCGTACAGACGACGCTCCGCTTCCACAAGGCCGCTTTTAACACCTTTCGGCAGGTCAATCTGCGTCTTATCACCGGTGATGACCATCTTTGAACCGAATCCAAGACGGGTCAAAAACATCTTCATCTGTGCATGCGTTGTATTCTGCGCCTCGTCGAGAATGACGAACGCATCCTCAAGCGTTCTGCCCCGCATATAGGCAAGCGGTGCCACTTCAATGACGCCGCGCTCAATCAGCCGTGCGGTATGCTCTGCGCCGAGCACATGATGCAGCCCGTCATAGAGCGGCCGTAAATAAGGATCGACTTTCTCCTTTAAGTCACCGGGCAGAAACCCGAGCGATTCCCCGGCTTCAACCGCAGGACGCGTCAGCACGATCCGTTTCACCTGACCGGCACGCAAAGCTTTAGCTGCCATGACAACCGCGAGAAACGTCTTGCCGGTTCCTGCCGGCCCGATACCGAAGACAAGGTCACTCTTCTTCATCTCGTGAATATAGAGCCGCTGCCCCATCGTCTTCGCCCGGATGGACTTACCGTAAGCATCTTTTGTGATTTCTTCATCATAAAGATCACTTAAATAGTGGATGGTTCCTTTATCAGCCATCTGGGCCGCTGACTGAACGTCTTTCAAGGATATGTTCATCCCTTTTTGAACTACCTTTAGTAAGTTAAGAAGGACAGCCTCTGCTTTATCGACATCTTTGTCGTCTCCCGAGACAGTCACCTGCCCGCCCCGTGTATGTATCTCTACATTGAAAGCTTCTTCCAGATAAGTGATGTGTTCATCACCATTACCGAGGATTGCCTGTGCTTCATTAACATTCTCTATTGTGATTGTCTGTGGCATTCAAAAACTCCTTATTATCAGTTTAAGTTAAATTTAACATAGTGGCTGAATAGTTTCATCTAGCAGTTACAGCTTCAGCGACGATTAATGCGTTCTGTGTCAAAAATCCATATTAATTTTCCGATTAATAGTTATCTCTATTTTACCAAATGTCAGCAGGAATCCGCGGACATTTGCCTTGAATCCAACAAAAAAGCCGGGGCCCATAGTCACTGGGTCCGGCTTTACTGTTATCTTCTGCTTTTAGGTGGTGCCAGCACTTCTGACAACACGATGCCCTGCACGAGATGATGTTTTGAGAAATCAAGCAGCGGCTCCGAACTGACAGTCAGATCACCTTCAGTAATACTGCTGATCCGCTGTGCCTTCTGTTTTTCAGACAGATGTGTATCCGCCATGATGGCCTGCATCCGGGCTTCCTTGCTCTTATCAGGGCGGGGACGTTTTTCTGCCTGTGCCTGAATGACCGGCTGTGATGATTCCACCACTGGATGGGTGCGTTCAATCACGTTTCTTTTGAAGTCATCCAGCGTCCTGATCTGAGGTGTGCTTACCGGTTTTTCTTTCGTCTTGTGCTTCTTCTCGCTCATTGACTGAAAGACCGAGAAGATAATCCCGATGATAAATAAAATAACGCCTGTTTCCATTTACAGCACCTTACTTTCTTTGTGGCGGTGTATTGTCGTTTGTATCCGTCATTTTATTGATGGCATTTCTCATGCCTGTATCTGATTCGATATTCTTCAAGTTATAGTAGTCCATCACACCAATGTTGCCTTCCTGCAGCGCTCTCGCCATCGCAAGCGGTACTTCGGCTTCTGATTCGACGACTTTCGCTCTCATTTCCTGGACGCGGGCTTTCATTTCCTGCTCCTGGGCGACGGCCATCGCACGGCGTTCTTCCGCTTTCGCCTGTGCAATGTTTTTATCTGCCATCGCCTGCTCTGTCTGGAGATCTGCCCCGATGTTCTTGCCGATATCTACATCCGCGATATCAATCGACAGAATTTCAAAGGCCGTCCCTGAGTCAAGACCTTTGCCAAGAACGGTCTGTGAGATCATATCCGGATTCTCAAGGACGGAAGTATGTGACCGGCTTGAACCAATCGTCGAGACAATCCCTTCACCGACACGGGCAACGATTGTTTCTTCACCCGCACCACCGACAAGACGCTCAATGTTAGCACGCACCGTAATTCTTGCCTTTGCTTTCACTTCAATACCGTTCATTGCGACACCGGCGATAAATGGTGTTTCAATGACTTTCGGATTGACCGACATCTGCACTGCTTCCAGCACGTCACGTCCAGCAAGGTCAATCGCCGCCCCACGTTCAAACGGCAGATTGATGTCCGCCCGCTGTGCTGCGATAATCGCATCCACGACGCGATCGACATTACCGCCTGCCAGATAATGCGATTCCAGCTGGTTCGTCGTTAAATGAAGGCCTGCTTTATGCGCTTTAATCAACGGATCAATGACACGTCGCGGTGATACACGGCGCAGACGCATACCGACCAGTGTGCCGATCCCGACTTTGACGCCTGCTGCTAGTGCTGATATCCATAGTCCTACAGGAACAAAGGTGAACAGCAGCATCAGCAGAAATAAAACAACAACAATAATAATCCCTAAAATAATCAGTTCCATGTGCTTGACCACTCCTTAAATAATTTCTCGTACAACGACACGCGTTCCTTCAACATAAATGATACGTACTTCTTTGTGCTGTCCGATAAAAGCACCTTCACTGACTGCATCAATCCGCTCCTGCCCAAGAGCGATAATCCCGGATGGTCTGAGCGCTGTAGCGGTGACAGCGAGCTGACCTGTCAGATGACTTCTGTCATCATGGGACGTATAGCCCGCTTCCTTTGAAGTAGCATCTGTTAAGATGACTTTACTGAACAGGGGCACTTTTCTACTTAAAAACTTCACGATAATCACCCATTCTATTAACGCAATAATCATACACGAGGCAACAAACACTGACATTTTCCCGATATCCGCACCGATCAATAGAAAACTTGATGCGATCATGATAAGACCAGCAATACCGAGCACGAGTCCTACGACAAAGAGCTCCATAATGACAAGAATGATGCCTGTCAGAAACAAAATAATGGACAGCATTTCAAGGTCTCCGTTAAGCGCCGTCACTATAATAAAACCAAGTGCTGCAAGAACTGCCAGCACGCCTGACCAGTAGAGCCTGTCATAAAGCTGCCAGACAGCTGCTGTGAACATGATGAGCATCAATATGAACAAAGTGCCATCATATAAAGTCCATGCCAATTTTGCCACCTCCTTACTGTCATTATACATTAACTTCCACAGCTGTAATAACATTTGATGAAAAATTAAGAAAACTTTAAGGATTGAGCATGAAAACCGGCATAGCAAAACACCCCGGCAGCTGACTGTAATAGTCAGCTGCCGGGGTGCAACTGCAATCGATTGATTGCAAGTTTCGTTATTCAAAGATTGTCCTCACGACGAATGAGATAGATCTATTCATAATATTTGAGGGAGTTCAAATATTATTTGAATTTACGTTTACGTGCTGCTTCTGATTTCTTTTTACGTTTAACACTTGGTTTTTCGTAGAATTCACGTTTACGAACTTCTTGGATCGTACCGCTTTTAGAAACCGTACGTTTGAAGCGACGCAGTGCATCTTCGATAGATTCGTTTTTACGAACGACTGTTTTAGACATTATATTTCCCTCCCTCCAAATATCAACGGAACATTAATGAATCATAGATATCTCTATGTACTCAAGTATTATAATATAACTGCAGTAAGCGGTCAATAGTGAATTTATTTACCAGCTATCAGCGCCACAGCACCTTTCTGCTGTTCTTTCGGCATGACTTTGACAAATTGTCCGTAGTTGAGCGGATAGCCTGCCTCTGTGATCTTCACTTTGACGATTTCACCGATCAGCTGCTCGCTGCCTGCAAACTGTACTTTCAAGTAATTATCAGTATAGCCGATTAAGACGCCGTCCTCTGAGCCTTTTTCCTCAGGAATAACTTCCAGCACTTCACCATCAAACTGACTCGCATATTCTTTTGCCAGCTGGTCTGACAGGCTGATGAGCCGGTGCACACGCTCATTTTTAACCGCTTCATCAATCTGATCGGTCATGCGGGCAGCAGGCGTGCCCGTCCGCATAGAGTACGGGAAGACATGAAGCTCTGAGAATTTATGGGCTTCAATGAAGTCATAGGTCTCCATGAATTCTTCTGCTGTCTCACCCGGGAAGCCGACGATGACATCACTCGTCACTGCAAGCCCCGGCATGATCGCATGGAGCTTCTGCAGACGTTCAGAGAAATGCGCCATCGTGTATTTACGGCGCATGCGTTTCAAGACGGTATCACTGCCGGACTGCAGCGGAATATGCAGATGGCGCACGACTTTATTGCTCTGGTCAATTACATCGATCACTTCATCTGTCAGCTGACTCGCCTCAATGGACGAGATGCGGATACGTTTCAGCCCGTGAATGGTCTCAAGGTCGCGCAGCAGCTGTGCCAGGTTGTAATCTTTTAAGTCTTCGCCGTAGCCGCCCGTATGAATACCGGTCAGGACAATCTCCTGGTAGCCTGCTTCCACTAACTGCGCCGCCTGTCTGACGACTTCCTTAGGGTCACGCGAACGCATCAATCCCCGTGCCCACGGGATGATGCAGAACGTACAGAAGTTGTTGCACCCTTCCTGGATCTTCAGTGAGGCACGTGTACGGTCCGTAAAATACGGCACATCGAGTTCTTCATAAGTCCGGTTTTTCATGATGTTCGTGACACCATTGATCGGCTGACGGACAGTTTTATATTCTTCGATGTAAGGCAGCAGCTTGTTTCTGTCCTGTGTTCCGACGACGACATCAACGCCTGGAATATCCATGATTTCAGCAGAAGATGTCTGCGCGTAACAGCCCGTCACACAGATGACTGCCTCAGGATTGCGTCTGATTGCACGCCGGATGACCTGCCGGCTTTTTTTATCTCCAGTGTTCGTCACCGTACATGTATTGATCACATACACATCCGCGTTCTGTTCAAAGTCGACCCGTTCATAACCGTCGTCCTTGAACAACTGCCAGATCGCTTCAGTCTCATAATGGTTTACTTTACATCCTAATGTATGAAAAGCAACTGTTGACATTTTCTCACCTCATTAAATCTTCATTGATTCTTCATATGCATTATTTAAAAATAACACTTTTGCATAAAATATTCAATGAGTTTTCCTGGCAGGAATGATTATACCATCAGTTCGAAAAAATAACTGACCGCACTTAAGGCATACAGTGGTGCCGTCTCTGCTCTTAAAATTCTCGGCCCGAGCCCGATCGTCCGGCCGCCGAAAATTTCCAGTTCAGCCGCTGATAAGCCTCCTTCCGGACCGAAAATAATAAGCACGCGCGTACCCGGCGCCATCGACTTCAGTGCTGCATGAAACTTCTTCGTCTCGCCTGCCTTCGCTTCTTCTTCGTAGGCAACAAGCACTTGATCATAATCTACTGTCAATTCAGCAAGTGCTTTACTGCCCGGCTGGAATGTCACCGTCGGAACATGCCGGCGGTAGCTCTGTTCTGCCGCTTCCTTGACAATCTTATTGAAACGTTCCAGGCGCTTCTCCATCTTCTTCTGGTCGACTTTAATAATCGTCCGTTCGGAGACAAACGGAATAAAATGGGCTGCTCCGAGCTCCGTCGCCTTCTGAATCATCCACTCGTACTTATCATTTTTCAGCAGACCGCTTGCTATCGTGACATCAACCGGCAGCTCAGTCGTAATGTCCAGTGCTTCAGTCGCCTCGACTTCAACGCTGCTGTCAACGGCCGTCAAGCGGCAGACATAGACCCCGTTACGGAAGTTGACAATGATCTGATCGCCGGCACTGCTGCGCATGACGTTCTTTATATGATGGACATCATCAGCTGACTGAATAGTAAAACGCTCGTTCAGTCCAGCGTCCTCCGCTAAGAAATACCGCTGCATTATGCCACCTCTTTAACAGCCGCAACCGCAATCCAGCCGCTGTCACGGGATATCTCAAGGATGCGGTAGCCTGCTTTCTCGAGGTGCGTGACAATCATGTCTTCCTTCTCTGTGATGATACCGGAAGTGACGAAGATGCCGTTCTCGTTCAGCAGCTTGTAGCTGTCATCAATCATGAGGTCAACGATGTGCGCAAGAATATTCGCTAATATCACATCACGCTTCTCAGTCTCTCCGGCAAGCAGGTTCCCTGTATCAACTGCAATGTGTGCCGCACAGCCATTGATCTCAAAATTCTCTTCCGCTACCCGCACTGCCACTTTGTCAAGGTCGACTGCACGGATCGGCGATGCGCCGAGCTTGTGCGCTGCAATACTTAATATGCCGGACCCTGTGCCGACGTCAATAACTGACCGGCCGGGTTTCACATACTTCTCGATCAGTTTGAGGCACATAGACGTCGTCGCATGATCACCTGTACCGAACGCCATGCCGGGGTCAAGCGTAATGACCGTCTCATCCGGTGCTGCATCGTAAGTCTCCCAGCTCGGTACAACGGTGAACGTCTCTGAAGCGCGAAAGGCATGGAAATGCCTCTTCCATTCATTCTCCCAGTCATCGTCCTTTATATCCGCCGCTGAAACAGCGAAGTCTGTGACAGGAATATCATGCAGCTGCAGTACAGCCTGCTTAATATCTTCAAGCAGTGATTCCTTATAATCAAACGCGCTGAAGTAACACCTAATGCGTATTCCCGTCTCAGGATAGTCAGCCGGGTTAAGATCATATATTTCACCGTAACTATCGACTCTACCTTTTGATACTTCCGCGCTGTCTTCAATCACGACGCCATTGGCACCAAGTTCATCCAAGATGTCCGCGATGAACGGTTCCACTTCATGATTGGTCAGTATTGTCACTTCTTTATAATCCATCTTATTCACCTCTGAAGAATCGACGTGTCTTATCAAAGAAATTATCGTGCTGCTCGTCAATCTCTTCTCCGTCAATCTCAGCAAACTCTCTCAGCAGTTCAACCTGCTGTTCTGTCATATTTGTCGGCGTCTTCACATTGACTGTCACAAACTGGTCGCCTTTGCCGTAGCCGTGGACATTTTCGACACCTTTATCCCGTAGTCTGAAGCGTCTGCCTGTCTGTGTCCCGGCAGGAATCGTCAGCCTTACTTTACCGTATAATGTCGGTATTTCGATCTCATCACCGAGCGCAGCCTGAGCGAACGTCAAGTCAAGCGTATGGAAGATATCATCACCGTCACGTTCAAACAAGTCGTGGCTGTTCACGCGGAAGACGACGTATAAGTCACCTGCCGGACCGCCGTTAATGCCCGGTTCTCCGTGACCCGCTACTCTGATCTGCTGGCCGTTGTCAACGCCTGCTGGAATCGTCACATTGATCGTCACATTTTTCAGGATCGTACCGTCGCCGTGACATTCATGGCAGGGCTCTTCAATCTTCTTACCTGTGCCCTGACAGTCAGGACAAGGACGCTCTGTACGGATTCTGCCGAACGGTGTGTTCTGTTCAACGCCGACCTGACCGCGGCCGTGGCATGTTGGACACGTCGTGACTGAAGTGCCGGGTTCTGCCCCTGTCCCTTCACAGACGTCACAGGCCACTTCTTTTTTCACGGTGATCTCACGCTCTGCACCGAAGATGGCCTCTTCAAAATTAATCGTCATCTGATACTGCAGATCATTACCTTTCTGTGGTGCATTCGGGTTCCGTCTCGCACCGCCGCCGCCGAAGAAAGAACTGAAAATATCTTCAAAGCCGCCGAAACCGCCGAAATCTCCGCCGCTGAAGCCGGCACCCTGACCCATACCGGCATGTCCGAACTGATCATACTGCGCTTTCTTGTTGTCATCACTCAGCACTTCATAAGCTTCAGAAATCTCCTTGAACTTCTCATCTGCACCTGCTTCTTTGTTAATATCCGGGTGATACTGTTTGGATAACTTACGGTATGCTTTTTTAATCTCATCTTTAGAAGCGCCTTTAGATACACCAAGGACTTCATAATAGTCTCGTTTTGCCACGTCAGATTGCTCCTTTATCATTTATCTCATCTATCATATAGGAAACTGAAGAAAAAGCCAAAGCCAATAAATTGACTTTGACTTTTAAAGACTTCAGCTATTATTTTTTATCGTCGTCTTTCACTTCAGTGAAATCCGCATCCACTACATCATCCTGTGGTGCTTCGCCTTCAGCCTGCTGCTGTGCCATCTGTTCATATAATTTCATTGATAATGCCTGAACGATTTCATTCAATGCATCTTTCTTAGTTCTGATGTCTTCAAGGTCATTGCCTTCCAATGCTTTTTTAAGTTCTTCTTTGGCATTTTCAGCTTTTTCTTTTTCAGACGCATCCACTTTGTCTTCTAAGTCTTTCAATGTTTTTTCTACAGTGAACACTAATTGATCTGCTTCGTTGCGAAGGTCTACTTCTTCACGGCGTTTTTTATCCGCTTCTGCATTCGCTTCTGCATCTTTCACCATGCGTTCGATCTCTTCATCTGATAACGCTGATGTAGACTGGATAGTGATCTTCTGTTCTTTTTGAGTGCCTAAGTCTTTCGCTGTAACGTTGACGATACCATTTTTGTCGATATCAAATGTCACTTCGATTTGTGGCACGCCGCGTGGTGCCGGCGGAATATCAGTCAACTGGAAACGACCGAGCGTTTTGTTGTCTGCCGCCATTTGACGTTCACCCTGCAGGACATGGATGTCTACTGCCGGCTGATTGTCAGCTGCTGTAGAGAATACTTGTGATTTTGAAGTCGGGATTGTTGTGTTACGTTCGATTAAGACTGTAGACACACCACCCATTGTTTCAATACCAAGTGATAATGGTGTTACATCAAGTAATACAACGTCTTTAACGTCACCTGTGATCACGCCGCCTTGAATCGCTGCACCCATCGCAACAACTTCATCAGGGTTAACGCCTTTATTCGGCTCTTTGCCTAATTCTTTTTTGATAGCTTCCTGTACGGCAGGAATACGCGTTGAACCACCGACAAGGATGACTTCGTCGATATCCGCATTAGACAGACCGGCATCTTTCATCGCTTGACGTGTCGGTCCCATTGTGCGTTCTACAAGCGCACGAGATAAGTCTTCAAACTTCGCACGTGATAATGTCACTTCTAAGTGTAATGGACCCGCTTCTCCTGCAGAGATGAATGGTAATGAGATTTGAGTTGAAGAAACACCTGATAAATCTTTTTTCGCTTTTTCAGCTGCATCTTTCAGACGCTGCATCGCCATTTTATCTTTAGATAAATCTAAGCCGTTTTCTTTCTTGAATTCTTCAACAAGGAAATTGATGATGACATTGTCAAAATCATCCCCGCCAAGACGATTGTCACCTGAAGTAGACAACACTTCAAAGACACCGTCACCAAGTTCAAGGATAGATACGTCAAATGTACCGCCGCCTAAGTCGAAGACAAGTACTTTTTGTTCTTTATCTGTTTTATCAAGACCATATGCCAGTGCTGCAGCAGTCGGCTCGTTAATAATACGTTCTACTTCAAGACCTGCGATTTTACCGGCATCTTTTGTCGCCTGACGTTCTGCATCGTTGAAGTAAGCAGGAACCGTGATAACTGCTTTCGTCACTTTCTCACCGAGATATGCTTCTGCTGTCGCTTTTAAGTTCTGCAGAATCATCGCTGAGATTTCCTGCGGTGAATATTCTTTACCTTCAACATCTACTTTATAGTCAGTACCCATGTGACGTTTGATTGAGATGATTGTGTTAGGGTTAGTGATCGCCTGACGTTTTGCGACTTCACCGACTTGAGTTTCACCATTTTTGAATGCCACAACTGATGGTGTCGTTCTGTTACCTTCAGGGTTCGCGATGACTTTTGGTTCGCCGCCTTCTAATACAGATACGCAAGAGTTCGTTGTTCCTAAGTCAATACCAATTACTTTACTCATGATTAAATTCCTCCATAATAATTGTTTTGATTGATTACTTGATTAAAAATGCGTCTATTCGTTGACTTTGACCATCGATGGTCGAAGCACGCGCTCTTTTAATTTATAGCCTTTTTGCAGTTCTTCCAGTACGACACCGGAATCTTTGCTGTCATCTTTATCCTGCATCACTGCCTGGTGAAGATTCGGGTCAAACGGCTGGTTCTCCGCTTCAATTTCTTCCAGACCATGGTCTTTCAGCGCGCTCACCAGATTTTCGTGAATCATCTGAAGCCCTTTGTAAAGACTTTGGAAGGCCGGATCTTCGCCTTTCTGGCTTAATGCACGTTCAATGTTGTCAAGAGCAGGAATGATGTCACGCAGTACGCTCTGAGAGCGGTATGTGCGTTCGGTGTCCAGCTCAGCACGTGTTCTTTTTTTATAGTTTTCAAATTCAGCATAGAGGCGCAGATACTTTTCTTCACTTGCTTCAGCGGCCTGCTCAAGCTCAGCTACTTTTTGCTCAAAGTTGTCTTCATCCACATCAATCGGTTCTTCATCGACAGGTGCCTGACTGACATTCTGCTCTTCTGCTTTCTGCTGTTCTTCTGCAGTTTCTAAAGACTGCTCTTTTTGTTCCTCAGTCACAGTAAGTTCCTCCTTCGCCCTAAAGCGCTTTTAATTCTTCGAATACTCTGCGGTAGCTCATCTGCACGGGACCGATGACTGCCAGCCGGCCAAGAAAGCCTTCTGATACGACCGGTGCCGTGATTAAAGAAACATTCTGCAGAGTATCATCGATTTCCTGTCCTATCTTAACATTAACTAAATTATCATTCATACTATTTAGCTTCTTGATCAGCGCAGATGAATCAATAAAAGTCAATGTATGCTTGATCGCATCGATATCATTCGACGGTAGAGAGTCAAAGATAAACTTTCTGCCTGCGATGTACTTGACAGGATCACGGGTCGTCATCCGCCTGATGATCCAGGAAATGATGGTTTTTAGGAGCTGCTGTTCAACAGGCACGTCCACAGGCTGAAAATCGTCTTCCAGCTGGAGATTGTTCAGCTCATCCAGCCGTTCATAAAGATAACGATTCAGCAGTGTCAGCTGTTCCTGCGTCAGCTGCTTCTGCCATATGATCTGCTGGTGATCAATGTCACCATTCTGATAGACCACAATTAACAGCAGATGGTTGTGAAATGCTGTCAGATGAATATCAGAGAGACCTGCATTACGGTGATAACCAGTGATGACGGAGACATACTGCGTCTCTTCCGCCATGTGTTCAGCCAGCTGCCGGTGATTATTCGCATGAATAATCACCGCATCTGAATGCAGTTCCTGCTGCAGACTTCTGATGTAGTGCTTATAACCTTCGACAGATGGTCTTCTTCCGGAAGACGTGTGGGTCTTCTCAATAAAACCCTGTGCTTCCAGCCGCTTCATTTCAGCGCGGATTGTCGCCGGGCTGATCGTCAGCTGATGGTTCGCCATCAGGGCCTTCGATCCAACAGGCATCCCACTTTCAACAAAATCTTCAACAATAGTGTTAAGCAGTGATTGTTGTCTATTCGTGAGCATATTCCACCTCGTTAGCACTCACTAACCTCAAGTGCTAATATTAATTTATCAAATTGGTCAAAGTATGTCAATCTTTTGCATTCATCCTATCAAAAAATTTTTTCTAACGTAAAAAATCCCTGCTTTACACTGAAAGCAGGAACTTCTCAAAGACATTGTTACCGATCATCCGACCGGCCGGTGTCAGCGCTATATAGTTGTTGTCCTCAGTGAGGAGACCATCTGCCACTAAATCTTCAAGCACATCCTTGAAAACGTCATCAAGCGTTATATTATACCGCGCAGCGAACACGGCTTTTGAGACACCGCTGTTCAGCCGCAGCCCTAAAAACATGAATTCTTCCATCGACTCTTCCACTGTCACCTGGTGCGTCTCTTTAACGGCACTGCCTGTCGTCTGCATGGCCTTGATGTAATGCGGGACCGGTGCGATATTGAAGTAGCGTGCGCCGTTAATGTAACCGTGACTGCCGGCACCGGCGCCGTAGTATTCACTGTTCTGCCAGTATACTTTGTTATGGCGGGACTCGTGACCCGGCTTAGCGAAATTAGAGAGCTCATACTGACTGAAATCAGACTGTGCGAGCCGCTGGATTGTATAGTCATACATCTCAGCCGCAAGCGTGTCATCCGGCAGCTGCAGCATCCCTTTACGGTACTGGTTATAAAACTGCGTCTTCGGCTCCAGAATAAGCGAATAGCTCGAAATATGGTCGATATTAAGCGCCAGTGCCTTGTCAAGGTCACGCTTCACCTGCTCCAGCGTCTGGGTCGGCAGATGATACATCAAGTCAATGCTGACCGACTGGATACCTAACGATTTTGCGGCATCGACAGCCGCTTTTATGTCGCTTTCCTCATGCGTCCGGCCGAGCAGCTTCAGCAGATTGTTATCAAAGGTCTGCACGCCGAGACTCAGCCGGTTGACCCCGTACTGCTTCATCACGGCAATTTTCTCGGCTGTCAGTTCATCCGGATTCGCCTCCATTGTCCATTCATCGGTCACTGTGAACCGGTCCGCTATATAAGATAACAGCCGCTCCAGCTGAGTGACAGATAAAGCAGTCGGCGTACCGCCGCCGATGAACAATGTGTTAAAAGTACAAGTGTCAATGCCTTCCAGTTCCTGGATCAGACAGTCAATATAAGCATCGACGGGCTGATTCTTGATCAGAAACTTGTTGAAGTCACAGTAAGTACAGATCCGGTTGCAGAATGGAATATGAATATATAAACTCGTCATTGTCTCACCTCTTCGCAGGCAGCTTCACAGGAAAACGCCCCGGCGTTTCCTCCGGGGAACGACCAAGGCGTCATCAGCTGCTTGTTTATTCTTCATCCATTTTCAGTACAGCAAGGAAAGCTTCCTGCGGGATTTCCACAGAGCCGACCGCTTTCATCTTCGCTTTACCTGCTTTCTGTTTTTCCAGCAGTTTACGTTTACGGCTGATGTCACCGCCGTAACATTTCGCAAGAACGTTCTTCCCGATGGACTTAATATTTGTCCGTGCCACAATCTTCTGCCCGATGGCTGCCTGAACAGGCACTTCAAACTGCTGTCTCGGAATTAATGTCTTCAGTTTTTCGACGATGACTTTACCGCGGTCGTAGGCGAAGTCACGGTGAACGATAAAGCTCAGTGCATCGACAGTGTCACCGTTCAGCAGAATGTCCATCTTGACAAGGCGGCTCTCTTTATAGCCGATCAGTTCGTAGTCAAATGACGCATAACCTTTTGTATTGGATTTCAGCTGGTCAAAGAAATCAAAGACAATCTCTGACAGCGGAATCTCATAAATGATATTGACACGGATGTCATCCATGTAGTCCATCGTCTGGAAATTACCACGTTTTTTCTGGCACAGCTCCATGACAGAACCGACATAGTCATTCGGCACCATGATGCTCGCTTTAACATACGGTTCAAAGATTTTATCTATTTTCTGCGGATCCGGCATTTTTGATGGATTATCCACGATGACTTCGGACTTATCTGTCATCTCGCATTTATAAATAACAGACGGCGCAGTCGCAATGAGTTCAATGCCGAACTCGCGCTCAATACGCTCCTGAATGATCTCCATATGCAGCAGCCCAAGGAAACCGACCCGGAAACCAAAGCCGAGCGCCTGTGACGTCTCCGCTTCGAATTCAAGTGACGCATCATTCAACTGCAGTTTTTCCAGCGCTTCCCGCAGATCATTATAGCGCCCTGTTTCTATCGGATAGATTCCGCAGAAGACCATCGGATTCATCTTCTTGTAACCTTGCAGCGGTTCAGCTGCCGGATTGCCGGCAAGCGTGATTGTATCGCCGACACTTGAATCAGCTACGTTTTTAATGGAAGCTGTGATATAACCGACGTCACCGACAGTCAGTTCTGCGACCGGAAGCTGCTTCGGTGTATTGATACCTACTTCCACCACTTCAAATTCTTTACCGGTCGCCATCATACGGATTCTATCGCCCGCTTTAACTGTGCCGTCGATAACACGGATGGATGAAATCACACCGCGGTAAGCATCGAACGCACTGTCAAAAATCAGCGCTTTAAGCGGTGCTTCAGGATCGCCTTCCGGCGGCGGCACAAGCTCGACAATCTGTTCCAGTATTTCGTCGATACCGATGTTGGCTTTAGCCGAAGCGAGCACTGCATCAGAAGCATCAAGGCCGATGACATCTTCTATCTCCTGCTTGACCCGCTCCGGTTCTGCAGCCGGCAGGTCAATCTTGTTGATGACGGGGATTAATTCCAGATTGTTATCCAGCGCGAGATAAACGTTGGCGAGCGTCTGCGCTTCAATACCCTGTGCTGCGTCTACTACAAGGATGGCGCCTTCACATGCTGCCAGGCTCCGTGACACTTCATAAGTGAAATCGACGTGTCCTGGTGTATCAATTAAATGAAAGATGTAGGTTTCGCCGTCTTTTGCTGTATAATTTAACTGCACGGCGTTCAGCTTGATGGTGATACCGCGTTCGCGTTCAAGATCCATTGAATCCAGCAACTGAGCTTTCATCTCACGGCTTGCTACCGATTTTGTGTTCTCGAGAATTCTATCTGCTAATGTCGATTTGCCGTGGTCAATATGGGCGATAATCGAGAAGTTTCTTATCTTTTCCTGTCTCTTCAGGCGCGCTTCATTGTTCATCTATAGAACCAACTTTCTTTCTTAGTCAATACAATTGATTATAGCAAGATAAAACAACGACTTCAATCCATTTTAAAATAACGATTGCATATAGGCGTTAATTTTGATAAAATATTTCTTGTTGCAAACAAATTGTACCTGTTACTCATTATTAGGAGGTGACATCATGCCAAACATTAAATCTGCTATTAAACGCGTGACTACAAGTCAAAAAGCTCAAGACGCTAATATCTCTCAAAAGAACGATATGCGTACTGCTGTGAAAAACGCAAAAGCTGCTGTTGAAAACAACACAGATAACAAACAAGAATTAGTGACTTTAGCTGTTAAGAAAATTGACAAAGCTGCTAAAAACAACTTAATCCATGCTAACAAAGCTGGACGTTTAAAATCACAAGTTATGCGTTCTAACTAATCATAACACGCAGCCCCGCGATTATTCGCGGGGCTTTTTTATATGCTCAGTATAAACAATTCAAGTATCAGCACTTTATCCATGTAAGAGGACTTCAGCTGATAATCCGTTTCCGTGCATTTCTCCATGATACCTAGTATATGTGAGAGATCCAGGCGACCTACTTTTCTCAGGGCGAGTTTCACCCGGTAAGGATGTATTTTCAGGCTTTTAGCGATCTGCGCTTCACTGAACCCTTTCTGATTTAAAATTTTCGTCTGGTAGTACAGTCTATACTGCCCGCTGATCAGTGCCAGCAGTTTGATCGGCTCTTCCTTCATGTTGATCAGGTCATGCAGCAGCTGGACTGCTTCTTTCTTGCGGTTCGTCGTAATATAATCGGTCAGCAGAAAGACGTTCTGCTCAAGGCTGCGCGAGACAATCAGCTTCACATGGCTGAGGACGATGATCGGTTCGTCACCGACATAGAGCAGCAGCTTCTCAAGCTCATTTGTGATCAGTTTATAGTCAGCCCCTGTCAGCTGAATCAGTTCATCAAGGGCATCCTGCTTGATATCTTTGAACTGCTCGTTCAGCGATTTTTTAATCCACTGGCGGAGCGCATGTTCATCCATGGCTTCGATCTTATTGACTTGATGCTGCTGCTTCATCAATTTCACGATTTTTTTGCGCTCATCCAGCTTGTCATGATTCACTTCAAAAATGACATAGTTCGGCCCATCGAAACGGGTGATGAACTCAACAAGTGCCTCCAGCGAATGCTCCACTGCTGTTTTCCCCCGGTCACCGGTGAAGATATAGCTGTTTTTAACGACGATGACTTTATAATCGCTTAAAAATGGTATCGTCATGGCATCTTCGATGATCTGCTGCACCGGCACTTCATGCAGATCATATTTGGCAAAGTTAAAATCGTCCTGGTCAGGCAGCAGTTCGTCTACGATTTCCCGTGTTTTTTCTGCTACCAGTTCAGGCACGACACCATAGTTTAAAGTTATAGCTTTCAAAATAACTGCTCCCTTATTAAATCTTAATTTCATTATAGCTTTTTTTTCCCAGTTATCATATACTAAAGAAGAATTGGAGGTTGATGAAATGAATCATTTTGAACACGATGTACAGTCTAAAAATAACGATGTTAAAGACTCAATGCTGGCATTTGGAATTGGCTTAGGTACATTTTCGGCCATCTATATCATCGCCCAGATTTTTGACTTACTGCCGAAATAAGCAAGAAACCAGACGTTACTGTCTGGTTTTTTTTATGGCCTTTTTACCTGTGATGAGCGCGTTGTCCTCAAACTCCACTTTCCCGTCGCGCTGGGTGTTCAGTATACTGATGCCCCGTGTCTCAAGCCGCCGGATGACACTTGAGTGCGGATGTCCGAAGCGGTTGTTACGGCCGGCCGAAATCACCGCATAGTTCGGCTTCAGCCTATCGAGCAGCGCATCTGAAGTACTCGTCTCGCTGCCGTGATGGCCTATTTTCAGTACATTCACCGTGATGCCGCTGAGCTGTGATGTAATCTGCTGCTCTTTGTCAGCAGGCAGATCTGCCATCAGCAAATAAGTCAGCTGCTTAAGCTTGACGAACGTCACAATACTGCTGTCGTTTTCGTCTCCGGCTGAGGAATCTATATTCATCAAGTGCAGCTGGGCATGTCCAAGCTTCATGGCCGGCAGCCGTCTGCTGTCTATCACCTTCGTATGATTTTCTGCTGCCGCAGCCAAAGTTTCCTTATATTTCTCCGCCCCGAACGATACCGGATTGATGATTAAATAATTAATGTCAAAGTGATGCAGCAGCTGTACCGCCTCCCCGAAATGATCCTGATCCGGATGTGTTAACAGCAAGTAATCAATCGTGTCATAGCCGCGTTCAGTCAACAGCGGAATCACCGAGAAATCAGCCGTTGAAGACGCTTTCCTCCGCTCTTTCCACGGCGCGCTGTCAAACGTCAGCTGACCGCCGGTATCAATGACCATCACTTTGCCCATACTTTCGACAATCGTACTATCGCCCTGTCCGACGTCTACAAAAGTCACACGATCTGCCTCTTTCGGCCAGGGCCAGCACATGAGGAGCAGGCAGAGAGAAGCCATGACGCTCAGCCCTGCTGATGTCGAGCGGTAGCAGCAGTATATGCCGTAGCAGACGACAGCTGCGATCATTATATAGAAGACAGCCCACTGGTTGCTGATGACTGTCTCCGGCAGATGCAGCCCATTAAAGAGCGCAATCAGTGCATCATTGATTTTAAAGAGCACGGTCAGCATATCGAGAAGCACTGACGGTACAACATGAAAAAACATCGCTGCGAGAAGAATAAGCGTACATAACGGGAACAGCAGGAAAGTGAAAAACGGGACAAACAGCAGATTCGTAATAAAACCGCTCCACTGAATAGTGTTAAAATGGAGCAGCAGGACCGGCAGACTCGCCATCTGCGCAAAAAAAGTAGTCATTATAAAAACAGCAGGCGCCGGCTTTCCGTCAAATAACCTTCCGGTAAAGATCAGCACAAACGAAATGATATAGGATAACTGGAAGCCGATGTCCATTATCAGCTGGATATCATAAAGCAGGAATAACAGAAACGACAGCGCGAGACTGTCCAGCAGGGTCATTCCGAACGGTTTCAGCAGTATATAGAGAAAAATGAACAGAGATGCACGCAGGACAGAAGGTGAACAGCCGGTGAGCAGTGCATAGAGCGGAATCAATACCAATATTACCATCCGGCTGTATAACAGCGGAACATACAGTCGCTTTAGGACGTAGAAGAGCTGTACCGATAATAATGCCACATGTGAGCCGCTGATGGCATACAGATGATAGATGCCCAGTGCTTTCAGCGCTGTCAATTCATCTGTGGATAAATAGCGTGTATCACCAAGTGTCAGCGCCACGACATACGCCATGCGTTCATGAGGCAGCGTCATCAGCCAGTCAGCAAGCTGCAGCCGGTATTTCTTCAGCCAGTCTATGCCGACCGGTTTGAGCGGCTGACAGCTTGTCCTGTCAAATGTCGTTACCTTGGCGGTATAATGAATTCCTTGAAAGCTGAGGTACTCATCATAGTTGAACTTCAGGCCGTTCGTGTTCGGCAGTACCCGCTGCAGCCTCAAATCAACCGGACAGCGCGTATAATAAGGCATATGTGCTTTGATGAAGCGCTGTTCTTCTTCACTGCCGATATAGTAGTTGAAACGCAGTTTTTTCTCTCCGGCTGTCAGTGTACCGGACAGTAAATCTCCGTCCACTTGAACGTCGTCCTCAAAAAGCACGGGCCCTTTGTACGACCCGGCTTCATTATCAGTCCAGTCAAAGTCACTGAGGACCGTATGACCGCTGCTGCTCAGCATCAAAAAAGCAGCGATGACTGCACTGTACATCAGTAAAAACATCAGTTGCTTTTTAACGTAAAGATGGATAGTCAGAACTATCACAAGGATACATGCGCTTACCGGAGATTCGGTCAGCAGAATACCGATCAATGCACTTAATGCGCTATTCAGCCACACATGTATCCCCCTTTACTGGATAGTCATAAAATATGAAGCGGTTTTCTCTGCGTCAAATGGAATTTTTTCAGCCTGGATGCCTGCCTTTAACAGCAGTTCTATCGCGTATGGATGATTTTTATAATCCTGAGCGTAGTAAATTTTTTTGACGCCTGCCTGGATGATGGATTTTGTACAGTGCAGGCAAGGAAAATGTGTCACATACAGCTCTGCTCCTTCTGTCGACACGCCCATTTTGGCGCACTGCAAAAAGGCGTTCATCTCAGCATGGACCGTGCGGATGCAATGTCCTTCCTCTACATAGCAGCCGACATCGATACAATGGGCATCGCCTGACACCGAACCGTTATAGCCGCCGGCAATAATGCGGTTTTCCCTGACAATCGTCGCGCCGACGCTCAGTCTCGTGCACGTTGACCTTAAAGCCAGCAGCTGACTCTGCGCCATAAAGTAATCCTGCCATTTCATTCGTTCCATTGTTATTCCCCCTTATCACTTTTATTTTAAGCAATAACAGCGGGAATTACAATTCGACAAATGGTTCGAGGGTGACATATGTCTTCTCGCCGATACCTTTAATCTCTTTCAGCTCCTCTTTCGTCTTGAAGCCGCCGTGCTGCTCGCGGTACATGAGAATGTCCTGCGCTTTCTTCGGACCGATGCCGGGAATTTCCTGCAGCTCTCCTTCCGTGGCAGTATTGATGTTCACTGTCTGCTGTGCAGCAGAACGGCCGGCAGCCTGATGGTACATTTCATACTTGCCCGCTGCTACTTCTCCTTTAACAGGAATATAGATGACCATTTGATCGGTCAATGTCATCGCCAGATTCACTGCCTGAATATCTGCATTTTTCAGCGGCACTGCTAACTTGATCACATCATTCACCCGCTGCGTCTTTTTTGCGGGGTAGACACCAGCGAATTTCACTGCTCCTTTAACATCCACCATGATTGAATCACTGACTGTCTTATCATGCACGGGTTCAAGAGCTTTCACGGGCTGCGCCGGCACTTTCACGACTTCATCCGTAGTCTGTCCGGGCTCATTCTTAAAGAAGTTGAAGATGAGAAAACCTGCCATCAGCAGCACCACTATAATACCCAGCTTGGCCTTATGTTTCTGCAGCAGCAGAAGAAAATCATCCATATAAAAACACCTCCACCTAATTATCGGTGGAAGTGTCATTTTCACTTTTTTCTGTCACAAATAAAATTTAATTTCATCATTGATGTGTCACGACGAAGAACAGCCGTTCCGGTTCATTGCCGACCGGCTCATCCGGCAGAAAGTCAGCAAACACACGTACTGCTTTCAATTCCGCCTCAGCAAGCAGCCGTGTATAATCCGGCACACTTAACGTCTGCTGAAAGTGCGTTTCATCATAGCGATCATACTTACCCTGGTCATCTCTGACGAAAAACGACAGTTCATGCCAGACACTGTCCGCTTGTTCACCGGCAAACGTCTGCCATATATAAGTGACATCCTCCGTCTCATCCGTGTAAGTCTGACCATCAAACAAATGTGCCATCTTCCACTGTGAGTGAACATCAAACAGAAAGGTCCCTTTTTCAGCAAGATGCGCCTTCACCCGGCTGAACAGTGCCGGCAAATCTGCCGCTGCGATATAATTCAGACTGTCACAGTAACATGTGATTAAATCAAACGTCATGCCGAGGTCCAGCTCAGTGATGTCCTGAACAAGCCAGTTGACTGACGGATCCTTCTGAGCTGCGACAGCAAGCATATCTGCACTTAAGTCAACACCGACACGGGTCAGAGACGTGGGCAGCAGCGTCGTGAAACTGCCGGTGCCGCAGCCGAGATCGAGCACTGTCTTTGCATCAGTTAAATAAGGTGCGGTCACTGCCAGCCACTTATCATAAGGCTGATCATACATCAGCCTGTCATATAACGCCGCAAATGCTTCATAGGCCATCTTAGTCTACCTGTTCAAACTCAATGAACTCAGCGTCACGGTATAGACGCTCCAGATTATAGTAGCCCCGTTCTTCTTTATGGAAGACATGGACGACGACATCACCGAGGTCAATCAGTACCCAGCGCGCTTCATTGAAGCCCTCCAGGCGGTTGACATCCAGCCCGTTTTTGTGGGCCTGATCTTTTACTTCGCGGGCAATCGCCTGTACTTGTCTATCTGAATTGGCATGACAGATTAAAAAATAATCTGTGATCCCGCTGATTGTTTTGACATCAATTGCTAAAATTTCTTCTGCACGTTTGTCATCACATGCTTTTGCTGCTACTTCCAATAATTGTTTTGAATCCATTCACTCAATCCTTTTCCTATTTTTCTAAGTTATAGTAATTTAAACACTCAATTGTTCTGGGATAAATGCATTTATCATTTTCAAGCAGAAATTTGACGGTCCGCTTCGAAATGTCGTAAATCGCTTTATCAAGTTTTTTCTCGTCAAATATCATTGTTCTCATCTCATCGACACCCGGCTGATTTCGTCCGGGTTCGATATAGTCAGCGACAAAAATAATTTTCTCTGTCAATGTCATCTGCTTGCGACCGGTTGTATGATTAAATATCGCCTGCAGCACTTCTACGTCTTCTATGCCGTGTTCATATTTCATGAGAGCTGCAGCAACCGGTCCGTGCAGTATTTCAGAATTATAGGCAAGCAGTTCCCGGTCAAGTTCATACTTCGTCACCAGCTGATACATGAGCGCTAAATCATCGTACTTCGCGTAGTCATGCAGAATGCCTGCAAGCTCTACTTTCTCTGCGTCACCGTTGAATAAATCAGCCATTTTGACCGCTGTCTCTGCAACACGCATAGAATGTTCGAATCGTTTTTTCGGCAGCTTCTCTTCTACTAGTTTAATGGCTCTTTTCTTTTTCATAGATCTGTTCCTTTCGGACAAAGGCTTCAATCTCAGGATGCAGCCAGAATTTGACGGTTGCTCCTTCAGTCAGCCTTCTTCTAATTTCTGTAGCGCTGATGTCGATTCTCGGGATATGAAACGACATATCCGGTGCCGTTACTTGATTTTCTTCTGTCTCGCGATTGACGACGATAAAACGGCAGAGCTTCTTAAGTTCATCAATGCGGTGCCACCGATTAAGCTGGACGTATTGATCGGTGCCGATGATGACCGCAATATCCTCATCATAACGGCTTAATTCAAGCACAGTATCATACGTATAGCTGTCACCCGTCCGGTTGATTTCCATGTCAGACACTTCGCCGAATTCCAGAACAGCAGCCGCCAGTTTAAGCATATCCAGTCTTTCCTGGTTCGTTGCTACTGTGCGCTTTACTTTCAAAGGGTTTTGACGCGCAGGCATCAGTATGAACCGGTCCGGTCGAAAAGACTGATACACTTCATGAGCAACGATCATATGACCGATATGAATAGGATCAAACGATCCGCCGTAAAGTATAATCATCGCGGTAATTCTAGCTGCTTGTGGTTCCGGGACGGTTTGTAGAGAATGATCGTTGACCCGATGACCTGCACAAGTTCACCGTAGACGCGTCGTGCCAACTCTTCAGCAAGCACTTCTTTTTCGTCCATATTGTTCTGAAGCACACTCACTTTAATCAGTTCGCGTTTCTCCAGTGCATCGTTCAGCTGGTCGATTAAATTACCGTTGATACCACCTTTACCGACTTGAAAAATCGGGTCAATGTGATGGGCTTTTGCTCTTAAATAACGTTTCTGTTTTCCTGTTAACATAGTAACCTCCTCATAGTTCCTGGATAACGCGTTCTTTCATGACACTTCTATCAGCCGGCTCACCCGTCCAGATTTCAAAGCTCTGCGCCCCTTGATTGACAAACATATCTAATCCATTCATCACTGGCAGCTGATGACGTGCGGCTTCAGCGAGAAACGGTGTGACCGCCGGCGTATAAATGATATCAGCCACGTGCGCGGTGTTATTAGCACGATTTAAGTCACAGAGCTCTTCTGCCGCAAAGCCGGTCATACCGATAGGTGTTGTATTGATGATTAAATCCATAGTGCCAATCACTTCATTGACATGCGCCAGCTGAATGGCATTCACAGTAAATGGCCAGTCACTGAAGCGGTCGAGCGAGCGATTAGCGACAGTGACTTCTGCCCCCGCCTGCTGCAGTGCATAGGTGATGGCCCGGCTAGCACCGCCTGCTCCGAGTATCAGCACTTTCGTTCGTTTGAAATCCGTCATGCTGAAATTCTGGCCGAGACTTTCCACAAAGCCGCTGCCGTCTGTATTGTAGCCAGTCCATCTGCCATCTGTTATTTTCACTGTGTTGACTGCCCCCATCATGCGGGCTTCCTCATCAACCTCATCAAGATACGCCATAATAGCAGATTTATGAGGAATCGTGACGTTGAAGCCATCAAGCTGCTGCTCTTTAATAATATCCCTGATATGATGGAAATGAGCCGGCGCAATATCGAGCGCTGTATACGAGTGCTCATGACTGCCGGCTGTAAAATTCGCATGGTGCATGACAGGCGACAATGAATGTCTGACCGGATGGCCGATGACTGCGAAATTCATCTGATCACCTACAATATGCTCGGTCTTAAATAGACATCCACCTGCTGCGGCGCAAACACTTCAATAACCGCTCCGGCTTCCACTGTAATAAACCCAAGACCTGAAATAATAATATCCTGTTTCTTATCTTTGACAGACAACGTATGGCGGCGCACCGCATCAAAATCAAATGTCTTATCACCTGGAGGTGTCAGCAGTTCACCGATCTGACGCTGCCATAAATCATCAGCATTCATAGACTTCGTCCGGTGAATATTTAACCGGTTAGAGATAAAGCAGTTTAGGCTGCGGCGGCCGCCGGACACATAGTCCACACGCACGAGCCCGCCGAGAAACAGTGTCTGACCTTCGTTCAGCTGATAGTTGCGCGGCTTGATCTCTTCTTTCGGCATAATGACCTTCAATTCATCATCTGTCACATAATGCGTCATCTGATGCGCCTGAATGATACCCGGTGTATCGAACATAAATGTCCCGTCACCGAGCGGGATATCAATCAGATCCAGTGTCGTCCCTGGAAAATGAGAAGTAGTGATGACATCTTTTTCGCCGATGCTGCGCTCGATGAGTTTATTGATCAATGTGGATTTACCGACATTTGTCGTCCCGACGATATAGACATCTTTGCCGTCCCGTTCACGTTCAATCGTCTCAAGCAGTTCATCAATACCATGATTTTTAGCTGCGGAGATAAGCACGACGTCTTCCGGCTTCATCCCAAGCTCCTTCGCCAAGTGCTTGATCCAGAGTTCGACGCGATTTTTATTGATCAGCTTCGGCAGCAGATCAATCTTGTTTGCTGCAAGAATCACTTTCTTGTTACCGACGATGCGTTTCAGCCCGTTGATCCATGACCCTTGAAAATCGAAGACATCAATCACATTGACAATGATGCCATCGCGGTCTCCTAACGCATTCAGCATCGTCAGGAAATCATCACTCGTCATATTAACATCCTGAATTTCATTATAATGCTTCAATCTGAAACAACGTTTACAAATCACGTCTTCCTTATTCAAGCTTGACTGCGGCACATAGCCCGCTTTCGTTGCAGCATCGCTCTGGAGTACTGCTCCACAGCCGATACATCTCATTTCATTCGACAAACATATTCCTCCTATAAATAACGAACTCGCCCTATATTCCTTTACTATTCTACCACATAAGCTGAGGAATGAAAAAAGAACTATTCACAGCAAAAAAGTCCAGGGAATATCCCGGGACTTCAGTAAGCGGGTGATCGGAATCGAACCGACGACATCAGCTTGGAAGGCTGAGGTTATACCATTTAACTACACCCGCACATGTATTTAATTATTTTAGCTGATACGCCAGAAAAAATAAAGAAGAAAGCTCCAGATTACTGGAGCAAAGTGCTTACCATCTGTTCTCAAGTTTCTCGAGCATTGACTGCCCTTGCTGTGTAAGTTTCAGATCACTCATCGAGCTGACGACGTATTCACCATTCTGTTGATATGCCGCTTTATCGCCGTCTACTAAGTCATTATCAAATAAGTAGTCAAGTTCAGCCGTAATTCCCTCCGACTGGACATCAACTTTTTCAGCATTGAATGTGCCTTCTTTAGAAATACTGTCTAAATAGTTATAAAGTACATCTTCATTTAAGTTCATTTTTATTCTCCCTTTCGCTGCTTGTTATATTATCTATACCCTTAAATTATAGTTTATACCATTTGATTTAAAGTCAGCAGAGAAAGGTTTTTGAGAAAAACAAAGTATAGGGCGGCCGCTCAAACGAATATTTCTCCACTTTTATTCGCGAGGAGCCGCTCAAACGAATATTTCTCCACTTTTATTCGCGGGGAGCCGCTCAAACGAATATTTCTCCACTTTTATTCGCCGGGAGCCGCTCAAACGAATATTTCTCCACTTTTATTCGCCGGGAGCCGCTTCATAGTTTTTCTGCCAGGTCATTCACTAAAACTGCAAGTTTTGCTCGTGCTATCTGCCTGACATTCACCTGTACACGCTCCCAGAAACCGTCTTCCTTATATCTTGGTATGACATGGACATGAAAGTGAGTATCTGGATCCATAGCTGCGCCGTTATTTGAGGCGATAGTGACGCCTTGGACTTCAAACTGCTCTTCAATCAGCTGGACGATGAGCTGCTCAAGCCGGATGAGCTCGATGAGTTCCTCGTCCGTCAGTTCAGTCAAATTCAGCCGATGCTTATTTGAAATGATGAGCAGATGACCGTCTTGTATAGGGTCAATATCAAAGACAACTTTAAAGCAGCGGGTCTGAAGCAGCAGTTGCTCTTCTTTCAGTTGGTGACAGAATATACAATTATCCATTAAATCGTCCTCCGAATAACATAAAAGCTCTCAAACTTATGAGAGCTTTACGGTTACTTATTGACATCAACGATGACGCCGTCACTGCCGATAGTGATCGGCTGTTTGCCGTCCCATTTATCGATCATCTGCTTACGGATAATCTGATCGGATAGAGATTTCTCGAGAATTTCATTGGCTGCTGCCTGACCTTCTGCTTCAATCTTCTTCTTTTTAGCGTTCTCTTCTGCTATCGCACGGTCCGTTTTAGCACGCTCCAGCTCCTGGTTGGCTTTCACCCGCTCATCAATCGCTGCCTGTGTCGCTTTATCAGCTTTCGGACTTGAAATGGCAATGTCTTCCACAATAAAACCCTGCTTCGTCAAATTGTCCTGCAGCATCTCAATTGTATTCTTCTTGATTTCGCTTGTTTTAACACCGAACGTCTCAATAACGGAGAACTTCGCCACGGACTGGCGCAGGCCGTCCTGCACACGTGTTCTTAAGAAGCCGCTCTCCAGGCCTTCGATATCGGCATTCCCAAACTTGTTGAAAATATTCACGACTTTCGTCGGATCTACATGATAGTTCACGCTGATGTCCATATTCAAGTTCTTACCGTCTGAAGTCGCTACATTTAAATCATCGTATTCCTTTGTCTGGGTTCTGATCGGGTAATGGACGGCCTTATCAAGTGGTGAAATAATATGCCAGCCTGCAGGTTTTGTCTGTTCTTTAACACCGCTGACTGAATAAATGACGGCCTGGTAACCTTGCGGGACTTTCTCGATGCTCATGAATAGAATGAGTGCACCAAGCAGCAGAATCGCTCCTAATATAGTGGTAAGCAGCAATGACTTGCGGTTAACGGGTTTCTTCGGTTTCGAGGGTGTGGATGAGTTCATTGATTTCTTCAAGCTCCTTCTCTAATGGTTTAATTTCAGAAAGCTGCTGAAAGTGCTGACTGCGGATTTCAATCGCATGTTCAAGCTGCTTTTTCTTCTGCACGAGCCGCTCTTTCTCAAGCTGATCATCATAGTGCTGACGCACATATCTCCGTCTGATATCACCTGCTTCAGCCCGATAAGCAAAATAGTCGTATACTCGGGATAAAATAAAATACAGTGCGATACATAGAATGATTAACAGTAGCATTCCCAGTAAAAAGTAGCGCATGAACTTACTCCTTTCATTCACTTCTTATTATAATTATAGCATTTTCTGATAACCAGCAGCTGATTTCCAACCTTAAAGTTTTCTTAAAAAAAGACATGCCGCAGCATGTCTATTCTTCCCAGTTGATATAGCCTTTACGCTTGAAATACGCAAGAAAGCGCCGTTCCATCATGCGGTTCACTCGTGTCTTCCATTCATCGTTGGCCTTGACCGGTACGACCATAATGGAATAAAAGCCATTTGAATTGGCCGCCAGAACGTCTGTCATCATCTGATCGCCGATCACCACGGTCTCTTCCGGCTTGACATTCATCGCACGGCATGCTTTCTTAAATGCCGCACCCATCGGTTTTCTCGCATTAAAAATATAATCGACTTTAAGCGGCGTCGCAAACGCTGCGACACGGACCTCATTATTATTGGAGACAATCGTCACTTTAATGCCTTCTTCACTCATACTGTTGAACCAGCTGACGACTTCCTCGGTAGCGAGTTCAACGTCCCAGCCCACTAATGTATTATCAAGGTCTGTGATGATCGCTTTCACACCGCGGCCTGTCAGCTCTTCCGGCGTAATTTCGAAAATATTTTTAGCATACTTACTGGGCAGCAGATATTTTTTAAAGATTCCCATAGTTTCACCTCTATTTCAGCTTATTGTCTCTTACCCTTAATGAGGCAGGTCATTCATATAGAAACCCCAATTCCATGAGAATCGGGGTTGACGACTATTCGATAACTTCTCGTTCGCCACGTTCTACTTCAGTCTCAGAATAGATAATGAAGCCGATAACAGCAGTGGCAACCACAGCGATTGACATAATATAGATCATAATGTGCCTCCTTTAACAGCAATAATCTCTATTAATGATTTTACAATTTTACTGGAAGAGACGCAAGCGACTTCAAGGAACTCATCGAACGTCATGCCCGCCTCGCCGTTAGCAAGGTCAGACACAGCACGCGTAATAATAAACGGCATCTTATACTGATGACATACTTGAGCGACCGCTGCAGCTTCCATCTCCACTGCCAGCACTTCCGGAAAATCATTGATAATCTGCTGTTTTTTTGCTGATGTCCCGATGAAACTGTCACCGGAGACAATTAGCCCGATATGTGCAGTCAGTTCGTTGCTGACAATCGCCTGCTCAGTAAGTGCCATTAAGCGTTCGTCTGCCTCATAAGTAAGCGGCATCCCGGGCACCTGGCCGCGCGCGTAACCAAACTCTGTTGCATCCACGTCATGATGCAGTACGTCGCGGCTGATAACGATATCACCGACTGCAAGACCGCTGCCGAGACCACCCGCTGACCCTGTATTGATGATGGCATCCGGCTGATACTTATCAATCAGCAGCGTTGTACAAATAGCTGCGTTGACTTTGCCGATACCACTCTGCATCAGTACAGCTTCCTGGCCGTAAAGATTTCCTGTGTACACTTCAACATGGGCAAGCTGAATGGTCTCCATGTTCTGCATATCATTTTTCAGAATTGCTACTTCTTCCTGCATCGCTCCGATTATACCTAGCATAACTACCTCCTCATGATAAAAAGTGCTGTTGATCAGTGATCATCCACTGTCCAGCACATATTGAAACACCTTGGCCTCCGGAAACTTGACTATGATTCAGTCATTCCCGAGCGTCCAAGGTGTCACGGATTAATATGATCAGCTGATTTCTACGATTTTTACGCGCATTTCATTACCATTCGGCAGCGGCACATTGATCTCATCATTCACTTGTTTACCAAGCAGTGATTTAGCGATCGGTGATTCATTTGAGATTTTCCCTTCAAATGGATCTGCTTCAGCTGAGCCGACGATCATATAAGTTTCTTCGTCCCCGTCCGGAACTTCCACGAATTTCACTGTACGGCCAAGCTGCACTTCTGATTTTGAGCCATTGTCTGAAATGATGTTAGCATGACGCAGCATCATTTCAATTTTAGTGATTTCCTGTTCGACGAAACCTTGTTCGTCCTTAGCTGCATCGTACTCGGAGTTCTCAGATAAATCTCCGAAGCTGCGCGCCACTTTAATTTTTTCAACGACTTCAGGACGTTTGACTGTCTTTAAGTACTCTAATTCTTCCTCCAGTTTGTTATAGCCTTCCTGAGTCATCGGATATTCTTTTTGGATTTCCATCGTTCTTCCTCTTTTCTCGGTCTGTTAATTTCTAACTAATGATTGTATTTTTGTCGTCATAATATCAATGGCGACGGTATTGCTGCCGCCCTCTGGAATGATGATATCTGCATATCTCTTCGTCGGTTCAATGAACTGATTATGCATCGGTCTGACGACGGTCAAATATTGATCGACCACCGATTCCATCGTCCGGTCACGCTCTTCAATATCTCTGACAAGGCGTCGCAGAATCCTCAGGTCAGCGTCCGTATCGACGTATATTTTAACATCCATCAAATCACGTAATTTTTCATTCTCGAGTGCGAAAATTCCCTCTACTATAATAACATCTTTTGGTTCAAATGTAATCGTTTTCTCGCTTCTAGTATGGATTGTATAGTCATACGTCGGTACATGGACCGTTTTGCCGTCCCTTAAATCGATTAAATTCTGATACAGCAAATCATTGTCAAAAGCAAAGGGGTGGTCATAGTTAGTTTTCAGCCGCTCTTCAAAACTTAAGTGGGACTGATCCTTATAATAATAGTCCTGCTCGATCAGAGCAACACTGAATCCTTCCAGATTCTTCATGATCTGAGAGGTGACAGAAGTCTTACCAGACCCTGAACCACCTGCGATTCCGATGATCGTTGTTTTCATCAGCCAATTTCCTTCCGCATCATATTATTTTTAAAGACAGGATGCGCTGTTTTGAACTGCACAATTTGCAGCGGGTGTCTTGCTGCATCAAGCTCGTTTCCTTCTTCATCATAAATCTTGTCAATCACTTGCTTGAAATTGCGAATCTCTGGTCCGAAGAATTCAATTTCCATACCCGGCTTGAAATTATTGCGCTGCTGAACAGTCGCTATCTGTGTAGTTTCATCATAGTCTAACACTAAACCACAGAAATCAAAAGGTGTTTTTTTGGACTGCTGATGACCGAACATCTGCTCCTCAAATCCCGGCACCCCTTCAAAGAACGCAGGCGCTGTATCGCGGTTTGCACACTTATCCAGTTCAATCAGCCACGCAGGGTCAATCTTGAAGTTCTCTGGATCTGCACAGTAGGCATCGATGACTTTACGGTATACTGACACGACTGTCGCAATATAATGGATGGACTTCATACGCCCTTCAATCTTCAATGAATCAACGCCGATGTCAATCATACGCGGAATAGCTTCAATCAGCTTCAAGTCTTTCGGACTCATCGCGAAAGGTGTCACATTATCACCTTCATAGACGACATCAATGTCATCGTTATCAACCGTCAGCAAGTCATAGTCCCAGCGGCAGCTCTGACAGCAGCCGCCGCGGTTTGAGTCGCGGGCAGTCATATGATTGCTTAACGTACAGCGTCCGGAATAGGCAATACACATTGCACCGTGGACAAATGCCTCGATTTCAATGTCGACTTTTTCTTTCATCAGTTCAATTTCATCGGCACTCGTCTCGCGGGCAAGAACGACACGTTCAAGTCCTTCGTTCTTCCAGTATTCTACAGCTTTCCAGTTCGACAGTGACTGCTGCGTGCTCAAATGAATCTCAAGCTTCGGTGCCACACGTTTACAAGTCTCAATGATTAACGGGTCAGCCACAATAATCCCTGTCGCATTTGCTGCTTCCAGGCCGCGCAGGTAATCTTCCAGACCCGGAATATTTTCGTCATGGGCAAAGATATTGGTCGTCACATAAACTTTCGCCCCGTATTTCGCTGCGAAGGCGGCACCTTCTTTAATTTCTTCCAGCGTGAAGTTGTCCGCGTTTGAACGTAGACCATATTCCTGTCCACCGAGGAAGACAGCATCTGCCCCGTAATGCACGGCGATTTTCAGTTTCTCAAGGTTACCCGCCGGCGCGAGCAGTTCAGGCTTCTTCAATAATGTTTTTGGTCGAGTTAATTCCATTTCTGCTTTCATATTATCATCCTTAATAAACAGTTTGTTTGTACAGAAAGCCTTGATCCAGCGGACGATATTCAGGCTGGATATCTTCGATGACTACCAGCAGCTCAAATTTCTCTTCATCATAAAGGTCTGGATCTTCTTCGTATAAGTCGATGGCTTTTCTATATTGTCGAGTGACTTCAGTAATATAATCTTCTGAATGAAGGACGCCGTCAATTTTAAAGCTGTCAATGCCTGCTTCAAATAATTCTTCTAGCTCTTCAATCACACAAATATCATTCGGGCTCATAATATGAGTACCGTTATAATCCTCATAGATCGGATACTTATTATTACGTTCTTCATCGTACAGCAGCATGTTGCGGGCGTCATGACGGTTCTCTATCTTCATCGCCTTTTCCTGATACAGGAAGTAGTTGCCGAGCAGCTGACGTTTTGACTGGAACATACAGGTCATCCCGTGGACCTGCACTTCAATCTCAACGTCAGCGTGTTCTTTAATCTCGACGACTTCTTCCATGCTCAGCTCACGGGCAAGCACTGCTCGAACTGCGCCGCGCGCGCCCCAGTAGTTACATTGGAAATGATTGGTGACCACAGTCTCCTGATTCCAGTGCAGAGGAATTGGATGTTCCTGCTCCTTGACGTACATGACTACTGCCGGGTCACCGAAGATAATGCGGTCTACTTTTATTTCATGCAGCCAGTTGATGTATGCTTCGACATCATCAAGATGCTCATTATGGAACAGGCCGTTCACTGCGACATACGCTTTCTTGCCGGCTGCGTGAATCATATTAACTGCAGCAAGCAGCTCTGCTTCCTTGAATTCACCGGCTAATCTCAAGCCGAATTTTTCCTCACCGATGACAAAGGCATCTGCTCCGGCTTCAATCAATGGCTCAAGGTGCGTCAGTGACTTAGGTGTTACTAATAACTCTGTCATATTAAAACTCCTTTACCGAGATGCTCATACCATCTCCGAGATCTATAAAATTCGTCGTATAGCCTGTCTGCTCTGTCAACCAGTCGTTGTACTGTTCGATTTTCCTCACCATCTGCTTAACGTTCCGGCTTCTGACGATTTCAATGTTGCCGACAAAATCGTGGTACAGAATATTGTCTGTAATGATCAGTCCGCCTTTTCTGACCAGCGGGCTGTACAGCTCAAAAAATTTCTTTGACTGGGCTTTAGCCGCATCGATAAACAATATATCATACTGTCTGTCATCAACGTCACATAATGCCTCTGCGGCGTCTTTATAGACGAGGCGGATGCGGTCTGTGCAGTTAAAAGCCGCGACATTTTTCACAGCCTGCTCATACATATCTTCGTTTCTTTCAATCGTTGTAACTGTCACTTCAGCAGCCACAGAAGCAAACTGCAGCGCACTGTAGCCGATCGCTGTACCGATTTCAAGAATGGAGCGGGCACCGTGTATACGGATCAGCTGCTTCACCATCTCAAGAGCGACTTTATCCATTATCGGCACTTGATGCGCTGCTGCATAGACACGTAAGTCATCTATTTCATTCATTTTATTTAACTGAGTAATATATGTTCTGTTGTCCAACACTACCATTCCTTTAACGGAAAAACTACCAACCGGCCGGCTGGTAGAATTCAAATTCATTCAAAATATTGTATCATATTTCAGCGTAAAAATTAAGTGTTATTTTTAACTTCTTACTCCTGCGCACTCCATCCATGACAAAAAGCAGCGGAATTGGCACCGGCTGCTTTTTGTTCGAGTCCTTCAGAGCACTCCACTGGTCACTGGTTATCGATGTGCTCAGCTTTTAACTTGTTATGCTCTTCCAGCGTTTTTGAGAAGTAGTTCTTGCCCGATGAATCAGCAAGGAAGTACAAGTAATCCGTATGCGCAGGATTCAGTACACTTTCCATCGACGCTGTACCGCTTGTCGCGATTGGTCCCGGCGGAAGTCCTGTATTGATATACGTGTTATACGGAGAATTTACTTTTAAGTCTGCTTCATAAGTCACTTCTTTATGACGGCCGAGTGCATAGAGCACGGTCGGATCAGTCTGCAGCGGCATCGGCGGGTTTTGTTCCATCCGGTTAATAAATACTGATGCGATTTTCGCGCGGTCAGTCAGTCCCGTCGCCTCACGCTCAACTAGTGAACTGAATGTCAGAAACTCATGGAACGTCAAATGTTTTTCAGTGCCGCCTTCATTGATGACGATACCACCGTACTTATTCCACAGTGGGAACGCATTGTCCTGTGTTGCCGTCAGCATTTTATCGACAATTTCTTCAGTCGATGGATTCTTTTTTGTGAATTCATACGTCGCCGGATACAAGTAGCCTTCCAGCGGCCGCTTAATATTAGGCGCAAAGACGTCATTTGAAATCAGCTTCGGATGCTTTTTCTGCATTTTCTTGACGAAATCCCTGCTGTTGACTTCCTTCATGAAATCCCCGGCCTTAATCGATGTATTCTTCGCGACAATCGCAGCAATCTCATCAATTGTGATGCCTTCCGGGATGTTCATCTTGAAGACTATCGGCTGATAGACTTTACCTTCCTGGAGACTTTTCGATATCTGCTTGAATGTCATCGATGGAGACAGTTCATAGCTGCCCGCCTGGAAGTTTGAAATATTGTTGAACTTCAAGTAATACTTGAACATATCACTGCTTTTAATGATGTTTTTCTTTTCCAGCTTCTCACCGATCATCGTCGCTGTCTCGCCCGGCAGCACTTCAACCTTCGTCGTTTTCTTGTTGTTCGGATCCAGCGGCTTCTGGCTGGCAGAAAAGTAAAAAAACGCTGCGCTTCCTGCGATGATAAGACCGAGCAGCAGCAGACCGATGATCACTGCTGACAAGGTTCTCGACGCTGATTTTGCGTCTCTTATCTCTTTATTACGGTTGCTCATAAAGTCACCTTAAACCCCTAGAAATTTTCCTCGTCAATTTCAGTGTTGACGATTTCTTCAATCATATCCCACTCTTCGTCTGTTTCGACCGGAAGGAATTTTCCGCCGTCGCCTGTCTCGTTAGGAACATTGATCATTGGAATCAATTCGATTTCATCTTCATCAGATGCGCCTTCTTCAGCAAGGATGACATAATTCTTATCGAACTCAGGATTATAGAACTCGAGAACTTTACGATAAAGTACTTCGTTATTGTCTTCATCATATAATGTCAGTAATTCCTCTTCGTTGTTGATATCTAAAGTACCGTTCACTTCTTCGTTTTCGTGGTTATGGTTATGTTCTGTCATAGTCATTCTCCTTATGATTTAGAATTTAAATACCCTTGTAAAATAAAAACTGCTGCCATCTTATCGATTACTGCCTTGCGTTTCTTGCGGGATACATCTGCTTCAAGCAGAGAACGCTCTGCAGCGACGGTTGAAAGCCGTTCATCCCACATTACAATCTCAAGATGCGGACAAGCTGCTTTCAGCACTTCGCTGAAATGAATGGACGCTTCCCCTCGCGGACCTACAGTGTTGTTCATGTTTTTCGGTAGACCGATGACAGCGACATTGACATGATGCTCGTCAATGATCTCCTGCAGCCGGTCGAGTCCGAGGTAACCTTCCTGCTCATTGATACGGAGTGTTTCGAGTCCTTGAGCAGTCCATCCCATGGCGTCACTCAGCGCTACACCGATCGTCTTCGTGCCGACGTCAAGACCTATCGCCTTATTCATCAGCTTCCTTTTCAGCCAGGATATAGCTTGATACGAGCTGTTCCATTATATCATCGCGGTCCAGTCTTCTGATTTGATTACGCGCCTCATTGTGTCTTGGAATATAGGCAGGATCCCCGGACAGCAGATAGCCTACAATTTGACTGATCGGACTGTAGCCTCTCTCTTCGAGCGTGTTGTACACATTGAGCAGGACTGTACGAACTTCTTCTTTCGGCAGTTCATCAAAGTCAAACTTCATTGTTTTATCGAAATTTTCCACTGTTTACACCCCTTTTACTGACATTGCTTCACTTTGTATCATACTATAAACTGCATGTAATTTATAGTGAAGAAATATGCTCTTTAACAAATTGTAATGCAGCTGTTATTTTAGCAGGGTCATTAGCGCCGCCTTGAGCGGAATCCGGACGGCCGCCACCTTTACCATCTGTCACTGCCGCCACTCCTTTGATCAAGTCGCCCGCTTTCACGCGGTCAGTGAGTGACTTGGCAGCAGTTGCCATGTAGCTCAGCTTGTCATTAGCTGCAGCGAGGAAAATAACTGTATCAGGCAGCTTTGATTTATAGTCATCCATCAGTTCACGCAGTGCTTTGGCATCTTCTGCTTCTACTTCCATAATTAATGCGTCAATGCCGTTGATGTGTTCTACGCGCTCTTTAATGTCGCCGACTTTCAGTGCGGATAATTCTTTCTGCAGTTCACCGACCTGCTTCACGAGCTGTTTCTCTGACTGCACAAGTTCTGACACTTTCGTCTCGAACTGTTCAAGGTCCCGTGCTTTAAGCGTCGTCATCAGTTCATTGACCGCTGTCTCATACTGCGTCAGGAATGCATAAGCTCCTTTACCTGTCACCGCTTCAATACGGCGCACTCCCGCACCGGTGCCTGATTCAGAGACGATTTTAAACAGACCGATTTCAGCGGTATTTCTCACATGGACGCCCCCGCACAGTTCAATCGAGAACTCGCTCATCTCGACGACACGGACGACATCGCCGTATTTCTCCCCGAACAGTGCCATCGCACCTTTGGCTTTCGCCTCATCAATCGGCATCTCTTCTATCACAACTTTAATATTCGCCCATATTTTCTCGTTGACGATCGCCTCAACTTTATCCAGTTCATCGCGTGTCACAGGACCGAAGTGTGAGAAGTCAAAGCGCAGACGTTCAGGCGTAACGAGAGACCCTGCCTGATTGACATGTGTGCCCAGCACCTGTTTTAGCGCTGCATGCATTAAGTGCGTCGCGCTATGGTTTTTAATGACATCATTTCTGAAGTCTCTGTTGACCGCGGCTTTCACCGTCGAGCCGACATGGACACGGCCGAACTTGACGGTCCCGGTATGCAGATTCTGACCGTTTGGTGCTTTCGTCACTTCCGTCACTTCGATCTCAAAGTCATCATGGCTGACTGTTCCTCTGTCGGCTATTTGACCGCCGCTCACCGCGTAGAACGGTGTCTCACGCAGAATAAACTGAATCGTTTCTTCACCTTCCACTTCCTTGACGTCACTGCCGGCTGCAATAATATGTTCAATCTCAGTCGTATGTGTCAGCGTGTCATAACCGACAAAGCGGCTCGGCGTCGTGATGTTCGCAAGCGTCTCACTCTGCACCTGCATACTCTGTGTCTTCTGACGTGATTCTCTGGCACGCGTACGCTGTTGCTCCATCGCCGCGTCAAAGCCTGCACGGTCAATCTTCAGTCCGTTCTCTTCCGCCAGTTCCTCGGTCAGTTCAACCGGGAACCCGAATGTATCGTAAAGCTTGAATACATCTGCCCCGTCCAGTTGTCGTGAACCGCTGAGCGCTGCGTCTTTCAGACGGTTGAAGTGAACAAGCCCTTCTTCCAGTGTCTCGTGGAATCTGTCTTCTTCTGACTTGATGACCCGCTTGATGAAATCTTTCTGCGCGTCCACATCTGGATAGTACGGCTTCATAATGTCTGCGACAATATCAACAAGCTCATACATGAAAGGCTGGTTGATATCCAGCTGCTGTGCAAATCTGACCGCGCGGCGCAGCAGGCGGCGCAGCACGTAACCCCGTCCTTCATTTGACGGCAGTGCACCGTCACCGATTGCAAAAGCCACTGTGCGGATATGGTCAGCGATCACTTTGAACGCGACATCTGTTGCCTTTGACACGCCGTATGTTCTGCCGGAAATCTGCTCTGTCTGCTTGATGATCGGCTGGAATAAATCTGTATCGAAGTTTGTACGCACGTTCTGAGAAACGCTCGCCATCCGTTCAAGACCCATCCCTGTATCGATGTTCTGCTTCGGCAGCGGTGAATAGGTATGGTCAGGATTATGGTTGAACTCAGAGAACACTAAGTTCCATACTTCAAGGTAGCGCTCATTCTCACCGCCCGGATACATCTCCTCTATCGGATTGTCCTGACCGTAATCCTCACCACGGTCATAGAAAATCTCAGTGTTCGGACCAGACGGACCTTCACCGATATCCCAGAAGTTGCCTTCGATACGTGTAATACGGTCATCAGTCAGACCGATCTCATTCACCCACAGCTCATAAGCCTCTGTATCTTCAGGGTGGATCGTCACATAGAGCTTAGCAGGATCTATCGCCAGCCAGCGTTCACTCGTCAAAAATTCCCATGCGAACTGTACAGCTTCCTTCTTGAAATAATCACCGATGGAGAAGTTCCCGAGCATCTCAAAGAACGTATGGTGACGCGCCGTAAAGCCCACGTTCTCAATGTCATTAGTCCGGATGGATTTCTGGGCATTGACGATTCTCGGGTTGTTCGGAATGACCCGCCCGTCAAAATATTTCTTCAGTGTCGCAACACCTGAATTGATCCATAGCAGCGTATCATCATCAATCGGTACAAGCGGTGCAGACGGCTCAATCATATGGCCTTTTTCAACAAAGAAATCCAGATACATCTGTCTGATTTCAGCAGCAGTTAAACGTTTCATTAAATAATCTCTCCCTTAAAATAAAATAAACGTCCGCCCCAGAAAGGGACGAACGTGTTCGCGGTACCACCCTAGTTATGACTGACGTCATCACTCAAAGAATTATTAATTTACACCATGAATGCAGCCTTCAACTGATTGCTGCGCACCTTTCACCGGCCGGTACGTCTCTTTAGACAACAAAGCAGTTTACTCATCATTCACTGAATAATTAAATTATATGGACATTCATGCTATTCGTCAACTGTTTGATAATCATACGGTGAAATCCCGTCCATATTGATCATCGGTGCAATTAAATGCATATTGTCCTCTGTCAGTTCTCCGACCGGAATCGCAGCCGGCACCGTGTCCAGCGCTTCATCCGGCTTGAAATATTCCTGCAGCACCGTGCTGAAGGAAGTCATTCGTTCAAGTCCGGTTCTCGCGATTCCTTCATCGAATGCCTGCCGCTCCCCGCAGATAATGAGGGACTGCTTCGCACGGGTCAGCCCGGTGTATAGTATGTTTTTCTGCAGCATGCGGTAATAGGCACGCACGACTGGCATGATGACGATCGGAAACTCAGACCCTTGGGACTTATGTATGGAACAGCAGTAGGCGTGCGTCAGTTCAGTCAAGTCCTGCTTCGTATAAGTGACTTCGTTCCCGTCATAATCGACGATGACGACGTCTTTATTCAGCGCGTTCTCCGCCGCCATGAAAATACCGACCACTTCACCGATATCACCGTTGAACACGTTGTCCTCGGGCCGGTTGACCAGCTGCAGCACTTTGTCATTTTTGCGGTAGACGACATCGCCGAACGGCAGTTCCCGCTTATCATCAGCCTTCGGATTCAGTATGTCCTGCAGCTCCTGATTCAGAAACTTGATGCCGGCTTTCCCTTTGTATATCGGTGCCAGCACCTGGATATCCCGCTTATCATAGCCTTTATCCACAGCGCGGGTGACCACTTGATTGATGACCGCCGGGATCTGCTCGGTCGAACAAGGTATAAATGACCGGTCATTATAGCGCGCAGCGATATCGAACGGCTGATTACGCTTAATCTGATGGGCAAGCTCAATGATAGAGGACCCTTCCTGCTGCCGGTACACTTCTTCCAGCTCGACCTGCGGCATGATCTTTGATTCGATCATATCTCTGAATACCTGGCCCGGTCCGACTGACGGCAGCTGGTCCTGGTCACCGACAAAGATCAGCTGACAGTCATTCGGCACGGCACGCATCAACTGGAACATCAGCCATGTATCCACCATCGACATCTCATCGATAATGACGAGCTTAGCAGTGATCTCATTTTCAAGAATGTCGTCCGGCTTGCTTTCACGCGTCCAGCCGATCAGCCGGTGAATGGTCGTCGCTTCTAGCCCGGTTGATTCAGACAGCCGCTTGGAAGCCCGGCCGGTAGGCGCCGCAACTGCAATCGGAAAATCAGACTGCTCATAGTCCTTATAGTCCAGGCTGAGGCCGTGGAGCTCCGCATACAAGTTGACGATTCCGCGGATCACTGTGGTCTTACCTGTGCCGGGTCCGCCTGATAGAAGCATCATCTTGCTGTTCATGGCTATCTGCAGGGCCTCGCGCTGCTTCCTGGCATAGCTCACTTCAAAGAGATCTTCAAGCTCCCCGATCATCAGCAGCACTTCCGACTGTTCAAACTGCTTGATGTTATCCTGATGGTTCATCAGCCGGTGGAGCGTCTGCACGGTCTTCATCTCAGAATAGAACAGACTCGGCAGATAAATGCGGTCCTGCTCTTTAACAAGCACTTTCTCTTCCGTCAGTTCCAGCAGTTTATGGACGAGCAGCCCGGTGTCCACTGTTTCCCCTGTCTTCGTCAGCAGGTGGTAAGATGTCTCAAGCAGCATATCTTCAGGGATATAAGTGTGTCCGTTCTGCAGACATGCCTGCTCCATCGAATAGACGAGTGCAGCCTTCAGTCGTTCGGGATGACTGCCTGCAATACCGAGACGATGGGCCAGTTCATCTGCTTTGTTGAAACCGATCCCCTGAATATCCATGACCAGCCTGTAAGGCGATTCTTTGATGACCCGGATAGTGTCTTCCTTGTAAAACTGATAGATCTTCATGGCGAGCTGCGGACCGAAGCCCCAGTCATTCAGCTTGATCATCGTCTTTTCAATCGCCTGGTTTTCACTGATAGTCTGATAGATCATATCTTTCTTCTCAGGTGACAGCTTCGGCACCCGGTCCAGTGATGACCGGTCATCCATGATGATGTTCAGTGCATCCTCGCCGAGAATGTCGACAATCTGGCGCGCGATTTTCTTGCCGATTCCTTTGAACAGATCACTTGATAAATAATGGATGACACCGTCTTTTGTCTGCGGCATCTCTTTTTCAAACTTGTCCGCAGTCAGCTGTTTTCCGTATTTAGGATGCGTCACTGTCCGCCCGGTGAAAGTATAGGTATCACCTTCAGCGATCTGCGGGAAATAACCCGTCACTGTGACTTCTTCTTCAAAGTCTTCATTTGAATCAATCACTTCCGCTTTCAAGACAGTATAAAAGTTGTCGGCGTTCTGAAACAGAATCCGGGTGATCGTCCCTTTGACGAACGGCTGATCAAATAAAGACATATTCTCCACGCGGTTATTCCTCCTTCAACTGCTCAAACATCGTGATGGCATGCCCCGCCAGCAGATGATCGGGCTGAATCGCAGTCACTCTGTGAAATGTCTCGAGTGCACGCGCTGCATCGTCATCAGTCATATAGCGGGCAAGCGCGATGTTATATAAAGCATCGGTATGCTCCGGCTGTCCAGCGAGCAGCGCGTCAAGCACGCTCACTGCTTCTTCGTACATGGACAGCTGACAGAGCAGCAGCCCATACTGAAAAGCTACTTCATCATCAGCAGGCTTCAATTCATAGCTGCGCATCATGTAAGGCAGCGCCGACTGAAAATCGCCTGAATTAATGAAGCTCATACCGAGCATATAATGGATATCAGCGTCTCCGTTATTGACCGCCAGCGCTTTCTGATAAAGTGGGACCGCATCGGTATAGCGTTCATAGTTAAAGTAAATGTTCGCGAGGCCGTAGTAAGCACCGCTGTGCTCTGCATCAAGTGTCAGAGCCTTCCGGAAAAAGCGTTCCGCTTCTTCCACTTTGCCGGCATCTGCGAGGATGGTCCCGGCATTGATGTAATGGTTCGGTTCATCCGGATTTTCTTCTATCGCCTTAAAGAGCATGGCCAGTGCCTGCTCATATTTTTTCTGCTGAATCAGTTCAATTAAATACTGTTCGTTCATAGTAGCCTCCTGTTATCCCTATTATATCAGACTATAAAAAAGAAGACATATGTCTTCTCAGACGACATATGTCAGTTGATGGGCATGCTTATAAACATCGTCAATCGTTGCGCCGCCGAGACAGACTTCATTTTGATAGAAGACGACTGCCTGGCCCGGTGTGATAGCACGGACTGGTTCTGCAAAGGTCACTTTCAGCTGAGTATCAGATATTTTGTCGACAGTGACTTTCGTGTCCTGCTGGCGGTATCTGAACTTCGCTGTGCATTCAAGCGGTGACGAGAAATCCACCGCGTTGACAAAGCTGAAGTCAGAGGCGATCAAGTAATCGCTGTACAGCGTGTCATGGTGGAATCCCTGCTCAACGTATAGTACATTGTCCTGCAGATTTTTACCGACAACAAACCATGGCTCACCATCACCGCCGATGCCAAGCCCGTGACGCTGACCGATTGTATAGTACATGAGACCGGCGTGTTCTCCCATGTCTTTACCTTCAAGCGTAGTCATACGGCCGTTTGTCGCCGGTAAATACTGGCTCAGGAATTCCTTGAAGTTCCGTTCGCCGATAAAGCAGATACCGGTCGAGTCTTTCTTCTTCGCTGTCGCGAGATTGTGCTCTTCCGCGATGCGGCGCACTTCCGGCTTCTCCAGATGGCCGAGCGGGAACATCACATGCTGCAGCTGCTCCTGTGTCAGCTGGTTCAGGAAATAAGTCTGGTCTTTGTTGCTGTCATTACCGCGCAGCATTTCGACAGTGCCGTCTTCATGACGTCTGACCTGTGCATAGTGACCAGTCGCGACATAGTCCGCACCAAGTTGCAGCGCATGGTCAAGAAATGCCTTGAATTTAATCTCTTTGTTGCACATCACGTCAGGGTTCGGTGTACGGCCTTTCTTATATTCATCAAGGAAATAAGTGAATACTTTATCCCAGTACTCCTGCTCGAAGTTCATCGCATAGTATGGGATGCCGAGCTGGTTGCACACGGCGATGACATCCTCATAATCTTCGGTCGCTGTACAGACACCATTCTCGTCTGTGTCGTCCCAGTTCTTCATAAAGATGCCGATCACGTCATACCCCTGCTCTTTCAGGAGCAGCGCCGTGACTGAACTATCCACGCCGCCGGACATCCCGACGACGACTTTTGTATGATGGTTATCCATTATATCCGCTTCTTTCTTTAGTCATTTCATATATTTTAAGCAGCTGGTCTGCCATATAGTCCAATTGTTCTTCTGTCATCTCATGGCCGAAGCTGAACCGTATGGACTGCTTCGTACGCGGGTCCTCACCGAACATCGCAGTGAGCACATGTGACGGTTCGATGGATCCTGCTGTACATGCTGAGCCGCTTGACACGTAGACACCTGCCATATCAAGCAGCGTCAGCATGAGCTCCACATCGCTGAACGGAAAATAAAGGTTCATGATGTGAGCAAGCTGCATATTTTTGTCGCCGTTCATTTCAAAGGGGACGGTTCGCTGCTGCAGACTATGAAGGAAATACTCCTTCAGCTGTGTCAGTCTGATGTTATGATGATCGAGCTGGTCAGCTGCCTCAGTCAGAGCGACTGCCATTCCTTTGATGAGCGGCACGTTCTCTGTTCCTGCACGGCGCTTCGTCTCCTGGGAGCCGCCGAGCTGTGAATACTCGATAGCTGTTCCCTGTTTGATGTAAAGCAGTCCGACGCCTTTAGGGCCGTAAAACTTATGCGCCGTCAAGCTGAGCATATCCACTTTCAGTTCTTTAACATCAATCGGCAGATGACCGGCCGTCTGCACAGCATCAACATGGAACAGTGCTTGATGACCGTCAAGCAGCTCACCGATGTCATCCACCGGCTGGATCGCACCGACTTCATTATTGCCGAACATTATGGAGACCAGGATTGTATCCGGTCTCAGTGCCGCCTTGAAATCCGTCAGCTGGACGACCCCGTATCTGTCCACCGGCAGATAAGTGACCTCAAACCCCTGCTTCTCCAAGTATTCGAAGACATGCAGCACAGAGTGATGTTCAACCTGAGTGGTAATGAGATGGCGTCCAAGATGCTGATTTTTATAAGCTGCGCCTTTAATCGCTGTATTATTGGATTCTGTAGCACCGCTCGTAAACAGAATTTCTTTAGGCCGTGCATTGAGCACGCCCGCAATTTGACGACGAGACTGATCGATAATCTGCCGTGCCTCCCGCCCGATCTTATGAATAGATGACGGATTGCCGTAAGCCGTATGATAAACGGTCATCATCTCTTCAATCACCCGCGGAGCAACAGGTGTTGTCGCTGAATAATCTGCATACACTTGCATCTTGAACATCCTTTCCGTTTTTTCAATACTCTATAATAGCACCGATTCATGTAAATAGCTAGTTACTGGAACTTTACAATTTGTAATCAATCATTTCGCGATTTTTACCGATTATAAAGTAGGAGGTGTTCGAGTGACGAGGACAATGATCAACTTAGAAGTAATGAGTAAGAGAGGCGTATTAGATGATGACGACAGGAAGCTGCTTGACAAGGAAAGGAACGGCTGGAACGGGGAACGGCTCGTTGGAGAAGTGCTGCAGAAGGTGCTTGACGGCCGGTGGTTCACGAGCAATATACTGCTCGAGCATGACCAGAACTATATCCAGCTGGATCATGTCATCATTACCCGCCAGCGCGTCATTATATTAGAGGTAAAAAACCACCGTCACGATTATGAGGTCCGTTCCGGAAAATGGTATTTTCAAAACGGACGGGAAGTCAGTAATCCATTGAACCAGCTGGAGCGGGCTAAAAGCATACTCGCTCATTGGCTTCAACGACGAAAGATTTACTTGCAGGTTCATGGTTATATCGTCTGGACAGGTGACAGCCATATTTTCGGACTGCAGCCTGACGATGCAATCATCAAAATGACTAAACTGGCAAGAATAGCCAATGAGTTACAAGTCAGCGACGAGCTATTCCCTCAGCTACACGAAGTTTTTCTTACAGACCAACTGAAAACCAATCCATTCTATCATCATCGTGCTGCGGGTCAGCTCAAAAACGGCTTCAACTGTCCGTCCTGTTATTGTTTAAGTCTGAACGGCAGAAAGCAGCAGATGAAATGTATCGACTGCCGGACTACTTTTTCAATAAGTGAAGTCATCTACACTAATATGATTTATTACTGTTCAGTGCATAACGTCCATGAATTCAGCATCCGCTGTCTCGCGGAATTTTTCGGTGACTACTTTACAGTCAGGACACTCCAGCTTTATATCAGGAGCTATATAGAGGCGCAGCGGCTCATCAAAATCAATCGCACCACTTATCGACTACCGGAGACGATTGACACCATGATTAAGGAGCACCTGTTAAGTAATAATTAACGGGTGTGTTCGTTTGGCGGGCCTCTTGCGAATATTCCTGCCGTTATATTCGTTTGGCGGGCTTCTTGCGAATATTCTGGCCGCTATATTCGTTTGGCAAGCTTCTTGCGAATATTCTGGCCACTATATTCGTCGGGGAACAATCCAGCAGTTAATCCAGTCGTCAGGCATATTCATTTCTCTGCTATTCCCTGAATGCTAAACTGTCCTATATAACCAGGAGAAAGAGGGCTTATCAATGAACAATACAAAGATTCCAGTAGCTGTACTGGACCTTGCTATATTAAGACAAGGAGAAACGAATCGTCAGGCCATCCAGAATGTTGTCAAGCTGGCGCAGACGGTCGAAGCGCTCGGCTATAACCGGTTCTGGATTGCAGAACATCATAATACGCCGAACTTAGCGAGTTCAGCGACAGTCGTTCTAATCAATCACGTGCTCGCGCACACGTCTCGTATTCAAGTGGGCGCAGGTGGCATCATGCTGCCGAACCATACGCCGTTAATAGTTGCTGAACAGTTCGGCACGCTTGAGACAATCTATCCGAACCGTCTGAACTTAGGGCTCGGCCGGGCACCGGGCACTGATATGATGACCGCAAGCGCCCTCAGAAGAAATCAGCATGAAGCTGTCTATACTTTTCCTGATGATGTCAAGGCGCTTCTTGACTATTTCGGTCCCGAACATAAGCAGGGCTATGTAAAAGCATATCCGGGTGTGGACACTAATGTGCCGCTATACATTCTTGGTTCATCCACTGATTCTGCCCACCTTGCAGCACGTCTCGGACTTCCTTATGTCTTCGCTGCTCACTTCGCACCGGAGCAGATGAAAGAAGCGATTGCTATCTACAGAAATCTCTTCACACCTTCTGAGTATCTGGCTAAGCCCTATGTCATGGTCGGCATGAATGTCATTGCTGCTGAAACTGACGAAGAAGCTGAGTTTCTCGCAACGAGCACACATATGATGTTCCTGAGCATCGTCAGAAATTCAAGACAGCCGCTCCAGCCGCCGACTCATGACTTAGATGCCATCTGGAGTCCTCAGGAGCGACTGATGGCTACGTCCCGCACTAAAGCGTCGCTGATCGGCTCCAAAGAAACAATCGCGAAACAGCTTGCAGATTTCCAGGAACAGTACCATGCTGACGAAATCATTGCGGTGTCCTATATATACGACCTCGCAAAACAGCGCCGCAGCTATGAAATTCTGAAAGAAGTCACCTCATAAAATAAGCGGCTCCTAGGAGCCGCTTATTAAATATAGAACATGTAACCTTCAATAATATCTTCTTCTTTGTAGTTCATCAGATCTTCAAGTGTGGTTTCATCGAGTACCTGCTTCACGGCATCACGGATTTTGATCCAGAGCTGCTTCTGGGCAGCCGGTTCATCTTCTATGCCTTCTACAGGTGTGATTGGACCTTCAAGCAGACGGATGATATCTCCTGCGGTAATATCACCGGGCGCTTTCATGAGCTGATACCCGCCCTTTGCACCGCGGATGCTTCGGATGAGCCCGGCGTTTCTCAGCGGACCTACAAGCTGCTCGAGATAGAGATCGCTCAGTCCATTTTCTTCAGCGATTGACTTCAAAGAGACAGGCCCCTGTCCATAACGTTTGGCTAAGCTGATCATTAATGTGAGACCGTAGCGGCCTTTAGTTGATATTTTCATACAGACGACTCCTTTTTGTTAAATCAATTTTATCACATTTGACAGAAAGATAAGGTAAACTTTAATAAAAAAGGAGGACAATTATGGAACCATTAGCCTATAGAATGCGACCGACATCCATCGATGATGTCATCGGTCAGCAGCACCTCGTCGGTCCTGGGGGAATCATCAGAAGAATGGTGGATGCCGGACGGTTGTCCTCGATGATTCTCTACGGTCCGCCGGGCACAGGCAAGACAAGCATTGCCCGTGCCATTGCCGGCTCGACCGCTGCTAAATTCAGACAGCTGAACGCCGTCACTGACACCAAGAAGGACATGCAGCTCGTGGCGGAGGAGGCGAAGATGTCAGGGCAGGTGATACTGCTGCTTGATGAGATTCACCGGCTGGATAAGGCGAAGCAGGACTTTCTGCTGCCCCATCTTGAGAACGGCCGCATTATACTGATCGGTGCGACAACTTCTAACCCTTATCACGCCATCAACCCGGCCATCCGCTCAAGAACACAGATTTTCGAGCTGCAGCCGCTGACAGAAGCAGATATAAAGCAGGCGCTTCAGCGGGCACTGACAGACAAGAAGAACGGCTTCGGCAATCAGGCAGTGGTAGTAGAGGGCCAGGCGATGGACCATTTCATCATGGCAGCAGGCGGCGACGTCCGTGCGAGCCTGAATGCTCTGGAACTAGCCATATTATCAACGCCTGACAAAGATGGTACCATCACTATTACTCGGCAGGACGCTGAAGACTGCCTGCAGAAAACATCCTTCAACTTTGATAAAGACGGTGATATGCACTATGACATTATGAGCGCCTTCCAGAAGTCCATACGCGGCAGCGATGTTGATGCGGCACTCCACTACCTGGCGCGGCTGATTAACGGCGGCGACCTGCCGACCATTGCGAGGCGGCTCTTAGTCATCAGTTTTGAAGACATCGGCCTTGCCTCACCTCAGGCTGCCTCGCGGACACTCGCTGCTATTGAAGCGGCAGAACGGCTCGGCTTCCCGGAAGCACGCATTCCATTGTCCCAGGCGGTCATCGAACTCTGTCTGAGTCCAAAATCCAACTCTGCTGTGACGTCTATTGACAGCGCCCTTGCAGATATTAACAAGGGCCGGACCGGTGACATTCCAGCCCATTTAAAGGACAGTCATTATCAGGGTGCGAAAACACTTGGTAATGGCACCGGCTACCAGTACCCGCATCAGTTTCCGGGCGGCTATATCAGCCAGCAGTACTTGCCGGATCAGCTGAAGGACGCCCGTTACTATCAGCCGAAAGAGACGAGTAAATCTGAGGCCCAGTTCAAGCAGATTTATGATAACATCAGCCGACAGAAAAAGAAGTGACAGCTCAAAGCTGCCACTTCTTTTTTAGTCCGCTACGTCACGCTTAGTAAAGACCCATAGGCCGATGCCAAGCAGCAGAGCGAGCGCGATGATGTTATAGACAAAGCTGAAGCTATAAGACATACTGTCAATCGGCGGTGCGCCCATAAATCCTATATATTGATTCATCGACCAGTTCGCCGGCCAGATGAACTTCACAAGATCTGTCTTGTCTGCTATAAAGTTAGTGATCAGTCCGCTGAAAAACAGCAGGCCGATGGTCAGGCCGAGCGATACGGCAGTATTTTTGAACAGTACTGATAACACATAAGCAATCGTTGCGAAAATAATGACATAGATCAAATCGTTCAGCAGAAGCTGCGTAAAATACGGCCAGAAATCTTCCATGTGATACTTGCCCTTAGCCGTATCGAGTACCGCATGTTTTGTCGTTGGATTTATCTTGCCCGTTACAATACCCACTAGACCGGATATAATAAATGTGAACAATGTGAAGGCCACTGAAATCAGTACAGCCGTCAGCCATTTAGCGAAGAAAATCTTCAGTCGTGATGCCGGACGGATCAGCAGCAGTTTAATCGTCCCCTGCTGATGCTCACGGCTCATCAGACTGCTAGTGATGACCGTCACCATGATAATGACAAAGTTGATCATATTAGTCGTACCGAGAAGATTATCAAAGACGTTATTAATTGCAGGCGGTCTGACGTCGTGTTTCAAGTAGTACTGCAGCCGTGGAATCTCCTGCTCGAGGCTGTACATTTTTGAATAATCCTGCTGCTTAAAATCTTTATCGTCTTGAGCATGCAGCCGTTCAAGGTCTTGAGACATCTTCTTGATATCTGTCTGCACTTCTGTCTTCCAGTGATCCTTACTATATTCCTTTGTGTGATTGATGCCCGAGCCGAATGACATATTCAAGACAGTCAGCAGCACAAACAGCAGCATGATCATAATGAGCATAATATACGTACCCGGCCGGTTGAAGTATTTGATCCATTCATTCTGTATCAGTTTAAGCAATGTCAGTCCCTCCTTCAGCCGTCAGTTCAAGGAAACGGTCTTCCAGCGACTGTTTTGATTTTGTGACGCTGTATATATCAATGTCACGCTTCACCAGCTCCCGGATCAGGCCAGGTACTTCGCTCGGTCGACACGTCATCGTAATCAATTTATCCTGGACGTCAAAATCCAGCTGCCGGTCATTCAAATATTTCACTGCCTGGTCAACAGGATGCAGGTCGAACTGGTGAACTACCCTATCATTAGCTGTGTCTATAGTCTGCACGTCTTCAATACGGATCATCTGACCGTCTTTTATAATGCCGAACCGGTCGCACATGAGCTCCATCTCTGCGAGCAGATGACTGGAGACAATGACTGACATCCCTTCTTCTTCAGCGAGACGTCTGATGTAATTCCTGATTTCACGGATGCCCGCCGGATCAAGGCCGTTGGTCGGTTCATCTAAAATCAGTAGTTCCGGCCGGTGCAGCAGTGCCTGGGCGAGTCCGAGCCGCTGACGCATACCGAGTGAATATTTCTTCACCTTATCTTTGATGCGGTGTTCAAGACCGACCAGTTTGACTACCCGCCTGATGTCTTCAGTCGTGATGCCCTGCTGCATGCGTGCATACTGCTTCAAGTTATCAAGCCCTGACAGAAACGGATAAAGCTCCGGATTCTCGACGATAGCACCCATTTTCTTCATGGCCTCTGCCCGCTCCGTTGCCAGGTTCATTCCAAGCACAGAAATAGTGCCGCCGGTCGGTGTCGTCAAACCGACAATCATCCGGATCGTTGTCGTCTTCCCTGCACCGTTCGGCCCAAGAAAACCGAAGACTTCGCCTTTTCTCACCTGAAAAGAGAGGCCGTTGATAATCTGGCGTTTACCGATTGTCTTCCTTAAATCGTTCACTTCAAGACTATAAAGAATGTCTTCCATAATTCTCCTCCTATTATCATTCGTTCCCTCTTATCATAACGCACAAGATAAGATAATAAATGGAAAACAATAAAATTTAAGGTAACTTTAAGGTAAAAAAAAGAGACTTCTCAGTCTCTTTCAGCTGTATATCAGCCTGCTTATCACTGGCCTTTATCTTTGACGCGCCGCACCGGTATATCTTTCAAAATGTCGTTGATGACAAAACTTGCGCAGATCAGACCGACGACACTCGGCACAAAGGCATTGGATGACGGCGGCATCTGGGCTTTTCGAATAGACGCATCCGGGTTACCGACATAGCCTTTCACATCGTCCCGGATGACAATCGGGCTTTCGTCAGAAAAGACGACAGGTATCCCTTTTTTAATGCCTTCTTTTTTCAGACGCGTACGGATGACTTTCGCCATCGGGTCAGTATGCGTCTTTGAGATGTCTTTTATCTTGAAGCGTGTCGGGTCTGTCTTGTTCGCAGCACCCATACTGGAGATGATTTTAATGCCGCGTTCCAGACATTCCTTCATCAGATGAATCTTATAGACGATCGTATCAGAAGCATCGACGATATAATCGATGTGATGGCTGAACAGCTCTTCATACGTCTCTTCTGTATAGAACATATGCATCGGTGTCACCCTGCATTCCGGATTGATGAGCTTGATCCGCTCCTCCATCAGCGTCACTTTCGACCGGCCGATTGTCGTCGTCAGCGCATGCAGCTGCCGGTTGACATTCGTGATATCCACATCGTCCTTATCAATCAGGATGATATGGCCGATATTCGTTCTTGCCAGCGCTTCAGCCGCAAAGGAACCGACGCCGCCGACACCGAGCACTGCGACTGTCTTATTGTTCAGAAGGTCAAGCCCTTCTTTTCCATAGGCGAGTTCATTTCTGGAAAATTGATGTTTCATTCTTTCACACACTTTCACATTTTATACTTATATCCTACCACAACACTCATAGTAATCCATAAAAAAAATACACAGGACCGAAGTCCTGTGTACCGATAACATCCGACTGAGCCGTCATCTTAAAGTTGATTATTTTGGCCTGCTATATACAGGTGGGTGTCCTGTTTCTTACCTTGCACGTCCTATAACATAGGCATGTGCTCACTATGAAAACCTATTAGACTCCCTAATCAAAAGTGTTAGGTCAAAATAGAAAAACAAATGTCGAACTCTTCAGATATTCATCTTGTAAATATATAATAGCACATTGAATCTATAATGCAACTTATTTGTCTTCTTTAATATTCAACGTCAGATTCAGCTCGCTAAGCTGTGCTGAATCCACCGGACTCGGCGCGTCAGTCAGCAGACACGTCGCTGAAGCCGTTTTAGGGAAGGCGATGACATCTCTTAAGTTGGTACGGCCGGACAGCAGCATCACCATGCGGTCAAGTCCAAGTGCGATACCGCCATGTGGTGGCGCACCGTATTTAAACGCGTTCATCAGGAAGCCGAACTGTTCCTCTGCTTCTTTCTGTGTGAAGCCGAGTGCTTCAAACATCTTCGCCTGCATCTCCTGGTCATGGATACGGATGGAGCCGCCGCCGAGTTCATAGCCGTTCAGCACGATATCGTAGGCATTCGCCTGCACTTTATCTTTATGCGTTAACAGCATATCGACATGTTCTTTCTTCGGTGCGGTAAATGGATGGTGCGCCGCGAAATAACGCCCTGCTTCTTCGTCGTATTCGAAGAGCGGCCAGTCAGTGACCCAGAGGAAGTTGAACTGGTTGTCGTCGATCAGGCCGAGTTCCTTGCCGAGTTTGTTTCGCAGATTAGCAAGTGACGCATTGACGACGTCCTGCTTATCTGCAACGAATAACACGAGGTCCCCGGCTTCCGCTGCAGTCGTTTCAAGCAATTCCGTTGTGATAGCTTCGTCAAAGAATTTTGCGATCGGACCGTTCAGTCCTTCTGCTGTCACTTTAACCCAGGCAAGGCCTTTTGCGCCGTAAATTTTAGCGAAGTCCTGCAGCGCGTCGATATCCTTGCGGGAGTATTTGTCCGCTGCCTCTTTAACGACAAGCGCTTTGACCGCGCCGCCGTTCTCAACAGCTTCCTTGAACACTTTAAAGTCCATTTTTGAAGCCAGTTCATTCAATGTCTTCAGCTTCATGTCAAAACGCGTATCCGGTTTATCGATCCCATAGTCGCGCATCGCTTCCTCGTAAGTCATACGCGGGAACGGCAGTTTGACGTCAATGCCTTTCACATCTTTCATGATGCGGGCCATCATCCCTTCATTCATCGCTATGACATCTTCCTGGTCGACGAAGCTCATCTCGACGTCGATCTGTGTGAATTCAGGCTGACGGTCAGCACGTAAATCTTCATCGCGGAAACATTTGACGATTTGATAATATTTATCAAAGCCGCCGATCATTAAGAGCTGCTTGAAAATCTGCGGTGACTGCGGCAGCGCGTAGAATTCACCTTCGTGCACACGTGACGGCACAAGGTAGTCACGCGCACCTTCAGGCGTTGACTTCGTCAGGACAGGTGTCTCTACTTCGTAAAATCCTGATTCGTCCAGATAATTACGTACAGCACGTGTAATCTGATGGCGCATACGGAATGTCTGTGCTAACGGCTCACGACGCAGGTCAAGATAGCGGTACTTCAGCCGGATGTCTTCAGCGATATCCACTTCAGATTCAATCTGGAACGGCGGTGTCTGTGCTTTATTGATGATATTCACTTCAGCGATCTGCACTTCAACCTTACCTGTCTTGATCTTCGGATTCACTACTGCTGCATCGCGCGCCGTCACTTTACCGCGCACTTCAATGACGTATTCAGAACGTAGCGTCTCAGCGACTGCCAGTGCCTCCTGTGAGAAGTCAGGGTTAAAGACAATCTGTACGATGCCTTCACGGTCACGCAGATCGATGAAGATCAGGCCGCCGAGGTCACGGCGTTTCTGTACCCATCCCTTCAAAATGACTTCCCGGCCGATATAATCTTCTGTGACAAGGCCACAGTATGTTGTGCGTTTCTCCATTATGCTCTCTCCTTCAAGTAAAGTGCGATTTCTTCCAGTTTAACATCCGTGACGTCACCTGATGTCATTTCTTTTAATTTGACTGTGCCTGTCTCGAGCTCATTGCCGCCGAGCACGAAAGTATACTTTGCGTTCAACCGGTCTGCCTGCTTCATCTGCGCCTTCATCTTGCGGTCCAGGTAATCCATATCTGCTCTGACGCCCTGCACCCGCAGGTCAGCGATCAGCTTCACCGCATCGTTCATCGTCTCAGGCATCGTCACGATAAAGAGGTCCAGCCGTTCATCTGTCTCAAGTTCAATGCCTTCTGCTTCCAGTGCAAGCAGCAGACGTTCGATACTGAGTGCGAAACCGATCCCTGTCTCACTCGGACCGTCCAGCATCTCAAGCAGCCCGTTGTAACGGCCGCCGCCGCATAATGTCGTAATAGCACCGAACCCTTCCGCTTCACTCATCATCTCAAACGCTGTATGCGTATAATAATCCAGTCCGCGGACAAGGCTTGCATCTTCCATATAAGGAATGCCGAGTCTGTCCAGATATTTCTTCACTTCATTGTAATAGTTCTTCGAGTAATCATTCAAGTAGTCCGTGATTTTCGGCGCACTTGCCACGGACGGCTGATCTTTGTCCACCTTGCAGTCAAGAATGCGCATCGGATTTTTGTGCAGACGGTTCTGACAGTCCTGACAGAACGCGCCGATGTACGGCGTGAAATGCTCGACGAGCGCATCCTTATACTCTTTACGGGAGTCGATGTCACCGATGGAATTGATGACGAGCTTCAATGATTTCAGACCGAACGAGCTGTAAATATGATAGAGCATGTGCAGCACTTCTGCGTCGATGGCAGGATTTTCTGCACCAATCGCTTCGACACCAAACTGGACAAACTGACGGTAACGTCCTTTTTGTTTACGCTCATAGCGGAACATCGGCCCCGTGTAGTAAAGTTTAATCGGCTGATTCGCGTCGCCGTGCATCTTGTTCTCGATATAGCTGCGGACGACGGCTGCCGTCCCTTCCGGCCGGAGCGTCATACTGCGGTCGCTCTTATCCTTGAATGTGTACATTTCTTTCTGGACGATGTCAGTTGAGTCGCCGACCCCTCTTGCAAACAGGTCAGTGCTTTCAAACATTGGTGTTCTGATTTCTTTATAGTTATAAGCCGCTGCGATTTCATTTAACTTCGCTTCAACGTAGCGCCATTTCGGCGTATCTTGCGGCAGAATATCCTGCGTTCCTCTTGGTATACTGATCATTATCTTGACCTCCTTTAAAATAAAAAAGCCCCTTATACGCTGATGCGTATAAGGGACGAAATAACCGTGTTGCCACCCAAATTGATACATGAAGTATCCACTCTTAAGGACAAGTATCGTTTGTCTGACGGCTCTACTTTTCATAGAACGACCTCACCTGTTGTTCACAGTCATATGTTTCTCGTCTGCTTTCAGCAGCTGCAGACGTCTCTTCGAAGAAAGGGATATCACTTTGACAGGTTCTAGCGGTTATAATTTTCAATTAAATTCATCTTACTTCTTCATTGCGTTAAAGTCAAGCTAATAGAGGAAGTAGTTTCTCAGTCCATCGACGATAGCAGTCGTCACCAGCTGGCGGTCAGTTTTGTCGGTCATCATCAGCTCATCAGTCGGATTGCTGATATAACCAAGCTCCAGCAGTACAGCAGGTATCTTTGTCTGGCGGATCACCTGGAAGTTCTCCTGTCTGACACCTCTATCGGAGAGCAGCGTTTTATTCTTGATCGCTAAATGCAGTGTATCAGCTAACGGCTTCTGAGAATCCTTGTAATAGTAGACCGTCAATCCGTGCGGGGAACTTTCACCGAGTGCGTCACTGTGAATGCTGATAAAAGCATCAGCCACACCCTGCCGGTCTTTCAGCTTGACATATTCGTCACTGTCACGTGTCATGATGACGCGTGCGCCTTCAGCCTTCAGTTTGTCGCGCAGCATGAGTCCGGTCTTCAATGTCACTTCTTTTTCCAGTGTTCCTGACTTACTGCTTGCGCCTTGGTCGGAGCCCCCGTGACCAGGGTCCACAATGACCGTTCTGCCTTTGAACGGATTCTGCTGCACGACCTGGTCCTTCGCGATATTAAGGTTCGTATGCCAGCCCGCAATCCAGCCTATTTTATCGTCTCCCTGCACATAGAACCATTTGCCGCGGCGTTCAATAATCGCGAACTGTTCACCTTTTTGCACTTCAAAAATAACGGGATAGGCAGCCTCCGGACCTGTCCGCAGTTCGTTGTTTTCAATCATGGTCAGTCGTTTAGGCGCTTCCGCCTGACCGCTCATTAAATAAAAAGCAGTCACTGCTATAAGGATGCCTATTATTAATGCAAGTACGATGGATAATGGTGCCTTCTTCAGTTTAATGCGGCTCATCGGATTTTACCTTCATGGCATTCATAAATAACAGTGACCGGCCCGTCATTGATGAGCTCGATATCCATCATCTCACCGAAATCGCCTGGTTTAACAGTCACACCTTCAGCTGCCAGCTGACGATTGAACGACTCATAAAAAGCACGCGCGGTATCCGGTCTCATCGCACGCGTGAAGCTGGGACGGTTCCCTTTTCGCACGTCCGCATATAAGGTGAACTGGGAAATCGACAAAATTTCGCCGCCTATTTCCTTGATGGACAGATTCATCTTATCTTCATGGTCTTCAAATAACCGGGCCTGCACTATCTTTTTCGCCATAACCGGCACGTCCTGTTCGACCGTTTCTTCGCCGATACCGACTAACAGTAGCAACCCCGGCCCGATCTCATGATACATAGCTGCACTTTTAACTGATGCGCGCTTCACTCTCTGTAATACAACTTTCATCATACACCTCAGTTCCAGATTCGGGTCACAGTGTAGATATCACTTAACTGCTTTATTTTTTCCACGACTTTATATATATCATTGACGTTCTTGACCATAATGCCGATATTGATTTTAGCCCGCTTGTCGATGTCGGCGCGGCCGTTCACCTGGACAAGCGCTATTTTAGTGGAATTCACAGCCTGCAGCACTTCATTCAGCAGACCATTGCGGTCATAGGCAGTGATCTCAAGGTCCACTTGATACGTCTTGTTGGAGTTCGTGGATTCCACCCATTCCACATCGATGATCCGCTCAGTCTCGTCCTTAATGTTAGGACAGTCCGTACGGTGGACTTTGACACCGTGACCTTTTGTGATGTAGCCGATTATCTCGTCTCCCGGCACCGGGTTACAGCACTTCGACAATTTGATCAGCATATTGTCCATGCCTTCCACGTAGACGCCGGATTCGGTCTGAATATCCCGCTTGATATTCAGCGACTTATTGACTTCCTGCACTTGATTCAGTGCCTGTTCCTTCTGCTTGACTCTCAGCTTCTCGGTCATTTTCGCGACGACACTGCCTGCCGCAAGACCACCAAAACCGACGGCTGCATAAATATCATCCATCTGTGAGAAGCGGTACTTATCCATCAGCACATTGAAGTTATCCGCCGTCAGCACTTCATCGGCCCGGTAACCCTGATCTTTGATCTCCGCTTCAATCATAAATTTACCTTTTTCAACATTGCTTGAGCGGTCCTGCTTCTTGAAGAAACTGCGGATCTTACTCTTCGCACTGGACGATTTAACGATTTTCAGCCAGTCACGGCTCGGTCCGTATGAATGTTTAGATGTCCGGATCTCAATGATATCACCGGTATGCAGCTGGTAATCAATCGGCACAATTTTACCGTTCACTTTCGCCCCGATCATCTTATTGCCGACTTCACTGTGGACGGCATACGCAAAATCAATCGGCACCGCACCGAGCGGCAGCTCCACGACGTCACTTTCCGGCGTGAAGACATACACCTTATCACTCTGCAGATCGTATTTCAGCGACTCCATAAAGGCTTCCGCATCCATCGACGTGGAATCCGTCTCCTCAATCTCCTTGATCCAGTCCATATTGCTTAAGTTCTTGGCTTCATCCGGATTGACGATCGTCTTGCCTTCTTTGTAGGCCCAGTGAGCCGCGACACCGTGCTCAGCAACTTCGTGCATTTCGCGCGTCCGGATCTGTATTTCGAGCGGATCTCCGTTTGGACCGACGACCGTTGTATGCAGCGACTGATACATGTTCGGCTTCGGCATTGCGATATAGTCCTTGAAACGGCCGGGCATCGGTTTCCATAATGTATGGACCAGTCCCAGCACAGCGTAGCAGTCCTTGATGGATTCAACGATGATACGGATGGCCAGCAGATCGAATATCTGGTCGAACTGCTTCTTCTGCTTGACCATCTTACGGTAAATACTGTAAATGTGTTTCGGACGGCCGGAAATATCTCCGTCGATACCTGTAATCTTCATTTCATGGGCAATGTTCTCAATCGCATTGTCGATATACGCTTCCCGTTCGCTGCGCTTTTTCTTCATGAGATGAACGATGCGGAAGTACTGGATGTTATCGATGTAGCGGAGCGAGATGTCTTCCAGCTCCCACTTGATGGTGTTAATACCGAGCCGGTGAGCAAGCGGGGCATATATTTCAAGCGTCTCCTTGGAAATTCTGATCTGCTTCTCATGCGGCATCGCTTTCAATGTCCGCATATTATGTAATCTGTCAGCGAGTTTGACGAGAATGACCCGGACATCTTTAGCGATAGCGATAAACAGCTTACGGTGATTTTCCGCCTGCTGCTCTGCCTTAGACCGGTACTTCACTTTCTCAAGCTTAGTCACCCCGTCAACAATGGCCGCGACCTCTTCATTGAACATGTCCTTTAAATCTTCGTAAGTATATGGCGTATCCTCGACGACGTCGTGCAGAAATCCGGCGATAATAGTCGGACTATCCAGTTTCATTTCAGCTAGAATGCCTGCCACCTGAATGGGATGCATGATATAAGGCAATCCATTTTTGCGGAACTGGCCTGCGTGGGCTTTTTCAGCAAGCTCATAACTCTTTACAACAAGCTGATAATCCTCATCTGTCAAATACGCTTTCGTCATCGCCAGCACATCATCTACAGTGTATGGATATTCGTTATTCATGCAGTCACCTCACTTATTTAATAATGTTAATATCATACTACATATTTTATGATAAATAAACATATGAAAAAAAGAATAAAACAGCATGCGCTGCATTATTCTTCGTCGTATGATACAAGGGAGAGCACGTCATAACCTTTCAGCTTTGCCATACCATTCAAATACTTCAGATCAATGATGAAGGCAATACCTGCGACAATGCCGCCGAGCTCTTCGACAAGCTTGATCGTCGCTTCAATCGTGCCGCCGGTTGCCAGCAGATCGTCGGTTATCAGCACGCGCTGGCCTGGTTTGATGGCATCTTTATGCATCGTCAGGACATTTGATCCGTATTCAAGGTCGTATTCATAGCGGATCACTTCACGCGGCAGTTTCCCTTCTTTTCTTACCGGTGCGAAACCGATGCCGAGCGCGTAGCTCACCGGGCAGCCGATGATAAAGCCGCGCGCTTCCGGCCCGACGACAAGGTCAATCTGCTTTTCTTTCGCAAAGTCGACGATTTGGTCGGTCGCATATTTATAAGCTTCCCCGTTATCCATAATCGTCGTGATATCTTTAAAGCTGACACCCGCTTTCGGCCAGTCCTGTACTTCTGCTATATACTGTTTTAAATCCATAATATCCTCCTGTGACTAATTCATATTATCCAGAATAAGCTGCTTAATGCTGTCGAATGAAGCAAACAGCAGCTGCTGCTCCATTTTCAGTTGCTGTTCCCGCTGCTGATAACAGACGGCTGACGGAATATCCACTTTGCCGGCCGTTAAATCAAGCTGATAAGTTTCTCCGGTCACACTGACGACGCCGAGTTCCGTAAGGACGGCGAGCATAAACAGCAGCACGTTCGGCGTGACATTCAGTCGCGCGGTCAACGTCATACCATGCTGTGACAGCACGACCGGCCGATTGACCATCAGCTTATAGAGTTCCCGAAATTGCTGCAGACTTGGCATCCCTTCGAAGTAGACCTGCTTCGCTTCATGGAAGATGATATACATTTGACTGGCAGTCGATGACCGCATCGTCTGCTGAAACAAGTCAAGATTATCCGGCAGATCCCTCAGTACAATTTTATCATGGCCCGCTATATTATCACCATAAAAATAATAGTGATCGCTGTTCTTTCTGCGGTTGCGGTTGATCACATAGATGACCGGCTCATCTTTCAGGAAGGCGAATGTGCGGGGATGCTGGTTTCTGAAGTCGACCATAAGGATTTGATCTGACTTCATGTCTTCCATCATCAGCTGCGGCGATACATGATTATTCCACTCATTCAGCTGAAGTCTGCCGCACACGTCAACCGTCGTTCCTTCCGGAAACTTTCTGACCAGTTCGCCTGCCGACCATTTCAGTACGTTCAGCCGGCCGTTCAATGTCATTTTCAGATGATTCGCCTGCTGACCAATGGCCTTGATCTGAGTGATCGTTGAACCCGTGATACTGAAAATCGGCTGTGGATTAGCAGTGCCGAACGGACGCAGCCGGTCCAGCTCGTAAATATGGTCGACCGTCAGCTCATCGAGCGTGACATCGGCATCAATGATGATGGCCGGCTGCAGTTCATGCTCCGCTAAGTATCGATCAAGCCGGTCATTCAGCCGGCTTTCCAGTTCGCTGACATTATCAAGCGGCAGTGTCAGTCCTGCTGCCATATGATGGCCGCCGAACTTGGTCAGCAGTTCGATTTCCTGGTCGAGGTAATCATACATGGAGAGCTGAGGAATACTTCTTGCCGAGCCTTTGGCATAACCTGCTTCCCGGTTGATGTTCAGTACGATGACCGGAAGATAGTAGCGGTCCATCAGTTTTGAGGCAACGATGCCGAGCACTCCTTCATTCCAGTCTTCACCGGCAATGACAAGAAAGTTAAAGCCCCGCGCGACCTTATCTTCAGCCGCCGCTGCTGCCTGCTCGACTATGGTCTCCACAATGCTTTTCCGCTCGACGTTGAGCTGCTCCACCTGCTCAGCGAGAAAGACCGCTGACGTCATATCCTGCTCCATCAGCAGGTCAGCAGCAGGTCTCGCGTCATCCAGCCTGCCGACCGCATTCAGTCTCGGACCGATCATAAAGCCGATTGTCTCTTCAGTGACCAGTCCTTTATGCCCGGCCTGCTGGAGCAGCGCTTTAATACCGACCGGCGGCCGCTGATTGAGCTCGCGCAGTCCGAGCTTCACAAGTGTCCGGTTCTCATCAGTCAACGGCACAAGATCGCTGACTGTACCGACCGCAGTGAGTCCGAGCATTTCCGGGATATCTTGTCCGAGCAGTGCAGCGGCGAGTTTGTATGCGACGCCGACGCCTGCCAGATGAGGGCATGGATAGTGTCCGTCGGGATGTGCCGGATGGATGACCGCATAGGCATCAGGCAGTGCGTCACCGATTTCATGGTGGTCCGTGATGATGACGTCTACGCCAAGCGACTTCGCCACTGTAACTTCGTGCCGGCCTTTAATGCCGTTATCAACCGTAATGATCAGGCCGACACCGTCATCTGCTGCCTCTTTAAATGCCGTTTCATTCGGCCCATAGCCTTCAGTAAAGCGGTTCGGAATATAAAAGTCAGCCATGGCTCCCAGCTGTTCCAGCGCATACATCAGCACGGTGACACTGGTCACACCGTCTGCATCATAATCCCCGTAGACAAGAATCGGTTCGTCATTGCTGACTGCTTCGTGAATGCGGTCGACCGCTTTAGCCATATCATACATCAAGAACGGGTCGTGCGTCTTTTGATCAGTCAGTAATGCCGCTATCTCGCTGCGCTCTGTCAGCCCTCTTGCTGCCAGCACCTTTTGAACTAACGGGGAAATCTTGAATTCTTCAACTAAAGATGGCAGCAGTTCCTCTGAACTTCCGGTCACCCATTGTTTATTAACGGTCATAGTCATCCTCCTAACCGTTTCATTATACATGAGCGTTACAATCAACTCAAATGCCGCTGACGCAGAAAGACGCCGGGACAGAAATTCCCGGCGTCTTTTAATTAGACGTAAATCTTTTCTTCATTTGATTTCTTTTCTTCGTACACGGTCAGTTTTCCGCCGTTATTTTTCAGCTGGCGTTTCTTCAGGATACCCCATAACGGGACAGCGATGAAGATTGAACTGAACACCCCTGACATCAAACCGATGAGCAGGGCGAGCGAGAAGTTGAAAATACTTGGTGCACCGAACAGCAGCAGCGCGACAACGACGATGATGACTGTTAACACGGTATTGATGGAGCGTGTCATCGTCTGTCTGATAGAACTATTGACGATCCGGTCGATCTGTTCAGGTGCTGTGATGACTCTGACTTTACGCAAGTTCTCACGCACACGGTCAAACGTCACGATCGTATCGTTGATGGAATAACCAATAATGGTCAGCACTGCTGCGATAAATGTCATATCGACTTCCATTCTGATGACACTAAATATGGCCACAATGAGAAACGCGTCATGCAGCAATGCAAGTACTGATGTCAGCCCCATCCGCCATTCAAACCGTAAAGTGACGTACAGGATAATTCCTAATGAGGCAATGATCGTTGCAATAATCGCATTTTTAGCAAGTTCTTTACCGATGATCGGCGACACGGTGTTAACGTTCGGCTCATAGCCGTATTTGTTGTTAATCGCAGTTTTCAAGTCCTGAATTTCATTCTTCGTCAGTGCCTTCTTATACTGCACCACACCATTTTCATTGTTGGTGCCGGCAAGTGTCACATTGTCAGCAGGCAGATTGACAGCTGTCAGTTCCTGCTTCAGCTCATCCACTTTAATCGGCTGTGCGCTTTTAATATCGACACGCGTACCACTCGCAAAATCGATGCCGAGGTTAAGCTTGAAGATTGCAAGTGACGCAATACCGAGCAGGATGGTGATGGCTGATGCAATCAGTAATGGTTTCGCGAGTTTGACGAAATTGATGCGGTCCCATCTTGAATGCAGGTCATGGACGTCGATTCCTTCACTTAAATCATAGCGGTTAGATGGTTTCACACCGAACCAGCTGAACTTGTCGTTCAGCATATTGGAATTGACCACGAGTGACAGCAGCAGGCGTGTCATGAAGACAGATGTGATGAAACTCATCAGAATCGCCAGCAGCAGCATCGTCGCAAATCCTTTGACACTGCTCACACCGAAGACAAACAGCACAAGTGCCGCAAGCACAGTTGTAATATTGGCATCAAAGATCGTCAAAAATGATGACTGGGAACCTTTATGATAAGCCTGCTTAATGCTGCGGCCGATCTTCAGTTCATCTTTGATCCGTTCATACATGATGATATTGGCATCGACTGCCATACCGACACCCAGCACAAGGGCTGCGATACCCGGCAGCGTCAGCACGCCGTTGATCATATTGAACGCTACAAGCGTCAAATAAATATAGGCTGATAATGTGATGACCGCGATTAACCCTGGCAGTCTATAGTAGAGCAGCATGAACAGGAAGATGATGCCTACCCCGACTGCTGAAGCGAGCAGCGTTTTGTGCAGGGCATCCTGACCAAACTGGGCTCCGACTGAAGTCGAGTAGATTTCATCAAGTTTAACCGGCAGTGAGCCTGCGTTCAGTAAAGCTGAAATATTTTTAGCACGCTGCAATCCTTCCTGTCCGGAGAACCCGCCTGAAATCTCGACATCACTTGAGTTGATCGGCTGGCTTACTGTCGCAGCGCTGACATACTTCGGCTGCTTGCCTGCTTGTTCACGTTTTACTTCTTCCTTGTAGCTGTCCTTGCCTTTCTCAAAATCCATCCAGATGACCATAATGTTAGGATTCATCTTGGATACTTTCTCTGTCACTTGTCTGAACTTATCGGCAGACTTCAACTTTAATAAGACGTTAGGTTCATTCGTATTCTGCTTGAATCCCTGCTTGGCAGCACCTTGGACAAGGTCCTTACCGGACAGCAGCAGCTTATCATTAGCATCACGAATCGTTAAGTTCGCGCTCGTCGACAGTATTTCACGCGCTTCGTTCTGGTCTTTCACGCCGGCCAGCTGTACGCGGATCCGGTTACCTTCTTCAATCTGAATTTTAGGTTCAGAAACTCCGAGCACGTTGACCCGGGACTCCAGTGTCTCACTTGTCGCCTTGACAGCTGTCTCGTCAATTTTGTCACCTGTCTCAAGGGGTTTTACTTTGTACAGTACTTCAAAACCGCCCTGCAGGTCCAGTCCAAGATTGACATTCTTCATAATGGTTTTAGCTGTCACCCCTATTAATGAGAACAACAGAACAGTGATCAGTACAAGGGCAACGATTCTACTACGCTTTTTCACACTTTCACCTCTTAATCATCAGTCACTAACAAAAATCTGACATTATCATATCATAGTTTGTCCGCCTGATTACAATTATTTATGACCGTCTTGTTGATTTTACTGCTTCTTTGTCCAGTGTCAGTTCGTGACCTTTGCTGTTCACTGCAATGGTCACCGTTTGAGCGTCAACTGCACGCACTGTGCCGTGGATACCGCCGATTGTCGTCACTTTGTCTCCACGCTTCAAGCTCTGCATGAGCTGCTGCTGAGATTTCGCACGTTTCTGCCCGGGTCTGATGATCGCGAAATAAGCGACCAGCAGCAGGACTAATAACGGCAGTACATTGAATAATATCATCTGAAATTGTTCGTTCATAAGTTCCTCCTAGAAGTTTTTCGGATTTTCGACATTCAGGCCGTAATTCTCAAAGAATTCCTCTTTGTAATCCAGCAGCCTGTCATTACGGATCGCTTCTCTTACTTCTTCCATCATGTTCAGCAGGAAATGCAGATTATGGATTGTTGTCAGCCGGATCCCGAATGTCTCATCCGCTTTAATCAAGTGACGGATATACGCTTTTGTATAGTTTTTACATGTATAGCAGTCACAGTTAAGGTCAAGTGGTGTGAAATCGCGTTCATACTTCGCGTTTTTAACGACAACACGTCCCTGCGATGTCATGCAAGTACCGTTACGCGCAATGCGGGTCGGCAGCACACAGTCAAACATATCAATGCCGCGGATAGCGCCTTCAATCAGGGCATCCGGTGAGCCGACGCCCATCAAATAACGCGGTTTATTGAACGGCATCAGCGGTGTCGTATGCTCAAGCATGCGGTACATGATCGGTTTCGGTTCACCGACTGATAAGCCGCCGATTGCGTAGCCCGGGAAATCCATCGCCACGAGGTCTTTCGCACTCTGCGTGCGCAGGTCTTCATACTCACCGCCCTGAATGATGCCGAACAGCGCCTGGTCTTCAGGACGCTGATGCGCTTTCAGACAGCGCTCAGCCCAGCGTGATGTTCTTTCGATGGAATCCTTCACATATTTATATTCAGCCGGCATCGGTGGACATTCATCAAAAGCCATCATAATATCAGAGCCTAAGTCATTTTGGATATGCATCGCTTTTTCCGGGCTTAAAAAGAGCTTTGAACCGTTCAGATGATGTCTGAAATGCACACCTTCCTCTTCAATCTTGCGCATATCGCTCAGACTGAACACCTGAAAGCCGCCTGAATCAGTTAAAATCGGACCGTCCCAGTTCATGAACTTGTGCAGGCCGCCTGCCTCGCGGATGATGTCGTTACCCGGACGCAGCCATAAATGATAAGTGTTGCTTAAAATAATTTTGGCGTTCATCGCCTTCAGTTCTTCAGGGCTCATTGTTTTGACGGTCGCCTGTGTCCCGACCGGCATAAACATCGGTGTCTCAAAAGAACCATGCGGGGTATGGACGATGCCAAGACGTGCGCCTGACTGTTTACACGTTTTAATATGTTCATAAGTTACTGCTGGCATAATACTCTCCTTTAATAGATGAACATGGCATCGCCGAAACTGAAGAAACGGTATTCTTCTTCAACTGCCTGTCTGTAGGCATTCAGCACATGTTCTCTTGTTGATAAACTTGAAATCAGCATCATCAGCGTCGACTTCGGCAGATGGAAGTTCGTGATCATCGCATCAATCCCTTTGAATTCGTAGCCCGGATAGATGAAAATATCCGTCCAGCCGGATTCCTCCTGAAAATGGTCATTGCGTGAAGCGATCGTCTCAAGTGTTCTTGTAGATGTCGTTCCGACAGTGACAATCCGGTGACCCGATGCTCTTGTCTCATTTAAGAGACGTGCCGTTTCCGCCGTCATCTCATAATATTCGCTGTGCATATCATGCTCTTCGACATTGTCGACGCTCACCGGTCTGAATGTGCCAAGGCCGACATGAAGCGTAATATAAGTCACATGGACACCTTTTGCCTTGATCGTTTCCAGCAGCTCTGCTGTGAAGTGCAGACCTGCTGTCGGTGCCGCAGCAGAACCCACTGCCTTCGCATAGACCGTCTGGTAGCGTGACTGATCTTCCAGCTTCTCCTTAATATAAGGAGGCAGCGGCATCTCGCCCAGCTCTTCGAGACGTTCCTGCAGAATGCCCTCAAACTGCAGCGTCATGATCCGGCCGCCCTGCGGCAGGTTCTCTTTGCAGAGCGCTTTCAGCTTGCCGTCACCGAACGTCACGACAGAACCCGGATTAATCCGTTTGGCCGGCTTCACCAGCACTTCCCAGTCATTGCCTTCCAGCTGTTTGAGCATCAGCATCTCTACTTTTGCCCCAGTCTCTTCTTTGACACCAAACAACCGCGCGGGCATGACTTTCGTATCGTTCAGCACGAGCGTGTCACCCGGCGTCAAATAATCGATGATGTCCTTGAAATGTTTGTGGGTCACTTCACCTGTTGCTTTATTCAGCAGCATCAGCCGGCTTGACGTACGGTCAAGAAGCGGCGTCTGTGCTATTAATCGTTCCGGCAGTTCAAAATCAAAATCATTCACATTCACTGTCATTTCCTCTTTTCATTACTATACGGATAATTGAAGTGCGCATAAGCAAGCGGCGTCGCCTGTCGTCCACGGGTCGTCCGTTCAAGAAACCCTTTTTGAATCAGGAAAGGTTCATAGACGTCCTCGATAGTGACACGTTCTTCACCGACGCTGACTGCAATCGTATCGAGTCCGACCGGACCGCCGTTATAGCGTTCGATAATATTAATCATGATCTTATGATCGATATGGTCAAGCCCGTGCTTATCCACCTGCAGCATATCGAGCGACTCGGTCGTTGTGCCCGCTTCAATACGGGCTTCGCCGTTCACCTGCGCAAAGTCACGGACGCGGCGCAGCAGCCGGTTGGCAATCCGCGGCGTTCCCCGGCTTCTGCCCGCTATCTCTGCAGCTGATTCTGCATCAATCTCTACATCAAAGACTGCAGCCGTCCGTGTGATGATCTCCATTAAATCATGATCGTCATAATAATCAAGGCGCAGATGCACGCCGAATCGATCACGGAGCGGTGCAGACAGATTGCCGGCACGCGTCGTTGCGCCGACCAGCGTGAACGGCGGCAGGTCAATCCGGATGCTTCTCGCTTCGTCACCTTTACCGACTACAATATCGAGACAGAAGTCTTCCATCGCCGGATAAAGTATTTCCTCAACGACCCGCGACAGCCGGTGAATCTCATCAATGAATAAGACATCGCCTGCATTCAGTGACGATAAAATAGCTGCAAGATCTCCCGGACGTTCAATAGAAGGTCCCGAAGTCGTTCTGATATTAACGTCCAGTTCATTGGCGATGATATTGGCAAGCGTCGTTTTACCAAGACCCGGCGGTCCATAGAGCAGCACATGATCCAGCGCTTCATTCCTCAGTTTAGCTGCCTGAATAAAAATATCCAGGTTATTCTTAAGTTTCTTCTGACCGATATACTGATGGAGCAATGTCGGACGAAGACTCAGTTCTGCCTTCGCTTCCTCTATATCCATCAGCGTATCGTCCATCATCCGTTCTTCCATATCGACACTTCCTTAAGACACTAAAATCTGCAAACCACGTTTAATGTTTGCATCTACTTCACTGATGTGCTCAGTCTTCAATATTTTCTCAACTTTAGCAAGCTCCCGGCCGGAATAACCGAGCGCTTCCAGGGCAAGCAGTGCTTCACTGACTGCACTATGGTCATCATACGCCTCAAACACAGCTGACTCATCAGTGATCAACAGCTTTCCTTTTAGATCAAGAATAATCTGCCGCGCTGTCTTCTTGCCGATGCCGGGAAACTTGATTAAATAGGCTTCATTCTCCTGTTCAATCGCCTGCTTCACTTCATGCGGCGTACTTGTCGCAAGAATCGCGAGCGCCGACTTCGGACCGATCCCGGTCACTTTGATCAATGATAAAAACAGGCTTTTCTCCTCCGCGGACTGAAAACCGTACAGCGTATGTGCATCTTCACGGACAATAAGCTGCGTAAAGATCTGCAGCTCCTTATTTAAATGCTGCTGAAAACGATATGGATTAGGGGTCAGGCATTCATAGCCGACACCGCCGATATCAATGACAACATGCGTCGGTTCAATGTGATTGAGAATTCCTTTCAAATAAGCGTACATAGCTCCTCCTTACATCGTCATACCGATCAGCTGCACCTGGTTGACACCGTCGACTTTTTTCAGCCGGTCAAGCAGTTCGTTAATAGTCAGCTCAACGTATGTCGCATCCAGTGTGATCGTAATCGTTGTCTTCTCTTTAATGGGCAGACTTTGGTGAATGGTCAGCACTGAGCCCTGCTCTTTAGCGATATGCTCGAGCACCCGGTTCAACAGACCGATCGTATCATCGACATGCAGCAGCATCGTCACATGACGCTCTGCCTTCGAATTGTCCACCGGAAAGATGGTATCTTTATATTTATAGTAAGCGCTGCGGGACAAATCAAAACGTCTGACCGCATCAAAAATAGACAGCTGCGGTTCACAGTCAAGCAGTGCTTTGACTTTTAATGTCTTCTTGATGGATTCCGGCAGCACATCTTCTCTGATCAGGTAAAACTTCTTGTTATCTGACATGGCGCCCCCCTATTCTACAAATTCAAATTCCCCGCGTAAAATACGGACGATATCACCGTTTTTAGCGCCGCGTTCACGCAGTGCGTCATCGATTCCCATCGTACGCATCTGACGTGCAAAACGTCTGACAGCCGCATCACGCGTGAAGTCCGTCATCTTGAACATCCGTTCAATAGAATTTCCGCTCACGACATAGGCACCGTCATCATCGCGTGTGATTTCAAAGTGGTCCGCTGATTTTTCATGTTTATACATGACACGATGAACGCCCGTTTCCTCTTCCTGCAGGTCATAGTCGACATCTTTCGTCGCATCCAGCAGATCGGCCACCCGGTAGAGCAGTTGATCGATATTCTGGTAAGTCGCTGCACTCAGTTCAATCACTTCGATGTCACTACCTACTTCTTCTTTGAACAGCTCAAGGTTTTCGTCAGCGCCGAGCATATCCATTTTATTCGCGACGATGATCTGCGGACGTTTAGCCAGCTTTTCATTGTACTGTTTCAGCTCTTTATTGATGGTCACATAATCCTCATAAGGATCGCGTCCATCTGTCCGCCCCATATCAATGATATGAATGATGACCCGCGTCCGTTCAACGTGGCGCAGGAACTGGTGGCCGAGACCGACACCTTCAGATGCTCCTTCAATCAGACCCGGCAGGTCAGCCATGACGAAACTTCTGTTGTCCTTTGTCTGGACGACCCCGAGATTCGGCTTGATTGTCGTGAAATGATAAGCCCCGATTTTCGGTTTTGCTTTAGAGACGATGGACAACAGCGTCGACTTGCCGACGCTCGGAAAGCCGACAAGGCCGACATCTGCCATGAGTTTAAGTTCAAGCATAACTTCAAGCTCTTCTCCCGGCTCACCGTTTTCACAGAACTCAGGCGCAGGGTTCGCTGATGTTGCAAAGCGTGAGTTCCCACGACCACCGCGGCCGCCTTTTGCGACAACCGCCTGTTGTCCGTGCATGACGAGGTCAGCAATGACTTCTCCTGATTCAGCGTTTTTGATGATTGTACCCGGAGGTACTTTTAAGATAAGGTCCCGGGCACCACGGCCATGCATATTGCTGGTCTGCCCGTTCTCACCTTTATCTGCTTTGAACATCCGCTGGAAACGGAAATCAAGCAGTGTCCTTAATCCTTCGTCCACTTCAAAGATAACGGAAGCTCCTTTACCGCCGTCTCCACCGGCCGGACCACCAAGCGGTACATATTTCTCGCGTCTATAGGCGACGATACCATTTCCTCCGTCGCCTGCTTTAAGATTAATTTTGACCTGATCGACAAACATTTGAACACCTCTTTATTTGTTAATTTTAAATGCTGCTGCTATTGTAGTTTCTGTTATTTCCCAGTCAAATGCATCGTTGCCCTGCACCGCTGAATAGTCGCCTCCGGACAAGACGAAACGTATATCAATACTGTCTTCATCATCAGTCAGCTCCAGTTCTATCAGCTGCTTGTCAGCTGCAGGAATCACGCTGATGAAGGCCATCCATCGCTTCAATTGTGCAGTGACATAGTCATCACTGAAACGGTCGCCTGTCGTATTCACTTCAAACCGCCAGCTGTAATTCTGTTCTATTGTCCTATAGCTGATAACTGCTTCCAGAAAGCGCGGCCACGGCAGCTGGAACAGCTGCTGCTCTTCGTGAATTTTCTTCGTCCATAGGCCAGCTGCAGCTTTCGCTTTGTCGTACTGCTCTAATTCGAGATAGCAGCTGATCAGCTGCAGTTGATTGCTGATATCATGTTTTGCACGTGTATACACATCAAGAGCTTTCATCACATTCTCCTTTATCCTATTATAACAGAAGAGTGTACGGTGGGGGTGAACACAACGTCAAAAAGAAAAGCACTAGAACATAATGTCCAGTGCTTTAATGTATTATTATTTTGCTTCAGCATAGACAGAAACTTTCTTCTTGTCACGACCGAAACGTTCGAATTTTACGACGCCGTCGATTTTAGCGAATAGAGTATCATCTCCACCACGACCTACGTTTTCACCAGGGAAAACTTTAGTACCGCGCTGACGGTAAAGGATTGAACCACCAGTGACGTACTGACCATCAGCACGTTTAGCACCTAAACGTTTTGATTCAGAGTCACGACCGTTACGTGTAGAACCTACCCCTTTTTTCGATGCGAAAAATTGTAAGTTTAATTTCAACATGAGTTACACCTCACTTAAAGTTTAGTTTTATGAACTGCCCATATTCATCAGCGATTGTCTCGAGTGACACAATCATCGTCTGAATGATCAGCTGTGCTTCGTTATTGTTCAAGTCAATCACACGGAATTTAAAAAATCCACCATCATGTGCATAATCGATATCCGGCCGTTCATCTGTCAGTCCAAGAATTGCATTCATACTGCCGAAAACGACAGCTGATGCACCGGCACATACTAAATCCTGTCCATACGGCGCAGAATCTGCATGACCTGTCATCTCGAAATCAGTGACTTTACCATCATCATTTACAGCAATGGTTACATTAATCATTACGCGTTAATCGCTTCGATTGTTAAACGTGTGTAAGGTTGACGATGACCTTGTTTACGTTTGTAGTTCTTTTTAGGTTTGTATTTGAATACAGTGATTTTTTTACCGCGGCCGTGTTTTTCAACTGTCGCTGTAACAGTAGCACCTTCAAGAACAGGTGAACCTACTTTAACTGATTCTCCACCAACTAATAATACTTTGTCGAAAGTGAACGTCGTACCTTCTTCTGCGTTGATTTTTTCAACCCAGATCGTTTGACCTTGCTCAACTTTCAATTGTTTTCCACCAGTTTCGATAATAGCAAACATACTTGCACCTCCTAATATATTTTAAGTCACGCCGTCTGCAGGTGGATTGCTCACTTAAACCTGAAGTCGTGCGGTTGTATGTAGCTATAAACTACTCAACTTAAATATAGTATCACTCTAACTTTCAGAAGTCAACTTTATTTATAGGTTCGCTCCAATGTTTTAAGAACAAGCGGAAAGATCAGGACGATAAGCAGTAAGTTGATGAGACTGGATGGCAGACCGTGCCGGATGAGAAACTCAAAAACATTCATCGTTGTCCCGGATAATATGATAGCCATCACATAGAACACACTTTCGAACAGCAGCACGAATATAAACAGCAGCCCGATCATGACCGCAATATCTTTATAGAATACTTTAAACAGCTGATTCATCATGATAATGAACACGATATAGCTGAATGTATAGAGACCATATATCGTGCCGAGATAGACATCAGACAGCAGACCGAAAAAAGCGCCGAGAATAAGAGCGACCGTCGGATTTTTGTACACTGTGAGCATTAGTAAATAGAGCAGCACTAAATGACTTGTAAAGTAAAAATTATGGCCGAACAGCATGACCGGCATCATCGTGTTGATCAGCGTATCAAGATAAAAGAGCAGCAGTGCAATAAGCGGAATGATCACAAACTGCATTAACTGCCACTTCCTTCAGTGACTTTCGGGCTTTTCTTGGCCACGTATACTTGGGTGATATCATTCAAGTTCGCTTCTGTCTCAACATAAGCCATCTGGCTCAGACCGAATTCATCATTTTCCACCTTCTTGACTCTGCCGATTAAGATGCCTTTTGGAAACTGGCCGCCGAGACCGCTCGTCGTCACTTTAGTTCCGACTTTGACTTTGACATTGTTTTCAATGTCACTGAGGACGAGCAGACTTTTGCTGTCATCATAATGATTGATCATGCCAAAAATCTCTGAACCGCTCTGCTGCAGCGAGACACTGATCTTACTTGCTTTGACGCTCGAGGAAATCAGCTCAACCTGGCTCGAATACGCATTCACCTTTTTAATGCGGCCGACGAGTCCATTGTTGGTCATCACCGCCATATTTTCCTTGATACCTGCGGATTCACCTTTATTGATAATGAAAGTGTTCATCCATTCGTCCTGATTGCGCGCGATAATAGTAGCAATCTCAGGATCATAGTCAGCGATGCTGGCTGTTTTCAGCAGATCGCGCAGTTCCTTGTTCTCTTTCTCCAGGCGGTAGTTATCCGCTTCAACCTGGCTGAAACCTTTAATCTTCGCTTTCAGCTGTCTGTTTTCTTCTTCAGCATTCCACATATTGACTAGATTCGATAAGTTGTGCGAGATGAACAGAGCGGGATACGACACAATGCGCTGCCCGAGTGCCGCAGAATCGCCGGCAATCTGTTCAGGGACAGAAGTATTTCTTTCTCTTAATGACAGACCGACAAGCATAATAAAAATAATCAGCCCGAATAGCACAAAGACCAATTTGTTCCGACTGTAGAATTTCGGCAACTTAAACACCTCATTGATAGTAATCGTTAGTAGTTAAAGAATAACATATTTTAAATTCAATCGAAGTATATTTTTTCAATAATTATCGAGAGTTTCTTATGAAGTGCGTTTATGACATAAAAAAATAACTATCCGGAGATAATTATTTTTATTGTTATTGATACGCTGATTTTTCCTGCAGGCTGATCTGCTGACCGAGCGCTTTCAGCTGATTCTGGAGATCCTGCTCTGACTGGAACAATGTAATGTTCTTATCGCCGAAACGGTATAACAGATAATCCGAACCCCGCTCGGCAATCAAATAATCGTCATTATAACCTATGCGGGATAATCCTGACACTGCCATGAATTCCTGTTTATCCATAAAATTGAAAATATTTTTCACTTGTGTCAGTGGAATATTCCTAAATAGCTTATTGTCTTCCAAAGAATAATTAATGCCGTTCTGAACAAGATGGTCCGCCTGAGCGGTTTCTTCATTTCCCCACAAACCCATATGACCTTTAAACATTATAACTAAAACGACTGCTGCAACAATGGCAGACAGAACCACTGTCCGTATTAACCCCATAAACATTCTCAATGAAAATCTCATCGCTATCACCTCTGACATCACTATATAAGATACTACGTCAGCTGACATCGGTCTTAAGATGGAACTTCCAGCAGCATAATGTAAAACGACAGCCGCTCATTACCTTCAACGACTTCAAACTGCTGCACGTGCTGAAAACCCATGCGCTCATAAAGACGAACTGCCCGGCTGTTGAATGCAGCGACTGTCAATCTGAAGTAATTGACCTGCTGCATGTTCCTGTAGAACTCCATCAGCGCGGCCATCAGCTGTCTGCCGTAACCTTGTGATGTCAGGTCAGGACGGAGTGCCAGACCGATATCAAGGCAGTCCGTTATGATATCGTAATCGAATGCGACGGTTGCCATCTCGCCGTCACAGAAAAATCCAATCAGTTCATCATCGCAGAACGCTGCATAATAATGGCCGTTCAGGAACTCCTCGATAATGTAAAGGTCTCCTTCTATATTATAGAACTCATAGCCTTCGCCGAAATCCCAGCCGCCAATCTGTTCTGCCCAGCTGCGGGTCATCGGTCTGATTTCAATAGCTTCCATCCATTCAATCTCCTTATGATCTGCTAGTGCCCGGCCGACTGCAGACGATACATTTTAGCATACTGGCCATCATGCTGAATGAGTGCTGCGTGGTTTCCTGATTCAATAATTTCACCTTTATCCAGCACGATGATTTTGTCGGCGTTCTTAATAGTAGACAACCGGTGTGCAATAATGAACGTCGTTCTTCCCTGCTTCAGCACATCCATCGCATTCTGAATGATCTCCTCTGTCTCAGAATCAATGCTTGCCGTTGCTTCGTCCAGAATCAAGATGGCAGGATCGAACGCAAGCGCCCGTGCAAACGAGATCAGCTGACGCTGTCCGCTTGATAACGTGCTTCCTTTCTCAACGACCGGCGTATCAATACCGCGTTCCAGCCCGTGAATGACACGGTCACCACCCACTGCATTCAATGCTGCGACTGCACGCTCCCTTGAAATACGAGGGTCGTTCAACGTGATGTTGCTGAGAATAGTGCCACTGTATAAATAAGGATCCTGCAGTACAATGCCCATCGATTGTCTGAGCGACTGCTTCGTCACTGTTGTGGAATCTACACTGTCAATCAAGATCTGACCGTGAGACGGATCATAGAAACGGAACAGCAAGTTCATAATGGAACTTTTCCCGGAGCCGGTATGGCCGACGAGTGCGATGGTCTCGCCGCGGCGCGCCTGAATATTAATATGCTTCAGCACATACTGATCATTCTTATAGGCAAATGACACGTCTTTGAACTCGACCTGTCCTTGTGCAGGCATCATCTCTTTGTCTTCCATGACTTCAGGTTCTTCGTCCATCATTTCATAGACGCGGTTAGCGGACACTCTGGCCTGTTCCAGTACACTTAAGTTGTTGACCATATTAAACATCGGATTGAATAAGCGCGTCAAATAGTCGACGAGTATATACATCATCCCGACAGTCATCGCATTGGAGCCGCTGAGGAACGTTGTCCCGAATACATAGATCATAACGGCAAATATCAATGCGCGGATGGTGCCCATCAAGTTATGGCTGGTCAATGAATCCAGCTGAATGATTCTTGAATAGTTCTTCAAGTAAGTTTCATTCAGCTCATTGAACTCCGCCTGAATCTTCTGCTCCTGGTTAAATGCCTGGATAATCGTCATCCCGTTGATCGATTCATTGAGCATCGCATTCATATCACTGTTCTTCTCTCGTGTGACATGATTGTACTGGTCTGATAACTTCCGGTAGAACGTCAGCCAGGCAAACAGCAGCGGCACAACAATCAATGCTGTCAATCCCAGCTTCCAGTTGAAATAGAAAATCGCAATGATAATGCCCAGTATGTTAGCGATTCCGGAAATATAAGTCGGCAGCATCACTGTGAATAATTCAAGGATGGTCTGCGTATCGTTTGTAATTCTGGCGACGACTTTTCCGGCCGGTAAGTTGTCGAAATATTTGATAGGCAGCCGCTGCATATGGACAAATAAATGATTTCTCAAATTTTTAATCACATTGGAGCCGGCATTCTGAAAATAAATGGTCTGATAATAACTCAATACAGCATTGATCACAGCGACCACTGCATACAATGCAAGCAGTTGATAAATCGGTGCCATATTAATGACCCCTGACTTCGCAGGTCTCACATGATCATCAATAATGGTCATAGCGATGATTGGTCCGATAAGTTCTGCCATCACGGCTAGAATCAAGATAACCAGACCGATAATGAACATACGCTTATATTGCATGGCTTCTTTGAACAAGCGTTTCGTCACTGACATTACAGTTCCTCCTCCCCTAACTGCTGACGGTCAAACTGTTCCTTATACCAGCCGCCTGACTGCAGCAGCTCCTGATGCCTTCCTTGCTGAACAATCTTTCCGCGGTCCATGACAACAATCAGGTCAGCGTGCTGCACGGCTGACAACCGGTGCGTAGCGATGACTGTTGTTTTCCCCCGTCTTGACTGCTGAATATTACTGATGATTGCTGTTTCCGTCTTCGCATCTACCGCTGACAATGAATCATCAAGTATTAATATTTCAGGGTCTTTGATCATCGCCCGTGCAATTGAGATGCGCTGCTTCTGACCACCTGAAATAGCGATTCCTTTCTCCCCGACCAATGTCTCAAGGCCCTGCGGCAGCCGTCTGACATCTTCCGTGAAGTTTGCGAGATGGATGGCATGCTGGATTTCTTCATCGGTTGCGTCCGGACGGCCGAACTTAATGTTTTCTTTCACCGTTCTTGAAAACAGTATATTTTCCTGGGAGACATAGCCGATTTTCTTTCTGACATCTACTTTTGTCATATGCTGGATGACATGACCACCAAGTGATATATTGCCCTGCCCTACCGGATATTCCTTCAGAATCTGCTTGATCAATGTCGTCTTACCGCTTCCGGTCGGACCGACGATACCAAGCGTCTGACCTGCCTCCACCTGAATATTGATGTCTGTTAAGTTCGCCGTTTCACTGAGCGGATACTGGAAGTCAACATGCTGGAAGGCCACTTGATGACCGTCAGGTATGACAGCATCAACCGGATCCAGCAGCACATCCTGTTCATCGAGCACCGCCATGACACGGTCAAGCGATGCATTCCCGCGCTGCATAATATTGAAGAGAAGACCAATGGCAAACATCGGCCAGACAAGCATGTTCAAATAGACGTTAAATGTAATCAGCCCGCCGATAGTGATCTCACCTTGATTGACAAGAAAACTGCCATATCCTAATGCAATAATAAAACTTAGCATTGTCACAATAATCGTCAGCGGCTTGAACAGGGCATCCAGACGCTCCACATGCATGAATTTGTTGACGACATCTGTTGTCATCGCAAAAAACTTATTGTTCAAGTTGTCTTCCTGCGCGAATGCACGCGTCACGCGAATTCCTTCAATGGATTCAAGGACATCATCATTCATGTCACCGAACGCATCCTGGCTCACTGTATAACGCTCGTGAATCAGCTTACCGAGCTTCTGCTCGACAAGCGCAAGAAACGGCAGCGGCAGCAGTGCAAATAACGTCAACTTCCATGAGATAGTGAATCCCATCATCAAAATGATGGTCGCCATAAAAGTCGTGCTGTCGATCAATGTCAGAATCCCGAAACCGACAGTCTGTCTGATGGCTGATAAATCATTGGTCGCTCTTGCCATCAAGTCACCTGTTCTGTTCTTCTCATAAAAACTCGGACTCATCGTCAGAAACTTCGCCATCAATTTCCGGCGCATCAGACTTTCCAGCAGCTGTGAGCCGTTGAACAGTAAATAGCGCCAGAAATAATGAATCATATAGCCGACGACGGTCAGTCCGACGAAGAAGACGAGAATCTCGGTCAGTAGTTTCCGTGTCAGCGTGCCTGTATTGATGTAGTCAATCGTCCTGCCGATGATCCACGGCGGCAGAATCTCTGTCACGTTGGCAGCAAGCAGCAGCAGCACAGCAATCAAATACCGTTTCTTTTCCTGCTCAAAAAACCAGCTTAATTTAAATAGTACGGAAAACATAAGTTCACTCCTTTTCTGTCAATCATGCTGTCCTAAACGCAAAAAAACGCACACCTTCCGAATGGAAAGCATGCGCTTTAAACGTAAGGAGTTATACTCCTCCAATAAACTAAAAAACAGCCCATTGAGGAGGAAGATATGAAATTACGAGCAGTTTATCCTGATAGTTTTTCATGGTCTTATCCTCCTTTTCTTAATTTTCAATATTATCATAATTCAAAAAACTAAGTTTGGCAATATAAATATTCGTTTTCCGAACAATTATCTTTTCAGCCATTTTTTAATGACGAACAGAAACAGCACAGAGAGCAGCCCCCAGATGACTCCTGCGGCAAGCGCGCTGAGCACAACGCTGATGATACTTCCCGCATATGTATTCTTCAGCAGTGTAAAGAAAATAATCGGAAATAGGCTCATACCGGCAAATGCCATTATAAATGTCGTCACAAAATGCTTTCTTACAATCACGGGTTCTTTGTTCAATATGCTGTACATATAGACCATCGGGGCTATCAGCAGCAGCAGAAAAATCGTCGCAAATATATCCATAGTTCACCTCTCCCTAATTATAGCGGATAGCTGAACAGATAACACTACAGCAGCCCTTTTTCCTTGATGCTGACAAACGTACCGTCACCGATGATCAAGTGATCCAGCACCTCTATGCCGAACATCGTCCCGCAGTTCATCAGCCGCTTCGTCGCTTCGATGTCTTCGACAGACGGCGTCGGATCACCGGATGGATGATTGTGGACTACGATGATATTTGCAGCCGACCGCTTGACCGCCTCCCGGAATACTTCACGCGGATGCACAATCGATGCATTCAATGACCCTTTAAAGATCAGCTGTTCATGAATAATGATATTTTTTGTGTTTAAATATAAGCCGATAAAGTGCTCCTGCGTATAATAGCGCATCCGCTCCATCAAAAGATCAGCGACACATTGCGGAGTTTTAATGCGTATTTTATCTTCCAGCGAGTGCGTATGCATGCGTACCGCAAGTTCAATCATCGCAAGCATGGTCACCGCCTTCTTTTCGCCGATTCCCCGGATCTCCCTCAGTTCCTGCAGTGTCAAATACCTCAATTCTCTGACGTTGCCGACTTGATTCAGTACTTTATTGGCGACTTCAAGCACGGATTCGTCCTTAGTTCCTGTATTGATGACAATGGCCAGCAGCTCCTGGTTGGTGAGCTGCTCGGGGCCATAGGTCATCAGGCGTTCGCGTGGTTTATCATGTTCAATCATCGTCAGCATCAAGTTAAAAAACCTCCGAAATAAATAGAATATAATTCATCGTAGTAAAAGAGCACAATCATCGTGCTTGTCGCAATGAAAGGAACAAACGGAATCTTCTTCAGCTGGTTCTTATAGCAGAGAAAGATGATGGCGGCAATGCCGCCGATGACATAAGTGAGCATAAAAATGAGCACGAAATACGGCCAGGGCAGAAAGAGCGACATGACAGAAAGCAGCTTCACATCGCCGTAACCGATACTTCCCGTCAGAAAATAAAATAAATGCAGCAGCAGAATCATCAGACCGGCTGACAACAGATGACCAAAATCCAGCAGCTGCTCAACGTTGAAGATCAGCAGCAGCAGAAAAAAGAGGAACGTCATATGGTCCGGAATACGAAAATGATACGTATCATAAATCGCAAGCGGTACTAGAAAGCAGATCAAGAGCACACAGTTGGCGGTCATCTCGTCAGGACGGGCGGTCAACAGCAGAAACATAAGCGCAAACAGCACTTCAACGACAACGTGACTGACAGGTATACGCTGACGGCACAGCCTGCATCTGCCGCGCTGCATGAAATAACTTAATACAGGAATCAGTTCATACCAGCCAAGAGACTTGCCGCATGACTGACAATGCGACCGTCTCAATAAAGAACCCTCGTTATCCATTACACACCACATAAAAGAACCGATCACACTACCGATGATCATCGACCACATATTATCACCTCCATCATTGATAGTTCTACTGTATAACAGACAAATCTGTTCGTAAAAATACAGAAAATGATGAAACTCCAAAAAAATCCTGCAGATTTTGATGAACGTCGTCGTTTTCATCAAAATCTGCAGGATTAGTGATCGTTTTCAGGAAAATGAGCAGTGATTATCATTATGAGCCAAAAAATTGTTAGTCATCAAGTTATAGAAACAGACAATCAGGGCAGATCGCGACCCTAATCAGCGCAATCTTCCAGACAAACTTCAGCCATCTTGTATAAAGGATGCCGGCCGCTGCAAGCAGTGACGCATGTAAGCCGGGCGTAAGAATAAGCAGTAAAGCGTATTGATGCGGTAATCTTGTCTCCATAGGAAAAATCAAATAACCATTAGTTATTTTTTAAATAATTTTTCACGGCGCTGATGAAATAAAGACTGCCGGTCACAAGCAGCAGATCTCCGTCATAGTTTTTAATGAGCGAGCCGTAATCTTTCACTTTCTCGACGCGTTCATGTTCGACATTCTCATAGATGACATCGACAGGCAGCGCTTTAGGGAAGTCAAACTCCGTGACATAAAACGTCGCGGCGATGTCTTCAAGCGCCATCAGCATGCTGCCGATCGGTTTACCGTCAATCGCACTGAACAGCACATCGATGCGCCGGTCCGGATAATGCGTATTCATCGTTTCCACAAGGACATCGATGGACTCCTTGTTGTGGGCGCCGTCCAGTATGATGGTCGGATGGTCCTGAATCTTCTCAATGCGGCCGGTCCATGTCGTCTCCTCAATGGCTTCAATCATCTTGTTGAAATCAAGCATGATCATGCCGCGTTCGAACATTTCTATCAGTGTAGTGATGGCCACTGCAGCATTTTCCTGCTGATGTCTGCCGATCATCTTCAGTTCAATATGCTCCAGTTCATAGTCTTTGTAACGGTATGTGAATTCCCTGCCGAAAGGAATGACATGGAAATCCCGTGTCAGTTCAATCGCTTTCGCATGATAATGTTCGGCCTGCTGAATGACATAGTTACGCGCCTCATCATTTTTGATCGCATAGACAAGTGGTACGCCGGGCTTGACGACACCCGCTTTTTCTTTAGCGATATCAAGGTATGTGTCACCTATAATGTTCGTATGGTCAAGACCAATGCTTGTCAGCACCGTCATTACGGGTACAAAAACGTTCGTTGAATCATTCTTCGCACCGAGTCCTGCCTCAACGACAACAAAGTCAACCGGGTGGATTTCACCGAAATAAAGGAACATCATCAATGTGATGATTTCAAACTCTGTCGCCTGACCGAGTTCTGTTTCGGCAGCCAGCTGTTCACTGACTGGTCTGACACGGTCAACAAGACAGACGATGTCGTCATCTGTTATCGGCTGACCATTCAAGCTGATACGCTCGTTGAAAGTCTCGATATAAGGAGACGTAAACGTACCGACCTGATAGTTGTTAGCCATCAGCACATTCTTCAAATAGCTGACGGTCGAACCTTTGCCGTTCGTCCCGACGACATGAATGCCGTTAATATGCTGCTCTGGATTGCCTAGACGGTCAAGCATCCAGCGCATCCGTTTGACACCCGGCTTGATTCCAAACTTCGTCCGCTCATGTATCCAGTATAAACTCTCTAAATAATCCATAATTTCGCCTCTACTTTAATTGTGCTAAACGTTCTTTCACAGCGTTATAGCGCTCTGTATAAGTGAGCTGCTTTTCTTTTTCTTCGTTGATGACTTTCTCCGGTGCTTTTGATACAAAGCGTTCATTGGCAAGCTTGTTGTTGACACGGTCAAGCTCCTGCTGCCATTTTTCAAGTTCTTTTGTCAGACGGGCGCGTTCCTTATCCATGTCAATCAGACCTTCCAGCGGCAGAATGATTTCTACACCTGCAACAGGTAAAGTCATCGCTTTGTCGATCGTCTCCGGCTGCTCACTGATAATCAGTTCTGACGGATTACAGAAACGCTCCAGATAGAAGCGGTTCTCTTCCAGCTTCGCTGTAATAGCATGATGATTTGTCTTGATGATCATCGGTATTTCTTTTGACATCGGTGTATTGACTTCATTCCGGGCAGTACGGACTGCACGGATAATCTCCATGAGCTGCTCCATATCCTGTTTGGAAGATAAATCAGACCATTCGTCGCGGACGACCGGCCACGACGCCGTCACGATTGACTCGCCTTCGTGCGGCAAGTTCTGCCAGATGGATTCTGTGACAAACGGCATAAACGGATGCAGCATACGCATAATCTGATCCAGCGTGTAAGCAAGAATAGAACGGGTCGTCTGCTGCGCTTCCTCGTCGTCTCCGTTCATCGGAATCTTACTCATCTCAATGTACCAGTCACAGAAATCATCCCAGATGAAGTTATACAGGCTGCGGCCTACTTCACCGAATTCATATTTCTCAGCAAGACGTGTCACTTCTTCAATGGTTTCATTCAGCCGCGTCAGAATCCACTTATCAGCCACTGACTTTTTACCGCCCCAGTTAATATCTGCGACCGTGAAATCGTCACCGATGTTCATCAAGCTGAAACGGGAGGCGTTCCAGATCTTATTGATGAAATTCCATGCTGCTTCCACTTTCTCTGTCGAGTAGCGTAAGTCCTGCCCCGGTGTCGAGCCGGTTGCCAGGAAGTAACGCAGGGCATCCGCTCCGTATTTGTCGATGACATCCATCGGATCAACACCATTACCCAGCGATTTACTCATCTTACGGCCGTCTTCCGCCCGTACAAGCCCGTGAATAAGCACGTTATCAAATGGGCGTCTACCTGTAAACTCAAGTCCCTGGAAGATCATGCGTGCGACCCAGAAGAAGATAATATCATAGCCGGTAACAAGGACATTCGTCGGATAGAACTCCTTGAAGTCTGCTGCGTCAACGTTCGGCCAGCCGAGCGTTGAGAACGGCCAGAGCGCACTTGAGAACCATGTATCCAGCACATCCGCGTCCTGCGTCCAGTTCTCAGTATCCGCCGGTGCTGTTTTACCGACATAAAGTTCGCCCGTCTCATTATGATACCACGCCGGAATCTGGTGCCCCCACCAAAGCTGACGGGAAATACACCAGTCATGTATACCTTCCATCCAGCGGTTGAAAGTTCCTTCAAAGCGCGGCGGAATGAAATCGATACGGTCCTCCGTCTCTTGATTAGCCAGTGCCTGTTCAGCAAGCGGCGCCATCTTGACGAACCACTGCGTCGATAAGTAAGGCTCAACGACTGCACCGCTTCGTTCGCTGTGACCGACCTGGTGAATATGTTTCTCGACTTTTACGAGCTCACCGCTCTCCTTTAAGTCAGCAATCAGCTGTTTGCGGCAGTCAAAGCGGTCCATGCCCGCGTATGGACCAGCCAGCTGATTCATCGTGCCGTCTTCATTCATGACATTGATGCGCGCAAGGTTATGACGGTTACCGATCTCAAAGTCATTCGGATCATGGGCAGGCGTCACTTTCATCGCCCCTGTACCGAAGTCCTTCTCAACATAGTCATCACCAAGCACCGGAATCTCACGGCCGAGCAGCGGTAAGATGACCGTCTTACCGATCATGTGCTGATAACGTTCGTCTTCAGGATGCACGACAACTGCAGTGTCGCCGAGCAGCGTCTCAGGACGAGTCGTCGCGATCTCGATGAAGCCGCTGCCATCACTCAGTGGATAGTTGATGTGATAAAAAGCACCCTCAATTTCCTCGTGAATGACTTCGATGTCGCTCAGTGCTGTACGTGCAGCAGGATCCCAGTTGATAATCCGCTCACCGCGGTAGACCAGCCCTTTTTCGTACATCTTAACGAACACTTCGCGCACTGCCTCAGACAGCCCTTCATCCAGTGTGAAGCGTTCACGTGAGTAATCGAGGCCGAGACCGAGCTTCGCCCATTGCTCACGAATGAATCCGGCATATTCCTCTTTCCATTCCATCGTCTGCTCCAGAAACTTCTCACGGCCGATATCATGACGTGAAATACCGTCAGCGCGCAGCTTTGCTTCTACTTTTGCCTGTGTCGCAATCCCGGCATGGTCCATACCCGGCAAGTACAATGTATTGTAGCCCTGCATCCGCTTCATACGTGTGATGATATCCTGCAGCGTTGTATCCCATGCATGGCCGATATGCAGCTTCCCTGTCACGTTCGGCGGCGGAATGACAATAGTAAACGGCTTCTTGTCAGAGCCGCTTTCCGCTTTAAACAGTGCGTCGTCCACCCATTTCTTATATGTGCCTTCTTCAACTAGTTCATGATTGTATTTAGTATCCATCCAGTAACCTCCAATTAATCATATGGTAATGCTCAGAAAACAAAAAAATCCCGTCCTAAAACAATAGGACGGGAATAATCTCGTGGTACCACCTAAATTCAGCCGCAGCTGCACTCATTAAGATTAACGCTCTTCCACGCTTCCACCTACTGAATGTTCAATGAAAGACACTTGCGGGCTACCTTCAATCAAAGTCACTGCACAGTTTCACCAGACCTGCACTCTCTAGAAGTTTCTGTTGACCTACTCTTCCCGATAATCATATGAATTTGATTTAATAGTAGCTGATTTACAGCCTCTTGTCAATCTGACTTTTCTTCAGTATGTACTGGACGAGCGGTGTGACAATGAGCAATATGAAGAATATCCTGAAAATATGATAGCTTGAAATCATAGCGACATTGGCACCGGTTTCAATACCGACCACGATAATCTGTGCCATGCCGCCCGGGGCCGCACTGAGAAACAGGTCGTTGAACGGATGAGCGGTCAGCCAGGTGAACACAATGACCATGACGAGCGTCGCACCGATCAGCAGCAAGTTGTGAATGCATATACCGACAAACAGCCGCCTGGACAGCTGGTTCGATAGACTGTACATTTGAAGGCCGATTCTAATACCGAACAGCACTTGCGCTAAAGCAACCAGCATATATGGAATCGAGAAGGTCTGTTCCGTCATCATATTCCATATAATCAGCACCAGTATCGGCGCCAGCAGCTGCGGGACCGGAAAATGGATTTTGGTCATGAGCCGGTAGACAGCAGCAGTACTGAGCACGAGCAGGATGAACGACAGCGGACTCAGCTGCATAAAGAGAGATGGTGCTTTATGAGCGGCATGTGATACGCCGCCGCTCTGCCATGAACTGACCAGCGGCACAATCATGATGACAAACAGCAGCCGTGACGTCTGGGATAAAGTCACTACAAGCAGATTCGCCTGTTTATTTTCCTCGGCCATCACAATCATCTGACTCAGTGCACCAGGAATCGAACTGAGCAGTGCCGTTTCAAACGTGCAGTCCACAATTTTTTTAAACAAAAGGGACAGCAGGACGGCCGCAGCAAGCAGCAGCATATTCAGGATGACGATATTGACAGCATCATCTTTAATATCCAGCACGACTTGACGGGTGAAAGCAGCCCCGATCTGAGCGCCTAAAATAAACAGACCGAGGTCACCGAGTACTTTCGGCCAGACAATCGTTCGCCGGGAGAATTTGCTGCACAGCACCGCCGCAATGATCGGGCCGAACAGCCACGGCAGTATCATACCGACTTTCATCAGCAGAAAACCGACCGAAAGAGCGAGAATTACTAATAACAGTTGAAACATTGCCGTCACTTCCTCTACTTAATATTGTAACAAATTTGTTTAGAAAGTTGTGAGCAGGCTATTTATTAATTAAGAAGCTAAAGGAGGCAGACAGATGTTTAGATATGCAGGGGGATCCACAGGGTGCTTGTTCTCGATCATCATTTCAATCGTTTTATCCATCTTACTGACATTACTGCTCAATATAATTTTTTAAGAATTTTTTAAGAATTAAAGAAAGCACCGCTGAGGAATAATATCTTCAGCGGTGCTTTCTTTCAATATATCAACCATCAAAATAAAAAACCGTGAACTAATCCACGGTTTCAATTATTAAGACGCAAGGTCAAAGTTAACGATTGAAGCTAAGTCGAATTTCACTACAGAAGCTGATTCAGTTGTTGCTTTTTCTGTAGTCGCTTTTTCTGTAGTTGACTCTTCTGTTTTATTATCGTCTTTTTTGTCATCTTTGTCATTGTTACACATGCTCATTAGCAATGGAATCGCAAGAAGAAGGATTAATAATGGAATCAACCAAGGCCATGGACTTTTCTTCTTCGGTTCTTCACGATGAACGTGTGTATCACGTGTTTCTCTTACACGGTCCCCGTCCCGATTTGTAGTACCATCCGCTTGATGTGTTACATGACGATCTTTTTCTGAATCATAGATAACGTCTTTGTCGTTAACGTTTTTGTTGTTAGCCATAGTAGAAAACCTCCGTTAAGATTATTTTTGTAAATTTTATTTACATCAATATTATTGCCTTTAATCAGGAATATAAACATCATTCATAAAAAAAAATGAAAATCACATGAGAATAATGTGATTTTCATTATATAAACCCTTTATTTAACGACGTTCAGCGCTTTATCAAATGCCGCTAAAGTTTTCTCGATATCTGCTGATGTATGCTTCGTTGACAGGAACATGCCTTCGAACTGGGACGGCGGCAGGAACACACCATTTGCAGCCATCTCGCGGTACATCTTCGCAAACAGCTTGAGGTCAGACTTGCTCGCCGTCTCAAAATTCGTCACTTTCTGTTCATTCAGGAAGTAGCCGATCATGCTGCCGGCACGATTAATCGTGATCGGCACACCATGTTTAGCGAACACTTCTGTTAAGCCCGCTTCCAGCTGGTCACCCAGCTGATTGAAATACGTATAGCTGTCTTCTGTCAGCTGACTGAGCGTATAATAGCCGCCGGTCATCGCCAGTGGATTACCGCTCAGTGTGCCTGCCTGGTAAATATCTCCTGCCGGTGCGATACGTTCCATAATGTCACGTCTGCCCCCGAACGCGCCTACCGGCAGTCCGCCGCCGATAACTTTGCCGAGACAAGTCAGGTCGGGTGTCACATTGAAGTAACCTTGCGCACAGTTGTAGCCGACGCGGAAGCCTGTCATGACTTCATCAAAGATCAGCAGCGCACCATATTCATTTGTGATGTCCCGCAGTCCTTGCAGAAAACCTTCCACCGGTGGGACAACGCCCATATTACCGGCTACGGGTTCAACGATAACACAGGCAATATCATCACCATATTTCTCAAATGCTGTCTTCACTGCATCAAGGTCATTATAGTGAACCGTGATTGTGTTTTCAGCCGTTCCTTTCGGTACACCAGGGGAATCCGGCAGTCCAAGCGTCGCTACACCAGAGCCCGCTTTAATGAGCAGACTGTCACTGTGACCGTGGTAGCAGCCGATGAACTTCAGAATTTTGTTCCGGCCAGTATAGCCGCGCGCGAGACGCAGGGCAGCAAGTGTCGCCTCAGTACCGCTTGAAACCATACGGACCATCTCAATGGACGGGACGCGTTCAATGACAAGTTCCGCCATTTTCGTCTCGAGCTCAGTCGGCGCGCCGAAGCTTGTGCCGTTCAAGACAGTCTTGTTCAGTTGTTCAGTGACTGTCGGATCAGCATGCCCTAAAATAAGCGGGCCCCAGCTCAGGACATAGTCGATATACTCATTGCCGTCGATATCATATATTTTTGAGCCTTTACCATGGTCCATGAAAATCGGGTCCATATCTACGCTCTTGAACGCCCGGACCGGACTGTTGACGCCGCCCGGCATGACTTTCTGTGCTGCTTCGAATGCCTGCTGTGAACGATTCATTAGTATCCTCCTTTATTGATGTAGCTGCAAATATCTTTAGCAAAGTAAGTGATGATCATGTCTGCACCAGCGCGCTTCATGGAAATCATCTGTTCCATCACGATGCGTTCCTCGTCAATCCAGCCGTTTTGTGCAGCGGCTTTCGTCATCGCGTATTCACCGCTGACATTGTAGGCGACGACCGGCAGATTGCTGTTGTTGCGCACATCACGGATAATATCAAGATAGCTGAGTGCCGGCTTCACGATCATCATGTCAGCACCTTCTGCGATATCACTGTCAAGTTCGCGCATCGCTTCCAGACGGTTCGCCGGATCCATCTGGTAGGATTTCCGGTCTCCTGTCTGCGGCGTGCTTTCAGCGGCGTCACGGAACGGACCGTAGAATGCTGAAGCATATTTGATGCCGTAGCTCATAATAGGGATATTGTAGAAGCCTGCTTCATCAAGACCCTGTCTAATATGCGCGACAAAGCCATCCATCATGTTGCTCGGTGCAATGATATCAGCACCTGCTTTTGCCTGTGAGACGGCCGTCTGCACAAGAATCGGCAGCGTCTCGTCATTGATGACATCACCGTGATCATCCAGTACACCGCAGTGACCATGGTCCGTATACTCACAAAGACATGTATCCGCAAGAACAAGCATATCAGGATACAGCTGTTTGCAAAGACGTGTTGCCTTCTGGATAATGCCATCATCGATGAATGCACCAGTGCCGCATGCATCCTTCTCGTTCGGAATACCAAAGAACATCACAGCGCGAATGCCGAGATCATAAGACACTTTCAGTTCTTCATGAAGAAGGTTCAGACTGAGCTGGAAAATTCCCGGCATCGATTGAATCTCGTTTCTCACATCATCTTTCTCAATAACAAAGATAGGATAGATCAAATCCTTTTTGGAAATGGTAGTTTCTCTTACCATGTCTCTCATTACGGCTGAAGAGCGAAGTCTTCTATGTCTGTCAAATTGCATTACTGTCCCTCATTTCAAGTATTTTATCGATAATTGCCTCTTTCGTTGACTGCAAGGCGGTGATATGCGGCTGATGAACGTTCTGCAGCGCCCGGCTCGTCACCGGCCCAATCGCTACGACCAGCTGATGAATCTTACTGTACGCCGTAAAATAGGCGCGGACGGCTGACGGACTCATAAATACGACCACATCTATACTACCACTCAAGAGCAGTGTGTTCATCTTCTTTGCATTATTTTCATTGGTGACAGGTTCATAGAGGGCGATTGTTGTCACGGCTGCCCGCCTGCTCAGAAAATCCGCGAGCTTCGGCCGCGCCTTTGCACTGCACGGCAGTAGAATCGAGCAGTCGTCAAAGCGGTCCGCCGCATGCGCGATAAATGACTCCTGATTGAATTCAGGCGGCTCATAGTCGATTGCGACACCATGCGTGATAAGTGCCTCTGAAGTCCTGCTGCCGATTGAAGCCACTTTGCTGAATGTGATGTCCGGATACTGCTCAAAGAAGAGCCGGACTGCATTTCTGCTCGTAAAAAGAAGCCAGTCATATTGATTACGAGCATACGCGTGAACAACAGGCAGCTGTCGTATTCCTATTAAAGGAAGATGGACAATGTCTACTTTATCGCTCTTAGTGGCGTGGCTGTCAGTCATCAATATAACTGGCTTCATATTACCGGCTTCCTTCTTCATTCAACGCTGCAATGATGTTGTGTGCCCCGTTAACCTGCATCTCTTCTGCTGCCTGACGGCCGACTGCAGCCGGATCAGTTCCGGTGACATCAGAAACATATTTCTCTTTCCCGTCCGGAGACATAATAAGACCTTTGAAATGTATCTGGTCTCCGTCTATGACTGCATGACCTGCAATCGGCACTTGACAGCTGCCATCCATCAGTTTCAGGAACTGGCGTTCAGCCTGTGTACAGCGCTCCACTTCTTCATTATGGACCGCTCGTAACAGCTCCAGCACTTCTATATCGTCTGCACGGCATTCAATACCGAGTGCGCCCTGACCGATAGCCGGCAGCATTGTTTCATGGTCCAGATATTCAGTGACGGTGTCATCGCTCCAGCCCATCCGTTTCAGACCGGCCGCTGCTAGAATAATCGCATCATAATGTTCATGTTCCAGTTTATTCAGCCGCGTGTCAATATTGCCGCGGATCCATTCAATCTGAAGTTCAGGATATAAGCTCAGCAGCTGAGCACCCCGGCGCAGCGAACTTGTACCGATGACACTCCCTGCCTTCAAATCTGCTAACTTCACATGACCTTTAGAGATGAAGGCATCGCGTGGATCCTCTCTATCTGGAATACAGCCGAGCGTCAGTCCATCGGGCAGTTCACTTGGCACGTCTTTCAGCGAATGGATGGCCATGTCAATCTCTTTGTCAAACAGCGCCTGTTCAATCTCTTTGACGAACAAGCCTTTGCCGCCGACTTTTGACAGCTGCACATTAACGATTTTATCGCCTTTTGTGACAATCTCCTTGATTTCAATGTCCACTTCAGGGAAACGGTCTTTAATTTTCTGGATAAACTGGTTACTCTGTGTCAGAGCAAGCTGACTTCTTCTTGTTCCTACTATAATCTTTCTCATGTGAAGCCTCCTAGTTGATTAACTGATGAAATTCAGAATATCTGGATAAGAGCAGGTAATTAATCATACAGATCAAGAACAGAATAATATTAATCTCCATCAAAATATTCACTTTCAAACGTTTCTGATTAAATACAAATATGAATGCACCGTATATGAACAGCACAATCATGGAACCGATTACTTTGCTGTCCGCCCAGATGGAGCCGCCGATCAGGATCAGCCCCCACTGTACGCCGAGAATGAGAGAAATCAGAAGAAGCACAAAACCCGCTATACTGAATATGCTGACAAATTTCCCGATGGACGCAAGGTCATTGATCCTGAAAAACTTCTGATTGAATTTCTTCTTCTTTAAGTTATTCATCTGTATTAAATACAGCAGCGCGTGCAGCGCCGCGATAAGAAACATGACATACGCTGTGATGGCGAGCGTCACGTGAATCATCAGCAGTTCGTTCATCATATGCGAGACAGCGGTATCCGAGTTATACTGCAGCGGCTGAAACGTATGGATCGCCATAAACGTAAAGCCGATCAAGTTCATCATAAACGTGATCAGTTCCGACCGCGTGCTCACCGACAGAATGATGGAGATCAAAATGATCAGCCAGGTGAAGAAATAAAACCCTTCGCTGATCGTCTGCACCGGAAACCTTCCGGTATTAACGATGAACTGGCCCACAAGCAGTGTCTGCATCATAAATACGCCCACTAACATCATAAAACCGGTTTTCTTTACTCTATTGTTTTTCTCAACGAAATCGAAGAAATAACAGGCAACACTCAACATGTAGATGAAGAGTATTGCCTCGTGCAACCGAATCATAACTATATCAGACATTCACTCACCCATTTCTTGGTTCAAGCTGCCCCCGAAATGATTTAATATTATAGTTTTCCCGTTCGTTAATGATTTCTACTTCAGTTGTAATATTAAAAATCTCCTGGAAGAACTGCAGCTCTTCACTGCGGTTGTTATGGCCGCTCAGTTCTTTCGCCTGCTGAATCGGATCTTTTAACATCTGGTTGATGACGCTCTTCATATGCTTCGAGATCACTTTACGGTCACGGTCAGAAAGGTCGGGCATTTTGCGCTCGATGCTTTCCATCGTTGTTTCCTGAATACGGAGTGCTTTCTCGCGCAGTGCCGTAATGACCGGAACTACACCGAGCATATTCACCCATTCTGTAAACTGCAGTACTGATGTATCAATCATCAAGCGGATTTTCTCAGCTGCTTTCTCACGCTCAGCAAGATTGGCATCAACAAGACCTTTCAAGTCATCCACATCATAATTGAAGACGAGATCCAGCCTGCCGACCATCGGATCAATGTCACGCGGAACGGCGATATCAATCAGCACAATCGGATGAGACGGACGCATGCGCATCAGGCCGCTCATCATCTCCTCAGTAATGATATAATCACGGGCGCTTGTTGATGAAATGACGATGTCACTGTTCATCAATGCGCACTGCAGTTCACTGATCATCATATGTCTGCCGCCGAACTTATGAGCAAGTGACACTGCTTTCTCCGGTGTGCGGTTGATGACTGTGATATGTTCAGCACCACTGCCTGATAAGTTCTCAAGCGCGAGCTCCGCCATCTCTCCTGCACCGATGATCAAAATCCGTTTGTCATTCAATGTACCAAGCACTTTCTTCGACAGTTCCACCGCAGCATATGACACCGACACTGCTTTAGAAGAGATGTCCGTTTCAGAATGCGCACGTTTCGCCAAAGTGATGGCTTCCTTGAACAATTTGTTGAAAATCGTGCCGGTCGTCCCTTCACTTTGGGCCATTAGAAAGCTGTCGCGGATCTGTCCTAAAATCTGCGTCTCACCGAGGACGATTGAATCAAGCCCTGCTGTCACATTATAGAGATGAGCGACTGCTTCGTCGTCTACTTTGACCGTAGTGACTGACTTCACGACTTCCAATGCCACATCAAACCATTCTGCTAAAAATGACTGAATGTAGTAGCGTCCTGTATGCAGCTGGTCGACGACCGCATAAATCTCCGTCCGGTTACATGTCGATACAATAATTCCTTCAAACACTGATTTCTGGTTGATCAGTGTTTGATGTGCCTCTTCTATATTCAACTCTGAAAATGTCAGTTTTTCTCTTAAACTTACATCTGCTGTACGATGATTAACGCTCACTACAACAATATGCATTCATGTCGCCCCCATTTATAGCCATTAGTCCTATTATAACATAATTCCATTGTTTGATAAGGGCTCATGCTCTATAAATATTTTTCGATGGCCTGCCAGATCAATGTGTTTTTATCTTTTGATAATGACGAATAACTGATCAAAGTGTCACCAGAATCCATCTCAAGTGTCTGACGGACTACTTTCAGATGCTTCTGCACTTTGCCCTTTGGGATTTTGTCTTCTTTCGTTGCGATGATAATGACGGGAATGTCGTAATGCTTCAGAAAATCATACATCAGGACGTCATCCTGCGTCGGTTCGTGACGGATATCAACGAGCTGAATGACAACCGCAAGATTCTCACGTGTCGTCAAATAAGTCTCGATCATTTTACCCCAGCGTTCCCGCTCTGATTTTGATACTTTTGCATAACCGTAGCCCGGCACATCGACAAAGACGAGCTGCTCATCAATGTTAAAGAAGTTAAGCGTCTGTGTTTTACCCGGTTTCGATGAGATTCTCGCCATGCTTTTGCGGTTGATCATCGTATTGATGAAGGACGACTTCCCGACATTTGACCGGCCGGCAAGCGCGATTTCCTGCAGTCCCGTGTCCGGATACTGCTCCGGCTTGACCGCACTGATAATGATTTCTACGTTGTTCGGATTGATATTCATAGTTTTCTCCTGTTTTTCTTCTTATTATACATGGTCAAATCATCAAAAAGAAACCTCATAGAGTAAACGACCCCATGAGGTTAAGTGTTATGCTGATTTTTCTGACTCGATCAAGTTTGAAGCTTCATCATACATCTCCGGAGAAGTCGATTCACGGATCGTCTCTTCTGTGATGATGACTTTAGCGACGTTCTCTTCAGATGGGATATCAAACATAATATCCATCAGACTTTCTTCAATAATTGAACGCAGGCCACGTGCCCCTGTTTTACGTTCGATTGCCAGTTCACTAATCGCTGTCAGCGCTTCATCTGTGAATTCAAGTTCAACGCCGTCCAGTTCAAGCATCTTCTTGAACTGTTTGACAAGCGCGTTTTTCGGCTGCGTCAAAATGCTCTTCAGCGCATCAACGTCGAGCTGTTCCAGGTTCGCAACAACCGGAATGCGGCCGATGAACTCAGGAATCAGACCATATGCCTGCAGGTCCTCAGGTTTGATCTGTGATAACAGCGCCGCTTCATCGATGTCTTTGTCTTTCTGACCTGTGAAGCCGATGACTTTTTCACCGAGACGGCGTTTGATGACTTCATCAATACCGTCAAACGCACCGCCGAGAATAAACAGAATATTGGTTGTATCAATCTGAATGAATTCCTGGTTCGGATGCTTACGGCCGCCTTGAGGTGGGACAGAAGCTACAGTCCCTTCAAGAATTTTCAGCAGTGCCTGCTGCACCCCTTCACCTGACACATCACGCGTAATTGAAGTGTTCTCAGATTTACGGGCAATCTTATCGATTTCATCGACATAAATGATGCCTTTTTCAGCGCGCTCAATATCAAAATCAGCGGCTTGAATTAAACGCAGCAAGATGTTCTCTACGTCTTCGCCGACATAGCCCGCTTCAGTCAGGCTTGTCGCGTCTGCGATAGCGAACGGCACGTTCAGTGAACGGGCAAGTGTCTGTGCAAGAAGCGTCTTACCACTGCCGGTAGGACCGATCAGTGCGATGTTACTTTTTTGCAGTTCGACTTCTTCTTCATCTGTTTTAGCAGGCTGAACAATACGTTTGTAGTGATTGTAAACCGCTACCGCAAGTGCTTTTTTCGCCTTTGTCTGGCCGATGACATACTCATCCAGCAGCGCCAGCATTTCTTTAGGTTTCGGTATTTCTGTCAGTTCCTCTGTACCCGTTGTCTTCAGTTCTTCCTCGACAATCTCAGCACATAGTTCAATACATTCATTGCATATATAAACGCCGCTGCCGGCTACTAATTTCTTAACCTGGTCCTGATCCTTACCACAGAAGGAACATTTCAAGTTTTCTTCATCTTCATCAAATTTAAACATGTCTACACCCCTGTCTTTAGACGAATATACTAAAAAGATACATGATATGCAACTAATTAAACCGGAAAGAGTCTGACTTGCAGCTTCTGCAGTTGAACAGTCAGAAAGTCAAACAATGCCCGTATTCAATTATTTCGCTGGCTTACTATCATAACGTATTCTCAGTCTGCATGCAATATGAATGCTTATGGACGGTCATGACGAGAAAGCCGATATATCTCTACATAAAAAGACGGCCGTATATCCAGTGAATAGATATATGGCCCCTTTTCATCAATTATATTTTCTTATTACTTAGTTTTAGCTTCGCTGACTAATACATCGATTGCTTTTTGGATGCGCAGGTCATCTTTCAGCACAGCTGTGTTGCCAAGCGCTGAACGGATATCATCTACTGATAAACCGAACTGTTCGCTCATTTTAGTTAATTCAGCTTCTACATCTTCATCAGAGATTTCAATGTTTTCTGCGTTAGCGATAGCAGCAAGTGTTAAGTTTGTTTTAACACGTTTCTCTGCATCTTCCTGCATGCTTTCTTTTAACTGCTCTTCTGATTGACCAGAGAACTGGTAGTACAACTCAAGGTTTAACCCTTGCTGTGCGATGCGTTGTTCGAATTCCTGCATCATGCGGCCGAGCTCAGTGTCAACCATAGCCTGTGGAATATCAACTTGTGCATTCTCAGTCACTTGAGCGATCAATGATTCTTTTGTCGCGTTTTCAGCGGCGAATTTCTTCTGCTCAGCTAAGTCAGCGCGGAATTTTGTTTTGTAAGCATCCACTGACTCAGCAGACTCATCAAGCTCTTTCGCTAACTCGTCATCAAGTTCAGGTACTTCTTTAGTTTTCACTTCGTTGATTTTCACTTTGAACACTGCATCTTTACCTGCTAATTCTTCAGCGTGGTACTCTTCAGGGAATGTAACGGTAACGTCTTTCTCTTCGCCTGTTTTAGCACCTACTAACTGTTCTTCGAAGCCTGGGATGAACTGGCCGGAACCGATTTCAAGGTCATAGCCTTCTGCTTTTCCGCCTTCGAACTGCTCATCGTTCACATAACCATCGAAGTCCAGGTTAACAACATCGCCGTTTTCAACAGCACCGTCTTCTTTAACAACAAGTTCAGCTTTACGTGCAAGTTCTGCATTGATAGCTGCTTCGAATTCTTCGTCTGACACTTCAGTGTCTGCTGCTTCTACTTCAAGTCCTTTGTAGTCGCCTAAAGTCACTTCCGGCTCAACAGTCACTTTCGCTGTGAAGATCAGCTCTTTACCTTTTTCCATCTGTTCGATGTCGATCTCAGGACGGTCAACCGGGTTGATCCCTGCTTCATCCACTGCATCTGCATAAGCATCCGGCAAGATGAAATCAAGCGCATCCTGATATAAAGATTCAACGCCGAAACGTTGTTCGAATAACGGACGCGGCATTTTCCCTTTACGGAAACCTGGTACGTTGACTTGTTTAACGACTTTTTTGAATGCTTTGTCCAAGCCTGAATTTACTTCTTCTGCAGGAACAGTAACTGTTAAAACGCCTACGTTACCTTCTTGCTTTTCCCATTTTGCTGTCATGTGTAATAACCTCCAGTTAATTTTCAACTCTTTTATTATAGCATAATTCACAAGACGTTCAACAATATGAATCATTTTAACTGCCGGCAGTCTCCGTCCGTTCAATGGCCCGGATAATGGCGGTATGGTCTGCTGTCTCTTGAAGCGTCTCCTCTTCAAGTGCAAACAGCCGCGTCAAGTATATAACATAAGCTTCTGCTATCGTTTCGATGTCATAAAGCATATCCGTACTGTCTTTGAAGTCAAGCGGGTAGCGCATCATCTGCTGGTCGTTCAGCCATTCGCTGACCGCAGGCGACTGTGCCGGCGCATGCATATCAAACCAGTCGATGACGTGCGGCCATACAGCAGCAAGCCTGGATTCCTGCACATGAGGCAGATCGGCCAGATTAATAGTCACATGCTGCTCCAGCTTGTTGAACTGAATCTTCCCTTCAGCACCGGCCAGCAGTAGATATTCAATCATCAGTGTCTGCACTTTGGGATGAAGGGACTGACCAAGTAAATGACGGACCGTTGAGCAGTAATTGAACTGCTCACCTTCAATAAGTTCCACCATATAGTGCAGCTGCCGGCTGACCGGCCACTGGAGAAACTGCTGCAGCTGACCGGTTGAACGTTTATCACGTTCATTACGCCTGTGCTGTGCGGCATCGTAAAGCGGCAGCAGCTGCATCATCAGCCCATGGTCCAGGTCTTCTGAGCGCAGTGATTCAATGAGCTCAATCACAGTCTGGTACTGCTCGAGTGCGAACAGACTTTCAAGGAAATAACGGATGATCACGTCATAGGAAGGATGACCTTGATTGAGTAGTATACTTGCTTCTTCCCTGAGCTCAATAAATGAACCGATGTGCTGTAAAATCTCGAGCTTGATGAGCTGCTGCTTATGACTGAGCTCGATATGACGCTCCATCTCATGGATGATATCATAAGCCCGTTCGTAATCTTGTGCTGCCATCGCCTCTTCCAGCTGCCGGTTCAGCCCGTCACCTATTTTCGGGAAGATGATGATCTCGCTCATTTAGAAACCTGCTGTATATAGTGCATCGATGATCAGCCGGCTCCATGTCTCGTAGCTGCCCGCCGCCAGAAGGTCTGACTTGTTTCTCCACTGGATGGCAAGCGTATCCGTCTCAACAACGTTCACCTGTGCTGCCTCCACTTTGATCTTGAAAACAAGTCCGATATGTACGCGTCCGACTTCATTGTCATCATCGTTGATGAACCCCATAAGTTCAAGGTCGTTGTCAGGGATGGCTGACAGGCCGACTTCCTCTGCCAGTTCACGTCTTGCGTTTTCCATCAGGATCATCTCAATATCATCGCCGTCCAGATGGTTCATATGGCCGCCGATACCGAGTGAGCTCAGACCGTGCAGCCTTCCTTCACCGCCGCCGGATAAACGCTCATAGACAAGCAGCTCGTCGTGTTCATTTTCAAGGATACAGTAAGAGATCAACTGCTTGAACGCAGGGTCCTCTTCCATATCACCGCGACGTTTCACTTCATATTTAGACAATGTCTCGAACATTTCAAGGGCGCGCTGATCTTCTATAGTAATAAAGCCGTTAAATGCATTCTTTTCATGACTGAACAATGATTCTCTGTCGACCACGATGATCTGTTCATCAAATTTATTCATCGGTTTACCCCTCATCTATCGATTGTTAGTTAAATTTTATATGATTTATCATGACTGTACAAATAAAAAAGGAAATGTGAAGAATCACATTTCCTTTTGTTTTAGCGTCCTGGGAGGGATTCGAACCCCCGACCGACGGCTTAGAAGGCCGTTGCTCTATCCAGCTGAGCTACCAGGACTCATTCAAGACAAGATTAATTATAATCAAGTTTGAACTTTAAAGTCAACAACAATTAGCGGGAAAACAATAGATCGCTAAAAGTTTTATAGTGTTATTACACTAAAATACTAGAACTTCTTTATCCATGATTTCATGCCGCTCATTCAGGAAGGTGATGACTTTCTCCGTCTCATCAAAAGTGATGACCGCATAGCTTTCCGGGTCAGCGCTGCGCGACTGGCTGATACTGCCCGGATTGATGCAGACGACGCCGTCGACTGTCTCGACATGCCGTACATGCGTATGACCATAGAAAGCAATGCTGCACTGATGTTCAGCGGCACGGGCGGCTAACTGCTTCAGTCCGCGGTTCACAGATAACTTATGGCCGTGCGTCATATAGGCGTTGATATCATGATACTGGATGAGCTGCTCGTCTTTAAAGTCAGCGCCGTAGTCACAGTTTCCGGCGACTTTCGTATAATGCTTCAGCTCAGGGGCATGATAGTCAAACTCAGAATCACCGAGGTGGACCCATAAGTCCGCGTCATCATGAATCGTCTGAATATCCCGTAGCACTTCTTCACCATGATTGTCACTTACAATTACCCATTTCATCTTGCCATCTCCTTACTAGAAATCTTGTTTCAACTGTTCGATCGCTTGGCGGCGGTGGCTGATTTCCGCTTTCTCCTCGTTGGTCAGCTCAGCCATTGTTTTACGGTACGCCGGCAGGTAAAAGACCGGATCGTAGCCGAAGCCGTGCGTACCTTGCCGCTCTAAAGCGATTTCACCTGCGACTTCACCGCGGTATGTCCTGGTCGCTCTGCCCGGCTCACTGACGGCAATGGCACAGACGAACTGCGCCGAACGGTCGGTGATTCCTGCCATATTACCGAGCAGAAGGTCGATGTTCGCTTCATCATTTTTAGCGGGTCCTGCATAGCGTGCGGAATAAATACCCGGCTCACCGTTCAGTGCATCCACTGCTAATCCTGAATCATCAGCAATCACGATTTTGCCGAGCAGACTGCAGCCAGCCTCAGACTTCAGCCGGGCATTTTCTTCAAAGGTCGTCCCTGTTTCTTCGACGTCGAAGTCCGGTACGAGTGTCTGGATACCGATGACATTATCTTCAGGGAAGATATATTTGAAGTCGTTGATCTTTCCTTGGTTTCCTGTTGCGATGACGATATCTCTCATGCTAATTCCTCCTCTAAATTGATCGCTTCCACTATAAGTGAGTCATCTTCCAGCCATTCCCGGGCAATACGCATGAACTTCTCCGGGTCGCCGTTGACAAAAAACCGGTGCGCTTTGACCCGCGTATTATGCGCATGCTCCTGACTGAACGTCAATAGTGCACTGACTTCTCTTGCAGTCTCAAGACCTGACGAAATAATGGTTTTCTCACCGCCGAAATACTGTTCGATGTAATCTTTCAGCAGCGGGTAATGCGTGCAGCCTAGTATGACGGTGTCACTCTTATCTTGACGCCACTGCTTGAGCGTCTGATGGATGACGATGTTGGTCACAATGGGGTCTTTATAGCGCACCTGCTCTACAAGCGGCACAAATCCCGGGCAGCTGACCCCTTTCACTTCAATCGCCGGATTGATGGACATCACTTTTTTGCGGTATGCTTCAGATTTAATCGTTCCTTCTGTCCCGAGGACGAGCACTTTGTTGTTGTGCGTCGTCATGATGGCTGTCCGGGCGCCGGGTTCAATGACGCCGATCACAGGAATCGGCAGCATTTCCTGCAGTGCCGTCAGAGCAACCGCAGTCGCTGTATTACAGGCAATCACAAGCATCTTGATGTTTTTTGTCATCAGAAATAATGCAAGCTCCGTCGTGAACCGCTTCACTTCCTCGCCATGCCGCGGCCCGTAAGGACAGCGCGCTACGTCACCGAGATAATAGATCGCTTCATTGGGCAGCTGCCGCATGATTTCCTTCGCCACCGTCAGGCCGCCGACACCTGAATCAATAACGCCGATCGGTCTATTCATCGTGCTGCTCTCCAATCGCCTCATAGAGCGTCGCCACCGACTGCTGCAGTGCTTCTTTGTCATCCTGTGACATCCCGCTCATCAAGCCGTTCAAATAGTTCTGACGATGCGTGATCACTTCTTTGATGATCGCACGGCCTTTATCTTCAAGCAGCAGGTTCACTTTCCGTTTGTCGTTCAGATCTTTCTCCCGGCGCACACAGTTTTTGAGGATCAGCTGATCAACCATCTCAGAAGTTGTCGAGACCGCAAGCCCCATATTTGAAGCGAGCTGGCCGACGGTGACCGGACCTTCCCCGACCCACTGTATCGCGATGAACTGCTGATTTGAGAGCTGATAGGACTGCAGGATGCTGCGGCCCTGGATTTTGATGCGGTCGGCAATTCTTCTTAACTGATATTCAATTGAAATAACCATTTCCTTATTGTCCATAATGACTCCCTCTTCTACATATAGCACTATCATATCAAAAAAAGCAGCAGGCGGAAATCTCCGCCTGCCGTCATAATTAATTGACCTGGTAATCAGAACCAAAGAATGATTTGAATAACTGGAAGTTCGTCTGCCGGTTCATCGCTGCGATTGATGTTGTCAAAGGAATCCCTTTAGGACAAGCTTTCACACAGTTCTGGGAGTTACCGCATTCAGCCAGTCCGCCTTCACCCATCAAGGCGTGAAGACGTTCGTCTTTATTCATACTGCCTGTCGGATGCAGATTGAACAGACGGACTTGTGAGATCGGCTGCGCTCCCATGAATTTAGAATTCTGGTTGACGTTCGGACATACTTCAAGGCAGACACCACAAGTCATACATTTAGAAAGCTCATAAGCTGTCTGACGTTTCTTCTCAGGCATACGGGGCCCTGGTCCTAAGTCGTAAGTACCATCAACCGGCACCCATGCTTTGACACGTTTTAAGTTATCGAACATTTTAGAACGGTCGACCTGCAGGTCACGCATCACCGGGAATGTCGCCATCGGTTCAAGGCGGATCGGCTGCTCCAGCGTATCGATAATCGTTGAACATGACTGACGCGCACGGCCGTTGATGACCATTGAGCAGGCACCGCACACTTCTTCCAGACAGTTCATGTCCCATGTGACAGGTGTTGTTTTCTCACCCTGTGCATTGACTGGATTACGCTGAATCTCCATGAGCGCTGCGATGACGTTCATGTTCGGACGGTATGGAATAACAAACTTTTCATCATAAGGCTTAGCTTCCGGCTTAGCCTGACGTCTGATCACTAATTCGATTGTTTTTTCTGCCATTAATGTTTGCCTCCTTTTTTAGAGTAATCGCGGACACGCGGAGGAATTAAGCTGACATCGACATCTTCATAGTTGAAGATCGGTGGATTTTCTGGTCCGTCAAATATCGCCATTGTTGTTTTCAGCCATTCCTCATCGTTACGGTTCGGGAATTCCGGCTTATAATGGGCGCCGCGTGATTCATTACGGTTATACGCACCGATGGTCATGACGCGCGCAAGCACCAGCATGTTCCATAACTGACGCGTAAAGAATACTGCCTGGTTGCTCCATGTCGCTGTATCTTCCATATCAATGTTCTGGTAGCGTTCCATCAGTTCGACAATCTTCTTGTCTGTTTCAAGCAGCTTATCATTGTGACGGACTACCGTCACGTTAGCTGTCATGATTTCACCGAGTTCTTTATGAAGTTTGTACGCATTTTCTGTGCCGCGCATATTCAATAATGACTCAAAGCGGGCTCTTTCGCTCTCGACTTGACGTTCAAATATTTCTTCCGGAATATCTTCATAAGAAGTTTCAAGGTTTTTAATATATTTAATGGCGTTCGGTCCTGCGACCATACCACCGTAAATGGCTGACAATAATGAATTCGCACCAAGACGGTTACCGCCGTGCTGTGAATAATCACATTCACCGGCAGCGAACAGTCCAGGGATGTTTGTCATCTGGTCATAGTCCACCCAGATGCCGCCCATTGAATAATGCACAGCAGGGAAGATCTTCATCGGTACTTTACGCGGGTCATCACCTGTGAACTTTTCGTAGATTTCGATGATACCACCGAGCTTCACATCCAGTTCGTGCGGGTCTTTATGACTTAAGTCAAGATAGACCATGTTCTCACCATTGATACCGAGCTTCTGGTTGACACAGACATCGAAGATCTCACGGGTTGCGATGTCACGCGGCACCAAGTTACCGTAATCCGGATATTTCTCTTCCAGGAAGTACCATGGCTTACCATCTTTATATGTCCAGACACGTCCGCCTTCACCACGCGCAGATTCACTCATCAGCCGCAGTTTATCATCGCCGGGAATCGCTGTCGGGTGAATCTGGATGAACTCACCGTTTGCATACGTCGCACCTTGCTGGTAGACAACAGAAGCGGCAGAACCTGTGTTGATCATGGAGTTCGTTGATTTACCGAAGATAATACCAGGACCACCCGTTGCCATAATGACAGCATCAGCTGCAAATGATTTGATTTCTGCGTTGATTAAGTTCTGAGCAACGATACCGCGGCAGACACCGGCGTCATCTTTAACGATGCCGAGGAATTCCCAGCCTTCAAATTTTGTGACTAATCCTTCTACTTCGTAGCGGCGTACCTGTTCGTCCAGAGCATACAATAACTGCTGCCCCGTTGTCGCACCGGCATAAGCCGTACGGTGATGCAGTGTCCCGCCGAACCGACGGAAGTCAAGTAATCCTTCAGGTGTTCTGTTGAACATAACACCCATACGGTCTAATAAGTGGATGATAGCAGGCGCTGCTTCAGTCATCGCTTTAACGGGGGGCTGGTTCGCCAGGAAGTCACCGCCGTATACTGTATCATCGAAGTGAATCCAAGGTGAATCGCCCTCACCTTTCGTATTAACCGCACCATTGATTCCACCTTGTGCGCACACTGAATGAGACCGCTTAACAGGTACTAATGAGAACAGCTCCACATTGGTGTTCTGTTCTGCTGCTTTAATCGCTGCCATTAACCCGGCGAGCCCGCCGCCGACAACGATAACCTTACTGTTTGCCATATATATGCCACTCCTCTAAATTAAATGAATGCAAATAATGCTGTTAAACCTAATGCTGATACTGCCAGGAATACGACTAATGACACATAAGTCATGATGCGCTGCGACTTGTCATTCTGAGTGATACCCCAAGTAATGGCAAATGACCATAGACCATTCGCAAAGTGGAACACTGTGCTCAAAATACCGATGACATAGAAACCGATGTAGAAAGGATTCGTCATCAACTCATGCATCATGCTGTAATCCACGTGGTGACCGAATGCAACTTGCACGCGTGTCTGCCAGACATGGACAGCGATAAAGATGAACGTGATGACCCCGGTCACACGCTGCAGCAGGAACATCCAGTTGCGGAATGTTGAGTAATGTCCAATGTTATTGCGTGATGTAAATGCGATGTATACGCCGTAGATCGCATGGAATAAAATCGGGATGTAGATGACTACTGTTTCCAGCAGCAATTTCAGTGGTAGGTTGCCCATGAAGTCAGAAGCTCTGTTGAAGCTCTCAGGACCGTAAACTGCAAAGTGGTTAACGAATAAATGCTGGAGTAAGAATACACCAATCGGCAGCACACCAATTAAAGAATGCAACCTGCGTAATGCAAAAGACTGTTCTGGTTTCGCCAAGCGAAGTCCCCCCTAATAATTTTGTAGCAAGATAAATGAACACGTTTAATTCTACGCTTCTTAAATTATGAAATCAAGAAACCGATTACATTTCGCAGAAAAAAATAATAACTTGCTGTATGGCATTATTGTATCACTTTTCAAACCCTTGTGAACTATGATAATTATTTTCAATTAGCGGGATGCTGGCATGAAATCATAATAAAAAACACGGACACTCGTTCCGTGTTTTTTATTATCACGAACTGTTCAGCGTCGTCTGAATGATCTCCGCTGTCGCTTTCGGTATACCGAGTGCCGTCAGTTCCTCAAGCGGGGCCTCTTTAATGCGTTTAATCGAACCGAAATGCTTGATCAGCTGTGTCTTCCGCTTCGGACCGACACCTGGTATAGTGTCCAGCTGAGACTGCAGCCCTGTCTTCTGCCGGGTCTGCCTGTGGAACGTGATGGCAAACCGGTGCACTTCGTCCTGAATGCGCTGCAGCAAGTAGAACGCCTGGCTCTTCTTGTCGAGCGGAATGATGTCTGCGTTATCGCCGTACAATAGTTCTGCTGTCTGGTGCTTCGCATTTTTCTTCAGACCGGCGACCGGGATATCGAGTCCCAGCTCATCTTCCAGCACACTCGTAATAATGTTCATATGGCCTTTGCCGCCGTCGACAATGATCAGGTCAGGAAGCGGCAGCCCTTCCCGCAGCACCCTCATATAGCGTCGTCTCACGACTTCCGCCATCGATTTGTAGTCATCCGGCCCCTGCACCGTCCGGATTTTATACTTCCGGTAGTCTTTCTTGCTCGGCCTGCCGTCGATGAACGTAATCATGGCTGACACCGGGTCCACCCCTTGAATATTGGAGTTATCGAATGCTTCGATGCGGATAGGTGTCTGGATGTTCATCGCACGTCCCAGTTCTTCAATCGCATTAATTGTGCGTGACTCATCGCGCTCTATCATATCGAACTTATTGGACAGGGCGATCCTCGCATTTTTCTCCGCCAGCTCGACCATCTCCCGCTTCGCACCGCGCACCGGCTGAACGACTTTCGTCTCGACGACGGAACGCACTATCTCGATGTCCAGCCCGACCGGTATATGTACTTCCTTCGGCAGAATGTTCTGGTTCAGCTGATAGAACTGGCCGATGAAGTTGTAGAATGCATCTTCCGGATCCTGCAGCAGCGGTATCATCGTCACGTTCCGCTCGATTAAATTCCCCTGTCTGATGAAGAACACCTGCACGCACATCCAGCCTTTATCCACACTGTAACCGAAAATATCTCTCACCGTCATATCAGCTGTCATCATCTTCTGCTTGAACATGATAGCCTCCACGTGACTGATCAAGTCACGGTACTCCTTGGCCTGCTCAAAGTTCAGTGCGCTGCTCGCCTCTTCCATCTTGCGGCGCAGGTCTTCAATGATCGTTGAATCCTCACCGTTCAGAAACTGGGTGACCGTCTGCACCATCGCCTGATATTCCTGCTCCTCGACCGGATAGACACACGGACCGAGACACTGGCCGATATGGTAGTAAAGACACAGTTTGTCCGGCATATGGTTGCATTTCCGGAACGGAATAATACGGTCCAGCAGCTTCTTTGTCTCCTGCGCGGAATACGCATTCGGATACGGGCCGAAATATTTGCCGCTGTTCTTCTTCACCTGGCGTGTGACAAGCAGCCTCGGATGCTTCTCCTTTGTGATCTTGATGAACGGATAGCTCTTATCATCCTTCAGCAGAATATTGTAGCGCGGATAATGCTTTTTGATCAGCGTCAGCTCAAGGAGCAGCGATTCAATCTCCGTACTTGTGATGATGAACTCAAAGTCCCGGATCTCCGCGACAAGCCGGGTCGTCTTCTCATCATGTGCGCCGCTGAAATAAGAGCGGACACGGTTGCGCAGATTCTTCGCCTTACCGACATAGATGATCTCCCCCTGCCTGTCCTTCATCAAATAACAGCCGGGTTCCATCGGCAGCACCGCAAGTTTCTGCCTGATTTTTAACTGAAAGTCTTCCATACGCTATTCCCCATTCAAAATAAAAAAGAGCCGAAGCTCTTTTTTAATGCGTCCTATACGCTTCTTAGTAATGTTTTTCAAGAACGGACTGAAGTTGTTCTTTAGGTTGGAAACCTACGACTTTGTCAACGACTTGACCGTCTTTGAAGACGATTAACGTCGGAATGCTCATCACTTCGAATTTCGCAGCAGTCGCCTGGTTTTCGTCAACATCCACTTTAACGATGTTGGCTTTTCCGTCGATATCACCTGCTAAATCTTCAAGCACAGGAGCGATCATTTTACATGGTCCACACCAAGGTGCCCAAAAGTCTACTAAAGTTACGCCTTCTTTAATATTTTCTTCAAAGTTTGCATCAGTTGCATTAATCAATGCCATTGTTTGTTCCTCCTAAAATTTCATGATAACAGGAGTATAACATGGTGCTAATCAACCGTCATCCTCTTTGCTCACACTCGTGCGGCTTTAAAGGCATCCGTCAGCATCGGTACGACATCGAACAGATCACCGACGATGCCGTAGTCCGCCACACTGAAAATATTCGCTTCCGGATCTTTGTTGATCGCGACGATGACTTTGGCATTGCTCATGCCCGCCAGATGCTGAATGGCACCTGAAATACCGCACGCGATGTATAAGTCAGGTGTGACGACTTTACCGGTCTGGCCGATCTGCAGTGAATAGTCGCAGTACTCAGCGTCTGTCGCACCGCGTGAAGCACCGACTGCTCCGCCGAGCACATCTGCCAGCTCCTGCAGCATGTTAAAGCCTTCTGCTGATTTAACGCCGCGGCCGCCCGCTACGACGACTTTCGCTTCTGCGAGGTCTACACCTGCCGTTGTCTTCTGCACGATTTCATTGATTGTTGTCCGTAAATCCTTGATTGTCACGTCAAGCGGCTCGACTGTGCCTGCCCCTGCTATGTTCAATACCGCAAAGTTATTCGGTCTGATTGTCACGACTCTGAAGTCACTGTTGAACGTCTTCTCCTCGAATGCTTTGCCGGAATAGATCGGCCGCTTGAAGTGCCCATCACTGTAAGCAACGACATCAGTGATCAGTCCAGCCTGTCTTCTGACCGCAATGACTGGTGCCAGATCCTTGCCGACAGCCGTATGACCGAGAATCAAATAGTCAGGTGATACAGCATCCAGCGCCGCCTGGATGACTTGAGTATAACCGTCGCTGCTGTAAGGCGTGAGCTGCTCGTCTGTCACTGTCAGAATGCGGTCTGCTCCGTGTGCTGCCAGCTGACCTGCCATATCATCTGTCCCGTTGATCAACAGCGTCGTGACTTCTCCTAACTGCCTGCCAAGTGCAATGGCTTCAAATGAGACATGTCTCAGCTGATAATCTTTAATTTCTGCTACTGTTAAAATATTCGTCATGATAATCCCCTTTTCCTATCCGACTATTTTTCTGTCATGAATCAGCAGACCGACCAGTTCGTCTATTTGCGCCGTCAGTTCACCGTCAAGAATACGGCCCGCAGCTTTGTCCGCAGGAAGCGATAGCGCTTCCCGGCGGGTCAATGCTTCGTAATCATCCACTTCTATATCATCGAGCGCTACTTCATCAAGCGGTTTTTTCTTCGCCTTCATGATGCCCGGCAGTGACGGGTAACGCGGTTCATTCAACCCTTGCTGACACGTCATAAGAAACGGCAGCTGCACGGATACTTTCTCCGTGTCACCTTCTGCATCTCTTGTAATATGCGCCGTCGTGCCGTCAATTATAAGTTCTACTGCTGTCGTCACGTACGGTATATCAAGAAGTTCAGCTACAGCCGGCCCGACAGAACCGCTGCCGCCGTCGATAGCGACATTGCCCGCAAGAATCACATCAACATCCTGCGCTGCCACATACGCTGCAATAATCCGTGCGACGCTGCTGCTGTCTAAGTCTTCGTAGTCATCCTCAGCATTGATCAGCACAGCGCGGTCCGCACCCATCGCGAGCGCGGTCCGCAGCTCCTTCTCGCTCTCCTCAGTGCCGACCGTCAGAACAACAATCTCGCCGTCATGTGATTCCTTCAGCTTGACTGCTTCTTCAATCGCATATTCGTCATACGGATTGATGATAAACTCTGCGCTGTCCTCGTCTATTCTGTCCCCCTGCAGCTGAATCCGTTCCTCTGTGTCAAATGTGCGTTTCATCAGTACATAAATGTTCATCCTTCAATCCCCTTTGTTGATGTTATTTAAAGTCTGGTCTGCGTTTAGCGATGAATGCCTGAACCCCTTCTTTAGCATTATCGGTGTCAAAGATCCGGCCGAAGAGCCGGGCTTCCGTGTCATCACTCTTCTCAGCTTCTGTTTCTGCGCTGACGGCCATGATGCCTTGGATGGAATCCAGTGAATAGCCTTGAATGGTTGAACTGAGCTGTTCTGCGTAGCGCACCATGTCATCTTCTGTCGGAAATGCCTTTGTGACAAGCCCCATCACTTCCGCTTCAGCGCCGCTCACTGCCTGACCGGTCAGTGCCATCTCCAGTGCTTTTGCCGTGCCGACATGGCTTTTCAGGCGGCGTATCCCGGAATAACCCGGCATGACGCCGAGATTGATTTCCGGCAGGCCGAGCTGCGCATCAACTGTGCTCAGACGAATGTGGCAGCTCATCGCAAGTTCAAGCCCGCCGCCGAGTGCTGCACCTTTGATCAATGCGATCACCGGCACGTTAAAATGCTCAAGCCGGTTGAACACTGCATGAGTATCACGACTCTGCTGCTCGAGTTCTTCGGCACTGCGGAGAGCGAACTCCTTGATGTCAGCTCCTGCTGAGAAGAACCTGCCCTCCCCTTGCAGCAGGACGACTTTGACAGTGCCGTCAGCTTCCACAGTATCCAGCTTCTCCCCGAGCTGTGCTACAAGTTCTGCCGACAGCGCATTCGCTTTCGGTCGGTCAAGTGTCAACGTACAGCGCTTATCATTAATAGTCATGTTAATCATGATGGTCCTCCTTGGTTACGGCTTTACTGATCAAATAGTACAGGTCGTCAAACTGGGCGGTAATATCATACTTGAAATCAGCGACTACCCATGTCGAGATCGCCTCATCAATCGCTCCGAAGATGAGCTGCCTTGCAAACTTCAGATTCATCGCCGGGTCAAAGACACCGGCATCGATTCCTTTGACAAGAATATTTTCAAGCAGCCGGTGATAAGGGATGAGCAGATGATTCAGTTTGTTCCGCATCTCCTTCTTCGACTGTCTGAGCTCCAGCTGCACGCATGCTGCAAGCGAGCGGTCAAGTGCCAGCCACTCCACATGGTTTCTGACGAATGTCTTCAGCTGGTCTTCAGGTGATGCAGCTGATGTCGCTGTCATGGTCGCCATCAGCTGGTCAACTTTATCTTCAAACAGACCGAACAGAATATCGTCCTTATTTTTAAAGTACAGATAGATGGTTCCGTCGGCGACTCCCGCCTGTTTCGCTATTTTTGACACTTGCGCGCCGTGATAGCCGTGCTCTGCGATGACTTCCACAGCAGCGTTGATGATGATTTGTCTTTTTTCCGTCAATGATGTTCTCCCTCTCTACTGAATGACCATTCATTCAACTATTAGTATAAAAAAGAAGTAATTTTCCGTCAAGTTATTTTCAGAATATTACTTCTTTTTGTTCAAATTACTGTAAAAACAAGTAGGTGACCCCGCCGAGCAGCATGAGTGTTGCCACGATGATCAGCACGACGGCAAGTTTATACATATCAAAGTTCCACATCATATCCTCCTACTTCAGTTCGACGACTGTCACACCGAAGCCGCCTTCTGACGGCATACCGCCTCTGAATGATTTCACCATCTTAGCACGTTTCAAATAGTCCTGCACACCTTTTTGCAGCGCGCCTGTCCCTTTACCGTGGATGATGGTGACCTGACCATAGTTGCTGAGCAGCGCCTGATTCAGATAATTCTCGAGACGGGTCAATGCCTCTTCATAGCGCTCACCCCGTAAATCGAGCTCCATCTTGATGGTCTGGCGGTTGACGCGCGGGACAACCCGGATCTGCTTATCCTTCTCAGGCTGCTCCTTCTTGAAGTCAGACAAAGGCAGCTTCATCTTGATGATACCCATCTGGACGACCGCTTCTTCCTTGTCCACTGACAGAATGACACCTTTCTGGCCGTAAGACAGCACTTTGACATTGTCACCCGGTGCGATGACCTCCTGCACTTCTGCTGTACGTGATTTTTTGAGCGTTGTTTCATTGTATAAGTCTTTGAACCGGCCTTTCTTCTCGATCAGCTCGTTTTCTTTAATGCCCTGCTGCTCTGTCCGGAGCGTCTTCAAGTCTTTAATGATGTCGTCCGCTGCTTTCTCAGCTTTCGTGACAATCTCATTCGCCGACTGCTTCGCCTGTTCAATGAGCGATTCTTTCTGACGGCTGTACTGCGCGTACTGGTCAGACAGTTCTTTATGCAGCTGCTCCGCTTCTTTTTTCAGGCGCTCCATTGTAATGCGGTCGTTTTCTGCCTGCCGTGTATTTCTCTCTAATGCGGCAATCATTTCATTGACTTCGACGTTGTCCATATGGATGAGCTGCCGGGCATGTTTGATGACCGATAGCTCGAGCCCTAACTTCTTCGAGATTTCAAAGGCATTACTTTTTCCGGGCACACCCATCAGCAGTTTATAAGTCGGGCTCAATGTCTCCACATCGAACTCGACACTTGCATTCATGACATGCTCACGGTTATAGCTGTATGCTTTCAGTTCAGGATAATGCGTCGTCGCCATCGTCATGACATCCTTCTCAAGACAGCGGTCCAGTATGCTCATCGCAAGCGCCGCACCTTCAGCAGGGTCTGTCCCTGAGCCGAGCTCATCAAACAGCACAAGACTTCTGTCATCCATCTCCTGCAGTATGCTGACGATGTTCGTCATATGACTTGAAAATGTGGAGAGTGACTGTTCGATCGACTGCTCATCACCGATATCACAGAAAACTTCGTGATAGATGCTGAGGGCCGCGCCTTCTGCAGCCGGGATCATCATGCCGGACTGGGCCATCAGCACAATGAGGCCGACTGTTTTCAGTGTGACGGTCTTCCCGCCGGTGTTCGGCCCTGTAATAATGACTGAATGAATGTCATCTCCGAACGTGATGCTGTTTTTGACGACTGTCGCAGGGTCGAGCAGCGGATGCCAGGCAAACGGCAGATCAATCGTCCGCTCGTCTTCAATGACCGGGATCACGCCTTTCAGTGAATGGCCGTACTTTGCTTTAGCGAGCTGATAGTCAAGTTCACCCATGACCTCGGTCACCCAGTTGATCTCATGATGAGCTTCAGCGACGAGTCCGGACAGCTCGTACAGAATCCGGCTCACTTCCTCGTTCTCACGGGCAGCGACTGTGTTCAGCTGGCTGCTCAGTTCGACTATGCTGTTCGGCTCGATGTAGAATGTCTGACCGGATGCCGACGTATCGTGGACGATGCCCGGGAAATCCTGCTTGTACTCACTGCGCACCGGTATTACCTGCCGGTCATTACGGATCGTCACGATGGCGTCAGACAGTTTCTTCTGATTGGCCTGCGAGCGCACGATGGAATCAAGCTTGTCCTTAATTCTGCGGTTGATGCCTTTTTTCTGCTGCCGGATATCATACAGTGCAGCGGAGGCGTGATCGCGCAGTTCTGCCTCGTCACATTTCGCATCGATCTCATCACTGACGTGACTGAGCACAGGCAGCTTCTGAAACTGTGCGCTCAATAGCGGCAGAGAAACATCGCCGCCTGACGTCAAGCTGAGGATGTACGTTTTGTAGCGGTTCGTCACCCTGATGTTGTTTTTGATGCGGTTCAGCTCAGTGACGCTGAGCATGGAGCCGATATGCGCCCGCTTCGTCAAGCTGTGAACAGTGGTCAGCGTGCTCATGCCGGGTTCACTGCCCTGCATATTGATGATGCGCGCTTCATCGAGTCTGCCGAGCTGCGCCGTCACCCAGTCTTTATCGGTTGACGGGTTCATCACCTGGACAAGTGCCGTGCTGACTTCATTCTGCGCATAGCTGATGACGCGTTCTTTAACGCGGTTATATTCTAAAACGTTGAGTGCTTTAACGTTCATTTCATTTTCTTTCCTTCCTTAAGCCACTTTCTGAATGCGTCACGCGTCATCGTGTTGATGACTGAAGCTGTCGTGACATGGCCTTTAATGGCTGTGCCGACGCCGTACTTCATCAAGTCGAGGTGATTGATATGATGGGCATCGGTATTGATGGCGATAGTCAGTCCCGGATTGCTTTTAAGGACAGCACTGCTGATGTCCAGCCTGATCGGATGGGCATTCACTTCAAGCACTGTGTTCGTCTCCTGCGCCGCTGCGATCAGCTGCGCCATGTCAACCGGATAGCCGGAGCGTCCGCCGAGCAGTCTGCCTGTCGGATGGGCGAGCTGTCTGACATAAGGATTATGACAGGCATTCAGCAGCCGTTCCATAATTCTGCTCTCCGGCTGGCTGAATGACTGATGGATGGCAGCGATGACATAATCGAGCTGTGCCAGCACGTCATCCGGGAAATCAAGCGTACCGTCCGGCAGTATGTCCATTTCTGTGCCGCTGTAGATATCGATCTCACTGTAAGCTTTATCGAGCACTTTGATCTTCTCATGCTGTTCCAGCAGCCGCTCAATAGACAGCCCATTCGCGACGCGCAGGCTTCTTGAATGATCGGTGATGACCATGTAGTCGTACCCTTTCTTGATGCACGCTTCAATCATCTCCTCAAGTTCGTGGGCGCCGTCACTTGCAGTCGTATGCATGTGAAGGTCACCTCTGATCGCATTGAGCGTCAAAATAGTCGACTGGTCCACATCGAAGGCATCGACCGTATCACGCATTTCAGGCGGTATGTACGATTGACCGTAATGCTGATAGATCTCTTCCTCCGTCGCATACTGGATCAGTTCGCCGTCTGCTGTCGTGATGCCGTACTCATTGACTTTCTCACCGCGTGCTTTAGCGAGCTGACGCATCTTGACGTTATGGTCCCTGCTGCCTGTGAAGTGATTCAGCATCTGCACAAATCCCGCAGCATCCGTGAACCTGAAATCAACCGCTGTCTCAATATCCTCGATCATGACGGTGACAGACACTTTCTCAGTGCCGCTCACCTCGACGTGAGTGACGATATCAAGTGACTCGATTTCTTGCGCTGCCTGCTCTGGATGCGCAGTCTCAACAATGTAGTCCAGGTCCTTGCTGTATTCAGCCATCCGCCGGTGACTGCCGGCAACTTGATAACGGCTGACGGACGGGCAGCTTTCCAGCCCTTCATTGATGAACAGCGTCAGCTTCACCGCCTCATTGATGCTTAAATCATGTTTAGTCGTCAAGTCTTCGATGCCCTTTAAGATGGTCTCCTCTGTCTTGGCACCGAAGCCTGCAAGTTCCTGCACTTTCCCTGCGGTGCATGCTGCTTGCAGCTCATCAATCGTGGTGATGCCAAGGGTTTTATACAGCTTGACGATTTTCTTCGCCCCGAGATTTCTGATCTTCAGCATTTTAATATGGCCTTCAGGCACTTCTTCCTTCAGCGTATCAAGAAGCGATGACTGCCCCGTGCTCCGGTATTCGTCGAGCAGCTCCGAGACGCTCTTACCGATAGCCGGCAGCACTGAAAAATCCTTGATGTCGTCAATCGGTGTCTGCGACTGTTCAATCGCTCCGGCCGCTTTACGGTATGCGGAGACTTTGAAGCTGTTCTCACCTTTCAGTTCCATATATAATCCGATTGTTTCCAGCAGCTTGATATAATCTTTCTTTGTCATTATGAAGACCCCCAAAATAAAAGTCATAGACCTCCGCCTATGACTAATGATTTAAAATTATGAACGCGGCATTCTGAAACCAGTGGATGGCACGGTCACTTAATATCGGTGTATATTCCACTACAAACTTCGCAATGAAACTGCCGTTGATACGGTCCTGCAGGAATGGAACAGGAATCATCGCGATAAAGAAAAACAGGAGAAAGACAAGCAGATAACTTTCAATGAAACCGAGCAGTGAGCCGAGCCATGCATTTAACTGCTTGAGGAGCGGCAGCTGGGCGATATAGTCAAAGACCGTCGCAATCATCTGCAGAATGACCTTGCTTACAATGAACAGAAATATAAAGCTGATGACATTGTAAAACGCCTGTTCGCTGTTGAACCAGTGAATCAGCTCAGAAGGCTGCTGACCGGCGGCTGGATAAGGAACGATTAAATAGAGCTTCGCCGCTAGTGCCTGGTAGAACAGGCGGGCGATGATGAATGCACCGATTGTACCTAATAAGTGCATGGACTGTAATATAAAACCTCTTCTGAGACCGATGACCGCTCCAAGAATGAGGAAGAACAATAAAATAATATCAATCATGTGCAGAACCCTGACCTTCTGAATCATATTTAGCGAGCAGTTCTTCGTATTTCTCCTGCAGCTTGACATAATCATCCATAATATTGACAGCTGTCAGTACAGCTTTGCGTGATGTGTCAAGACCGGAGTTATAGCGGGAGATCTCTCTGATGCGGGAATCCACCAGTCCGGCGACGTATCTAATATGACTCGGTTCGTCTTCACCGATGATCGTGTAATGTTGATCATATATAGAAACGGTTATTCTGTTTTTAAATTCACCCATATGGTCCACTCCACTGTCCGTCATTTACTTTATATGTTACCATTTTTTATAAAGAATACACAATAAAAATACGCTTATAATGAGGGATTTACTGTGAGTACAGTCGTAAAAATGATGGATAAAATAGAAATTGAGAAACTGCTGAAGAAAATCACCCATGAAACGGAAAATCTGCCGCCCGGTATGATCGCCCGTGCAAAAATCCAGGGGCATTCCATTTCAGTCTACCGCTCGAACAAAGTGATGATACAGGGCCGTGACGCTGACAATCTGGCAGCTGAACTGCTCGGCGCGCTGCCGGCTGAACAGCAGGAACCGAAACAAATGACACTCGCATACGACCAGTATAACTGCATCGGCTCAGATGAAGCCGGTTCAGGTGACTACTTCGGTCCGATGACCGTCGTCGCAAGCTACGTCTCCAAGCAGCATGCCGAGATTCTCAAGCTGCTCGGTGTGATGGACTCAAAAAACTTAAAGGACCCGAAAATCGTCGAGCTCGCGGAGCAGATCATCCCGCTGCTCCCGCATTCCCTGCTCGTGCTTGATAATCCGAAATACAACCAGCAGAAGGCACGGGGCTGGAGTCAGGTCAAGATGAAGGCAGTGCTGCATAATCAGGCGATCCATAATGTGCTGAATAAGATTGACACAAAGCCCGACTATATCGTCATCGACCAGTTCGCCGTCCAGGGCGTCTACGAGAACTACGCGCTCACCCCAATACCGGAGCGCGCGCGCACACGTTTTGAGACGAAAGGTGAATCGAAGTCCATCGCTATTGCGGCGAGCTCCATCATCGCAAGATATGCCTTCATCAAACAGATGGACAAAATCGAACAGGCAGCAGGGCTTGAAATTGTTAAAGGCGCCGGTGCGAAAGTCGACCTGCAGGCGGCGAAGATCATCGAACGCCGGTCGCTCGATTACCTTGATTCAGTGACAAAGAAAGACTTCAAAAACAGAGCAAAAGCCCTCAATCTAGTTGAAAGGAAGCGGTCATAATGGAACCGATCTATTACGGCGCAGGTCTCGGCATCATTGCCTACCTGTTATGGTATATTGCCAAGGAAATAGGGAAAAGACGTAAGTGATATCGTTTACGCTTTCGTGCCGGTCAAGACTTTGAAAACGTGACGCGCAAACCGGAATGCCTCTCAAGAAATCAAAAACGTGACACGCAAACCGGAATGCCTCTCAAGAAATCAAAAACGTGACACGCAAACCTTGTATAGAAAGGACTTTTCCTTATGAACAACATCATCATCAAAGGCGCAAGACAGAACAACTTAAAGAATATCACACTCGAGATTCCTAAAAATAAGCTCACCGTCTTCACAGGTCGGTCGGGTTCCGGTAAATCGTCACTAGTATTCAGTACGATTGCTGCCGAATCTGAACGATTATTAAATGAAACATATTCTTCCTACATCCAGTATCAGCTGACGCAGTATGCGAAGCCGGACGTCGATGTCATCCGCAACCTGCCGGTGTCCATGGTCATCAGCCAGAAACGTCTCGGCGGTAACTCGCGGTCAACAGTCGGCACGATCTCTGATATTTATTCAGCGGTGCGCCTGCTCTGGTCGCGCGTCGGCACACCATTTGTCGCATACTCCACCGAATTCTCCTTCAACAATCCGGTCGGCATGTGCGAGACATGTCAAGGACTCGGTTACGTCGAAGATATCAATGTCGATGAACTGCTCGACTACGATAAATCACTGAATGAGCATGCCATCAACTTCCCGACATTCGGCCCAGGCCACTGGCGCGGTAAGCGCTATACGTTCTCCGGCCTGTTTGATAATGACAAGAAACTGAAAGACTATACAAAGGAAGAAATGGAGACTCTGCTCTACACAGAACCGAAGAAGTTAAAAGATGCACCGGAGAAATGGCCGAAGACTGCTAAATATGAAGGCGTCATCCCGCGCTTCCGCCGCAACTTTCTGATTAACGACGGCTTTGAGAAGAAGCGCTGGCTGACTGAAGTGAACCGCGTCGTCACAGAAATGCCGTGTCCTGTCTGTCACGGCAAACGATTAAACGACCGGATTTTAAGCGCTAAGATCAACGGGCTCGACATCGCAGACTTTACGCGCCTGACCATCCATGAGGCCATCCAGTTTCTGGACGATGTTCATGATGACAAAGCCGCTTACATCATCAAGCCGCTCCGCGCACAGCTGCAGTCGCTGATTGATATCGGCCTCGGCTATTTGACGCTCGGGCGTGAGACCCCGACGCTGTCCGGCGGTGAATCACAGCGCATCAAGCTCATCCGGCATTTGAACAGCCCGCTGACTGACCTTGTCTATATCATTGATGAACCGAGCGTCGGCCTGCATCCTGAGGACATCAAGAACATCAATGAAATCATCCGCTCGATCCGTGACAAAGGGAATACCGTGCTCGTTGTGGAACATGACCCGGACATCATCAAGACAGCGGACCACATCGTCGATATCGGTCCCGGTGCCGGTAAAAATGGCGGGACAATCACTTTTGAAGGCAGCTACAACGAACTGCTCGCATCAGACACCGCGACGGGTCACGCGCTGAGACGACATCATCAGCTGAAGGAAGCACGGACACCGGAGGCATTCATCAAGCTTAAGAACATCACTAAAAATAACCTTAAAAATGTGTCTGTTGATATTCCACAGCACGTCATCACAGCAGTTACAGGTGTCGCAGGTTCCGGTAAAAGCACGCTGATCAAGACCGGCTTCAAAAATAAAGAGCACACCATTTTTATCGACCAGAAGCCGGTCCATGCCTCGAATCGTTCAAACCTGCTCACCTACACGGCTATTTTCGATGAAATCAGAGCCTTTTTCAGCAGGGAGACAGGTCTGAAGAAAAGTCTGTTCAGCTATAATTCTGACGGCGCCTGTCCGAACTGCCATGGTAAAGGGGTATTGAAGACGGAGCTTGCCTATATGGCAGACTTCACGCAAATATGTGAAGTCTGTAACGGCACCCGCTATCGACCGGAAGTACTGGCGGCGACAGTCGACGGCTATTCCATCGCAGACGTCCTGAAGCTGACCGTTGAAGAAGGTATCGATTACTTCAAAGAACACGAGGTGATCACGGAGACACTGCAGTCACTCGCAGCGACCGGTCTCGGCTATATGACACTCGGTCAGTCACTTGATACTTTGTCAGGCGGCGAAGTGCAGCGCGTGAAACTCAGCAAGTATTTGATTGACACTGTCACAGACCGGACTTTTATCTTCGATGAGCCGACGACGGGCCTGCATGAGGAAGATATCCATGTGCTTATCACTTTATTCAACAGGCTCGTAGATGACGGCAATACCGTTATCCTGATCGAACATAATCTGACGATGATGACTGCTGCCGACTGGATCATCGATATGGGACCGGAAGCCGGCCAGCACGGCGGCAGGCTGCTCTACAGCGGCCCGCCAGCAGGGCTCCTCGATGTCGAAGAGAGTTATACTGCTGACCATCTGAGCAATTATTTGGAGCTTGAGCGTATATAGGAACGAATCCCATAATAATAACCCCGGCAGTCTGCCGGGGTTATCTGCTTCACCATTAGTCACATATCAGTCCACGGACTTTATAAGTTCCCGGGTTCAACTTTTTCTTACCCGCGATGCCAAGATATTCTTCCAGTGTCACATGGTTTTTATACATGGCCGTCGCACCTTTTTGACCCACATACCTGATGTGCCATGGCTCATACATAAAACCAGTAATAGACTCCTTACCTTTCAGATAACGAATAATAAAGCCGAAGCGGTGGGCATTGGCCTTCAAATAGCGGGAAGCCAGTGTATATTCAAAGGCAGTGCTCAATGTCCCGTAGTTACTGTTATCCCTGATATCCATCGCTACACCCGCCTGATGTTCAGAAGTCCCCGGTTTAGCGGAGATTTTTGAGGCATAATTAAAGCCGTACATATTGATGTAATCATTATATAACGTCTGCTGCGCCTGATAGCTGCGGAAGCCATAGGCACCCTGTGTCCCTACAATGCCTAATATTATCCCTTTTTTCTTCGCATCGGCAGCCATCGCCTTGTAGTTTCTGATCATCGTTGAACTAGCGCCCGGATTATAATCACGTGACATCCCGTATACTTTGTTGGCGATCACATAATTGTTGATCTTAGTCACGCCGCCTTTATTCACGACATTGATAGTGCACGTTTTCGGTGTCACTGCTGCATCAGCAGTTGCGGCTGAGACTGTCACTGCCACTGCAGCAGTCAATGTTATCATCCATCGCTTCATCACTATACGCCTCCATTTGTTGTATTCTACTTAATTATATAGTGCAGCATCACGAACGTATATAATTTCTGTAAAATTATATCAATTCATCCTAAAAAAAGAGACCTGTCCAGGTCTCTTTCTCTTAGCCTCTTAACTTAGCACCCGCTGCTGTTAAGTTTTCAAGAATCTGATCGACAATCGGCTGAATATCCGCGTCTTTTAATGTCTCTTCCGGGTTCAGGAACTCCATGCGGATTGCAACAGATTTCTTATCTTCAGCGATATGCTCGCCTTCATACACATCAAAGACCATTGCGCGCTGCAGATACTTGTTGTCAGCACTCATGATGATGTCAATCAGTTCGCCTGTCTCGCGTGTCCGTTCCACTTCAAGCGCGATATCACGGGAGATGCCCGGGAATTTCGGGATCATATGATACTTCACGGCACTTGTCTCTTCTAATATACGCTGTAAATTCAGTTCGAAGACATACGTCTCTTTTAAGTCATGCTCGCGTTCAATGAGTGGATGCAGCTGACCGATGAAACCGATGACTTCGCCGTTCAGGAGAACTTGTGCACTGCGGCCTGGATGCAGTTCCGTGACATCTGCACGCTCGTAAGTGAACTGCACACTTAATTTAGCAGCTAATGCTTCAACAATCCCTTTGATGACGAAGAAATCAACCGCTTCGACTTTACCCTGCCATTCAGTCGCGCTGAACTGACCTGTGATAATACCCGCTAATTTCTCTGTCTCAACCGGCTGCGCTGAACCGCGGCCACGGAAGACATTACCGATTTCGTATAACGCGACGTCTTTCAGCTGACGGGCATTGTTATACTGCACGGCATCGATTAAATGCGGCAGCAGGCTTTGACGTAACACGGCATGGTCCGCACTCATCGGCATCATCAGTTTGACCGTCTCCTCTGTCTTGTCCGTGAACTGCTGCGCTTTTTCTTCAGACACGAGCGCATAAGTGATCGCCTGGTTCAGCCCCAGTCCTTCAAGCAGTGATTTTACTGCACGGCGTTTCGCCTGGTAAGCCGTCAGACCGACACGTTTACTGGCATGCGTCACAGGTAACGTCGACGGCAGTTCGTCGTAACCGTAAATACGCGCCACTTCCTCGATTAAGTCTTCCTTGATCGTGATGTCACCGCGTCTTGTCGGCACATGGACGTTGAACGCGTCACCATCCACCTGGCTGTCGAAGCCGAGTCGTTCAAAGATAGTCTTGATTTCTGTATTGGAGAGATCAAATCCGATTAGGCCGTTCACTTCATCAGTCGTGATCTGCACCGTCACTTCAAGGTCAGGCAGTTCTCCTGCTGCCACAATACCTGCAAGCACGTTGCCGTTCGCATGTTCCTGCAGCAGGAATGCGGCACGGTCAAGCGCCATGTTCACGCGCTCAGGTGCGACGCCTTTTTCGAAGCGGCTGGATGCTTCTGAACGCAGACCCGTCTGACGGGACGTCTTACGGACATGGACCGGGTTGAATAACGCTGATTCAATGACGACATTCTTCGTCTCCTCTGTCACTTCAGAGAAATCACCGCCCATGACACCCCCCAGCGCAATCGGTGCGCTGCCGTTCGTCACAACGATATCCTCAGCAGTCAGCACGCGCTCCTTGTCGTCAAGCGTCGTCATCTTCTCGCCTGCCTCGGCATAACGGACAACGATTTTCTGTGAGCCGATTTTGTCAGCATCGAACATATGAAGCGGCTGACCGAGTTCCATCATGACATAGTTGGAGACGTCGACGACATTATTGATCGGACGCACGCCTGCTTTGATGAGACGCATCTGCATCCATGTCGGAGACGGCTTGATTTCCACATTTCGGACGACACGCGCTGCATAATAAGGAGAAGCATCAGCATCCTCAATCGTCACCGCAATCGCATCTGCTGCGTTCCCGGATTCCTCTAACTCTGCTTCAGGGAACTCAATCTCTTCTTCGTACAACGCACTCACTTCATAGGCAGAGCCGAGCATGCTCATCGCATCCGCACGGTTAGGCGTCAGACCGAACTCCATCACACCGTCTGCCAAGAACAGTGCTTCAAGCGCATCAGTGCCCGGCGTCACTTCTTCAGGGAAATGGAAGATCCCTGTCTCGTACTGTGCCGGCACTAAGTTCTTCGGCAGACCGAGCTCACCGAGTGAACAGATCATCCCGTTTGATTCAACGCCGCGCAGTTTCGCGCGCTTGATCTTAACGCCGTCCGGCAGACGACCGCCCGGCTTGCAGACGATGACATACTGGCCCGCGTCGACATTCGGTGCACCGCAGACAATCTGCAGCGTCTCATCGCCGACATCCACAGTCGTGACATTAAGTTTGTCCGCATCCGGATGTTTCTCCTTCGTCAGCACATGACCGACAACCAGGTTTTTGATATCTTTCGTATAATCGGTGATCTCTTCTACTTCAATCCCGCTTCTTGTGATCTTCTCGGCCAGCTCTTCAACCGGCACATTGACGCGGACAAATTCATTCAGCCATTCTTTACTGACTAACATGTTCACTACCTCCATCTTCTACTGCTTTGAACTGTTCAAGGAAACGTAAGTCATCCGTATAGAAATGACGGATATCTTCAATACCGTATTTCAGCATCGCGATACGGTCAGGCCCCATACCGAAGGCAAAGCCTGAATATTTCTCTGAATCGAACCCCGCCATCTCTAGCACATTCGGATGCACCATACCGGCACCGAGAATCTCGATCCAGCCTGTGCCCTTACAGACGTTACAGCCGGCGCCGCCACACTTGAAGCATGAGATATCGACTTCAACAGATGGTTCTGTAAACGGGAAGAAACTTGGACGGAGACGAATCTCGCGCTCAGCCCCGAACATCTTCTTCGCGAACAGCTCCAGTGTTCCTTTTAGGTCGCTCATCTTGATGTTCTCATCAACAACCAGCCCCTCAATCTGCGTGAACTGATGGCTATGCGTCGCGTCATCACTATCACGGCGATAAACTTTACCTGGACAGATGATCTTGACCGGACCCTGACCTTTACGGCTCTCTAATGTTCTCGCCTGTACTGGTGACGTATGCGTACGCATCAGGAGCTCTTCTGTGATATAGAAACTGTCCTGCATATCACGCGCCGGATGCGACTTCGGCAGATTCAGTGCTTCGAAGTTATAGTAATCTGTCTCGACTTCGTAGCCTTCCACGACTTCATATCCTAAACCGATAAACAGATCTTCCAGTTCCTCGACAATCTTTGTCAGTGGATGTGCGCTGCCGACATTGAAATTGCGACCGGGTAATGAGATATCAATCGTTTCATTCTGAAGCTTATCATTGATCGCTTTGTCCTTCAGCTCCGTATCTTTCTCTGTCATCGCCGCTTCCACAGCCTGACGCGCCTCGTTCACGAGCTGACCGAACATCGGCTTCTCCTCGTTCGGCAGTGACTTCATCTCTTTCATCAATCCGGTGATAATCCCCTTCTTACCAAGATACTCCACCTTCACCTGCTGCAACGCTGCCGCATCACTCGCGTCATTCACTTTCGCCAGTGCTTCCTGCTGCAATGCACTTAACTTATCCTTAAGCTCCATCATAATCCTCCTAAAAAATTGATAAAAAAATAGCCCCACGTCCTACAAAGGGACGAAAGACTTCCGCGGTACCACCCAAATTTATGCCTAAGCATACACTTCATTCATGCGTAACGGGCAGGGACCGGCTTAACTTCTTATTAAGCAACCAAAAAGATGAAAAGAAACACAGCTCATGATGATCGTTGCACCACAGTCGACCACTCTCTGGACATAAACTATCAATCCCGTCTTTTTATCGGTTCAATATTCATTTCCTATTCATTATAGGAGATAAGAGAATGACAATCAAGTGAGGATGAATATAAAGATAGTAAAAATGGATTGTAACATTATATCTCTGTTTACGTACATGATATCATTTGTATGTCGTCCTGACTTCCATTGACGAACATTCAATGGAAGGAGGTGAAGATATGTTGACTTTACTCGAAGAAATCCTTGCATCAGCAATAGCTGGCTGCATTGTTGCCATGTTCACTTATTGGTTAGAACATCGCAATAACAAGGACAGCACCAACCAATAGCCAAAAACCCCTCACTACTTCCACTAGTGAGGGGTTCGGCTTTATATGCTGACTTTACTCGATAAATTCATTATAAAGCAATACATTGAAAGGTGCAAATTGTAATATTAACTTTTCTGATCTTTAGTCTTTAACCCGCTACTTCTCTTCTGCATCTTTTTTCACCAAATAAACGTATAGTAATACCAGAAATCCACAAACAAATAGTACTAAACCCATTATTAAACCGCTTAACATATCATACCCTGGTGTTACACCTACTAATACTGAAATAAGAATTGATACTAATAATAAAGTAAGTAGTCCAGTCTTTAAGACTTGTTGGGCACTTCTTTTACTTCGATCGTATTCTACGCTGATATTAACGGACAATAATATCAATACGGTCATTGTAGTCATAAATACAAACCACAAAGGATTTGTAATCATTTTTTCGTAACCTTTCATGACCATCTCATATCCCAGTAGAAATAATATACCGATAGTTTGAACAACAAAAGCGACTCTGATATTCTGCAAATTTTTCAGAATTAAGCGTTCATCTTTAATTTTTTGCATTTTATGCATCCCCTTCTTCAACCCAAAATATTTGATCCAAGGTTTTGTTAAGAACATAACAAATATCTAAACATAGTCTCAAAGAAGGGTTATACTTTCCTTTTTCTATTAAACTAATTGTTTGTCTAGTGACATTCACTTTGTCTGCTAGCTCAATCTGTGTAAGACCAGCTTCTACTCTAGAAATTTTAACCTTATTCATATAACTCCTCCTTAAGACACCTTAAATGTAACATATATATTCCATTATGTAAAGTATATATTCCATTGATTAATTAAAAAACTCTAATCACATTAAATATGATTAGAGTTAAAAATTTAATTTTAATATGACTTATCTATTATTCTCATCTCCACTAAATCATTGAAATTCACTTCATTACTTCTGATTTTACTGAACTCTTTGAACAATCCATCCCCATTGTAAAAGTTGTGCTTAGTCATCTTATATTCCCCTACTATGTTTAGCTTCCCGATATACATCGACAATGCCATGATATTTCTTTTTGAGAGCTGAAATCGAATTCTTGTCCTGACTGACAATATCCATCACATCCGTACTCACGTAAAGCAACGAGCTTTCATTGTTAAATGTGATATATGCTTGTGGATGGCCATTTTTTATCTTCATACAATAGTTGATAAGTTCATCTTTCTTGATTCTTTCAATTTGAGCTAGTACAAATTGAAATTCATGGTCTTCTGAATCAATGGATAGTTCTTTCCAGTTAGTGATGGTAAAAATTTTTCCAATCCCCGTTTTCTCTTTAACAAAATTCAGTTCAAAAGAATAGCCTACCAGAACGGTCATCGTTAGTTGTGAATCTCTAAATATAGTGTGAATTAAATCCGTTACTATATTTTTATCGAGCTTGTCCCACAAAAACCTCACTCTCTTTTCAGAATGAACTTGAAAAAATGGAGTCATACCTTCTGGATTGATATTGATTTCATTCATAATAGCTGACAATTCCTCACTCCTCTTTTCCATTGCCCAATATAATAACTACGCTTCCAGTTGAATACATAATCTATAATTACCAATCAAAAGCATAATAGTTCCAAACACTAAAATGAAAATTTCAAAACTGCTCTGTTCATTTCCATCATAAATAGTTATCTTTAATTTTAACATTCAACATACTCGTTTAGAGCAATTTATATGCACAAAAAAACAGGACGATTTCTCGTCCTGCTCCACTCCTATGCTTCTGTCTGTTCTACAACTGCATCTTTATCTGAGTAAATCCCTTTATTGAATGTACCGAGCATACGTGATGTGATTGTTCCGCTCAGCATACTACCATTGACGTTCAATGCAGTACGGCCCATATCGATGAGCGGTTCGACTGTAATCAGTACACCAGCAAGCGCAATCGGTAAGCCCATTGAAGACAGGGCGATGATAACAGTAACACCACCAACACTGAATGAACGGATCGCTGTAATTACTGCCCTCTAACGTTTCATCCTTTTATATATTTTATAGAATAACGGACGTAACGGTTTTTCAAAGTCACCGATATATTCTTCTACTACTGCGTTAAATCCCTTTTTGAACTTCACGACTCCAAGGTCCGGCGATTTCTCTGTAAAGTCACCGCTCACACCGTAGAAGTTATATTTCTTCAAATTCAGTGACTGCGCATACTGAATCATCTGCCACATCATATTATAAGGACCCATAAACTGATTGTACTTAGGATTCGAGCCACTGGATAAATAATAAAGTTCATGATTATTGTGGATGTATAGCGCACTGGCGAGCTCCAGTATAGCACCGTCTGACGCTCTCAGACTCTCAATTTCCTTAATTTTCTTCGCTAATACCTGCAGCTTCTTGTCCTGCTCGTTATGCTTATTTTTCAGCTTTCTGAAACCTGGGTTCTCTGCCAGTTCCTTTGAAGACGCTGCGAACTCCTGCTGCATTTGCTGCTGTTCATTCTTTAAGCGATCGAGATACTCATCTAAGTCAATATAACTCAGCACTAACCGGCACTTATCGCCATAGGTCTCCTGCATGCGGACGAAATAGTCGTACTTGCGGAAAGAGAAGCCGTGTTTATCTTCAGCCATTTTAAATAGACGGTAAAACGTCTCGGTTTCCTCAATAGATAAGTCTCTTAGTTTCACACCCATCTCAAGTGTTTTCTTAATATTTCTTCTCGTCTGATAGTCCATTGCTTTCAGCAGCTGAGCTTCATCTTTATTCTCAATATCCAAAACGGACAGCCAGCGGGCCTGGGAATCCATCGAATAACCGACCGTAAAACCTTTATGGCGATAGCCGAGCTGAGTAAGGTGCGAGATGAAGTCTTCCACTTTGAAATGCTGCATCAGTTCGCCTTCGTGATCTCTATAGTTCATTAAAATATGAGGATCTACAAGTACAAATAATCCTTTTCTCACTTTTAAATACTTTGTCAGTTCACTATAAAACAGATCAACAAGTGCAGCGTTAGTGTAGTCCATCACCGGTCCTCTATGTGAATAGAAGTAGCTAAAGAACTTTAAAGCTCTGGCACTTGTCAGCAGACATGCTGCAAGTACTTGTTCACCTTCTTTTACACCTACAAGATACACAGGCTCATTATTATTTTTCTTGTAATTATAATGAGTGACTGACTGGGTATAATGACTGAAATGATGGTTGACATGATTCTCATATTCTTCAGGTGTTAACTCACAAAATTTCATGCCCTGCCCTCTATTCTCAAATTTACTGTAATAAAAGATTACACATTAATATGTAATCTTTTTTCATAGCGGAGGGAGAAAGAATTAAATCCCCGTAAGCATTAAGTTCCTAATTGAGAAAATAATTCCCCTTAAGCCAGACGTGGGTTTCCCTCCATATTATGTATCTATATACTAATTATACATGATTATATTTTAGTTACAATATATTCCTTATTATTATTTTTCAAATATGAATTCTCCTTATTTATAAAAAAACCGACATTCGCTTGCGCTGACCCTATTAATGAGACAGAATAAAAACACTCTTGCTGAATTCATTTAAAATGAATTTGATAGGAGTGTTTTATTATGCAGAGAATTACTTATAATTTCTGGCGTCCACAAGGTCGTCATCTTAATCAATCTTAAGTTCAAGAAGAATAATTTTTCACTTTATCGTTAGTTAATTTATAACAATAATGATAAAATTATCGTAACAAATTTACTTGTGACGGAGAAAAGAATTTATGGGTTTCTACTATGCTATTTTACTTATACTAGGTATTTCATTGATGATTTTTGGTTGGAATTACAAAAAGAATATCAATGTTAAAGTCATCGCTCTTGTCTGCTCTGTACTCATGATTGCTTCTTCGTTATTACTGTTTTTACCTGGTTCTGACCTAATATTGGATATTTTAATTAATCAGTAATTTATAGAAAATAGAACGAAAAAATTATTAATAAAATATTCTAAAAATTAGCATTGATTTATGATGATAAAATGGATATAGTAGTTTACAAGATAATAATAGGCTATGAAGAGAAAATTTATTCACTATTAGAGAGCTTCTGTCTGCTGAAAGGAAGTACTGAATAAATGATGAACTCTGAGCTTCACAAAGAAAGTTTTTTTTAATGAGTAGATTGTGACGTGTTCCAGCGTTAATGGGGAAAGTAATTACTTTATAAGGTATATCATGTGAGTGATATATAAATTTAGGTGGCACCACGAATATTATTTCGTCCTAATCGTATTTTGCGATTAGGACTTTTTTTATTTTGAGGAGGAGAATAGATGACAACTTTTATAGGTGGCGCTTGGCCATATGCTAATGGTTCTTTACATATCGGTCATATTGCAGCTTTATTACCGGGAGATATTATCGCAAGATATCATAGACAAAAAGGTGATGATGTCCTCTATGTATCTGGAAGTGATTGTAATGGCACTCCCATCGCAATCAGAGCTAAGCAGGAAAATAAATCTCCAAAGGAAATTGCTGATTATTATCATAATGAATTTTTATTATGCTTTGAAAAATTAGGTTTCACCTATGATTTATATACTAGAACTGATACAGCAGATCATGAGGATAGTGTTAAAGAACTTTTCCTGCAGCTTTATGAAAATAATATGCTTTATAATAAAACAATCGAACAGGCATATTGCGAGTATGACCATCAATTTTTACCTGATAGATTAGTAGAGGGTGAGTGTCCTAATTGCGGTTCGAAAGCGAGAGGTGATCAATGTGATAATTGTTCCGCTATACTCGATCCATTAGAACTGATTAATAAAGTATGTAAATTATGTGGTAACGAACCAGTCATCAGAGAAACTCAACATTTATATTATAAGTTCAGCGAGCTGCAAAGTGACCTAGAAACTTACTTTAAAGAAGCAAGTAAAAAGTATAACTGGCGACAAAACGCTCTTGCTATTACCGATAGATACCTCTCAGAAGGTGTGCCCGATCGCTCAGTGACTAGAGACCTGCCTATAGGCGTTGAAGTCCCTATTCCAGGATATGAAGGAAAGAAAATCTATGTATGGATTGAAGCTGTTGCTGGATATTTAACTGCATCCAAACAATGGGCAGCACTTAATAACAGAGATTATAAAGACTTCTGGAATCCAAATACAAATTCTTACTATATTCATGGAAAAGATAATATACCATTCCATACTATTATTTGGCCATCTATACTTTTAGGCGCAAATATCAGTTCATTGCCTCAATATATTGTTTCAAGTGAATATATGACACTCGAAAAAAGAAAAATCTCAACCAGCCAAAGCTGGGCTGTATGGATCAGTGATTTGATTGATAAATATCATCCTGACACAATCCGATATTTCTTTACTATAAATGCTCCTGAAACCCGGGATGCAGACTTTTCATTCAGAGAATTTATTTATAGTCATAATAGTGAGCTGCTCGGTGCATTTGGTAATCTTGTAAATCGAACATTTAAATTCATTGAAAAATCTTATGATTCAATTATACCAACAGCTCCTGTTAATAAAAATATAATAAAAGATATCAATGAACTTTATACTGAAGTCGGTAAATTAATCGAAGCTTCTAAAATCAAAGAAGCTTTAGAGTTAATTTTCAACTATGTTAGAAAATCCAACAAATACTTTGATGAGGAACAACCTTGGTTAACGTTTAAAACACAGAAAGAGAAATGTGATATAACATTAGTAAATTGTACTTTTATCATTCAAAATTTAAGTCAATTACTAAATCCTTTTCTTCCCTTTAGTTGTGAACAACTTCATCAAATGATGAATATTAGAAACATAGATTGGGCAGTAAGAACCCCTTTATCTTTCAAACTTTCAGATGTGAAACCTCTATACGAAAGATTAGATGTGAATTTAATCGAAGAAGAAACAGAACTCTTAAATAGGATGGTGGAAAATATATGAAATATGAAATAATTCAATATAACGAGAGTTACAAAGAACAGCTAATTAATTTCATCTTGTCTATTCAACAAAATGAATTCAACATTGCCATTGATAGAGCTGATCAACCCGATTTAGAAGACATAGAGAGTAATTATTTATCTTCAGGCGGCCAATTCTGGATGGCTTTAAGTGAAGATAACGAAATTGTTGGGTGTGTAGGCTTAGTCAGATTAGCAAACAATAATTCAGCCTTAAAAAAGATGTTCGTCAATAGCAACATGAAAAATTTAAAGATTGGAAAAAAACTGCTCAATAAAGTGGTAGATACAGCTTTAAATCATAATATTGAACATATCTATTTAGGAACTATAGATAAGTTCATTAGTGCTCAGCATTTTTACTCAAACAATGGATTTAAAGAAATCGAGCAATCAGCGTTACCGCCCGATTTTCCAAAGATGGATGTAGATAATCGGTTTTATTACAGAACAATTTAATCATCGTCTCCATTTATTTTGATTTCATTACTCATTACATTATCGTTTATACCCATAAAAGTATTTTTCTTCCACGCAATTTCACTTCTATTCCTGATTAGTGTTTCCCTCATTATCATTACACAAGGTAGAAAAAGTCTAAAGAACAACCAACTTAAAAATCCCTGCTCACATTATAATGTAAGCAGGGATCTTATCTAGTTAGTTATATTAGTCAATTTAAAGAGATTAATTTGACTCTTTCATCTAAAACTATTTCTGATGAAACGTTTTCTTTTTAAGAACAACCAGTTATAAGAAAAGTTAAAAATAAGATAATTACTGCAAATCTTTTCATTAATCATCACCGCTATTCTTATTATTTAATCTTGCTGGAAAACCCTCTATATTACCAGTCACCTATTTATTATTAGAAACAAGACCATTACAGATTTTCAATCATTCAATTGTCCATTTTCAAAATACTTCAAGGCTCTCTTTTCAAGTTCCATCACATAACCTTTCTTAGCTTTACTGTATTCTCTAGTTTCATCATATTTCTCAAAGAGTTCTTCTTTTTTAGCACTATAATCTTTTATTTCTGCTGGATGTTCTAATAAATAGTCTCTTACAGCAAGATGTCGATATATCTCAGGGTGATCATACTGATAGATATGAATATGATGACTTCTATTTTCTCCACCTTTTCTCAGTAATCTTCTTCCTGGAATCCCCCACTCACCTGCTACATCGTAACCTAACACTTCAAATATACTATTGTAAGTGTCAATTGTTGAAATATCTTTAACCAGCACCATCATATCTATCACTGGTTTTGCCTTCATTCCCCGTACAGCTGTGCTACCGAAATGTTCGAAACGAACAACTTCATCTTTTAAAATATCAAATAGCAACTTACATTCACGTTCAAATAACACTTTCCAGTTTAAATTATAATCTGAAAGCCTTACTTTCATATAAAGTCTCCCCTTTGATAAGAATACTTAAACTTTCAGAATTATATCAACAAACACTTAATCAAACAACTTAATTTAAATAAACATCTGCTTAATCTTTCCCTTGCCTTCTCTACACTCAACAATACCATAGGCACCATTGATAAAAGTGATTTGAGGCGGCATATGACCGCAGTCAATATCGTATATAATTGGTATATTAAGATCCTGAGCAGTATCATCGTATACATCTTGAATTGAATAATCCTCTGTACTCTCAGTCACTCGCGTTCGTCCGAATAAGATACCACTACAGTTATCAAACCATCCTGCGTATTGCATTTGCAGCAGCATCCTTCTGAACTCAGCCGGATTTGCTTCACAGTTTTCTAAATACCATATGACCGGCTCATCTTTAATATATTGTTCTCTGAATGTCTTTACATCACCATAAGGTGTACCAATCAAATGACTGATGACATCAATACAGCCACCTAACAGTCTTCCTTCTATTTTCACCGCTTCTTGATCTACTGATTTCCATTCTGTTGGTGTATCTAAATTAAAAACGCACTCAGTCGGCTGGTTATGGTTCCATTTACTTTGAAATTGTTGAGATGAGTATTGTGTTACTTCCTCATTAACTTTTGTTTTTAGAACTTCAAGCCACATCGCTGTCGTGTCATCAGAGTATTTACCTCGTAAATCGACAAGATTAGTCCCATGTGCTGTTGCTATTCCCGTCTTGAACGTAATAGCTAATAACACTGTACTGATATCAGAGTACCCAAGTACCCACTTCGGTTGGAGTCTGTCATAATCAATCTTGTTCAAAATCTCAAGAGCAAGCTCTCCACCAAAGGGAGGGATAATTAAATCAATTCTATCGGCAGTGAAGAAGTCATTTAACTCTTCTGCCCGCATGATAGAGTCTGTTGATTTTGCTTTATGCTGAGTCATCACCGATTGACCAATGACAATTTCATTTGTATTTTGGAACCTTTTCTTAATATCAACTAAATAATGATGCATAAAATCTGGAAGTCCTGATGAAGGTGCCGTCACACCAATAACCGCATTCTCATTTAATACAGGATATTTAATCATAATAATCCTCCTGGTGATTAATAAATTATTATGATTATAACATTACTTTTTCACTTAATATTCTTCTTATCAAATACAACAATTAAAAAAAGCCGATCTTTAAAGACCGGCTCTGACTTAGTTAACTTTATAGTTTTATGACGCTTCTTCATAATCAAAGTAGCGGTTCGACAAATATTGCTGCAGCATCGCTACAAATGCGCCGGCAGCCCAGTATAGAGGCATAGCTGCAGGAAGCGTTATACCTGGAATTAGTATCATTAATGGACTAATATACGGCAGCATCTTCATCTGCGCTGGTGTATCTTCCGGCATATACTGCATCGAGAGCTTCACTTGAATGTAATATAACAAGGCTGCTGTCAGTGCCATGAATATATCAGGTGTTCCTAAGTTAAACCAGAGAAAGCTCTGGCGTGCGAGTTCGTTGTTATGCGAGATTGCGAAGTACAGGGCGGTTAATATCGGCATCTGAATTAAGACCGGCAAACAGCCGCTGTTGATCGGGCTTGTACCGTTTTTTCTGTGCAGTACTAGAAGTTCCTGCGTATAAACCTTTCGTTCTTCAGGTGTAGCCGCTTCTTTCATTCTTTTGTTGATTGCATCAATCTCAGGTTTGAATTTCTTCATCTGAAACTGTGCTCGTCGCTGCTTCTTGAATGAATAGAACATTAAAGGCATCATCAGTATTCTGACACATAATGTCACGAGAATAATCCCTATCCCGTAACTGCCATCAAAAAAGTCAGCAAAGAATTTGATCGATACAACAAAAGGTTCCACTAAAGTCTGATGAAACGCCCGGGGTCCGCATCCACTTAATACAAATACGCTTATCACTAATATGACGCTGAATAATTTTTTCAATTTTTCTCCTCCAGTATATTAATTAATTGATTAATATACTGGAGACAGATCTTCCTCATCTGATAATTTCGCTAGACACCGAATGCGCCACCTTAATATCGGAAACCTCCAGGCAGCGATACATTGGTGGACAATGATTACAGCAGTCGGTAATTTGAAGCGGCAGATCAGATTAATCGTGACTTTAATATGAAAGAGAATGTAAAGCAGGGTTACGAGCAACGGCGAAAAAGAAATAAGATAATAAGCAATGCAGCTGAGCATCAGCCCTTCACTTATTAAACTCATCAACCATTCCAACATAAAACCCCTCCCTTCCACTTATTAAATTCATTTTAACATAACATTTACTGGTAATGATAAAGAATCATTATTAGTAAATTGATTGTCGTGTGTTACTTATACACTTTATGTTACAATATTTGGGGAAAGCTCTTAAAAAAGGAGGATGACCTGACATTACACCTGATGTTTTACTTGGAATTGTCACTATCGCAACAGCCATCATACTCATTTATATGATCCTAAAAAAAGTTGATTTTATTTATATTTTCTATACGTCGCTTATCTCTTCCTCAATACTTTTTTGCATCCGTCTCTTTATGATGGATTTCACTGCAGGAAGAGCCTTTCTTAAATCATTCAATCCAGTGATTGTACTGATTATCATCATCGCAGCGGTTATACTGGTGAAGGACTTAATAAAAAAGAGACACTAATATGGATAGTATCCAATCAATCAGCACCTCTTACTAACTGTGCCGCTTATTCTCACAATCACCCGCCCGTTCTTATAATGACGACTAAACTCATTGTGATCAGGCACGTCAATTATTACACGAACGCATCAAGAGAAACATTACAATCCATAACGTTCATCAGTGTAGAAAGGACTAACATGAATATAGAAACTCAGAAATTATTTTTGCTGACTGTCTTAATAACTATCGCGAATTTTCTTGTCATCCTGTTCACTCAGGAACTTGATTCATTATATGCAAGAATCTCAAATTTTTTAATACTAGCTCTGTGGTACTATACCGTTATAAAAATCAGACGAGAGCGTCAAGGAAAATAGCTGACAGCAGTTTCTTTGAACTGATAAATCCTGATTACATTATCTTGTACTAAGTAGCTGCTTAGTACAGTTTTAAATTACTTTATTCTCAAGTGTATATTGAGTTCCTTTTTCTGATGACTGAATATGCAATTTTAAGTTTAATTTCGCGCAGATGCTTTTAATCACACCGCTCCCTGAGACGGAAGACGGATTCTCCGGTAAAATGAATCCAATCCCGTAATCATCAATTCTTAACTGATGTTCATTTAAATCAATCATTATTTCATCTGTTTCAGCGTGTCTTATAACATTTGAGAATATATTATCCAATAAACGTTCGAATAATAGTTTGTCTGTGTGCCATATTATATTTTCAGGCACTGAACTGCTTATCATGATATGATGTTTACCCATCAGATACTTCCATTTTTTCAAGGACTTATCTAGAAGTAATGAAATATTGATTTCTTTCAAAAAGACATATTGATTCTCAATTGAATAGTTATGAGTTTCTGATACTCTTTTTACTAGCTCACTTGTATAAATTATTTTAGAACTTACATGTTCTATCTTATTTTGAGGGATACAGTAATCCTCAGCAAGTTCATATAACTCTAAATTTATAGCGGTCAGAGGTGTATTTATATCATGAGACAGCTGCTTGATATGTTCGCTTTTCATAGCATTATTTTCTTCTAACATTAATTCTTTATATCTCAGACGGTCTATTAACTTGTTGATGGTTATAGAAAGATTATCAATTTCGTCTTTACTGTTCTTATCTACATTGATTTTATCAGGAAAACCTTCACGATAAATGATTTTCTCCAATGTATGTTCAATATTATTGATTCTTTTAATAATCCGTTTAAAGAATTTAGCTCCCAATATCACAAATATGATTAGCAACAAAAAGTAAAATGCATAAAAATTTAAATATACAAAAGTACTGCTGAAAGGTTTATCAATATGTAAAATAGCAGATATGGCAGTGTAGCTGAGAAGAAAGACATAATTCAATAAAATAAAGGTCACTGGAATTAAGATGATACATATCAGCATAATTGAATAGTACTTATACATTAAATTTTTATTTTTCACTTTTAATAACCCTATATCCTATGCCATAAATAGTCTTAATGATTTTATACTCGTGATCACCAATTTTATCTCTTATTCTTTTAATATAAACATTCAATATATTATCGAATATCTCACTTTCAGACCATACAAAATTAATAATTTGTTCTTTAGACACTATGTTATTTTGGTTCTCGTAAAGATAGAAAAACAGATCATGTTCTTTTTTTGTGAATGTAATTAAATTATTTTGATGATCATAAACTAACTTATTTACTTCATCAATAGATAGATGATGAAAATCTTTAAGATCTTCATCATAAAATTGATTTAATAGATTATTCATTCTTGCCTCTAATTCCAAAGGATTGAAGGGTTTAGTGATATAATCTTCTCCAGTCTGTAAGCCTTGCAGCTTCGTATCAATGTCATTTCTAGCCGACATAAATATGATGGGTAAATGATAACTTTCACGAATTTCTTCAGTAATTGAAAATCCATTATTATGGGGCAACATGATATCCATTAAAATCAAATGGATATCATCTAATTGTTCTATTACATTTTCACCTGTGTCATTAATCACCACATTGAATCCCTTAAACTCGAGAAATCTTTTTAGACTATTGCGAATCATCATATCATCTTCTACAATGAGTACACTAAATCCTTTCATTTCATCCCTCTTCTTCATCTAATTAATGAGAACAAATCCAATCGTATAAAATATGGCATAGCCTAACAATAAGATAATAACAGAGACATATTTCTTATTATTAGGTTTGCCTTTAGGTTTAGCCTCATTCATCATTTCCATAAAGAAATTGAAAATATTAATGATGACTACAAATACTGCACCTGCGAAACTGAGTAATGCTAAAAAAATAAATACAATCCCAATATTATTTTCCATTGTTATCCCTCCTTTATAATAACAATATATAATTCAAATCTGAATAAGTTATGAATATTTGAGATACAAAAAAATTATTTGATATACTAATTTTTTATGTGGAGACATAATATATTTCCATAAAATATAAATGCATTGTAGACATTCATTATTCAGTTGAACTTAGTATTGAAATCTGTTATCCTTATATTAAGTTCAACTAACTAGTCAAACTGCATGAGGAGAAATTATGAAGCATAAACTTTTACCGTTATCTGAAACCATGCACTATATATTACTTGCGTTACGTACACCGAAACATGGCTATGCTATTATGCAGGAAGTTCAGGAGATGAGTGATATGACCGTGATACTGGCCCCTGGTACTCTTTATGGAGCATTGGACAATTTATCAAAACATCACTGGATTAAACAAGTTGATATCATGGATAGACGTAAAATCTATCATATTACTCACGAAGGATTGGAAGTTTTAGAACATGAGAAAAAACGATTAAATCATATTTTATCTCTGTATGAAATGGAGGATTAATAATGAAGGTTACGAAATGGTTTCTTGATCCTATGAAGCAGGAAGAATGGCTGAATCATATTTTGGCCCAAGGTTATTTTCTGACTAAAAAATCCACTCTTGATAAATATACTTTTCAGAAGACAAAAGAAGATTTTGTGATCAGATTGGATTATCGGGATCATTTTTCAGCGAAGGACTATAACGAGTATCTGATTCTTCACGAAGACATGGGATGGGAATTAGTGAGCGGCAGCAGATTGACAGGCATACATATCTGGCAGCGCATCCGCTCAGGAAACGATGAACTAAACTCTGATAGCTTCTCCAGAGTCCAATACTGTAAGAGAATGATGAACTATACAGGTATGATGGCACTCCTTTTCCTATTCTATTTTTACTTAGGTGCACCTCATTTAAATAAAATATTCTTAACGCCCGGGCTCTGGGAGATGCCTAGAGAATGGTTCTGGAAGGCATTTCTATTTGAACTACCTTTCGCCTTAATGAGAATATCATTTCCAATTTTATTGATTATACTCATCTTCTTCTTTTCAAACAGCTATTACAAATTCTATAAATTGAAAAAGGAAGCTGAGGCTAATTTAAATTAAGAACAATTGGGACCTTATCTTTAATAAAATAACAATTCAGAAGCTAGCATCTAAAACTGTTTGTTTAATTGTAAGACTGAATTGTTTCGCTCAATTGTAGTTCTCCTATTCATCATTATTTGCACAGTTGGTTACTTTACTTACTGGCTAAATAATAAGGATAAGCAAAATAAGTAGGTGACAAAGCCGACTAAAAAACCCATTTCTGTCCTACCAGAAATGGGTTTTGGTGAATCTATTCTTGAAATTTCCTTAAAAACATTCTAACCTTTTAAATTATTATTATCAACCTATGGACTTGTAGATAGACAAACCAAAGTAGGTTTGTCAATAACGCCTTAAAAATCCTCAAAAACAACGGAATAAAATTCCTCATTTATTGTTAAAGTTGAACCGGGATAATACCCGCCTGTTTCTTCTCTTTCATTCTGAAAGATTGCCCCTTGATGTTGAATGTGACTGAATGATGAAGCAGGCGGTCAAGAATAGCTGTTGCCAGTACATCATCGCCAAATACTTTCCCCCATTCAACATAGGATTTATTTGACGTGAGTATCATGGCGCCACGTTCATATCGTTTAGATACAATCTGAAAGAACACATTGGCAGTCAGTTCGTCGAAGGGGAAATAACCCAGCTCATCAACGATGAGTATATCCGGCTTACTCATTCGATTGATGAAATAATGTAATGTTTCCTTTGCTGATGCCTTACGGCATTCATTGACGAATTCGTCAGCCGTTATAAATTTGACAGTGTACCCTTTGACCAGTGCCTCCATACCAAAACTGATCGCCAGATGTGTTTTTCCGACTCCAGGCGGACCCAGCAGTATTCTGTTCTCCCCATTTTTAATAAACCGGCATGTCAGTGTTTCCTTCACTCGTTTCTCATTGACGCTTGGTTGAAATTCAAAATCGAAATCACTGATACTTTTACTGAAAGGAAAACGTGCTGTATGAATACGTTTTTCAAGCAGCTGCTTTTCTCGCTGCTCCCATTCCTCATTAACCAGATTTATTAGAAAATCTAAATATGATATATTATCTCTGGAAGCATCCTCCACCAGATGATCAATGTGTAGAGCTGTGTATTCAAGTCCGAGGGATTTAAGGCGGTATTCCAGCTGTTGATTCATCGACTGTACTCCTCCTCATATTGGATATACGAAGACAGTGGGCGATTTTCTACTTCCGGGACAGGAATAGTCTCTTCCAGCTCCAGGGTCGGCAAACCAGCGGAGCGATGGTGAGACTGTTCTTTTTTTGTTCCCGGGAGTCCCTGGTAATGATGATCTTCCATTATCATCAGCTTATGGCCGGCGTTTACTTTGTGCACTGCGACACATTCAATGCCGTCGAAAACTTCAAGGAGCCCATCCCTAAATCTGAGTTTAAGCTGTGCACCTACGAATCGATGGGGAACTGAGTAAAGACTGCCACGGAAAGAGATGAAACAGTCCTTTGAGACTGTTCTTTGTTCCCATGGTTCCGTACGGTAGAGTGGTCTGACGCTCCATTTTCTAAGTGCCTTGTGTTCAGCTTCAAACATTTCATTGGGACTCTTCTGAGTGGTCTGATTGACTTTGATATAGACCATACGGTCCAGCCAGCCGATTACTTCCTGATTCAGCTCTGCCAGATTATCAGACAGATTTTTTCGCTGAAGAAAATTTGATCTTAAATAGGAGACGGCTCTTTCAACCTTACCTTTAGTCTGGGCTCTGTATGGTTTACAGGCCTTGGGACACACTTCATAATAATTAAGGAAATCCTCAAACTTCTTGTTGAATCTGATCTGTTTGACACTATGTCTGGTGACAACAGTCTTCATATTGTCATAGAGAATCTGTTCAGGCACTCCGTTGAAATAGCTGAATGCATTCATATGACACTTCATCAGTGTTTCCTGTGTCATATCGGCAGTAAATTCAATGTATCTTTTACGGGAGTAACTCATTACCATGATAAATGCGTGGATTGTCTGTCTACTGCCATCTACGATGCATGTTCCCACATTGACAGCCCAGTCAACTTGAGCCTGTCTTCCTGGTACTGTTTCATATCTGACCGTACCCTGGGCACCTTTTTTCGCTCTCAGAGGTCTGACAAAATCTCTGAGTATTGTTGTCTTTCCGTCATAGCCAAGTGCTCTGATTTCTTCGATGAGCACATTACAGTTGGTGGTTCCTTCGCTGATTCTCTTCTCTAGATATCCCTTGTAGGGGTCAAGTTTACTTCCTTTTGATTTTCGTCGGGTCACCGTAGGTGCAGCCCCATTGTTTAGATACCTGGATATCGTCTTACGATCAAATCCCGTTTCCTTTGAAATGGCTGTCACTGTCCAGCCTTTATTTCTTAACTCCCTAATCATAAAAAAATCCTCCATTAATAACGTCATCTTCAAAATCACTTCCAATCTACATCAATTGATATAGATTATCCGTTAATTTTGGGGATTTTTAAAACGTTATTATTGAGGATTTTAACACCATTACTAACAAATACTATAAATTTACAATAGATATTCTCAAAACTTTTATCACTATTTTGGTATTTCATTCAACATTTTATAAATGCTAGTTTAAATATGTACACTCTCGCTTAAATAAGTATGTACAAATTTGACTGGATTTTTCATAATTTCATAGAGGTGAAATGATGAATTACACAGTTAATTTAGATACGGAATTTAAGATCACAAGTCTTTCAGACTTATCCAAACTGAAGGATATAATGGAGAGTGGAAAAATGAAAATTAATAAGAGTAAGCTGGCAAGAGAGCTAGGAAAAGATAGACGAACTATAAATAAGTACCTGAACGGATTCACGCCATCAATTTCTAGGAGAAGAGTCTCTAAGATTGATAAGTACTATGATCTAATCAGTCAGCTACTATCAGATGATAGTCAACAGACTTTTTACTACAGACGCGTATTGTGGCAATATCTGAAGGATAATCATGGACTGAACTGTTCCCAGTCTCTTTTCAGAAGTTATATCTCGAGACATAAAGAATTTAATGATTATTTTGAACAGGGGTCTAGAATCAAAGCTCCTAAAGGAGCGCCCCGTTACGAGACTTCGCCTGGCGCTCAGGCCCAGCTTGACTGGAAAGAGAACATCAAGTTTCATCTGAAAGATGGAAATATCATTGAGATCCATATCGCTGTGCTGATACTATCCCATTCAAGATTCCGTATATTCAATATCTCCACAACGAAATCACAGGAGGTACTTAAAGCCTTCCTGACTGAATCTTTTGAGATGATCGGTGGTGTTCCGAAGGAACTTCTCACTGATAATATGAAGACGGTGATGGAACAGCCACGCACTGAATTCAGCAAGGGAAAAGTAAATGCCCGATTTGAACAGTATGCGAGTGATATGGGGATAAAAGTCAGACCATGTATCGCGGGAAGACCTAGAACGAAAGGCAAGGTAGAGACCACCATGAAGTTACTCGATGAAATCCATGCTTACCAGGGACAGTTTGATCTGCCGGAACTCTATGCATTTATCTCAAGGCTTAACCAAAGAGTCAACTATCAGTTACACCAGGGTACGGGTAAAATTCCTATTCTTGAACTGGAAAAAGAAAAGAGCCACTTACTCCAGCTACCCACTGACAAAGTAAGAGACTCCTATAGAATTATTGGACAGACTGTAAAAGTTAACTCCTCCAGTATGATCACCTATAAGGGCAATCAATATTCGGTCCCATCCGAATACATAAGGAAGAGTGTCCAGCTACAGGTGTTCAATAACCAAATCCATATTTATTATAGCATGAAACTCATTGCCTGCCATACCCTGAGCAAGTCCAGGCTCAACTATAAAGAAGAACACTACATTGAGTCACTGAAGATGTCATCCCCGTATTATCCAGAAATCGACGATTTAGCAAGGGCGAATCTCAAAGCGATCGGAGAGATGTATGAATGATGGAATCAACTTCGAACTATAGACAGCTCATCAGTAACCTTGACTATCTAAAAATGAAACAGATGAGCTTACACCTGGATGAAGTCATCGACTTCAGTATCAATAATGAAGTCACCTTCATCGACTGTCTCATCAGGCTGACAAATTATGAGATTGATGTCAGGGAGAAGAACATGATTCAGTCCATGGTCAAAGTCGCCGGCTTTCCTTTCCTGAAAGAGATGAACAGTTTTGATTTCGATTTCCAGCCTAGTATTAATCAGCAGCAGATGATGGATTTCATGTCCCTGAGATTTATAGAGAACCAGGAGAACATTGTCTTTCTGGGACCCAGTGGCGTCGGAAAGACGCATCTGGCTACTTCCATTGGAATAGCAGCAGCTAAGAAACGAAACAGCACCTACTTCATTAAATGTCATCAACTTATTGAAAATCTACGGAAAGCACGGAATGAAAGTAGGCTTGAGTCAAGACTGAAACATTATACCAAATACAAGCTCCTGATCATCGATGAAATAGGCTATCTGCCGATAGACGTCGAAGACGCAAAACTATTTTTCCAGCTCATTGACCGTCGTTATGAAAAGAAAAGCACCATACTGACGACTAACGTCAATTTCAAGGCATGGGATGAAGTATTCCTGGATACTAAAATAGCCAATGCGATTCTAGATCGTATCCTTCATCACGCCACTATAGTTTCAATCGTTGGACAATCTTATAGATTAAAAAATCATTTCCCTTCGGAGAAGGAATAAAATTGTACATCGTTATTTAGGCAAAACTGTACATATTAAACTTGACGTTTATAAACATTTAAAATAAAGATGCTTCAGAATATCATTTTCTGCAGCATCTTTATACTATTTTCTAGTGTTATATAGATAATATACGAATGCATTAACCAAATAAAGATTTCTTACTCCAATACAATCAACCTTTTACATCAATTACTTTATCGGAAAATTTAACCTAATATTGAAATAAAATCTAATTAATGATAGTATTTAAGTAATCACTTAAATACTTAAATATAGGAGGAGTATGTGAAAGATCTGTTTAAAGCCCTATCAGATTCAAACAGAAGAAAAATATTGGATTTATTACAGGAATATGAAGAAATGACGGCAGGTGAGATATCTGAGTATTTTGATACCAGTAAGTCAAGTATCTCTCAGCATCTCAAGATATTGAGTCATGCAAGTCTTGTCTACTCCAGAAAAGAAGGTCAGTATATTTACTACAGTATTAACATATCAGTATTTGAAGAAATCATGCATTGGTTTTTAAAATTCAAAGAAAAGTAGGGATTAAATATGAGCAAGACATTGTTTAAAAGAACAAAACTATCGCTGATTATCATTTTATGCAGTATTATATTCTGGATCTATATGATACCTTCATTACCTGATTCTATACCCATGCAAGTAGAAGATGATGGAGTAGTTATTTGGACTACAAACAAATATATTGCTTCTTTATTTACAGTATTAACTATGGTATTGATTTACGCTATTATGCTTTATAAGCCTAAAGTTAAGAGTATGGATATCGATAGAAAAGATGCTTATGAAAGAGTCTATAGTTTTATAGTGAATACAGTAATCTTTCTGGTATTTATTGCGATTGTGGTCGTCGTTCTGAATGCCATGGGCCATACTCTAGAGCCGAACCGATTCGTTTTATTGGTGGGAGGATTCCTATTTGTTGTAATTGGTAATTACTTTCAGAAGATACCATTCAACTCTCCTATCGGTATCAAAGCGCCATGGACAGTAAATAATAAAACAATCTGGAGAAAGACACATCAGGCAGCCTCAACGATTAATTTAGTAATAGGATTTGTATTGTTATTAGCAGGAATCTTTAATCCTGCACTGTCTAAATATTTATTATTTATTGCTATATCAGGGTTTATTGTTCCGTTCTTATATTCAATATATTTAAATAAAAAACTAAAATATTAATCCTGTTTCAAAGTTTTTCAACATATAAAAGTACATTTTGGAAAAATCCAAAATGTGCTTTTATTGTTATTGAACAGTAAAAATAACGGTTATTTTTATTTCTCTTGCATACAGTTATAATATTCGTCTTATTTTCATTTACAAACTTCAGGATCGAATCAAAAGGCATTGCACGGTTGTAAGTAAGATGAAATTAATCAATCCAAAATATCTGCTTTACCAATGACATCATTAGAATTATTGTTGTTTCTAACAATTCTAATTTCACTTGGCTTACCCATTGCTTCGCCTTGAAGAACAATAAGTTCTTTAAATGAATTTAATATTAAGATCATCCATTTTTGTTTTAACATGGCCATCAACGTCAAATACTACTTTCCATAATGGCGATTGAACACTTAATAGATTTGTTGGCATTATAGATATATCCATCTCTAAACCATTATCAAAAAATGGCATAAGAAGATATATATTTTCTCTAAATATCCCTTCTTTAAGATAAACTGCTCCCATTCTCTCTAAAATTTCTTTGATTTCATCTTTTCTTTGTGTGACATCACCTTTATCCGCTACCATCATGTCTATATCAGAAAAATTGTCTTTAAAATTATTAACTCCAGAACCAATTTGAACTACTCCATCTATCTTTAAATTTCTTAACTCCTTTAGTAAATTATTAAATAGATTCATTCTTTCTTCATTAGTGTACATATTATGACCTCCACAATAAATAATCAATTTATCTATAAAAATATAAAAAAATTTACTCTTTATATTTTCTGAATATTATTTGTGTCTTCTCGTCTGCCAGCCATGTCTTCACTTTTTCTACATAATCGTATTTCTCATTATTTGCATTAATACCTTCTGCATCGTGTGTATGATATATATGATTCAACATGGTATCTTCATACAGATCGAAATAAGGGAGTTCATAATGACGTGCATATTCCAATTCATTTTCGTGCTTATGTATTATATATTTGAACTCAACTGACCAAGTCGCATCTTCATTCACTCTAAGAATTGCATAATTGGATCCTTTGCCTTTTGTTGCTGAAATAGCACCCGGATTAATGACTTTCCTTTCATCACCCATACCCACTTGTCTGATTAAAGGTTCATGGATATGTCCGTAGATGGCTACTTTAGCATCTGTATGGTCAAATAATCTTGTGAAGTTTGCAGCTGATTGATGCACTACTAAATCTCCACCATTGAATTTATCAGGTAAATTATGTGAAAGATGAAACTTAACGCCATTCACTTCTTTCTCCACTGTCATCGGTATGTCGAACATAAACTGAACCTGTTCGTCCGTCATTCCCTCCATCACATATTTGACAAGCTTAAATATATATACTTCTTCTGGATCCTCATAGTTAATCGTATCGTATTCTTCAATTACACTAGTAAAGCAGCCATCCCAATTTCCTTTTACAAACGCTGTAGTGTTTGATTTCTGAAGTAACTCAATGAGTTCTCCTCGTCCTGGTCCTGGCATAAGTAAATCACCAAGAAACCAGAACTCATCTACGCCATTTTCCCTTGCATCTCGAATGACATGTTCCACAGCCGTTATATTTCCGTGTATATCCGAAATCAATCCAATTTTCCTCATTTTTTACCCCTTTATTTTCCGACTATTCTAAATTATATATAATAATTATTTTTTTCTTCATGAGTATTTTTGCATTACTAATTGCAATATTAAACTACACAATTGAAAAATGCCTTCTGCACTAAACTAGATATGTATTTCTGCCCAAAGAAAACGTAATGTGTCATCAAAAATGTCCTATACACATTTTATTTCAAATAAATTTATGCTTATAGAAATATATAGTATTGTTTATTTTGATATCCATTCATATTGAATGTCAGGTAGATTTTCTTCATTTTCATGTCCTCTCCCAATGATTTTAAATCCATTTTTTTCATAAAATCGTTGTGCTTTTTCGTTTACTTCAAATGTATATAAAGTTAAATTCCCGCTTGATTTTGCTTTTACTTTATTTAGTAATGTTTGACCTATACCCATTCCTTGATAATCTATATGAATATAAAGTTGACTTATTTCCGTTTGATTAAAAGCAATCATTCCAACTACTTTTTCGTCAATTAAGGCTAAATTTATTTGAAACTGTTCAGGTAATATATTATTTAAAAAATAAACGTGATCAGCAAAGCTATGGATTTCTTTCTGACCAATTGCCTGCTCCTTACTATCTCGCCACATTTTCACTGTTTCTTCAGCATACTTCGGATCATACTGAGTCATTATAACTTGGTATCTATTCATGATTATATCTCCTCAATTTTTGTTTACTGCTTTTTTTGCTGTTTTCTTGTTATAAATGTATTGAATGCAACTTATAATGTATATCTAACTTTTATAAAATTTTTTCCTAGCTTCTCTCCCTAAAATGCTCCATTACTTTAACTACAGTTCTTCAAAACCTCTAATCACTTTTGCTTCATTATATATTTTTAATTTGAATTTTAATCATCCAGCAGGCTTGATGTAATAAGTTTTTTATTTTTCTTTAAATACTCAATATCATCAAAATAAAGTTTCAAATGCCCATCTTCAATGTTCTTTTCAAAATGGCTTATATTATTATTTGCCTGTTCTTGCATATAACTAGTTAAACTCATTAATCTGTTAATAAGTATATCCATAAAAACTATTTTATCTTCTCTACTCAATCCATAAGAATTAATAAAATGCTTCAATCTTAGTATCTGTTCGGATAACTCAAGGTTTGAGTCTGGATTCTTTGGATTTTTTAATGGAACCCATCTATAACATGCATATGTTATGTCCCACAGCTTTGATCCCGGATGTACTGTATCAAAATCAATGATACCTACAGCTTTTCCGTTTAGTACCGTCACATTGTACGGTGCTATATCTCCATGGCACATTACTTCGTGATTAGTATTACTCTTTAACATCCATGTTTCGTTTTTATCAAGTTTCTTCTCTATAAATTTACTGCTCACATCGTGGTATCTTTTTAACAGAATCGCCGTTGACTTTAATAACTCATCATCTAACGCTTCTTTCGGCAGAGGATAATGATATACCTCCCCTTCCATATATGTGACAGTTTCTGTGCTGTCATCAAGTGCTATAGGTTTAGGCACAAAATCAATTCCTTCTTTATGTAAAAAATTTAAAAATTTATGTACTGAATATGTCCAATTATTTCTAGGCCTACTCACACCACTTCCTTGTTTAAAAATACTATTTTGTCTTCCGCCTTTCAGTTCTTTGTTTTCCATTTATGCTAACTCCTCACATGCAATTATATGATCTGCAAACTTTATTAAAATAAAATATTATAACAAAAAAATTCTCTAAATCTCTTTCTATCAAGTAAAGTATCATCTAAATCGAAAATAACAGTTGAATATTGCATAAAAGGGCTCCTGATTAATTAAATAAAATCTTTTATTAATTATACTATTTTTTACAAGAATATTATGAAACAAATAGTATAATAATGATATAACATAAAAAAGGAGAATATTTCATGATTATTAGAGAATTTAAGATCGAAGATTTAAATGAAGTAGCTGAACTTCTGAATGCCTATCGTATGTTTTACAAAAAAGATTCAGATATTGATGCCTGTAAGTCTTTCCTAGAAGAAAGGTATCATAATCATCAATCAAAGATTTTTGTCGCTGAGGAAACTAATATCATCGGCTTTGTACAGATTTATCCTATATTCTCCACAGTTAGTCTGCAGCGCGCTTATATTTTGAATGACCTTTATGTAAGTTCCAGCAATCGTTCATCAGGTGCAGGTCAAAAACTTATTGAGAAAACATTTGAATATGCAAAAGAAAACAACGCTAAATATATATGTTTAGAGACTGGACAAAATAATATCAATGCACAGAACCTGTATAAAAAGATGGGAATGGAAGTAGATGAGAGTGTCTATCATTTTTCAAAAGGTTTTTAAAATCTGAATATCGAAGGTATCAAGCACTTCATCAATGAGATGGTTATCAAACTCTTTTGCTCTGTCGGTATGAAACATCTGTACTTCTCTCAGATCATGTCTGATTGAAATTTTTCTTTATTAATTATAGTAAATTATTATATGTAATTTTTATAATCTCTTAATAGCTCTATTTATCAATTGAAATAAATTTTCTGAATCTCTTTTTTATTAAAATATTAACTGCTGGGGCTATTAAATTTTCCTTTGCCATATCTATATACTGAATATCAGTTATTTCATTAGACTTTATAATTTTTTCTAAATTTTCGTATATATAACATCTTAATTCCACTTGATTTTCATTATCAGGATAAGCTGGCGCGGTAATAGTATCTAAATATGTAATTTTATTTTCTTCCAATGTTACTGATAATTCTTCTTTAATTTCTCTTATTAAAGCTTGAATATCATTTTCTCCTTTTTCTATTTTCCCTCCTGGTAAATAATATTTTTCATTTTCCCTCACCTTAACTAGTAATATTTTATCATCTACAATATTAACTAGGTTTGCACAAACATACTTATTCATTTTAATGCTCCTCCTTGAAATAATCCCCTATTCAAACAATAATTTGGATGATATGAATACTCTCTATGAAAAATTGAAACGCTTTAATCATTTATATCTATCCAGAATCTGTTAGTAATGTTCCCATCTTCTCTATTGTACGAAATGTCTTGGACGCCTCCATTGTTTAAAATCACCTGACGTGATGCTATGTTCTCTTCATCACAGGTTATAAGCGCCCGTTCTACCCCTAAAGATGAAAGAAATTTTAATGATTGCGCCAGGATCACTGTTGCATAACCTTGTCCTCTTTTATCAGGTCTTACCCCACAGCCAATATGACCACCCGTATTGATAAGAAAATCATTTAGATAGTGTCGGATATTTGAAGACCCAATGATTTTATTACCTTCTATATAGAAGAGTGTCGTATTCAGCACTTCATAGCTTGTTTCTCTTTCACCCAGAATCTGAATAAACTGCTCGAATGAAAGATACTGATTCATGTTTGTTACAGTAGGTACAATAGAATCCTTTTCTTTTCCCCATGCATTAAAGTACTCATTAAACAAATCTTTGTCTGCGATAGTCAGCCGTCTGAACTCACTCATATATGTTGCACCCCTTTTAATCCTTCGTATACTCTTCTTCAAGATGTAATTTTAGATACGTCTTTGTTTATCATCCCATTGTAAGCAGCATCATAGACAGCTTGAGCTGGGATCTCAGTCCCAGATAACAAGTCTTAATTCAGCAACAACTTTTAATTTGTTATTAATAATAGCTTTTACAGCAATGTTGACTATCTACAATGTAACTCATTGAGCAGTCTTGATATGATTAATAGCTTTTTTCAAGTTTTATCAGTGATAATTTTTCATTTTACTCTGGAATATTAGCTAATAGTTATAGTGCTGAAAGAATAATGGTATCTATAATAATAACTAGGGGATATTATTTTTATAATGGTGATTTGCCTTCAAATTGGTGTATTTCAAATGAAATTATGATTTTTCTATATATTAATTTTCGGCAATTTTTTTACTCGTTAGATTTCTCCTTATCTATATAAATATAGTTATAAAGACATATCGCTAAAATTACTAGGGGGATGTTGACACATAATCTTACGAGTAGAGTATTCGTTCCTCCTGATAAGAAGGGGATAAATAGAAATTCACTAAGTGAGAATGCAACAATTAAAAATATAATCAGTACTAAACTATTCATATGATTATCTCCTTGTACTGCAACTTATTGAATAACCAAATTTCTTTGATTTACCAATAACCTCCCTTATAGGAGTTGTCCAATCAAGTGTTGACGATTCACTTTGGATAAAGCCACACTTAATCGGTTCGGTAACTTCCTTATTCCTTTTATAGATTTATTTTTCATGATTGGTTCTAATTATCAATGCTTCTTTATAAGTGATTTTCTCATCAGTCATAATTTCCCTTCTTCTTTATCAACTGGTTTGAACGACTTATAATTATTAATTGTCGGAAATAATGTCATCATATAGAGATACATCACATATAAATCTACTGAAATATAATTGTCTGAATGACTCGCATGATAAATCATTATGCCGGCAATTATGGTATAAAGAACAATACCGGATAAATATAATAGAGGACTCTTCTGCAGAAAACGAAATCTTCTTATCTCACTTGCGATTGTAAACAGAAAAAAGACAAATGAGTAATAGTAGATATACAGAGCGAGTGTGACATGTTCATCAATCATCGACTCTTTAGATTTAGCATCAAGTACACTGTCATAATCAGCAGAACTGATTATATGTGGAAGAACTAAGCAAATAAGCAACAACACCAAAGTAATCCATTGATGATACTTATAGCGGCTGTCATTGTCCCAGTCTTTGAAGTTAAATGTGTTGGAAAAGTAATAGCTAGTTGAGCTACGTAAATTATACTCGTCGTGAAATTTATCCATCTCATCAAATCCTGATTCCAATATTAATGATAATGATTACAAGGAGAAACACAAACGAGAGAATCACTTTTACTGTGCTTCTTTCAATCCACGATAAAACAATAATCGTAATCGCTATTCCAAATACAGCAATATCACCCACAATACCTATTTTATAAGGTGTAAGGTTCTTAACGATGAAGCTGATGCCTAAGAGTGCCATGAAGAACATCAGCACTTTATCACCGCTTTTATTTGATTTCTCCTCCATTATGTCCTCTTCTCTATTTATCATGATTCTCGCCATCCCCTCTTTTTAATTTTATTGACGTAGCCAGTATTGGTCATGAAGATTGCGGCATATACAGGCAGCATAACCAGCAGGATCTGAGGCTGCATCTTCAACATCAGCATCGCCATCAGATAAACAGCACTGCCAATAACAGCAACCAAAACGACGGCTATATAAGGTCCAGCGTTCTTTCCCCGTTTATGAAACATCCTGAGTTCCGTCGGCAGAGTTGTTAAAATCAATACGCTTAAAAAGCTGATGATATATACACCCGTTCCAAACGAATCCCAGAACAACTGCCGATCCAGTTCCTTTTGCGGCAGATTATAGAACGCTTCATCGTGTAAGCCATATATAAAACTGTAGATCACCCAGCTTATAAATAGTATTGTAAACAGCGGTAAAAACATGGTTTTATGCTTATCATACATTTGATAGCTGATGGGTGCTTTCGGCTTGAAAAAGTTGCGTCTATAATCCTGCCAGGCCTCTTTGTAAGTAATTTTCTCTGTCATAATTTTTCTCCTGCCGCTTATTTAAAGTAATAGTTACCCAATGTCGTGAAACTCGGTATCAAATATGCCAACATAATTGCGAGCAACGTTAGTTGCTGGTGCGTCATCACTGCGTAAATATAATAGCCAAGTATAGCGATAAAAAATATAAGATGCGTCACCTGATAAAGTAATGGCGATTTCCCCCGCATATGAAACATTCTCATTTCCGTCGGATAATTGACAATAGCAACAAGTATCACTGTCACTAGAAAGAACAGAAACCCATTTGAATTTAAATCTGAGGTCATTGTCAATCCAAACATCAAAAGTATGAAGGGCAGAATTGTTAACCGCCCTACCCAAAGCTGATTTTTATACGCTTCTTCCGTAATCGGCGCAGTGAAATTGACCAAATTGCGGAAGTAATCAAGCCATGCTGCTTTAAAGCTGTTCATTAAAAAGCCACCTCCATCCTTATACTGTTAGTATAAATGATAAAGGTGGTATTCAATAGTAATATTTGTATTTTTAAGGAATATTTAATGTTTATCCCACATTATTTAGTGCCTGTCTTATAGTATTGAGAGATGTGATAATGTTTTCTCTCCTATTTGTCTCCAGTCTGCCGACGACTACACCGTTCTATCAGTTATTGAATTAGTGTCTACTCTAATAAAGTCAGAGTTATTTGTCAGACATTTTAGCTGCGGCACTTGATCAGCCTTTGAAATGATACATCAGAATACCGGCGCAGACCCCGACATTCAGGCTTTCTGCCTGGCCGTAAATCGGGACATATAGATTCTCGTCCGCTGCCGCCAGAATCTCTTCGTCAACACCTTGTCCTTCATTGCCGAGCACAATCATGAATGACTCCGGCACTGCTGCGTCTTTATAGTTTTTTGCGTCCTTCAGACTTGTGCCGAATACTTTCCCCAAGAAGTCTTCCTTCACTTCACTGAAGTCTGCTTCTATGACCGGCAGATGGAAGACACTGCCCTGACTCGCGCGCAGCACTTTGTCGTTATAGATGTCGACTGTCCCTTTTGAGATAACGACGCCGTCCAGTCCTGCTGCGTCTGCTGTGCGGATGATCGTGCCGACATTGCCCGGGTCCTGGATGCGGTCAAGATAGACGAGCTGCTTGAAGTCAGCCAGTTCGTGCTGCGGCATATTACAGACGGCGTATATCCCTTGCGGTGATTCTGTCTGAGATAGTTTCTCGGCAATTTTGAATGTGATCTGATACTGCTCCTTGCTCGCTTCCACCATTTCTTCAGAGATATCATCGGGATTGACACTCAGTATGGTCTCCACTTCAAGGCCGCTCTTCACGGCTTCTTCCACCAGATGATAACCTTCCACAAGAAACTGCTGCGCCTTCTTGCGGTCCTTACGCGTATGCAGTTTTGCAATGTTCTTGATTCTCGTATTCTGTACTGATTCGATGAGTTCCATATCATCACTCCATTCACTCTATTGTTATCTTTATTATAAACTAATTCAAAGACGTGAGATACTCGTCATCTATTTCATTATATTGTTATTTTGTCACATTTTAACGGTTGATAATGGATTAAAAGGGAATAAATCTAAAGCAACCTATTTTGTAAGGAGGAACCTAATAATGTATGATGTCATATTTATCGGTAGTGGTCATGCAGCCTGGCACGCAGCAGTGGCGCTTGCCAGCCAGAAGATGAAAGTCGCACTGATTGAAAAGGATACGCTAGCCGGCACATGCACCAACTTCGGCTGTAATCCGAAGATTTTGCTTGAGTCACCGTTTGAGGTGCTGGATGATATCGACCGTCTTGGTGATATCTTCACAAACCGTCCTGAGGTGAGCTGGGAGCATCTGATGCGCTACAAACATAAGGTCATTGATCCGCAGAAAGATAGACTCGCTGAAGTCTTCAACAAAGCCGGTATTGAGATCATTGAAGGCGAAGGCTTGATAACAGACGAACATACGGTGAAGGTCGGCGATCAGTCCTATCAGGCTAAATATATCGTCATCGCGACAGGTCAGCGCAGTCATCGGCTTAATATCCCAGGTCAGGAACATCTCCGTGACAGCCGTGACTTTATGGATCTAAAATCATTCCCTGAGCATATTACCTTTATCGGTGGCGGTTATATCAGTATTGAGTTCGCTTCTATTGCGAGCAAATTCGGCTCAGAAGTCCATGTCATTGTGCACTCTGACAAGATTCTGAAAGCCTTCCACCAGCCCCATGTCAAAATGCTGATCGACAAGCTGGAGGAGGAGAACGTTACCTTCCACTTCAATGAAGATACAGAGAAAGTCGAAGAGAAGGATGGCCGTCTGACCTTGACGACCCAATCAGGAACGACACTAGAGACTGACTATATCGTTGATGCGACTGGCCGTGTGCCGAACGTTGAGAACATCGGCCTTGAGACAGTGGGCATCGACTACAGTGATAAAGGGATCAAAGTCAACTCTCATCTGCAGACATCTGTTCCGCATATTTATGCGAGCGGTGATGTGCTGGACAAATCCATTCCTAAGCTGACGCCGACTGCAAGCTTTGAATCGAATTATATCGCCCTTCAAATCATCGCACGTGAAGCCAAACTCTTCAGTCCGAAGAAAGCGCTCGAACTTCTGCCGATCAAGTATCCGGCGATTCCTTCAGTCGCTTATACTCTGCCCCGTCTGTCACAGGTCGGCATGCCGATCAGCGAGGCTGAGGATAAAGGTTATAAGATCAGGACCATTAAGTTCGGCGAATACATGCGCTTTGAGTATAAGAATGAACTGGATGCTGAAATGGTGATTGCTCTCGATAAGAAAAATCATGTGGCGGGTGCTGCTATCTTTGGTCATAACGCAGCAGATCTCATCAACATCATGACCTTTATCGTCGAGAAGGAACTGTCAGCGAAAGACCTCAATCTGATGATCTTCGCTTTCCCGAGTGAATCAAGCGGCATACTGGATCTCTTGAAGATTGAGATGCTGGACCTTGATATTGAGTGATAAAAAAAGACTGCCTCGGCAGTCTTTTTTTCGCGGTATCTTTTCATCCGATCAGTACAAAAATGATAGCACTTATGATAGATGCTCGTAAGTCTGCTCAATGATCTGGTCTACTCTATCATCCGTGAGTTCAGCGAGCACTGCGTTGACCAGTTCGAGCGCACCATTATAGTCACGCCGGTTCATCATTGACACATTGGAGTGGATATAGCGCGTCGGGACACCGATAGATAGAGCAGGTATGCCGTCTAAACTTTGCGCGATGTTCCCGGCATCTGTATAGCCGCCGGTCAGATAATCGAACTGAACCTTGATGTCATGCTTCTCTGCCACATCTGTGACGAACCGTCTGAACGATGGATGCGAAATATGCCACGCATCGATCAGCACAACAATCGGGCCGTCACCCATCTTGGTGCTTCCGCTCATGCCGGGTGTCTTTGTACAGATGCCGACGTCAAGCGCAATAGCAAGAGACGGCTTCACGGTGTGTGCTGCTGTCTTTGCGCCGCGTGACATCGTCTCTTCCTGCGTGACTGCTCCTGCCACTACTGTGATCTCCTCATTGCTGTATGTTTCCAGCGCCTCAACAGCGAGCGCACAGCCGAAACGGTTGTCCCATGCTTTCGCCAGCAGATAGTCGGGATTCGTCATCACTTCAAACTCACTGTACGGCGTCACGGGGTCACCGATCCGTATACCGGTAGCAAGCACCTCAGCTTTTGAGTCCACGCCGATATCTATGAACATATTCGGGACGCTGGCTGCCTGTTCTTTCTCCTGGACACCGAGTACATGCGGCGGCTTACCACCGATGACCCCTCTGACCGCTCCTCTGCTGCCGGTGATCGTCAATTTCTGACTGAGCATGACGTTCGCCCACCAGTAGCCGAGGTTCGTGAACTTGATGAAGCCGTCATCAGTAATAGCAGTCACCATAAACCCGATCTCGTCCAGATGGCCCGCCAGCATGACAGCATGTTTCCCTGTCCCTTTCTTTCTGCCGAATATGCTGCCTGTATTGTCCCGGATGATATCATCTGCGACCGGCTCCAGGTAACTCTTCATGAGCCGTGTCATCGGTCCTTCAAATCCTGACGGTGCATTGCAGTCGGTCAAAGCCTTGAAACGCGCTAACTGTTGATCCAAAAAAACATCCCCTTTGTCTGTATTACTCCCAGTATAAAGAGTTATCTGATTGTTGCCAACACAAAAAAAAGGAAGCACTATTGTGCCTCCTTGATCAAACTAGCGATGTGCATTATTGTGAGCGACTTCTTTACCAGGTCTGTTGAATACCGTGCGGTCGACGAATTTGTGGAAGAACAGCCATTCGCCGCCAGTGATTGCTAAAGCAGACAATAAAGAAGGCCAGAACATATCATCATTGTTCCCTGTCAATGCTCTTGCCATCAACCAGATGACTAAAAATGACAGGACTAAATCTGCTAATGATGCAAGGCCGTTACGTTTCGTGAATTCACCAGAACGTCCCGCTTTATTGAAGATGCCGAGGTCACCGAGCAGATAGGCAAGCAGTGTTGTCACTAAACTGATCCATAACGTGTCCATGAACGGCACATTGAAGATTAAAGTCAAAACAATAAACAGAACGAGCGCAATCACGATGAATTTCACGACTAATGCTTTTAAATGGTCCATCATTTCCCTCCTCTCCTCATTGACGTCTTACTGTCAGAAATACCCTGACATTGAGAGGATAAACGAAAAATCGGACATATTCATTCAGAATATATTTATTTTTACAGTTATTCCACATAAAAAAACCGCGGTGCACGTCAGCACTGCGGTTTCGTCTATTATTTATTTAAAGCGTTTTTCGCTTGAGTCACTAACTCAGCAAATGCTTTTTCGTCAGAGATTGCGATCTCTGATAACATTTTACGGTTGATGTCGATGCCGGCTACTTTAAGACCGTTCATTAAACGGCTGTAGCTGATGTCATTCATACGTGCAGCCGCATTGATACGTGCGATCCATAATTTACGGAAGTCACGTTTTTTCTGACGACGGTCACGGTATGCATATTGACCTGATTTCATTACTTGTTGTTTTGCTACTCTGTATAATGTATGTTTTGAACCGAAATAACCTTTTGCTAATTTAATGGTTCTTTTGCGACGGGCACGCGTCACTGTTCCACCTTTAACTCGTGGCATGATAATTCCTCCTTAGTATAATCCTATTATTATTTTACGTATGTTAACATTTGTGCAACGCGTTTTTGATCGCCTTTAGAGACTAATGACGCTTTACGTAATCCGCGTTTTTGTTTAGTTGATTTGTTTGCGAAAAGGTGAGAAGTATAAGCTCTAGAACGTTTCAATTTACCTGAACCAGTTCTTTTAACGCGTTTTGCTCCTCCGCGGTGAGTTTTCATTTTAGGCATTGTATTGTCCTCCTAGTTTTGTTTTTTGTCGACGATTGGTGCGAGCATCAGGAACATCGAACGACCATCCATCTTCGGTTTTTGTTCCACTGTAGCGATATCTTTACACTCATCAGCAAATTTCTCAAGCACTCGCTGACCAAATTCCTTATGCGTGATTGCACGACCTCTGAAGCGGATAGATACTTTAACTTTATCGTTCTTCTCAAGGAATTTACGACCGTTTTTCAACTTCGTATTAAAGTCATTATCTTCAATGGTCGGGCTTAATCTGATTTCTTTGACAACAACAATCTTCTGATTTTTACGTGCTTCTTTTTCTTTCTTCTGCTGTTCGAACTTGAACTTACCGTAGTCCATGATCTTAGCAACAGGCGGTTTAGCGGTCGGCGCAACTAGTACGACGTCCAAATTCACACGTTCAGCGATTTCAAGGGCTTCGAACTTAGTCTTTACACCCAGCTGTTCTCCATCATGTCCGATTAATCGAAGTTCTCTTGCACGGATTTTGTCATTGATTTGCGTTTGATCTTTAGCTATGATTGACACCTCCTATTGGATTTACTCGACGAACAAAAAAAACGCGGGTGCACAAGGCACCCGCAAGACATGTTTAATCATGTTATTTTACCCTGTAACGGCTCGTGGCGTCTTCAGGGTGAGAAGCGGGATGCTTCTACTTGTCCGTTTCGTATTCAACAGACTAAAGTATAACAGGATTAATGACGTATGTCAAACATTAATTTTTTCGTATTCGCTCATATCGTGGGACTGTGATAAGTCGACTTGTGTCAGTGGAATCTTCTTCGTTTTATATTTCAGTTTATGATAGAAGTAGAAGAACAGAAATACCGGGATTCCCATGTAAGTGATCAGGACAGACTTCCATTCAAACTTACCGCCGGTCACAAGATCCACATCCTGCCCCAAAATAACGAGCAGACAGAGCGCAAAGGCAAACAGCGGGCCGAACGGGAACAGTTTCGCGCGGTATTTCAGTACAGATAAGTCTTTGTTCTGAGCGTAAAACGCGCGTCTGAAACGGTAATGGCTGACCGCTATACCGAGCCAGGCGATGAAGCCGGTCATCCCGCTTGCAGCGACGATATATTCATAGGCACCGTTAGCAAGACGCTCGACCAGGAAGATCAGAATCACTACTACAAATGTTGCGAGCAGACTTGGAATCGGCACACCCTGCTTATTCACTTCTGAGAATTTCTTTGAGGCCAGGCCGTCTTTACCCATGGCATACAGCATACGTGTCGATGCATACATCCCTGAGTTACCTGCTGACAGGATCGATGTCAGGATGACCGCGTTCATGAATGATGCGGCAAACGCAAGACCTGCATTCTCGAACACAAGCGTAAACGGTGATTTCGCGATATCATCTCCGCCCATCAAGTTCGGGTTGGTGTATGGGATGATCAGACCGATGATCAGAATCGCGAGAATATAGAAAATCAGAATACGCCAGAACACCTGGTTGATCGCCTTCGGAATAGTTTTCTCCGGCTCTTCTGATTCACCGGCCGTGATGCCGACAAGCTCTGTCCCCTGGAAGCTGAATCCTGCCACAAGGAATACGCCGAGAATGGTCAGGAACGACTGCGTCATATTCTGTCCGAGAAACGGCGCATCTCCTGCGGTAAAGTTTGAGAAGCCGATATACTCGCCGCCGAGAATACCGAAGATCGTCAAGAGGCCGATTCCGATGAATAAAATAACTGTCACTACTTTGACGAGGGCGAACCAGTATTCGCTCTCGCCGTACACTTTCACGCTGAGTGTATTCAGACCGAAAATTATCGCAAGGAACACAAGGCTCCATGCCCATGCCGGCATGAAGTCAAAGACACTCCAGTACTTGATGACGGAACTTGCGATACTGACATCAGCGGCGACCGTGATCACCCAGTTGAACCAGTAGTTCCAGCCGAGGGCAAAGCCGAGGGACGGATCAACAAAGCGCGTTGCATAAGTTGAGAATGACCCTGAAATCGGTAAGTATGTCGCCATCTCACCAAGACTTGTCATCAGGAAGAAGACCATAAGACCGATGACGGCGAATGCAAGCAGCGCACCGCCTGGACCTGCTTCCCGTATAGCACCGCCTGAGGTCATAAACAGGCCGGTGCCGATACAGCCGCCGATTGCAATCATCGAGATATGCCGGGGCTTTAATTTACGTTGTACTTCTGTATTACTCATATGTCACCTCTTGTCACACAAAAAGAGGTGCACATCCATAGATGCACACCAATATATTGGTTTAAGTAGCGCATCACGGATGTGACAGTCTGACATATCTTCTACGTCAGCCCAGCAGCTCCTTGTTATCATCAGGAGTCACTTCGGCAATGTCACCTTTCGTCCTGCGTCATTTACGTGATACCGTATCTGCAGAGTTACTCATCTTCATTGCAACCTCTACCTCTTTTTGAGGAATATTATATTTTGTTCTACTATACCGTATTAATTACGGTTTCACAACTATTTTTTCAGGCGGATTTCGTCGATGAGCTGCCAGATGAATTCATCGCGCTCCATCGTCAATGATTCTTTCTTGCCGTACTGACGGACATTGACTTCATTATTCTCCACTTCTTTATCGCCGACAACCACCTGATAAGGCACTTTGTTCATCTGCGCCTCACGAATCTTGTAGCCCATCTTCTCCTCACGGTCATCGATATGACAGCGCACGCCCTGTGACTTCAGTTCGTCATACAGCGCTCTCGCATAGTCGTAATGCACTTCGTTCGATACCGGGATGATCTCCAGCTGATTCGGCGCAAGCCAAGTTGGATAAGCGCCTTTATATTCTTCAGTCAGGAAGGCAACGAAGCGTTCCATCGTTGAGATAACACCGCGGTGGATGACGACCGGGCGATGTTCAGCCCCGTCGCTGCCGACATAAGTCAGGTCAAAGCGTTCAGGCAGCAGGAAGTCAAGCTGTACAGTCGATAATGTCTCTTCCTTGCCGAGTGCTGTCTTCACCTGCACATCAAGCTTCGGACCGTAGAATGCCGCTTCACCCGGCGCTTCCTCATAATCAAGTCCCATCTCATCCACTGCTTCTTTCAGCATGCGCTGTGCACGTTCCCACATCTCATCATCCTGGAAGTATTTCTCTGTGTCTTCCGGATCGCGGTAAGACAGGCGGAACTTATAGTCCTTGAACTTGAAGTCTTCATAGACATCAATGACGAGCTGCACGACACGCTTGAACTCATCCTTGATCTGATCCGGACGGACGAAGATATGGGCATCATTCAAAGTCATGCCGCGGACACGCTGCAGCCCTGATACAGCGCCGCTTGCTTCGTAACGGTGCATTGTACCAAGTTCTGCGATACGGATCGGCAGTTCACGGTAGCTGTGCTTCGCGTTTTTGTAGATCATCATATGGTGCGGACAGTTCATCGGACGCAGCACGAGTGCCTCGTTATCCATCTCCATCACAGGGAACATATCTTCCTGGTAGTGATCCCAGTGACCGGACGTCTTATACAGATCGACTGACCCCATGACCGGTGTGTATACGTGGTCATAGCCGAGTGCGACTTCTTTGTCGACGATATAACGTTCCAGCTCGCGGCGGATCGTTGCACCATTCGGCAGCCAGAGCGGCAGACCGGCACCGATCAATGGGTTAGTCGCGAATAAATTCAGCTCTTTACCGATCTTGCGGTGGTCGCGCTCTTTGCGTTCCTCAAGAACCTGCAGATGTGCTTTCAGTGCTTTCTTGTCAAAGAAGGCAGTGCCGTAAATACGCTGCAGCATCTTGTTGTTCGCGTCACCACGCCAGTAAGCGCCTGCAGTAGATAACAATTTGAACTCCTTGATCTTCGCTGTTGACGGTACATGGACACCGCGGCACAGGTCAGTGAATTCACCTTGAGAATATAATGTCACGTTCTCGTCTGCTGGAATCGCATCGATCAGTTCCTGTTTGTACGGATCATCTTTGAACACTTCTTTCGCCTCGTCACGTGAGACGACGCGGCGTTCAATCGCGATGTTCTCTCCGACAATTTGACGCATCGTCTTCTCGATATCCGCTAAATCTTCACTCGAAACTTTATGGTCAGTATCAAAGTCATAGTAGAAGCCTTCCTCAATGACCGGCCCGACACCAAAATGGACATTGCCATAGAGACGCTTCAGGGCCTGTGCCATCAGATGAGCCGTTGAATGGCGAAGGACTTCGATACCTTCTTTAGATTCCGGTGTAATGATTTCGATATCGCCGTCAGTCTCAAGCTGTGTGGACAGGTCCACCAGCTGACCATTGAACTTACCGGCCAGTGCCTTCTTCTTCAGCCCCGGACTGATTGAACCTGCGATCTCTTCTGTTGTCACACCGCTGTCAAACACTTTCTCATTACCGTCCGGAAATTTAATATTGATTTCGCTCATCATGAACACTCCTTTAAATGATTGATTATTTATGAATACAAAAAGACCCCATCCCAAAAGGGACGGAGTCTTCCGTGGTACCACCCTAATCGCCTTGCGGCAACTCTGCATAAGATAACGGTCTTGAGCCGGGCATCGTTTAAATGCCAATAGAAAAAGGGAGTAATGATGCTGCGCTCAGCCGGACTCACACCATCCTCCGGCTCGCTGTGTAAGACATCAGCATCATCTTGTCCTCTTATTGTTAAATATTATAGTTCTATTATACACTGACTATTCTATTTTTCAAGAACGGCGATAATTTTTTCCGGACAGCTGATAAGGATCGCTCAGCGCATGAATCCGCTCCATCATCCGGAGCGCCTTTGTCTGCTCGACACCGTTCCTTGTGTTGGAGAAATGATGTTCAAGTTCATCCAGGTTGAAGTTCGACGAAAAGAACGTCGGCAGCTGGTTCATCATACGGTGATGCAGCAGCGGGCCGAGCACTTCATCGCGGACCCACGGCGTCAAATCTTCCGCGCCGATGTCATCGAGCATGAGCACCGGGCTTTTTCTGACACGGTCAAGCTTCTGCTCAAATGTATTGTCACTGAAGCCTGATTTCAGCTCGCGGATGAATTCAGGCACGTAGAAGATTGTCGTATACACATGCTTCTCTTTCAGCTGGTTGGCTATCGCTCCTAGAATGAAAGACTTGCCGGTGCCGAAGCTGCCGTGGATATACATGCCTTTCGCGGGCCTGCCTGCCGCGATATCGTTGCAGATCTGCATCGCCTGTCTGACGATGTTCAGCCGTTCAGTCGTCTCAAGGTCGACCGCATTGATTTTGGCGTTCAATATTTCATAAGGGACGTGCATCGCTGTCACATATTCCTTCATCTTCACTTCTTCTTCGTGGACTTTCTTGTTCGGGCATGGTGTATAAGCGATTCTGATACGCTTGTCTTCGACATAAAGAACAGGCGTATGACCTTTGACGAAGTTGATGCACGTGCCATAGCTCTCACAGCGGTCGCACATTTTGGACTGGTCCTTATATTCCTGAAGGATTGATAAGTCCTTATCGATCATCTCGTCCGTCACGTCCGGATGCTCCATTAGAAACGCTCTGATTTCCGCATGGTTCAGCGTCTCCTCTTTCACTTTTGCAATACGTGCTTCGATACCCGGATTGTCTCTTAAAAATGCGCTGAATGGCTTCATCGTTCATCCTCCTTCCAGAAGTTTTTCAGTTCTTCTTCCAGCTTGCGCTTCTCTGCTTCAAGCGCCTGGTCTGTCTCTACTGCGACCGGTGCACTTCCTTCTTTCATCTGACTGACCCAGGCCGGCGTCTTCTCATACGACGGGCGCGTGCGTCTCGGCTTCTGCTCTGATTGACGTTCCGCCTGCTGTTTCTGCAGCTTCTTCACATGATCGTACGCCTGCCTGCTTGATTCGAACTTCAGCTTCTTCCAGTTCGAGGCAATTTCTTCGATATAACTTTGCGGCAGCTGCATATCATGAGTAAACATCACATACTGCAGCAAAATATTGATGACACCAAACGGCAGCTTCTCCCGTTCCACGATCGACTCGATCATGCGCTTCTGTCTAGCTGTCGGCTCCGACTTGCTGGTCGATGCGAGCATCGCGACCGGACTTGTCGTGTCCATCATCTCAAACCATGACAGCTGTGTCTTATCCTCTACTTCATCAGGCTGCCGTGCTTCAGTGAGCGCAGGCAGGTTGCCTTCGTGCTCCAGCTGATAGAAATCACGGGCGTTTTTCCGCAGTTCTTCATGGGAAATCGTCTGGTCGGCGCTTAACGAGCGGAGAATGATGCGCCGCATCTCTGTCGGCGCGATATCATACAGCACAGACAGCTGGGTGATTAAATCACGCGTTGCTTTCGGCAGCTGTTCCCGCGTAATCAGATTCTGGTTGAGCAGCATTTCGAGCAGGTCGAAGTCGAACGTCTGCTGATGGACCGGGATGCCTAATGAGTCATTCGTCTTGATGATCGTCTCATTGCCTTTGAAAATCCCGGCATCCGGCTCTTTCGGTGTCCCGAAGACATCCATGTAGTTTTTGGAGACATCGCGGTAATCCGTTAAGTCGATCGTATCCGTGCAGAAATGCTTTTTCAGCTGGTGGAACCGCTCTTTGCCGACGACTTGAAACAGAAAGACCGACAGCATCGGATCATTGAAAAACTGGGCAGGCATGACCGGGCTGATCAGCTTATAGACAAAGCACTGCGCTTCACCCGTCTTCAAAAACGTCTTCAGCAGCCCGATAGCTTCCAGCCGTTCACGCAGCTGTTCAAAATGGCTTAAATTCATCTTCAGTTCATTCAATATTAAATAATGGGTCTCCGGTTCTGACACTTGCCGTCCATTGATGAACTGGCTTAAATACTGATAGACCGCTATACTTTCAAGGCCGATCAGCGGAATGTACAGCCGCTTCAGCACATCTTCTGACAGCGGTGACTGCACATAGTTTGTATGGACGATAAATGAATCAGCCGGTCTTAACCCGGAAAAATAATGCACATCAACACCTACTTCTTGTCTTTATCATTTAATATCCCCTGCATAGTGCTCAGCAGCTGATCCACATCTTTGAACTCCTTGTAAACCGATGCGAAACGAACATAAGATACTTGGTCAAGCTTCATCAGCTCATCCATGACCCGTTCTCCGATATCGACAGAAGATATTTCGTTCTTCCCGCTTTCACGCAGCTGAAATTCAATTTCGTTCGTGATTTTTTCCAGGTCGTCAAACGCAACCGGCCGCTTTTCGCTCGCTCTGACAAGGCCGCCGAGCACTTTGTCACGGTTGAATGCCTGTCTTGTGCCGTCTTTCTTGACGACGATCAAAGGCGCGAGTTCAATCCGTTCAAACGTCGTGAACCGTGCACCACACTGCTCGCACTCACGGCGCCGTCTAATAGCGGTCAAGTCATCTGCATGTCTGGAATCCACAACTTTGGACTGATTATAACTGCATTTCGGACATCTCAAGACATTCACCTCATTCATTGTTATCATCTTATTATACATGATTCACGAACAGTTAAAAACCGTTATAACAACATTAAACGGGGTATAAATGACCAAGGAGGCATCCATATGAGACCTGAACTACTGGAACTTGAGAAATTTGAAGAAGGCAACCCCGTCAACAAAGAGCGGGATAAATTCAACAGAAGAAATGAGGCACTGCTCTATCATAACGACCCGGTCGGCGTGCTGTTCATCGGCGACTCCATCACCGCCTACTGGGACCTTGACAGCTACTTTGAACTGACTAACGGCAAACGGATCATCAACCGCGGTATTTCCAACGACCGGTCGATGTACTTGAAGCGCCGCTTTCAGGCAGATGCCCTGCAGCTGAAGCCGGACTACATCATCCTCTCCATCGGGGTGAACAACACGAAGGACCTCGACCAGCAGCTCGACCAGGAAACAAGCGACCAGCTCGTGATGCAGATTACACAGGATATTAAAGACATGGTCAGCATGGCAGAGACACAGCACATTCCGATGGCCATCACTTCTGTGACAGCGACCAACCGCAGGCACTTGAAGTCATTCGAGCTGCGGGCTGCAACAATCAAGCGCATCAATGACGAGTTACAGCAGTTCGCACAGCGTCAACGTATTCCATATATCGACTATTACTCGCGTATGACACTGACCGGTGACGTCGACTGTCTCAATCCGGAGCTCTCAGACGACGGCCTGCATCCGCATGTGCTCGGCTATGACATTATGGCACAGACCGTCGTTGACACATTAACAGACGTGCCGCTCAAACTAAAACATCCGTAAAGAGGTGTGCCATAGAATCTCTGTTAGAAGGAATCGCCACTATGCACTGCTAAGCTCATCGGGACTGAACAAGCACAGCAAAAACCATCCGCCAGATTAAGCCGGATGGTTTATTTTGTCATACCTATGTTCTGTTTGTCTTTACAGCTGCTGATACCACGCTGCCGCCCGCCGCACTTCTTCCTGAGTCAAAGAATGGCCGTGGTGATGCCAGAATAATTCCACTGCCGCTCCTGCTGTTCTTAACGCTTCTGCCAGCTCTTCAGTCTGCTCCGGCGTACAGATGGGGTCGTTTGTCCCTGCACCAATGAAGACATGGATGCCCGACAAGTCCGGCAGCTCGATGTTACGGAGCGGCACCATCGGATGAAACAAAATCGCATGATTTAATGCCTCCTGGTCATGATACAAGAGACTTGCTGCAATATTTGCACCATTGGAATAGCCGACCGCTATGACTTTATCCCGCTTCAAGTCGTTTGCCTCTGCTGCTTCATCGATGAACGCCTTCAGTTCATGCGTCCGCTCCACTAAATCTTCTTCATCAAACACACCTTCAGCGAGCCTTCTGAAAAATCTCGGCATGCCATTTTCACTGACGTTCCCTCTGACACTGAGGACATTGGCAGCCGGGTCAATCAATGCGGCGAGAGGCAGTAGATCATACTCATTGCCGCCTGTGCCGTGCAGCAGCAGCAATGTGTTATCCGTTGTTCCCTTGTTCATGATATGATTCATATGCGTCATCTCCCTTTCACGCTTCTCACTGTATCAATCGGTCTGACCTGCGCTTCAATCACTGCGCGTTGTGATTCAAGAAACGGTGGCAGTGACAGTTTCTCACCAAGCGTTTCGTACGGTTCGTCACCCATGAAGCCGGGGCCGTCCGTCGCAATCTCAAATAATAAAGGTGCCGCGAGTCTTGCATACAGCGATTTGAAGAAGAAGCGGTCCACATAGCCTGAGTTCGGCAGACCAAATTCCTGCAGTCTGTCGATCCATTCATTCAGACCGGCTTCATCCGGCACTCTAAATGCGACATGGTGAACCGTACCATAGCCCTGCTGAGCAGAGCTGCTCTCTGCGTCATCAATGATGATAACCGATGCACCGTTCCCGCCCTCAGCTGTCTCAAAGAGATGCGCCTGACCTTCACTCGCCGTCTCCTCAAATAAATAGACCTGCTCAAAAGCTGCTTTGAAAGCCGTGAACTGGCTGACTGCTATAATGACCGGCCCTAAACCGTAAATACCGTAGCGCTCAGGTACCGGCCCATTTTTCCACGGCTCACCGGGAGCTGTGCCGCGGTCATGCTCATCCGAAATAATCTGATAGCGCTGACCGTCAAAATCTTCAAAAGGCAGCACTTTGCGGCCAAACTGCTCTTTAATTCCTTCGTGCTTGACGTCAAACGTTTCAAACCGCTTTAAGTAGTAATCGACTGCTTCATCATCCGGCACCCGGAACGATGTCCGTGAAATTTCATTTGTGCCGTGGACGCCCTGCGGTATACCCGCAAAGTCAAAGAATGTCATATCCGTCCCTGCGTTTCCTTGATCATCGGCAAAGAACAGATGATACGTCTGAATATCATCTTGATTGACTGTCTTTTTGACAAGGCGCATCCCTAAAATATCGTTGAAGAACCGGTAGATTTTCTCGGCACTGCTTGTTATTGCTGTCACATGGTGTATTCCTGTTAATGCTTGCATGTAGTTGTCCATCCTTTGATATATTATTTATACTTGGTATAAATAATATATCATTAAATGAATGCTGATGCAACTATTCAGTTTCTGTCATCCCGCTCCAACATAAAACAGGAATCCTGGTCAGGATTCCTGCGCTGTCAATCAGCCTCATTATTATGCTTCTACTAGATCCTCTGATGCTGCATTCAATGCCTCACCCATCAATGATGCCAGTTCAACGACGCGTGTTGAGTAGCCCCACTCATTATCATACCATGCGAGTACTTTCACTTTGCGGCCGCCCATGACGATAGTTGACAGGCCGTCTACGATTGATGACATAGGGTTTGTGTTGAAGTCCACGCTCACTAAAGGCTCAAATGTAATATCAAGGATGCCTTTAAGCGGTCCTTCGCCTGCTTCTTTGAAGGCATTGTTCACTTCTTCAACAGTCACGTCCTGCTTCAAGTCAACGACAAGGTCAACTAATGATACATTTGTTGTCGGTACACGTAAAGCCATGCCGTGCAGCTTGCCTTCTAATTCCGGAAGCACTAATGACAATGCTTTCGCTGCACCTGTTGATGTCGGAATGATGCTCTGTGCGCACGCACGTGCACGGCGCAGGTCTTTATGCGGATTATCCAGGTTTTTCTGGTCATTAGTATAGGCGTGAACCGTCGTCATCAGACCGTTTTCAATCCCGAACTTTTCATTCAGTACTTTAGCGACTGGTGCGAGACAGTTTGTTGTACATGACGCATTAGAGATGACGTCGAACGTTTCAACATCCAGCTTCTTGCAGTTGACGCCGCGGACGATGGTCTGCACATTGCCTTTACCCGGCGCTGTCAGCAGTACTTTTTTAGCGCCGGCTGTTAAATGTGCCGCTGCTTTCTCTGCATCATTGAATTTGCCTGTCGCTTCAATTACGATGTCGATGTTTAATTCTTTCCATGGTAATCGTTCAGGATTTCGCTCAGACACGAGCTTGATCTCCTTACCGTCTACTTTCAGGCCGTTGTCAACCGGCTCTACTTCGAGCTCATATTTACCATGCGTTGTATCATACTTCACGAGGTGGGCAAGTGTCTCAGGCGGATAGCTTGCATTGATAGCTACGATCTCCAGTTCGTTATTTAATGCCGCAGCACGAAATACCATTCTACCGATTCTACCTAAACCATTAATTGCCACTCTTGTCGTCATGTCATCTTCCCCTTATTGTGTTATACTATTTGCTTACAATAGTATAACACAATATAAGTATGATGGAAGCGGTTTCCGCTATTTTTTTTCGTTTCTTTCAAAAAACTGTTCTACAGCTTTTTTGACGTGCTGTTCAAGCGTCTGCAAGTCACCGCTGTTGTCAATGACCACATCTGCACGGGCTTTCTTCTCCTCGATAGCAAGCTGAGAAGCGATTCTTGCAGCTGCTGCCTCCTGAGTCATATCGTTGCGTTTCATCAGCCGTTCCAGCTGAAGATGCTCCGGTACGTAGACGACCCATACTTCATCGACTGTCGCTTCCAGTTTATTTTCATAGAGCAGCGGGATATCCATAACGACGTACCGGCCGTTCTGCAGCGCAGCACGCTTCTCAAGTGCCATGATCTCTCTGACCCGCGGATGAATAATGCTGTTTAAGGCAGCACGTTTCTCCGGGTCATTGAAGACGAGCTGACCGATATACGGCCGGTTCATTTCACCGTCGATTACTGCTTCCCCGCCGAACACCGCGATGACTTCCTGCAGCCCGTCAGAGCCGGCAGCGACAGCCGTCCTGCTCGCGACATCTGCATCGACGACCGCGAAACCGTAACCTCTCAGTAATTCGGACACTGTGGACTTGCCGCTCGCAATGCCGCCTGTCAATCCTATCACTTTCATCTCTTCACCTACTTCTGACAATGTGTGCAGTAATGCGTGTTCCGTGTGGCGATCACTTTCGCTGTGACCGGGCCGCCGCAAGTACCACATGTTTTACGGCCGTATATATTGAATCGTGTCTGCATAAAGCCTTCCTTGCCTTCTACGTTACGGTAGCTTGATATTGAGGATCCACCGTATTTGATCCCTTCGTTCAATACATGGACGATGGCCTCAAACAGCTCAGTCCGCTTCGCCTTGCTGAGCCGCTTCACTTTATGATTCGGATTGATCCTGGACAGATGAAGTGCTTCACATGCATAAATATTGCCGCAGCCGCTGACGACTGAATGGTTCATGATTGCTTCTTTGATGGTCTTCTCCTGCCACTTCGGCGCTGTCAGCTGATCCAAATAATAGGCCGGCGCCTCGTCGTCGAACGGCTCAGGGGCAATCGCCATGATCTGCGCCGCTGATTCCAGCCGTTCGATGTAGCGCAGCTCGCCGAACCGTCTGATGTCGCTGTAGATCAGCTGCTTACCCGACTGCAGGTGAATAGCGACATGCCAGTGATTGATATAGTTCGGCACCCCGATGTCCTCAAGCCTGTCGACGACAAAATAGGCGCCCGACATACCAAGATGACTGATGATGTAATGTTCATGCAGTTCGTTCTCAAGCGTGAATATCAAATACTTGCTGCGGCGGTCTAATGCCTTGATCGTACTGCCGATAATCTTTCCTTCAAATGTCTTAAGGTCTATCCCTTTAATAATCGTCTGTTTACCCGCGGCTTTCCCTGCTGTAACTTTGTCAGAGAACGTGACGCCGGTAATGATCTCTCCTAAAATCTTCGGACTAAGTCCGCGTTTGACATGTTCAACTTCCGGTAATTCAGGCATAGCTTCCTCCTGCTTTAACTTTCTCTTGTCATCTCGTCTACCGCTTCAGTTCTCCTGCTACTTCGCATCATACCACGACTTGCCGTAGTCGGATTCGACGAGCAGCGGCACATCAAGCTTCAGCGCATGCTCCATAATATCTTTGACAAATAAACTGAACGCCTCGACTTCTTCCTCCGGCACTTCAAAGATCAGTTCATCGTGCACCTGCAGCAGTAATTCCGCGCTGAAATCAGTGTCTTGTACTGCCTTGTCGTAATTCACCATCGCAAGCTTAATAATATCTGCAGCACTGCCCTGAATCGGTGTATTCATCGCTGTCCGCTCTGCGAATCCACGTAAATTGAAATTGCGGGATGAAATATCCGGGATATAACGGCGGCGTTTCATCAATGTTGCCACATAGCCGTCCTGCTTCGCCTGCTGAATGATGTCATCCATATACTGCTTGACATCCGGAAAGCTCGCCAGATAATCATCGATGAACTTCTGCGCCGCTTTTCTTGTGATGCCGAGTGACTGGCTCAGACCGTAGTCACTAATGCCGTAGACGATGCCAAAGTTAACCGCCTTCGCCTGACGTCTCATGTTCGCTGTCACGTCATCTTTTGCGACACCAAACACTTCCATCGCGGTCTTCGTATGAATGTCCGTGCCCTGAATGAAGGCGTCAGACATCCGCTCATCTCCTGTAATATGGGCAAGGACACGCAGCTCAATCTGTGAGTAGTCCGCGGCAAAGATGACCCAGCCCGGTCTCGATGCGGTAAAGGCCTTCCGGATCTTGCGGCCTTCGTCAAGCCGGACCGGGATGTTCTGCAGATTCGGGTCAACAGAGGACAGACGACCTGTCTGGGCTAACACCTGGTTGAAGCGGGTATGAATCTTGCCGTCTTCACCGATCATCTTCTGCAGCCCTTCGACATAAGTCGACTGCAGTTTCGACAACTGACGGTAGATCAATATGTCATCGATGATCGGATGTTTCCCCTGCAGTGCTTCCAGCACATCGACTGCTGTCGAATAACCGGTCTTTGTCTTCTTGATGATCGGCAGCTGCAACTCCTCAAACAGCACGACACCGAGCTGCTTCGGTGAATTGATGTTGAATTCCTGGCCGGCGTGCGCATGAATCGCTGCAATCAAAGTATCAAGCCGTCCCTGCAGTTCCTGCTGCATAGTGACAAGCTCCTCTTTATTGACTGTGATTCCCTGCATCTCCATCTTCGCAAGCACTAATGCAAGCGGCAGTTCAAGTTCATCGTGGAGTGCCAGCTGCTCATTGCCTTCAAGCTTCGCTTTCAACAGCCCGGCGAGTTCAAGCACTACTGCAGCCTGCTGCGCAAAGTAACCATGCAGGATGTCGTCAGACGGCACCGCCATCTTCGCACCCTTGCCGAAGATCTGGTCGTTTGTCGCAAGCGACTTCCCTTCTAGGCGGGCAATTTCCGCGACGTCGATAATCGTATTGGACGGGTCCAGCAAATAGCTTGCGAGCGTGATATCAAATGCGATTCCTTTAATTTCAACACCGAGCCGGTTCAGCAGCACGGTCGTCTTTTTAGCGTCATAAACTACTTTAGGTTTTGACGGATCCATTAAATAATTAGCTAGCGCCTCATGCGCTGCGACCGCATCACAAGCGACGACTGCGACTTTCCGGCCGTCACTGACAGCGAGCGGCAGAATCTCATTCTTTAAGTAATTGTCTTTAAAGCAGTCGATGAATACACTCGTCCTGCCTGTCAGATCGATTTCTTCGATGGACGACAGTTCAACTGCTGTTTCTTCTGCGCGGGGCGCCGTCTCTATATTGCCAAGCAGCTGCTTGAATTCAAGTGACCTGAACAGTTCTACTTTTTTGTCATTAGTAGCGTCAGTGAGCTTCGTCTCAGCCAGGGTGATGGCAAGCGGTGCATCCTGATTAATGGTCGCCAGTTCTTTACTCATCAAGGCATCCGCCTGATGATTCGTCAAATTCTCATGCAGCTTCTTGCCTTTAATGTCATCAAGGTGGGCGATGACCTCCTCGACTGTGCCGTATTCAAGCAGCAGTTTCACCGCTGTCTTTTCACCGATGCCGGGGACTCCCGGAATATTATCAGATGTATCGCCCATCAGTCCTTTAAGGTCAACTATTTTCTCCGGTCCGAAGCCGTACTTATCACGGACGAACTCAGGCGTATAGTGATCGATATCAGTCACACCTTTTTTCGTGTAGTAGACGGAGACATGCTCGTTGACCAGCTGCGTCAAGTCGCGGTCACCAGTAATGATGATCGTCTTCATGCCGTTCGCCGTCGCTTCTTTGGACAAAGTGCCGATAATGTCATCCGCTTCGTAGTTCGGCAGCTCATAATGTTTGATGTGGTACGCTTCTACAAGTTTTCGGATATACGGGAACTGTTCACTCAGTTCCTGCGGTGTCTTCTGTCTGCCACCTTTGTAATCCTGGTAAGTCTCATGACGGAACGTCGTCTTCCCGGCGTCAAACGCCACAAGGAAATGAGTGGGTTGCTCATCTTTAATGATTTTTTCAAGTAACAGGGTGAAGCCGTACACGGCGTTCGTGTGAATACCGGCACTGTTTTTCAGCAGCGGCAGGGCGTAAAATGCACGGAACGCCAGACTGTTACCGTCGATCAGTATTAGTTTTTCGCTCATAATGGCCTCCATTAATTTAGATAACTTTATTTTAACACACCTCAAATGGAACCAAAAAAAATAGACCAAAAAACAAAGGGACGCTGAATGCGTCCCTTTGCCTCTTCAAAATGAAGGGGTCTAGAAATATTATAACAGGTACTGTCTCTTTGTTTGTTTATTCAATGTAATTATTTTATTAAGTTACAGCGCCTTGAATTTTACACGGAAAGTGGAACCGGCTCCTGGTTGACTGTCGACTTCTATCTCACCGTTGAATACTTCAACGATGTGTTTGACGATGGCAAGCCCAAGTCCGGTACCGCCGCTGTCACGGCTCCGCGCTTTATCGACACGGTAGAACCGCTCAAAGATTCGGATCTGTTCTTCTTCAGCGATACCGATGCCGTTATCTTTAATCTCAAGAATAGACAGTCCATCCTGCTGCATCACGCGGACGATGATTTCATCATTGTCAGTCGAATAGTTGATGGCATTCGACAAAAGATTGATGATGACCTGCTTCAGCTTGCTCGGCTCGGCCTGCACCACTACTTCTTCTTCGAGCTCAAGCTTAATTATCAGATTCTTTTTCGCAGCGAGCGGCTGTACGACTTCAACGCAGTTCATGACTTTGTCACTCAGATTGACAGGCGTCAGCTGAAGATGATTGTTGCGCTCGATTTTCGACAGTTCAAGCAGCTCACTCACCAGCACCTGTATGCGGTTCGACTCCTTCAATATGATGTTCAGGAACATATCGAGTGACTCAGGGTCGTTTTTCGCACCGTCCAGCAGTGTCTCCGAAAATCCTTTGATTGATGTGATCGGCGTCTTCAGTTCATGCGAGACATTGGCTACAAAATCTTTCCGCATCTGTTCCAGTGTCTTCAGCTGCGTGATATCGTGCAGCACGATGACTACACCTTCCAGCTTGCGTCGTGTTTTGGATAGCACAGGCACAACCGCCGCATCAAAATATTTCTGATGGACGTTGATGGTGATCTCGAGCGTCTCATTGATCGTTTTCTCGGTGGCAATCGCCTCTTTGATCATCCGGTTGATGGCCGGATAAGCAATCGCTTTCTCATAGTAACCAGCAAGCGACGGGCCGTCATTATTGAACAGGCGGTTATACGTATCATTGCTGATGACAACGTCGCCGTGGTTATTGACGAGCAGTATCGCAGACGGGATGTTCTGGAGCGTCGTCTCCAGCCGGTTGCGCTGCAGTTTCTGCTCATTGTTCAAAGACTGGAGCGTCCGGGCGAGTATATTTGTGCTGATATAGAGATCCTTCGTTTCCGTGACACTGCTTTCCGGCACTCTGACTTTGTAGTTACCTGCTGCCAGCAGCTTCGAAGCATAAGTCACTTCGCTGATCGGCGCGATATAGCTTTTATTGACATAGCGCACAATGATATAGATGACAGGCAGCACAATGAAAAAGATTAACAGCAAATACTCCCACATCTGGGTGATAATACTTTTCAGCTCGCTCATATCGTCTATAAGATAGACCGAATAACCATCCTCATCCTGGATGAGCAGCGCCTGATTGTCATCGTTATAGTCCCGGAAGAACTCGGTTTCCACCGAATAATCCTTCCACGTCTTGAGTCTTTCTTTAAGCTTGATGACGTCCAGGGAATCACTCTTGTAGATGACTTTACCACGTTTTTTAATCATAATCTGGTCAACCGCGGTATCTTCGCTTCTTAAATAATACTGTATATTCTTTTCGTCATTCAGCATATGGATAATATGCTTCGCCTGATTTTTCAGTTCGTGCTTTTTACTGTCAAATATTCTGTCACTTAAAGTTACTGAGAGGAAGAAACCTAGCAAAAGAAAACTTACAACAAATAATGTTGTAAGCAGTAAGAGCAGTCGTTTTTGAAAGCTGATCATAGCGCCTTCGGATTCTCAAGCTTATAGCCCAGCCCGCGGACTGTTTTAATGTATTGCGGCTGCTTAGGATTATCTTCAATCTTTTCTCTCAAGTGGCTGATATGCACATCAACAATGCGTGAATCTCCTGCGAATTCATAGTTCCATACAGAGTTCAGCATGTGTTCCCGCGTAATGACGCGGCCCTGCCGTTCAATCAAATAGATCAGCAGTTCGAATTCCTTCGGTGTTAAGTCAAGGAGCTGATCATTTCTGTACGCCTCAAAGTGTTCCGGCAGAATCTTCAGCTTGCCGACGAGAATTTCGCTGCTCTGCTTAATATCGCTGCTTTGTTCACTGACTTGTGAACGTCTCAAAATGGCCTTGATTCTTGCGACCACTTCTCTCGGAGAGAAGGGCTTCGTCATATAATCATCAGCACCAAGTTCAAGACCAAGCACTTTATCGAATTCATCGTCTTTTGCCGTCAGCATTAAAATCGGCACATGGTTCTTCTCACTCCGTACCGCTTTACAAACTTCGACCCCGTCCATCTTCGGCAGCATCAGATCAAGCACAACAATATCAGGACGTTCAGTGAACACTTTATTCAATCCTTCTTCACCATCATAAGCAGTGACGACATCATAACCTGCCTGCTGTAAATTGTATTGTAATAAAGTAACGATAGACTGCTCATCATCAACTACTAGAACTTTCTGACCCATTATATCCCTCCACAGTATCTGTCCACCCCATTATATATTAATTAGAAAACAAATGACTATCATTTATCAACAAACTTCAAAGGATGGTAACATTTCTTTACATTAAATTTACAATAATAGATGTTAAAATTCATTTTTTTCATCAAAAAACGGACACTCTCTCCAAGGAGAGTGTCCGTTCTGCTATTATAGGTTTTTAATGAGTTCGTCAGCAAACTCTGAACATTTCACTTCTGTCGCACCGTCCATCAGACGTGCAAAGTCATAAGTCACGACTTTAGAAGCAATCGTTTTCTCCATTGATTCAGTGATCAGCTGACCAGCTTCACTCCAGCCTAAATGGTCAAGCAGCAGCACACCGCTTAAAATCACTGACGACGGGTTGACTTTGTCAAGGCCTGCGTATTTAGGCGCAGTGCCATGTGTCGCTTCAAAGATCGCATGACCTGTTTCGTAGTTGATGTTCGCTCCCGGTGCAATGCCGATACCGCCGACCTGTGCTGCCAGTGCATCAGAAATATAGTCACCGTTCAAGTTCATTGTTGCGACGACATCAAATTCAGCCGGACGTGTCAAGATCTGCTGCAGGAAGATATCAGCGATAGAATCTTTCACTAACAGTTTGCCGCTGTTTACTGCATCTTCCTGTGCTTTATCAGCCGATTCCTTGCCGTCTGACTCAACCAACTTATCATATTGTGCCCATGTGAACACTTTATCACCGAATTCACGTTCAGCCAGGTCATAACCCCATTGTTTGAAGGCACCTTCCGTGAACTTCATGATGTTCCCTTTATGGACAAGCGTCAGTGACTTGCGACCCTGCTCAAGCGCATAGTTGATCGCCGCACGGACTAAGCGTTCAGTTCCTTCTTTAGAAACCGGCTTAATACCGATACCTGACGTTTCAGGGAAGCGGATATTTTTTGCGCCCATTTCGTTCTGCAGGAATTCGATGACTTTCTTCACGTCATCTGAACCTTCCTTATATTCAATGCCTGCATAAATATCTTCAGTGTTCTCACGGAAAATCACCATGTCTGTATCTTCAGGACGTTTCACTGGTGAAGGCACGCCTTCAAAGTAACGCACTGGACGCAGGCAGACGAATAAATCTAATTCCTGACGTAAGGCAACGTTCAGTGAACGGATACCGCCGCCGATTGGTGTTGTCAGCGGGCCTTTAATCGCGATCAAGTACTCATCGATTGTATCTAGAGTTTCCTGCGGCAGCCATTCGCCTGTTTCATCGAATGCTTTCTGGCCGGCAAGGACTTCTTTCCATTCAATTTTCTTTTCGCCGTTATAAGCTTTTTCAACTGCACCGTCAAGTACTCGTACTGCTGCTTTCCAGATGTCAGGACCTGTACCGTCACCGATGATGAATGGTACGACCGGATTGTTTGGTACGTTAAGTGCACCGTTAGAATTAGTAATTTTCTCTCCCATGATAAACCTCCGTATAATAATTGATAGTGGTAAAACGTGATGTCTTACTGCTGATTAACGTTCAGACACTGGAACATATTTGCGGTGAACATCGCCGACATATTCGGCACGCGGACGGATGATGCGGTTATCCGCATACTGTTCAAGAATGTGTGCGATCCAGCCCGACACACGAGAAACAGCAAAGATCGGTGTGAACAAGTCATGCTCGATATTCATTGAATGGTAAACAGTCGCAGAATAGAAGTCGACGTTTGGCAGCAGACCTTTTTTCTCCTTAAGAATTTCAGCGATTCTGACAGAAATCTCGAACAGCTCTTTTTGGCCTGTTTCATCTGTAATTTTGCGTGACATTTCTTTCAAGTACTTGGCACGCGGGTCACCATTTTTATATACACGGTGGCCGAAGCCCATAATTTTCTCTTTATTGTCAATTTTCTTCTGGATATACTCATCCGTTTTATCAAGAGTACCGATTTCAGTCAGCATCTTCATGACCTGCTCGTTCGCTCCGCCGTGAAGCGGCCCTTTTAACGCGCCTGCTGCTGCAGTGACACCGGAATACATATCTGATAACGTAGACACGGCTACACGGGCAGTGAACGTCGACGCATTCAGTTCGTGGTCCGCGTGCAGGATCAATGCTTTATTGAATCCTTCTTCCTGTAATGGTGTCGGTTCTTCGCCGAATAACATATAGAGGAAGTTCGCTGCATAGCTTAAATCTTTCTTCGGCTTGACGACTTCTTTACCTTGACGGACACGGGCAAACGCTGCGACAAGTGATGCAACTTTAGCCTGTATACGAATCGCTTTATTTAAATGAGCCGCTTCATTGAACTCTTCAGCACGCGGATCGAAATGCGCTAAATAGCTGAGTGATGTACGAAGGCCGGTCATCGGATGAATCTGATCGGTTGCGTAATCTTCAAAATGACTGTACATTCTTGGGTTCAGCACCATATTATCGAACAGCTGATCTTTCAGATTCTGCAGCTCTCCAGCAGTCGGCAGTCTAAAGTGCCATAACAGAAAGATGACCTCTTCGAATGATGCATTTTCAGTTAAATCGTCAATTTCATAGCCTGCATAAGTTAGCTGATCATCAACGATTGAACTTACTTTAGTTTGAGTGGCAACAATTCCCTCTAACCCTTTTGTTAATTCTGACATATCTTAACCCCTCTTTACTATGTTTTATAGTAGAAATGCCAAACTGTAACGGCTTTCACAGTTTCATTATAGCTAATTTCCACCTTTTTGTGAATGAATTCATACATTTAATATTCATTATGATATATGATAAGTTTTACTTATGATATATTTATTATGATGCAAATATGGGAGATAATCATGCATATACATTAAATCTTTCTTATTTTAATAAATAGTTTGAATTTTTATATAGTTAATATCATAATAAGTTTAGTCTAACAATGAAAAGAGGATTAAAATGAAAGAAAATCAACCATTAGAACATGAGCATAATGATTTACAGCGAACTTTGTCCAATCGACATATTCAGTTAATTGCAATCGGCGGCGCCATCGGGACTGGATTATTTCTCGGTGCCGGAAAGACCATCCATCTGGCCGGCCCATCTATATTATTGACTTATGCAATTATCGGCCTGTTTTTATTTCTGTTCATGCGCGCGCTCGGAGAAATGCTGCTCTCCAATACTAATTACCACTCTTTCACAGATATCGCCAAAGATTACTTAGGTGACTTTGCAGGTTATGTGACCGGCTGGACTTACTGGTTCTGCTGGATTGTGACAGGTATGGCTGAAGTGACCGCGGTCGCTCAGTACATCAATTTCTGGTGGCCGGATTTTCCGACATGGATCTCCGCGCTGATTACAATTGTCGTTCTCTCCGTACTCAACTTGCTGACCGCTAAAATGTTCGGTGAGCTCGAGTTCTGGTTTGCCATCATTAAAGTCGTCACTATTGTGGCTTTAATCGTTGTCGGCATTGTGCTGATCATCATTAGATTTAAAACGCCGTTCGGCCATGCTTCCTTATCCAATATATGGTCACACGGCGGTTTCTTCCCGAACGGCATTAAAGGATTCCTGCTCAGCTTCCAGATGGCAGTCTTCAGCTTCGTCGGTATCGAACTGATCGGTGTGACAGCAGGTGAGACGCAGGATCCTCACAAGACGATTCCAAAAGCAATCAACAATGTACCGATTCGTATTCTACTGTTCTATATCGGTGCGTTAGCTGTGATCATATCAATCACACCGTGGAATAGCATTGATCCGCAGCTCAGCCCGTTCGTTGAATTATTCAAGCTGATCGGTATCGTCTTTGCGGCAAGTCTGATCAACTTCGTTGTTATTACGTCTGCATCGTCATCATGTAACAGCGGTATTTTCTCAAACAGCCGTATGCTGTTCGGACTGAGCAAAAATTACTCTAAAGATACAGGTTTCTTTGAAAAGACAAACAAGCAGGGTGTTCCTGCCAACGCTGTTATCTTCTCAAGTGCACTGCTGTTAATTTCAGTGCTGCTGAATTATTTCATTCCGAATGCATCACAAGTGTTCACACTTGTCACTACACTATCAACTGTGTTTTTCATCGTTGTCTGGTCACTGATCATCATTTCCTACATGGTATACTTAAAACGCAATCCTGAGAAGCATACAGCTTCTAAGTTCAAGATGCCGGGCGGAATGTTCTCAGCAGTCATCATACTGCTTTTCTTCGTCTTTGTATTCGCACTGCTCTTCCTGGCACCTGATACAAGAGTTGCCTTATATTGGACACCATTATGGTTTGTTATTCTGTTCATCATGTACCGTGTGCAGACGCGCAGAAGCCACTAATTATTAAACATAAAAAATGAGCCGCATATGAGGCGGCTCATTTTTTGCTATACTTTTGCGTGACCGGCATACACTTTGTTATGTGCCGCATCGACTGTGACTAATGTATCGTTATCCAGCCTGCTGAAAATATTGTCTACACCTACGATAGTTGGTTTACCTAATGTCAGACCGACGACTGCGGCATGACTTGTCAATCCACCTTCTTCTGTGACGATTGCCAGTGCCTGTTCGATATAAGGCACCATATCAGCGTCTGTAGACTGTGTGACGATGATAGCAGATGATAAGTCTTTACCTTCTAGTTCATCCGCTTCTTTAACAGCAACGACACGACCGACTGCTGAATCACGACCGATACCTTGTCCAGTTGCCAGTTCATCGCCCACAAGCTGAATCTGCATTAAGTTTGTCGTACCTGCTTCGCCGGTCGGAACGCCGGCAGTAATGATGATCAAGTCACCATTGTCAACTGTCCCTGTTTCAATCGCAGCTTCTGCCGCACCGTTCAGCAATTGATCAGTCGTTTTTCTACCTTCTTTCACTAACGGCAGTACGCCCCAGACAAGCGCCATATGTCTCGCTGTCTCTTCATAAGGTGTCACTGCAACGATATGGGCATGAGGACGGTATTTAGAGATAGTAGTCGCTGTATGCCCGCTTTCTGTTGCTGCGACTATCGTCTGCACATTCAAGTTGAGTGCCGTATGAGCAACAGACACACCGATTGCGTTGACCATCGTTGTTTCTGTCATTTTAGTGCGGTCGCTCAGCAGTTTCTTGTAATCCTGTGCTTCTTCTGCCGCATACGCGATATTGTGCATTGTGCGGACAGATTCCACCGGATAAAGCCCTGCTGCTGTCTCCCCGGACAGCATGACAGCGTCAGAACCGTCATAGATGGCATTCGCAACGTCACTTGCTTCCGCTCTTGTACAACGCGGATTACGCTGCATAGAATCAAGCATCTGTGTTGCTGTAATGACCGGCTTACCTAATGCATTACATTTTCTGATTAAGTCTTTTTGCACTAACGGCACTTTTTCTGCCGGGATTTCGACACCCATATCCCCGCGCGCTACCATCAGACCATCTGATACAACAAGAATTTGGTCGATATTTTCTATGCCTTCTTCATTCTCAATCTTCGGAATGATGTGGATGAAGTCACATTGACGTTCTTCTAGAATCTTTCTGATTTCAAGCACGTCTGATGCCCGTCTGACAAATGATGCCGCAATGAAGTCGACTTTCTGTTCAATACCGAATTTAATATCTTCAGCATCTTTATCAGTGATTCCCGGCAGATTGACTTTAACGCCCGGTACATTGACACCTTTTTTGTTTTTCAGTTCACCGGCATTGATGACATCACAGATGATTTTCCCTTCATCGTGGTTGATTGCTTTCACATTAAGTTCAATCAGCCCATCGTCAAGAAGAATAGTGGAGCCGACATGAACATCATCAATCAGCTGGCTGTATGTCACAGAGAATTCTTCCGGCGTTCCTGTCACTTCAGACATATTGACCGCTACAGTGGAGCCTTTTGTCAGTTCGATTCTGCCGTTCTCCATATTATGTGTACGGATTTCAGGTCCTTTAGTATCGAGCAGAATAGCTACTGTCTTATTCAGTTTATGTGCTGCTTGCCGGATATTGGCAATCCGTGCTGCATGTTCTTCGTGGCTGCCGTGTGAGAAGTTCAAACGCGCTACATTCATTCCTGCTTCGATCAGCTGTTCCAGCATTTCCGGTGCTTCTGAAGCAGGTCCTATCGTACATACGATCTTAGTTTTTCTCATGGGTCATGAGCCTCCGTCAATTAGTTATTTTAATGATGCTGCATATTTAAATCGAAAGTTCATTCGTCAGTCGATACATTCTTTCGTCAAGGACGTGCTGCGTGGAGAAAATATCTTCGAATTTCGTCTTAGTCAGCTTGTTGTTCTGAATGCCGACTGCAAGTCCGGATTCACCTGCCATCAGCAGTTCGACAGCGTAAGCGCCTAAGCGTGATGCCAGTACGCGGTCCACGCCTGATGGTGAGCCGCCGCGCTGCATATGACCCAGCACAGAGACACGTGTATCAACATTGATATACTTCTTGAGCTGGTCAGCACACTCCTCTCCAGTCATCACGCCTTCAGCGACGATGATGATGGAATGTTTCTTGCCGCGTTCAATCCCCTGCTGGATTTTGTCAGCGACTTCCTTGATATCTTTCTTATGCTCAGGAACAAGCACAGTCTCAGCACCGCCTGCCAGCGCAGACCAGAGCGCGAGATCACCTGCGTCGCGTCCCATCACTTCAACGATGAACGTCCGCTCATGACTTGACGCCGTATCACGGATTTTATCGATAGCATCGATGATCGTATTAAGTGCCGTATCAAAGCCGATCGTAAAATCTGTCCCATTAATATCATTGTCGATAGTGCCTGGAATACCGATTGTTTTGATGCCTTCTTCACTTAACCGCTGCGCTCCTCTATAACTGCCGTCGCCACCGACGACAACCAGCCCTTCAATGCCAAGCGCGTTAAGATTATCAATCCCGCGCTGCCGGACTTCTCTATCTTTAAATTCCGGACATCTAGCTGATTGAAGAAATGTACCGCCGCGCTGAATCTTATCTCCTACAGAACCGCGCTCCATCGGTTTAATATTGTTGTTCAGCAGACCGAGGTATCCTTGGTAGACACCATAAACTTCCACATCATGGAACAACGCTTTTCTTACGACTGCACGAACGGCAGCGTTCATTCCCGGTGAGTCGCCACCGCTTGTCAATACTGCTATTTTTTTCATAGAAAAAGTCCTCACTTTAAAGTTCATATTTACTATTAAATTACCATAAAATAAAGGGTTATTCCATTAAAAGAGGTGTATTCACGCTATGTAAACGTTTTATGGTCCGCAATAATGAAAGAAGCTTACCGGCGCCCTCATCATTCATTAAAATGCAGACGAGCACCGGTAAACTTCTTCATATTATTCTTCAAACTGGCCGATAGTGCGATATTTGTTATAGCGCTGGTCAAGCAGCTGGTCTGCGCTGAGTTCGCGCAGCTCGCTTAATGACTGCTCGAGCTGCTGATTAATCAGCCGGCTCTGCTGTTTGACGTCCTGATGTGCACCGCCGAGCACTTCTTCAATCAAATAGTCGACAACGCCCAGTTCCAATAGGTCAGGACCTGTGATTTTCATCGATTCAGCTGCACGCTGAGCTTGCGCGCTGTCTTTCCAGAGCAGCGCTGCCGCACCTTCAGGAGAGATGACGGAATAAGTGGAGTTCTCAAGCATGAGTAAGTGGTTGCAGACGCCGAGACCAAGTGCGCCGCCGCTTCCTCCTTCGCCGATGACAATGGAGATGACCGGTACTTTAAGGCCTGCCATTTCCACTAAGTTGCGGGCGATGGATTCGCTCTGTCCGCGCTCTTCAGCTGCTTTCCCTGGATAAGCGCCTTTCGTATCGATGAAGCAGATGACCGGACGGTTGAACTTCTCCGCCTGTTTCATAAGCCGCAGTGCTTTACGGTAGCCTTCAGGATGCGCCATACCGAAGTTACGGTAAATGTTGTCCTTTGTATCTTTACCGCGCTGATGGCCGATAACTGTAACCGGCATCCCTTTGTACAGTCCGATGCCGCCGATCAGTGCCGGGTCATCTCTGAACGTTCTGTCACCATGAAGTTCAATGAACTCATCAAAGATTTCCATGATGTAATCAAGGGACGTCGGACGCTCTCCCAGCCGTGCGATCTGCACACGCTGCCATGGCGTCAAGTTAGCATAGATCTCGACAAATTTTTCATGGCGTTCCTGCTGCAGCTGGCTGATTTCACCTGTCAGGTCCACATTTTTATTCACCATATATTTTTCGAGGTCTTTTATTTTATTGTCCAGTTTGACAAGTGGTTTCTCAAATTGAAGTACCATTGGATTTACCTCCATGCATTAATAGAAGCTGCTTCAGAATGTCCCGCATATTTTTACGGTGCACAACTTTATCGAGCTGTCCGTGCTCAAGCAGAAATTCAGCAGTCTGGAAGTCATCAGGAAGCTTCTCGCCGATCGTCTGTTCGATGATGCGTCTGCCGGCAAAGCCGATCAGGCTCTCCGGCTCAGCCAGATTGATATCACCGACAGAAGCAAAGCTCGCGCTGACGCCGCCTGTTGTCGGATGCGTCATATAGGAAATATATAACAGACCCTGGTCGCTGTGACGCTTGATCGCCACGCTTGTCTTTGCCATCTGCATGAGTGACAGAATCCCTTCCTGCATCCGTGCACCGCCGCTTGCTGTGAAAATGACGAACGGCAGTCTGTGCTCTGTACAATGGTCAATGATGCGGCATATTTTCTCACCGACAACAGAGCCCATCGAGCCCATACGGAATCTGGAGTCCATCACACAAATACCAAGCGGCATGCCGTCAATTTCTCCTATCCCGGTCACAATGGCTTCATTCAGCTCTGTCTTTTTCTTATCTTTCTCAAGTTTCTCAAGATAGTCCGGGAAATCAAGCGGATTGGCAGACGTCATGCCGGCATCAAACTCTTTGAAGCTGCCTTTGTCGACAATCACTTGAATGCGCTCATGAGCTGTCAATGCCAGATGATAATCACAGTTCGTACACACATTTAAGTTCTTTCTCAGTTCCTTCGTATACATGATTTTTTTGCACTTCGGACACTTAGTCATAATACCTTCAGGGACATCAGTGTCCTTCATATTCTGAACGACAACATATTTTTTCTTCTTATTGCTTGACCGCTTAAAAATATCTTTAAACATCTGTATCCTCCTGCTCATTAAAGGCACGTTCATAATGCCTCAGCAAATTACCGACCCGGGTCATGATGAAGTTATCCGAACCCGTCTCAGTCAAATGATGCTCTATCACTTTCTTGAACTCTGTAATTTCATTGATCTGCTTATCCGATGAGATCAAGTAGCTGCCGATGAGTTCAAATAATTGATGGTCGTCCATATTGGAGAGAAAAGTTCCTTCTCCTCTTTTTGTCGAAATGATACCAATCAGTTCCATTGCCCGCAGCGCTTCTCTGACACTGGACCTGCTGATATTCAGTTTCTCACTTAAATAGCGCTCAGAAGGCAGCTTGTCTCCTGGTGATAAATGGTTATCCATTATAATTTCCTGCAGTTCATGAACAACAGAGACGAATCCTTTCTGCTGCTTTTCAGTCAAGGTCTTCCACCTCTTATTCTAAATCCGACAGGTCGTAAGTCTTGTTCTCGACATCATCAGGATTGACTTTAATACGGCTGACGCCTGATTCCATGGCCGCTGTTGCGACTGCTTTTGCTACGCTCGGCGCGACGCGTTTATCAAACGGGCCCGGAATGACATAATCTGGTTTAAGTTCATCGTCACTGATCAGCTGAGCGATCGCTTCAACAGCAGCACGCTTCATGTCTTCATTGATATGTGTCGCGCGGACATCTAATGCACCGCGGAAAATACCAGGGAAAGCCAGTACATTGTTGACCTGGTTCGGAAAATCAGAGCGTCCCGTCCCGACCACTTTAGCACCCGCTGCGATCGCTTTGTCAGGCATGATCTCAGGATTTGGATTCGCCATCGCAAAGATGATCGGGTCTGTCGCCATCGTTCTGACCATCTCTTCAGTCAGCGCGCCTTCAACAGATACACCGATGAAGACATCAGCGCCGTTAATCACATCATGCAGTGACCCTTCTACTTTGTCCTTATTCGTCCACTGAGCGACTTCATCTTTCGTCGGATTCATGCCGTAGCTGCGTCCTTCAAAAATCGCACCGCGTGAATCACACATCACCATGTTTCTTACACCGTAGCTGTACAGCAGTTTGACAATGGCGATACCTGCTGCGCCTGCGCCGTTCAATACGACTTTAATATCGGCAAGCGTACGTCCTGTCAACTTCAAGGCGTTCAGCAGACCCGCCACTGTGACAATCGCTGTCCCGTGCTGATCGTCATGGAAGACAGGGATATTCGTCTCCTTCTTCAGACGCGTCTCAATCTCAAAACAGCGCGGCGCTGAAATGTCTTCCAAGTTAACGCCGCCGAAGTTCGGTTCAAGCAGCTTCACCGTCTCAACGATTGTATCTACATCCGTCGTTTTCAGTGCAATCGGAAATGCGTCAACGCCGGCAAATCCTTTGAATAGTACTGCCTTACCTTCCATAACCGGCAGACTTGCCTCAGCCCCGATATTGCCGAGACCAAGCACTGCTGTTCCGTCAGTGACTACGGCTACTGTGTTACCTTTCATTGTATAATCGAATACTTTTCTCTCATCTTCAAAGATTGCTTTGCATGGCTCTGCCACACCCGGAGAATAAGCGAGTGACAGATCGGCGCCATTTCTCACGGTAACTTTGGATTTGATTTCAAGCTTGCCCTGCTTGACTCTATGTAAATATAATGCATCATCTTTCAGTGACAATTTCTTCATCCTTTCGACTTCAGCTTTGTATCGGTCATTAGATTATACAACCAATTGAACAGCTGCTGACAGCATCTTATCCGGGTCACCCGGCACCTCATTTCAGCAGTCATCAAAAATAGCCGTAGTGGTCTGACCACTACGGACTACTATATCATAAAGACCCGCCATATAAAAGGTTAAATCACCCGTATCATTTCCGGCGGATAAGTTTCCAGCAGCTGTCCTGCGGTCGTTTTATCGATCATCGCGAGCTGCTCGCTGGTCCCGGTTGCCATCGAATATTCAAACAGCTTGATCGGACCTTGTCCGAGTGGTAATTCAGGCTTTTTCAGCACATATATTTCCTTCAGCTGATTCATGTAATGTGTCTTGAACGAATCGAACGACTGCACCATGTCAACAATGAGCTTTTCTTTATCGAACTTGCCCTTGATGACGACGACTGCATTTTTCTGCAGAACCGCTTCAACTGTCTTAAAGACATCAGGGAAGATGACAAGCTCCAGTTCCTTCACCCCGTCCATTACTTTTGCGAACGCCATGGGCTGTCCTTTCTTCGTCCGGATTCGCCGCACTGCGCTGACTGCTGCCAGTATATAGCGGCCCGCCGCTGCCTGCTGAATCTGGTAGAGCGGCAGATAGAGATGGGCGCTGAACAATTTCTCAACCGGATGCTCTGACAGAAAGAAGCCGAGATGGTCAAATTCTAAAGCCGCCTGCTGCTCTTCTGTCATCTCCTCGTGATGCCGGTACTTCTTCTTCAGACTGAAGCCGAGGTCTTCCAGGAAATGATCACCTTCCGTCCGGCCGCCTGTATTCAATGCCTCGTCGAGCGAGGCAAGCAGTGTGGCCCGGTTCAGCTCAAACTCATCAAACGCCCCTGTTAAAATCAATGCTTCAAGCACCGGCCGTGTCACAGTTTTTGCCGGCAGGCGATGGATTACATCATACAAGTCAGTAAACGGACCATTTTTCCGTTCGTCAATAATGTCCATCACTGTTCTATAACCGATTCCTTTGATCATGCCGAGTGACAGTACGACAGAACCGTCGACTGCTCGAACAAACCAGTGGGAGCTATTGATGGACGGCTTCGTATAAGGGATGTTCTTAGTTTTCAGCTCGCTGATAAAGGCTGCCGTCTTATCCTCGCTGCCGATGACATTACTCATAATAGCGGCATAGAAAAAGGCCGGGTAATGGACTTTCAAATACATCATTATATAGGCGATCTGGCTGTAAGCTACAGCATGTGCTCTCGGAAACCCGTAATCCGCAAACTTCAGAATCAGCTGATAGATCTGTTCTGCCGTCTCCCGGTCGTAGCCGTTTGTCTCACTGCCTGCGATGAAGTGCTGCTTCTCCGCTTCAAGGACATCGCGCTTCTTCTTGCTCATCGCCCGCCTTAAATTATCCGCTTCACCTAACGAGAACCCCGCAAACCGGCTCGCGATCTGCATAATCTGCTCCTGGTAGATGATGACGCCGTATGTTTTACCGAGAATCGGTTCAAGGTCAGGATGAAGATAAGTGACCGGTGCTCCGTGACGTCTGTCGATATAGAGCGGAATCTGCTCCATCGGTCCCGGCCTGTAGAGACTAAGCACGGCAACGATATCTTCAAAACTCTCCGGCTGAAGCCGTCTTAAAACATTTCTCATGCCTTCTGACTCCAACTGGAAGACACCGCTCGTATCAGCAGCTGACAGGCCGCGGAAGACGTCTTGATCATCATAGCGGATAGTATCTGTCGTCAATTTAATGCCCGCCTGATTCAGCACGCGCTGAATAATCGTCAAGTTGCGGAGACCGAGAAAATCGATCTTCAGCAGGCCGAGCCGTTCTACTTCCGTCATTGTCCACTGCGTCAAGTTGATGCCGTCCCCCGGCAGCAGCGGGACGTAGTCTGTCAATAGCTGGTCATGGATGATGATGCCTGCTGCATGAGTTGATGTATGACGCGGCAGCCCTTCCAGCTGACAGGCAATCTCAAACCACTGCTGATGGCGGTCATCCTTATTGACAAAGGCCTTGAAGTCATCAAGCTGATAAGCATCATTAAGTGTCAGGCCAAGCTTCTTCGGCATAAGATGGGATACATACTTCAAGTCGTCATCACTGAACTGCAGTATCCGTCCGACGTCACGCATGACAGCCCGGGCCAGCAGATGGCCGAAAGTGACGATACCACTCACATTGAAAGCACCGTATTTATCGATGCAGTAACGAATGACTTCTTCGCGCCTTGTATCTTCAAAGTCGATGTCAATATCAGGCATAGTCACCCGTTCAGGATTCAGAAAACGTTCAAAGAACAGCCCGTGTTCAATCGGATCGATCATCGTGATGTTAAGCAGGTAGCTGATGAGTGAGCCGCCTGAAGAACCACGCCCCGGTCCGACAAGAATATGCTGGGATTTGGCATAGTTGATTAAATCACCGACAATAAGGAAATAATCGCTGAACCCCATTTGAGTGATAATACGATATTCGTGCTGCACGCGCTGTTCGTAGCGCTCATCGAAATGCTTGATTTTCTGACGGCCGTGCTCAATCAGCGACCATAAATAATCATCGCTTGTTTCGTTGTCAGGCGTCTTAAATTTCGGCAGCTTTTGCAGCGCTTCAATCGTCACATGACATAGTGCCGCAATCTCTTCCGTCCGCGCCATATAGTCTTCGTTGATGTCAAGCGCTGCCAGCTGCTCACATGTCTTAAAATAGTCATCGCCGGTCCGGTTACCGAGGGACTCAAGCATTAGTTTTTCATTGCTGTCAATCGCCTGCAGGACCGTCAAGTCTTTGAGACCGGACGGCTTCATATAACGTACAGCCGCTAAATAGACTTTCTTGTCATCAGCCACTGCTGACAGATGGCAGGCGTAGCTCTCATCATCCACAAGATGACTGAGGGCAGCAGGCAGTTGCTTGAAAATAACGACGGTCTGCTGACGATAGCTGTCAAACAGCGTCAGCGGCACAGTCGTGAGTCCCTTCAACTGAATCTTCGAAGACAGCTTCAGCAGATTATCATAGCCGGTCTGGTTCTTTGCAAGAATGACCGCATCAAATTCATGACTACCGTCAGTCAAGTGAACCGTCATGCCGATGATCGGCTTAATCTGCTCTGCTATGCACGTCTCATAAAACGCCTGGACACCAAACAACACATGCGTATCCGTTAAGGCGAGAGCGTGCTGGCCATCTGCCTTCGCTGCTGCTGCAAGCTCTTTAATTCTTATCGTGGACTGCAATAAGTCATAGCAACTATGAATATTCAGCTGGACGACCATACGCTCTCTCCTTTACTTCACTGTCTCTTTCAGCTCACGCACCAGCTGCTCAAACGCTTCTCTGCTGTAGACCGTGGCACCGCTCGCCAGCGGGTGGCCGCCGCCGTTATAGCGGGCTGCCAGCTCATTGATGACTGCGCGCTTGCTGCGGATGCGCGCTCTGATCTGATCTCCTTCATCCACTGCGAACACCCATGCTTCAATGCCTGCCACATCACTCATACTGTTGACGAAGAGCGCAGCATCAGATGCTGTGATATCAAACTGCTCCAGCACATCCTGCGTGATAAAAATAAAGCCGACATGGTCTTCATAGCTGAAGTGCTGCAGCACGTAGCCCTGGAAATGAATGCTCTTCAGCGGCCGTTCACCCATTTGGTTCAGCAGCGTCGTATGATTGATATTATATTTCAGCAGCTTTGAGGTAATCTCCATCGTGCGCGGCGTCGTGTTATTAAAGAGGAATCTTCCGGTGTCCCCTACAATTCCTAAGTAGAGGTATTTAGCGACCTCCTGGGTAATATAATCCTCGCCGTAGCCGCATAACAATAAAATCTCATAGATCATCTCACTCGTTGATGACGACTTCGTATCGACAATGTTCAGTTCCCCGTACTGGTCGACCGGCGGGTGATGGTCAATCTTAATCAAATATTTGCCTGCTTGATAATGCTCCCCATCGATGCGGGGTGCATTGCCGGTGTCAAGTACGATAACCAGTGCCTCTTCATAGTCCTCGGGCGTCACTTGATCCATGCCGCCGAAAAACTGAAGGCTGTCAGGCATATCACCGACGGCCAGCACTTTTTTACGCGGCCACATTTTGTGGAGCGCTGTTTTCAGTCCAAGCTGTGAGCCTAGTGCGTCAGGATCCGGGCGGACGTGACGGTGAATGATGATCGTATCATATAAATTCAGCATATTCTGCAGTATCTTGATTTGTTGGTTATCCATAATATCTCCTAAATATCGTTTTACAGTTTTTATCGTCATTGCTATAATGCAGTTGGAGGTCGTTCGTTATGTGGCAGACAGTTTTTCCTTATATTATTTCAGTGACTGTATTGATTATGATCATCACCTTCATGCTTTCACTGTATCAGTTCGCTAAATATTTCCGTACAAACCGCGACGTGAGACGTGCATGGCACCGGGCGCGCGGCAGAATGATGTTCGGCATCTTTATGATTGCTTTTGCCGGCAATCAGCTCCTGCTGTTCTCAAGCGCTGTGACTTATATCATCTGTGCAGTGCTGATTGTTTTCGGACTCGCCAATATCAATTATGGTATTAAAGCAGGCCGCTACTTTGAACAGTATTTTGATGAGGAAGATCGAGCTTGGGCAGAACTCGACAAAGACAAGAAAGCTTAAGGCTTTCTTTTTTTATGCTTCAATCAGCTGACACATCAGCATGGCCTTCGCGACTGTTTCCTGCTTGGTGCATATATCCACTTCCAGCTTCGCAAACTTCCGGCCGGAATCCAGCTGCAGCAGCACGACCGACAGTTCCGAATCGATAGGCACAGTCTTCAGAAAATAAATGTTCAGACTTTCAATGAGAATCTCACGCTTACGTTCGCGCTTCATCGCATGCTTCGTTGCTTCTTCAATAATGGCGACAAATACCGATTTACTGACCGTGCCGAGGTTGCTCGACATTTGAGGCGTCATTCTGACAGTGATAGCATTGCCTTCAAAGCGCATATATTTCAGCACCTGGTCATTGATTGTGTGCCCGATCTGCGGCTGACGGTCTGCTGACTGCATCGCCAGCAGCACATCTTCACGCGTGACGATCCCAGTCAGCTTGTGCTGTCTTGAGATGACCGGCAGAAGTTCAATGCCTTCCCAGATCATAATATGGGCGCATGCAGCAACTGTTGAATTCTCTGATACAGTAATCGGGTTTTTAGTCATCAGCTTCTTAATCTTGACACTGTTGTCCTGGTCGATAATATCTTTATGTGTGACAATGCCGCATACTTTCTGCTGCTCATCCAGCACGGGAAAGCGGGTATGCCCGGATGACACGGATAATTCCTTCCAGTCACGCACTGTATCGCTGTCATAAAGTACGCTCGTCTTGTCAGCGGCAATCAAAATCTCTGCGACAGACAGTACTTCCTGTTTAATCAGCTGGTCGTAGATCGCGCGGTTGATCATGTTGGCGACTGTAAACGTGTCATAAGTAGATGAGAGGATAGGCAGTCCTTTCGCATCAGCCAGCTGCCGGATGGATTCATCCGCTTCAAAGCCGCCGGTGATCAAGACTGCAGTATCCTTTTCAAGGGCGATCTGCTGGACGTTCGGCCGGTTACCGACGATAAGCAGCGTATTCGCCCCGAGATATTTCGCTACATCTTTCTCTTCCATTGCGCCGATAGCGAACTTGGCAAGTGATTTATGCAGTCCGCTTCTGCCACCGAGCACCTGGCCGTCGATAATTTTGACGATTTCAGCAAATGTCAGATTATCGATGGTCTCACGTGTCTTCTTCTCGATTCTCACTGTACCGACGCGTTCTATCGTCGACACAATCCCTCTGTTCTCGGCATCTTTGATTGCCCGGTAAGCCGTTCCTTCTGATACTTTTAAATCTTTGGCGACTTGTCTGACAGAAATCTTGCTGCCGATCTTCAACCCTTCAATATGTGCAATAATCTGCTCGTGCTTTGTCATGCTGTCACCTCAAACTACATTCATTAACCAGGGCTCAACGCCCTGTTATTTGTTCATCAACTATAATACTACTGCTTCACCGGGCTTCAGTATGTCGACCCGTGTTTTCACCTGTGCTTTGAATTCCTCAGGGTCCTGCTTGATCAGTTCAAATGTATCATAATGAATCGGCACAGCAATCCGCGGCTTGATCAGCTCGTTCACTGCGTAGCTCGCATCATCAATTCCCATCGTGAAGTTATCACCAATAGGTACGAAGCAGAGGTCAACCGGATGACGTTGTGCGATGAGCGCCATATCAGAGAATAATCCTGTATCGCCGGCATGATAAATCACCTGTCCGTCTATAGTGAAGATGAGTCCGCACGGCATGCCTAAATAAATAATCGTGCCGTCTTCTTCAGTGAATGAATTGCTGTGAAAGGCCTGCACGAACTTCACTTTACCGAAAGCAAACTCACAGTTGCCGCCGATATTCATCGGACGCCCGTTCTCCACGCCTTTAGTGCTCAAATAGTGAATCGTCTCCGGCAGGGCGATCACAGTAGCCCCCGTGCGCTTCGCGATAGCGACGGTGTCTCCTAAATGGTCACCATGAGCATGTGTCAGCACAATAAAGTCCGCTTCAACTTCGTCCGCCTTTAAATCCGATAACGGGTTTCCAGTAATGAATGGATCGACGATGACATGCTGTCCATTCGCTTCAAATGTAATGCAGGACTGGCCATGATAGATAACTTCCATTAATAACACTCCCCTTGATAATATAACTTTATTATACATGAACACCGGTCTATTTGATATGATTGTACATGACAGATATTGAAAGGAGATCATTATGCAAATTGAAAAAATCAACTACCTCAGACAACTGCTGAACGGGAGACTGGATGCGTTATGGATTACTAATCCGGAGAACATCAACTACTTGACAGGGTTTCTGTCCAATCCTCATGAACGGCTGCTCGCCCTGTTGATCACTGAAGATGCACTGACACTGTTCGTCCCTAAAATGGAAGTGCCGGCAGCTGAAGCCGTATTCACCGGTACAGTCATCGGTTATCTTGACACCGAAAACCCGTACACGCTCAGTGCCTTCTCATTCAAGAACATAGGGTTTGAAAGCGAGCATCTATCAGTGAAGCGGCTCGAGGAACTGAAATCCTATTTCAATATGGACGGCTACGTCAGCATCGACCAGACAATCAAAGACTTGCGGAACATCAAATCTGCAGCTGAGCTTGACATCTTGAAGGCCGCTGCACGCTATGCTGACCAGGCAGTGGAAATCGGTGTCCAGGCGCTGACAGAAGGAATCAGTGAGATAGAAGTCGTGCGTCACATTGAAGCCGCGATGCTGAAGATCGACGGTATCACGGCAATGAGCTTTGACACGATGGTATTGTTCGGCGACCATGCAGCGCTTCCTCACGGGACACCGGGCAGCCGCACACTGAAAAATGGAGAATATGTATTGTTTGACTTAGGAGTTGTCTATAACGGCTACTGCTCAGACATCACAAGAACAGTCGCTTTCGGTGAAACAGCACCGCTTCACGACACAATCCATGCCATTGTCACAGAAGCAAACAACCGCGCCATCCAACTCGTCAAACCCGGCGTCCGTATTGCAGACTGCGATGACGCGGCCCGCAGCTATATTACAGAGCAGGGCTACGGCGACCAGTTTCCTCACCGCCTCGGCCACGGCCTCGGCATCAGCGTCCATGAGTTCCCTGACATTTCGTCAGCAAATGATGACTGCTTCAAGGAAGGCATGGTCTTCACGATTGAACCCGGAATTTATGTTGAAGGAGAAGTCGGTGTCCGTGTCGAAGATGATCTCGTCGTCACAAAAGACGGCTGCGAAGTGCTGACGCGTTATCCGAAATGATCAGGGAAGCAGTCGTTGAAACGTTCCCTGAAGTGGTTGCTGCGGTCAACCGCGGGGCTGACCGTATCGAACTTTGCGCCAATATGAATGTCGGCGGCACGACGCCGAGCTACGGCATGGTCAAATGCGCCGTCGACTACTGTCATCATATGAATGTCGAAGTCGCCGTCATGATCAGACCGCGCGGCACTTTCACTTATGATGTATTCGAACAGGAAGTGATGCGGCAGGACATCATCGAATATACAAAGCTCGGTGCAGACTACTTTGTGTGCGGCGCACTGACAGCGGACAGCTCGCTGGATGTACTGACCCTCCAGAAACTGATGAGTGTCACACATATCCCGTTCGTCATGCATATGGCATATGACCATATTCCTAAGCATCAGCAGCTGAAAGCGATGGACCAGTTGATTGAACTCGGTGTCATCCGCCTGCTGACACACGGCTCGGCTGATGCTGCGACTTCCATACTTGATAATATCAGTCAGCTTGCCCGCCTGCTCGTCTATTCAAAAGGCAGACTAGAGATCATGCCTGGCGGCAGTCTGACTAAGGATAATGTGGAGCAGCTCATCAGTCAGATTCCGTTCCAGGAAGTTCACGGCACGAAAATCGTCTAGACAACAAAAGAAGCAGGATCTCCGCTGAGGTCCTGCTTCTTTATTATATTATAATAATGTTTTTGCTTCGCGGTACTCAAGCCCCTGGTCTTTTGCTACCGCTTCAAATGTGACAAAACCATTCAATGTGTTGAGCCCTTTATACAGTGCCGGGTTCTGCTTGACGGCTTCGACATAACCTTTGTTGGCAATCTGCAGCGCATAAGGAATAGTCGCATTGTTCAGTGCCATTGTTGACGTTCTTGGGACAGCACCCGGCATGTTCGCTACTGCATAATGAACAACATCATATTTCATGTAAGTTGGATCATCATGAGTGGTAATGCGGTCTGTCGTTTCAAAAATACCACCTTGGTCAATCGCAATATCGATGACCACAGAACCCGGTTTCATACCTTTGACGACTTCTTCTGTGACGAGCTTCGGCGCTTTAGCACCTGGAATCAACACCGCACCGATCACAAGGTCACTCTCTTTCACGCTTTCATCGATATTAAACGGTGTAGACATCAACGTCTGCACGCTGTTACCGAACAGGTCATCCAGCTGCTGCAGTCGATTTGGATTTAAGTCAAGGATGGTTACTTCTGCGCCAAGACCTACGGCCATCTTCGCAGCATTCATGCCTGCCTGGCCGCCGCCGATAATCGTCACTTTCCCTTTGTGGACGCCTGGGACACCCGCAAGCAGAATACCTTTACCGCCGTTTGTTCGTTGTAAGTACTGCGCGCCGAGCTGTGTCGCCATACGTCCAGCTACTTCGCTCATCGGTGATAACAGCGGCAGGAAGCCATTGTCCAGCTGCACTGTTTCATAGGCGATGCCCACTACTTTGTTGTCCAGCAGTGCTTTTGTCAGTTCCGGCTCCGGTGCAAGGTGGAGGTAAGTAAACAGAATTAACCCTTCTTTGAAGAAGCCGTATTCAGATGCCAGCGGTTCCTTTACTTTCATGACCATGTCAGCATTCCATGCTTCTTCAGCAGTAGCTGCAATTTGACCGCCTGCTTTAACATAGTCTTCATCGGTAAAGAATGAACCCATGCCAGCCGCTGTCTCGACAACCACTTCATGACCGCTTTCCACTAATGAATAGACGCCTGCCGGTGTCAATGCCACACGGTTTTCATTATTCTTGATTTCCTTAGGTACACCAATTTTCATGTTGTTCTGCCTCCTTAATATGGTTCACATTCATAGTAACATTTCATTTTGAAAACGCAACCATTTATTATAGCACTGCCATAATTTGTGTTATAATAAAAGTGTAGTAAAGAACGATTCAGGAGGGACTTTTATGTTACAGTACAAAAACATCTTAATTGCAGTCGACGGTTCCAGTGAAGCGGAATGGGCATTCAATAAAGCTGTTGAAGTTGCAAAACGTAATGACGCCAAACTCTCCATCATCAACGTCATTGACACTAGAAGCTATGCAAGCGTCGAAGCATATGACCGTTCCATCTCTGAGCGTGCCGCAAGCTTCAGTAGCTCACTGCTTGACGGTTACAAAAATGCAGCTATGGAGCGCGGTGTCACTAAAATTGAGACTTATACTGAATACGGTTCTCCGAAGACAATCATCCCTAAGAAAATTGCTAAAAAACTCGGCGTCGACTTGATCATGTGTGGTTCTACAGGTTTGAATGCCGTCGAACGCTTCATCATCGGTTCTGTCTCTGAAGCCATTGTCAGACACGCCGAATGTGACGTGCTGGTCATCCGAACTGAGATTTTACCGGATAATTTCGAACCGGAAATTGCGACAGATGAATTCATGCAGCAGGCGAAGTAACAAAAAGAGCGCGGGGCATCACTTGAAGGTGATGTCCCGCGCTCTTTATTAAATGATTGATGAATTATGCTAAGTGACCGAATTCCATGACGTCACGAGCAATCATGACTTCTTCGTCAGTCGGAATGACCATAACTTTAACCGGTGAATGTGGATAGTTGATGAATGCTTCTAAATCAATATTTTAGAGACAACTATAAAGAATTTACTCTCAAATAGTAGCTTATAGTATTGATTACAGTCAAGAATTTAATCAATTATTAAGTGTGTAGTTGATTACAATAGCCACTGACTATAGACAAACCTTATTAACAGTAAAAAATAGAAATTTGTCATTTAAATAATTCCTCTCGAACTATCTCGAACGATTCTATTTCTTGATTATTATTAAAGTTTTCAATTTTTTCTTCATCCTTAATGTCTTCTATAAAATATTTATTCAATATATAGCTATTCTTCTCTTTAGATTTTTCAATTTTTAATTCTATTTCTTCTTGACTATTACTAATAACTTTATTAATTTTTACATTTAATATTTTATACCATTCATTTAAAGAAAAATTACAATCAAAAAGATTTATGTCTTTATTAGTATATCCACCAATAGCCATAAGATTACCTTTTTTAGAATAAGCCTCAAAAATTTCTTTTTGCTTTAATGTTTCTTCTGTATTATTTTTTAGAGTTAAAGTTGAATTTTTATAATTATATTTAATAGGCAGATTCAAAACTAATGATATAAGAAGATGCTCAACCATTTCTGCGTCTTCTTTAGAAATAGGAAAATTAATTTTGAATTTTTGATTATTTAAAATTTTATGATGCACTAGTAATTCTTCTAATTCTTTAACTTTATTCCAAAAATTCACCCTACTTGTAACTGTATTTTTTTGCTCTTCAGTAGCCGCTGATTTCAGTTCAACATATTCTTTTATATTAACATTATTCATTCTCACATTTTTATTCATAACTTCTTCTTGACTTATAAATCCATCTAACACTTCATCGATAGCAAGTTTTCCCTCCATTTTACTTACAAATGAAAAATCAATTTCATTAGGTCTTATTAAAATAGATATTATTTGAATATCACTTTTATATTCATACTTTTTTTCTTCTTTACTATTATTCGGTACTCTATTTAACGTAAAACTTTTAGAACCTATTTCAATGATATGATTATCATCTTCCTCGAAATTTTGTGCTTTTACTATCATTTTAATATCTTGTTCTGTACCATTTTTACTAATCATATATTTGTTTATTGGAATCTCAAGATCATTTACTCTAAAAGTTTTTAAGTTATTATTATCCAATGATAGATATATCTGAGAGTTATATAAATATTTTTCAAAGTCATCTAATGAATGAATATCTTCTGGAAAATCTTCAGGTTTAGTAAATTTAAAATTAATTTTTTCAACATCGGCTGGTACTAATGACTCTAATTGTTTATCAAACTTATATTTAAAATTTACATTATCTATATCTGTTGTTAATGACTCCTCCTTAACTTTCTTAGTATAGAACTCTTCTAATTCTTCTGGATAAGAATTTTCATTTGATAAGATTTCTTCAAGGTCTAGTTCCATTAATAATCCTCACTTTCCTCTATTTTCCTTATTTTTGTATAAAGTAATATTTTTTCTTCATCTGTAATATTAATTTCTTTAATAACTTCTATTATTTTCTTATATTCTGTTTGATCAGGGACAACTATATATTTTATATCATCTATTGTAAATTTTAATTGTAATTCATCTATTTCTTTCATTGCATCACTTAAGTGATTAAAATTATATTCTGCTTCATCAGCGATATAAAATTGTTTGATAGTCGTAAATTTTTTAGATAATTTAGGTATAAATCTCCATTCTTGTTCGTCACTGAATAGCCTTATTTCACCATTTTGACTTCCTACTATTTCTTTAGAGTAAAAACAGTAATTAAATACATAGCTGTAAAGTTCATTATAACCTAATGAATTTGCTAAATTTGAAACTTTTTTTAATTCATTTGTAATATCGCAATTTCTAATAACATAGTGTATAGGAGTAATATTATTTTTTAAACCCCATTCTTTTGTTAATGCTATACCATAAAATCCATATTCTTTAACATGATTATCTATTCTTGAGAAACCTATATCACAAAAACAGACCATAGGCACTTGTAACTTTTTAATTTCTTTACCATTAAAACTAAGTCCCATATATTTATAGTTTTCTTCACTAAATCTTGGACTCAAAGCTAAATTTTCCAAACTTTCTCTCAAATATTCAAATTTTTTCATATATTTAATTAACATATTCGCATTAAGTGAACTACTTGAAATTGAATCATAATACTGCTTATTATCCATCTAACTGTTTACTCCATTTCTCAAATTTTTCAGCTAATTTTATATGAAATACATACTTAATCATTCTTTTTTCATACTAATATCCTTATGTCTATCGTGATTTAATTTTACAACACTTTTCATGTTCATTAATAATTATTTTCAACAAAAAAACAAAAACAGTTTATTTAGAGTACTTTCAAATTAAACATGTGATTTGAGCTTTTTTCTGCTTACTTACACCTATTTTAAATGAGTACAATGCTATAATTATTGTTCGTATAATATTTTCAATAAGGGGTGTTGATATGAAGACTTTTGGGAAACGTAATCACGACTTGAATTACTGGAAAAGAACTGGTGCTTATGCAGTTATTCAGAATGAACATGGAGAATTTTTGTGTGTAGAAGACTCTGATGGATATTTATTTTTAGTTGGAGGTGGCATTGAAGAAAATGAATCACCTGAACTTGCACTACTGAGAGAAAGTGTTGAAGAAACTGGTTATGAAGTTCAAATTATAGAATTTATCGGTGAAGCAGAAAAGCATTGGGTGTCAGCTAAATATCCTAATGATTCTCAACACAATATCGGAATATTATATGCAAGTAAACTATTAAAAAAAGTAGCAGATCCGATCGAAAAAGAAGAAATGCGTTGGGTAAGTTTTAACCATTTAGAAAAACATCTTTATCACGAACATCACTTATACTTAATTAAAGAATACCTAAAATAAATAATCATCTAATTAAAGTAACGCAATGGTAATTATGTTACTTGGAAACGTCTTAAATCAATATAGAAGGTCTTCTTACAAAATATAAGAAGACCTTCTATAAATTATTAGCTATTAATCCTGATGAGTTAGATAGAAAGAGTACAGCAGAGGAATTAAGAAACCAATCACTATTATAATGAATACATACTTTTCTAATGATGGATATATCAAACCTGATAGAAAAATCACAAAACCTAGTAATAAAAACACAATTGAGGCTGTACGATGTGTTTTACTCCAAATTTTACTACTACTAACTATCCATGGCGTTTTAATACCTATAGGAGAATTAAAAGGGATTTTTTGATAATAATTACCTATTACAATTAATAATGTTCCGGTTATTAGAAGTATCAACCTATTCATATCAAAAGAAAATCCATTAGCATTAAATATCACTATTAAAATAGCCACAAATACTAGAAATATTACTAAGTTGATGATAATGCTATATACATTTTCATAAGCATCTCTTCTTCCTTTATCCATATTTTTGTACTTAGGTTTATATAGCATAATTAAATATATTATAGTCATAATAACTATCGTCAATAAAGCTGCAATATATTTATTTGCAGACCATATAACAGAACCATCATCTTCTACTTGCATAGGGATAGAATCAGGTAGTGATGGGATCATATAGATCCAGTATAAAATGCTACATAATATGATAATCAGTGATAACTTAGTTTTCTCAAATAGTGTTTTGCTCATAATAAATCTCCTACTTTTCTTTAAATTTTAGTACCCAATGCACGATTTCTTCGAATACGGATACATTGATATTGTAGTAGACGTATTGACCTACTTTTCTAGAATAGACCAAATCTGCATGGCTTAATATTTTTAGATGTTGAGAAATGTTTGACTTACTTACGTCAAATGAATCATGAATTTCACCTGCAGTCATTTCCCCATGTTCTTGTAACAAATCAAGAATCTCTCTCCTAGTTGAATCAGAAAGTGCTTTAAATAAATCTTTCACATATTTCTCCTTAATTTAGTATTTAAGTAATTAATTAAATACTAACATTATATTAAATAAAATTCAATAGGAATTTATTTTGAGTAGTTTAAAATATAAAAGAATTGAATGTTCATAAATTTTTTCTTTTAGTAAAGTTCATCTTTCAATAATAATGTAACATAATTTTAATTAAGT
>NZ_SCWC02000029.1 GCF_004359525.2 Macrococcus equipercicus | reverse complement strand
ATAAATTCGGTCTTCATCGCTTTAAAGGTTGCTTCAGCGACCGCATTATCATACGGACACCCTTTCATACTCAACGATCTCTGAATACCGAAGGTATCAAGCACTTCATCTATGAGATGATTATCAAACTCTTTTCCCCGGTCGGTATGAAACATCTGTACTTCTCTCAGATCATGTCTGATGGTGCTGAGAGCTGCTGAAACAAGATGACTGTCTTTGCGGGGTCCTGCACTGTAACCAACAATTTCACGGTTAAAGAGATCGATAAACAAGCATATATAATGCCATTTTCCAGCCACCTTTACATATGTCAGATCACTCACCAGCACCTCCATCGGTCTTTCTCTATAGAATACTCTACCCAGACCATTGGTGATATCACGTTCGTTTGGTCGAGCCGGAAAGGCCCTGTAACGCTGGGATGTGTAGGTGGAGACAAGATTCTGTTTTTTCATAATGCGGCCAATCCTTCTCCTGGAAACCTTAATTCGCTGTTTATCTAAATGGATTTTGATTCTTCTCGTGCCAAAACAACGCCGGTTTGTATTGAAAATCTGAACGACCTTCTCAGTGACATCTCCATCGTGATGATTTTTTCCTGTGTCATTCAGTTTATTCACTTCATAATAGTAGGTGCTTCTGGGAATCTGCAGGACTTTACACATTGCTGATACTGAATATTTCTCGGCATTCTCACGAATGACGGCTATCTTCGTCCCATGATCAGCGCTGCTTGCCTAAAATGTCATTCTCCATCTTCAGCTGCTGATTCTCTTTACGTAATCTTTTCATTTCCTTCTCTTCATCGCTCATATTGTCATTGTGCAGAAATGATCCTGTGGACTGATGTTGTTTAATCCATTTTCCTAATGCCGAAGGCGTCAGGTCATATTCACGTACAATTTCATTTCTAGGTTTACCGTTCTCATAAAGTTTGACCATCTGTAGTTTAAACTCAGGACTGAAACTTCTTCTTTCTCGTGACAT
>NZ_SCWC02000028.1 GCF_004359525.2 Macrococcus equipercicus | reverse complement strand
GCATTACTAGACATATTATAATCGTTAAAATAATCTTTTTCATTTTATATCTCCTTAACTAGTTTAGTGTAATTTTTTTCTAATATATATATATATATTATTTGTAAAACAAATTGAAACAAAATGAAAATAAGCATGATATAAATAAAAATTATATTTTTAAAATAAAAATAGCAAGATATACCCACAAATATTATTAGCAATGACTGCAATAAAATATAAGTTATATTACTATGCAAAATACTATATCCATGAATCTTTTTTATCAGTAATAATTTCTTGTTTTGATCAAAATACTGTTTAATATCAAATAATATAGTTATTGATATAGTAACAATATTTAATATCTGTGCTGATAATAAAATTAAATATTTAATTTTAATTTCTTTATAGTCACTATTGACTTTATCTTTGAAACTAGTAACGCTACTTACATAGTTTTCGAGGCCAAACTTTTTTATATTGTCTATAGTACTATCATAATTTTTAAAAAGATATGATCCTTGAGAAACAGATGTATAATAAAAATCATCACCTAAATCATTGCCTTCTATGACTAGAATAACAGGTGAATATATATAGGAATACTTTTTCATTGTGCGAGTATCAAATGAATAAATTTTATAGTCATTTTCCTTACTTATAAAATGAGAATTTTGGTTTATATTTGTACCATCTTGTTGAAATTTTATCCAATCGTTAACATCTAATTCAATATTCTTTCGTTTACTCATTGAATTTACAGGCAATATAATTTCAATCTGACTAGCATCTGTTTTAATTGAAAAATCTTGATCTAATTTTCCATAAAAATCAATGAAATTCTTATTTATAAATAGTACTTTACTATTCTCAACGTTAGAATATGTATTACTAGGATTATAAACATTATTGTTTCTAATCAGTAAAGTATTATTTGTTTTTTCGCTATAAATAATTAAATTATGAAATTTTTTCTGCAATATTTTTTTTTCTTCTTCTTTATAGAAAATTGGAGCTATATCTACTGTATAATAATCACCCATTTGATTCCATATTTTCTTTGATTCATTAATTAAGCTAAGTTCTTTTAAGTGGGTATAATTTCCTATATAGATAATAGAAAATACTAAAAACAATATACACTTAGTAAAAGTGCTTATAATTCTAAGTTGTTTATAGGGTTTTTGTC
>NZ_SCWC02000027.1 GCF_004359525.2 Macrococcus equipercicus | reverse complement strand
TGATAATATAGGGAATAGTAATCCGTTATCCGCTATTAAACTAATAAATAAAATTTGAGGAGATATTTTTATTATATCTGACTTAATTCCTAATTTAAGTAAACTATTTTGAATATTAGTATTATCTATATTTTTTTCTTTAACAAAATAATTTCCTCTAACATCTTTTTTTAGCACTTCCTCAAAATTCATAAGTTTATTTTTTTTACTGTTAAAGGTTTCTGTCAAATCTTTTTCCTTACTATTTATAGGATAAATATACTTGTTTGTTTCATTTTTTCCATCACTATAGCTTACTTTATAAATAGAAATGTCATTTTCTTTAGAAATTTTATTTAGTTCTTTATATATGGATTCTTTGCTATGTTTAAAATCCCATTCCGTAATTTTAATTACATAATTACTATCTGGTATCAATTCTTCTTCTTCTTTAAGACTAAACAAAAATAGAATCGAAAAAATAATAAATAACATAGAAAGATCTAAAATTATTTTTAAAATTTTCATTTTTCCCTTTCCATCAAGAAAAGAATGGATAATTTATCCATTCTTTTCTAATACACTTTATAATATGTTTGATTTCCAGCCCAAGATTTTTCTGCGGATGCCTGTGCTTTTACTCCAGGACGAGTTTTCCCACTCTCTGAAGGATATTTACCAATTGCAGTTGAAGCATGATATTTTGAATCATGAGAATAGTACGACCAAACATATTTTTCTCCTACTCCATTGATCTATCCCCTCTGTAATTTTTTACATTTTTAGTATAATCTTTTTGGATTTCTTTTACAACAATATTTTTAAATATAAGTAAAAAGTAGTAACATTTGTATAGAGATATTTTAAATAAATGATAATTTCCATTGCATACATTCTATTCTTAATTGTATAATTAAGGCAAATAAAAAAGAACGGCAGGAGTGATAGGAGCTACCAACTTCCATCAGACCTCAATAGACTTGGCTCAAATTAAGAAAAAAGTGGATGAAGAGAGATTACAAAAGACAGGTAGTGTAAGATCGCTACCTGTCTTTTTGTTTGCCTCAACTTCATACGACAGTACATGTTTCAGGTGTTCTTCATGTAAAAAAGGAACGGTGGGCTGGAGCCATTGACCAACAAATTCATCCAGCATGTCTACGGGATTTGTCACTTTGACCGTAGGCATATGCGGTAGTTTGCATGATTCCACTCTTCTACCACTCGTGAGTCACCCAGGCAGTGACGAGCAGATACAAAAAAGACATGAATAGGGTTTGCCAAATAGTTAGGGAACATAGGGCGTTCAGACGGCTTTACGGTGCATCACAGGCCGTCTGTGGAGTTAGGGACACAATGGACAGCTCAGGCAGAGATAACAAGTGCTATGGCCAGGTGAGAGACCTGGTGCTCTGAAAGTAGATATGACGGATACTCGTGGCGACGTGACGCCATGGATCGGAGGACAGGGTTTTGGTCTGTCAACATAATATTGGACAGTTTTTATAGAATATTTCTTTATATTCTTTTGGTGTTAGATCATTCAATGCACCGTGCGGTCTGATATTGTTGTACCAGTTCACATCATCAAAAAGTTCAATATTCAAATGATTTAGAGAAAGAAAATGAAATTGATTAATAAATTCGGTCTTCATCGCTTTAAAGGTTGCTTCAGCGACCGCATTATCATACGGACACCCTTTCATACTCAACGATCTCTGAATACCGAAGGTATCAAGCACTTCATCTATGAGATGATTATCAA
>NZ_SCWC02000026.1 GCF_004359525.2 Macrococcus equipercicus | reverse complement strand
ATGAACATTCAAAACTGAATACAATATGTCAGACGTTAATCCCTAAGGGATATCAAGTATCCCTTTTCCGTATAATCCTTAGAAAGGAGGTGATCCAGCCGCACCTTCCGATACGGCTACCTTGTTACGACTTCACCCCAATCATCTGTCCCACCTTCGACGGCTAGCTCCTAAAAGGTTACTCCACCGGCTTCGGGTGTTACAAACTCTCGTGGTGTGACGGGCGGTGTGTACAAGACCCGGGAACGTATTCACCGTAGCATGCTGATCTACGATTACTAGCGATTCCAGCTTCATGTAGTCGAGTTGCAGACTACAATCCGAACTGAGAATGGTTTTATGGGATTGGCTTGACCTCGCGGTTTTGCTGCCCTTTGTACCATCCATTGTAGCACGTGTGTAGCCCAAATCATAAGGGGCATGATGATTTGACGTCATCCCCACCTTCCTCCGGTTTGTCACCGGCAGTCTCTCTAGAGTGCCCAACTGAATGATGGCAACTAAAGATAAGGGTTGCGCTCGTTGCGGGACTTAACCCAACATCTCACGACACGAGCTGACGACAACCATGCACCACCTGTCACTCTGTCCCCCGAAGGGGAACGCTCTGTCTCCAGAGTTGTCAGAGGATGTCAAGATTTGGTAAGGTTCTTCGCGTTGCTTCGAATTAAACCACATGCTCCACCGCTTGTGCGGGTCCCCGTCAATTCCTTTGAGTTTCAGTCTTGCGACCGTACTCCCCAGGCGGAGTGCTTAATGCGTTAGCTGCAGCACTGAGGGGCGGAAACCCCCCAACACTTAGCACTCATCGTTTACGGCGTGGACTACCAGGGTATCTAATCCTGTTTGATCCCCACGCTTTCGCACCTCAGCGTCAGTTACAGACCAGAGAGCCGCCTTCGCCACTGGTGTTCCTCCATATCTCTGCGCATTTCACCGCTACACATGGAATTCCACTCTCCTCTTCTGCACTCAAGTCTCCCAGTTTCCAATGACCCTCCCCGGTTGAGCCGGGGGCTTTCACATCAGACTTAAGAGACCGCCTACGCGCGCTTTACGCCCAATAATTCCGGATAACGCTTGCCACCTACGTATTACCGCGGCTGCTGGCACGTAGTTAGCCGTGGCTTTCTGGTAAGGTACCGTCAAGGTACGTTCAGTTACTAACGTACTTGTTCTTCCCTTACAACAGAGTTTTACGATCCGAAAACCTTCTTCACTCACGCGGCGTTGCTCCGTCAGACTTTCGTCCATTGCGGAAGATTCCCTACTGCTGCCTCCCGTAGGAGTCTGGGCCGTGTCTCAGTCCCAGTGTGGCCGATCACCCTCTCAGGTCGGCTACGCATCGTCGCCTTGGTGAGCCGTTACCTCACCAACTAGCTAATGCGCCGCGGGTCCATCTATAAGTGACAGCAGAACCGTCTTTCACTGTTTCACCATGAGGTGAAACATATTATCCGGTATTAGCTCCGGTTTCCCGAAGTTATCCCAGTCTTATAGGTAGGTTACCCACGTGTTACTCACCCGTCCGCCGCTGACTTCAAGGAGTGCAAGCACTCCTGTCTGTCCGCTCGACTTGCATGTATTAGGCACGCCGCCAGCGTTCATCCTGAGCCAGGATCAAACTCTCCATAATAGTTTGTCTGATAAAAGCTCGTTGACTGCTTAAGCCAGTCACTCTGAAAGTACTAAAGTACTCAAATTATTGGAATTAACGTTGACATATTGTCATTCAGTTTTCAATGTTCA
>NZ_SCWC02000025.1 GCF_004359525.2 Macrococcus equipercicus | reverse complement strand
TTGTTCTATGTAGTTTCTAAATTTTGTATTCCATCCAGTCATATAATAAGTTTCTCATTCTTGAAGAGGGAATATAGCAATTCATTACTTCACCATTCCTTACACAACCCCTGAATAAAAATTGAACAAGATCAGATACAGCTAATAAATCTTCATTCACAACAATTCCCCTAATCTCAAAGAAACCTTTTTCCAGTGGGTTCATGAACCGATTATAAACATATGCAGCGGCTGTACAATTTGCATAATCATTAGTTGCTCTAATATTCAATGATATAAAATTATCTTTTGTTCTATCATCTTTCTTATTAAATTTAGTTTTAGCATTCTTAAACTTAGATGCATACTGCTTCTTAGTAGTCCAAAAAATATTCTCATTTTTAGTTGGTACTTGAGTACGAAAATAACTATATAAATTCTTATTTAATTGTTTTATACTATCTTCTTTGTTTTTAGAAAACCAAGTTGAAGACAAATAAAAATCGGTATTTACATTAAATCTAAAATCATCGTAATTACTATTTAATATACTTTTCCTTCCAGTATCCTGTCGATAATCTTCATAAATATTCAATAGTTTACCTACTTCTTCTCTTTTATCAGCCTTGCTGTCATAATTTATCAAATGATATTTATTATTTTCATACTTAACTGAAAATTTATCATATTGTACTTCGTGCAAATCATAATAATATTTCTGGATTTGACCATCGAATAAATATGTCAGAATATACACTTCTTGAAAGCTAGTAAAAGCTTTGACATTCATTGTCCAAAACATCGCTTGGTCATTGTAGATATATAAATTATCTGTATCTGCTAGATCTCTAAGATAATCAAAACTATTATTTAAGTTCTTGTTATAATCATCATCTATCCAACGTACTTGACCTTTTGCTTCTATTGATATTGAATTTAATCTCAAAAGGTAGTTTATATCTTTGGAAGTTGTTTTTAATTGTTCAAGTACATTAGCTACTTCATCCATAATTAATGTATAACCTTCAATTCTTATATCATCAAGTGTTTCCTCATCTAACATTGAAAACAAAACATGTGTCATTACTATTGATTCGCCATTTTCAATAAGTAACTTTAAATGTGCTAATTTTGAACCTTTAAATTTCACGCTAGGTTCACTAAAGATTGCTTTAGTATCATTAATCACTCTTGTTACCTCATTGAGAAACGGTGTAACATAAATGTATTTCTTTTTACTCACATATGTTACTCCAGTGCCTATTGTAATAGACTTAATTTTAGTATTCTCATTCATCATTTGTATTGCATAACTGGTTTTACCAGCACCACATATTGCATCAATTACTTTAACTTTTACCAATATAATTCCTCCGAATGTTTTATCATAAATTTTTATCAAAAAGTGTGCAAAAACTATAATATTAAAACGTATTTTCTAGTACTTTTTAAGGGTGTCCCTTATAGAAGAGTATTAAATTTGTGCAAAAAGTCTAATCACCTTATCATTCTTCAAAATATGCTCATTTCGCTACGCTACATTCCGCTTGAACTTTATTTTATTCGCTACGCTTCATAAAAGTCGTTCGTGAAGATTCTTTCTATGTGATGAACATTATAAGCATAGCGTTAATGTGAAGCACTAAGCGGAATTGTGAAGCGTTCTTTGCTTCATCAATTTCAAGAGAACCTAAGAAAATATATTATTTATAATTTTTTAAATCATTCCCTTCATGCAATATATTTTGTTTAATATTTTTATTACTTTATTAAAGTAAATTAAGTATATAAT
>NZ_SCWC02000024.1 GCF_004359525.2 Macrococcus equipercicus | reverse complement strand
GTATCATAATGATATAAATAAATATATTAAATGATACTTATTGAAAGGCTGGTTGCATATGAAAACAGTTGAGCCAATTAGAAATATTGATGCCGTTAAAGAAATGAGAAAGTCACTTGCTTATTATGGATCAGAACGAGATGTATTTTTATTTGTCTTGGGGATTAATTGCGGTTTGCGTGTCGGAGATATGCTGACACTCAAAAAGAAAGATATTAAAGACTATCAGCTGAAATTAAGAGAGAGCAAAACTAAGAAGCATAAAACAATTACTTTGAATCATATTAAATCTGACATTGATGATTACATTAAGTTTTTAAATGATGATGATTATTTATTTAAATCTAATAAGCTAGATAAAGACGGTAATCAGAAAGCTATCAGTCGTGTACAAGCGTATAGAATATTAAATAAAGCTGCTGAATCTATCGGAATATCAGACATTGGAACTCATAGCATGCGTAAAACTTTCGGCTATCATTACTACAAGCGGACAAATGATGTCGCTTTACTAATGGACTTGTTCAATCATTCATCACAATCAGTCACTTTACGTTATATCGGAATCAATCAAGACGTATTAAATCAATCTATTACAAACGCTATGAGTGGCTTATATGATTAATCTTAAACTTTTGTAAAGCTGTCATATCCTGATGGCTTTTTTCTTTTACTCAAATTATGCTATGAGTGTAATTCAATCTAATTTAAAGGGGATTTGCTCAAGGGCTACTATCACAAAAGAACAGCAGTTAATGTTAATGATATTACAATTACAGCAAGCCTTAATGTTATCTATTCTTGAATCGAAGAAAAAAGATAAAGTTATAGCAGAATTAGAAGCTAAGTTGAATCAATAAATGCTGAGATTTCGATTCTAAGAACGTTTTGTATGATTCTATGAGTAATCATGCATAAAGTGTTATCTGATAGACTGTTAGCACACATAAATTAAAAACTCCCTCCTACAATGTAACGTAAGAGGGAGTTATGTTTATTGAAGTCTAAAACCTTTATGTGTTGACGGTAGTTCAGTTATAATACCAAGTTTATAATCTCTTCTAATTCGTGTAATTTCTTTGTGAATTGATTTTGGAATAAACTGAAGATTGTTTATTTGATTATTATGCGTGTTTGAATCGATGTGATCTATTTCTATCACTTCATTTGGAAACCTACTTTTTACTGATTCGTATTCATCAGGTTTAAATGTATTAATTACTAACGAATGAACTTCAATTGTACTTTGAAAAATTCCATTAGATTTATCACTTGCTGTTAATGTGACAGTTTTGTAATTTTTATTTTTACTTTCAATACTCGAATAGCATATGTTATTTTCTTTACGATAGATAAACCCTTTTGTATTAGCATAATAATCATCAAATAAATTATCTTTATAAATTATTTGCTTAACTTCTGCCCCATCATCAAAAACTGATAAATCCATCATTACCATTTCGTGCTTATTAATCATCTTATATTCATACGTTCTCAAATCTAACAATCTTTTTCCATCTGTTAGGTATCTATCATTGTTGACAACTTTACAAAATTTATCTTTATACATTCCATTTTTAACTTTAATAGCATTTGATATATTAATTTTAAAAATTTTATCAACAACATTTTTTTCAGGAATACCATTGACTAGAATAGGCATTTCATAGGCATCTGATACTTTAATATATTTTTGTCTGTTTTCCTCAATAATATTAATATATTCTAACTTCTTAGTATTATAAACTTCTTTAGTTTTAATATTTACTTCAATGTGTGGATAAAAAGGCTCAAGTGTAATTGTATTTAGTTTAACTTCCTGTACTTCATTAATAACTGTCTTC
>NZ_SCWC02000023.1 GCF_004359525.2 Macrococcus equipercicus | reverse complement strand
TTCAGCTTCAATTACTAATTGTTTTTTAGAAAAATCACTATATTGACTTAATTTTTCTAGGTTATTAGAATCGTAATATTCATCAAAAATATTCATAATCTCAATCCTTTCTATCTTCTTGAGCGATACCTCTTTTAGAGCGTTGATAAGCCCCATCAAAATATAAGCGTAAAATACTCGATTTACTCTCAATAGTTGTCAAAAATAAATTCATATCAATTCCATAGCCTTCGCCATTTTTTTCAATAAAATCATGTAAATCAAGAATGTTCGGAATCGAATAAGCCCGTATAATTTGCAGTAAAGTCTTTAGAGTCTGATTTTTGGTTTCAACATCAATCGTTATATAACGATCAATATCAAAATTATTCATAAGTTTAATTTCAGCCTTATCATAAACATGTTTCTTTTTCTTAATCGCATCTTTACTTTCATGAGTTAAATAAAGATAAGCACTTTCAACTGACTCATAAATAATTTGAACTCTTGCAACTGCTTTACATTCCATATCCTCCGAACTTAATATCGCTTTTAATTTGTTACGCACAGACTCAGCAGTGACGGGATTATTCGCTATGTAGATACCGTGATAATGTGGTTTTTTCAATGTTCTATTTTTATTTTTATCTTTATCATGCAGTGGACTAATCGCCATTGGGACACCTATTTTTTCTAAACGGAATTCCCAATCTTCAGGGAATCCCTCTCCATCAGGATAAAGAAGAAATGTAAAATTTCTAGATTTTTCTTTTACCATATGATAAATTCACCTAAACAGAAAAATTCGGTCAACGTCTGCCAACGTTGGCTTTTTTTATTTTTCTTTCCCTTTCTCTATTTGTTTTTTTACATACTCCTCAAGTGCAAGCACAAAAATTGCAGACTTTGAAAATCCTCTAGATTTTGCCAGCTCATCTACCAATGCATACTGTTCATCTGTCAATCCAATCGAGACTCTCTTTTTTGTATTCACTATCTTTTCACCTCAAAATCAGTTTGTAAAATTATTTTACTTTTTTTAATTATTTACGTCAATTATTTTTACATATATCGGCTATACTTTGCTCTCTAAAAGTCGTCTTTTGCGACCTCTGAGACGATTTTTCGTTTTTAGAGAGCAAGTCTCAAAACCTTACCGCTCTAAGATTAAATACTGTTTTTACCCTATTTTGGCACTCGGCACCTAAAGGGGGGTCGTAGTAGCCCCCCCAGCAACTCGCCCAAATTTCCAAAAACCAAACCCAAAACCAAAAAACAGACCTAAAAATCAAAGAGCGATTTTTTAGATCTGTTTCAAAATCATACGGTCAAAACTTATTCTTGGAGAGTGAATTCCCACAGAATGGGACGCTAACCGGCTATTAGATAGGGCCGATTAGTTAAAACGGCTTAAAACGCTTTTTCAGAGCATTTTAAGGCCCTTAGAGAAAAAGTAGCTGAAAAATAAGAACATCTCTCTGAGAAGCCCTTAGAAGCTCACAGAGACGTTTTAAGCGCGTACAGGACAAATCCCTAGCATTTATTCCAATTTCCTTTTGGAGCGAGCCTCTGACCCCTCAAACTCCCCAGAGATGTCCCACAGGGCAAATTACGCCCTTGTGGGCACACTCCGTTGAGTGTACTTGAGGGGTCTTCTCCTCTCCAAAAGTTTTCTCGGCATAAACAGCAAATCAAAAATTATTCAGTGCAATCGCTCAAATATTTTCGCTCACAATTCATGATTTCAAGCTGACTACTTTCGTCATCTTTTCAATCACACATGCAATCGTTTCGACTGACTACTTCCGTCATTCTCAACTCACTAAATGCATTCAAACCAACTAGCTACTTTCGCTATCTGTTTGAACCAATAACCTAATTTCTTATCACTAATTTATGAATAATCACACGGTTCTTATTCCATAAATTTTTAGTGATAAGAAATCTGTCAAGCAGTGCGAGTGTATACAAAATGCTGACGCATTTCGTGTAACACTCACTCGCTACGCTCACTTGTAAGGGGGACTAAATCCCCCTTAACCCCCAACAACTTTTCTGTCGAAAAGTTCAAAATCAAAACCTAAAAACAAAACAAAAAAAGACAGTCGCACAGGACTATCTTTTTTTGTTTTCTCTATATTCTGCTGTCATATATGCCGTCCATAACTTCACCACGAATGTATATTAAATCTTCTCCACCATTATCGATATAATTCAAAATTTTATTTAAAGTAGTACGCATGTATTCAGCTTCAATTACTAATTGTTTTTTAGAAAAATCACTATATTGACTTAATTTTTCTAGGTTATTAGAATCGTAATATTCATCAAAAATATTCATAATCTCAATCCTTTCTATCTTCTTGAGCGAT
>NZ_SCWC02000022.1 GCF_004359525.2 Macrococcus equipercicus | reverse complement strand
TGATTGAATTTGCTTTTTCTTCGTCAGCTGAAATTTTTTCATCGCCAGTCTGAACTAAATCGCCATCTTCTGCATCGTCTAAATTTAATTCTTTGTGCTTGATTTTCAGCAGACCGCCATAGGATACCATGCGTTTCTTGTAAAGACCCTGTTCCAGATCAGCTACGACTTCTAGATTTTTTTCTTGGTCATTCGTCAGATAATCACTTGCTTTCACTGAATATTTTGCTGTCTCTTTAATTGCAGCTTCAATCGCCTTATCACCCTTTGAATTAGGCTTAATCGCTTTGATATTAAGCACAGGCTCATAATTGACTTTAAGGGCTTTCCGCCACATCTGAAGCCAATCTTTTTGAGGAATATAGTTGTCAGCACCTCTAAAAAATTTACTTTCAACACACAAAAGTACATGCATATGCTGATTGTATGAGCCGTTTTTCTTGTTGACAGTGACCTCTGTCGTTCTCATGAATCCGACAAGATTCTTCTCAACTTTTTTATATTTCATCAGCCGATTAAAGCCTTGTGTCAGTTCTCTTAAACTGGTGTCCAGACTTTCGCCATCAACCGAGTTACGATTGGATAAAGTCATGAACAGCCAGCGTGCTGATGGTTTCTCCTTGATAACTTCGTTAACGACCAACTGCGTCTGATAACTGTTCTTCATTGCTCTCCTCCAGTTGCAGACAGGACATAATTTCGACTTACAGAACCATGTCTTATAAAGTTTTAAATAGCCCTCATCAGTCGCCTTAAACTCCAGTACATGACCGCAATGCCGCACATTTTCAGCTTTCTTTATCTTCAAGATCTCGAGAAGTTCGGCATAAGTGACATTACCCATCTTCTTTTCTTGCCAGGGACGAACTTTCCCGGACTTCGTATAATCTCTTAAAATCTCATTGCCTTGATTTTTAGAAATAAATTTTGTATGATTATAGTGCATTAGAAAAACCGCCTTTCTTGGTCGGTTTCATTAAATTACGCATAAAAAGACCTCCAAATGTTCTGATTATTTCTAGACAATCTAATCTTACATCTGGGGTTTTTTTATGTCAATTTTTTTATACACTTAAAATCACGATGACACCTGTCTTATCAACGGGTTAAGCTGTTTTAAAAAAATCTCGTTATTTCTATATAGTATCAAGACAAGAAGAAACACGAATTTTGCGTTGCAAAATTCTATAAAAAAACGATCACTATGTTTATAGTGATCGTTTTTTTATTTATTTTTTTTGATAGTTATTTGTAAAATATTTATATACCGCTGTAACAATTCCACCTATAACTAAAATGCTTAAAATAAGCATAATTAACATTTGAATACCCATATAAATCAACCCTTTAAAATAATATTATTTGATAGTATATGAAATTTTATTATTACTATCAATTTTTGCACGTAACCAACCATTCCATCCACCAAAATCCCAAACAGGAGTTCCAAATTCAAAATAATAAGTGGCTTGTTTAGAAGAATCTAATTTTAAATTAGCTGATTTTACACTAACACCAATTCCCGAATAAGTTCCATCATACGCTTTTGTAATTTTATTATTACTAACTATAAAACGAAATTCGCAGTTAAACACTCCAGTTGTCCAATACGCTCTATATTTTCCATTTTGTAAAGATGCAGCTCTCAACATACCATCTTTTGAATTACTAACAGTCGGTGTATATTCCAGTCCAACTACAGCCGTTTTATTATTTCCTAAATTAATAGTTTTTTCTTGAATACCAGATTGGTTTAACTCAAAACTTCCCAATGTCTTTTCGATTTTTTCAACACTTTCTTTTGATAATTTATCATTCGAATTCAAATCATTACCCGATTTAACTTCAGCATGAGTATCTTGAACAAAACCTGTAAATAATAAAGAAGACGCAAGAACAGTGCTTCCAATAAATTTCATTTTCTTAGAGATATGAAACCTCCTGTATTTTTTAAAACTACAAATATATAATAACACTTTCTGTATATTTTGAAACTTTTTCACTCTATAGATTAATTTTTATTCCAATTTCCTTTTTGTGTAGAAACTTTGACCCTTCAAACTTCCCGAAGATGAGCCCACCAGAAAAAAACGCCCTGGTGGGCCCACTCCGTTAAGTGTACTTGAAGGGTCTTTTCTTTCACAAAAAGTTTTCTCGGCATAAAAGATTTCTAATGTTTTTTTGTCAGTCGCTTTTTTATGTTTATTTTTAATTTTAAGCTTATTTAAGACGATTTAAGTGTTTTTCTAGTAAAAAGTACTCGAGAATAAAAAACGGCTCTTAAAACGCAAATATGAGCGAAATATATAAATTTTAATTTTCATCAGTGTCCACGATTTTTTAGACACTGCCCATTTACATGCAATCTTCGATTTCATGAAAAAATGGGCAAACATGCTGTTTGATTGCTTCTAGTTCCTGCAGGGGCTAATTTAATAAAAAATGAAAAATAAAAAGCACTGAAAATAATCAGTGCTTCAAAAAATAATTCTGTTTTTCAAAGTTCCATATCGCCATGATTGAATTTGCTTTTTCTTCGTCAGCTGAAATTTTTTCATCGCCAGTCTGAACTAAATCGCCATCTTCTGCATCGTCTAAATTTAATTCTTTGTGCTTGATTTTCAGCAGACCGCCATAGGATAC
>NZ_SCWC02000021.1 GCF_004359525.2 Macrococcus equipercicus | reverse complement strand
TTGAATTCTTAGAAATCGCGCGTCTGCATTTATGCAGACATCACATTATTAATAACAGATTAAGTTATTAAGGGCGCACGGTGGATGCCTTGGCACTAGAAGCCGACGAAGGACGTTACTAACGACGATATGCTCTGGGGAGCTGTAAGTAAGCTTTGATCCAGAGATCTCCGAATGGGGAAACCCAGCATGAGTCATGTCATGTTATCCATATGTGAATACATAGCATATGAGAAGGCACACCCGGGGAACTGAAACATCTAAGTACCCGGAGGAAGAGAAAGAAAACTCGATTCCCTGAGTAGCGGCGAGCGAAACGGGAAGAGCCCAAACCAGGATGCCTGCATCCTGGGGTTGTAGGACACTCAGCACGGAGTTACAAAGGAATAATTTAGACGAATGACTTTGGAAAAGTCAACCAGAGAAGGTAAAGGTCCTGTAGTCGAAAAGTTATTCCCTCCTGAGTGGATCCTGAGTACGGCGGAACACGTGGAATTCCGTCGGAATCCGGGAGGACCATCTCCCAAGGCTAAATACTCTCTAGTGACCGATAGTGAACCAGTACCGTGAGGGAAAGGTGAAAAGCACCCCGGAAGGGGAGTGAAATAGAACCTGAAACCGTGTGCTTACAAGTAGTCAGAGCCCGTTAATGGGTGATGGCGTGCCTTTTGTAGAATGATCCGGCGAGTTACGATTTGATGCAAGGTTAAGCAGTGGATGCGGAGCCGCAGCGAAAGCGAGTCTGAACAGGGCGAATGAGTATCAGGTCGTAGACCCGAAACCAGGTGATCTACCCATGTCCAGGTTGAAGTTCAGGTAACACTGAATGGAGGACCGAACCGACTTACGTTGAAAAGTGAGCGGATGAGGTGTGGGTAGCGGAGAAATTCCAATCGAACCTGGAGATAGCTGGTTCTCTCCGAAATAGCTTTAGGGCTAGCCTCGCATGATGATTACTGGAGGTAGAGCACTGTTTGGACTAGGGGCCCCCCTCGGGTTACCGAATTCAGACAAACTCCGAATGCCAGATAATTTAATGCGGGAGTCAGACTGCGGGTGATAAGGTCCGTAGTCGAGAGGGAAACAGCCCAGACCACCAGCTAAGGTCCCAAAATATATGTTAAGTGGAAAAGGATGTGGCGTTGCCCAGACAACTAGGATGTTGGCTTAGAAGCAGCCATCATTTAAAGAGTGCGTAATAGCTCACTAGTCGAGTGACGCTGCGCCGAAAATGTACCGGGGCTAAACATATTACCGAAGCTGTGGATTGTCCGTAGGACAATGGTAGGAGAGCGTTCCAAGGGCGTCGAAGCATGACCGCAAGGACATGTGGAGCGCTTGGAAGTGAGAATGCCGGAGTGAGTAGCGAAAGACGGGTGAGAATCCCGTCCACCGATTGACTAAGGTTTCCAGAGGAAGGCTCGTCCGCTCTGGGTTAGTCGGGACCTAAGCCGAGGCCGAATGGCGTAGGCGATGGATAACAGGTAGATATTCCTGTACCACCTAAGATTGTTTGAACGATGGGGGGACGCAGAAGGATAGGCGATCGTACTGTTGGTTATGTACGTCCAAGCATCAAGACTGAGCATCAGGCAAATCCGGTGCTCGCGAAGGTTGAGATGTGACGGGGAGCGAAATTATAGTAGCGAAGTCGTTGATTTCACACTGCCAAGAAAAGCCTCTAGTTAGAAATTAGGTGCCCGTACCGCAAACCGACACAGGTAGTCAAGATGAGAATTCTAAGGTGAGCGAGCGAACTCTCGTTAAGGAACTCGGCAAAATGACCCCGTAACTTCGGGAGAAGGGGTGCTTTTTAGGGTGCAAGCCCTGAAGAGCCGCAGTGAATAGGCCCAAGCGACTGTTTATCAAAAACACAGGTCTCTGCAAAACCGTAAGGTGACGTATAGGGGCTGACGCCTGCCCGGTGCTGGAAGGTTAAAAGGAGTGGTTAGCGCAAGCGAAGCTACGAATTGAAGCCCCAGTAAACGGCGGCCGTAACTATAACGGTCCTAAGGTAGCGAAATTCCTTGTCGGGTAAGTTCCGACCCGCACGAAAGGCGTAACGATTTGGGCACTGTCTCAACGAGAGACTCGGTGAAATCATAGTACCTGTGAAGATGCAGGTTACCCGCGACAGGACGGAAAGACCCCGTGGAGCTTTACTGCAGCCTGATATTGAAATTCGGCACAGCTTGTACAGGATAGGTAGGAGCCTTCGAAGCGTGAGCGCCAGCTTACGTCGAGGCGCTGGTGGGATACTACCCTGGCTGTGTTGACTTTCTAACCCGCGCCACTTATCGTGGCGGGAGACAGTGTCAGGCGGGCAGTTTGACTGGGGCGGTCGCCTCCTAAAGAGTAACGGAGGCGCTCAAAGGTTCCCTCAGAATGGTTGGAAATCATTCGCAGAGTGTAAAGGCACAAGGGAGCTTGACTGCGAGACCTACAAGTCGAGCAGGGTCGAAAGACGGACTTAGTGATCCGGTGGTTCCGCATGGAAGGGCCATCGCTCAACGGATAAAAGCTACCCCGGGGATAACAGGCTTATCTCCCCCAAGAGTTCACATCGACGGGGAGGTTTGGCACCTCGATGTCGGCTCATCGCATCCTGGGGCTGTAGTCGGTCCCAAGGGTTGGGCTGTTCGCCCATTAAAGCGGTACGCGAGCTGGGTTCAGAACGTCGTGAGACAGTTCGGTCCCTATCCGTCGTGGGCGTAGGAAATTTGAGAGGAGCTGTCCTTAGTACGAGAGGACCGGGATGGACATACCTCTGGTGTACCAGTTGTCGCGCCAGCGGCATAGCTGGGTAGCTATGTATGGACGGGATAAGTGCTGAAAGCATCTAAGCATGAAGCCCCCCTCAAGATGAGATTTCCCAACTTCGGTTATAAGATCCCTCAAAGATGATGAGGTAGATAGGTTCGAGGTGGAAGCACAGTAATGTGTGGAGCTGACGGATACTAATCGATCGAAGACTTAATCAATTAAGAAAAGCGAAGGCAAGCGGAATGGCTTGAATCATTTTTGATGAGGCGGATGACAATCCTGATTGTCAGTACGGCTTAGAAAATGATGAAAGACAGCGCAGCTGTAGCTGGACAAACATAGATTTATCGGCATTGCCGGTCGGATCACTTCTTCAGCGTTTATCTAGTTTTGAGGGTATAATTCACCCCATCTGTCTGGTGACGATGGCAGAGAGGTCACACCTGTTCCCATACCGAACACAGAAGTTAAGCTCTCTAGCGCCGATGGTAGTTGGACTGACGTCCCGCGAGAGTAGGACG
>NZ_SCWC02000020.1 GCF_004359525.2 Macrococcus equipercicus | reverse complement strand
AACTCGAAGACCAATCATACAGGTATGTTCGGTCTCGGATGGATGAGTGGATTTGAACGCAGACTGAATATTGAAGATACAGCTGTCACGCCGAAGGTCGTCCAGTATACAGAGGAGGACGGCTCCAATCACTTATTCATCAATCAGGATGGAAAGCTTCTGGCGCCGACAGGAGTTGACTATGAATTCAATATCCTGAACGGAGAGTATATCATCCAGGATGAGGATGGAACACAGGAAGTCTACGGAAAAGACGGACTTTTGAACCGTATTGAATATGATGCCAAACAGACAGGAAAGAAAAATGCAGTCCGTTTTATCTATGCGGATGCGGATGGAATCAAACAGCTGAAAAGTATCCTCAGTGCCTCTGATTCAGGGGATGGCGCAGCATCAAAGAACCGGATCGAATTTGACTATAATGATCAGAACCTCGTGACAAAGATGACGGTGTCCGGCAGCTCTGACTCAAATGCAGCAAGCCGTATCTATACTTATCAGTATGATTCATTTAAACGACTGACTTCAGTGACAGGACCTGATGGCACATACACATACAGTTACAGGGAGAAATATGTACTGAACGCTGACGGCACTGAAGTTTCACCGGAGGATGTCAGATATCCGGGCGAAATCGAGATTTACGGCATGCCAGGCAACAAATGGCTGTTCCGACATGATGAACTCGGCAGAGTCAATCAGACGAAATTACCGATGAATACCGGAAGCATCGACTATGAGTTCGGAGAGAACGGGGCCATTGAAAGCATCATGTCAGAGATGGGTACTGCGAACGTTGTCAATGATCAGTACAGCTATGATCAGTATGGTAACATGAGTCAGAAACAGTCGAATGGTGTCGTCAGTGTGTATCAGTATGATGCGATGGACCAGTTGACTGAGGAGAAGATAGGTGGTAAGATCTTCAGTTATGTCTACGACAAGCGCGGCAACCGGACATCTGTCAACGGTGTGAACGCGACATTCAACATCATGAACCAGCTGACGCAGTTCGGCAGTGAATCCATCAGCTACGATGCAGACGGCAACAGAACCGGTGACGGTAAGTTCACCTATGAATGGAATGCCCTGGGACAGATGACTAGACTGACTGAGAAATCGACCGGCGAGACGTGGACCTATCAGTATGATGAACAGGGACGTCGTATCACGAAGATGCATAACGGAACGACGACACATTACCACTATGATAAAGACACCAACCATCTGATGGCAGAAAGTCAGGACGGCCAGGTCATCCGTCAGTACATCCGTGACCAGAAGGGTGAACTGTTAGGACTGAAGGTCAATGACAAGTATTACAGTTATCATAAGAATTACCGGGGCGATGTCATCGGTATCACAGATATGTCAGGGAATCTTCAGGCATCTTATGAATATGACAGCTGGGGCAATGTACTGAAGGAAGATATTAAAGATTCAAATCTAAAGAATCAGCCATTTAAGTATGCTTCATATTACTATGATACTGAGTCGAGTCAGTACTATCTGATGGCGAGATACTACAACCCTAAGCAAGGTGCATTCCTATCAGTAGACCCTGAGATTGATGGTGATGAGTCAGTTGCAATGAATAACGGATATGCTTATGCTAATAATAATCCAGTAAAAAATATTGATGCAGATGGAAAGTGGTTCTGGGCTGCAGCAGGCGGCGCATGGGGTGCATATGATGGGCATAGATGGGCAAAAAGCCGTGGTTATACAGGATGGAAATATTACGGTTCTGTAGCAGCTGGTGCTGCATGGGGTGCAAGTGGCGGTAAATGGATTGGCAAGGCAGCTGGCTGGGGTTACAGAGGAGTCAAGGCAGTAATCAAAAGCTCTTCAAGGTATAACCATGCTAAACGGTACTATCAGATAGGAAAATCACAAATCCAATTTTCTCAAGGTACAAGAAGGTTTGGATATAGACGTTCCAATTGGGCTGGAAGTTACAGACTTGATAGAGAACCAAGAAACTGGAATGGTTATTCAAAAGGCAATGTATGGCATGTTCATAGAGCAGCAAGAACAAAAAGACAGAAGATGAACCAAGTAAATAAGATCCATTACCCTCTTCATCCGTACAGATATAGAGCAAAAGGATCTTCAAGACACAGATGGACATGGAGGACATATGGTAGAGGATAAGGGTCTTATTCAAACTCGAAATTACTTATGCAGTTCTGAATTCCAGGAGATAAAAGTAGATGTAATAAATAATTTTTCCAAATTTTATGAAATTATATCAACGGTTTTAACTGCGGAGATTAAGTGCAAAAAAAGCTTGTCAATCGAATACTTTAATAATGAGATAATCAAGCTTAAAAAAGAGAAAGATATAGATCGGTTTCTTACAAAAGTACATGAATTATATAACCAAGGCACGTCAGAAAATGGAATAGAATTGAATAAATATATTTCCAGATCATTTTTAATTATGGATGATGCCAAAAGTATAATATTATTCTGGGATGTTTTTAAATCCAAATTTAAAATACTATGTAAATTGTCAAACAAATTTGAAAGTGATTCTTTTCATCAAGAGTTTAGTTACAATCAGTTATTAAACGATACGTTTCTAGATTTAGATTTAAAAGAAAACACTATATTCTTCAATGATTTTCATTCAATAATTGATAATAACAGTGCCATTAAATTGAAAAAACTAAATTTTGATATTTGGGATGAGGAATTATTCGAGTACTTAAGTGAGCAACAATTTCAAACATGTCTATTTTTTACAGATGGACATATGAATCTTGTGGATTATATCATTACATTTTATGGCAAAGATAAACTTAAAGTAAGTAAGGATCTTAAGTATGTATTTTATAAAGGAGAAATAGTTAAGGAGGAAATGATAGGAATCAACAGTATGCTATGTGATACTTTAAATATAGAAAGCACTATAGCCTTTTTATCGGATTTCCAGAATGAGATTGAAGATTTCAGCTTTAAAATTTCACAATTTGATAGCATCATCTTTCCTCATAATCATGACAATTATTCAATAATTGTAGAAAAGTACTAATGTTATTTTTAATAAATTTGACTTTTGACATAATAATAGAGGAAAGTGCACAGTTGAGCGTCTGCCTCTTTTCCTGCCTTCAGTATTTCCAGGAGAGAAATCCTCACGGAGAAGAACCTGTGGCAAATCATCCGATTGACCTCACTGGGCCCTGAGTTTCTGTGTCTTCTCGAAGAAGTCGATGAAGGCAAGTGAGACCCCTATGTTCATCACGAGGAAGAAAACAGGGATCTTGTAGTTCAATGCCTGGTCGAGGGGTAGCGGCTTGTCGAACAGGGTGATATAGATGCCGAGGAGTGTCATCTAGACCAGGAGGATTCTGAACATCAGTTTGATGAGAGCGGTGGCCATGGTGTCAGCTATTCGGTACTGGTCTGTCAACATAATATTGGACAGTTTTTATAGAATATTTCTTTATATTCTTTTGGTGTTAGATAATTCAATGCACCGTGCGGTCTAACATTGTTGTACCAGTTCACATCATCAAAAAGTTCAATATTTAAGTTGCCAATAGAATAAAAATGATATTGATTGATAAATTCGGTCTTCATCGCTTTAAAGGTTGCTTCAGCGACCGCATTATCATACGGACACCCTTTCATACTCAACGATCTCTGAATACCGAAGGTATCAAGCACTTCATCTATGAGATGATTATCAA
>NZ_SCWC02000001.1 GCF_004359525.2 Macrococcus equipercicus | reverse complement strand
ATTTTCCTAATGCCGAAGGCGTCAGGTCATATTCACGTACAATTTCATTTCTAGGTTTACCGTTCTCATAAAGTTTGACCATCTGTAGTTTAAACTCAGGACTGAAACTTCTTCTTTCTCGTGACATAAATAAATCGCCTACTTTTTTAGATTAACAATATCTATTCACATAGAAATTGTCCAACTAAGTGTAGACGATTCAATATGAATTCTGGAGATTTTAAGATAACTTTAAGGATAGGCATCCTTTTCCTCTCAACTTAGGCCATAACTCTATTTTCCCGTAAAAAAACCGCTGAACGTATTGTTCAGCGGTTGTTTGTCATATTAGAACGGCAGGTTCATTCCCTGGAACGGGTTTCTGCCTTTTTTGCCTTTTTTCATGCCTGAGAACTGCTTCATCATCTTCTTCATCTCGTCGAACTGCTTGATCAGACGGTTCACTTCGCTCATGCTTCTACCTGAGCCGGCCGCAATTCTGCGCTTTCTTGAGACGTTGATGATCGCCGGATTCTCACGCTCTGCTTTCGTCATGGAACGGATGATCGCCTGCACATGATCGATCTGCTTCGGATTCATGTTCAGCTGATTGACGCCTTTCATCTTGTTGGCGCCTGGTATCATCTTCAGCAGATCATCCAGCGGTCCAAGCGCTTTGACCTGATCCAGCTGCTCCAGGAAGTCATCGAACGTGAATGATGATGTCTTCATCTTCTGTTCCAGTTCCTTCGCTTTTGATTCATCGACTGACGCCTGTGCTTTCTCGATGAAGCTTAAGACGTCACCCATGCCGAGTATACGGGACGCCATGCGCTCAGGATGGAACGGCTCAAGTCCGTCCATCTTCTCGCTCATACCGACGAATTTGATCGGTTTCTGTGTCACGCTGCGGATGGACAGTGCTGCACCACCACGTGTGTCACCGTCAAGTTTCGTCAGCGTGACACCTGTCACATCAAGCTGTGTATCGAAGCTCTCTGCCACGTTCACTGCATCCTGACCGGTCATGGCATCGACAACAAGCATGATTTCATCCGGTTTTGAGACTTCCTTCACATCAACCAGTTCATTCATCAGCGCTTCATCGATATGCAGCCGGCCTGCAGTATCGATGATGACGAAGTCATAATGTTCTTCTCTTGCGTGCTGCAGTGCCTGACGCGTGATTTCATCAGGTTTCACCTGGTCTCCTAATGTGAACACCGGGATGTCGATCTGCTTACCGACTGTCTGCAGCTGCTGAATCGCAGCGGGACGATATATATCACACGCGACAAGCAGCGGTCTTTTGTTGAATTTCTTCCGCATCAGGAGGGCAAGTTTACCGGCAGTGGTTGTTTTACCTGCCCCTTGCAGACCGACCATCATGACGACAGTCGGCGGCTTTTTGCTCATGTTGATGGCTGTATTCTCTCCGCCCATGAGCTGTGTTAATTCATCCTGGACGATCTTGATGACCTGCTGGCCCGGCGTCAATGATGTCATGACATCGCTGCCAAGCGCGCGTTCTGATACAGTCGCGACGAACTGCTTGACGACTTTAAAGTTGACGTCGGCTTCAAGCAGTGCAAGTCTGACTTCACGCATCATCACTTTAATATCTGCTTCTGTTACTTTACCTTTACCTCTGATCTTCTGCATCGTTGCCTGCAGTCGTTCTGATAATCCTTCAAATGCCATATGACACACCTCTATTCAATCGATTCTATTTGTTCTATCAGCTTCAGCAGCGCTGTGTCCTGCTGTGTTAAGCTTGCTTTCATATCATCCAGCAGTGCTTTACGTTGTTCAAACTTCTTCAGTAGCCCGAGCTTCTGCTCATAATCCTCAAGCAGTTCGTCAGTCCGTCTTATATTATCATAAACCGCCTGACGGGACACTTGAAATGTCTCTGCGATTTCTGACAGTGACTCATCTTCCAGATAATAGCGCTCTAAATAGTTGCGCTGCTTATCGGTCAGCAGCCCCTGGTAGAAATCAAAGAGATAGTTCATCCGCATCGTTTTGTTCAGATCATCCTGCATGAGGATCAGTCGTTTCTGTGTCGTCCGCTGTGTCAGATTCAACACCGCTCGCTTCAATCATATCTGCGAACAAGCCGTAGACATAGCTTTCTGCGTCAAACGGCTGCAGGTCATCCAGCTTCTCACCAAGTCCGACAAACTTCACAGGGATGTGCAGTTCGTTACGGATCGCAAGGACGATACCTCCTTTAGCTGTACCGTCAAGCTTCGTCAGCACGATACCTGTGACGTCAGTCACTTCTTTGAAGGCCTTCGCCTGCACAAGTGCATTCTGTCCAGTCGTCGCATCTAATGCCAGCAGCACTTCATGCGGTGCACCCGGCACAGATTTTGAGATGACTTTCTTCACTTTCTGCAGCTCATTCATCAAGTTCGCTTTATTCTGCAGCCGGCCTGCTGTATCACAGATCAATATATCGACTTTCTTCGCTTTCGCGGCATTGACTGCATCAAACATGACTGCGGCCGGATCTGATCCTTCGCTCTGCTTCACGACTTCCACGCCGACGCGGTCGCCCCAGATCTGCAGCTGTTCAATCGCTCCTGCACGGAACGTGTCACCTGCTGCCAGCATGACTGTCTTGCCCTGCTGTCTGTAGCGGTGTGCAAGCTTACCGATAGTCGTCGTCTTACCGACACCGTTGACACCGACCATCAGGATGACCGTCAGACCATCTTCCTGAATATTCATCGCCTGCAGCTCATCGTCTTCCTGCTCATAAATTTCCACAATTTTCTCAACAATGACTTCACGGAGGTCAGCTGTTTCAGTAATATTTTGACGCTTGGCTTCAAACCTTAATGATTCGACCAGCTCCATCACCGTGTTGAAGCCGACGTCCGCCTGGATCAGCATTTCTTCCAGTGCTTCAAAGAAATCTTCATCGACTGTCCGGTAGTGCGCTAATAAGTCATTCAGTCTGTTCTGGAAATTCTCACGGGATTTTTCCAGTCCTTGACGGAACTTCGCACCGATCTGCTGCGCTTCCAGCTCCTCGAATTCTTCGATGGACATTAAATCTTCGTCATCAAAGCTGAAGTCCCAGTCGTCCGCCTTTTTCTTCGGCTTGACTGGTTCTGCTGGAACGGGTTCATCGGCTGGAACGGGTTCATCTAAAGGCTGTAACTGTTCCTGTTCTTCTTCTGGTGCTACAAATCTATCTTTTAATCGTTTAAAAAAACTCATTGTGTCAGCTCCTTAACTTTATTATGGTCCAGTTCATTTAAATTGACACTGACTAACTGAGTGATGCCGGAGTTCTGCATCGTGACGCCGTAAAGTCTATCCGCTGCTTCCATTGTACCTTTTCTGTGCGTGATGACAATAAATTGTGTGTCGTCGCTCAATGTCTGCAAGTAACTGCCGAAACGGACGACGTTCGCCTCGTCGAGCGCCGCCTCCACTTCATCAAGTATGACAAACGGCGCACTTCTTACTTTCAGAATGGCAAACAGCAGGGCAACGGCAGTCAACGCCCGCTCACCACCTGACAGCAGTGTCAGCTGCTGCCGTTTCTTGCCGGGCAGCTCCACTGTCATGTCAACGCCTGCTGTTAAGAGGTCATCGCTGTTTAATGTCAACTCACCGATGCCGCCGCCGAACAGCTCACTGAACACCACATTGAAATGCTGCTGCACCTGCTTGAATGTCTCCGTGAAGCGTGTCATCACTTCACTGTCCATCTCCTTGATGACTGTTTCGAGTGTCGCTTTCGCTGCCAGCAGATCGTTTTCCTGCTCAGTCAGGAAGTCATAGCGTTCTTTCACTTCCTCATACTGCTTGATGGCACCGATGTTGACCGGTCCCAGTTCTTCAATCGATGCCTTCGTCAGCTTGACGCGTTTTCTCAGCGCATCGATGTCGCTATCGTCCGTATAATCAGCTGCCGCCGCTTCATATGTCATATGATAGTCTTCCAGCAGGTGATAGATCAAGTTCTCAAGCTGCACATCAATTCTTGAGTAGCGGGCTTTCATTTCGCCGATGCCGTTCTCAAGGCCGCTGATCTGCCGCATCCCTTCATTGTAATGGTGCCGGGCCTGACTCAGGCTGTCTTCCTGCGCCTGTAGTTCTGACCTCCATGTTTCCAGCTGCTGCTGGACAGTCGTGCGGTCGTGCTGCATATCAGCAAGTGTCGTTGACAGCTCACTGATTTTAGCGGTCATCTCTTCCACTGACGTCAGCGCGTTCTGTGCAGTCAGTTCAAGCGTCTGCTGCTCGAGCTGCGTCTGCTGCTGCTGAATCTGCGCGGACTGCTCCTCCTGATACTTCAGCCGTTCCTGCTGGATGATGCGGCGGCTTCTCAGATCATTCAGTTCGGCACTGACTTCTTTTTCGAGCGTTCTGCTGTCAGTGCGGAATACCGTATAGTCTTCCAGCTGCTGCTGAATGTGTGCCAGCTCTTCCTCGCGGCGTGACACGCGCTGTCTGAGGTCAGCCGCCTGCTCTTTAAGCTCTGTATGCTCCTGACGGCGGTCTGCGAGTTCAGCGAACGCCTCATTCGCACGTTGCAGCTGCGCGAGCTTCTGCTCATGCTGCGTCAGTTCAAGCATTTTCTCCTGGCGGTCTTCCGCCAGTGCTTCCCCGCGCGCTCTTAATGTATGGCCATAATGTTCCGCTTCTGCCAGTTCTTCTTTCAGTGCGGCGACTTTCGCCTCAAGTGCTGTCGCCGATGTCTTGTATGTGCTGATTTTAAGGGCGAGTGCTCGTTCTTCTTCTTTCTGCTTTAGCAGCAGCGACGGCTGATTCAGACTGCCGCCGGTCATCGAGCCGCCCGGATTCACCACATTGCCGTCAAGTGTCACGATGCGGTACTTATAGTTGACGATGCGTGCCAGCTGGTTAGCGTGCGGGAGTGTATCGGCGATAATAGTCAGGCCGGTCAAGTTCTGGATCACTGCCTGATAGCGCCTGTCTGTTGTGATGAGGTCTGACAGCACACCGACAAAGCCTGCCTGCTCTGTCAACTGAAGTTTGACTGACTCCGGCAGTTCCCGCTTCTTGATAGTCGTCAGCGGCAGAAATGTCGCTCTTCCTGCTTTCTTCTTCTTGAGCGCTGCAATCGCTGTGCGGGCGCTGTCCTCATCTTCTGTAATAATGCTCTGCAGCTGGCCGCCGAGCGCAATATCGAGCGCCGTCTGATACAGAGCGTCAATATCAATCAGCCCTGCCACAGCGCCGTGAATGCCGGGTAATGAGCCATCTTTCAAGACAGCCCGTACACCTTGGAAATAGCCCTGGAATTCCGCCTGCATAGCGACAATGCTCTCATGTTTTGATGTCAGCTGCTCGATGTAACGGTAAGCTTTAAATAAGTTTTCTTCTTCTGTCTTATACGTCTGATTCAGACTGCTGACTTTGAGCGCTTCCTGCTTATACGCTTCGCGGGCAGCGGTTAACTGCTGCTCGAGCTCAGTGAGCTGCTGCTGCTTCATTCGATGTGCTTTATCAGCCTGCTCGTAATTGTCACGGTCCGCCGCGTCCACCTTGTGGCTCGCAAAATAACCAGCCAGCTGTTCCAGCTGCCGCTCGATCAGTTTAAGCTCATTTTTATTCGCCGTCTGCTCGCTTAACGTCTCGTAGTAATTACCACGCGCCTCTTCCACGAGCTGGTCGACGTCACTGTTCAGCGCCGTCAGCTTCTGTTCAAGCGCGCGTTCTTCTGCCCGCAGCTGTTTGACTGCCTGCTTAGCTTCGTCAATGGTTTTGATGCTGTCATCATGACGCTGCCGGGCTTCTCTGCTTTCTGCTGACAGTCTCGTCAGTTCACGCTGCAGCCGTGCTGTTGAGGCGGCATGGTTCTCTTTCTTCTCTGCCAGCAGGTGATACTGTCCTTGCGTCCGCTCTATTGTCTCCGTCAGCTCGAGCAGCCGCGCCGTCAGCTTGTCAAGTTCGGCTGCCGCCAGTGATTTGTCAGCGGCTGCCTGTCCGATCTGCTGCTCAAGCCGTGTCACTTTGTCCTGCTTGATTAAAATCATTTCTTCGTACTCTTTGATTTCCTGCTCAAGCCGGCTGTAGTGAGTCTTCAACTGAGTGATGTCAAACACCGTGACCTGGATGTCGGCATCTTTCATCTCCTGCAGCAGCTCCTGGTATTCCAGCGCAATCGCCGCCTCCATCTTCAGCGGCTCCACGCGGCCTTCCAGGTCAAAGATAATATCGTTGACGCGTGCTAAGTTGCCTACCGTCTCACTGAGCTTTGACTCCGTCTCTTTTTTGCGCTTCTTGTACTTCAGGACGCCGGCCGCTTCCTCGATCAACTGCCGGCGGTCTTCCGGCTTCGCATTCAATATTTCGTCCACTTTGCCCTGTGAGATGATACTGAACGCTTCTTTACCGAGACCTGTATCCAAAAACAGCTCCGTGATATCTTTCAGCCGGACTTTATTATGATTCAGAAAATATTCACTCTCTCCTGAGCGATACAGCCGGCGCGTCACTTCAATCTCCGCCGCGCCGTCAATCAGCTGACCTGCCTCGTCAAGCTTCAGCGTCACTTCCGCGTAGTTCAGCGGCTGCCGGTTCTCAGCCCCTGAAAAGATGACATCTTCCATGCGCGCACCCCGCAGGTTTCTGGCTGACTGCTCCCCGAGCACCCAGCGGATGGCATCTGTAATATTACTTTTACCTGAACCGTTCGGCCCGACAATCGCCGTGACTCCGCGGCCGAATGTCACATGAGTCTTATCAGCGAATGATTTAAAGCCATAGGCCGTAACCCCTTTCAAATACACCATGCTATACTCCTAACTGAATCGTTTCGAGCGCAATGCGTGCTGCCTGCTGCTCTGACTCTTTCTTCGTACGCCCCGTACCGCGGCCGATCACCTTTGTATCGAGCACCACTTCTGAAGTGAACTCCTTGTGATGCGCCGGGCCGTTTTCTTCTACAAGACGATAGACAATCTGCCCCAGCCCCTGCTGATGAAGATATTCCTGCAGAAATGTCTTATGATCTAAAATTCCTGCCAGCAGCTCCTCATTGATATGCGGGATGATCGCAAGATCCGCAAACTTGACCGCTGCCTCAAACCCGAGGTCAAGAAACAGCGCTCCGATGAACGCTTCAAAGACATCCGCGATCAGTGACGGACGATTTCTGCCCCCTGTCTTCTCCTCACCTTTACCGAGTAGAATCAGCCGGGAAAATTCAAGTTTATTCGCGAATGTTACAAGTGATGGCTCACAGACAATAGCTGCTCTTAATTTCGTCAGCTTACCCTCTGACATATCGCTATGTTCTCGGAATAAATATTGAGAAACCACCAATTCTAACACCGCATCACCGAGGAATTCGAGACGTTCATTATCTTTCAGCTTCTCCATCTTGAAATCATTGATGAAGCTTGAATGAGAAAATGCCTGTTCATACAGTTTTAAATTATCCGGCTTAATATTCAGCTCAGTCATTTTCAGCGCCAGCCGGCTGTGAAAATCTTTTAATATCGCTTGTTTCTTACTCATATGCTACCTCCTTTTATTATCCCTTTATTTTACGTCATTCCTGCATGAAAAAAAAGAAAAAATGGCTAAATAAGATGATGCTTCCTAGTAAACCGCCGATTATCATCTAGAGAACTAAAAAAACGCCTTGCAGTCTTCACGAGGAAGCATTCAAGACGTAAAAATCGCTGATCGATTATTTATCTAATGATTCAATGTATGATACAGCGTCACCAACAGTGTTGATTTTTTCTGCTTCCTCATCAGGAATTTCCATACCGAATTCATCTTCTAATTCCATTACTAATTCTGCGATGTCCAAAGAATCAGCACCTAAATCATCTTTGAAAGACGCTTCAGGAGTTACTTTTTCAGCATCGACACCTAAACGGTCGACGATGATTTCTTTTACTTTATCGAAGTTTGCCATGATCTCACCTCCTTCAAATGATGGCCTGAACATTAGTTCATGACCATGCCGCCGTTGACGTGCAAAGTCTGCCCTGTTATATATTTTGCCTTATCAGACGCTAAAAAGCTAGCCGCATATGCCACATCTTCTACTTGACCGAATGTTCCGAGCGGAATCTGGGTTTTCATCGCTGACTGGATGTCCTCGTTCAGCTGGTCTGTCATATCAGAGACGATAAAACCCGGTGCGATCGCGTTCACTGTAATGTGACGGGATGCCAGTTCACGTGCAAAGGTCTTTGTCAGTCCTTCTACACCGGCTTTCGCTGCGACATAGTTCGCCTGTCCGGCATTGCCGATAGTGCCGACGACGCTGCTGATATTGATGATGGTACCGCTTCTCTGCTTCAGCAGCTGACGAGTGACACCCTGCACGACGTTGAAGACGCCTGTCAGGTTAGTGTCGATGACGTCACTCCACTCGTCCTGCTTCATGCGCATCATCAAATTGTCGCGCGTAATCCCTGCATTGTTCACAACGCAGTCAATCGTCCCGAACTTCTCGATCGTTTCTTTGACCATGGCCGCCACTTCTTCTTTGACGGCAACATTCGCCTGGACGGCAACGGCTTCACGGCCGAGCGCCTTGATTTCGTCTACGACCTGCTCCGCTTTTTCTTTACTGCCGGCATAGTTGACTACGACGTCAAAGCCATCTTTTGCGAGCTGCAGTGCAATGGCTTTGCCGATTCCTCTTGACGCGCCGGTTACTAATGCTGTTGTCATTGTGCATTCCACCCTTTAATTTCTTCAACCGTGCCGAGCGCTGTGAGCGTGACATTCCGGTCGATTTTTTTGATGAGACCGCTCAATACTTTGTTCGGTCCTACTTCTACAAATTCAGTGACACCCTGCTCGATTAAATAACGGATCGATTCTTCAAAGCGGACGGGTGAATACAGCTGTTTGATCAGCTGCTGCTTAATTTCGTCTTTATCAGTCACAGGCCGTGCGGTCGTATTCTGAACGACCGGTACTACCGCATCATTAAATGTGAACGTCTCTAAAAAGGCACCGAACTCCTCAGCGATGCATTCCATCATCGATGAATGGAATGGTCCTGAGACATTAAGCGGCAGGACACGTTTTGCGCCGAGCGACTTACCGTCCCGCACGAACGCATCAATTTTTTCCTGATGCCCAGAGACAACAATCTGACCCGGACAGTTCAAGTTGGCCGGTTCCACTTTCAGTTCCGGTGTAGACAGCTGTTCGCAGATAGCCGTCACTTCCTCCACTGTCAAGCCGAGTACCGCAGCCATGGAGCCGGTGCCTTTCGGAAAGGCCGTCGCCATCAGTTCACCGCGTTTAGCAACAATCTTGACGGCATCTTCCGCAGTCAGCACGCCGCTTGCGACAAGCGCTGCATATTCGCCTAAGCTGTGACCGACAGTATAGTCATAATCGATTGTCAGTTCATTCAGGACAGCCGTGCTATGGCTGACAATGGCCGGCTGGGTATACTGGGTCAGACCGAGCTGTGCTTCATCATTGAACATGAGCTCAAGCACATCAAAGTTAAGTGCAGCGTTCAGCTGGTCAAGAAATGCCCGGCCGCTCTCCAGTTCGTCGTATATATCTTTCGCCATCCCAAGCTTCTGGGCTCCCTGACCGGGAAAGAGCAGTGCGCGTTTAGTCATTTCGGACAACCTCTCGTTTCATAGTTTCTAGCACATTCATTTCTACTGTTTCCTTCGCCTGGCGGAGTGCATTGAAAATCGCTCTGGCGTTGGATGAGCCGTGTGCTTTAATGACGATCCCATTCAAGCCGAATAATATAGCGCCGCCGTACTCCGAATAGTCCATTTTGTCTTTAATAAGATTCATATCTTTTTTCAGCACACCTGCTGCCAGTTTGTTCTTCATGTTTTTCGTCAGCTGCTGTTTCAGCATGGTGAAGATGCTGTTCGCTGTACCTTCCAGTGACTTAAGCACCATATTGCCGGTGAAACCGTCTGTCACAACGACGTCAGCTGCACTGAACAATAAATCCTTCGCCTCAACGTTGCCGATGAAGTTCAACGGGTCCTGCGCCTTCAGCAGTGTGAAGGCTTCACGTGTCAGCATGTTCCCTTTTTTATCCTCTGTGCCGATATTCAGCAGACCGATCGTCGGCCGCTCTATTTTGCGGATTGCTTTGGCATAAACATTGCCCATGACCGCATACTGCTCAAGGTGCTCCGGCTTGGCGTCGGCATTGGCCCCCATATCAAGCAGGATGAATCCGCTGTCATCTACAGTCGGCAGCGTCAGCGCAAGTGCCGGTCTTTCCACGCCCGGCAGCCGGCCGACGATAAACAGGCCGGATGACATGAGCGCCCCCGTATTTCCCGCCGATACACAGGCATCCGCTTCACCGTATTTCACTGCTTCTGCCATGCGGACCATAGAAGAATCTTTTTTGCGTCTGATGGCGCGGACCGGTTCATCCTCCATATCGATCACTTCTGTACAATGCTGGAACTGAATACGTTCATGCTGCAGGCGGTATTTCTCCTGGTCACCGAAGAGCTGGATTTCGACGTCATCGTATTCATCGAGCAGCATTTTAACGCCGTCAAGCACAACATCCGGAGCATTGTCTCCACCCATCATATCAACCGCAATTTTAATCATTATTTTCACCTTCACTCACATAATACATTTCAAACTTACCTGTAAATACCATACGCTGCTTGACCGTGCTGACCACTTCGATGACCGCCCTGTTGTTTTTCTTCTCGACAAGCAGTGCTTTCGTGATGACCCGTTCACCGAGCTTGACCGGACTGACAAACTTGACCTCACTCTTTGCCGTCAAGGCGAATTCATCATCCATCAGCGCCACACAAAGTGAGTTGGCCTGAGCAAACAGGAAATGACCGCGGGCAATCTTATTGCGGTGGAACACATGCTCATCCTGGATATCAAGAATAGAGATCGCCACTTTATCCAGCTGCAGTTCAACAATCTCACCGATGACTTCATCAATCGGCAGCGCCTTCACTTCATCCCTGTTCTGACAGGCAACATCTTTAATACGTTCACGCAGCTCAGGAATGTTCTTCTCAAGTCGATCCAGCCGGATTGTCTGGATGCTGACATTGAACGTCTGACTAAGCGCCTCATCGGTCAGAAAAGGGTTGTCATTCAATATGGTCTGCAGCTGCTGCTGGCGTTCAGCCTTCGTTAATTTTTTCATATCTTCAAGTCCTGTCTTAGTAGTTGGTACTAATACTTGTACTTAGTATAAACAACTTCTAAAGTTTGTGCAAACATTTACAGACTGTAGTTCTACACTCTGCTGCACAAAAAAACCGCTGGAGTCAGTCGTTCACTCCAGCAGCTGTTAAGCGCCTCTCACAATACGTGCCTTGACGATGAGCCGCTCTTCAAAGAGCAGCGTGTCAGGGTTATAGGAATCACATGTAATCAAAGTCAGCTCCTGCGGTCTGCCCGGATGTTCATTCAGCACGGACACTTGTGACGGATTGACCTTATAACTGTCATAAATCTCATACACTTTCTTTCCGCCCTTTGTCACGAGGATGACTTTATCCCCCTTGTTGGCGCGGCCGAGATAATTGAACCTGATGCCTGCTCCTTCGACCCGGTGGCCTGCAATGGCGATATTCTGTTCAGATAACTGTTCATCCTTCTCTACAAGCGTGACACCATTCTCTAAGTTAGCCTGTGTCGCCGGTCCTTTCAGCAGCGGCTCGTTAATGCCCGCTGCCGGTATTTCTAAATAGCCGAGCATGTTCTTCTTCAGCGTCACTTTTTCCGGGTCTGTCTGAGTGATCCACCGCTCGAGTGGATTGACTTCAGGCGCTTTGTCCTGCTGTTCAAAGGAAGTAATCACTTGATGGTTCACTCTATCCGTGAAGTAAGCCCGGATATTCTGCCAGAAAAACAGCACAAGAGCTGCCATTATAAATAGCACGCCGAGTGCTCGTAATCCTCTCATCAGTTTTCTCCTCCATTTCAGCATCAGCCCGCTTAATCAATCTCCAGCGTGTTCAGTTCCAGCTGCAGCCGATTTTTCAGGCCGCTGTTTTCAGGTCTATCAATCGCACCGCTTAAGATCATTGCCGCTGCTTCGTCACGCGCCACTTCAAGCATGCGGTAATCTTCAACAATATCTGCGACTTTAAAATCCGGCAGCCCGCTCTGCTTCACGCCGAAAAAGTCGCCGGGGCCGCGCATCTCAAGGTCTTTCTCACTGAGGACAAAGCCATCAGTCGTCTGACACATGATCTGCATCCGCTCAATTCCGGTCTCTGTTGACGGGTTGCTGATTAATAGGCAGTAACTCTGCTGATCGCTCCGCCCGACGCGGCCGCGCAGCTGATGCAGTGTCGACAGACCGAACCGCTCAGCATCTATAATGATCATCATCGTGGCATTCGGCACATTGACCCCGACTTCAACGACGGTCGTCGACACTAAAATTGATATCTCGTGTCTGCTGAACCGCTCCATCACCGCATCTTTCTCTTCTGACGACATGCGGCCGTGCAGCAGGCCGACCCGCTCCGCACCGAACTGGCGGCAGAACTCCTCGTAGACAGCGACGGTGTTCTGCACATCCAGTTTCTCGGATGCTTCTATGAGCGGGCAGATAACATAGGCCTGTCTGCCTTTCTTCAGTTCGTCTGCCGTCCTCTGATAAATAATCGGCATCTCCTCATGTTTCGCCCATGACGTGATAATCGGTTTACGGCCTTTTGGCATCTCACGGATTGTCGTGACGTCCATTTCTCCGAACACAGAGATCGCCAGTGTTCTTGGTATCGGTGTCGCCGTCATAAAGAGCACGTTCGCCTCTTCGCCTTTTTCGCGCAGTCGTTTCCGCTGATTGACGCCGAAGCGGTGCTGCTCATCCGTGATGACCAGTCCTAACCGGTTGAACCGTACTTCGTCCTGGATGAGGGCATGCGTACCGACAATCATGTCGATCTCTCCTGCTGCCAGCTGTTCGAGCAGGAGACGCCGCTTTCTGCCCTTGACTGAACTCGTCAGCAGGGCGATACGGCAGCTGTCTTTGTAGAGAGCTGCAAGACTTTCTGCATGCTGTTCCGCGAGAATCTCTGTCGGTACCATGAGCGCACTCTGATAGCCGGCTGTCATAAGGGCATACATGGCAATCGCAGCCACCACTGTTTTACCGGAACCGACGTCTCCCTGCAGCAGACGGTTCATGCGCAGCGGCAGTTTGATGTCCCGGAATATTTCATTGACGCTCTTCTTCTGCGCTTCAGTCAGTTCAAACGGCAGTGTCTCAATGAACGCCTTGACTGCGTCTATATCATAATTGATACCGACCGCAAGACCGGTCTGATGCTCCTTCATATTCAGCATTCTCATCTTCAGCTGAAATAAAAACAGTTCGCAAAAAGCAAACGTTCGTTTCGCCTGCTTCAGGCTGGAATCATCCGCCGGAAAATGCAGTGTCTCGACCGCCTGCTTTAAATCCCACAGCTTATACTTCGCTGCGAGGTCATCAGGAATCATTGGCGTGATGTCAGTGAGCGATAACGCCTGTGCCACTAACTTCTGAAACTGCTTCGGCTTCAGCTGACCTTTCAAGCTGTACTGCGGCACAAGCGCTTTGTCCGAGCTGTCAGTCACTGTCGCTGAAAATTTGCTGCCTTGAATGATCTGCTTGGACCGCTGCCATTTACCGGTGACGGTCACTGTCTCGCCGAGCACGACTTGATGCTTGATGTACGGCTGGTTAAAAAACTCGACTCTGACCGCCACTTGGTTCACCAGCATGTGAAAGGCTGTTTTCGAGCGGCTTCTGCCAAAATAACTCAGTTGCGGAGAACTATATACTTCCCCCGCCACCGTTATTTTCTCGCCGTCCGCCGCCGTGTTGATATCGACAATGGATTCGTCCTCATAGCGATACGGCAGATGCAGCACGATATCAGTCAGCGAATGGATGCCGAGATCATTCAGCTTGAGCACCGTCTGCGGGCCGACACCTTTTAATTCTGTTAATGGACATTCAGACTCAATTAAATGTTGATTGTGCATTGGAACCGAAAATTCTTTCTTTCATTTCCTGTCCTGTCTTAGTGCCCGCCAGGCCGCCGCGTCCTGTTTCACGCAGTGCACTCGGCATCGTCTGACCGATTTTGTACATCGCTTCAATGACTTCATCAGTCGGAATACGACTTTCGATGCCTGCAAGCGCCATATCTGCTGAGACGATGGCATTGGAAGCACCGGCTGCATTACGTTTAACACATGGCACTTCAACGAGTCCTGCAACCGGGTCGCATACTAGACCGAGCATATTTTTCATGCAGATGGCAAATGCATGAGCAGATTGTTTCGGTGAACCGCCCGCCATTTCTACGATCGCCGCTGCAGCCATCGCAGCAGCCGAGCCGACTTCCGCCTGACAGCCGCCGGCAGCACCGGAAATAGAAGCATTGTTCGCTACGACAAAGCCGAATGCGCCTGTTGTGAACAGGAAGTTCACCATATCTTCTCGAGTCGCCTTGAGTTTATTTTTCACGGCGAACAACGTGCCCGGTACCACCCCTGCAGAGCCGGCTGTCGGTGTCGCACAGATTAAGCCCATCGCAGCATTCACTTCGTTTGTCGCGACTGCTTTCGCAACTGCATCAAGCAGCAGCTCACCGCTTAACATGTTGCCTTTCTCAATATATTCACGCATTTTAACGGCATCCATGCCTGTCAGACCTGTCGGACTCTGCACGCCGTTCAGTCCGCGTTCAACCGCCTGCTCCATGACCTCCAGGTTGCGTTCCATTCCTTTGTATATATCTTCATAAGAGCGTTTAGAGACTGCCATCTCCTGCTCGATCATCACTTCATATATTTTTTTGTTCTCTGTTTCGCAAATCGTTACGAGTTCTGCTACACTTTTAAACATCATGTCCTCCTTATGACTCTTCCATCAAGGTTACTGTCTGTATCCCCTGACAAGCTCTTATTTCATTTAAAACCTCTTCAGTGATCTGATCATCCAGTTCACACGTCATTAACGCGATGTCGCCTTTCTCTTTACGGGACACCTGCATCTGACCGACGTTGATCTGATGTCTGCCTAAAATCTGTGTCACGCTCGCAATAGAGCCGAACGTGTCCTGGTGAAAGACAAGCAGTGTCGGATAGTTGCCTGATATGGCAATAGGGAAGCCGTTTAACGCGACAATTTCGATTTTACCGCCGCCGATGGATATCCCTTCGATCGTCAGTTCTTTATCGCCGTCTGACATATGAATGACGGCAGTGTTCGGATGACTCTTCTCCTCACTCATCTCGATGAATGAGACAACCATGCCCTGTTCCTTCGCAATGTTCAGCGCCTGAGGAATACGGGAATCATCTGTATCAAATCCCATCAGTCCGCCGACTAACGCGACATCTGTGCCGTGTCCTCTGTAAGTCTCCATAAATGAACCATATAAATAAATATCCGCCTGCTTCGGTGTCCCGCCGAATAAATCACGTGCGACAAGACCGATTCTCACGGCCCCTGCTGTATGTGAAGAAGACGGACCGACCATTACCGGGCCAATAATATCGAATACACTTCTATATTTCATTGCTACCTACCCCTTTAAACCTTTTAATATGATGATTATACCACCATTTGACCATTAAATGCTGGCTGACCATTCACTGACAGCCGCAAAAAGATAGCGTTTTCAGGAAAATTAATATTTTCGCCATAAGTAGCCTACCATCTTTCCTGCACCACTTCAACTTGAACGGGTTAAAGCCTCATAAAAACATAAAAAAGCTTACTTATAGTAAGCTTTGTAACGATTCATGCTTCTCTACTCGCTCCAGAAAGAAGACATGTCTTCAATTATTCTACTGCAAACATGAAACTGTAGATCGGCTGTCTGCCGTCCTGCACTTCCACTTCGATATCTTCATACTGCTCCTCAAGATGCGCGACCAGTGCATCGACGTCTTCGTCGGCAGCATCAGCACCTTTAAAGATGGTAACGATCTCGCTGTCGTCATCGATCATCGCAGCAAGCAGCTCAGTACATACTTTCTGCTGACTCACGTCCGATACTTTAATCTTGCTTTCAAACAGACCCATGAATGCACCCTTTTTAATCTCCACGCCGTCAATTGACGTATCTCGTACTGCATAAGTGACAGAGCCGGACTTCACATGTTTCAGCGCTTCAGTCATCTGCTCCTTGTTAGCTTCAAGTTCAGCATCCGGCATATAGGACAGCATAGCCGTCATACCTTGCGGAATCGTCTTGGACGGAATGACCGCGACCGGAATTGAGACGACGGAAGCTGCCTGTTCTGCTGCCATGATGATATTTTTGTTATTCGGCAGAATGATGGCTTCCTGACATTTAGAAGCTTCGATGACTTTGACGATATCTTCTGTCGATGGATTCATCGTCTGACCGCCGCTGATGACGTGTGTGGCACCGATAGACTCAAAGAGCTTCGTAATACCGTCACCCATTGAAATCGTGATGACCGCTTTTTCCACTTCTTTTGTCGCTGACTGCTTAATTCCACGTTTACGCAGTACTTCTCTATGCTGCTCACGCATGTTCTCCACTTTGATCTTGATGATCTCACCGTACTGGCTGCCATATGTCAGCGCTTCTCCCGGTGTTTCTGAGTGGACATGTGTTTTTACGATTTCATCATCTGAAATGACAAGCAGAGAATCTCCGAACTCAGCCATGTCATTTCTGAACGCATCTTCATTGAACGGCTTTTTGCCCGGCGTAAAGCGCACCATGAACTCTGTACAGAAGCCAGGGACAATATCTTCTGTTTTCACGACATCACCGAAGTCATGGTCGTCATTGACAAACGACTCATCCACTTTGGCCTGCGGCGGTGCAATAGCTTCACCTTTCATCGCTGCAAGAAAGCCTTCATACACATACATCAGCCCTTGGCCGCCGCTGTCGACGACACCGACTTCCTTCAGTACAGGTAGTAGTTCAGGTGTATTCTTCAGAGAAATATTGCCTGCTTCGACGATGGCTTCCATGATCTCAATGACATCATCACTTGTGTCAGCCACTTCCATGCCGCGGGCGGCTGCTTCTCGTGCGACCGTCAAAATCGTCCCTTCCACAGGTTTCATCACTGCTTTATAAGCTGTTTTAACACCTGAATCAAAAGCCTTTGCAAATTTCTTCGCCTCGATGTCCGCCTGTTCCTCCACTGCTTTAGAGAAGCCTCTAAACAGCTGTGACAGAATGACACCGGAGTTTCCGCGTGCACCCATGAGCAGTCCTTTAGAAAATGCTTTGCCGACATTGCCGATATGAGCTTCAACATGCGCTGCTGTTTCTGTTGCGCCGGAAGTCATCGACAAATTCATATTAGTTCCTGTATCACCGTCAGGCACAGGGAAAACGTTCAGAGAATCCACGTACTCTGCGTTCTGAGATAAGTTATTTGCTCCAGCTGAAATCATCTCAGCAAATAGCCTGCCATCAATCTTGTTCATTCAAATGATCCTCCTTATTCTTCCTCGTCCAGTTTAATCACACGTACACCTTGTATATATATATTAACTGAATTAACTTTTAAGTTTAATGCTTTTTCAAGCGTATATTTAACAGCAGACTGCACATTATTCGCGATTTCTGAAATCTTTGTGCCGTAAGCGACAATGATATACATGTCTACGTCCAGTTTATCGTCTTTCTGTGAGACAATAACCCCTTTAGAGTAGTTATCACGTCTTAAAATATCCGCAATTCCGTCTCTCACTTGATGTTTGCTTGCCATCCCGATGATACCGTAGCATTCAACAGCAGCACCGCCGGCAATGGTAGCAATGACGTCATTAGAAATATCAATACTGCCGAACTCATTTGTAATTTCTAAAGTCATGAGATCCCTCCTAATTTTCATTCATCAAGTTATTATACGCAATATTCCCTGCAATGTACAAGAAAACTCTAAAATATGAAAGCACAGCTCAATGAATACAATGTCTCAGCAGAGACAGCCGACCGGTTTTCTGTCATAAAATAACACACAGCTGTCACAAGTTTCTCAACAATAAAGTTGCAACCTCTACTCATTTGTGTTAAATTACTATGGTATGTAAAAGATAAGTGTATCTCTATATATCATTAAAGGAGGAAATCACATGGCTAAAGTATGTCACGTTACAGGCCGTAAAGCCGTAACTGGTAACAATCGTTCTCACGCTATGAATGCGAACAAACGTCGCTGGAATGCTAACTTACAAAAAGTTAGAATCCTTGTAGATGGCAAACCGAAACGTGTATGGGTTTCTGCTCGTGCATTAAAATCAGGTAAAGTGACTCGCGTTTAATGACTATATAGATACAGAAAAAAAGACCTTTGTGTGGAAGGTCTTTTTTTTTATGCTGATTTGTCCCTGCTCTGCACCATATAGACCATGCCGTTCTCTACTGTCACTTGGGCCCGGTCAGCGATAAACTCATTGGACACCGTCCGCGTCCGCCCTAGTTCAAGCGGTGTGCGGGGCAGCTCGTATTTCAGGCCTTCTATCGTCAGCAGCACCTGCTCGCCGAGCGGAATGAAGGAGACATACTGCATGTCTTGCGCATGCGTAATGATATGTGTGCCTGCTGCCAGCACCTGGATGATGTTCTGGTCATCTACAATATAGAACTCACTGCCGGACAATATGACGTCCGGATGTGCAAGTGTCTGTAAGTTGCCGAGGAAGTGATCCATCCGGCCGCCTGTCGCGCCGTGAATGAACACCCGGTCATAATCAAGCGTCAACGCGTAGTGAATGCCTACTTCAAGATCCGTCTCATTTTTTTCTGACGGCAGCACTTCCACTTCGATATGGTCATTGATCAAGTCGCGTTCTGCGGGCGTCGTCGAATCAAAGTCACCGAAAGCAGCAATCGGAGTGATCCCGTGCCTGAGCAGCACGACGGTGCCGTAATCTATCCCGACCCAGTCCTCATGAGCGAGCTGACTCAGCGTGTCCTCTGTCACGCCGTTATATGTACATAGCAGATGCAGATCCATCTTATTCACCCCTCAGTTTCTGTGCAGGTACATTGTAATCATCATGCTTGAAGAAATAGGACCCTGCAACAAACACGTCGGCACCGCGTGCCCGGCACAATGCGGCTGTCTCCTCATTGATGCCGCCGTCCACTTCAATCTCATAGGTCAGGCCGTGTGCCCGGCGGTAGTCGTCCAGATAGCTGATCTTGTCAACCATGCCTTCTATGAACGACTGGCCGCCGAAACCCGGATTGACGGTCATCACAAGTACAAGGTCGACATCAGACAGCACCGGCTCAAGCAGTGTCACGTTCGTTCCGGGATTAACAGCCACTCCTGCTTTCTTACCCTTCTGCCTGATCATTTGCAGCACGCGGTGAATGTGAGGCGTCGCTTCCAAGTGAACGGTAATGATATCGCTGCCGGCATCCGCAAACTGACTGACGAACACTTCAGGGTCGGCAATCATCAGATGGCTGTCAATCGGCAGCGAGGTAATCTGCCGCAGCTGCGCTAATATCGGCAGCCCGAAAGAGATGTTTGGTACGAACTGACCGTCCATGACATCATAATGCAGATAGTCGACGCCGCTCGCCTCCAGTTTCTTGACCTCCTCCTGAAGCTTCGTAAAATCACATGATAATAAGCTCGGTGCAATTTTAACCATCAATATCTCACCTTTCTCGTCTCAATTTCATTCATCAGCTGCAGATAGTTGTCATACCTTGACTGCATCACCTCACCCGATTCAACCGCTGCTTTAACAGCGCATGACGGCTCATTGACATGCAGACATTCCCTGTATCTGCACTGGTCTTCACGAGCCACAAACTCAGGAAAGCAGTTTTTGAGGATATATTTATCAATATGGGCGATATCAAGTGCACTGAACCCCGGCGTATCCGCTAAATACTTGCCGTTCACTTGAATCAGTTCAACATGCCTGGTCGTATGCTTCCCGCGGTTAAGGGCGCTTGAAATAATCCCAGTTTCAAGCTGACTGTCAGGTTTCACCGCATTGATCAGTGACGATTTGCCGACACCTGACTGCCCGCTCAGCACGTTAATGCCATCCACTAAAATATCGGCAAGCGCTGACTGGTCCTCAAGATTGGAGACGAAATACGTGCGGTAACCGATGGCTTCATAATCGCTCAGCTGGCTCTCTATCGCTGCAGTCTGTGCCGCGTTCAGCAGATCTTTCTTCGTGACAATGAGACAAGGCTCTATGTCATAGCTTTCAACAATAACAAGGAATTTATCGATTAAGTTTTTGCTGAATTCAGGTTCTTTCGCACTCATCACGACGAGCACCTGGTCGATATTAGCGACTGGCGGCCGCTTCAGTTCATTCCGGCGGGGTTTCAGTTCTGTAATGTAGCCGTCCGTCTCATTTTCAATCTGAAAGATAACTTCATCACCGACAAGCGGCGAGATGCCTTTTTTCCGGAACACACCACGCGCACGGCACTGGAAGCTTTCACCTTCACTGTCCACATAATAAAAACCGCTTAACGCCTTATAAATTAATCCTTCTCTCACTGCGTCACCTCATCTGTTTCTTTCGCTCATTTCAGTATAAACAATTGTCATTAGTTTAACATACATCGCAGCGTCAGAACATGACACGTTGTATATTATTGCGCCGGAAAGATAACAGTGATGATGGTCCCACCGTTCAGTTCGCTGTCGACTTTCAGTTCCGCGCCGTGCAGCACTGCTATTTCATGCACGATAGCCATCCCAAGACCATTTGACAGCGTTTCATCTTCCTTTGTATCCGCCTTATAGAAGCGCTCAAACAAATGCCTGCGCGTGTCATCAGTCATCCCGCGGCCATTGTCACTCACCTGCAGAACAGTATGACCCGCTCTGAGTTTCAGTGACAGGCGGATCTCTCCTACTGCCGGCGAATATTTAATGGCATTCGACAGTAAGTTCGTCACGAGCTGAAACAGCAGGTCCCGGTGCCCGTAAAGCATGATGTCATCAGCGTCAGCGATGGCAAGCTGCTCTTTCAGGTCCAGCTGATAGAGCATCGACTGGATGACTTCCTGCAGCAGCTCCCGGCCGTTAAAATATGCCCTCTTGAGCTTTACGCCTTCGTTATCAATGGCAGCGAGCAGCAGCAGCTGTTTCGTCAGTCTGCTGAGTCGTTCTGACTGATGCTCAATGGCTGAGATCACCGTGCTGTCCTGCCGGTCTTTCAGCTGATGCGTCAGGCCGAGCAGATTAGTGATTGGCGACTGGATTTCATGGCTGACATTGGCGACGAACCGTTCATTCATCTCTTGATGCCGCTTGATGGCGCGGCTCATCTCTTCCATCTCGCGAGCCAGCACACCGATCTCATCGCGCCGCTTAATCGCTGTCACGTCGCTGTAATCTCCGCTGCGAATGCGCTCTGCAAACGACTTCAGTTTAACGACCGGACTGACGATGCCGATGGAACTGAGCAGCACGAAGAAGATGGAGAAGAGGACAATGAGTACGAGCAGTATCGCCAGAAACACCCTGAATTCTCCCATGCTCTGCCCGACATCCGGACGAATATAGACATCATAAGATTCACCGTTCACAATCAGCGTCCTGCCCACTGTATTTTTCGTCTCGTTATCAAAGAAGCCGGTGATGAACAAATTAAACGGCCTGTTTTTGATGCCGTGATAGATCTTGTGTTCAAGCGGCTGGACTGTGAGATTATCCACTCGGAACGGTGTACCGTAGAAGCGCTTCTGCCCGTCTTTAATCGCCATCACCTGGAAATTCAAGCTTGCAACCTGGTTGAAGTAAGCAGCACTATCGATGTCCGGGTGGTGCTCTATAAACTGTTTCTGCCTGGCCAGCGTGTGCGTGATACGCGCGTCATTCATCGGTTTCAAATAACTATGGTAGCAGACATTGGCGAGCAAAAAGGCAAGCAGACTGCTGAGCAGCATAACGATTAATGTCGAGACAATAAACTGTGTCGACAACCGGTTAAACATGATGCACCTTATAGCCGACGCCCCGCACTGTGACAATTTCGATCGTTGCCTGAACAGCCGCCAGCCGCTTTCTCAACCGCTTAATATGAACATCGATGGTCCGCTCGTCGCCGTCGAAGTCATAGCCCCATATTTCAGTGATGAGCTCGTCACGCGGTGCCACTTTCGGTTCGCGCTTGACCAATGTACTCAGCAGTTCGAATTTTTTCCGCGGCAAATACAGTGTCTGGTCATTGATATATAGCTCATAACTCTCAGGGTTCAGTTCGACATTGCCGAGCTTCAGCTGCTCTGACGATACGCGGTAGCGGCTCAGCACCGCCTTTATTCTGAACTGCAGCTCCTCCGTACTGAACGGCTTTGTCATATAATCATCAGAACCCGCTTCGAATGCCTGGCGCTTATCGTGCAGCTCACTGCGGGCAGTCAGCATGATGACCGGCTTATGATAGCAGCGTTTAATATCATCGCACAGCAGAAATCCGTTGGTCCCAGGCATCATGACATCGACGACGCACAGATCAACGCCGCCTTCATCGAGCAGCGTCACTGCTTCTTCAGCATCCGCTGCACCGACGACTGTGAAATCAGGCAGTCCCCGGAGCACCATCTCTCTAATATTCTTCTCATCGTCCACAATTAAAATAGTCGGTTTCATTTTTTCGCTCCTGTTCATATTCAGTTCATATAACTCCCTTAATATAACGTTATCAAACAAAATAGAAAGGAAGTTAATCATGAAACTCGCTTTAAAAGAACTCTCTTACTACAAACTAAAATACTTACTGATTACAGCCATCTTGTTCCTGCTGGCTTTTCTTGTGCTCTTTGTCACTAGTTTAGCACAAGGGCTCGGTCAGGATAATGTCTCAGCAATCGACCATATGAAGGCAGAGCAGTACATCATAGATAAGGATGCTGATCATCAGCTGACACAGTCGGCCCTCAGCGATAAAGACAAGCAGCTGCTGACGGACTATCATATCGACCTGCTTGCCATGCAGCTGCTGCCGCTGACTAATAATCTCTCTGTCGCAGCGATGTACTCTGAAACAATGCCCGAAAGAACGATAGTTGAAGGCCGGATGCCGAAGCAGGCAGATGAAATTGCTGTCGACGAATCGCTGCAGGAAAAATTAAAACTGAATGATACATTAACTGTAAAAAATAAAGAAGACAACAAGAAAAAAATCAAATATAGAGTGACCGGTTTCATCGCAAAAGAGATGTACGCCCATACACCGGCTGCCATCGTCACGAAAGCAGGATTTGAGCAGTTCAATCCCGATGTCACACCAAATGCCGGCTTTGTTCAGGCCAATGATAAAGCAGAACTGAGCAAACTGAAAGATGACTTAAGTGACTCAGAGATCATCACAGCCGATGAACTGAAAAAAGGAATCCCAAGCTTTGAAGCTGAACAGATGCCGCTGCAGCTGATGGTCGTATTCCTGTTCGTGATCTCTGCGATTGTTATTTCAGCGTTCTTCTATGTGATCACGATACAGAAGACTAATGAATACGGTATTTTGAAAGCCATCGGTATGAAGAACCGGAAGATTGCGCTCGTCATTCTCGCGGAAATTATGCTGATCACGTTCATCGGTGTCGCAGCAGCGATTATACTGACCGTCGTCATCTCTATGTTCCTGCCTGCGACAATGCCGTTTTATTTAAATCATAACCTTGTCGTTATACTCGCAGGACTATTCTTTGTCGTCTCGTTAATCGGTGCCATGATGTCACTGATCAAAGTCATTAAAATTGACCCGCAGGTCGCTTTAGGAGGAGAATAATATGCTAAGCATCGAAAACGTCTCAAAAACATATGGTAAAGGCGCGCAGGCGACGACTGTGCTGAAAGATATCAATCTGCAGCTGGCGCCGGGAGAAATCGTTGCGCTGTATGGTCCATCCGGCTCCGGTAAAAGTACGCTGCTGTCCATCGTCGGCGCATTACTCACCCCGTCTTGCGGCGATATTACTCTTGATGGCAGAGCATGGCGCCACCTCACTGACAATGAAAGAACCGACATGCGGCTGAAAGACATCGGTTTCATCTTCCAGTCATCTCACCTGCTGCCCTACTTGACAGTTAAAGAACAGTTGACGGCAGTCGGCAGTGAGGCAGGGCAGAGCAAGAAAGAAGCCTCTGCACGTGCCGAACAGCTGCTGACATCATTCGGACTCGGCCATCGCCTGTCCGCTCATCCAAAAGAGCTGTCGGGCGGCGAAAAACAGCGGACAGCCATTGCCCGCGCTTTCATGAATAAACCGAAGCTGATTCTTGCCGATGAACCGACAGCGAGCCTTGACAAGGAACGTGCGTCTGAAGTCGTCGATATGCTGAGAAAGCGTGTTAAGGAATCGGGGGCCGCCTGCATCATGATTACCCATGACCAGCGCCTGTTTTCCTACACTGATAAAACGTATTATCTTGAGGACGGCTATTTGACGTTAGCAGCTGAATAACAAAAGGACCTGCATTTCACATGCAGGTCCTTTTGTATTGAATTACAGCGGTTTGATATACGGTGCTTTATGAGCAGGCAGTGAAATCGGAATCGATTCATAGACCACTTCATTCGCAGGCAGTTCGAACCATTTTGTCGGTGAAGCCGTATATTTTTTCAAGAATATTTTTATCTGCATGATCAGGCGGTCATACCATGCAATGCTGGCATCAATCGGCAGTTGATCCATAAGAAGAATATAAGCGAAGTCGCCGATGATTCTTGTCGGATTCGTACCGTAGCGGCGCGACTGCTCATGAATGATGCCTTCTTTCAGCATATGCGCTGCAATCTGTTTGATGTACAGATTGATGTTCTGATGGATACGGAAGCCGAGAACGAGCTGAACTTTGAAGATGTTCTTCGTCCCGAAGTCCTCAATCTGATAGTTCACCTGATACGGTTTATCAGACACTTTGACATTGACGAACCAGTAGACGTCTGCTCGTTTCGGCCGGCCGTCAAGAATAGACTTCAGCGCCTGTTTCTCAATCATCTTCATATCGTTTGTTGTCGACAGATAGACGAGGTTCGCAGCGTATTTAGGGACAGCTGTATCTGCTGATAAAGCTGTCAGCTGGTTCACATACAGATCGATGTTGACATCAAATGTCCGCTTATCCTTGATTTTGTACCCTTTATACCAGACGATCATCAGCGCGATGACCGCGACAGAGATGAGGACCGCGATATAACCACCGTGCATGAATTTAGCGAGGCTTGAGAATAAGAACGCACTTTCCAGTATCAGGAAAAATCCAGTAATTATGATTGTCAGCCCTTTGTCGATTTTCTTCATCGATAAGTAATGATAGATCAATATCGTCGACATCAGCATTGTCACTGTAATACTCAGACCGTAGGCCGCTTCCATGTTGACTGATGTTTTAAAGTACAGGACGACCATGATGCATAATATCCAGATGCAGAATGTGACAGCCGGTATATACATCTGTCCTTTCATCGTCGAAGGATATTTAATGTCCAGCTTAGGCAGCAGCCGTAAGTGAATGGCTTCTGAGACAAGCGTGAAACTTCCTGAGATTAATGCCTGAGATGCTATAATCGCGGCACCCGTCGCGATAATGACACCGAAAACAATAAATGATTCAGGCATGACTTGAAAAAACGGATTGAGCTCATGATTGCCGAGCATATCCTGCTTCTTAATATGACCGATAATCCATGCAGACTGCCCGAAATAACTGAGCAGCAGCATGAGTTTGACGAACGGCCATGTTTTAAAGATCGCATGCTTGCCGACATGTCCCATATCTGAGTACAGTGCTTCAGCCCCTGTCGTCGAGAGGAATACTGTGCCGAGAATCAGCAGTCCCATTTTGTTGCTGTCATCGAACAGCACACGGATACCATACAGCGGATTGATCGCTCTTAAAACAGATAAATCAGTTGCCAGCTGAATCACACCGAACAGACCCATCATCGAGAACCAGATCAGCATGAACGGTCCGAATATTTTACCGATGCTGCCCGTGCCGAAACGCTGTGCAAAGAAAATCAGCGAGATGACAGAAATGACAACGATCAGAATATTAGTCTGATGAGTGACAAAGCTATTTTTGAGGGCCGGAATCTCCTGCATCCCTTCAACAGCGGCTGTAACTGTGACGGCCGGCGTCAGCACGCCGTCAGCGAGCAGTGCTGCCCCGCCGATGATCGCCGGGACAATCAACCAGCGGCGGCGTTTTCTGACCAAAGTGTAAAGGCTGAAGATTCCTCCCTCACCATGGTTATCTGCCTGCATGGCAATCAGCACATATTTTACTGTTGTCAGTAAGGTGATGGTCCAGATGACAAGCGACAGACAGCCGATAATATAATCTTCAGTCATCGCCTTCATTCCGCCGTTCGTCTCCACGACCGCTTTCATGACATAGAGCGGAGACGTACCGATATCCCCGTAGACGATACCGATAGCGACAAGCATTAGACCGAACTGCCAGTTGCTTCTTTTATTTTGCGGCATTTTTAACCCTTCTTTTATCAAATATTTTTTGCTTACAATGGCTATATGATACTGCTGCTGCAGCGATATAGCAATCCTTATTTTTAGAATCGTACCTTCTACTCAACGTTATTTACTTCCCGCTCCGGGGTATATTAAACATGTACCTTAATTCTGAAAAAAGAGGTGTCAACATGACGAACAAATCGATTACAACTGATGCGCTTCAGGCTGCACTTCAGGCTGCAACAACTGACCGTATCATCGATGTCAGAGAACAGGATGAATATAACCGCGGCCATATTAATGAAGCAGTGAATATGCCGCTGTCAACGCTCGCAGAACACACAGACGAGCTGGCTAAGGATCAAGCTTATTACGTCATTTGCCAGAAAGGCGGTCGTTCACAAAAAGCAGTCGATTATTTACATGGACAAGGCTATAATGTGACGAACGTTGAAGGCGGAATGGACGACTGGCATGGTGAAATTGACATATAAAAACCTGGGATAATATCCCAGGTTTTTATATTAAAGCGTACGGTCGAAGTTCAGACGTACGTTTTCGATTTCCATACCACTCTTCACGCGGCCCGGCAGTTTTGTGCGGTCTACAGTGAAGTCCTGTGCAGGCACATCATAAGTGATTTCGCGCGCAAAGTATTTCATCGTTTCTTCCATAATGATGATGGTCATCCACTCACCCGCACAACGGTGGTTCGTATGATAATCGCCGCCGCCTTGAGGAATCAGGTCGAACGGGCTGCCATCCCAGTTGTCAAAACGGTCAGGATAGAAGCGTTCTGGATCCTGCCATAAATCTTCGCGGTGCAGCGTGCCGAAAATATCAAGGACAATCATTGTGTCCTGTGGAATGCTGTAACCTTGAAAGTCAATGTCTACTTTCGCTTTTGCAGGTAAGAACGGTACGAATGGGAAATAACGTCTTAACTCCTGTGTAAATTTGTAGGCATAGTTGTTGTCATCAGCTGCAACACGTTCACGTTCACCCGGGAATTCATGCAGTGCAAGAACACCATACGCTACGAAACGGTTGATCGCCACTAATGGACGGATGACGTTCATCAAGTCAACGGCAGCAAGTCTTGAATCCATATAGTTGCCCTGGAAGTCTCTCCAGTGACTAAATGAATGTAATGCCGTTCCTACTTCAGGATGGATTTTACCCTTACGCGTCGCAATGATCTGCTTTTCAAGGAAATCTTCAACGCGCGCACGGGCTTTCTTTGCTTCGCGGTAACCTTTATAAGCAGTGCCGACTGAACCGAATGAGTCAATCATTTTGTCCATGTCCATCGCATGCTGTTCAATCTTCTCAGGCTTTTCAGTGACACCTGCCCAGCGGAAGCCGACTTTAGTCAGAAGAATGATGGATTCTTTATAAACATTCACTTTACCCATCAGCTGCATGCGTTCTGTATTCTGGTACCAGAATGTACGCGTTAATTTCCTTAAATATTCCAGGTTGTTTTCAGTCATCAATGACATGAATAAAGATTTACGGTCAAGATGGACTTTACCTGTTGTTGTATGGATCGCACCTTTACCGAACAATGTTTTGACGACACGGGGCGGTAATGTACCTTTACGTTCAATTTTGTCATTATCATAGAATAATTCTGCCGCTTCTTTACCGCTGATAATCACAGCGCGTTTACCACCAAGTACACGCGTCTCGAAAACATCGGAATTGAATTTTTTCGTGCGGTTGGAAATGTATTCATATCCTTCTTTCATGACTGTTAATGTTTTGTCTATTCCCTTATCCTTTGGAATGGGCTTGCTCATCAGAATTCCTCCTAAGTCCTTAAACTTATTACCTTCATATTATATTACTACTGATTGCTAAGTCGGTTCATTAGTTCAAATCTGCCAACTTGCCTGATATCATCCTGTAAAAATGAAGATTCACTTAATTCTACCATAACATCAGGTAAAACTGTCTTATCTTTATATGCGGAATATATAAAAAAATGATTGCCGAGCGCTACTTTCTTCAGCGGTTGGGCCTGACCGTACGTTTCCCGGCCGACGAGCCGCCCCCGGCCTGCGAAAGAGTCAGCAAGCCGCTCAGCACTACCTTTCGTCATTGCATCGACCAGCATGACGAACTCAGTGCGTGCCAGCTGTTCAGCCATCCAGTCAATCTGGTTGTCAGGAATCACGCCGTAAGCAGCGGTGAGGTCAATAAGTAAACGCTCCGCCGGTTCATGGAGATAGCGCTGCAGCATGTCAATGGAATAGACGACGACTTCCGTGTACTGGTCATGCTGGATGACGTCAAGACCTCGGTTGTCATCGTAGACATGAAGGTCAAAGTCATAATACTGGTCGCTTCTTCTGACTTTTGCACTGCTTTGTTTCCTGAGTATCGGATGCCAGTCCTGGCGTTCAGCCGGTTCATTGAACAACAGCTTCTGATAACGTTCCGCAAGGTCGCTGAGCGGGTCTCCTGATAAGGCGACGATTTCATCACCGACAACAAACTGCAGATCATCAATGACATCAGTGACAATCAGCGCGTCGTTATAGCGTCTGACACGGATACCATTTGTCCAGTAATGCTGATCTATATAATCCATCGATTTGACATTGAACTCACTTAAATACTCGACCATCAGCTGCTGAAAAGTCAGTTCATTCGGTGAGAGATTCTTGAATATCTCCTCATAATTGCTGCTGATAGTGTCATTGCTGTATCCTTCCTGCTCCAGAAGACTTCTGACCTCCCGGAATATCGTTAAATAGTTTTCCATACTGTTCCCCCTTCACACTGCTTGTTATTAATTCTTACCCATTTATGCTGTTTTTAGACGCGCGGCTACTGACGGCTCTGTTCTTTATAGCAAGTCGTCCACAGTCCCATCAATACGAGCAGTATGATGATGACGGCCAGCATGACATTATGAATGTTCGGACCGATAAGTACTACCGGCAGCACATAAATATAGCCCATAATGGTTGAACCGATGGAATTGCCGAGACTCTTAGTCAGCGTGTACAGCGACATCATGCGCTTCATCTGTTCAGGTGACGATTCCTCCTGCACGGTGATGCTGTCCTTCGTATAGACAATCCCGAAACTTGCACCGGCAAGCAGTAGACTTACGGCGGTGAAAAGCGGCACTGAACTGCCGAACAACAGCAGAATGCTGCAGAGCATCAAGCTGGTGAACGCACTTAAATAAAGCATCTTCTTCGTTCGTCCGGCTTCGATTCTAGGCATATTAAAGTTGATGGTGATCCAGGCAAGTGAAATCGGGAAGATAGTCAGACCACTCTGCAGTGGTGACAGTCCCACTTCTTCCTGCAAATAGATCGGCATGTATAAGTTATAGCCCATCAGCATAATGGCATAGAGAAAATCCGTCAGAAAGACAATAATGATTGTCCGCTTGAACTCTGTCACCGGAATAAAAGGAACCCGCTGCTTTTTCTCGGCTTTAAACAGCAGCAATGCTGCAAGCAAAAAGACGATGAAACCAATACTATTGTACACAAGATGGGCGGTAGACAGCACCGTGACCATCAATGCCGCAATCATGACATAGAATAACGCAAGGCCTTTGTAGTCCAGACGGTTCTTGACCAGCACTTCATCTTCAAAATGGAATGTCCAGAGCACGAGCGCACCAGCAATGACCGCGATCGGGAGATTGATGAAAAACAGCCAGTGCCACGATGCAATCTCAAGGATCGCACCGCCCATCAACGGTCCGAGCAGACTCGCCACGCCCCATACACTGCCGACCATTCCCATGACCTTGTAGCGGAACGGAATTGGAAATGCAAGCTTCGGCACGATTTGACTGAGCGCCATTAAAATACCTGAACCAAGCCCTTGAATAAAACGGGAGATAATCAGGATAGTGAACGTGTCACTTAAGCCGGAGAACAGGCTGCCGAGTGTAAATAATATCAGACCTGTAATCGTCAAATAAATGATTTTGACCCGTGACAGCAGCTCCCCGACAATCGGATTGGCAATGACTATCGCGATGAAGTATACCGCAAAGACGAGCGAAACAGATGATTTTACATTCAGATCGTCTTTGATTGTCGGCAGCGCCAATGAAATAATCGACGTCTCAATCGCCGACATAAACATAATAAGTATCAGGGCAATAATAATCCCTGCTGATTTAAATTTCACAATATTCCTCTTTTCCACTTAAAACGCTGTTTATAGCACAGCGCTTTGTATTGTTACGACCTCTTTCTTCTATTATTTAATAGCAGCATGATGATCAGCCCGATAATCAGCAGCAGCATCGTCACCGCATCATCCAGCAGCTCGAAAGCATAGCGGCAGAAAAATAACATTAAGACATAAATAAACATGACCAGAATCTTTATATTTTTATGAGACATTTTTTCACCCGCTGACTTTCTTAGTTTACATAATATTAATATGATTATTATATCGATTAAAAAAGCACCAATCCAATGATTGGTGCTTATACGTCGTCATAATTAATCGTCTTACTTGTAAATACTTTACCATCGACTTTAATAATAAATGTCGCCCTGCCCTTCGGAGCAATCGTCATCGGTATCACGACCGTGGCATCATTGTTCATATTAAACGAATTTACTGCACGGCTCTGTTTATTGTTCTTATCTTCGACATATACTTCTACTTTTTTCGCTGACGGCTGCCCGGCCTGTGCGACTTGCTGATAAGGAATGATGACTGTCTCTGTATAAGTGACATCATATCCTGCTGTCGGTTTCTCTGTTGCTGGTTCTTCCGTCGTCGGTTCTTCTGTCGCCGGTTCTTCTGTCGTCGGTTCTTCCGTTGTCGGTTCTTCCGTCGTCGGTTCTTCTGTTGTCGGTTCTTCTGTTGTCGGCTCACTGCCTTTTGACACGACAAAGTTGATGACTGTGCCGGCAGTATAGCTGCTGTCTTTATGATCCTGCGAAATAATCGCGCCGTTGTTTACAGTGTCGCTGTAATGTTCGCCGGTTACATTCACTTTAAAGCCGAGCGCTTCCAGCTCGTCTTTCGCCGCAGTGAACGGCTGCCCGGTAAAATCTGCTACTTTTATTTTTTTAAGTCCTTTAGACACGGTGAATGTCACTGTTGTATCTCCCGGTATGACTTGTTGTCCGGCATTTAAGCTCTGCGCTAAAATAGTCCCGGATTCAGCTGACTCATAGACGTGCTTCACAGCGACTTTATTGAATCCTGCTTTTTCCAGAGTCTTTTTGACCGCACTGATTTTTTTACCTTTATAGTCCTGGATCTTATATTTCTTGAGTCCTTTAGACACTAAAAGGTCAACTTCTGCCATTTCCTTGAGCTTAGTGCCGGCTTTCGGTGTAGCAGTCAGCACAGTGCCGTCATCCTCTTCAGAGTATTGATAAGTGACTTTCCCTTTTCTCAAGTTCTCTTTTTCAAGCAGCGCTGTCGCTTCCGCCAGAGAATGTCTGCTGACGACTGGAACATGGCTGTACTTTGGTAGAAACATATACCAGAGTATTCCGCCCAGTGCCAGTAGAAGGAGCAGCAGCGGCATAAGCAGCAGTAACAATGGATTTCTCTTCTTCGCTGCCGGTGTATTTTCTCGTGGTTCAGGTGTCACTGCTGCTGTAACCGGCCGCACGGTTTTTCTTTTATCATCGATCACAGGAATCATCATCGTCTTATCATCGGCTACTTTAACCGGCTCTTCTTTCTCGCGTTCGGCATCCAGTACGGTCGACAGGTCAGTGTACATATCTTCCGTTGACCGGTACCGGCTGTATTTGTCTTTCATCGTTGCCTTGATGACGACGTTCTCAAGGCTCTGCGGGACATCAGAACGGACAGCACGAATATCAGGCAGCGGCTCCTGAATATGCTTGATGGCGATGCTGACCGGAGAATCACCTTCATACGGCGGATGTCCGGTAAGCATCTCATAGAGCACGATACCGATTGAATAGATATCCGCTGATTCATCGGCTGCCTTTCCTTTAGCCTGTTCAGGCGGTAAGTAATGAACAGAACCCATCACGTGATTCGTCTGCGTCATCGCTGTCTCACTCAGTGCGCGGGCAATGCCGAAATCAGTGATTTTTAATTCCTTATCTTCTGTCAGCAGAATATTCTGCGGCTTAATATCTCTATGAATGATCATGTGATGATGGGCATGCCCGATGCCTCTTAAGATTTGCTTAGTAAACAAAATCGCTTCATCGACTGATAATGGCCCGTTCTCTTTGATGTATTCTGATAGTGTCGGCCCTTCAATGAACTCCATGATCAAATAATAATGATGGTCATCTTCATCCACATCGATGACCTGTACAATATTAGGATGAGATAACGACGTGGCATTCTGTACTTCCCGTTCAAACCTCTGGACAGCACGTTCCTTGTCATTAGGTGGAATATTGATAATTTTTACAGCTGCCCGCCGGTTGAGAATGATGTCTTCTGCTAAGTAGACATTGCTCATGCCACCGCCACCGATATAGCGGATTAATTTGTAACGCTCACTGATGATCGTTCCAAGCATTAACGGACACCCCCAAAATCACCTATCACAAATGAGACATTGTCATTCACATCAGAGGACAAGGCAAGGTCGATCAGCTTTTCGCCGATTGTCTCCAGCTCACCTTCTTCATTGAATACATGATGGATGACCTGCTCATCTACATAATCCGTCAGGCCGTCTGATGTCAGCAGAATTTTATCGTAATGCTTTGTCTCATAAGTAAATATATCAGGATGCAACCGTTTATCACTGCCGACGACTTTAGTGATAATATGACGCTGCGGATGGCGGGCTGCCTCTTCTTTTGACAGTTCTCCGGCCATGACAAGATGATTGACGAATGTATGGTCATTGGTCACTTGTCTGAATTCCCGTTCATTGACGAAATAAGCCCTGGAATCACCGACATTCGCAATGACAGCTTTGTCATCATACAGCAGCGCCGCTACGATCGTCGTTCCCATGCCCTGGTTCTCATCATCCTGATGCGCCAGCTGATATAACTGACGGTTAATGTCTGAGATATTGGATTTCAGCCAGTTCTCTGCCTGATGGTCCTCGATATAATTCTCTTCCTGAAAACGCTCTTTCATGCGGGCAGTGACAAAGCTGCTCGCCACGTCTCCTGCATTATGTCCGCCCATTCCATCACATATGAGTAACAAAACCTGTCCCGTATGATTTTTAAAGACGCCGCCTGCATCTTCGTTACGCGTCCGTGTCCTGCCTATATCCGTAAAAAAACGTGCATCCATTTATGCTACCTCGTTTCTTCCTGTCTTTCTTTAGCTCTCAGCTGCCCACATGCAGCGTCTATATCAGAACCATGTTCCCGTCTAATTGTAGCATTAATCCCATGTCTTTTTAATTCTTTTTCGAACTTGAAGATGTCTTCTTTCGATGTACGGACGTAATCGCGTTCCGGCACATGGTTCACTGGAATCAGATTGACGTGGCAGTTTAAGTGCTTGATTAATTTCGCCAGTTCCCGAGCGTGGTGCACTTGATCATTGACACCGCCAAACAGACCGTATTCGAAAGTGACACGGCGCCCTGTCTTCTCAGTGTAATATTCAATTGCCGGCATTAATTTATCCAGATTATAAGCCCGGTTGATCGGCATTAAGCGTGAACGGACATCATTATCTGCGGCATGAAGGCTCAGCGCAAAGTTGATCTGCAGGTCTTCATCAGCAAAGTCATAAATACGAGGGACGACGCCGGACGTTGAGACGGTGATATGACGTGCACCGATATTCAGTCCATCATTATGATTGATGATTTTCAGGAAATCCATCATCTCGTCATAGTTTTCAAACGGTTCACCGATACCCATGATGACGACATGGCTCACACGTTCTTCTGTTAAATCAAGCGCCTGCTGCACGTTCAGCACTTGAGCGACGATTTCACCCGCTTCCAGATTTCGTTTCAAGCCGCCGAGCGTACTGGCACAGAACGTACAGCCGATGCGGCAGCCGACCTGTGTCGTCACGCAGACAGAGTTCCCGTAGTCGTGACGCATCAACACTGTTTCAATCGTATAACCGTCCTGCAGCTCATAGAGAAACTTGATGGTGCCGTCTTTACTTTCCTGTTTGACGACAGTCTTCAAGGTGGTAATAGAGAACTGCTCCTCCAGCAGCTGACGAAGCTCCTTTGATAAGTTGCTCATCTCTTCAAATGAAGTGATGCGTTTAACATATAACCAGTCGAATATCTGCTTCGCCCGGAATCCCTGCTGCTTGTTATCAGCGAGCCACTCTTTTAATTCATGTAATTGTAATGAATAGATTGAGGGCTTGTCGAAGTTCGGCATGAATTTATTTCTCTTCTTTTCTAATAATGCCATTATGACACGTCCTTTCTTCTGAGTTTCGCAATGAAGAATCCATCCGCATTAAAATCATGCGGCAGAATCTGCAATGTTTTATGTGTTTCATCACCAAGCACAATCGGCTCAATGGCAAAGTCTTTGTTCTGTTTAATGAATGAGTAGACTACGTTCTCATTTTCCATCTGTTCAATCGTACAAGTTGAATAAATGAGCAGTCCACCGGGTTTCACACTTGCTGCGGCATTCGCTAAAATATCAAGCTGCAGCGGCCAGAGCTGGTCGATATCTTTCTGAGATTTCTCGTATTTAATCTCCGGCTTGCGCTTTGCGACGCCGAGTCCGCTGCACGGTGCATCGACCAGCACTTTATCATACTGTCTGTCAAACGGCGCACGGGCATCGTGCAGACCGACCTCCACATTCGTCAGCCGCAGCTTGCGCAGATTGAAGTCAATCAGTTCGAGCTTATGCTCATGAATGTCGAAGGCATCAATGTGACCCGTGTTATTCAGGCGCTCCGCCATATGACACGTCTTGCCGCCCGGTGCACTGCATGTATCAAGGATGGTCTCACCCGGCTGCGGATCCATAATATGCGCCACAAGCATGGATGACGCGTCCTGAATGCTGACCAGACCATCTTTGAAGAGCCGTGTCTGCACGATCGGCGGCCCTTCGATGAACAGACATTCCGGTACAATCGTTGACTGCTTCACTGTATAGCCCTCTGCTTCCAGCCGGTTCACTGCAGCTTCCACTGTCAGTCGAGTCGTATTGACACGGATGCTTGTATCCGGACGTTCCAGCAGATTGTCACAGATTTTCTTTGTCACTTCCAGCCCAAAATGCGTCTTCCAGTGCTTGACGAGCCAGAGCGGTGTACTTGTTTCAACACTGATTCTTTTCAGTTCATCTTTAATCTCGCTGAACTCCCGGAGCGGTGTCCGCTGGAAGTTACGGAGAATCGCATTTACTGCATTAGCACCGGCAACAGAGCCGCGGCGCTTTGTGATTTCGACTGCTTCATTGATGATGGCGTGGTCCGGTATTTTAGTCAAGTAGACCGCCTGATAGACGCTCATCATCAACAGGCGGCGCATCCACCCTTTAATGTTCGTCTTGATGAACGGCTCTAAATAGAATTCGAGTGTGAGCTTATGCTGCAGTGTCCCGTAGACGATTTCTGTCAACAGCGCACGGTCCTGCACTTCAACGTCTCCTGACTTGATAGCCTCATTGATCAGCAGATTGCTGTATCCGCCTTCTGTCAGTACTTTATCCAGTATGTTCAGTGCAGTCAGTCTTACATTATTATCCTTCATTGAATACCGTCCCCGTTAAGTCTTTCTGCTGGCCGGCTGCAAAGCTTGCAGCAGTCATCCGTTTCTTACCGGCCGGCTGGATTTCTTTCAGCAGCACGGCTCCATCTGCCGTCGCTACTGTAATACCCTCTTTATCTGTGCTGATGATCGTACCGGGTGCACCACTGCCGTCAGTAAGTTCGGCCTGCCAGAGCTTCATCGGTCTGCCGTCAAAGTTCGCGTAACCGACCGGCCATGGCGACAGCCCTCTGATCTGGTTATGAACAGCGCGTGACGGCCGGTTGAAATCCACGTACTCGTCCGCCCGCGAAATATTAGAAGCAAATGTGACCTGCGACTCATCCTGCGGCGTCCGTGTGTTCGTCCCGTTAATAATAGAAGGAAGTGTCTCCAGCAGCAGCTCAACACCTAACTGCGACAGCTTGTCATGGACAGTGCCGACTGTATCATTCAGTTCAATAGGAAGCGCACGCTGTGTGATCACATCCCCGGCATCCAGCTGCTTCACCATATACATGATGGAGACGCCGGTCTCCTGCTCACCGTTAATGACTGAGTAGTGAATCGGCGCACCGCCGCGGTATTTCGGCAGCAGGCTCGCATGGACATTAATACAGCCTAATGCCGGCGCGTTGAGCAGCCGCTCAGGTAACAGCTGGCCGTAAGCCGCAGTGACAATCAAATCCGGCTGAAGCGCAATAATCGCGTCCAGTTCTTCTGAACCGGAAAGCTTTACCGGCTGATAGACCGGAATGCCCAGCTGCTGTGCCGTCACTTTGACCGGTGGAGGGGTCATTATTTTTTTGCGGCCGACTGGTTTGTCAGGCTGTGTCACTACTGCTGTTACGTTATAATCATGCGCTAAGCGCTCAAGTATCGGGCTCGAGAAATCAGGCGTCCCCATGAATATGATCTTCGTCATCGCTATACATCTCCTCCAGTTCTTCCAGACTGATCTGTCTGATCATCTTTTCTGTAAACAGCTTGCCGTATAAATGGTCGACTTCGTGCTGGATAGCCCGCGCGACATCATCAAATGCCGTCATTTCAATGGGTCTTCCTGACAAGTCCTGGCCCTTCAGTTCAATCTTCACGCTGCGCGCCACTTCACCGAATATATCCGGCAGGCTGAGACATCCTTCGATATCTACTGCTGTCTCCGTCGAATAGTGGGTGATCACAGGATTGATTAACTGCAGTATCCCGTCTTCCTCCATATCTACAAGCGCGACTTTTAGGTCGACGCCGATCTGCGGTGCTGCTATCCCGACACCGTCCGCCTCAAACATCGTATCTTCAAGGTCCATGAGCAGCTCACGCAGTGAGTGATCGAATTTTGTTACGTCCTTCACTTCTCTATGCAGCAATGGACTGCTGCCTTCGATTAATGGTCTTATCGCCATCGTTATTCCCCGTTTCTTCTCGTTCTTCTTTATCTGATACAATCATAATAGTATAAATGATGTAGACTGTGAATAGCAAGGCATTGAGCAGAATAAAAGCTGCCGGCAGTCACGCGAGCAGCTCTTTTGAATTCTTATAATGCTTGATATATTAGCACAAAAAGTGTACTTTGTCACTTAAGCAAACTTACATCATCGTCTGTGGATTGATGTCGATGCTTAACGAAAATTTATCTTTTACAAACTGCTCATAATAATAATCATCAAGGTAAGTGAGTGCCTTTAACAGCTCTGGTTCAGCCTTGAACTTGATGATGATCTGGAATCTGTACTGGTTATTGATCCGTCCGATAGCACACGGCGCCGGACCGAGAACAAAGCTGCCCGGTGTTAAATGCTGCAGCAGCACATCATGGATATGTCTGCTTTCAAGCAGCACCCGCTTCATCTCGCTGTGGCTGAACACAAGATTGACTAAATAGAAGTACGGCGGATATTTGCCGACTTTCCTGAACTGCATCTCCTGGGTGTAGAAGCCGGAGAAATCATTGTTTTTCGCATGCTCGATCGCATAATGGTCGGGGTTATAAGTCTGGATGATCACATGCCCTTCCTTCTCCGCACGGCCTGCGCGGCCCGCGACCTGTGTCAGCAGCTGATACGTGCGCTCAGCAGACCTGAAGTCCGGCAGATTAAGCATTGTATCTGCATTCAGCACACCGACCAGTGTAATATTCGGGAAATCAAGCCCTTTCGCGATCATCTGTGTGCCGAGCAGAATATTCGCTTCCCCGTTTTTAAACTGAGTGAGCAGCCGTTCATGTGCCCCCTTGCGGGACGTCGTATCATTATCCATCCGGATGACTTTCGCCCCGTCGAAGTGCTGATAGATCAATTCCTCGACTTTCTGTGTGCCGACACCCATCTCACGAATGTGGTCACTGTCACAGTTCGGACATGTCAGCACTTTCGGTTCCTTGTAACCGCAGTAATGACATTTTAAGTCATCGGTCACTTTATGGTAAGTCAAACTGATATCGCAGTTCGGACATTGCGGCACATAGCCGCAGTCGCGGCACAGCATAAACTGCGCATGTCCTCTACGATTTAAGAACAGCACAATCTGCTCACCCTTTTGTATGCGGTCATTGATTGCTGCAGTCAATGTCTCGGAAAACATCGAGCGGTTGCCTGCTGCGAGTTCATCGCGCATGTTGATGACCTCGACTGACGGCACCGGGAACTGGTTCGCCCGTTCCTTGATCGTCAGCAGTGTATACACACCTTTTTCAGCGCGCGCATAGCTTTCTAATGATGGTGTTGCACTGCCAAGAATGACCGGGCAATGATTGTACGCTGCACGCCACTGGGCGATGTCTCGCGCATGGTAACGCGGATAATCCGCCTGCTTGTAGCTCGCTTCGTGCTCTTCGTCGATAATGATGAGTCCAAGGTTCGTGAACGGCGCAAAGATGCTTGAGCGGGCGCCGACAGAGACGCGCGCTTCCCCGCTTCTGATTTTCCGCCATTCATCATAACGTTCTCCTGCGCTCAGTCCCGAATGCAGCACCGCGACCTCATCGCCGAACCGCGCCTTAAACCGCTCAACCATCTGCGGTGTCAGTGCGATTTCAGGCACAAGCATCAGCGCAGTCATGCCTTTATCCAAAACATCAGAGATTGCCTGCAGATAAACTTCCGTCTTGCCGCTGCCGGTTATACCGTGCAGCAGAAACACGTCGTTTCTTTCAGCGTCCACTGCCGCTTTAATGGCATGATAGGCGGCCTCCTGCTCCGGTCTCAGTACTTTTCTGTCATCTGCAAAGAACACCCGGTCTTTGTAAGGGTCTCTTGTCTCTTCAATTTCAATCTTTTTCAGAATTCCTTTACTCACGACACCATTGATGACCGCTGCCGAATAGTCCATCTCCTTCAGTTCCTTCAAAGTGATGGTGCGGCGGTCGGCCACTAATTCAACAAGCGACTTCTGCTTGTCCGTCCTCAGCATGGCAAGCGCCCTATCTATGTCGCCGGATAGCGTGACAGCCTTCTGCATTTTAATGCGCTGCTGCTGGCTGACATCAATATCCTCGATCACCTGGCCGGTTGCAATGAACGGCTCAAGCGTCATCACTTCTTCAAGCGCGCAGTCGCCGATCTTCCGTATCCCCTGTTTGTTGAACAGCTGTTTCACTTCATTCGGGATATCGTCAGCCATCAGCCGGTACACTTTCTGATATTTCCCTTTCACCGCGTTCGGCAGCATGACATCCAGCACCGCAATGCGCTTAGCGATATGCGTCTCCTGCATCCATGCGCTCAGTTCGATGAGTTCGGCATTGAGTTCCGGTGTCACATCCTGTATACAATGGATCGCTTTCAGCGGCTTTGCTGATTCACCTGTCACCAGTTCAATAATGTACCCTTGAATCTTTCTCGGGCCGAACGGTACGACGACACGCATGCCGACAGCGATGACTGCCTCCAGTTCGCCGGGCACCGCATAGTCAAACAGTTTGTCCACTCGTTTTGCATTGACATCCACTACTACTTTAGCGTACATGATCATCCTTCTTTAGCGCTGTTAATATTTCGTGGGCGACATCGAGTTTCGGCATCTTCTCGATGACGCGCGTACTGCCGTCCTTAAAGAACAGCTGAACGGCATTATCAGCCGACTTAAACCCAATGGACGTGTCACCGACATTATTGGCGACAATCACATCAGCATTCTTCTTCTTCAGCTTGTCTTTAGCATACTTCTCGATCTGCTCGGTCTCCGCCGCGAAGCCGACAAGATATTGATGCGTCTTATGTTCGCCTAAATAGTTCAGAATATCAGTCGTCCGCTTGAATGACAGTTCGAGATTCCCTTCCTGTTTCTTCAGCTTACCTTCAAGGCGTGATTCAGGCGTATAATCAGCGACAGCGGCAGCCTTGATGATGATGTCCTGACTGTCCATCCGTGATTTCACTGCTTCAAACATGTCCTCAGCACTCTCCACATTAACGACACGCACGCCTTTTGGCGGTGTCAGTTGAACCGGGCCGCTCACTAAAGTCACATCAGCCCCGCGGGAAGCAGCGGCTTCCGCAAGCGCGTAACCCATGCGGCCGGTCGAATGATTAGTCATATATCTGACCGCATCCAGCCGCTCGATAGTCGGCCCGGCAGTAACCAGCAGACGTCTGCCCGCATAATCCTGAAGATAACGCTGCCCTATGATAAACGCCTCGATCGACTGAATGATTTCAAGCGGTTCAGCCATGCGTCCTTCAGCAATATAGCCGCATGCCAGAAAGCCGCTGTTCGGATCAATGACATGATAGTTCATCTCACGGAGCAGTGCCATGTTGCGCTGCACGGCCTGGTTTCTATACATATTGCTGTTCATGGCCGGGGCGATGAACGTCGGTTTAGTCGATGCGATAAGCGTTGTTGTCACCATATTATCAGCAATGCCGTGTGCCAGCCTGCCGATCGTTGATGCTGTCGCCGGGGCGACGATATTGATGTCCGCCCAGTCCGCAAGATCGATATGTTTAACAACCTCTGGATTCGTCTCATCAAATAAGTCCGTATGCACTTCATGGCGGCTCAACGCTTGAAACGGCAGCGGTGTCACGAATTTCTGTGCTGATTGTGTCATCAGGACTTTGACTTCGTGACCTGCCTGCACGAGTTTGCTCGTTAAATCAATCGCCTTATAGACAGCGATACCACCAGTCACACTCAGTAATATTTTCATTGTTTCCTCCTATAAAAAATCTGACAAACAAGTTTGCCAGATGAACGTTCAGATGATTGTATCCTCTATTATTATAATACGTGATGGACAATGATGCCACATGTTAGAATTCTGTGAATCACCGGCCAAGAGAAAAATAAAACGAAGTGCCGGCAGCACTTCGTTGCTAAAAAGCGTCGCATCAGACGAACGCTTCAACTATTCTTCGATAATGTGGATTTTACCCTGGGCGATCTCTTCCAATGACTGGCCGACCGGTTTGTAGGACGTGTAACGTTCCAGCAAGTTTGAATCAGGATTGTCCTGTAATTCACGGGCGCGTTTTGCTGCCAGTGTAACAACCAAGTATTTTGAATTTACATTCTCTTTAATTTTATCTAATGGTGGGTATAACATTATTTTTTTGCCTCCAATAACATTTTTCTGAATCTCGCTTCAATACGCTCACGCTTTAAATGCTCCGCTTCTACGATAGTCTGGATTTTACGCTTCGCTTCCAGCACTTCATCATTCACGACGACATAGTCATACAGGTTCATCATTTCCACTTCTTTTCTCGCTTCTGAAATTCTGTAGGCGATAACGTCCGCAGATTCTGTGCCGCGTCCGATCAATCGTTCCTCCAGATGCGCAAGTGTCGGCGGTGCCAGGAAGATAAACAATGCTTCAGGAAACTTCCGGCGGACCTGCTTTGCTCCTTCTACTTCAATTTCAAGGAAGACATCTTTACCGGCATCCATCGTATCTCTTACATATTGAACAGGAGTCCCGTAATAATTGCCGACGTACTCAGCATATTCGATGAATTCATCTTCTTCAATGAGTGCTTCAAATGTTTCGCGTGATTTGAAGAAATAATCCACACCATCTGTTTCTCCTATTCTCATCTTGCGGGTAGTCATTGAAATAGAATATTCAAAGTCCGTTGTCGGATCATCGAATATCGCTTTTCGAACTGTACCTTTACCTACACCTGAGGGGCCGGATAAAACAATGAGCAATCCTTTTTCAGTATCCATTGCGACGACCTTTCTACTTAAAAATTCGTTATAACTTAATTTATCATAAATTCCGCCAAAAATACATGTTTCCATAAATTATTCATCTTTAATGTTTCGTCTGATGAATCATGATACACTATAATAATGATAAATGAGGTGAATGAATAATGGCTTTTGATGGATTATTTACAGGAAAGATGATGGCTGAACTAGCCTTTTTAACCGGCGGCCGAATTAACCGGGTGACGCAGCCCGACCACCAGACCATCATTATGACAGTGAGAGCAGACAGAAAGAATCAGCAGTTCCTTATATCCGGGCATCCGAATTTCGCCCGCTTTCAGCTGACGGAGAAGAAATATGCCAATCCGTTCGATCCGCCGATGTTCCTCCGGGTGCTCAGAAAGCATTTAGAAGGCGGCATTATTAGAGCGCTCTCGCAGCAGGGTAATGACCGGATTGTCACGATTGACTTCGATAACACTGATGAGATCGGCGACCCTGTCAAACGCAAACTTATCATCGAACTGATGGGTAAGCACAGCAATGTCATACTGACGGATGCGCAGTTCAAGATTTTAGAGAGCATGAAACATTTGACGCCGAACACCAATGCCGCACGCACCATCATGCCCGGCTTCACATACGAGGAGCCGCCGACCGCGAAAAAACATAATCCGTTTGAGCTCGAGCGCGTTACGCCGCTGCTGACAGGTGAACTGCCGGCACGAAAGCAGCTGCTGAATGCACTCGAAGGATTCAGCCCGCTTGCTGTCGATGAAATGCTGACGCTTGATGACGATATGGATGAAGCGTTCCGCAGCTTTAAAGCGCGTATGGATAACGTCCAGCCGGTCTATTACACACACGGCCCGAAAGAATACTTTTACTTTATGCCGCTTGAGACACTCGGCGAACCCGTCAAGTCGTTCGAGACGTTGTCATTACTGCTTGATGACTATTACAACGAGCGCGGCGAACGCGAACGCATCAAGTCAAAAAGCGTGGATTTAAGCCGTCATATCACGCAGCTGCTGCATAAGGACGAGAAAAAACTCGCCAAACTGGTGAACGAACTGGAAGAAGCGGAACATACAGATGAGATCAAACTCTACGGTGAACTGATCACTGCCAACATGTATCAGCTGAAGCAGGGCTTAAGTGAATTTGCGGCACTGAATTACTATACGAACGAGATGGTCACCATCCCGCTTGACCCGCGGAAGTCTCCTGCTGAAAACGCCCAGTACTACTACAAGCAGTACAACAAAATGAAGACGCGTAAAGGCCATGCGCTGACGCAGATCGAAGAAACGAAACAGGAGATCGCTTATCTTGAGACACTGGAAGCACAGCTTGCCTATATTTCCTATGAAGATATTGAAGGCATCCGTGAAGAACTGCAGGAGCAGGGTCTGATGAAAAAGCGCCAGAAGACGAAGGCTAACAAGAAGCAGACCATTCAGCTGGAACAATACCAGTCTGCAGACGGCACACCGATTCTGGTCGGTAAGAACAACATACAGAATGACTATTTGACCAACAAAGTCGCACGAAAAGACCATACTTGGCTGCATACAAAGGATATTCCGGGCTCACACGTCGTCATCCAGGTGAAAGCACCGTCTGAAGCAACTATCAAAGAGGCAGCCGTTATCGCCAGCTACTTCTCGAAAGCAAGCCAGTCCGCTCAAGTACCGGTTGACTTCACGCTGATCAAACATGTCCATAAACCAAGCGGCGCTAAGCCGGGGTTTGTCACTTACACCGACCAGTCGACCGTCTATGCGACACCTGACAAGGCTCAAGTCGAGCAGATGAGAGTGAAAGATTAAGTGAATCAGACAAAAAAAGAAGCCGGCCGGCTTCTTTTTTATTGGTTGTTGTGTAGCTTCCAAATATCCTGATTGTACTCTTTAATAGTCCGGTCACTTGAGAACCGGCCGGACTGTGCAATATTGACAAGGCTCATCCGCTGCCATGTTTTCTTATCCTGATAAAGCGCTGCGGCACGTTCCTGTGCTTCGACATACGCGGTGAAATCCTCAAGGACGAAGTAAGGATCATTATCTTTCAGCAGATGATAATATAAATCATCAAATGACTTACCGTGGTTAAATGTATCATCGATCAGCTGGTCCATCACTCTTTTGACACGGTCGTCGTTTGTATAGACATCCCGTGCATTGTAGCCGCCGTTATGCTGGTAGCCAATGACGTCATCAGATGACAGCCCGAAAATGATGATGTTATCTCTGCCGACGCGCTCATCAATCTCCACATTCGCCCCGTCCATTGTACCTAACGTCACAGCACCGTTCATCATCATCTTCATATTACCTGTACCTGAAGCCTCCATCGAAGCAGTTGAAATCTGTTCAGAAATGTCCGCCGCCGGTATGATGTCTTCAGCAAGGCTGACATTATAGTTCTCTAAAAACACGACTTTCATCCGGCTGCCGACAGCCGGATCCGCATTGACAGTGTCAGCCACTGCATGAATCAGACGGATGATTTCTTTCGCCCGCTTATAACCCGGTGCGGCCTTGGCACCGAAGATAAACGTTCTCGGCTGCATATTAATCGCCGGATTGTCTTTAATCGTATTGTAGAGATACATCATATGAAACACGTTCAGCAGCTGCCGCTTATACTCATGCAGCCGTTTAATCTGCACATCGAAAATCGAGTTTTCATCGACTGTTATCCCTGTCTGCTCAAAGATAAGGGCTTTCAGACGCTGCTTGTTGCTGAATTTCACTGCATGCAGCTGCTCCAGAAACTCCACATCATCCGTATAATTCATGAGCTGTTCAAGCTGCTCCGGATGTGTGACCCATGTATCACCGATGCGTTCAGTGATCAGCCGGCTGAGTTCAGGATTGGCGTTTTGCAGCCAGCGACGATGCGTGATGCCGTTTGTCTTGTTGTTGAATTTGTCAGGCGTCAAGCGGTAGAAGGCATTGAATGTATAGTTCTTGATGATCTCGCTGTGAAGCGCCGCCACACCATTGACGCTGAAGCTGCCGACGATCGCAAGCCTGCTCATATGAACAAGACCGTCACTGATGATGGCGATCTCTTCTATATCTTCAGTCGGCTTGTCTTCACAGAACCTTCTGTTGATCTCTTCGATAATCATCAGCACGCGTGGATTGAGCTGTCTAATCAGATCATAAGACCACTTTTCAAGTGCCTCCTGCATAATGGTATGGTTGGTGTAGGCAAATGTCTGTGTCGTCACATGCCAGGCCGCATCCCAGTCGAGACCTTCTTCATCCATCAGCACTCTCATCAACTCCGGAATGCCGAGCGTCGGATGAGTGTCGTTGATCTGAATGACATTTTTGTCGTGAAACTGTGTCAGCGGCACTCCGAATGTCTGCTTGAACCGCTTAACAAGCGTCTGGATGGTCGCTGACACAAGGAAGTACTGCTGTTTGAGTCGCAGCAGTTTGCCGTCCTCACTGTTATCATCTGGATACAGCACAGCTGATATTTGATCGATAGCATTCATTTCGTCAAGCCGGCTGTTATATGTCGCGTTCTCGAGATGATCAGCTGCTTCTGCTTTAAAGAGCCTTAAGTTATTGACGACGTCATTACGATAGCCGACAATACTGACATCATAAGGGACTGCTGTCACTTTCTGCGGATTGGTGACAGTGAAGACATAGTTGCCGTCGTCATCAGTGATATAATCGACTGACCCGCCGAAGTTCACTGTCACTGCCTCTTCCGCTCTCCGCGTCTCCCATGGATAAGGTTCTTTCAGCCAGTTGTCCGGCAGCTCAATCTGATGGCCCTCAGCGATATGCTGTTCAAACAAACCGTAGCGGTAACGTATACCAAAGCCATTCCCTGCAAGACCAAGGCTTGCAACGGAATCGAGGAAGCAGGCTGCCAGCCGGCCGAGTCCCCCGTTACCAAGTGCCGCATCCTCTTCTTCATGATAGACAGCTCTCGGACTACGGCCAAGGTCCGTCAGCACTTCGTCACACACCGCTTTAAACCCTGTATTAACTAAGTTGCTTTCAATGAGACGACCGATCAAAAATTCAAGCGATAAATACGACACCTGCCGTTCTTTATTCTGTCTATAGCGCTTCACTGTCTCAAGGCCTGCCTGACGGACTTCATCATTGATAATAGCAGCTATCGCATAAAATAGATCCTTGTCTGTCGCATCGTCTACTGTCGTCATCCGCTGTTTGCGGAGTTTATCTTCAAGAAGATCAAGGAATTCATATTTTGTATATGTTCTCACGATTACCGCCCCTTAATAGATTGCTAAGTATTGTGCTGCAGATTTAGCCCAGCTATTATTGACTTTTGAAATATTTTTGAGCAATAACTTGTAGTTCTCAGGATCACGGTATAGACGCACCGCTTCATTTAACTTGCTTAACAGTTCATGTGCGTTGTAATTGGCAAAGGTAAGACCTGTGCCGATGCCGCTGTAGATGTTATAAGGAATGACCGTATCTTTCAGGCCGCCTGTTTCTCTGACAATCGGTATCGCCTTATACTGCAGCGCGATTAATTGTGACAGACCGCACGGCTCAAAGAGTGACGGCATGATGAAGAAATCACTGGCCGCATAAATTCTGCGGGAGAACCCTTCATCAAAACCGATGGTCACCTGCACTTTCTCCGGATATTTACGCTGCAGCTCATTGAAGTAGGATTCAAATTCATACAGCCCGTTGCCAAGGACGACGATCTGGACATGCTGCTGAACGAACTCTTCCAGAATCGCCATCACAAGGTGCAGTCCTTTTTGTTCCACCATCCGGGTGATGATGGAAAACATCGGTACATCAGCATCAACCGGCAGACCGATTTCCTGCTGCAGCGCCTTTTTGTTCTCGCGTTTTTTCGGCAGGGATGTTTTATAGCTCACCGGGATATTCGGGTCTTTCATCGGGTTGTAGTCGTCCACGTTGATTCCATTGACGATACCGAGGACGTCAGCATTTCTCTGCTGCAGCATCCACTGCAGCCCTTCGCCGTAATAATCCATCTTGATCTCTTCCGCATAGGTCGGTGAGACTGTCGTAATTTTATCAGCGTGGAAAATGCCCGCTTTCATCAAGTTGAGCATGCCGCCCCACTCAAATCCCGCAAAGTGAATGCGGTCAAGATTCAGCAGCTCTTCAAATGCACTGTGCATGAGCCAGCCCTGATATAAAATGTTGTGAATAGTGAATACCGTCCGGATACCCGGCACCGGCTTCTTGATGTTGCAGATGGCGACGGCCGCTGCTGCCTGCCAGTCGTGGCCGTGCAGCACATCCGGCTTGAAATCCCCGCGGTAGATGAATTCGATGACTGCATTCGAGAAATAAATAAATCGTTCGCCGTCATCAATATAGCCGTACAGACTTTCCCTGTTGAAGTAGTATTCATTATCCACAAAGTAGTAGTGAACCCCTTCGTAGACCATTTCATAGATGCCGGTATACTGCTGCCGCCAGCCCACTTCCGTCGTATAGATCATGACTTCTGTCAGCTGTTCGCGGAACGCTTCTTTCAGCTGCTTGTAGAGCGGCAGAATGACGCGGACTTCACATTTTTTAGTCTTGTTTAAATATTGCGGGAGGCTGCCGATGACATCAGCGAGCCCTCCCGATTTGAAAAATGGTGTACATTCAGACGCCACATATAGTATTTTTTTCATGATTGTTTACCTCGTATTAGATGGTCTGTCGTTTTGCAACAACAAATGGTTTATCCGATGAACCAATGAGACGTTGATTATCGCTGACACTGACATCTTTATCAAGAATGACATTTTCGATAATGGCGTTCTCACCAATTCGGCAGTTCGACATAATGATGGAATTTTTGACGACCGCACCTTTTGCGATTTTGACGCCGCGGTAAAGGATGGAATGCTCTACTTCACCTTCAATGAGACAGCCGTTAGCTACGGTTGAATCTTTGACGATGCAGTCATTCAAATATTTAGCAGGCGGCTGATTGGATGTTTTCGTACGAATACGCTGCGCTTGCAGGAAAATATCTTTGTAAACCGTCGGATCAAGGATGGACATGTTGCTGTGATAGAATGCCTTCAATGAATTGACATACATCGTTCTTTCGTGGATATCAAAGAATCTGACGCTGAGCTGATCCAGTCGTTCCTGAATGCCCTGAATAAAGAAGTTATCCTTATAGTTCTGGATGCAGTAATCAACGATTTCAAGCAGCTTATCTTTTTTGATGATATAAGTGCCGGTAAAAATATGCTTATTCTCCTGGTCATGATTCAAAAAGACGACGCGTCCTTCTTCATCATTAATACGCAGGAGCGGCTGGTGCATGTCTTCAAGCGTCTCTCGCTGTTCTGTGATCAGCGTGACATCCGCCCCGGTTTCTTCGTGCTGTCTCAGCGCTTCCTTAAAGTCCGTGTTACAGATGAACTGTGAGCCGGCAATCATGACGTCGGTCGCATTGGAACGGTTGAAGTAATCCCGGTTATTATGGAAATGTCTTAAGTCTCCCCGTGAAATGTCCGTCGGGTCATGCCAGTCAGGCGGCAGCACGAACAAGCGGGAGTTTCGGTCATCAAGCCCGAAGTTATCCCCGTTTTCAAGATGGTCCATCAGCGCACGGTACTTTTGATTGGTAAATATACCGATTTCGTCTGCTCCAGTATTCACCATATTGGAAATGGCGAAGTCGATGATCCGATAACGCCCGGCGAACGGGACACTCGCCCCGTTTCTGAAGTAAGTCAGTTCTTCCAGAAAGTCATGTTCATTCGCTAAGTTGATTAATCCCATTAAAGAACGCATATTTATTTACCTCCACTCATAAAATCATTAATATTTTCAGGACCCACGACAATCGGCTCCTCTGCTGTCGACCCATCCACGACAGCATGGTCAGGAATAGTGAGGCCTTCCATGATGATCGCTTTGTTGATTACTGCCTGTTTACCGATGACCGCTCTCGGGTGAATGATGGATTCTGTAATTTTAGCACCTTCTTCAACTGTCACTTCACTAAACAATACAGAGCGCGTGACTTCACCGAAGATGAAAGAACCCGGGCAGACAAGAGAATTCGTAATATTTGCTGTGCGGCCGATGAACTGCGGCGGCAGATTCGCTTCATGAGAATAAGTCGGCCACGTTTTGCTGTTCAGCAGCTCAGCTAAGTCTTCTTCCAGCAGATCCATATTCGCCTCCCAGTATGACTGGATAGTACCGACGTCTTTCCAGTAACCATCGAAGCGATAGGCATACAGGCGTTTATCATCAGCGAGCATTTTCGGAATGATGTCATTGCCGAAGTCATGCTCTGAAGTCGTATCCTGCTCATCTTTCAGCAAGTACTCACGGAGCACTTTCCAGTTGAAAATATAAATGCCCATAGAGGCCAGATTGTTTTTCGGCTCTTTCGGCTTCTCGTCAAACTCATAAATCTTTAAGTCGTCTTCTGTGTTCAAAATACCGAAACGTGACGCCTCTTCAATCGGCACTTCGATGACAGAGATCGTCGCATCGGACTGCTGTTCTTTATGGAAATCAAGCATCGCCTGATAGTCCATCTGATAAATATGGTCACCTGACAAAATCAGCAAGTATTCCGGGTCATACTGGTCGATGAAGTGAATATTTTTCGTGATCGCATCTGCTGTGCCTTCGAACCATGAAGCACCTGTCTGATTGGCGAACGGTGCGAGCACTGTGACGCCGCCGTCCTGCTTATCCAGTCCCCAAGGTTTTCCCATACCGATATGGCGGTTTAGCATTAACGGCGCATATTGCACGAGTACGCCGACCGTACTGATATCTGAATTAGATAAATTGCTCAGCGTGAAATCGATGATCCGATATTTACCGCCGAACGGCACTGCAGGCTTAGCGATCTCCTTTGTCAGCTGTCCTAATCGTGTTCCTTTACCGCCTGCCAACAACATTCCAACTACTTCTGTGCTCATCTTATATTCCTCCAGCAATAAGTTTATTTTTTGGTGTTTCCTCGAGCTTCTGATAAATCGCCATGCCAAACGGCGGAAGCTTCGTTTTAATACTATTATTATACCCATTTACGGCTGCTTTATCTGAATAGAGTATATCTTCCACTACTTGATTGGAGCCGCCGTATTCCTCACGGTCAGAATTGAAGATTTCCTGGTAGCTCCCGGCAGCGGGTACGCCGAGCACATAATCATAATGAACCTCGCCGGTGAAATTCAGGACGATGACCAGCTGCCGTCCACTCTTACTTGTTCTTACATAGCTGATAATCGACTGTTCAGCATTATCAACGTCTATCCAGCTGAACCCTTCCGGCTCATAATCCAGCTCATAAAGTTCAGGATACTGCGTATAGAGATGATTCAGCGCCTTCACATAAGTCTGCATCTTATGGTGGATTGGATAGTCGAGGATGAACCAGTCCACCTGCTCTTTATCTTTCCATTCAGAGTACAGGCCCAGTTCGCTTCCCATAAAGAGCAGCTTTTTACCTGGATAAGTCATTGTATAGCCGTATAAAGCCCGGAGATTGGCGAATTTCTGCCACTGGTCACCCGGCATCTTATCCAGCATAGACCGTTTACCATGGACGACTTCATCATGGGAAAACGGCAGTACATAATTCTCATTATAACGGTACATCATCGGAAATGTTAAATGTTGATGATGATGGCGCCGTTCACTCTGTTCCAGTTCAAAGTAATCAAGCGTATCATGCATAAATCCGAGATCCCATTTGAAGTTGAAGCCAAGACCGCCTTGATCGACGGGCGCTGTCACCATCGGTATGTCGGAGGAATCTTCAGCCATCACAAGAGCCTCAGGATGGTAGTCAAAAATAACTGTGTTCAGCTTGCGGATGAAAGCAACCGCTTCTTTATGTTCACTCGTGCCTTCTTCATTAAAGATTTTCTCTTCAGGCGTATGATTTTCAAAGTTCAGATCGGTCATACTGTGGACCGCGTCCACTCTCAGGCCGTCCAGATGAAATTCCTGGAGCCAGAAGTTGGCATTGGAGATGAGAAAACTCTGCACTTCATTGCGCCCGAAATCAAAGGTTAGTGTCCCCCATCCTTTCTTATCCGCTCGTTTCGGGTCGCTGTATTCATACAGCGGTGCACCGTCAAACTGCCTTAAGCCGTGGGCGTCCTTACAGAAATGAGCCGGCACCCAGTCCATGAGCACGCCGATACCCGCCTGGTGACAGCAGTCCACTAAATATTTGAAGTCATCCGGTGTACCGAAGCGCGATGTCGGTGCATAGTAGCCGGTCACCTGATAACCCCAGGACAAGTCAAATGGATGCTCCGTCAGCGGCAGAAACTCAACATGTGTATAGCCCATCTCTTTGACGTATGGTACAAGCGCTTCCGCCATCTCGCGGTATGAATAATAAGTGGCATCTGTATAGCTGTCGACAGTCATATCAGCTGTCCATTCAACGTCATGCTTTTTCCAAGTCCCGGGATGCACCTCATAAATATTGATGGCACTAGTATACGGATTGCCTTTGCTCTTAGAAGTCATCCAGTCGTCATCATGCCACTCATAAGTGGACGGCTTCGTGATAACCGACGCTGTTCTCGGCCTGACTTCAGCATATCTGCCGTAAGGGTCCGCCTTAAGCAGTGTGCCCTGGTCAGTATGAATTGCATATTTGTAGGTGACTGCCGGCTCGATACTGAAGCTTCCGCTCCACAGTCCCTGCTCATTAATCCGCTCGAGTTCATAGCCTTCACCGGTCCAGCTGTTGCTGTCTGTCGCAACTGCGACGGCCCGGGCGTTAGGCGCCCATACAGTGAACGTCGTCATCTGCTGCTCAGAATAATAATGCGCACCTAAAAACTGATAAGCCTCATAGTGAGTGCCCTGATGAAATAAATATTGGTCTAACTCAGAAACTTCCTGCATATCATCATTCCTTCCCGTACACTAAGTCGTGCGCATGTATAGTCATATATACCCTTAATTATTATGCATAAAAGCTATTTTATGCTTCATTTATCATTGTACTTGTAATTAATCACGAAGTATAACATTTAACAGATAGAATATTCATTTTATTTAGAGAATAAAGGAATACTGATAGCATTGCACGCGCTGTCAGTTTATAATTTAACTAGTCTGCAGAGGAGGCAAAATATGACTTATGTCGGCTATATTGATCATTTCACTGAAATCAATCTGCCATATCATTCGGTAGATCAGCCTGATCAGTATTTTCATGATGCTGTCATCAGCTGTGAAGGGATAACCCTTCCTGTTAAATATAGCTGTCAGCATGAAAATGTATTTACTTTTACTACTGCTCAGTCCATCGCCTTGAACGCCTCGTGGTGGCTTGAGTTTCAACAGGAGAAATATCCGCTCCATATCGGACAGATAGTCAGGACAGCAGCGTTTGATGAGAAGTTCCAGCAGCCAGGAACAGCTTATGGTGCCATTTATCATCCGGAGGCGACGACCTTCACCTTATGGTCGCCGGTTGCGGCCTCAGCCGATGTCATTATCGGCGAACGTGTTTATCCAATGACTTATGAGGATGGCAACTGGACCGTGACGCTGCACGGTGATTTTCATCTTGCTGAATATTTATTCGGCGTCGTCACAAATCACGAATACAGCCGCATGGTCGATCCATACGCGAAAGGACTGGCTCTGAATGCAGTGTCAGGCGTCGTCGTCAATCCGGAAGTTGAACCGGACGGCTTCAGCAGTCATACTGTCCCGGCTATCAAGCAGGAGGAAAGCATTATTTATGAAGTGCATGTCCGTGACTTTTCCATGCACCCGAACAGTGGTATTCCGGAGCATCAGCGCGGAAAATTCAGCGCGATGATTGAAGCCGGAACAACGACTGCGGACGGCTTCAGCACAGGACTCGATTACATCGCGGCACTCGGAGTCACTCACGTTGAACTGCTGCCTATCAATGATTTCGCCCGGGTCGATGATGTTAAATTTACAGCTAATTATAACTGGGGTTATGACCCTGTGCATTTCCAGACACCGGACGGCAGCTTTTCCGAGGCACCCGGGCAGCCGGAACAACGGCTGCTTGAACTCAAGCAGCTTATCATGACTTATCACGGACACGGGATGGGCATTATTTTTGATGTAGTGTTCAATCATGTCTTTGACAGACTGACCTCCTCATTTGAGAAGCTCGTCCCCGGTTATTACTTCAGATACTTCGATGATCTTTCAATCAGCAACGGAACAGGTGTCGGTAATGACTTTGCGAGTGAGCGTGTGATGGCCCGCAAGTTTATCATCGATTCCCTGCTCTACTATGCTGACTACTATAAAGTAGACGGCTTCCGTTTCGATTTAATGGGCGCCATTGATGTGGAGACGATGAAGACAGTTGACGAAGCGCTGCACGAAAGACACCCGAACATCATGCTGCTCGGTGAAGGATGGAACTTAAACACAGCGTTAGCAGACGAGCAGAAAACAGTTCCTGCCAATGGCCATCTCGTACCTCATATTCATTTCTTTAATGACTTCTTCAGAGATACACTGAAGGGCAATAACTTTGACATCGAAGATACAGGTTATATGAACGGCTTCGGCAAATATAATGACCGGATGTATAATCTGTTCACCGGAAAGTATGATGATATGCACGTGCAGCAGACTATCAATTACAGCGAAGTGCACGATAACCATACGTTATATGACCGTATATATTACTCAGTCGACCGTCCGGATGAGGACAAGCTGCTGCTTCATCAGATGACGACTATTTTCACTCTGCTGAGCCAGGGGGTGCCGTTCATCCATGCAGGCCAGGAGTTCTTCCGGACAAAGTATGGTCACGGTAACACGTATAATCTCGGTGACTATATGAATCGCCTGAACTGGAGCAGACGTCAGCGTTATGACAAGGAGATAGCAGTGTTCAAAAAAGCGGTAGCCCTCAAGAAGGACTTTACCGTGTTCCGGATGACAGATTACCAGGACATCACATCAAAAATCATCAGCTTTGCCTGTCCACCGCCGGTATTCGGTGCCCGGCTGCTTGATACATCATGTGAATTCATTGTCATGTTCAACCCGACACCTGAATCTTATACGATTGAACTGCCGCATGCAGGGGTATTTGATATGGTGTTAAGTACGACTCAATCGTCAGCGACGCAGTCATACTGCTATGCACTGGAACCTTTTGAGAGCGTTATTTTAAAGCACGTCTATTAATCAATAAGGAGATGTTTTACATGCCTGCTAGACAACAATGGGAAACTCAATTACAGCACAGTCTGATCACTGAAGAGCAGTATCATCAACTGTCCGAGGAAGAGAAAGAGGAAAGTTTCAGCGCAGACCTTGCCTTCGGTACTGCCGGTATCCGAGGGAAGATTGGTCTTGGACCGAACCGTCTGAACCGCTTCACCGTCCGCAAAGTGGCTCATGGTTTAAGCCGCTATTTAAATGAAATGACTCAGCACGCAACAGTCGTCATTGCTTATGACACCCGCCATCTATCTAAGGAGTTCTGTGATGAGATTGCGGCTGTCCTCGGGACAAACGGCATCACAGCCTATATATTCAAGCGCTATCATACAACGCCTGAACTATCATACGCCGTCCGCTACCTGCAGGCGGATGCCGGTGTCATGATCACGGCGAGCCATAACCCGCCTGACTATAACGGGATTAAAATTTATGGACCAGATGGCGGTCAGATGGCACTGGAAGGTTCGCAGAAAGTCAGCGGCTATATTGATGGAATTGACGATGAACTGACTATTCCCGTCAAACCTTTAGCGCAGTTAAAGGCAGACGGCCTTGTGAAACAGGCGCATACTGATGTTATTGAAAGCTATAAGCAGGAAGTCATCGACTTGATCCAGGATATTCCGCAGTCAGACTTAAAGGTTGTCTTCTCAAGTCTTCACGGGACAAGCGTACCGATTATACCGGAACTACTGGAATCACTGAATTTCAGCAATTTCAAGCTGGTCACTGCGCAGTGTAAGCCGGATCCGGACTTCTCAAGCGTCGCCTCAGCAAATCCGGAAGATCACGCGGCATTCGATCTGGCCGTTGAGCTGGCTCGGGAAGAAAATGCCGACCTGCTCATTGCAACAGACCCGGATGCAGACCGTATGGGCGTTGTCGCAAAAGTCGGTGATGACTTCCATTACTTCAACGGCAACCAGCTCGGAAGTCTTCTTCTCAATTACCGCATTGAACAGACAAAAGGTATTAAAAACCGTGCCGCCGTCAAATCCATCGTGACCAGTGAACTCGGCAAAGTCATTGCAGAGAAAAACGATGTCAAAATGTTCGATGTACTGACAGGATTCAAATTCATCGCCGAGAAAATCGCCGAGTTCGAACGCACAGAGGACTATCACTATATATTCGGCTATGAGGAAAGCTACGGCTATATGGCAAGCCCGTTTGTCCGCGATAAAGATGCCGTGCAGATCGTGCCGCTCATCATTAAATTAGCCAGCGAGCTGAAGAATGACGGCAAGACCATCGTCGATAAGATGAACGATATTTATAGCACTTACGGCCATTACCAGGAGAAACTGTTCGCCCATACATTTGAAGGTCAAAGTGGCAGACAGAAAATCCAGGATATTATGACAAAAGCAAGACAGGAGTCACCTGTTTCTATTGCCGGTCTGAAAGTCACAGCCATAGAAGACTACGCAGCGCAGCTCCGGAAAGACGAACACGGCGAGACCGCGATTCATCTGCCGAAAGCTGATGTGCTGAAGTTCTTCTTTGAGGACGGCTGGATTGCACTGCGGCCATCAGGCACTGAACCAAAGATTAAATTATATGTGTCACTTATCACCGACGATATTGATGAACTGGCGGAAAAAATCAATGCTGAGTTCTTCGGCGCATAAACCGGTTTCATAATAGAAGAGTCCAGGATAACAATGTCCTGGACTCTTCTTATTATTTAATTTTTGGCACTCAGTGAACTAATCCCCTCTAAAAATCTAGTCCACGGAATATGTTCGGCAAGCGCCATATAGATGACAATCAATACGATGAACATCAGATTGAGCTTAAAGACGTCGATATCAAAGTGATGCTTCTCATTGTAAGTCGTGAACAATCTCATAGGTATGCTCATGATGATCAAAAACGAGATGATCTCAAGCTCATGAATGAACGGCAGAGCGAGAAGATTGAAGATTACCTGCACAGCACCGATAAAGCTGACAATCGAGAAATAACTGATCGTATCGACGAATACTTTATAGATGGTGTTCATCCGGTTAATTGACAGCAGCTGGATGAAAAAGGTGAACAGAATCAGTGCGATGGTGAACAGCCCCTGCAGCATCATGTTGACAGTGCCGTGCTGCCAGTTGAAGTGCCCGCCCGCTGTAGCGCCGACGAAAAAAAGCACGACTAAGTAAAGCAGGAAATTCAATGCCGCAAATATAAAATATCTGCTGCTGCGTTCGTCTCCGACAATGATGTGCGGTTTGGACAACGCATAAAAGACATAAGTGATGAACGTTTCAATCTTATAGTCGAACTGCTTGACCGGTTTTATGACTTGCGCATGTAATGTACTGCGTCCGTCATTCTTTGATGGTATTTGCCGCTTAATGGTCGTTGTTTCATTTCTGTTTTTAATGAATGAGTTAATATGATTCCATCTGTTCCCCATAAGTCACCTCAATAGTTTAGCCCGTTTATTGTAGTATACAGTAAACGGGCTGAAAATATTACAGATTATTTCTGAAGTCAGTGACTGTCTCGATATCTTTTTGGTTCAGTTTGTTCATGGCTGCCGCCTCTTCCACCAGTGTATCAAAGTCGGTCAAGGTGGAATAAGGATAACCGGCTGCAGTAAGCTTGTCCCTGCCTTTTTGCAGCTGGTAGCTGAAAATAGCGACAATGCCTAACACATCGGCGCCATGTGCTTTCAGGGCGTCACATGCATCAATAGCAGACCCACCCGTTGAGATCAAATCTTCAACGACGACGACTTTCTGTCCAGCCTCCACTTTCCCTTCAATCTGGTTGCCTTTACCGTGCTTTTTACTGGAAGAACGCACGTAGCTCATCGGCAGCTGCATCCGTTCAGAGACAAATGCAGCATGTGGAATACCTGCTGTTGCAGTCCCCGCGATGACTTCCACTTCCGGATAGTGCTGTTTGATCAGTGTCACTAAGCCGTCCGCCACTTCACCGCGTACTTCAGGATAAGACATCGTCAGGCGGTTATCGCAGTAAATCGGGCTTTTAATGCCGGATGCCCATGTATAAGGTTCTTCCGGGCTGAAGGCGACTGCTCCGATTGTTAATAAATGACGTGCTATTTCTTGTTTCAGCATTCTGTTCCCCACGCTTTCTTGATTATTTGATACTTGGCCACTGGATCAGCATCCTGTGTGATGGCGCGGCCGACGACAATATGAGTCGACCCGTTCTGACGGGCGTACTCCGGTGTTGCGACCCGTACTTGGTCACCGACAGCATCTTCCGCAGTTCTGATGCCGGGCGTGACTTTCAAAAATGATGTTCCAAGCTTATCTGTAATGATGCGGCTCTCATGGGCTGAGCAGACAATACCGTCAAGACCTGCTTGCTGTGCTGTTTCTGCATAGTGAAGAATGCTGTCGTTCATCGATACCTGTATGAGCTGCTCGCGCTGCATCTGTTCTTCAGATGTACTTGTGAGCTGGGTCACGGCGATAAGCGCGGCCTCACTGCCTGCAGCACGCAGACCATCAAGTGCTGCCGTCATCATGGTGCACCCTCCTGCGGCATGGACATTGGTCATCTGGATGTCCAGCCCGCCAAGACCGTACATCGCCTGTTTCACCGTGTTCGGAATATCATGCAGCTTAAGATCGAGAAAGATCTCATGTTCCATCGCTCTAATTTCCTTGATCAAAGCAGGACCATTTTGTAAATACAGCTCCATCCCGACTTTAACGAACAGTGCTTCATCAAATGGTGCCAGAAAGTCAGTGACTTCCGTCATATTTTTAAAATCCAGTGCGATAATCGGCTTGGTCATCATGATAAACCTAACGCACGCAACGTGCGCCCTTTCAGTTCGTGAATATGGTTGACACCTAAAGCATCAAGTTTTGACGGGAGTGCTTCAATAATGTCCCGGCAGACAGTCGGGTTCTGGAAGTTTGCTGTACCGACTGCTACGGCATCAGCGCCGACTGAAATGTAATCAATGACGTCTTCTGCATCAGTCACACCGCCCATGGCGATAATAGGAATGTCCAGGTGCTGACGTACTTCATACACCATACGCATCGCGACAGGTTTGATCGCTGGACCGCTTAATCCGCCGACAACATTCGCGATGATCGGTTTTCCTGTCTTATGGTCAATGCGCAGGCCGACTAATGTATTGATCATAGTCAGTCCGTCGCAATAAGGTGCCACGGCTTTTGCCATGTCAACAATATTCGTGACGTTCGGCGACAGCTTGACGTAGACCGGCACAGCCGACACTTCCTGGACCATGCTTGTCAGGCGTGCCGCAGTCTCCGGATCTGTACCGAACTGGATGCCGCCTTCCTTGACATTCGGACAGGAAATATTCAGTTCCAGCGCATGGACGTTCGGTGCTGTTGAAATGCTTCCGGCCACATCCACATAGTCCTCCACTTTAGACCCGGCAACGTTTGCGATAATCGGCACATCAAACTGCTCGAGCCATTTGAGTTCATGCGCCATAATATGGTCGACGCCCGGATTCTGCAGACCGATCGCGTTGATCATACCGCTTGACGTTTCGGCGACGCGCGGTGTCGGGTTGCCGAAACGCTGCTCTTTTGTCGCCGCTTTGATCATAATGGCACCGAGCTGATTGAGGTCCATAAAGCGCGCATATTCCTGTCCGAACGCAAAGCAGCCGGAAGCGGGCATCACAGGATTTTTCAGGCTGAGCCCCGGCAATTCCACAGTTAATCTCATAGTACAAGCGCTCCTTTCTCAAATACAGGGCCATCTGAGCAGATTTTCACATAACCATGGCTGTTGTCTGCCTGACAGACACACGCATAGCACGCTCCGATGCCGCAGCCCATCCGCTCTTCAAGGGACATAAAGCCAGGTGTATCAGGCAGTGCCGCTTCAATCGCTTTAATCATGACGATCGGTCCGCATGTATAGAACGTGTCATACACCACAGGCAGTGCTTTAATGACGTCCGTCACAAACCCACGTGTGCCGTAACTGCCGTCAACTGTCGCGATATGTGTTTCGCCCAGTGCACTGAATGCATCCATATAGAACATATCTGCTTCAGACTGGAACCCGAGCACATGAATCGTCTTGATTCCACGCGCGTTCAGCTGCTTGGACAGTTCGTAGAGCGGTGGCACACCGATGCCGCCGCCGATCAGCAGCGCACATTTCTTTGCGGCTGTTACCGGGAAACCGTTGCCGAGCGGTGCGATAATATCAATGACGTCACCCGGCCGTGCTGCTGACAGGGCAAGCGTCCCTTTTCCTTCCGCCCGGTACAGACATGTCAATGTTTCTTCTTCGGCATTGACATTGCAGATGGAAATCGGGCGTCTGAGCATAAACTCATTGGAGCTGCCGACACGAATATGGACGAACTGCCCGGGTGTCTTCATGTTTCTTGTAATCGTACCGTGCATCACCAGCTCAAAAATATTGCGGGCAATCGGCCGTTGACTGACGACTGTCATTTTTTCCTGCATGGTTATTCCCCCTACATCTGATTCATACTGAATGTCATGCTCTCGATGACTCCAATCAATGCTCTCGCTGTATCAAGAGACGTTAAACAAGGTACACCGTTATCGACTGATTCACGTCTGATCTGGAAGCCGTCACGTTCAAAAAGTTTACCTTTAGTCATTGTATTGATGACAATCTGGACGTGCCCGTCTTTAATGACGTCAAGCAGATTTAACTCTTGCCCGATTTTGCTGACTTCCACGACTGGAATATTGTGTGCCTTGAGCACTGCGGCGGTTCCTGTTGTCGCCATCATGCGGTAACCGACGCTATGCAGACGTTTAGCCAGTTCAAGCGCTTCTTCTTTGTCTTTGTCAGCTACAGTAATGAGCGCTGTTCCGTGATCTTTCACCTGCAGACCGCTTGCCACAAGCCCTTTATACAGTGCTTTCTCAAGTGTCATGTCTTTGCCCATGACTTCTCCTGTTGACTTCATCTCCGGCCCGAGCGTGATGTCGACGTTCTTCAGCTTGCTGAAACTGAACACCGGTGCTTTCACGAAGACGCCTTCCTTGAACGGAATCAGTCCTTCGCTGTAGCCTTTTGTCGTGAGCTTCTCACCTAAAATAGCTTTCATCGCAAGGTTTGCCATCGGTACTTCTGTGATTTTGCTTAAGAACGGTACTGTACGGCTTGAACGCGGGTTCACTTCAAGGACATACACTTCATTGTCTGCGATAACAAACTGGATGTTGAGCAGACCGACAATTTCAAGTCCGTGAGCGAGGCGTGTTGTATAGTCTGCCAGCACTTCAATCTGTTCTTCAGTCAGACTTTGCGGCGGGTAGACGGCGATAGAGTCACCGGAATGGACGCCCGCACGTTCGATATGCTCCATAATCCCTGGAATGACTACTGTCTCACCATCACAGATGGCATCCACTTCAATCTCTTTTCCTGTCAAATATCTGTCGATTAAGACCGGGTGCTCAGGGCTTGCTTTAACAGCCTGCGTCATGTAGTTAGTCAGTTCCTGTTTATCGTATACAATTTCCATGGCACGGCCGCCGAGGACGTATGACGGGCGGACGAGCACCGGATAACCGATAAAGTCTGCATTAGCGACTGCTTCTTCTACAGATGTTGCTGTTTTACCTAATGGCTGAGGGATGCTGATGGTCTGCATCAAGGCTTCAAACTCTTTACGGTCTTCAGCACGGTCCAAGTTCTCAAGGCTTGTTCCCAGCACCTGCACACCGTATTTAGACAGCTTCTCTGCCAAGTTAATCGCCGTCTGGCCGCCGAACTGCACGACGACACCTTCCGGCTGCTCAAGGTTGATGATGTTCATGACATCTTCTTCAGTAAGCGGCTCAAAATACAGTTTGTCCGAGATGGAGAAGTCGGTTGATACGGTTTCAGGGTTGTTGTTGATGATGATCGCTTCGTAACCCATCTCACGGATCGCCCATACAGCATGTACGGTCGCATAGTCGAATTCAACCCCTTGCCCGATGCGAATCGGTCCGGAACCGAGAACGACGATTTTCTTTTTATCTGAGACGATGGATTCATTCTCAGTCTCGTACGTGCCGTAGAAATACGGGGTCGATGATTCGAACTCTGAGGCACAAGTGTCCACCATTTTATAGACAGGAAGAATGTGATGCTGATGACGCAGATTATAAACGTCACGCTCAGTCATCTGCCATCTATGGGCGATGACACGGTCACTGAAGCCGTATTTCTTCGCCCAGATCAAGCGGTCGATATCGCCCGGATGTTCTTTCAGGTCATGCTCGATGTCGATGATATGCTGCATTTTGTTCAGGAAGAACAGATCAATCTTCGTCAGCTCATGAATCTGTTCCGGTGTCACGCCGCGTCTTAATGCTTCACCGATGAAGAACAGACGCTCGTCGTCCTGTGCTTTAATGCGCGCTTCGATGAAGTCAAGGTCGAACTGCTCGCCGTTCGGCAGACCGAGGTGATGGACACCATATTCAAGGGAACGGATTGCTTTCAGCAGAGATTCTTCATAAGTACGGCCGATCGCCATTACTTCTCCTGTTGCTTTCATCTGAGTGCCGAGTACACGTTCACCTTTTTCGAATTTATCGAACGGAAAACGCGGTATTTTTGACACGACATAGTCCAGTGCCGGTTCAAAGGCTGCGTAACTTGTGCCGGTCACCGGATTCAGCATCTCATCAAGTGTCAGCCCGACTGCAATTTTAGCAGCGAGTTTCGCGATCGGATAGCCGGTCGCTTTAGAAGCAAGTGCTGATGAACGCGATACACGCGGATTGACTTCAATGATGTAATAATTGAATGAATGCGGGTCAAGCGCAAGCTGAACGTTACAGCCGCCTTCAATTTTCAGTGCCCGGATGATTTTCAGGGAGACATCGCGGAGCATATGATATTCACGGTCAGATAATGTCTGGCTTGGTGCTACAACGATTGAGTCACCCGTATGAATACCGACCGGGTCAATGTTTTCCATGTTGCAGACGACGATCGCGTTGTCATTTGAGTCGCGCATCACTTCATACTCAATCTCCTTGAAGCCGGCGATAGATTTTTCGATCAGACATTGAGTCACAGGAGAGTACTTCAGCCCGTTAGTGACGATCTCAATCAGTTCTTTCTCATGATGGCAAATACCGCCGCCGGTGCCGCCCATTGTGAATGCCGGACGGACGATGACCGGATAGCCGATAGCATTGGCGAAGTTGACGGCCCCCTGGACATCATTGACGATATCACTTTCAGGAACTGGTTCACCGAGTTCATTCATCAGGCTGCGGAATAAATCACGGTCTTCCGCCTGTTCAATAGAAGAGAGCTTCGTGCCGAGCAGCGTCACATTGTTCTCCTCAAGAATCCCCGCTTCATGCAGCTGCACAGCCATATTCAGTCCCGTCTGACCGCCGAGCGTCGGCAGCAGCGCATCCGGCTGTTCCTTACGGATAATACGTGCGACAAAGTCAAGCGTAAGCGGCTCGATGTACACTTTGTCCGCAATCTCAGTATCTGTCATAATCGTCGCAGGATTTGAGTTCACGAGAATAACGCGGTACCCTTCTTCTCTTAACGCAAGACACGCCTGTGTTCCTGCATAGTCAAACTCTGCGGCCTGGCCGATGATGATCGGGCCTGAACCAATTACAAGTATAGTATTGATATCGTCGCGTTTAGGCATTTAGGACACTCCCTTTGTTTTCTGTCATCAATGTGATAAAGTCATCAAATAAGTAGTTCGGATCATGCGGGCCAGGAGACGCCTCCGGATGATACTGGACGGAGAACGCCGGCAGCGATACATGTCTTAACCCTTCCACCGTACCGTCGTTCAAGGCTGTATGTGTAATTTCAAGCGCTGTGTTTCTGACGGAAGCTGGATCTACTGCGTAGCCGTGATTTTGTGAAGTGATCTCAATTCTGCCGGTCGCCAAGTTTTTAACCGGATGGTTGGCACCGCGGTGACCGAACTTCATCTTGAACGTCTCTGCACCGCATGCAAGTGCAAACAGCTGGTGGCCGAGACAAATACCGAAGAATGGAATATGGCCGAGAATTCCTTTGATCATATTGATCCCCGCTTCAACGTCCTGCGGATTGCCGGGACCGTTTGACAGCATGACACCATCCGGCCGCAGACGAAGGATTTCCTCTGCCGTCGTATTATAAGGCATGACTGTGACATCACAGCCGCGCAGATTCAGTTCACGGACGATGTTCTCTTTCTTGCCGAAGTCAATCAGCACGACTCTTAAGTCGTTTCCAGTCGATACATATGCTGTCTTTGTTGACACTTGTGCCACTTCATCGGTCGGGAAGATTGCTGTTTTCAGCGCTTCAATCGCTGCAGCAATGTTGTCTTCGTCGTTGACAAATGCTGCTTTCAGCACACCGTGCTCACGGATTTTTCTTGTCAGCTGACGCGTATCAATGCCATCAATCCCAGGAATATCATAAGAAGTCAGCGTCTCGTCAAGCGATGCCATATTTCTGAAGTTACTTGGCAGCTCACATGCCTCACGGACGACCATCCCTTTTAATGTCGGAGTCAACGTTTCGAAATCATCTCTATTGATGCCGTAGTTGCCGATCAATGGATAAGTGAACGTAATGATCTGACCGGTGTACGACGGGTCGGATAATGTTTCCTGATAGCCGGTCATGGCTGTATTGAACACGATTTCACCTGTAATCTCTTTGTCGCTGCCGAACCGGTAGCCTTTGAATATTGTGCCGTCTTCTAATACTAGAAATCTTTGTTTACGCATGCTGTTCCTCCTGATAAGCGATTTTTCCTTCTACTAAAGTCAATGTGACATTGCCGAATACTTTCTCACCGATAAACGGGGTGTTGCTGCTTTTAGACAGAAAATCTTCCGCCTTGATTTCATAGCAGTCGTCCAGATTGATCACTGTGATGTCTGCGGGTTCACCAACTGCAAGCCTACCGTACGGCAGCTGGAAGACGTCACTTGGTTTTGTCGTCATATAGCTGACAAGCTGTTCCAGAGTCCAGTCCCCATTTTTGACGAAATGTGTATAGAGCAGCGGGAATGCCGTTTCGCTGCCGACAATACCGAATGGTGCCTTAGCCATCGGCTGTGCCTTCTCGTCCGCTGCATGCGGTGCATGGTCTGTCGCAATAAAGTCAATCGTACCGTCCAGCAGCGCTGCGATTAATGCCGCCTGGTCATCGTGACCTCTCAGCGGTGGATTCATCTTCAAAATCGCATCATCTTCAGTGATGGCTGTCTCATTTAATAATAAGTGGTGCGGCGTCACTTCAGCGGTCACTTTAATACCGGCACGCTTTGCGTCGCGGATCACTCGGACACTTTCTTTTGAAGATACATGGCAGACATGATAATGACAGCCTGCTGCCTCAGCGAGCAGGACGTCACGTGCAATCTGCACGGCCTCACAGATAGCCGGAATGCCTGGAATGCCGAGCTTCCTAGAGACTTCACCTTCATGCATAGCGCCGCCGTAAATGAGTGAATTGTCTTCACAGTGCGCAACAATTGCCATATCAAGCTTCGCTGCCTGCTGCATCGCTTCGTACATGACGCTCGCCGTCTGTACCCCGACCCCGTCATCAGTGAAAGCAAAAGCGCCGTGTTCTTTCAGCGCTTTGAAGTCTACGAGCTGCTCGCCCAGCTGCCGCTCTGTAATGGACGCATAAGGCAGAACTCTGACAGCTGCGTTTCTTCTGATAGAGGCATTCAGACGTTCTAAATGGTCGACTGTATCCGGCACAGGTCTTGTGTTCGGCATCGGGCAGACGGTTGTAAAACCGCCGCGTGCCGCTGCTTTTGTCCCTGTTTCAATCGTCTCTTTATGCTCACCGCCCGGTTCTCTCAAATGGACATGGACATCAATGAATCCTGCAGAGACAAACTGGCCGTTCAAATCGATGATGTCGCTGTTGTAAACATTCAGGCGTTCGCCTATTTCACTCACTCTGCCTGCTTCAATCCGAATATCGCGGGTGACAAGTTCACCGTTTTCAAGTATTTTACCGTTCCGTAGCAATGTCGCCATTATATCCACTCCTTAGTTATCAAGAATATGACTCAATATACTCATGCGTGTGTAAACACCGTTTTCCATCTGTTTGAAGATCCGTGATTTATCCGCTTCGACAAGCGCACTGTCAATCTCAACACCGCGGTTGACCGGCGCAGGATGCATGACAATCGCTCCGTCTTTCAGCTGATTGTAGCGCGTGGTTGTCAGGCCGTATCGTGAATGGTAATCAGCCTCTTCAAACGACTGACCATCTGCATGGCGCTCATGCTGCACGCGCAGCAGCATGCAGACATCAATGTCCCCGATGACATCATCGATTGCGACGTAAGCGGCATCCAGTGTATAGTCCTGCCAGTGCTCAGGTGCTGCGAACTGGACATGTGCGCCGAGTTTCGTCAGTGCCGTGTAATTGCTTCTTGCGACACGCGAGTTAATAATATCGCCGCAGATCAGCACTTTTAAATCTTTGAACGTGCCGTATTCCTCGTAGATCGTCATCAAATCCAGCAAGCACTGGGAAGGATGCTGACCGCTACCGTCCCCGCCGTTCACGACCGGAATATTCAGCACTTCAAGCTGGTCGTAGTATGCATTATCGGGGTGTCTGATGACGAGTACATCAACTCCGATGCTTTCAAGCGTCTTACATGTATCGTACAGGCTCTCGCCTTTTGTCACTGAAGAAGTGCTTGTCTCAAACGGAATGACATCGAGTCCTAAGCGGCGTTCCGCCATTTCGAAGGAGCATTTTGTCCGCGTTGAATTCTCAAAAAATAGATTGGCAGCATATCCTGAGTAGTGTGCTTTTTTCCCCTGTTTAAATGCTAATGCCCGTTCAATGACAGCCATCATTTGTTCCGGCGTCAACTCATTAATTGAATGCAGATGTTTCATCGTCTGCCTCCTTATTCGTAATCTTCATGAACTTTTGCTTCAGGCAGGATGAGATTCAGCAGTATGCCGGCCAGTGCAGCAAGTGCCATCCCTTCGATATTCAGATGGATATCCTGAATCGTCAGGTCAATATGCGCTTTACCGATGCCGAGCACTAAAATGACAGAGGCGATGATCAAGTTACGCTTATCGCCGAAATCTACTTTTGATTCCACCAGCATGCGCAGTCCGCTTGCTGCGATGATCCCGAACAAGAGAATAGATACGCCGCCCATGACCGGCGTCGGGATACTGGATACAAGCGCTGTAAACTTACCGACGAAGCCTAAGATCAAGGCCAGCACTGCGGCACCGCCGATAACCCATACACTGTAAATTCTTGTGATGGCAAGAACTCCGATGTTCTCACCGTAAGTCGTGCTCGGCGGGCCGCCGATGATGGAAGATACCATCGTTGACACACCGTCACCGATCAAGCTTCGATGAAGACCCGGGTTTTTGAAGAAGTTTCTTCCTACAATTTTGTTGATGACGACCTGATGGCCGATATGCTCGCTGACTGTGACAAGGACGATCGGCAGCATGATTAAAATCAGCATCCAGTCAAATGTCGGCTGGTAATCTCTGAACGGCATGTAGATGTCCGGCAGCTGCAGCCATTTGGCTTTACTGATTCCTGTGAAATCAACTACGCCAAGTGCGACTGCTGTAATATAGCCGAAGATGATACCCATCAGCACCGGAATAATCGAGAAGAAGCCTTTCGCGAATATATTGAAGGCAACAACTGTCAGCGTTGTCACCGCAGCGATGATTAAGTACTGACCGCTGTAACCTGTCATCTGTGCGCTGTCTTTATACATCGCCATGTTGACAGCAACAGGCGCAAGGCCGAGACCGATGACCATAATGACGGGTCCGACAACAACCGGCGGCAGCAGTTTCAAGAGCCACTCTGTGCCGGTGAGCTTAATCATCAGACCGATGATGACATAGAACACACCTGACATGAAGAGCGCCATCAGCATCTCACCTAGGTCATGCGTCTTCAGTCCGACGATGATCGGCGTGATGAAAGCGAAGCTTGAACCGAGATAAGCAGGAATCATCCCTTTTGTAATCAGCAGATAAAGCAGTGTCCCAAGACCAGATGCAATCAGTGCCGCTGACACCGGGAGTCCTGTCAAATAAGGGACAAGTACAGTCGCACCGAACATCGCGAACAAGTGCTGTGAACTCAGCAGCAGCCATTCCCGTGCTCTTGGTTTGTCATGAACATCGTAGACCGGTTCCACCGTGCGTTCGTATATTTCTTCGTTAATCGTCATTTTTTCTTCTCCTTATCAAAAAAAGTCTCTTTGCGTATGCAAAGAGACTTAAGTTTTTCACTTAATGGCCCTTTGCCGGTATCTCGTACCGATTTAAAAGGATTTATTTAATATAAACTTGTGTTTTCTCATCAACTTCATCAAGCATCACAACAATCTCTTCAGTGAGGGCCGTCGGAATGTTCTTACCGATGAAGTCCGCCCGGATCGGCAGCTCACGGTGCCCGCGGTCGACCAGCGTCGCAAGGCTGATGCGCTTCGGCCGCACTTGATCAAGGATTGCATCCAGTGATGCTCTGACGGTGCGTCCCGTGTAAAGCACATCATCGACGATGACGACATGCTTATTGTTCAAGTCAGCCTGGATTTCATAAGCCGTTACCTCCACTGCATGACGGTCATCAATATCATCACGGTATGCGGTCACATCGAGCACACCTGTCGGCACGATGACACCTTCAATCTTCTCGATTTTCTGCTGGATGCGGTTCGCGAGGTAGACACCACGCGTCCGGATGCCGAGCAAAGCAAGGTCAGCCGTCCCTTTGTTGTTCTCCAGAATTTCATGGGCAATCCGTGTCAATGTTCTGTCGATTGCTTTATCATCAAGAATGACTCGTTTTTCCATATTAACCTCCTAAAAAACCTCACGTCTAATAGACGTGAGGTTTTGCCCGCTCAACGCCTTTTAAGCCTCTCTGGACTTAGTTAAAAGCAACGTGATTAAGTTATATACATAGTAACATACTGACGACCATTGTCAAACAACATTCTAAAACTATTTGCGTAGTTTACGGATCAGCTCTTCAAAATAGTCAGGCAGCGGAGCCGTACGCTCGATATACTCGCCCGTCACTGGATGCTCAAAGCCGATGACTCCTGCGTGCAGCGCCTGCCCGCCGATATCAAGTGTCTTTTTAGGGCCGTATTTCGGGTCTCCTGCGAGTGGAAAGCCGATATGCTTCATATGGACACGGATCTGATGCGTACGTCCTGTTTCCAGCTGACATTCAACGAGTGAGAACTTATCAAATGTTTCCAGCACGTTGAAATGTGTCACCGCCTCTTTGCCGTTATCCTGCACGGACATTTCCTGACGGTCTTTCGGATTGCGTCCGATCGGTGCGTCAATCGTGCCGAATTCATGAGGAATGATGCCATGAACGAGCGCCGTGTACTTCCGCGTGACGGTTTTACTGACCAGCTGATCTACGAGACCGCGGTGTGCGATATCATTTTTTGCGACCATCAGCAGTCCTGATGTATCTTTATCGATACGGTGCACAATTCCCGGACGGATCTCCCCGTTAATGCCTGACAAGTCTTTAATCGCATACATCAGACCATTGACCAGCGTGCCGTTCGGATGTCCCGGTGCCGGATGCACAACCATCCCTTTTGGTTTATAGACAACCGCCACATCTTTATCTTCATAATAGATTTCAATGCCTAAATCCTCAGCGACTAAATCGACTTCTTCCACCGGTTTCTCTGTCACGATGATCTCATCGTTCAATCTCAGCTTATAGTTCGCTTTCACCACTTTACCGTTCACCTGGACAAGTTCATTTTTAATCCAGTCCTGGATCTGGTTGCGCGACCAGTCAGCATTCATATCTGTTAAATATTTATCGATACGCTGACCCACTTCTTCTTCCAGTATTTCAAAATTAAATGTCTGCATTCTTTTTCTCCTTATTTTCATTCACTAATATTTCATAGAGCAGTATGATGACACCAATCGTCAAACATGAATCTGCGATGTTAAAAATCGGGAAGTCATAGTTGATGATCTTCGTATCGATGAAATCCACGACGCTTCCTCTGAACAGGCGGTCGATGAAATTGCCGACTGCTCCGGCGAAGACGAGTGTCAGACCAAGCTGCATCAACGGCTTATTGACAGCATCCTTCCGGTAGAAGTAGAGAATCATCAGCAGCACAAAAATAGTGATGATGAAGAAGAAAATCCTCTGATTCTGCAGCATGCCCCAGGCAGCGCCGTAATTCCTGTGAGACGTAATTTCCAGTATATCGCCGATCACCGGGACAGAGTCACCGACTGCCAGCGTTTTAACGATAATCCATTTTGCAAGTTGATCCATAGCAACCAAGAACATACCGAGAGGAATCATTAGTGCCAGGTTGTATTTTTTAGTCATGTCCTCACTCCAATCTTTCCTATTTTATCACATTTCGCAGTAATCGTCTTGATTTTTAAGTTGACATAATTATATTCTATTAACTTATATAAAAAAATAACAACCATCCATGGATGGTTGTTATTCACTACTTCTGTATTAGCCGGCCTGCAGCACGCTCTGACAGCGCGGGCATAGTTTTTCATCGTTGAGCTCTGTTGTATAGTTCCAGCAGCGCTCACATTTCTCTCCGTCTGCTTTCGCTACCGCAACATTTAAGAAGTCATAGTCCTTACCTGCTTGATCAGCAGTAAGTTCTGCCTGTGACGTGATGAACAGCTGGTTTAAGTTGTCAAACGACTCAAGCAGCGCCTTATCTTCAGCATTGTCAGTGAAGATCTGCACTTTCGCTTCCAGTGACTTACCGATGACTTTCTCATGACGCGCATCTTCTAATGCTTTCAGCACATCATCGCGCAGCTCAAGGAATCTCTCCCACTTCTCAACTAACGCAGTATCGACTTCTGTTGTTTCCGGCATATTTGTTAAATGCACGCTCTCTTCTGTGACATGAGGGGTATGGCTCCATACTTCTTCTGCTGTATGCGGGAGAACAGGTGCCAGTAACCGAATCAAGGAAGTCAGCACTTCATAAATAACGGTCTGCATGCTGCGGCGGACGTGTGCATGCCGGCCTTCGATATAAAGAATATCTTTGCCGTAATCGAGATAGAAATTACTCAGTTCAACGTTGATGAAGTTCTGCAGCTCCTGATAGATGAATAAGTAGTCATGATTCTCAAAATGACCATGTGCCTGGTTGACAAAGGCATAAAGGCGGTTCAGCATATACTGATCGACTTCTGTTAAGTCGTCATAAGCCACCGCATCTGTCTCGGGATTGAAGTCTGCCACATTACCGAGCAGGAAGCGGAATGTGTTACGGATTTTACGGTACACTTCTGACACCTGCTTCAGGATGTCGTCAGAAATACGGACGTCTGCCAAGTAATCGACTGACATCACCCAGAGACGGATGATATCTGCACCCATCTGTTTGACGACTTTCTCAGGTAAGATCGTGTTACCGAGTGACTTACTCATCTTACGGCCTTCTCCGTCCATGACAAAGCCATGGGACAGGAGTTTTTTGTAAGGTGATTTCCCGCGTGTCGCTACCGCTGTCGTGATGGATGAGTTGAACCAGCCGCGATACTGGTCAGACCCTTCAAAGTACAGGTCTGCCGGGAATGAGAGTTCCGGACGTGCTTCCAGTACACCGCGGTGCGATGATCCTGAATCAAACCAGACGTCCATGATATCCGTCTCTTTTGTGAACTCACCGTTCGGGCTGCCGCTATGTGTATAGCCTTCCGGCAGCAAGTCTTTCGATTCTCTTTCATACCACACATTCGAGCCGAACTGTTCAAATAACTGTGCGACATGCTCAATCGTTGCTTCTTCCATGATGATGTCGCCGTTCTCCGCATAGAATACCGGCAGCGGCACGCCCCATGCACGCTGACGGGAGATGACCCAGTCGCCGCGGTCACGGATCATATTGTAAATACGTGTTTTACCCCAGTCCACTTTAAACGCTGTCTCATCAATCGCGTCCAGTATATCCTGGCGGACTTTGTTGATGGATGCGAACCACTGCGGTGTCGCACGGAAAATAACTGGTTTCTTTGTACGCCAGTCATGCGGATATGAGTGCGTGAAGAATTCAAGTTTCAACAGTGCGCCGACTTCTGTCAGCTTCTCTGTGATCAGCTTGTTCGCTTTATCATAGTAGACACCTGCGAATTCGCCCGCTTCCTCAGTGAACACCCCTTTATCATCTACAGGTGAGATGACAGGAAGATCATATTTCTGACCGACGATAAAGTCATCTTCCCCGTGCCCAGGTGCAGTATGCACACAGCCGGTACCGGCATCAGTCGTTACGTGGTCCCCTAAAATAATGAGTGACTCACGGTCAAGGAACGGATGCTGCGCTGTAATATGTTCAAGTGCCTCGCCTTTAAATGTCTTGTCGATCGTTACACTGTCTTTGTCCCAGCCTACTGCGTCACAAACATTGTCAAGCAGTACTTGAGCGACGATGAATGATTCTCCTGCGACATTCACCTGTACATAATCAAGCGCCGGATTAAGAGCGATTGCTACGTTCGCAGGTAATGTCCACGGCGTCGTTGTCCAGATGACGAACTTCACATCGTTGTCGACAAGACCTTTACCATCTTTCGTCTTAAATGCGACATAGATTGATGGTGATACTTTGTCTTGGTACTCGATCTCTGCTTCAGCTAGTGATGATTCACTGGACGGAGACCAGTAGACCGGTTTTTTCCCTTTATAGATATAGCCTTTTTTCGCCATGTCGCCGAACAGACGAATCTGCTCCGCCTCAAACTTCTCCTGCAGCGTGATGTATGGCTTCTGCCAGTCCGCATTGACACCGAGACGTTTGAAATCTGCTTTCTGCAGGTCGACCTGCTCTAATGCGAACTGCTTGCACAGCTCACGGAACTCAGCGACAGACATCTCCTTGCGGTTGACTCCTTTTTTGGTCAGTGCCTGTTCAATCGGCAGACCATGCGTATCCCAGCCGGGAACAAACGGTGAGTTGAAGCCGGTCATCGCTTTATAACGGGTAATGAAGTCTTTGATGATTTTATTTAGGGCATGACCCATATGGATCTGTCCGTTTGCATACGGCGGGCCGTCATGCAGAATATAGTTCGGTTTTCCGGCATTTTTCTCTAAAATTTTATGATATAAATCCTGCTCATCCCACTGCGCCTGAATCTCAGGCTCTTTGTTCGGCAGACCGCCGCGCATCGGAAAAGCAGTTTTCGGCATCAGCAATGTGTCTTTATATTCCATTTGATCATCTCCATTTTCTAAATATAAAAAAAGAACGCTAAACTTTGTATCAAGGACGAATTGCTCCGCGGTACCACCTTGTTTAACTCAAGTTTAGAGTTCTCTTAGTTCATGATTGAATTAATCAGCAGAGTGATATATCCATAGAGCGGCAGGCTGATCTCCCACTGTCATCAGCTCGCTTGACTGCCATTATGCTATAGAACGGTTCTGCTATTTAACTATTACTCTGATTCTACATCATTTAACTGCGATTGTTCAATAGGTTTTGTTTCCAAATCGTAATTTAATAAGTAATCCCAGTCCTCATTCTTCAGCAGATCAAGCTGCGCTTCTACAAGCATACGGAACCGTGCACGGAAAATTTTTGACTGGCGCTTCATGTCTTCTGTCTGAAAACTGATTTCGCGGGCTTTCTGCATCGCATCATTGACAATCTGATCGGCATGGTTCTGCGCATCTTTAATGATGACGTCAGCCTGCATGCCTGCTGCAGCTTTAATTTCATCGCCGGCGCGCTGTGCAACGACAAGCGCCTCACCGATTGTATTTTCAACCGCGCGGAATCGGCTGATGTTTTCATCTTTATCGTCAATCATGCGCTGCAGCATCGCTTTTTCTTCACGCTGCCGTTCCAGTTCATCACTCAGTTCACGCAAGTAATCTCTTACTTCGTTTTCATTCAATCCTTTATGGACGATATTGAACTGCTTCATTTCGATGTCTGAAGGAGAATAATTCATTGTGTTCACCTCTTAATTAAATAATGTCTCTATCGTTAGTCTGATTTTGTCTTTTTTCGTCCGGTCTCCGATATGCGTGACTTTCGCTCTGCCGAATCCTTTGATGGATAATAAGTCGTGTTCTTCCACTGTGAAACTCGTCTTAGTGATCACGGTATGATTCACTTTAACATGTTCGCCGTCTATGAGTTTCTGGGCGACCGCCCGTGACTTCTTTGTGAGCTGCTGGATGACATTGTCGAGCCTTAAACTGGAGACCGTCGTCTGCAGCTGCGTATAAGCCTCCACCGGTTCAATGAAGTCACTGAACGGGACGGCCCGCAAAGTGACGGCGGCTTTCTTGATGCGTGTCAATTCGAGTATCATAAAAGATTCAAAATGTTTCGTCAAAACGAACTGGATGTGATGCCCGACTCTGATATCACCGAGCTGCTCCCGTTTAATGCCGGTCTGCATCAGCGAGCCGAGTAAATTGCGGTGCGTCAGCGTGACAAATTTGTCCGGATAATTCACTTCAAGCAGTGTCAGCTGAAAGTCCTCCTCCTCCGGAACAAAGTAGTCCGGACTGATGATGGCCCGGCAGCGTTCAGCCTGGGCATCACCGCCGAACGTATGAACATGAAGGCCGGCAAACTGCTTGACGACGACAGTTAAAATATACTGTTCGCGGGGATCAAGAAAAGGCGTCAATACCGGTGCATAGCTTGAATCTGCGCGCTCACAGAACTGCATCATCGCTTTGACTGTCTCCTGTTCTTCGTATCTGAAATGCTGTAGTAGATTCATGCGCTTCTCCTTATGCTACAAAAAAATAATCCCATTAAACTGAGATTATTCGTCATCGCTCATTCAAATTAATACAGATGAGGTAGTACAAACTGGTAATAAATAGCTATAACGCCGTTTCTGAATAAGTTGAACACCACTAACGCGACAATGGCTGACAGATCAAACATGCCGACCGGCGGAATATAGCGTCTGAACAGTTCTAAGTAAGGCTCGACGATTCGTGCCAGTATTCTGCCGAATGCGGATTGCTGCGCACCTGGAATCCACGACATAAAGAAATAGACAATCATGGCATAGAAATAAACTTGCAGCAAAAACAATATAAAGTTAAAAATGGGTATGACGATATCCTGGGACATTTTTTCTCCTATCTTTCTTCCATGTTTTCAGGGGCATCCAGCATCTCTGTGATACTTCCTGCAACTTCTACATTGTCAGGTGTGCACAGAAAAATATCCTGGCCGATGCGCTGAATGTCGCCGCCGATAGCATATACTGTTCCACTCAGAAAATCAATGATTCTTTTAGCAGAGATTTTATCGATGCGCTGCAGATTGACAAGCGTCGCCCGACGATTCTTAAGTTCGTCCGCAATATCCTGCGTATCTGAAAACACACGGGGCTCAAACAGACACATTTTCGAGCTGCTCTGCACATCCTGCTTTATATTGACAACGTTCGGTTTAGTCACCACTTTGTTCTCCGTCGGCTTAAATGCTTTTCTTGGTTCACCCTGCACCACTTTCTTCTGGACGACCTTCTGCTCTTCTTTCAGCCGCGCTTCGCGTGTATCTTCACTGCTGTATATCTCATTATCATTGTCTTCATCTTCAACGACGAAGAATCCTTTAAATACATCTTTAATCGCCATAGTGTCCTCCTACCCGACAAGCTTTGTGCCAATTCTAATAAATGTCGCACCTTCTTCTGCAGCAATCAAATAGTCATTGCTCATACCCATTGACAGCTCAGTACATGGTGCATTGGACTGTTTCAAGTCCGCTACTTCATCTTTTAATGTTCTTAAAGCGGCAAAGCAGCTTCTCAGTTCTTCTTCGTTGTCCGAGAAAGGCGCCATCGTCATCAAGCCGACCACTTCGATCTGTTGAAATGCTTTTAATGACTGCACGAACGGCACGACTGCTTCCGGCGCCATCCCGTGCTTTGATGCTTCTCCGGACACATTTACCTGTACGAAACATTTAACGGGATGATCCGCACGTTTTTCGATCTCTTCAGCCAGTGACCATCTATCCAGCGAATGCAGGTAATCAATCGAATTGATCACGTCTTTCACTTTTCTCGTCTGCAGCGAACCGATGAAATGGAAAATCCCTTCCGGCAGCGCCTCTTTCTTAGCTAGAAATCCTTCAACTCTGTTCTCTCCGAAGTGAGTGACGCCGGCATTTAATGCTTCCTTTGCTCGGTCTATTGTAACATATTTTGTGACTGCAATTACAGTAGGACGACTGCTGCCTGTTCTTGCAGCTAGTGACTCATTGATTGTTTTCAAATTTTCTTTAACTGTCATGTTCATTCCTCGTTCCTATAAATGCAAGCATCCGGCCTGTATTGCCGCATTCCGTCCGATAAGAAAAAAAGTCAGGGTGTTCTGCTGTGCAATGTGCTGAAATCCATATATTCTCCGGCTTAACTCCGTGAAATAGGGCGATTTCCCGGTTCAGTGCCTTTAAGTTGATCTTATAATGCCCGCTGTCCTTCCGTTCAAAGAAAGGTGCTGTGTCAAAGGGCAGCGCGTTGAACTGCCTCCTGATATCTTCGTTCACTTCGTAGCAGTCCGGACAGATGGACGGTCCGATGATGCAGACGAGTTCTTCAGGATGCGTCACTTCTTTAATCAGTTCTCCTGTGACCATGCCGAGCGTTCCCCGCCAGCCCGCGTGACCGAGCGCTGTAAACGAATCGACTAATGAATAAAGATAGACGGGCACGCAGTCTGCAAAGCACATCGTCAAGAGAACATCTGCTTCTATCGTCCAGAGCCCGTCATAACCATGCAGGTCACCAGTCAGTTCATCAATATTGGTTCCCCGGTGTTCGGCAGTCACTTGAGCAATCCGGTTGCCGTGCGTCTGAACCGGAAACACCCAGTTCTCACGCGGCACACCGATCGCCTCAGCAAGCAGCTGCTGGTTATGAACGACATTAGCCGGCAGGTCATCGATATAATGCGCCATATTCATGGCGTCGGCCGGGTAAGCACTCACCCCGCCGTTTCTCGTCGTGATTCCGATCACTCTGTTATTGTCGACAGCCATATGCAGTGGTTGAGTATCGAATAGTTCCACCGTATCCTCCTATGAAAAAAGCCGGGACGTTTGTTCCCTCCGAGAGGAAATAACGTTTGTCCCAGCTTCATGCATTATTATTATCTTCTTGACCGGCGTGAACGCGTACGGTCACGTAAGAAGCTTGGTACATCAAGATCTCCATCGTTAGTTGACTGTGGTTGTGACTGCGGCTGTGATGGTTCTGGACGCTCCTCTTTAGTCTCTCTTACAGGGTTTTGACTGAAAGATGTCTGTGGTTTCACTGAGCGGGCACTCGTTTTTTCGTTGAAGCCAGTCGCGATGACCGTCACAACAATTTCGTCCTGCAGTTCAGGATTGATGACTGTACCAAAGATCATGTTCACGTCTTCGTCCGCGGCATCCTGCACAATATTTGCTGCTTCCTGAGCTTCAAATAGTGATAATGATTCGCCGCCGGTAATGTTCATCAGAACCCCTTGCGCACCAACGATAGACGTTTCAAGCAGTGGAGAAGAAATCGCTTTTTTAGCGGCTTCCATCGCTCGGTTCTCACCAGATGCCACGCCAATTCCCATCAATGCTGATCCTTGGTTAGACATAATCGTCTTGACATCGGCGAAGTCAAGGTTCACTTCACCGGACACAGCGATTAAGTCTGAAATCCCTTGAACCCCTTGACGTAATACATTATCCGCCTCTTTAAACGCTTCCATCATCGGCGTTGATTTGTCAACGATATCAAGCAGTCGGTCATTCGGGATGACAATCAATGTGTCGACCGCAGCTTTCATTGCTTCTACACCTGCTGCCGCCTGAGTCTGACGTTTACGGCCTTCAAATGAGAACGGACGTGTCACGACACCCACTGTCAACGCGCCCATCTCTTTAGCGATTTTAGCGACAACCGGTGCTGCACCTGTTCCAGTACCGCCGCCCATGCCGGCAGTGACGAAGACCATATCAGCGCCTTGAATGGCATCTTCAATCTGTTCACGTGATTCTTCGGCAGCTTTCTTCCCGATTTCAGGATTAGCCCCCGCGCCAAGACCACGCGTCAGTTTTTCACCGATCTGAATCTTTGATGAAGCTTTTGATAAGTTAAGTGCCTGGCCATCAGTATTAATCGCGATAAATTCTACATTGTTCATGCCATGTTCAATCATTCGGTTGACCGCGTTGTTACCGCCGCCTCCGACACCGATGACTTTGAGTGTTGCTAAATGGTTAAACCCTTGTTCAAATTCCAACATTAATATTTCCTCCTATACTGTAATGGCCGTCTATTCAAATAATGATTTCATAATTTTTTTCATCATACTTGGTTGTTCTTCGTGTGCTGCTGATTCATCTGAGTGATTTTGTCTATCATTGTCAACAATGACCGTTTCACCGGGTTCGACATTGACCTGGCTTTTTCTTTTGAAGAAGCCGTCCAGCCGATTTTGTTTCGGCTTTGATCCTTGTTCAACATGCACTTCTTCTGCATGCGTTTCATGATTATTAATTGTAACATAATCAAGAAGCTCATCAAAGTTAATGCCGCTTGAAATCATCGCGATGCTTGATGAGAACTCAGGCTTTCTGATACCCATCTGAACTGGTACATGAACTCTTACTTTTTCATTGACCATGTCCATCAGCAGCTCTTTCATTCCAAGCATATTGGCAGAACCCCCTGTGATGACGAAGCCGCCGTTGATCTTATCAATTCCCATGTCCTGAAGTAAATCAAAGACTTCCTGGAATATCTCCTCGACACGCGCTTCAATAAAGTCACTGAGTTCCTTCTGGTTGAATGCCACTTCCTCGTTGCTGTCGTTCTGGACGACGTGGAAGACGTCCTGTTCAGACGCAAGGTCGAAAAATGCATGACCATACTGCTCTTTGATTTTCTCCGCTTTATCGTACGATGTATTAAGCGCCTGTGCGATATCTGCTGTAATATGAGCGCCTGCAACCGGAATGCTGTCCGCATCGACAAGTGTACCGCGTTCATAGAACGCTACTTGTGTCAGCTGGTCTCCGATGTCGATGACACAGGCCCCAAGTTCGACTTCTGTCGGTGTCAGTATATGCTTGTAGTTATAGGCATCTGAGTAGACGTCCAGCACTTCAACACCGCATGACTCCACACATTTCAATGTGTTGATCAAAAGTGAACGGTTAGTCGTGATGACACCTGCATCTACTGCAAGACTCTGCGTCGCCACCATATTTTTAGGGTCGCTCACTTCATGGATATCATCGACTCTGAACAATTTCGGATATACCCCGATAATCTCAATGTCGCTTGCCGTATTTTTGCCGCGGATGTTTTCAAGCACTTCTTCAATATGTTCACCGTGTATTTCCGTTGATTCTCCATTAAAAGAAATTTCATTCGTCACATCATGTATTTCTGTATGGATGATCGGCATTTTTAAGAATACTTCCTTGATATCTACGCCGGAAGCAATCTGCGCCTTTTTAATCGTATCTTTAATCGCATGCTGTGCAACATCAAAATCATCGATGACACCGCGTCTGATTCCATCCGTGAAAGTTTGTCCTGTGCCTATCACATTGATACCGTTATGAAATTTCTCACCGACAACCACTTTCACGCTTGCTGAGCCAATATCTATGGCTACATAATAATGCTCTTCCATTAATAGGCACCTCCAAAACACAATTTATACTATTACACACTAACATTAGTTTACATGATAGCTATCGTCATGTGAACTATAAAACAAATATATCGTTAATTTTAATCAATTCTTATAATAACTATTGAGCGGCTGATTTATCGCTGCAGCCTGCTGATTATGCCGGCGCTGTTTTTATGATGAAGCTTTTTTTGATTTTGTGCGGATGGCATCGAGCTGTTTCTTCAGTTCATTGATAGACTGCTCAAGTTTCTGATCTTCTCTTTTCTTTCTCGCTGCCACTTCACTTTCCATTTCAAGGCGCCGCGTCTCTGCTTTTTGCGATTCATAAGGAATGAACACTGCGCCTACTTCAAGATCGATAATACCAGGCTTCACAAGATTGCCGTTCTGGTCCCGCGGCACATTTTTTGCCATGCCGGGATAGTAGTCAAGTTTGTCGCCGAGCGTCCTTAAATCCCCGATAACTTCAAGACCATCATTCATAAACAGCTGAACGCGTCTGGATGCTTCCTGGTTCGGCACAAAGTTAATTTCGGAGATGGCGTTGACAATAGCAGGATTGGTCTTGTTTAAAATAGTCACCAGCTGCTGCCGTTCTTTTCTGCCGAAATCCGAGACGACAGGCGCAGTGCTGCTGTCAATATTATTAATGGACTTCAGTACCTGGCCGTTTTCCAGCAGCGGATTGAATCCGCTGCCGTCAGCGACTACACCCACTATAGCATATTCTGTAATATCCACAGACAGTTTGTTCGGGAAATGGCGGTGAATCTCAACTTTTTTAACGCCATCCTGCATTTTTAAGTTCTGTTCCATCTTGCTGACGGGAAGCGAATAGATTCTGTCTTTCGGCGACAGATTGATTATTTGTTTCACTTTGCTTTCTGTGATGAGCTGGGTCTTGTTGATGGTCACCTTGCCGACATAACTGATACTCGTGAACATATACAGCAGAATCAATGTCACAAGTACAACGACTGCTAAAAAAATCCCTAGCTGCAGCCGATGCCGATTTCTACGGTTTTTTGTCCGACCGTTAAAACTTGTAGATTTCACCACATTTGATTCAGCCATTCTATCACCTGCTATCCCATCTTCTTAACTTGCTGGATGAACTCATCACCGCGTACTTCATATGTGGGATACTGATCCCAGCTGGCACAGGCCGGGCTTAACAGGACGACTTGTCCCGGCTGTGTGAAGTGCGCGGTTTTTGCTGCGGCATCTTTGACATCCTCGCATACTTCGTAAGGAATAGCATGCTGCTGCGCAAACGCAATCAGTTTAGGTGTCGTCTCACCGAAAATATACATGCGCTCAACGTTCCCCACATGATGATCCAGATCCTCAAAGCCATTGCCGCGGTCGAGACCGCCGCACAGCCAGTGCACACGCGCTTTGAACGCATCAAGTGCGAACGTTGTTGCCAGTGTATTAGTCGCTTTCGAATCATTGTAGTACTTCACACCATTAATTGTTGCGACGTACTGCGTGCGGTGCTTAATACCTTCGAATGTAGTCAGCGTAGCGATGATTGCTTCATTGGTGATACCGGATAATTTACAGACAGCGATACTTGCGAGAATGTTTTCAAGATTATGTTTGCCGGGAAGAACGACCTGCCCGACAGAACAGATGACCTCACCTTGGAAATAAATATGGTCATCTATAATATAGGCGCCGTTCGTCTCATGGTCCGGTGAGAAATAGCTGACTTGACTATGAACCGGAAAGTCTTGCAGCAAATGCCGCTGTGCATCGTTAAAGACCAGGTAATCTTCTGCCGTCTGATTCTTAAAAATAGTCATCTTAGCCTGGACATAGTCATCCTGTGTCCCGTGATAATCAAGGTGCGCTGAATAAATATTAGTGATAACCGCAATATGGGGTTTATACTGACGGATGCCCATCAGCTGAAAGGATGACAGCTCTGTGATCATCGTATCCATAGGGCCGGCTGTTTGCGCGACTTTTGACGCGACAACTCCGATGTTGCCACTTAACAGACCTGTTTCAGGTGAATGACTGAACATGTCGCCGATTAACGATGTCACTGTCGTCTTGCCGTTTGTGCCGGTGATTGCAATCGTCGTTCCTTCATTGATCTGATAGGCAAGCTCCACTTCAGTAATAATGGGTATATTTCTGCTGACAGCTTCCTTGAGCAGCGGTACATGGTAAGGAATACCTGGATTTTTGACGATGAGTTCGTGCGTATCAAGCAGTGTCAATGGATGTTCTTTATCTATCACTGTGACGCCCATCTCTTTCAGTTCACGGGCGTCTTGATTGTCAGTCAAGTCCTTCCCGTCATTGACCGTCACCACTGCACCTAAGCGATGAAGTAGTTTTGCTGTTTCATAGCCGCTTTTTGCCAGACCGAGGACCAGTACATGCTTCTCTCTGTAATCTGTAATGTTTTTCATGTTAGTTCACTCCTAAATAAATTCCGACGGCACCGGTAATCAGACCGGCAAGCCAGAACACAATGACAATCTTCCATTCGCTCCATCCACCCAGTTCAAAGTGATGATGAAGCGGACTCATACGGAAAATTCTTTTCCCTGTTAATTTGAATGATGTGACCTGCAGCATCACTGACAGTGTTTCAAGGACGAATACTAAGCCGATGAAGAGCAGCGTGAGTTCTTGATTCAGCATGATGGATACAGTCGCAATCACACCGCCGAGCGCGAGCGAGCCGGTATCACCCATAAATAGCTTCGCCTTATATTTATTGTAGATCAGGAAGCCGCATAAACTGCCGACAAGAATCATCGTAAACACACCGATACCGAACGCCTGCTGATACAGGGCAATCACCGCATAACAACTGAAGGCGATAATCGATAAGCCGGTTGCCAGTCCGTCGAGACCGTCCGTCAGATTGACTGCGTTCGAGAAACCGACCTGCCAGAAAACAATAAATACAATATAGAACAAGCCGAGTGGAATACCCATGTCAGTGAACGGCAGATTGATCGTTGTGTTCAATGCAAGCAGTCCTAATGATTTGCTGACGATATAAAACAGCACTGCGATTAAAATCTGGAATAGAAATTTCTGTCTGGAAGTCAGGCCTTGGTTATTCTTTTTGACCACGATGATGTAATCATCTACAAAGCCGATCAGCCCGAATCCTAAAGTGACGAGCATCAACAGCATGATCGGTCCTCTATCTTCAACAAACAATAGGGCGATGAGACTGATGACAAGCGTACTGATCAGGAATGTCAGGCCGCCCATCGTCGGTGTGCCGCTTTTTTTCATATGACTCTGAGGACCTTCTGTTCTGATGGACTGACCGAACTTCATTCGTTTCAGCAGCGGGATGAATAAAGGAACTAAAATTGCTGTTAATATAAACGCAGCAAGCGCGTAGGGAAATGTCTGCATGATTATGGTCGCGACGTAACGTCGCATTCTCCTTTTAATTTTGTTTTGCTTTTTCTGCTTCAAGTTGTTTCTTTAATGCATTCTCTTCATCTTTCTGGTTGGCATCAATAATATCATCGTAGGCCGGTGACTGTTTCAGCGGATCAAGCGAATCCATTTTAACGACAACCGCTTCGCCTTGTTTAATAATTTCACCTTGCGGAACAGACTGCTTGACAACGTAACCGGAGCCATCAAACTTCACCTTGATACCGGTCAGCTGTTCAAATTCCAGCAGTTCACGTTTGGACCAGCCTGAAATGTCAGGCATCATCAAGTCACCGTCTGTCGCAATGAACACTTTATCGCCGAGCAGCATCGTCTGACCTGCTGCCGGTTCAGAAGCAGTGACCGTTTTACCTGAGCCGATCACAACAGGTGCGACAGACTTACTTTCAAGAGCTGCCTGCGCTTTTTCTACAGGCATACCTGCAGTAGCAGGAACTTTAGTCGTCAGCGGCTGGTTTTTCTCTTTGCCGTTTTCAACATCCAAGTATTTCAGTGTGTTTTCCATCAGTGGTTTGTAGCCTTTCGAAACACCAATATTGTAAGCTTCCGCTGCATTTTTCTGTGCGAGTGACATCGCCATGTAGACGATGACTTTAGGATGATCCGCAGGCGCATAGCCCATGAAACTCAGTAAATACGGATTATCGCCCTGCACATAACCGCCGTGTTCTGTGTCCGGCACTTGGGCGGTTCCTGTCTTGCCGGCAATTTGGTAGTCATCAATACGGTAGTTATAAGCATGCATCTCTGAGCCGTAGACGACACTCTTAAGTGCTTTCATCGTTTCTTTCGCGGTCTGCTTTGTGACCGGTGTGCCGACTATCGTCTTTTCCCCTTGATACATCACTTTCTTATCTCCATTAATAGACTGGACGTAATACGGCTTGAGCATTTTGCCGCCATTGAGAATCGCTGTTTCAGCCTGCACCATCTGAATAGGGGTCACAGTTGTGGACTGGCCGAAGGCTGACACTTTACGGCTTAATGGATCGCCCCAGGAAATATTGCCGGTCACTTCGCCGTCAAACAGTGAATTCGTCGTCTTGCCGAAACCGAATTTTTCGTAATACTCCTTCATCTTCTTAATACCGACCTCATCCTGCAGCTTCATCATCAGAACATTGGAAGAGAGCTGGAAGCCGTGGTTCTCTGTGATCCTGCCCCACCCTGTCTTGTTCCAGTCATAAATCTTCTGGCCTTCTATTGTCCGGCTGCCTGACTTATATTTTTTGTTCGGCTGATACTTGCCTTCTTCTATCGCAGCAGCGAGACCATATGTCTTAAACGTAGAACCCGGCTCATATGTATTCTGGAACAAATCGTTCTGCCATTTGACGCCGAAGTTTTCACGCGTCTCGGGGTTGAAGGTCGGCCGCTGACTGTACCCGAGGATCTCTCCTGTTTTTGCATCAGCGACAACCGCAAATAAATCTTTCGGCGCATAGCGCTTCACCATCATATCAAGTGAATCCTCGACGAATATCTGGATGTTCTTGTCAATGGTCAAGTGAACGTCATCTCCGTCGACTGCCGGCGTGACATTCCCGGAATTCGGCAGGACATACTGCCATATATCCTGCTTATAAGTTGTTTTACCGGCTTTACCTGATAAGTAGGAGTCAAATACTTTTTCTGTGCCGAGCATTCCTTCGATCTTATTGGTCTCAGAATTTTTCTCAGCATAGCCGATTAAATGTGAGGCAAAATTGCCGTTCGGGTAAAACCGTTTCTTCTCAGAGAAGAAAGTGAGTCCCGGGAGATTCAGCGCCTCTATTTTTTTCTTCTGATTATAAGTTAAATCTTTGCCGGCTTTACCGAATTCAACCTGGAACACTTTTTTTGTCATCAGCCGGTTATACACTTCTTTTTTCGGCATATCGATGATTTTACTCAGGGCAGCAGCTGTCTTTTTCTTATTCACAACATAAGCGGGCGACTTATCTGTGTTGACCATGCGCTTATCAAGCACAGCAACAAGTTTGAAGGAACTGATGTCCTGCGCGAGCACTTCACCGTTCCGGTCATAGATGACACCACGCTTCGGCTGATTGATAATATTTCTGGCATATTTCTCACTGGCTTTAATAGATAAATCCTGTCCCGACGAATGCCCGGAAATCATTACATACGAGTATCTAAAAATCAATAGAAAAAAGAGCAGTCCGAATAACAATACTAAGAGGACTGCTCCTATTTTGTTTTTTTTAATCTTAATTGCTGCCATCTTTTTGCACTACCTTTACGTTATCATTGTTCAAGCTCAGCCCGTAAGCTTTCGCTTTACTATAGATACGTTCGTAAGATGATTGTTTCATTGCTTCAGCGTTTAATTCTCCGTTAATGCTCTGCTGATGGATTATTTTACTGTCTGTTGCTGCAATTTTTACATTCATGTCATACGCATCATACTTTAAAGATAGCATATAAACACTGACCAAAGCAATCAATGCTACAAGCGCTAAATAAATCAGCTTCTCTACTTTAGAAAGCGATACAACATGGGTTTTTGCTGTAGCTTTCGTACTGCTGCCTTCATATGTGTCATAAGCTCTTTCATACGCATTACTGCCTATGTATTCTGCTGCCATGTTGTCACCCCTTATTTTAATACTTCTGCGACGCGTAGCTTCGCACTTCTTGCCCGGTTATTTTCAGCTAATTCTTCTGCTGTTGACTCAATGGCTTTTCGGTTGACTCGTTTGAGTTTAGGTTGATATTCGTCGGGGATAACGGGCAGGCCTCTAGGTACTTCAGGCCCTCTTTCATATTCCAGGAACAACTGTTTACATATACGATCTTCCAGTGAATGGAACGTGATGACTGAAATTCTGCCACCTTTTTTTACTGATTGGATGGCTTGCTCAATCGATGATTCAAAAGCGCCCAGTTCATCGTTGACCGCTATGCGTATGGCCTGAAAGACTCTTTTAGCCGGATGCCCGCCCTTGCGCCGAGCCGGTGCCGGGATGCTATCCTTAATAATATCGACGAGTTCGATTGTCGTTTCAATAGGTTTCAGTTCTCTTAATTTTTCAATGTTTCTTGCAATCTGCTTGGAAAATTTCTCTTCGCCATAACGGTAAAAGATGCTGACAAGTTTTTCATACGGCCAGTCATTGACCACTTCATAGGCAGACAGTTCCTGCGTCTGGTCCATTCTCATATCGAGTCTTGCCGCGTTGTGATAGCTGAAGCCGCGTTCTGCTTCGTCCAGCTGTGGACTTGATACGCCGAGGTCATATAATATGCCGTCTACTTTATCAATATTCAATGAATCCAGAACTTCCCGCAAGTTTCTAAAATTGTTCTTGACGAGCGTCACTTTATGCATATGATCTTTCAGGACATCAGATGCATTATTCAATGCTTTGTCATCTTGATCGATCGCAATCAAACGTCCTTTATCGGACAGCTGACTGACAAGATAAAGACTATGGCCTGCACCACCTAATGTGCAATCGACATAAACGCCGTCTTCTTTAATATCCAGCATATCGACTGTTTCACGCAATAATACGGTGATGTGATGGAACATAATTTACCTCCTAAAAATCCAGATCAATCAATTCTTCTGCTATTTCTTCATAATGCTCTTCAGTTTCTTCATAAAATGTCTGCCATACAGCTTTATCCCATATTTCTATGCGGGACGATACACCGATGACTACACATTCTTTCGTTAATCCAGCATATTCTCTCAGATGAGATGGAATGTTGATTCTTCCTTGTTTATCAAGGTCTACTTCAACAGCTCCGGAAAAAAACAATCTCATAAATTTACGTGCATCTTTTTTAGTGATGGGAAGTGTCTTTAACTTCTCTTCAATCTTCTGCCATTCGGCAATCGTGTATCCAAAAAGACAGTTGTCAAGGCCGCGAGTAATAACGAAATGTTCTGATAATTCATCACGGAATTTTGAAGGAACAATGATACGTCCTTTAGCATCCAGTTGATGCTGATATTCACCCATGAACATATCTATCACCCTGCCTTAAATATAATTTACCACATCGCCCCACTTTGTACCACTGAAAAATAAAATTTTCACAATATATTATTTATTAATTAAATAATACAAAAAAAAACCATTTCGACATTTGTCGAAATGGCTGGAAAGTATTGATGGCTATAGCGTTATAACTCAATGACAACTTGTCCTGTCGTATACACGAGTTCATCAGAAATTTTAGTAAATATGCATAAATCCGTGTCATTGATCAGCTGCAGCGGATGCCATGTCCGCTCCTGCAGACCGCCTCTTGGATTTAAGTGCAGCTCTATCTCCTTGAAGTGGCGCAGCACAATCTCATTCTTCTGTCTGAGTTCGCGCTGATAAGCCTTTCTGAAGTAATCGAGCTGTTTTAAATGATGCTCAAGATTGCTGCCAGCGATCACTTGAACCTGTTTCGTCTCGGCCAGCTCTGTTATTTCGCTGAACACAGTGGTCAGCTGCTGCTCAAGAGCGTCAACTTTTACAAGCAGCGCCTTATTCGCCTCGTCCGCCAGAAACTGCTCCTGCTGATGCTGCATGCCGTCCGTTAAAATAGCTGATATATTCAGTTCATACTGTTCGAGCAGCTTCTGAATACGCCGGTTAATATATGTTATTCTCATCCGCGGAATTAATATGGGCAGAGGACGATCTAAGTACGCAAACACATCAGCCAGTTCATTCCAGTATTTAATCTCGGACGGTCCACCGATGAAACAGAGCGTGTTGAACATTAATTCCTGCATGACCGGGCGAGTCACTACGTTGTTCGAGAACAGTTCAGGCTCTGTATCAATGAGCCGCAGCAGTTCATCCCGCGTGAATGTCACGTCAGATTTATTCAGCACGAACTTTCCTGCTGTAAAATTCAGGAGCTGCCGCTGATTGTCATATTTCATGAACAGATGGACATTGGAATTTGTCTCAATCATCTGCTGCTGCCCGCCGGCAACGGATTTCTTCTGACCGGCGATAAATGCCGCATGAATCGCTTCGTGATGCGTCAGCATATACTTGAACGTTTCTTTTTCAAGACGACGGAATGCAGGATCATTACTGTCAATCAGCAGCAGGCCACTCTCCTTAAATAGTTCGTGAATCAGCTGCTTCACTTGATCGGTCCACGCATTCGGCAGCTCTGAAAGCAGCTGCTGAATCTGCCGGGTGCGTTCCGTCTCCTTAAGCTTTGACATGAACTCATGAACCGTACTGTGTTTTTCTTCGTCACTCAGCATAAAGTCGGAGACGGAAGTCTCCACCTGCTGCTTCGTCGCGACTTTTACTTTATTCAGTCTGACCTGACTATCATCATAAAGATAAGCATGATTGACTTCGCTGAAATCATGGTCTTCTCCTGCAATCCAGAACACTGGGATAACCGGGCGATTCAGCTGATGAGACTGTTCTCTTGCGAGCACGATAATAGAAATAATTTTATGTATGGTATACAGCGGACTGATAAATAACCCCGCCTGCTGGCCGCCGATAATCACTGGTGCTCCTTCTTTAAGCGCTGTCAGGTGATTGTCCTGCTGCTTCGTTATACCAAGCGGCTTCATGTAATCTGCAATAATGTCAGCCAGCTGCTGTGTATGCGGATGGGATTTGACTGCTGCACGTTCTTTGAACAGATGCTGAGGAAATTCCTCATGGTAACTTTTCTCGTGGTCATTGACCGTTAGTATCTCCATTGCTGATACTCCTTCACGTTATTCTTACAATAGTATAATAACTTTAAAACAATAATACAATATTCCGGCTTGTTATGAGTGAATTCACATCGCTATAATGTAAACAAGGTTATAATATGAACAAGGAGTGATGATGATGACAGAAGTCACGAAACTAGAAATCAACTATAAGACAGCGGATGACTTTAAGAAGTTCAGAGAAGTCGGCAATCAGGAACTATGGATGGTCAATGAGCTTGAAGGCAATATGATGGATGCTGATATCGAATCCCCATTCTATGGTATCTATGTCGGAGAAAATCTTGCAGCACGTATGTGCCTGTTTAAGAAAGATGATGTGAACAACGACTACTTCAGCGATGCGACGGACTATCTTGTACTCTGGAAACTTGAAGTACTCGAGAAATACCAGCATAAAGGTTACGGCAGACAGCTGCTCGATTACGCCAAAACATTCGGGCTGCCGATTAAAACAGCGCCGCGCTTACAGGCAGCGCCGTTCTTTATCAAGCAGGGCTTTGTACCGCTTGAATATAATCTGGAACGCGACCTGAATGAGAATGTTTATGTCTGGTACCCGGCTGAACAGTAATCTTGCGGCCCGCAAAGTAAAAACCCCTTACAGCGTAAGGGGTTTTATCATTATTTAGCGACGACTTCTTTACCGTTATATGAGCCACATGACGGGCATACACGGTGAGATAATTTCATTTCGCCACAGCTTGAACATTCAACCATGCCAGGTACTGAAATTTTGAAGTGTGTACGACGTTTTCTTTTAGCTGTTTTAGACGTTCTTCTTTTAGGTACTGCCATTCTTTTCTCCTCCTCTACTTGAGACTGTTCGTTAAGACTTGCTATCAAGTAAATCTTGCAGTTTCGCAAATCTCGGATCAACTTTAGGTGTATCTTCCTGGGTTAACTGATCCTCAGCAACAACTTCCCAGCCATTGCCCTGCGTTAATGACATTTCAACGTCATCTTTAACGACACGGGCCGGTTTATTCAATACAACCAGTTCTTCAACGACAGGCTTAATATCGATCATGCCATTAATCATTTCATGTCGATTTAATTCCTCATCAAGATTAAATTCATTCATGTCAAAGATTTCAAGGGATTCAATATGAATCGGCACTTCTACCGGCTCCAGTGTGCGGGCACAGCTCATTGTATAGCTGCCTGTGATCACTAAATCAGCGTAAACTTCCTTAGTTCTCGTCGTTAACTGCCCTTCAACATGGATAGTGGATAAATCAATTAACTGAAGACTTTTAATAAGATGTGGAAACTCCATATCAGTTTCAAAACTTAACGGCGCATCCTGGTGTTTCCGAAGTTGTGTCATTGACCATTTCATAGGTTTCACCTCTTACAAACACAAAATTTATTTTAACTTTAAATATAGTTATTTGTCAAGATTTTTTCTTAACAGTTAATTTTGATACAATCAATATTATAAACTTAAAAGGCGGGAATATCAATGAAGTCAGTCGCTATCATTTCTGAATACAATCCTTTTCATAACGGCCATGCCTATCAGGCCGAACTCGCCCGCGAGCAGACAGGAGCGGATGTTGTCATCGCCATTATGAGCGGTCAGTTCACGCAGCGCGGCGAACCGGCCATCGTCAATAAATTCATCCGGGCTGAAATGGCGCTCTCTGCTTGTGACCTCATCGTCGAGCTGCCGCAGTTCTATGCCCTGAGCTATGCCAATGACTTTGCTTCAGGCGGCATTCAGGCCGCTAAATTACTGCGTGCAGATGCACTGTCGTTCGGCGCAGAAGAGCCGGACATCGATAAGCTGACGGCTGCTGTCGACCTGCTGACAGAGCCGAGTGCTGTCGACCGCGGTAAAAGTTACGCCATGATGATGGGTGAAGAACAAAGAGACTATTTCTCGCCGAACAATATCCTTGCCATGCAGTATATGAAGGCGGCACGACAGATTAATCCCGGGCTGCAGCTTGTCCCGGTTCAGCGTATTGATAGTTCTTATCATGATACAGAGATCAACGGACGGATCGCCAGCGCAACAGCAATCAGGCGTGCCGCGCTGCAACATGAAGACGTTACCCGCACTGTGCCGAGCTGGACCGGCAGGCTACTGCTGTCAGAACAGCTGCTTCAGTGGGAACAGTTTTTCGAGATTTTGAAATACAGACTTCTTACGTCAAGCACAGACGAGCTGCGCGCTATTTATATGATGACGGAAGGACTGGAAAACCTGCTGAAAAAGCATATAGTAGAAGCAGCGACATTCAGTGATTTTATGTCCCGTATTAAGACGAAGCGTTATACTTATACACGGCTGCAGCGGCTGCTCTGCTACGTCCTGCTCAATATCAAGACTTCAGAGCGCTATCCCGAAGTCAGCGCTGTCAGAGTGCTCGCTATGAATGATAAAGGAAGGCGCTACTTAAAGACACTGCCGGGCGAACATTATTATACGATGACCAATAAAAAGAACGCACCGCTTTTTCATCTTGAAATTAAAGCGACACGTCTTCATAATTTAATAAGCGGCAGCGGGATGACCGACTTTAACACGCCGGTGATTTACCGGTCCTGATATTTTTGTTGCAGTGCTTCCGCCACTTGAAGCGGCACGATATCACTCACGTTACCACCGAACTTGGCTACTTCCTTCGCAATGCTCGAGCTGATGAATGAATACTTGTTGTTCGTCATCATATAAAGCGTTTCAATGTTGTCGTTCAGTTTTTTATTCATGCTCGTCAGCTGCATTTCATATTCAAAGTCACTGACTGCCCGTAGTCCTCTGACAATTGTTTCTGCTCCGATTTTCTCGCAGTAATCAATCAGCAGGCCTTCGAAGTAGCCGACATGGACATTCGGCAAGTCTTTAGTCACTTCTTCGATCAGCTGCACCCGCTCTTGAATCGTGAAGAAACCGGTCTTATTTGTATTGCGCAGCACAGAGACATGCACTTCATCAAAAAGTTTGGCGCTGCGCGTTATAATATCCAGGTGGCCAAGCGTAATAGGATCAAAGCTTCCCGGCACTACTGCTTTTTTAATTGTCATTTGTATTACCTCTTAATATTGTAATTTTGATGGAACCATAAACTTCTTCTTTGATGCGTTCAAAAGAGCGGCAGTCTACCAGCTCCTCCTTGTCACACTCGCACATGATCAAGCCGTCAGCTGCCAGCAGCTCATACTCCTCAATCAGTGCGAGCGACTGATTGAGAAGCCCTTTACGGTAAGGCGGATCAAGAAAAATGAGATCAAACTGCAGGCCGCGCTTATTCAATGCTTTCAGTGCTCTGAAAGCATCATTGCGATACACTTCTGTAGGTTCTGTCACCTGCTCCAGATTGTGTTTGATAGCTTTTACCGCATCCATGCTGCCATCAACAAAAATCGCCTCATCCAGACCGCGGCTGAGCCCCTCGATGCCGAGTCCACCGCTTCCGGCGAACAAGTCAAGGCCTCGACCGGACAACGGGCCGAGTATGTTGAAGATGTTTTCTTTTATTTTATCTGTCGTCGGTCGTGACGTCATGCCCCGAGCGGCAGTAATCTGTTTTTTCTTGTATTTTCCTGCGATGACCCGCATCATTCCACCTACTTAATCTATAATAAAGGAGCACTATCATGTCACAATCATTTATCAAACTCGGCGATGGCTACAGCGATTTCTTTGAGCTTGAGGAGCTCATCAATTATAATCACGACAGAATTCATAAAATTGTCTGTCTGCATACGACCCTCGAACAAAAACCGAAGACGAGCGTACTGCTCATTATGAAGCCCACCCGGCAAGGAAATTTCCAAGGTATTTATTCTATCTTCGAAGCCATCCCTTACCCTTATCCAAAAAGCAACAAGCGCTTTGATTTTATCAAATCATGGGCGGCCGGGCAATCTCTGCCGCTCGCTGAGCTTGAAGTGAAGGCGAAGCATCACTTCTTTGAAGATGCGCTCTACTTCAATTATTTGACCGGCGTGCTGAGGCTGCAGCGGCTGTTACCCCCGATGCGTTGATTCATAACTCCGTTCCAGCGAACTGTACGGAGAGATCTGCACGTCCACCACATACTTAAGCTTTGCCAGCTGTTCCAGCACGTCATCCGTCTTCTCTTTATCGATATAGAGGGACAGCCATTTGTCTTTTTTGCTGGAATAGACAATATGGCCGAACTTTCTGATCTGCCGTTCATGTTTCGGACTTTTTAAATATACGATTAAATGTGTTCGTTCAATAATATTCATTGTAAAAACCTCGTCTCACAGTTTCTTTAATAGTATCATTAACTTTAGTAAAATATAAAGCATCAAAATATGAAGGAGGCACTATCTTGAATAAAAAAAGAACGATAGCAGCATTGGCAGCGGTCACGGTATATATGGGCGCCACCGCAGCCATGAAAGCGATGATCAAGCCGCATAAAAGAGCGGTCAAGCCTTATTTCAGCAGCCGCTCACCTTACATCTTTGCGCACCGCGGCGGCATGCAGTTAGCTCCAGAAAACACGATGGCTGCCTTTAAGGAAGCGAAAGCCTTTCAAGTCGACGGCTTTGAAATCGACATCCGGCTGACTCAGGACGGAGAAATCGTCGTCTTCCATGATGCTTATGTGGACCGTGTTTCCGACGGCTCCGGAAAAGTATCAGAACTGACGCTTGAAGCATTGCGGTCGCTCGATGCCGGCTATCATTTCAAAGATGTCTATGGAAATCATTCGTTCAGAGGTCATCATGACGCTAAAATCGTGACATTGAAAGACTTGATTGAAGCATTTCCCGGCATGCGTATCAATATAGATATAAAAGACGCGCCGGACACTACAGCCGGCAGACGCGTACCGTCCCAACTGTATCAGCTGATTGATGCGCTCGACGCATTTGACCATGTGCTGGTCACAAGTTTTTATGCTGAACAAGTGCAGCGCTTCAAACATTACGCACAGGACCGTGTCGCAACGGGAGCAAGTCAGACTGAAGCCGCTAAAGCATTCCTGCTCTTTAAACTCGGACTCGGTCAGCTGTATCAGCCGGCGATTGACACATTCCAGCTGCCGGTGCACTACAGCGGCATCCGACTGGATAATCCCCGTTTCATCAGCTACTTGCAGCGCTATAACATAGCGGTCGGATACTGGGTGATCAATACCATTGATGAAATGGACGACCTGCTCACTAAAGGCGCTCATACGATTGTCACCGACCGGCCGGACCTCGCTTATCATTTAGTACAGGAAAAATACAGGAAGTAATGTGAATCCCCCCCTCGCGTGCGAGGGGGGTATTGCACGGCTGTCCTCTTCTTTTATATGAAGCGCTTATCCTCCAGTGCTTTCACCCGGTAGATCGTAATCAATTTATAGTTGATTTTCTCTTCAATGTAAAGACCGTTTGCTTCTATGACACTGCTCAGTGACTGACCGACTCGGTCATACAAGTAGATGACCCCCTGCTTTTTGAGCACGCGCCTCAGTTCGGCCGTGATGGCACTTTTGTGATACAAAGACTGAAAAGGCACTGCAACTATCGCATAGTTCACTTTCCGGCTCTTATAAGGAATATGTTCAGGTTCAAGCAGCTTATAGGAGAAATGGGGATATAGATGAATGGCAGACTGCATCAGTCGCGGCGACTGATCCACATAGTAACCTTTAATCCCCCGCTCTTTATCTATACGGCTCAGTATACGGCCGTGATGACAGCCCAGACAGAGGACTTTCGCTTTAGCCGCAATATCATGCTGCTGCGTGATCCACTGTTCAAACTCATGGATCAGTACATTGTGCACAGCCAGCAGCCGGTAAACTTTCTGCGGCGGCAGCGTGATGAATTCGTTCCGTGCCTTCCATTTTCTTCTCAGCTGATCCTGAAACTTTTCCTCATTCATGTCAATCGCTCCTTATGCTGAACATGAACAGCCGCCGCCGCACTGGTGATCAGCTGTAAAGAATGGATTCCCTCTGTCAACTTTAATTTCACTCGATACCGCAGCTGATACGCTCACGATGACTTCATCAAGCAGCGTCTGTAAGGCGGTCTCAGCCTGTTTAGCAGCAGCGACCATTGGATGCAGGTCATAGGCCTTTTTGGCGCGTCTTGTCTCCAGCATGACCTCCATATAGTCCGGATGGTATCTGCCAAAGCGCATCACTTCATCGTAACGTTCCTTCAGTCTGATAAATCGTTTCCTTAACCGCTCAACTTCCGGGTCACATTGCATTTGCAGCGTATTATTTCTATAATTAATATAACTTTCACTGCTGAGAATCATGCGGTTGATGCCTTCTGCATAATCCAGCAGCTCAAAGATAGTCTCATCGTATACCATGGCACACCTCTTCCTGTTTCAGCAAAAATTATACCATAAACTTAAGGAGCATCCTATGCGCGAATTCAAACAGTCTATCGACCTGCAACTAAAAGACATCTTTGAGCGGAACAATCCAGCTGAACTGGCCGCGGTTATGACGCTGCTCTCTCAGTTCGACGGCCGGCCGAAAGACACGTGGCTGCAGAAAATCTATCCTTTTGAGATGGCCTTCTCCGGCGACACCGGCACTCTCAAAGTATCACGGACCGAACTGATGGATAACAGCCTCGGCATTCTGCACGGCGGTATCGTGATGCTGATGGCTGATACACTGATGGGCACGCTGTGCAATGAAGTTGTGCCGGCCGGCAAGCGGGTCGTCACTCATGAAATGACGACGTACTTCACAAAAAAAGGCACGGGTGCTGTCATCTCTGCCCGTGCCGACATCATTAAAAAAGGGTCGACCACTTATCTTGTGACCTGTCAAGTATTCAGTGACGATGACTTAATTAGTTTTGCGACCGGCAGTTTCTTTCTTATTGACCTTCCGCCCGCTCGATGAATACAAGTGACGTATAACCACCTGAAATACCGCCGCCCATTTCGTTGAACTTACTGTTCAGCAGCTGCTCTCTATGTTCATCCGAGTTCAGCCAGCTGTTGATCAGACTCGGCACATCTTCAAAGTTATAAGCGATATTCTGGGCAAAATCTTTATAGTCAATATTCTCATCTTTCAGCTGCGTGCCGATATCATTCTCTACTTGAGTGACTACCTTCCCGCTTTTTCTGCTGAGTTCAGCTACCTGGAACTGAGCGGTATGATTGATGAGTTCATTCGTTGCAAGCGGTTTTCTGCCGTTAATTTCGCGCATGATATTAGTCAGCTCAAACATCGTCAGTACATTATTCGAATTAATTGAGATCTCATCAATTGTATGATCCAGCTGTTGCGGTGTCCGTTCAATGATTTCACCGTTATAGCTCATGGCATACGGCTGCATTTCGACGAGCACAGGTCCGGTCATATACTTCACCGCCATCACTTTGCTGGTCAGCCGGTCAACAAATACTTGGGCATATATATTCCCGTACTGCAGCAGCAGCTGTGTTTTGACATCGACTTCCGACAGTTCAAACCGGTACTTACCTTTAGCGGTCTTTATGACAGGCTCAGTATTGATGGTCGTGCCGTTAAAAATCTGCGCGGCATCCGCTGTAATTTTCAGCGGATATGTGTCAGCGGCTTTACCGGTCGCATAAATCATTACAATCCGCTTCTCTTTCACACCACATATATAATATTTATCGTGAAACTGAAAAATATAGTTGTCATAGCTGTATTTCGACGGATAGATGCGTTTTGGATAGCCGTAGCGGTCTGTAAAGTCATTAATTGACCTGCCGATATAGACACCGATGCCTTTCGTCAATTTCGGGTTGGCCGGCTGTGTGCTGTTATCATTGATCTGTTCCGTCGGCTTCGATACTTTTTTCGGGTTTTCAAGGACATCGAATTTCAGTGACGGTGAATAAAATAAATAGAACAGAAAAACGGCGGCGAACAGGACGGCCAGTAATTTTATCAGAATATTTTTCATAAGCGCCTCCTGGCCTTTTTATCATTATATTATACAATATTTACTCTGAAAAAAATATCTGATTGCAAGCCGCGTCATTTTGTCTTAAAATGAGAAGTGAGCATAACGAGGGAGGATTATTCAATGGTATTTGAAAATTCAGGAATTGAAAATATAGTTGCTGACCAGACATTGATTCAGCATGTAATGAATAAACATGGTTTTAATCTTGGCGGCCATTGGGATTACGAGCGTGTCACATATGACTTGAAATATCAGCTTGAAGAAGGCGTTTATTACTTGCGCATACCTGGCTATGCAGTTGACGGTGATGTCGGTGCGAAAAATGCCACGCTGCAAATGATGGATCCATATTTAGGTAAACATTATTATCCGACCGGTATTGAATACGGTGAAGATGAATACTTCCCTGAAGCAATGGTTGAGCATTGCAAACGTACAATAATGAACGTATATCATGATATCCGTGCTTTACTTGCTTAAGACGTGGTTGCCACGTCTTTTTTATTATTCACTTTGAGGTGCTGGAATGCTTAAAAAATGGCTGACGAAACGAACAATGACTATTGCATTAGTAATCATTCTTTTAGTGCTTTTTGTCTACTTTATACTACCGATCTCTATCCCGCTCATCATCGCCCTGCTGCTGGCTTTGATGATCGAGCCGCTGATCAGACGGCTTGAGCTGAAATTCGGCAGCCGTAAATGGAGTGTCACTACCATTTATTCATTGATACTTGGACTGCTGCTACTGTTCATCTATTTCTTTCTGACTAAGCTGATTCAGAATATTATTCAGCTCGCCACAGATCTACCGGCTAAGATGAACGGGCTCATTGATGCGTGGTCACATATTGAAGCGCGAATCAATACCATTCTACCGGCAAGCGTGACAACCGCAATTAACGACGAAGTACAGAAGTTCCTGCTCTCTATGAGAGATAGCATCGTTAGTTACTTCAATGTTGAAAATATTACCGGCTTCATTTCAGCACTGCCCGAGCTGCTTATTTCAGGACTCGTCTTTTTAGTAGCATTATTTTTGTTCATGCTGGAAATACCGAAAATCAAGCAGTTCTTCAGAAATCATATGTATGACTCGACCTATCAGAAGTCATTATTCGTCTGGAAGCGGATTTCCGGCTCTATCTTCGGTATGATACGTGCGGCATTCATCTTATCATTTATCACCTGGGTGTTCACATTCATCGGCCTGCTGTTCATTACCTTTGAAAATGCCCTCGTGATGAGCCTTGTCATCTGTGTGGTCGATCTGCTGCCGATTGTAGGGGCAACAGGAATCACTATTCCATGGGCGCTCTATGAATACTTTACCGGTGACCATATCATGGCGGTGAAACTGATTGTCCTTTCATTATTCCTGCTCGTGCAGCGAAAAGTGCTGGAACCTAAAGTCATGGGTAACGGTGTCGGCCTCAGTCCATTGCCGACTTTAATTGCGATGTACATCGGTCTTAAACTGATGGGCTTCATCGGCTTCTTCGTCGGACCTATCGTCCTTATCCTCATTCTGACTTTTATTGAATCAGGAGCGATTAAGACTAACTTTAAAATATAAAAAGGCCTTGACATTGTGTCAAAGCCTTTTTATATTTAGTGGCCTAATATCGCTTTAATGACTGACGTTGTTTCTCCGCCGTGATAGAACACATAAAGCAGCAAGTAGACGGCCACACCTGTAATCGCTGTAAAGAACCAGATGACTGAAGTGATCGGCCCGATTTTACGGTGCAGCTTAAGTTTTCCTTTCAGACCTGACCATATATTCACAAGTCCCATAATACCACCGATAGTCGCGAGATTGATATGGAATACAAGAAAAATCGTATAGTAAAGTTTGAGACGATGCGGTCCTCCGAAAGAAGTGTTGCCAATAAAAACCGTTCTAGTGGCATAGATGATAAAGAAGGTCAACGCGCAAATCCCTGCGATTAACATAATCTTTTTATGTGCTTCTATATTGCCTTTAGCAATCTGGTACCATCCAATGGCTACAAAAATCGCACTGATGACAATAAATGATGTACTGATCGTCGGTAAAATTGGTAAGTTCATAAGTTCTCCTATCTGAATTGATTAAAATATGCCTGCTCCTGACGGCGCCGCTCTAAACTTCTCATCGTTGTGTGTTCTTCATCTTTTCCTTCACTGTACTTCCAGCTGAAGAAGACATAGAACAGCATGACGGCAAAGAAGAGCTCCTGCAGTACTTTCATGATGACGCCACCTGTCTGCTGGTCTTCCAGTGAAGACATATTCGTAAAGTACTGAGGCCCCGAAATACCACTTGAAGCCAAAATGTTATCGAGCGTCCCTGATGGCACACATAAACTCATGGCGTTCATCCAGGCTTTAGGATCAGTGTACGTCTTGTACATCGGCTGCTGGGCAAAGATAATGAGTCCGCACGACGGCGTCAGCAGTACGCCGATCATAAAGATAAAGAGCATTTTCTGCAATCCGGAAAGCTGTGATCTCTGCAGCTGGCTGCGATTGAATACTGGGAACCACATCACAAAGGCTGTTACTGAAAGCAAAATCGTATATACTGCATGCAGTGCTGCATTGGTCTTAAGGAAATCAAGGACAACCGGCAGGTGATAGATGCTGAACAGTCCATTGAAGACCACAAGTGCTACGACCGGGCGCGTCATCAGCTGGAACACCGGCTTAATGACCGGACGCGAGATGATGTAATCAACGAAGTAAGCAGGCACAGCAAAATATAGCATCGGAATGACTAATAAATACAGCATTGCCATCTGCAGCATATGGAAGCTGAAGACGATGTGACTGAGCAGATCAATCGGGCCACCTTTTAATAAGTAGATGAGAACGACAGCGATCAGTAATAAGACCGTTTCACTTGCCTTCAGCGGACGATTTCCCGCTATGCCGTGTCTCCATTTTGTTACAGCCATAAAATACAGCACTGTTAAAAACACTACAATCAACAGGTAGTATGGACTCCAGTTCGCCATAAAACCAAATATAGAAATTGAGCTTAAACGACCCATACCATCACTCCATAAAATATTCTCACTTTATTATAAACGATAGCAAAGGTGAGACAAACGGGCAATAACGAAAATTCTATGTCAATTTAAAAACACCGCTGACAAGTCAGCGGTGTTTTTGTTGTTATTTCAGCGGTGAACCTAACCACATTAAGTAGAGCGCAGTGACGACGAATGTCATCGCAAGGAACATACCGAAAAGCATGAACAGCTTAGCAATATCATGTCCTTTATGCTTCATGTGCATGAAGTAGAAGAACTGAAGAATAACCTGTATTAACGCCAGTAATAAAATGACTGGCAGTACAAAATCTTTGCTTAAGCCGGCTGCAGTCATTGCAAAGGCAATGAACGTCAAGAAAATCATGACAGCGAATGTAGTGACCTGCATTCTCATTTCTTCTGTTCTTACGCGTTTATCGTACTCAAATCTTGCTCGGTTGAACACGGGTGCATGAACCGCTGCACTGTGTGTTTCAACAGTGTCTACGTCTCTTACTTTCACATGTTCAGTGACCTGCTGTTCGTTGATTACTCGTTTGTTTTCGTGATTTGTCATTATCCCAGCACCCCTAACAAGTAAACTACTGTAAAGATGAATACCCAAACAACGTCAATGAAATGCCAGTATAGAGAAACTGTATTGAATTTAGCAGCGTTATATACTGACAAGCCGCGAGAATTGTTTCTGACAACCAGCAGGATCATCCAGACAAGTCCGATTAATACGTGGGCACCATGTGTTCCGACTAAGAAGTAGAACGCACTACCGAACGCGCTTGATCTGAACGTATGACCTTGATGAATATATTCAGTGAACTCATAGATTTCAAGAGCCAGAAAGCCGAAGCCCAGTAAAATCGTGATGATAAACCATAATCTCATCTTACCGAAGTTATAGTTTTTCATGTGGTAAATAGCATAGACACTTGTCAGTGACGATGTTAACAGTAACATCGTCATAACAAATGCGAGTGGTAAGTGGAATAACTGTTTTGCTAATAAGTGTTCCTGGTTAGGTACATGGTCTTTCAGTGTCAAGTAAGTTGCAAACAATGAAGCGAACAATGCTGTCTCACCGCCCAGGAAAACCCAGAAGCCGGTCAGTTTGTTCTTTCCTTCCATCGATGCAGTTTCAGGATGGCTCGGCCATCTTTCAGCCGTTATTGGTTCTTCTACATGTGCCATTATTTCACACCTCTTTCATACTCAATTAACTCTTCTTTGGAGATATGGTAACCATGATCATCCATAAGAGAACGAGCAATCATTCCGCCCGCTGTAATCGCAAGGCCAAGGCCGATGATGAAAGGAGCCCATGGCTGTACTGGTAATTCCTTAACTGCTTCAATTGCCCAGTCTTTACCATCAGCGAAATACAAGGCACCGAATGCTGCTACAAATAATCCGAGTGATTGGATAAACGGAATAATTGAATTGTTAGGCATATGGATTTCACCTAAAGATTCAGCCGGTAAGATTTTACCGTCGCCTTTAGTTTTCTCCAGCCAGAATGCATCTAAACCGCGTACTAATGGTGTTTGAGCAAAGTTATAGAATGGCACTGGTTGTGGTAATGACCATTCAAGCGTACGACCGTCGCCCCATGCATCGCGACCAACGCGAGGTGCTTTAGCGAATGTCATGATGATGTTGATTACTGTAATAATCACTGCTACGGCCATTGTTAAAGCACCGATAGTAGAAATCATGTTGAATAAGTCATAGCCTTGTCCTGGTAAGTATGTGAAGACACGTCTTGGCATACCCCATAGACCAAGGAAATGCTGTACTAAGAATGTTAAGTGGAAACCTGTGAAGAACAGGACAAAAGCAATTTTGCCCAGCTTATCGCTCAGCATCTTACCGAACATTAACGGCCAGTAGAAGTGAAGACCTGCCAGTAAGGCAAACACGACACCACCGACGATAACATAGTGGAAATGCGCAACGATGAAATACGTATCATGGAACTGGTAATCCGCTGGAGCAGAAGCCTGCATGATACCTGTAACCCCACCCATTACGAATGAAGGGATAAACGCTAGTGCATAAAGCATAGGTGTCGTAAATTCAACACTACCGCCCCAGACAGTTAACAGCCAGTTGAAGACTTTAACCCCTGTTGGTACTGCAATCGCCATTGTTGCTAAGGCGAAGATGGCATTCGCTGTCGGTCCAAGACCTACTGTGAACATATGGTGCGCCCACACCATGAAGCCAAGGAAACCAATCAGTACAGTGGCAAATACCATTGCTGAGTAACCGAACAATCTTTTACGTGAGAATGTCGGGATGATTTCTGAGAAAATACCAAATGCCGGTAAGATTAAGATATATACTTCCGGGTGACCGAAAATCCAGAATAAGTGTTCCCAGATAATCGTGTTACCACCTTGAGAGACAATGAAGAATCCTGTACCGAACATTCTATCGAAAATCAGTAAGAATAAACCGATAGTCAGTGGTGGAAATGCGAAGACGATTAGTGCACTGGCAACGAATGTTGTCCAGGTGAATAGCGGCATACGCATGTATGTCATACCTGGTGCTCTCATATTAACAATGGTTACAAGGAAGTTAATCCCGGCAATCAATGTTCCGGCACCAGAAATCTGTAAACCTAATGCATAGAAGTCAATACCATGACCTGCTGATGCCAGTGAAAGTGAAGCGTATGATGTCCAGCCGGCATCAGGTGCGCCGCCAAGTAACCATGATAAGTTCAGGAAGATTCCGCCGAAGAAGAATAACCAGAAACCTAATGCATTCAAGAATGGGAATGCAACGTCACGCGCACCGATTTGCAGCGGCACGACCGCATTCATAAATGCGAATAACAAAGGCATTGCTGCAAGGAAAATCATTGTAGTACCATGCATTGTAATGATCTGGTTGAATAGACCTGCTGATACAAAGTCGTTTTCCGGTACTGCCAGCTGGATACGAATGAACATCGCTTCCAGACCACCCATAGCGAAGAACAACCCACCCATAATCAAGTAAAGAATCGCAATTTTTTTGTGGTCAACAGTGGTCAAGTAATCCTTGACTGTTGCCCCAAATCCTCTTTTAGTCTGTGTAGACAATTGTGTAACCTCCCTTTAAACTTTAGTTCCCGACTTTTCGTTCCATTAAGTATTTCGCTAATGCATCGATATCGCTGTCAGAAACTTTGTACTGCCCAGCCATTTTATTTCCTGGTTTAACACTGTCTGGATCTTTGATCCATTTTTTCAAGTTCTCTTCGTTGTGAGTGAGGACACCGGCGATTCTTGTTCTATCACCGAATTCTGTTAAGTTAGGACCTTTTGACCCTACACCGGTCGGCGTTACGGCGTGACATCCTGCACATGACTGCTTGAAGACTTTTTCCCCGTCTTTAGCGTCGCTGCTTGAGGCTACCGGTTTTTTAACTGCCTGCATATCGCTGACCCATTTATCGAATTCAGCTTCAGGAAGCGCTCTAACTTTGAAGTCCATCAATGCGTGAGAAGGACCGCATAACTCTGTACATTTACCATAGAACATATTGTTTGCTTCTTTAGCTTTCTTGTCATCAAAAATCAAATAGAATTTATTGATGTTTTCTACGTTCGTATCTAGTTTACCGCCGACAGCTGGAATCCAGAATGAGTGTTTAACATCTGCTGAATGCAGACGGAAGTATACTTTTTTGTCAGTCGGTACAACAAGTTCCTGAGCAGTGACAATCTTCTGGTTCGGATATTCAAACTCCCACCAGTACTGATGCGATGTCACATTGACAATCATCTGCTTGTTCTCACCTTTAGAGTTTACTTTGTCCATTGCTCTGACATCTGCAAGTTTAAAAGTAAGTAAGACAGTCGGCACTGCAAGGATGATCAGCAGGATAATCGGGAACAGCGTCCAGATGATTTCCAGCTTCATATTTCCGTGTACTTGTTTCGGCATAAAGTTTTCGCCAAGTTTACTACGTCTGCTGCGTAAAATCGCTAAGATGAAGACAACGATCACGACAATAATGACGAAGAGCATGATGAAGATAGAGAGCATCATCAAGTCGAATTGTTCTTTTGCTACTTCACCTGCTGGACGAAGTGTTGATAAGTAAGGCTTGCCACACCCTGCCAGCGTCATTACCAGCACAAAAATCAGGCTAAACAATTTTAAGTTCTTCAAATTGTTTTTCATTAAAATAAACCCCTCTTTCACTCATTCATTATTAAATCATTTGAACTAAAGTAACTACCACTATCATAACAAAAAAGAGCATTAAATAGTTTAAAGAATAAATAAACATTTTCATTGCCCATTTCTCTTCATTCAGTCCTTTTCGGAAGCCTGACAGTGCCAGACCTAACCAGCCCAGATTGAGAAGAGAAGCTAATACGACGAAGACCGTTCCTAACTCTCCCATGAACAGCGGCGCAGGAATCAGCGCAAGCACCCATAACAGCATGCCTAGTCGAGTGCGGCTGAATCCTTTGACTGCCGGCAGCATCGGTATGCCTGCCAGACGATATTCTTCTTGACGCTTAATGGCAAGTGCATAGAAATGAGCAGGTTGCCAGGCAAACATAATAATAAATAGCATCCACGCTGTCTTTGACAATGACGGATCGATGCATGCCCAGCCGATTAATGGCGGCACAGCACCTGGAAAACTACCTACAATAGTGTTTGACACTAAATGACGTTTAGACCAGACGGAATAAAGGACGACATAGCCGAAAACCCCGAGAAAACCGATGACGCCTGTAGTTGTATTGATCATAAACAGCATGATCTCACCTGTAACAATGAGAAGGACAGCCAGCTTTAAAATACTGGCGCTGCTTATTTTACCGGTGACGCTCGGTCTGTTCATCTTGCTCGGCATTAATGCATCTATATCCTGATCATAAAAATTATTTAATGCACAACTCCCACCCATAATCAAAGTCGACCCTAAAAGCATCGTAATGACTTCTGGCATGCTGCCTAGAAATGATTGCCCGGTCATCACAATGGCAAGCCATGCTGCAGCGAATGTAGGAATCAAGTTACCTTGTACAAGCCCAAGTTTTATAATCGCTTTAACGTCTTTAATTGTTAACTTCTCATCAGCCACTGTAATGTCTCTGATGATCGTTTCATTTTGCATATCCACCCTCCTTTAGCACTACTGACGCATATAATAACAATAATAAATCAAAAACGTCACATTTTCTATACCATTTAAAAATAAAATTATGACATTTTCTCCTTGAACAGCTGCTGTCAAAGTTCATGGATGTGACACATTTACATATGAGAATCACTGTTATACTATTATTTAAGTGTATGTGTGGCAATTCGTTCTGATTCTCTTTTATTCTACCATATGTACTTATAACTTATAACTTGAATTTTAATGATTGTGATGATTATAGAGGTGAATTTAGTGTTAAAAGAAAAGAATTTAAAATGGCTGTCAGTATTCACGACTATATTGATGCTGATTGTCCAGATCGGCGGGGCGCTCGTAACTAAAACCGGCTCTGCTGACGGCTGCGGTAAATCATGGCCGCTCTGTCATGGTCAGTTTGTCCCTACGCAAATCCCGAAAGAAACATTGATTGAGCTCGCCCATCGCGGCGTTTCAGGGCTCGCTCTAATTTCTGTGACATGGCTGGTCATATTAAGCATTAAATATCTCGGCCATAAAAGAGAAACAAAATTTCTCTGCTTTATGAGTATCGCTTTTATCTTTGCCCAGGCATTGATCGGTGCGGCCGCTGTCATGTGGCAGCAGAACAATTTCATTCTGGCGCTTCACTTCGGAATTTCACTCATCAGCTTCAGCTCGGTATTTCTTTTAACGCTTATAATATTCGAGGTGGATCAGAAATTCGATGCGACGCAGATCGTCATTAAAAACCATTTGCGCTATCATACAATCGCCATCACCTGCTACATTTATCTTGTCATCTATAGCGGTGCTCTTGTCAGACATGCTCAGGCCAGTCTTGCCTGCCTCAGCTGGCCGTTATGCAGGCGCGGCACTTTCGCGCTGCCCGCTAACTTCTATGAGTGGGTGCAGATGAGCCACCGGACTCTTGCTGCTATTCTTTTTTTCTGGCTGCTCTATTTGTTCATTCATGCAGTGCGTCATTATCGACAGTACCGGGTGATTAAATTTGGCTATACTATCGCTTTCGCTTTAGTCTGCCTGCAGGTGACGACCGGCGCCTTGAGCGTCCTGACGATGCTGAATTTGAATATCGCGCTTTTACATGCCTTGTTTATCACATTGTTATTCGGCTTGCTATGCTACTTTATTCTACTGATATCAAGAGCCCGACTAAGAAGCTGAATAAATCCCCGCGGCCCAGGAAGGACCGCGGGGATTTATTATGATGCTGTCTTATATGAATAACTTGTTTTTATCAACCGGGATATGGGCAGGATCAGCCTATTCATTATACCTTTGATTTTAAAGAACGCCAAAATGACACATACAGCTATTTATTTTCCGCTTCCTGCTTGACGTGCTTGGAAGCCATCAGCAGCAGGCCGACTGCTATTGAAAGACTGAGCATACTTGAACCACCGTAACTGAGAAACGGCAGCGGCACACCTGTCAGCGGAATCAGCCCCGAGACACCGGCCATGTTGATGAACGTCTGGATACCGATATAACTTGCCACACCGACGCAGATCAGTTTATAAAACAGCGATTTGGCAAGTGCGGCATAGAGAAAACCTTTGTAGACGATAAAGAACAGCAGAAAAATAACCACTAGCACGCCGACAAGGCCGAGCTCCTCAGCGATAACCGCAAAAATGAAATCGGTATGCGGCTCGGGCAGATAACCAAGCTTCATAATCCCGTTACCGAGCCCTCTGCCGAATAATCCGCCATTACCGATAGCAAGCAGTGAGTTGGACAGCTGATAGCCGATCCCGCTTTCGTCCTTGAATGGATTCTGCAGCACTTCAAACCGCTGCGACTGGTGCTTCAGCAGCAAATGCCCGGTAAATAAATAAGTACCCAGCATAATCAGTCCGGTCACACCACCGACAATAGCCGCCATGATCATCATCGGCTTAAAAGCAATTCCGGCATACAAGAAGATGCAGGCAATAATCATCATGATCAGCATCATCGAACCAAAGTCAGGCTGCAGCAGGACAAGCCCTGAACAGAGACCGATCAAAACTAAAGGTGCCAGCAGATCGACGCTCATCTTGCTTAAGTTTTTCTTTTTGTCATAAATATAGGCAAGGTAGATGATGGTCACTATCTTCAAGAACTCAGAAGGCTGCAGACTCATCACTCCTAAGTTGATCCAGCTCTTTGCCCCGTTGATTTCTGTCCCTGCAATCAATGTCAGCAGCAGTATAAAAAGCATGACCACAATCGCGAACTGCTGGAAGCGCTTGTTTTTAATGATATTGATATGCATGAAGTAAGCCATAAAAAACACGATACCGAATCCGAGAATCACAGCGAACAATTGACGCACGTAGAAATAAGTAGAACTGACCGGACCGCTGCCGCCTGTCAGCATCCCTCTCGGCCCTGCCACAATACTGGCGCTGTAGATCATCACAAGACCGATCAGACAAAGAGCCACATAGGAAATCAACAATGTAAAATCAACATATTTCGAATACACTCTTATGTAATCAATAAATCTTTTAAGCTGGTACATCAATTCAATCACTCAATTCTAATAAAAAATAGTCTAAAGCGCCGGCTCTAGACTTCTATACATTCGTAAAAGCATCATGCAGCTTGGACAGTTCTTTTTCCAGACTGGACAGCAGTGCTTTCCCTACTTCTCTATCAATAAGACCCACTTTGACCGCAAAATCCACTTCACGGCTCAAACCAAACATCTGGGTATCCAGAACTTCTTCGTATAGCGGACATTGGGGCATTGTTAAGTTATCCATCTGCACTTTGATCAATTGCAGGATTTTATCTGCATCTTGATGTAGCTGGTCATATGCCTGTTGTTTATAATTCACTTCCTGCATAGACATACACCCCCGTTTATCATTCTATAATATAAAATTCTATATGAGCACCCGCTAAAAATCAAGCAAAATAGTGCTGTCCTTATGTTAGAATGGCTATGAAGGAGTGAATGAAATGATTATTCAGATTAAAGGCAATGTAAAGTTCCCTATCACACTCGATCCATCCACATGGATATTCGATGATAGAAAAGTCACTGTTGAAGAAATGGAACAAGGGAAGAAGACCGGAGTGGCACCGATCAAGTTCAAGGACAACCGGGAATGGAACCGTGATATTTTAGAAGGTGCTTCAAAACCGCCGACATTAAACTCTGAAAAGAAGTTCAAAAAGCAGGCACTGCTTGAAGGAACATTCGTCATCAATATGGAACCATTCTTTGTCAATGCGGAACCCGGGGAAGATGCAGCTGTCATCGCCCTGTCTAATGAAGAAACGACTGAAGAAATCGCACTGACTGATTTGACTGATCTTTACTTCCAGTTCTCAAAAGAAGGTAAACGCCTGTATCAAGACGGCATGGTCGATGCATTTGTCTATAATAACGGCTATAAGCAGCGCATCAATCATGTGACTGCTATCACTATTAAATAAGTGCTGAGCGCGACTCATTTAAAACTACACATAAAAAAGGAGACCTTTCGGTCTCCTTTTTTAGTTCGCAGTATGCTGTCTTTCTTTATGCAGTCGGTAGCGGTAAAGTCCGAGGACAATCGCCGCGATGATCAGACTTTCCCCGACCGGCAGAAATACTGCCAGGAAGTTCAGTATGATGCAGCCGAGAAACAGCATAATATAGATGACAACATTCTGCCAGAGCTTTAACTTTCTTGCAAATCCAAGGTTGTAGACGACAGCACTCAATATAAAGATGGCTATCAGCAAATACCACATTCCTGTACCCGGATGTTTGTCGACCTGAAATAATTTTGCCAGAAATGACATACGTTCGTCAGGATTCACGCTTACGCCTTTTGCCATCGCCAGAACAAAATTCATAGGATCACTCCTGTTCCTGTAATGCCGCTTTTTGCTTCTTCTGTTCTCTTTCGCGCTGCGCTTTATCCAATGTTTTCTTTCTCAGACGAATCGATTCAGGTGTGACTTCAAGCAGCTCGTCATCATTTAAGTACTCGAGCGCTTCTTCTAACGTCATGATACGAGGTTTTTTCATCGTCGTTGTCGCTTCTTTAGTCGCAGAACGGATGTTGTTTGCCGCTTTTACTTTTGTGATGTTGACCGTTAAGTCGTTGTCGCGTGAGTTTTCGCCGACAATCATGCCTTCATAGACTTCTGTTCCTGGTTCCATGAAGTTAGTCCCACGGTCTTCAAGGGCAAGAATCGCATAAGTACTCGCTACCCCTTTATCCATCGATACTAATACACCATTATGACGGCCGCCGATACGTCCTTTTAACAATGGACGGTATTCATCGAATGTATGGTTTAAAATACCATAGCCGCGTGTCATTGACATGAACTCAGTACGGTAACCGATCAATCCACGTGCCGGTACATTGAAGATCAGACGTGTCTGGCCGTTACCCGTATTAATCATATCGACCATTTCGCCTTTACGAGTACCCAGCGATTCGATGACTGACCCTGTATTTTCCTCAGGTACATCAATCTGCACGCGCTCGTATGGCTCATATTTCTTGCCGTCAATTTCTTTGACGATCACTTGTGGTTTAGAAACCTGCAGTTCAAATCCTTCACGGCGCATATTCTCGATGAGAATGGACAAGTGAAGTTCACCACGGCCTGATACAGTCCATGAGTCTGGTCCGACCGCTTCAACACGCAGTGATACATCTGTTTCAAGCTGAGATTCCAGACGGTCCTGGATATTTCTTGCTGTCACAAATTTACCTTCCTTACCTGCAAATGGAGAGTTGTTGACAGAGAATGTCATCTGCAGTGTCGGCTCATCGATGCGAAGAACAGGCAATGCTTCCTGATGATCAACAGGTGTCACTGTTTCACCGACGTTGATATCTTCCATACCAGATACGGCAATCAAGTCACCCGGATATGCTTTTTCAATTTCTACACGGCGCAGACCAAAGAAACCAAAGATTTTAGTGACACGGAAGTTTTTGACTGTTCCGTCAATCTTGATCAATGATACTTGCTGACCGACTTCCATCGTCCCGCGGAATACCCGGCCGATACCGATACGACCTACATAGTCGTTGTAGTCCAGAAGCGCAACCTGGAACTGCAGCGGTTCCTCGCGGTTATCAACTGGTGCAGGCACGTAGTCAAGAATGGTTTCATACAGGCTCTGCATGTTCTCATCCTGAGCCTCTGCATTAAGGCTGGCAGTACCATTAATGGCACTCGCGTAAACAACCGGGAAATCAAGCTGTTCGTCGTTAGCATCGAGCTCGATGAACAGGTCATATACTTCGTCAAGCACTTCAGCAGGACGTGCTGATGGTTTGTCAATTTTATTGACGACGACGACTGGTTTTAAGTTCTGCTCCAGTGCTTTCTTAAGAACGAAACGCGTCTGCGGCATTGTTCCTTCGTAAGCATCAACAACAAGCACTACACCATCAACCATACGCATAATACGTTCAACTTCACCACCGAAGTCCGCGTGTCCTGGTGTATCAAGAATGTTAATACGTGTTCCTTTATAGTCAATCGCTGTATTTTTCGCTAAAATCGTAATACCACGTTCTCTTTCCAGATCATTTGAATCCATCGCACGTTCTTCCACATGCTCGTTTTCACGGAAAATTCCGGATTGTTTAAGTAATTCATCTACTAATGTCGTTTTACCATGGTCGACGTGGGCGATTATGGCAATATTACGTACATCTTCTCTAAAGTTTGGCATATTGTATCCCTTTCACATGTACAGTTTATTATCTAACTGTGATATTATAGCATATATAACTCATATTTTCTATAAAGAGAGGTTTCTATGAAAAAAAGCAAATCCATATTTCTGTTCCTTGCGATTATGGCAGTGATCATGCTGATCGTCATTAGTGCGGGTATTGCTGAAGGCAGTATTCTCACTGTGATCATCGGCCTCCTGCTGTTTATCTCGATTTTCGGTATCGGCTTCACCCAGAAAAAAAAGTACAGAGAAAACGGCTGGCTGTAATTTTTGCTGAAAACTCATATTATCTCTGCAGAATTTGAAGAAAAAGCATCATTTCTTAAGAAATGGATGCTTTTTCTTTATTTTTCATTAAAATCTGCAAGTTGCACTTTGTCTCTTTTCATTTTAAATTTTAATCATCAAATGAAAGGAGCACATTATGATCATTAAAGCACGAAGAAATTATAAGCAGGTTGAACTGCTGGAAGCACTCAAACACCGGACAGATTTAACGTCTCATCAGCTTGATCTGCTGCGTCATCTGAAAGAGACGACACTGCTCGAGCAGCATTTTGAGTTATACCTCAGCGCACTGGATATGGACAACATCGATGTCATCTGGCAGTTCAACTATTCGGATTATCACCAGGACGCCCTGATCAATCTCGTTCTTATTTCAAATGACGGAATTTATTTGTTCAAGCTGAATAATTATTCCGGCCTGCACTATATCAATCATCACGGCATGCTGGCTGACTACTTCACGGATGAAGTCAAAATTGATCTTGTCCATCTGAACTGTGTCAAATACAGTATTTACAATATACTGGATCCCCGCTTAAAACAGCTGCCTATCATCATTAAATGCGTCTGCCTGAATGACCGCTTCGCACTGGACGGTCATGCCTCCAAGCAGCACTTTCTATTCAAGAATGATATCGCGGCGTATCTGAGTCAGATTAAAGGCAGCCATAAAAAAAAAACGAGAATTATTGCTGAGATGATTCATGATTTCCATCACGTCTCAGACAATATCTCGTTTCAATCAGTTAAAAAAGGACTGCGCTGCCCGTCCTGTCAACTCATCAGTGACTTTAACTGCCACCAGCGGCTGTTCCTCTGCCTGTCGTGCCGGACTATCATTTCAATTGATCAGTTATTTGTACAGGCGGCAAAAGAGTACTTATTAATCTATCCTGACAGAAAAATGACCAAATCCGCGATGTATCAATGGTGCAACAAAAAAATCCCGCCTGCTAAAATAGCACTGCTATTGAAACAGCATTTTAAAAATGAGGGGCGGACGAAAGGCACCTATTATCTAGAGCTGAACATTCCTTGATGCAGTTCTGTCAGTTCTTTCTCATAACGACTTAAATAGCCGCTGACAATTTCACGGTGCAGCTGCTGGTTTGCGACTATGATGGAGTTCGATTGCAGCGGATGGAGCGTTTCCCCCATCTGATTGCTGACAACAGCACCTGTTTCTTCAGCGATAATCATACCGCCTGCAAAATCCCAGGGGTGAAGCCGGAGTGTCATATAACTGTCGACAATTCCGGCCGCGACAAATACAAAGTCCAGTGCCGCCGACCCATAGCTCCGTGCGCTTCTTGCATCTTTGACAATCGGTGTATAAACATCTTTTATCCAGTCTTTCGTCAGCCAGTTGGGATTCAAGGAAATAATTGACCGTTTAAGTGTTGTATCGGCTAGTGCTCCCAGCTTCATGTCATTTAAATAAGCGCCTTCACCCGCAATGGCATGATAAAGATTATCATTCATCACATCATAGACAAGACCCGCATATTTCTCGCCGTCTTTAAAGATGCCGATTGAAATAGCAAAGTTCTGCTGCTGATGGACGAAGTTCAATGTGCCGTCAATCGGATCGATGATCCAGACGACACCGTCCAGCGTATCGACTTCCTTACCATGGCCTTCTTCACCGATGATATGATGATCCGGATACGCTTGATTGATGCGCTCGACGAGCAGCTGTTCCGTTTCTTTATCCATATTTGTCACCAAGTCGTTCGGATTCGACTTGGTTTCAATCGTCAGCTCCAGCGCCAGTTTGTTTTTTATATTTTGACCTGCTTCATAGATGATCTGCTCTGCAAATTCATAAATCGTCATGTCGATTCCTCCCTGCAATAGTTTCATTATACATGACCGAACAGCCAATAAAAATTTATTCAACCTGCCTCTTATGATAAAATTAATGTGAATGGAGGGTATCATGGCTAACTATCATTTTACGACAAAAGATTTTGAAGTTTTTAATATTGACGGGCTTGAGCCAAGAATGGCAGCATTGATTGACCATATCAGGCCGAAGCTGAACAACCTCGGGACACATATGAGCGCATTTCTCACAGAACATACAGGTGACGTCTATTATCCGCATGTCGCTAAACATTTAAGACGTAAGACCAATCCGCCGAATGATACATGGGTCGCTTTTGCCACTCATAAACGCGGTTATAAGATGCTGCCCCATTTCCAGATCGGTCTATTCGGCTCGCATGCCTTCGTGCTGTACGGCGTCATTTATGAATCCCCTGAAAAAGCGAATGTAGCGGAGCTCTGGCAGCAGAAACAGCAGACACTACGCGCGCTGCCTGAAGACTTCATTATGAAGAAAGACCATATGAAGGAAGATTATACATTGATGCGCGATGTCACTGATGAAGAACTGACGGCTGCTGTCCGGCGCCTTAAAGAAGTTAAAAAAGGTGAACTGCTGTTCGGTAAAGTATATCCGCCGGAACACCCGGCCTTAAAGTCTGACCAGGCATTCATCAATGAACTTGAAGAGACGTTCCTTAAACTGATCGACTTACAATAATCGATTCACCTATAAAAAGAGAGTATGCCTGCTGGACTTACCAGATGCATACTCTCTTTATTATCAATCTCTGTTGTTCATGCGGTTGTTATAATTCTCACGGCGTTCAATCATCGCATCTTTTGTTTTATCGACGTATTTGACGCGGTCTCTATAAGCCTCTGATTCCTGCTGTACCGTGCCATGTTCTTGAGTCCCTGGTTCAACCGTCTCATTGCGGCGTCCAGTCGTATCGACATAATCTGCAAGCTGTTCGGTCGCCGGTTGACTCGTTGTTCGGGGCTCATAGTTGTCGTTGCGTTCACGGTCAAGCGATTCATCACGGTCAACGTAGACAGGTGCGGCTTCACGATGACGGTCATATGTGTCACAGCGATTATCATCGTGATAATCGTCGTTACGGATAACTTTGTTTTTTCTGATGAACAATAAAATAGCGGCAATCAGGAAGAACAAAGGAATCCAGAAAATAGCGAACATCGGTAATGTCAGTAATCCAGCAAGTAACAGCAGGACTCCCGCCGCTATTCTGTTCTTCATGGATAACAGGCCGATCAGACCGAGAATTAACGGCAGTGCCATGTAAGCAAGAACGTACCAGCCGGCCTTCAATATTAAATGGACGAATTCCTGCGGTGTCAAATTATTGTTCGCCATAAAGTCTCCGATTTGAGGATTGGAGGTGATCTGACGTTCTAATTCTGATGTCGCAGATTCCATGAAGTTCGGATCATTGCCCGATACTAAAAGACTATAAAGTATAAAACCTGCGATAGCGAGCAGTGTCAACCAGGCAAGCCATCCGAATATTTTTTCGGGTATTCGGCTGACAGGTCGAACTGTCTGTGTATATTCTCTTTTTACCATAAATTCATCTCCTTAATCCATGTCGTTACTTCTCCATTACCCTGATGCCTGTATGGTTAATCATTTAACAGTCACTTCAGTGACATTTTGAACTTCAGGAACAGCTCGTTATACTCACCTATTTTTTCCTGACCCAGGTCTTCGTATACTTCGAGCTTATCTTTGACTGCTTGAGAAGGATAGAAGCGTTTGTCTTCTCTCACTTTCTTATCCAGCAGCTGATAACTTTTCATGTTCGGTGTGGCATAGCCGACCCACTCCGTGTTCTGTCTGCCATTTTTCTCGTCAAGCAGGAAATTGATGAACTTATGGGCACCTTCCACGTTTTGGGCTGTCTTCGGAATGACCATGTTGTCAAACCATAAGTTGGAGCCTTCTTTCGGGACGACAAAATCAAGATTTTCATTTTCCGTCATGATATCTGCCCCCATGCCGCTCCAGACGACTGCCACATCCGCTTCTTTCTGGACCATCATCGTATTGATCTCATCACCGACGACCCCTTTGACGTTAGGTGACAGCTTTTCGAGCTTTTCTTCTGCCCGCTTCAGCTTCGCAGTATTCGTCTCATTCAGCGATTCACCCATGCTGTTCAACGCAAATCCGATACCTTCACGGGCGCCGTCGACGATTAACACGTTATTTTTCAGTCGTTTATTCCATAAGCTGTTCCAGCTGGAGAAATCAATTCCTTTTGTGGCTTTCGGGTTATAGAGAATCCCTACCGTCCCCCAGAAATACGGCACTGAATATTTGTTCTCTTTATCAAAGTCAAGATTCATAAACGATGGGTCGATATTTTTCAAGTTAGGAAGCTGCTTGTGATCGATCGGAATCAGCAGATTATCATCGGCCATCTTCTGGATCGCATATTCACTCGGGACAGCGATATCGTAATGCGTACCGCCATTTTTAATTTTAGCGAGCATAGACTCGTTGGAGTCAAACGTTTCATAGATGACGCGGATACCTGTCTCTTTTTCAAACTTTTTAAGCAGGGCAGGGTCCATGTACTCACCCCAGTTATAGACGTAGAGGACATTCCCTTTACCGGCTTTCGGCGATGGATCAATAAACCTTGTGGAAAACAGCAGCAGCACCGCAATGAGCAGTGATACACCGATTAACTGCAGCAATCGTCTCATTTTAATACCCCCGCTTTCACTCTTCTACGGCGTTCTCGTCCGGTCGACAGGAAATAATAAATGATAATGATGATCATGACAATCAGGAAGAGCAACGTCGATAATGCATTGATCTCCATCGATATACCTTTTCGTGCCATTGAGTAAATCTCAACGGACAGCACACTGAACCCGTTACCTGTCACAAAGAAACTGACCGTGAAATCGTCCAGCGAATAAGTCAGCGCCATAAAGAAGCCTGCGACAGCACCCGGCATAATATGCGGAATAATGACCCGGGACAACGTCTGATACGTTGAAGCGCCCAGGTCGGTCGCCGCATTAATCATGGACTGCTTCATATCGTAGAGCTTCGGCAGCACCATCAGCACGACAATCGGCACACAGAAGGCGATATGAGACACGAGGACTGACCAGAAGCCAAGGCCGAGACCTGTATAGTGACCGATAACCGTGAACAGAATGAGGAATGAGGAACCGATGACGACGTCGGAACTGACCATTAAAATATTGTTCAATGTCAACAATCCGATTTTCAGCTGTTTATTGCGCATATAGTGAATCCCTAATGCGCCAAAGACGCCAATCAGCGTTGAAATGCTCGCTGCAATTAATGCGACGGCAATCGTGTTCATGATAATAACAAGCAGCCGCTTGTTCTCAAAAACCGCCTTATAATGATCGAGCGTAAAGCCTTTAAAGTGATTCATATTGCCGGCTGCATTAAAAGAATAATACATCAGAAAGAAAATCGGGAAATAGAGCAGCAATAAAGCGGCAGCGAGAAATAATTTGGCCTGTAGCTTCATCGGTTGTCCCTGCTTTCTTTATTGGTTTTAGTGATGACCATAACGAGTGCCATGGCCAGTATTAAGAAGACTGCTATTGTTGAGCCCATGCCGTAATTCTGCGTCACTAAAAACTGCTCTTCTATTGCCGTTCCTAAATTGACCACCTTGTTGCCGGCGATTAACCGCGTGATCATGAACAGGCTGAGCGCAGGAATAAAAGTGACCTGAATACCTGTTTTAACCCCTTCCCACGACAGCGGCATAATGACTTTCCTGAATGTTGTCCACTGGTCAGCCCCTAAGTCACGAGAAGCCTGCAGCAAGTTTTCCGGAATTTCATCCATGCTGTTAAAGATCGGGAGAATCATGAAGGGAATGTAAATATAGACGGAGACAATAATAAATGCCGCGTCCGTAAACAGCAGCTGTGATGCCGGCAGGTGCAGAGCACGCATGACGTCATTGACTGTGCCTTCTTTACTCAGTATGCCGATAAAAGCGTATGTTTTCAGCAGCAGATTGATCCATGTCGGCAAAATAATCAGCAGCAGCCAGAACTGCTTATTTTTAGTATTTCTCAGCGCAAGCGCCACTGGGTAGGCAATAATAAGGCAGATCACTGTAATGATCAGCGCATAGAAAAAAGACGATAATGTCATATCCAGATAGACTGGTGACAAAAAGTTCCGGTAGTTCTCAAGCGTAAAGTGATTGTCCATATCTTTAAAGCTCGTATAGCAGATCATCACGACCGGCATGATGATAAACAGGACAATCCACAGCAGATAAGGAATCAGAAAATAATTTTTGGCCCGACTCATGCGTTGACCTCATAAGACTCAATACGCGCATCAAACTCTTCTTCTGTCTCACCCGGCAGCATAATATGCACGGCCCGCTCATCAAATGTCAGTCCGACCGCTTCACCGATAGGCGCAGGTCTTGTCGAGTGACAGATCCATTCATGGCCGGTCGCATCGTACAGACAAATTTCATAATGGACGCCCCTGAACAGCTGAGAATCAACCCGCGCCGTCAATTTGCCGTTATCCACAGTCGTGATCTCAAGGTCCTCCGGCCGGATGACGATGTCAACCTGCGCATTCGCCGCAAATCCTTTATCGACGCACGTATAATCATTCCCATGAATATTCACGACATAATCTCTGACCATATAACCTTCAACGATATTGGATTCGCCGATGAAATCAGCCACATATTTATTGACCGGCTCATCATAAATATCATGCGGTGTGCCACTTTGTTCAATACGACCATTGCGCATAACAAAAATATAATCACTCATCGCGAGCGCTTCTTCCTGGTCATGTGTGACGAAGATGAATGTAATACCGAGGCGCCGCTGAATTTCCCGCAGTTCATACTGCATTTCAGTTCTCAGCTTCAGATCAAGGGCACTCAGTGGTTCATCGAGAAGAATGACTTCAGGTTCGTTGACGATGGCTCTCGCAATTGCGACACGCTGCCGCTGTCCCCCGCTCATCTCATCAATACGGCGTTTTTCATAGCCTTCCAGTTTAACGAGTTTCAAGGCATCTTTCACTTTAGCAGCAATGTCAGCCTTACTCGCCTTTTTGATGCGCAGACCGAAAGCCACATTCTCATAGACATCCAAGTGAGGAAATAAGGCATAATCCTGAAAGACCGTGTTCACCTGGCGTTTGTTCGCCGGCACGTCATTAATACGTTGTCCAGCAAAATAAACATCGCCGGATGTCGGTTTCTCGAATCCTGCGATCAGTCTGAGAATCGTTGTTTTGCCGCAGCCGGATGGACCGAGCAGCGTATAAAACTTGCCTTGTTCAATGTCAAAATTGATATGATCAAGCACTTGATTACCATCATATACTTTTGAGATATTGTCAAATGTGATGAACTTCATACGTTCCTCCTATAAATATGATTCTGTCGCAACAATAAGCACTTCTGCCTCCTGCTGCTCTGCATTGAACAGCTGATGAGATTCATTGGCTTTAAAGTAAAAGCTTTCCCCGGTCCGTGCCTTGTATTCTTTTCTGCCGATTCTGATGGATGCACAGCCTTTCAGTACATACATAAAGCTCTCTGATAACGAAGGCTCAAACTTCTTATATTCAGCGCCTGACTTCAGCGTGATTATGACCGGTTCCATATCATATTCATTAGAATCCGGTACAAGCCAGTTGATGATATAGCCGTCGTCATATTCATCATATAACGTCTGCTCACTTTTCGGATAGTAAATTTTCTGCTGATAGAGCGTCTCATTAAAAAAGTCACCTGGCTCTGAGCCGAGCACTTCTAGAATGTTGAAGAATGTCTCCATCGACGGAGAACATAGATTGCGTTCAAGCTGTGAAATGTAACCTTTCGACAAATCGGTGCGTTCGCCGAGTTCTTCCTGCGTCAAGTTTTTTTGGCGTCGAAGATCTTTGATTTTCTTTCCTATATCCATATGACACCTCAGTTTGTTTAATATATATAAACTAAAAGTTTAATATAATAATAAATTACCAAAAATGAGGCGAGAAAACAACATAATACTCAATTTTATGGCTTAAAGTTTAGGATGATGCTGTTTTATTATGATAGATTTCGGATTGTCTTTCTTCAGCGCTTCTTTCATCGCTTTAACAACGATATAACCGTCATAGCCTGATGCTTTTTTAAAGTCCTTATAAATAGTATTTTCTTCTGCTTTTCCAGGGACGACGTGTTTAAAACGCTGATACCGGTCGTTCATTAAGGCCGGATCAATTTTTGATTCATAAGCTTCTTCGATACATGATAGAAAGTTAACGACATCAACCATTTCCTCCGGGCTCCAGCTTAAATCAATCGGATAACTATATTCCATTTCATTTCCTCCTTAAAAAAACGCCATTCTATAATAGAATAGCGTTTTCCGATATTTTTTTAAACCTAAAATTACATTGTGTGGATTGGGTGTCCAATTGCCACTTCAGCAGCTTCCATTGAAATCTCACCTAATGTCGGGTGCGCATGGATTGTCATTGCCATATCTTCAGCAGTCATCCCTGTTTCGATCGCTAAACCAAGTTCAGCAATGATGTCAGAAGCACCAGCGCCGGCAACTTGAGCACCGATCAACAGGCCGTCTTCTTTTAATGAGATCAATTTAACGAAACCGTCAGTCGCATTGATAGATAATGCACGGCCATTAGCTGCGAATGGGAATTTAGAAGCTTTGATCTCCAATCCTTCTTCTTTAGCCATTGCTTCAGTGTAACCTACAGTTGCCAGTTCAGGCTCAGTGAAACATACTGCAGGAATTGCTAAGTAATCCACTTCTGATTTTTCACCAGAAATTGCTTCAGCAGCAATTTTAGCCTCATAAGATGCTTTATGAGCAAGTGGAGGACCAGCAACGATATCACCGATTGCAAAGATATTGTCTACTGATGTACGGCCTTGTTTGTCCACGTCAATAAGACCGCGGTCAGACATTTTTAAGCCAAGCTCTTCCAGACCAAGTTCATCTGTATTAGGACGACGTCCAACAGTCACTAAGCAGTAATCCGCTTCCACTGTTTTAGTTTCGCCGGCAGCTTCATAAGTCACTTTAACACCGTTTTCTGATTCTTCAGCTGATTTAGCCATCGCTTCAGTAACGATTTCAACGCCTTTAGCTTTCAGGCCTTTTTTAACGATTTGAGTCATTTGTTTCTCGAAACCGCCTAAAATATCTTTCGCACCTTCTAAAATTGTTACTTTAGTGCCAAAGTTAGCATAAGCTGTTCCAAGCTCTGAACCGATATATCCGCCACCGACTACAACTAAGCTTTCAGGAATTTCCTGAAGTGCAAGTGCGCCTGTAGAATCGATAACACGCTTGTTGAATTTGAAGTTAGGAATTTCGATCGGGCGAGAACCTGTTGCGATGATCGCGTTTTTGAACGTATAAGTTTGTGAAGATTTTTCAGTCATCACTTTCAGGTTGTTCTGATCGACGAAGTACGCTTCCCCTTGAACAACTTCTACTTTACGGCCTTTAAGCAATGAACCGACGCCGCCTGTCAATTTGTTAACAACGCTGTTTTTGAATTCCTGAACTTTAGTGAAATCTACTGTGACGTTGTCAGCAGAAATACCCATGTCTTCAGAATGTTTCGCTGTTTCATAGCGGTGTGAAGCTGATAATAAAGCTTTTGAAGGGATACATCCGACGTTCAGACATACACCGCCAAGAGAAGCTTTCTCAACGATTGTTACTTTTTGACCTAATTGTGCTGCACGAATTGCTGCAACATAACCGCCAGGACCTGCACCGATAATTATAGTATCTGTTTCAATTGGAAAATCGCCTACTACCATTTTTTACCCCTCCATTAATAATAATTCTGGATTATTTAACAAACGTTTAATATGGTTCATTGCATTTTGAGCAGTCGCGCCATCGATTTGACGGTGGTCAAAGCTGAGTGATAATGCAAGAACTGGTGCTGCAACGATTTCGCCGTCTTTAACGATCGGTTTCTGTGCAATACGGCCGATACCTAAAATCGCTACTTCAGGATGATTGATGACCGGCGTGAACCATTGTCCACCAGCTGAACCGATATTACTAATTGTACATGAAGCACCCTTCATTTCGCTAGCTTGAAGTTTACCGTCACGTGCTTTTCCTGCTAACTGATTAATTTCGTCAGAAACTGCGAAGATTGATTTGCGATCCGCATTTTTAACGACTGGTACTAACAGACCACGTTCTGTATCTGCTGCAATACCGATGTTGTAGTAATGTTTTTGTACGACTTCATCTGTTGCATCATCAATAGAAGTGTTTAAAGCAGGGTAAGCTTTCAATGCTGATACTAATGCTTTGACCACATAAGGTAAGAACGTTAATTTAATACCTTGTTCAGCTGCCACATCTTTGAATTTTTTACGGTGATTCCATAACGCTTCAACATCAATTTCATCCATTAATGTTACGTGAGGCGCTGTATGTTTAGAGTTAACCATCGCTTTAGCGATTGCTTTACGCATTGCAGGGATTTTTTCACGAGTCTCTGGGAACTCGCCTTCCGGAGCTGCAATCGGTTGTTTTTGTTCAGCCACTTGTTCAGTCGCTTCTTTAGCTGGTGCTGCATCTACTTGTGGCGTTACAGCTGGAGTGCCGCCATTTTTGTATGCTTCGATATCTTCTTTAAGCACACGGCCGTTTTTGCCTGTACCTTGTACAGCTTTAATATTGACGCCGTTATCGCGGGCAAATTTACGTACAGATGGCATAGCGATAACACGACGGTTGTCGTCTACTTCAACGTCAGCAGTAGCTGCTGTAGTTTCTTTCACTGTTTCTTCTTTAGCAGGTGCTTCCGCCGGCTGTTCTTCTTTAGCTTCTTCACCATGTGCATCTGATGCCGGTGCGTCAGGAGAGTCAATTGTTACAATGACATCACCTAAGTTAGCCACTGTGCCTTCTTCAACGACTACTTTCTCAACTGTACCTGAGACAGGAGAGGGAATTTCGACTACTGACTTATCATTTTGTACTTCGCAAAGAATATCATCTTCCTGAATCGTATCGCCCGATTTAACGAACCACTTAACAATCTCACCTTCAAAGATACCTTCACCAAGTGCTGGTAATTTAAATTCAAATGCCACTATAGGTTCCTCCTAAATATTCCGTAATATTAAAATGGAGAAAGGTAACAACCATTGCTACCTTTCAATCAAACTCTTTTTTAGAATTCTAAAGTTTTCTTAGCTGCTTCGACAATATCCGTTTTGTTTGGAAGCCAGACGTTCTCAGCCTGTGTAAATGGATAAGCAGTATCAGCTGCAGATACGCGGGCAATAGGAGCTTCTAAACTCAATACAGCACGTTCAGAGATTTCTGACACAACGTTCGCGCCGACCCCTGCTTGTTTTTGAGCTTCCTGTACGACAACAACACGGCCTGTTTTTTCAACTGAGGCAATAATTGTCTCAATATCAAGCGGCTGGATTGTACGCAGGTCAATTACTTCAACAGAATGACCGTCTTTCGCTAACTCTTCAGCTGCTTTCAATGATTCTTGAACCATTGCACCGTAAGTAATGATAGAAAGGTCAGTTCCTTCTTGTTTCACTGCTGCTTTGCCCAGTTCCACTGTGTACTCTTCTTCAGGTACTTCTTCACGGAATGAACGGTATAATTTCATATGCTCCAAGTAGACAACTGGATCATTGTCACGAATTGCTGAGATCAATAGACCTTTAGCATCGTATGGGTTTGATGGAATAACCACTTTAAGACCCGGTGTCTGAGCCATTAAACCTTCCAGGTTATCAGCGTGAAGTTCAGGTGTATGAACACCGCCGCCGAATGGTGCACGGATTACAACCGGAGCAGGCTTAGTGCCGCCTGAACGGAAATTCTGACGCGTTAACTGAGCCGCAATTGAATCAAATACTTCGAAGACGAAGCCGAAGAACTGAATTTCCATAACCGGACGGAAGCCCGTCAATGTTAAACCGACTGCCAATCCACCAATACCTGATTCAGCAAGCGGTGTATCGAACACACGGTCTTCACCGAATTCTTTTTGAAGTCCTTCAGTCGCACGGAATACACCACCGTTGACACCAACGTCTTCACCGAATACAAGAACGTTTTCGTCATTTTTTAGTTCAGTTTGAAGTGCATTAGTTATTGCTTGAATCATTGTCATTTGTGCCATGACTTACTTCGACTCCTTCTCTTTATAAATTTCATATTGCTCTTTTAAGTTAGCAGGCATTTCTCCTGAGTACATGATCTCAGCTAATTGAGAAACCGTTTGTTTTGGAGTCGCATCTGCTTCTTTAATCGCATTTTTAATGTCTTCTTTCGCACGTTCCATAACTTCGTTTTCTTTCTCTTCATTCCATAGACCTTTAGCTTCAAGGAATTTACGGAAACGAACTAATGGGTCTTTTTTGATCCATTCAGCATCATCATCTGAAGTTCTGTAACGAGTCGGATCGTCACCTGCCATTGTATGTGGACCGTAACGGTAAGTCATAGTCTCGATTAATGTCGGACCATCACCCGCGATCGCACGTTCACGCGCTTGACGTGTCACTTCGTAAACCGCTAAAACGTCCATGCCATCTACGACGATACCAGGGATACCTGCTGCTACTGATTTTTGAGCTAATGTTTTAGCAGCTGTCTGTTTGTCACGTGGTGTAGAGATCGCATAGTTGTTGTTCTGGATGACAAAGATTGCCGGTGCTTTAAATGCAGATGCAAAGTTGATACCTTCATAGAAGTCACCTTGTGAAGAACCGCCGTCACCTGTATAAGTGATAGCTACTGCCTGTTGACCGCGTTTTTTCAGACCAAGTGCGACACCTGCTGTCTGTACGTACTGCGCACCGATAATGATTTGTGGCGCTAATGCATGCATTCCTTCAGGGAACTGACTTCCTACAAAGTGACCACGCGACCATAAGAATGCTTTAGTCAACGGAAGACCCTGCCAGATTAATTGCGGGACGTCACGGTAACCCGGTAAAATCCAGTCTTCTTTTTCAAGTGCATAGTGAGAGCCAAGTTGAGATGCTTCCTGACCAGCTGTCGGTGCATAGAACCCAAGACGGCCCTGGCGGTTAAGAGAGATAGAACGTTGATCAAGAACACGTGTCCAGACCATTCTTTCCATTAATTCAACTAACTGCTCGTCTGTTAAGTCCGGCATAAATGCCTCATTTACTACATTACCATCTAAATCTAATACTTGAACAAGTTCAAACTTAGACTCGATTTCATTAAGAACTGCTACTGCATCGAATGGTGCTTGTTTCTTCGAAGCCATTCAATTCACCAAACCTTTCGGATTTAATATAATTTCTTTACTAAACTATTCTATCATATATCTGTAGTAGTGTTAAATAAAAAACTTTAAACGTTTTACATTATAACTATCAACCGTTTAATAAACTGTATTAGTATTTATTTATCATCTGTTATATATCAAAAAATTTTTTATTCGACTATTCGTTCAATCGATCAACGACATCTTTTTTCTCTTTTTCGAGCGCTTTGGAATTATTGTTGTATACTGTTGTCAGCTGCTGAAATTTTTTCGTTGTTTCGCCCAGCTGATCTATTTTTTCGTTGACAATTTGACCGGCTGGCTGAGGCTGCTGTAAATAGCTGAAAATATTCCGCTCTTTAGCGAGAATGTCTTCATAGGCTGTCATCAGCTGCGCATGCGTGCTGTATTTCTTCTCCATCTTATCGATGATATCCTGCGCTTCGTTTTTATTCTGCTGATCGGCGATGGCCTTAGCGAGCGGCAGCGACTTTTTGAATGCTGCTTCAGACGCTGCAATAGCCTCTTTCTCCTCTGTAATGACTGCTTTCCGGTTATCAGCGTTCTGTGCGAGTTTCTTGGCAGTGGCATGAATTTCATTCAAAGTGCCTTTATTGATTTTTTCAAACATCTGCACTTTTTCATTCTCAAGCCGGCTTAACTTGTCACTTGTCTCGACAATCGGCTTTTCTTTCTCATTCGCTAGTTCAATCTGCTTGTAGAATGATTCAAGCTGCTTGTTTTCATTGCCGCAGGCTGCGAGCAGCAGCACTGATAAACAGACAGCTGTTTTATACATTGGCATCATCATACCTCCTTGTGATTTCTATCTTATAGTAGCTTTTTTTATTTAGTGATTCAATCATTAGGTGGAACAGCGATTTGCTCTCTGTTATATTATTATCAAGGAGTGATAACATGTTAACGATGAAAGATATTATTCGCGACGGCCATCCGGGCCTCCGCACAAAAGCAGAAGACGTCAGCCTTCCGCTCAGCACTGAAGATCGGCAGACGATTGACGATATGCTTGACTTCCTTATAAATAGTCAGGACGATGATATCGCAGCCAAGTATCAGCTCCGCAGCGGCGTCGGCCTTGCTGCGCCTCAGCTGAACATCAATAAAAGAATGCTCGTCATCCATTTCTTTGATGACAAGAAGAACAATTATATTACCCATCAGCTGATCAATCCAAAAATTATCAGCCACAGCATAGAAAAAAGCTATCTGCCGCAAGGTGAAGGATGCTTGAGTGTCGATGAAACCATCCCGGGGCTTGTCCACCGCTATGCCCGTATTACAGTAAAAGGCTACAATCCTGAGGGCAAGGAAGTGAAGCTGCGCTTAAACAGTTTTGCCGCTATCGTCGCCCAGCATGAAATCGACCATTTAAACGGTGTGATGTTTTATGACCATATCAATCATGACGATCCATTCAAGCCTGAGCCTAACGCATCACCTGTCGAATAACTGAGGAAGCCGCCGGAAATAAAATTCCTGGCGGCTTCTTTCGGTTATCCAGTCTCTTTAAGTATTAAATAAAGACATCTGTCCGTTCATTGAACGATAGATTATTGTCTCTCAAAAATTTCTCCAGCTGGTTCATCTCTTCAATATTCAGCCATTCCGGGTCTTTGTTATGTGCTGCGAGATGAGGGTCCTTATTGTCATGAGTGTCAGGGAAATAAACATAAGTCATCACGACTTCACCACCCCGTCTATTGAACTCAACATGGCTCAATGATTTAGAGGGATGATTAAATTCTTTTTGAATCTCCTCTTTAATTCTTGCTACGTTTGCCATAATGATCATCCTTTATCTGTTTTCTATCGTCTATCCTATATCATCTGCAGCTGTTTGAAAGCTTTGTATAACCCGTCATCATCTACATGAGCAGTGATGTAGTCAGCGGATGCTTTCAATCCATCAACTGCATTGCCCATCGCTATACCGATACCGGCCCACGCTATCATCTCAAAATCGTTGTTCCCGTCCCCTACTGCAATACAGTCCTGCTGAGCGATACCGAGCTTTTCTGCGAACTTCTTGATCCCTTCAGCTTTCGAGCCGCTGCTCGGCACAACATCACGGCTCACTTCGTGCCAGCGGTAAAATTTCAGCGCGTCATACTGATTGTCGTAGAGTACATCATCGCTCGCCTGGTGGAATATTAACGCCTGATAGATCGGATGACGTTCAAAATATTCAGCTTCAAAGCGCGGATGGTTTATTTTAATTGAGGACAGACTCTTTTCTATATGCTCATGATGATTGACGTTTGATACCATATCATTATGCGTGAAATAGACCATCGGATGCTCCCGCTCCGCTGCCTGCTCCTCAAGCTGCCGCAGCGCTTCAATATCGAGCGGATTTTCATGAATCACTTCATTATTATAGACAACATATTGGCCGTTGAAAGAGACAAAGTTATGTATTTCTGTATCACGGCATACTTTCTCGAGCGTAAACGGTGCTCTACCGCTTGCGATAGCGAGAATGTGTCCATTCGCTTTCAACTGCCGAATCGCCTGATGGGTGGCTTCAGGTATTTCCGTCCTGCTGTTATAAATTGTTCCATCTACATCAAAAAAGATTAATTTCCTCGTCACTTTACCGCCTCCATATTTTATAATCATACAAAAGATTAACGTTAAACTCTAGTTTTTAAGTTAAAGGCTTTACACTCGCTTCTTACTTCATGTAAAATAACAGTACTCATACATTTATATAAATGTCTTGTACGGTTTGAATTGGCCCTAGACTAGCTAGGGCATTCTTTATGTGATTTCAATAAATTAGGAGGCTATATAATGGCAATTTTTAAAGTATTTTATCAAGAGGACAGAAGTGAAGTCATCATCCGCGAAAATACGCACGTCAAATATTTCGAAGCAGAAACTGAAGAACAAGTGAGAAAACATCTATCAGATCGCCCTTACAATATCGAATTTGTTCAGAAACTGGAAGGTGCTCATCTTGCATATGAAGAAAAAGCACCAAGTTATAACGTGGAGACAATCTAATGAATCTTCTCCAAAAAAATGAGGTAGGCGTATTTGCGCTGGGTGGTATGGGCGAAATCGGTAAAAACACCTATGCAGTAGAATACCAGGATGAAATCGTTGTCATTGACGCAGGAATTAAGTTCCCTGAAGACGAGCTTCTTGGTATTGATTATGTCATACCTGACTATTCTTATCTTGTGGCGAACAAAGATAAGATTAAAGGCTTATTCATTACGCATGGTCACGAAGACCATATCGGCGGCGTGCCATTCCTGCTGAAACAGCTGAACATTCCTATTTACGGCGGACCGCTTGCTTTAGGGCTGATCAGAAATAAGCTGGAAGAACACCATCTGTTAAGAACTGCATCATTAAATCCGATCAACGAAGACAGCGTGTTTGAATTCAATCACCTGAAAGTGTCATTTTATTTGACGACACACTCCATTCCTGAGGCATACGGCGTTGTTGTTGAGACACCGGAAGGTAAGATTGTGCATACCGGTGACTTCAAGTTTGACTTCACACCGGTCGGCGCACCGGCGAACATTGCCCGCATGGCTGCGCTTGGTGATGAGGGCGTACTCTGTCTGCTGTCTGACTCAACTAATGCAGAAGTCCCGAATTTCACCATCAGTGAGCGTGAAGTCGGACAGAACGTTGAACAGATTTTCAGAAAATGTACCGGCCGTATTATTTTCGCGACATTCGCCTCTAATATATACCGTGTTCAGCAGGCGATTGAAGCGGCTGTCAAGTTTGACCGTAAGATTGTCATCTTCGGGCGTTCAATGGAGAACAATATTAAGATCGGCATAGAGCTCGGCTACATTAAAGTGCCGCCTGAAACGTTTGTAGAAGCGAATAAAATCAACGGCGTACCAAAGCATAAGCTGCTTATTCTTTGCACCGGTTCTCAAGGGGAACCTATGGCTGCGCTGTCTCGTATCGCTAATGGTACACATAGGCAGATCAGCATCATCCCTGATGATACTGTTATCTTCTCTTCTTCACCGATACCGGGCAATATTCGCAGCGTCAACCGGACCATCAACGCGCTCTATAAAGCAGGTGCTGATGTCATCCACGGTAAGCTGTCAAATATTCATACATCGGGTCACGGGTCACAGGAAGAGCAGAAGTTAATGCTGAGACTTATCAAACCGAAGTTTTTCATGCCGATTCACGGTGAATACCGTATGCAGAGTCTTCATGGTAAGCTCGGTATCGATTGCGGCGTTCATCCTGACAATGTGTTCATCCATGAAAACGGTGAAGTGCTGGCACTGACTAGAAATTCCGCGAGAACAGCAGGCCAAGTGCAGTCAGGTGACATACTGGTTGATGGCAGCGGTATCGGTGACATCGGCAACGTCGTCATCAAAGACCGTAAAATATTATCGGAAGATGGTCTGGTGATTGTCGTCGTCAGCATTGACTTTAAAACGAAGCAGCTGCTTGCAGGACCTGACATCATCTCACGTGGATTTGTCTATATGCGTGAATCCGGTCATTTAATCTACGATGCACAGCGCCGCTTGAAGCGCGTCGTCATCGAAAAGCTGAACAGCACTGAAGCAGTCGAATGGCATCATATTAAAAATGCCATCGCAGAAGAACTATCACCTTATCTTTATGAGAAGACAGAACGTAAACCAATGATTCTGCCGATGATTATGGATGTTAAACAATAATAAACAGCCCTCCCTGAGTACTCAGGGAGGGCTGTTTATTATAAGAATGCTTGATAATCAGTCTTAATCGTTCGCTATTTTTTTCTCAAAGCGGTTCAGATCGTTATCGTGACCAATGACAATCAGTATATCACCGCGTTCAATCACTTCATACGGATCCGGTGATACGAGTATTTCCTTGCCTCGTTTCACGGCGATAATATTCAGTCCATAGTTGGCCCGGACATCCAGGTCTAAAATCGTATTGCCCTGTAACGTTTCCCCTGCCCGTATTTCCACGATGGAATACTGGTCAGAAAGCTCCAGGTAATCGAGCACCGAAGCACTCGCAAGGTTATGCGCGATACGTCTGCCCATATCTCGTTCCGGATGAACGACAGTATCTGCGCCAATTTTATTGAGCACTTTGGCATGATAATCATTCTGAGCTTTCGTCGTGACTGTCTTGACTCCTAAATCCTTAAGAATCAATGTCGTCAAAATACTCGCCTGAATATTATCACCGATAGCAACGATGACATGATCGAAGTTCCGGATGCCGAGACTTTTAAGCACCGCTTCGTCTGTTGTATCAGCGATGACCGCATGCGTTGCGATATCTGCGTATTCATTAACCCGCGCCTCGTCGTTGTCAATCGCCATGACGTCGACCCCTAAAGCGTTTAACTCACGAACAATACTTCCCCCAAATCGACCGAGGCCGATCACTACAAACTCTTTCTCCATATGAACCTCCGTTACTTCTTGTTACCTTTGACATAATCTGCGTCAAAGATAAATAATCTTAATAATAATAGTAATGAAGGAACAAGTAAAAGTAAACCTAAAATAAATACGATGACAAGTGCAATGGCCATGTTATCGTTGACGACTGCTTTATTGATATTGACATATGGATATAAAATGTAAGGAAGTTTGCTTAATCCATAGCCGAAGAATGCGAGTGCGAACTGGATCATAATCATGATAAACGCCAGTCCATGATTTCTTTTCAGCAGTATCAGAATGAGTGCTGCCAGAAAGAAGACGATACTCAGTGCAAACAGCCACCAGTAATGCGTGAGTGCTGTGTTAAAGTGCTGTGCATTATGCTGCCGGAGACTCAAGAAGACAAACTGGCAAATAATAAGCATCGGGCCCGCCCATATTAAAAACCACTGGCGCATCAGCCGGTAAGCTGCCGTGTCCCCTGCTTTATGCGCATAATACGTTAAAAATCCTGACGAAATATACAGCACAGAGATGATGGCAAGAAAAACAACGGCCCATGAATACGGACTCATCAACAGTTCCAGCCAGTTGAGCATGACTCCTTTATCCGTCTTCTCAATAAAACCACCTTCTGAAATCGTTAAGACGGTTGAGAATGCCGCCGGAATTAACAGTCCTGTCATCCCGTACAGGAAAATCCATGCGAACTTGGAATCTTTGCCGTATGTTTCAAAAGCATAGAAGCCGCCACGGATAGCCAGCAGAATGAGCGCCACTGTTCCTGGAATCAACAACGTTGAACCGAAGTAGTAAGCCGTATCCGGGAAAAAGCCGACGATTCCTACAAAGAAGAATACGAGGAAGACGTTCGTCACTTCCCATACCGGATTAAGGTACCTTGACACTAGACTGCTGATCATATGGTCCTGCTTTGTAATCTTTGCATACAGCATGAAAAATCCTGCGCCGAAGTCAATAGCTCCGATAATAATATAACCGTACAGGAAGGTCCATAACACAGTAATACCAATATGCTGATAATCCATATTTATTCCCCTCCCACAAATGCTTGATTCTGTTTAACATCAAACTCAGCAGGCTTGTCCCGGAACATTCTGATCAGAACATAGGCGCAAGAGAAACCTAGGATAGCGTACAGCATGGCAAAAGCGACGAGGACAAGTGACAGACCGTCTGCCTGTGTTGCCCCTTGAACCACTTTTAAATAGCCTCTCAGGAGCCATGGCTGTCTGCCCATCTCTGCAAGGAACCAGCCGAATTCAATTGACAGCATACACATCGGCCCGGTCAGTGCAATCATGTAAAGCATAAACGGATGCTCGGTGATAGCCGGCTTGAACTTTCTGAGCACTAAATACACGATTGAAATAGTGAATGCAAACATACCGAAGAATACCATTAAATCAAAGAAATAGTGAATGATGAGCGGCGGGCGTTCATCTTTAGGAATATCATCCAGCCCTGTTACTTTAGTATTGAAGTTATTATCAGCCAGGAAGCTCAGGACACCTGGAACTTTGACAGCGCCTTTTACTTCCTGGGTTTTAGGATCTAAAATACCAAACAGTACAAGGTCCGCCTGTCTTTCAGTTTTGAAATGCCATTCCATAGCTGCCAATTTTTCAGGCTGTTCATTATGCAGAAACTTAGCAGACATATCCCCTGCAATAATTGTCAGCAAGCCGAACAACAGACCGACAGTGATCGTGATTTTCAGGCCGTGGGTATGATAATCTCTATCCTGTGGAAACTTGTTGCGCAAAATTTTCACGGCCGCGATACTTGCCAGCATAAATGCTATCGTCATACCGCCGGTTGCTACGACATGGAACGCACGCACAAAAAATGACGGGTTAAGCATAGCCGCTATCGGATCGACACCGGTCATTTTTCCGTGCACAATCTTAAAGCCTTGTGGTGTATTCATAAATGAGTTCACACTCGTAATGAACAAGGCACTCATGGTTGAACCGATGATGATCGGAAAGTTAATGAGCCAGTGAAGCCATTTGTTTTTGAATCTATCCCATGTGTAAAGATAAATACTCAGGAATATCGCTTCAAAGAAGAAGGCGAATGTTTCCATAAACAGCGGCAGGGCGATCACCTGGCCGCCAAGCTTCATAAATGTCGGCCATAATAAGGATAATAACAGACCGATAATCGTCCCGGTCACGACGCCGACTGCCACCGTAATAGTGAAGCCTTTTGCCCAGCGTTTCGCCATCGCGATATGACGCGGGTCTTTCTTATAGAGACCGAGTCCCTCAGCAATCATAAACATGACCGGCAGAGCGACACCGATTGTTGCAAATATAATATGAAACGCAAGTGTCATAGCAGTAAGCAGACGACTTAGTACAACTGCATCCATCGATTTCCTCCTTATTGTGATTTTTATCACAAATTGATATATTTCTATTATAGCTAATTTCCATCCATAATTCTATTTATAAACTTGAAATAAATGTGACAATATATTGATTGATCATCTTTATTGTATTCTTCATCTATTAAAGCTATATTGATACTATTCTTAAGAAGGAGAACGACCAATGAATATTACCATCTATACACAGAACCAATGCCCTCCTTGCGCATTCATAAAACGTTATTTGGCAGAAAAATCTATTCCTTACACGGAAAAGAATATCAGAAACCCCCGTTACCGCCGGGAGATGATGGATTACGACGCGTTCAGCACACCTCTTATCATCATGGGTGACGAAGTCATCCGCACAGTGGATATAGCACGTATCGAAGCGCGGCTGCAGGAGGTGCAGCATGATTGAGCTTGCCATACGGACTTTATTAAAACTTAAGCCCCGCTTCCTCTATGCCAGGGCTGATGATGTTAAAGTCAAGACTTATAGAATACCGCTGCTGCACAACCAGCATGCACGGCCGTTTCGAATCGTTCATATTTCCGACCTTCATATCGGTTTTAATTATACATATGAGGATTTAATCGAGCATATTAATAAAGTGAACACGCTTCGCCCGGACATCGTCATGATTACCGGCGACCTGTTTGACCGGATCGATCGCTATAAAGGAAAACCTCAAGCTTTCTCGCCGCTGCTCCGGACCATTCAGGCACCATCCGGCGTTTATTTTTCTTACGGCAACCACGACCAGCGCAGCAGCCGGACCCATAAAATACAGCAGGTCATCGAAGACAGCGGCATTCACCTGATGAATAATTTCGGCCGGACCATTGACTATGATGGAGAAGCCATCTATATTAGCGGCATTGATGACGTGTTAAACAGTAAAGGCAATGTCACACAGGCGCTGAAAAATAGGACCGACTCCCACGATTTCACTATTATGATGGTTCATGAGCCTGATTTTGCTGATTACGTCAAACGCTTTGACGTCGATCTACAGCTGTCAGGACACACGCACGGTGGTCAGATCAGACTACCACTGCTGGGCGCCCCTATCCTGCCGGCACTGGGAAAAAAATATGTGCGCGGCCTCTATCAGCTGATGCATCATCATCATTCAATGATGCTCCATGTGTCTCCGGGTCTCGGGACAACGCATTTGCCCATCCGTTTTTTCTGCCCGCCAGAGATCACTGTGCTCGAGCTGACAACAAAAGAAGCCGAGTAAACAATTCGTTTACTCGGCTTCTTTTTTATATACGGTTAACCAGTTCCACGACTTCTTCCTGAGTCGCACAATTGATTGCCTGTTCCGCTAATTTTTTCATTTCTGTCTGATTTAAATTCTTAATCTGGCGGCGGGCTTTCAAGATGCTGGTCGCACTCATTGAGAACTCATCCAGACCAAGACCAAGCAGCAACGGAATTGCTGTTGTATCGCCTGCCATCTCACCGCACATACCTGTCCATTTACCTTCTTTATGACTCGCATCGATAACCTGCTTCACTAAGCGCAGAATCGCCGGGTTATAAGGCTGGTACAAATATGAAACGCGTTCTGACATACGGTCAGCTGCCATCATGTACTGAATTAAATCATTAGTACCGATACTGAAGAAATCGACTTCTTTTGCAAAAATATCAGCCATCGCAGCAGTCGATGGAATTTCCACCATAATGCCGAGTTCAATAGTATCTGATACTTTCACTTTGTCGTCAATCAGCTTCGCCTTTTCTTCTTCCAGAATCGCTTTCGCTTCACGGAACTCGTTGATTGTTGCAATCATCGGGAACATAATGCTTAAGCTGCCATGCGCAGATGCACGCAGCAGTGCACGAAGCTGTGTTCTGAAGATATCCTGCTGGTCCAGACATAAGCAGATCGCACGATAGCCAAGGAACGGGTTCATTTCATGCGGTAAGTTTAAATACGGCAGCTCTTTGTCTCCGCCGATATCAAGCGTACGGACAACGACACGCTTACCTTTCATTTCAGAAAGCACGCGTTTATAAGCTTCGTATTGTTCTTCTTCAGTCGGCATGCTGTCTCTTCCCATATACAGGAATTCTGTACGGTAAAGACCGATACCTTCTGCGCCGTTATTGATTACGCCTTCTAAATCGTTAGGCGTCCCGATGTTCGCAGCAAGTTCCACGTGCAGGCCGTCTTTAGACGTTGTTTTGTCATTGACAAGCTGCTTCAGTTCTTCTTTTTCCTGAATGAAGTTCGCCTGCTTCTGTTTGTAAGCGATGATAGTTGTCTCATCAGGATTAATAAACACTTCACCTGTTGAACCGTCAACAATGACCATATCGCCGTGCTTCACAGCAGCAGTAATGTTTTTAGTCCCTACTACCGCGGGAATTTCGAGAGAGCGGCTCATAATAGCCGAATGGCTTGTCCGGCCACCGATATTAGTCGCAAACCCTTTGACAAATTCTTTGTTCAGCTGCGCCGTATCAGACGGTGTCAGATCATCTGCGATAATGACGACACTTTCATTGATGGTCGTTGGATTCGGCAGTGTCACACCTAATATATGAGCCAGCACACGCTTGGACACATCACGGATGTCAGCCGCACGTTCTCTCATATATTCATTATCCATCGATTCAAAAATCATCACAAAGTTATTCGCTACAGTCATTAATGCCGCTGCTGCATTGGACTGGTTTGTGCGGATATCATCTTCGATCGGCTGAATCAGTTCCGGATCTTCAAGAACGAGCAGATGTGCGTCAAAAATAGCCGCTTTGTCAGGGCCGAGCGCTACTTCTGCATTATTTCTAATTTGAGTCAGCTCAACTTTTGACTGGTTGATAGCCGCCTTAAATTTTGTCACTTCCGTTTCAGGATCAGCAACTGTATCATTAGTGTAGGTTAAGTCTGGTTCAACTAAAAGATAGGCCTTCGCGATGGCAACGCCATCGGAAGCCCCAATTCCGTTTAACATATTAGACATTATTCTGTTAAGCCTTCTTTAGTCAACACGTCTGAAATGGCTTGAATAGCTTCCTGCTCATCAGCACCTTCAGCATAAATTGTGATTTCAGCATTTTTACCTACACCAAGACTCATAACACCCATGATTGATTTTAAGTTAACTTTTTTGCCGTTGTATTCTAATTGAACGTCTGAATCAAACTTACTTGCAGTTTGTACAAGCATTGTCGCCGGGCGTGCGTGAATACCAGTTTCGTCAATAATTACATAAGATTTTTGTTCCATCGTTAAATTTCTCCTTTAGAAGCATGATTATGCAAATTTTTTTATATATAAACTGAAACGGTCTATACAGTGAATAGAATAACAAATTATAGCGTCAACTTCAATTGTTTGATATAGGATGATGATTTAACTCACCGTAAAATAAACACTCTACACATAAGTTATCACTTTGTACTATTGATTAATGCTCGTGCGACTTTCTCGCATTTATCGATATGTGCAAGCCCCATTTTCTTCATCATATAGTAGCTGACAGAAGCAGAAATCGCCTGGCCGACAATCGGCACCCATTTAGACTGCTTGGCAAGTTCGCGTTTTGCTACCGTCTTGAACAATGCTGCAACCACTGCTCGAGACATCCGTCTGCCTATTAATTCGCTGCCCTGTTTAGCCGCTGTCATCATGACTTTTTGTTTAAGATCATCAGTCATGCCGTTCACCTGCTTATGGCTTAAACCATATGTCCGGTTGATCTGCTCAATCATGTCAGTCATCAGCTTCATGTCAACCCCGACATCCAGTCCGGGAATCGGTACAACAGCACCGGCTGAGCTCATCAGCGACTTGTTTTTAATCAAGTTCTCCGCCATCTCCCGGCGCTCTATCAGCTGCCTCTCGTCAGCAGGAAGATCATTTTTTATCATTGCTGTTTTTCGGTTGGTGCTATTTAAGTTTTTAGCGATTTTATTAATCATTGTATCCAGTAATCCCATGTCGCTCACTCCTTAATTGTTTAATCATTTATTTCCCGAAAAATTGATGATTAATCTAAAAACTTGATAAGCACGACTTTCAAATACTTGGAAGCCTTATAAGAATTGGTGGTTTTAAAGTCTTTCGGCAGCCCCATCACTTCTACAAATTCAAAGTCCCGCCGCTGTTCTTTCAGCGTTGTCTCAATCATCTTCTTGAAAGCATTCAGCGAGTAATCACTGGCATTTGTGCTGAGCAGCAGATAACCATTCGCTTTAACAAGCGGCACGGCTCCTTCAATCAGCTCATGGTAATTGCTCTTCACGCTGAACCGGCGCTTTTTAGAACGTGAGAAACTCGGCGGATCGATGACAATCAAGTCATATGACAGTTTTTTGCGGGAGCAGTATTTGAACATATCAAACACATCAAGTGTATAACGGAAATGATCATCCAGCGGCAGTTCATTCAAGCCAAAATTCTGTTCAATGAGCTCCAGCGAGCGTTTAGCGATATCCACACTTGTCGTACTCATCCCATTTTTAGCCGCTGCCACACTAAAGCCTCCGGAATAGGCAAATAAATTCAGCATCGTTCCTTCTTCTAACGGCAGCGCTAATATTTTGTTTCTCACATCGCGCTGATCGAGGAAGATGCCGGTCATCGGTCCTTCTTCAAAATGTATCGTATAGAATAAATTATTTTCCTGAATGATCAACGGGAACTCCGCCGGCTTATCAGTCAGGAGATGCGTCGGCACTTCTCTGTCAAATCTTAGTTTCTCATAGATCGTTTCATAGTTGAAGACGGCTTTCAGCGCTGTCAGTACTTCCTGCTGGTAGCGGTAAATTCCTTTTGAATACCACTGAATCAATAAATGTCCGTTATAGTTATCAACAGTGAAACCTCCAAGCCCGTCCCCTTCTCCGTTATAGATCCGGAAGGCATTCGTGTGACTTGCCCGGTAAAGTGATTCGCGTTCTTTATGCGCCTGCTCCATCAATGCTGTAAAATAGCTCTGTGTCAGCTTGACCTCTAAATCATCGCTCACCTTATAGCCGATGCCTCTATTTTGACGGCCGAAGTAAAACAGGCCGAGTGCCTCTGCCGACGCGTTCTTTAAAATAAAAAGATCGCCTTCATTTAAAGGGTCCATATCAAACACATCTGCTTCTTCGACCACTAAATAGCCATCCTTGTATTTCTTGCCATGCCGTTCTTTCAATGTTACTGTCTTCACTCACTTCACCTCATTTAGTTATACTTCACTATAACACAAAAAGAGTGCCGTAAAGGCACTCTGTACGTTCATATTACCACTGCACTTTCCCCAAAGTGCATTTCTCCCATCGCTATGTAACCGCTTTCCATTATATTATAATTAAAATACAGGAGAATGACAATACATAAAATGAGAGAAAATTAAACAATTAACTTATTACTGCTTAATCAGTACTGTTTCTTCAGATGATAGAAAAATAACGGCGTAATCATCAAAACCAGCAGGATAATGACAGGTGGAATAAACAACGACAAGTTAATGCCTTTGAACAGCATCAAATAGAAGGCAGTGATGATTTTGACGAATAAAAAGGTCACGGTGAGCAGCTGACCAAAATAACCCCGCTTTTTGAAATGGATCAGCGCGGTAAAGAATAAGTAGCCGATGACCATAAGCAGCAGACCGGCAAGATTGATCCATTCATAGAAATACTGCATTTTCACGACATTGAACTGACTGACATTGAAGAGCACACTTCTGTTGTTCAGTTCAATAAACGTCAATATTAGTATCATTGTCCCGAACAGCAGTTCAATATGAAAGAATTTGAACCACTTTGGTTTTCTCATCCATGCCGGGATATCTTCATCTTTTAAATTGATCCATTCGGCAAACTTCAGCCGCATTTTCTTAAGGCCGATCATTACTTTTTCATCAGCTTTCAATGACTGCCTAGACAGCTGCTCAAATGCTTCATTAGTCTGATGATTGATTGTATCGCTCACCAGGCGGTCGCGTTTTTTGCGGTGCACACGTGACAGCTCATCAGTGCTGTCCGCTTTTGTCGCCCGGTGCAAAAAGATATAGTTGCCGAGCGCACTTAATCCCATCACTGTCAGCAGGATGAAGAAGAAGTTAAGCGCCATTACATCGAGCGGCGTCACTGTGTTATCTGCCAGGCGGTCATAAATTCTGTTCTGCGTCAGTATATAGGCGACTGAAAAGAAAAACAGCAGGACGATATGATGCATCTTCCGGTAATCCTGATTCAGTCGCTTTCTATTCAATACATAGAACGTCAGAATGAGAAAGGACAGAAAATAGACGATTGTATATATATCGTAAACTTCAAACATCAGCACTGCTGTAAAGAGAAAAAGAAAGAATGCACTCAGCAAATAGAAATAAGCGATCAGCTGATCAAACTGTGTCGTCTTCTTCAGCAGTCTGCTGATATAAATGAAGCCCAGTCCGTATATCATCAGTATGGCCGCGTAAATGAGCGGAAGACTATGAATATAACGGCTTAATATTTTGATAAAAGCATAGTGATAAATACTGATAAAATCCAGCAGCTGTGCCATATGCAGTTTATTCACTGCTATTTCCTTGAAATTTACAATAGCGCTGCTATTGAATATGATAAATATTCCGCTGCCGACAAAAATCAGTCCCAATAAACAGCCGGTGATGACTTCTATATTGTTTTTAAACCATTTCATACTTTCACCTCATAACCATTATAAGGAAAAGTCGCGTGATTGTCCTTTGAATATGAAAATTTCAGTCTTAAGTATGAGATGTTTTAAAGGAAGACAGCAGGGAATAGATGAATATTAATCATATTAGGAGGAATTTATTATGACTGACGATAAAATTGAAGAATTCAAAGATGACGCTCAAAAGGCAGCTGGTAACGGCGCTGACAATAACTCTGAAACTAAAGAAAAGATTGACTCTTTAGAGAATGATCATTCCGGTGATGAACAGACTGAAGACGACGTCAAACAAGCATATGAGCAGTAAAAATAACGGCTGAGAATGTCTCAGCCGTTATTTTTTAGCGCACGATGCGCAATGTCTGTTCTATAGAAGAGTCCATCGCTTTTTATTTTTGCTGCGTTTTGATAGCTTGCTTCTACAGCATCCTTCACTGTCCCGCCACTGCCGACTGCAAGCATTACACGTCCGCCGGCTGTCTTCCAGCCGTCCTCATACTTCAAGCCGCTGACATAATAATCAAGTTCACCGTTATATCCCTCAACCTTGATTCCTTTATCGTAAGCTGCCGGGTATCCCTTCGCTGCCAGAACAACGCCGACCACTGTATCAGCGGACCACGTTAAAGTGATATCCTGCTTTGCTTCCAGCGCGAAGATGATATCCATTAAGTCTGTCTCAAGACGTGTCAGCAGCACCTGGCATTCCGGATCACCGAAACGTGCATTGAACTCGATGACTTTAGGCCCTTCTTCTGTAATGATAGCACCGATATACAACAGACCGAAGTAATGCAGCCCTTCCTCCTTCATAGCTCTGGCAATCGGATAGGAAATCCGTTCATTCGTCTCTTTCATCGTCTGTTCCTTAATATGGGCAACCGGACAGTAAGCGCCCATGCCGCCCGTATTAGGGCCCGTGTCACCGTCAAAGGCACGTTTATGGTCCTGCGCCACACAGTCAAACGGAATGATGAAGTCATCATTGACAAACACCATCAATGAAAACTCCTCACCTTGCAGGAACTCTTCAAAGACGACTTCTGTGTCACCATCTTTGTAAAACTCATGGACAGCAGCAACTGCCTCCTGCTCCGTCATAGCGACAATGACTCCTTTTCCTGCGGCCAGGCCGTCCTGCTTCAGCACGACCGGCCCTGAGTGCTCTTGAATATAGGCGAGGGCCGCTTCTTTCGTACTAATCATCTCATAAGCCGCAGTCGGTATGTTGTACTGCTTCATCATCTGCTTGGCAAATGACTTTGAACCTTCCATCTGTGCTGCCTTCTTATTCGGTCCGAACACTTTAATACCGCGCTCCTTGAGCACATCAGCCAGCCCTGCGGTGAGCGGCTGCTCCGGACCGATGATCACCCAGTCAATAGCTTCTGCTACTGCAAAATCGGCAATTTTTTCATGGTCGGTCTCAGCAATGGCAGTGACGACTGTTGCAACATTTGTCATGGCATCATTGCCGGGAATAACGAAAACTTCCTCGACATGTACGGACTGGCTGACTTTATGTGCCAGGGCATGTTCACGGCCGCCTGAACCGATTACAAGTACTTTCATCAACTTCCTCCTAATGTTTGAAATGACGCATGCCGGTCATTACCATTGCAATGCCGTGTTTATCAGCCATATCAATAGATTCCTGGTCCTTAATAGAGCCGCCCGGCTGCACGATGCATGTGATGCCTGCGAGTGCTGCTGTTTCCACTGTGTCACTCATCGGGAAAAATCCGTCTGACGCCATAATGACGTGGTCATCAATGGCTGCCGCACGTTCGATCGCAATCTTTGCAGAGCCGACTCTGTTCATCTGGCCGGCGCCGATACCGACCGTATGTTTATCGTTTGCAAGTACAATGGCATTGCTTTTGACGCTCTTGACAACTGTCCATCCAAGTTCAATTGCCTGCCACTGCTCAGCGGTCGGCTGTGCTTTTGTCACAACTGTCATCTCATCCGGAGATAATACTTTTTGATCTTTATCCTGCACTAAATAGCCGCCCGATACCGAGACAAACTCTTCAGTTTCTTCGTCGCCGTGCATCTGTACTTCCAGCAGACGGATGTTCTTCTTCTGAGTGAGCAGCTCAAGTGCTTCAGACGAATACGAAGGTGCAATGACCACTTCCAGAAAGATTGCTTTCAGCTGCTCTGCTGTTTCTTTGTCGACTTCTTTGTTCAGACTGACAATGCCGCCGAATATCGACTGGTCATCCGCTTCATAGGCATGCTGAAACGCCTCGGCGATGGTTTCACCTGTACCGACGCCGCAAGGATTCATATGCTTCACTGCTACTGCTGCCGGCACGCTGAACTGTTTGACCAGCTGCAGTGCTGCGTCGGCATCTTTAATGTTATTGTAGCTTAATGCCTTGCCGTGCAGCTGACGTGCACCGGCGATTGTATTCGGGGCAGCTGAAGTTTTCACGAAACGGGCTGCCTGCTGAGGGTTTTCGCCGTATCTGAGTGTCGTGACTTTATTAGAGAAGAAATTGACGATAGCTGCGTCATAATGATTCGTATGATCGAACACTTTGAGCATGAGTGATTTTCTGAACTGATAGTCAGCTTGATCATGCTTGATCTTATCAATCACTGCAGCGTAGTCAGCGGGATCGACAACTGTCAGCACGTGCTTGAAATTTTTCGCACTCGCACGGAGCATGGTCGGCCCGCCGATATCGATGTTTTCAATGGCTTCTTCTTCTGTCACATCAGGACGTGCCACAGTCTGTTCGAACGGATAAAGATTGACGACTACTAAATCTATCAGCTCTATGCCGAGTTCATTTAAAGCTTCCAGGTGTTCCGGCACATCTCTGTCTGCAAGTATGCCGCCGTGAATATGCGGATGCAGTGTTTTGACACGGCCGTCCATAATCTCCGGAAACTGTGTCAGCTCGCTCACTGATTTGACAGCTACGTCATGGGCTTCTAAAGTCTTCTTTGTACCGCCGGTTGAATAGAGCTCATAATCAAGAGCGCTCAGCTCTTTCGCAAATTCGACAATCCCTGTTTTGTCTGAAACGCTTAACAATGCTTTTTTCATGATAAACTCCTTAGGAAATAATAGTCTTGATAACTCTCGGATATAGTTCATATTCCAGGTTCTGTATTCTGAGCTGCAATGTCTCCTCCGTATCATCCGGATAGATCGGGCAGCTCATCTGGTCGATAATTTTCCCGGTGTCCATTCCGCTGTCAACATAGTGGACGGTCGCGCCGCTCACACGGCAGCCGTAGCGGAGCGCCTGGCCGACTGCATTTTTCCCGGGAAAACTCGGCAGAATGGACGGATGGATATTGATGATCTGGTCTGCATAGGCATTAAGCAGCGTCGGACCGACTAGTTTCATATAACCTGCAAGCACGAGCCACTCCACTTTATCGCGGTGCAGCTGCTTTAAGATGGCCGTCTCATAATGCTCTTTATTATCATAGCGCTTCATATTGAAGACATGAACCGGCAGACGGAATCTGCGGGCACGTTCGATTGCGAAGGCGTCCTGCTGATCGGTATAAAGACCGGTGACATGAATATGGTCTAAATAGCCGACTTCTATGTTCTCCATAATTTTTTCAAAGTTCGAGCCGTTACCTGAGGCAAAAATCGCGATGTTCTTCATGCTATACCCCCGTCAGTTCTATCGGGCACTGCTGTTCTTTAATCGTACCGATGACAAACGCCTGTTCGCCTGCATCGTTCAGTGACTGAATGATGGCTTCACTTTCTTCATGAGCTGCAATGATGCAGAAGCCGATGCCCATATTAAAGACATTATACATCTCAGCGCGGTCCAGTCCGCCCTCTTTCTGCAGCCAGTCAAAGACAGGCGGGCACGGATAGGACGTGACATCAATCACTGCAGCGAGTTTATCCGGCAGCACTCTCGGTATATTTTCGATGAAGCCGCCGCCTGTAATGTGGCACATCCCTTTAATGGAATGTGCCGCGAGCAGTGCCTTCACCGGCTTCACATAAATGCGGGTCGGTTCAATCAGTACATCAAGCAGTGTCCGGTCGCCGAACTTCTGTGAAAGGTCAGCTGTTGAGTCATGAATGATTTTACGGACAAGACTGTAGCCGTTAGAATGAATACCACTTGATGGCAGGCCGATAATGACATCTCCTGCTGTAATCGCTGCACCGGTAATATAATCACTTTTTTCAACCGCACCGACAGCAAATCCTGCGATATCATAGTCCCCTGGATGATACATTTCTCCCATTTCTGCTGTTTCGCCGCCGATGAGCGCACATTCCGACTGACTGCAGCCATCAGCAACCCCTTTGACAATCTGCTCCACCACTACCGGATCTACTGAGTGAAGCGCTAAATAATCAAGAAAATAAATAGGCAGCGCACCGGTTGTCAGTATGTCGTTGACGCACATGGCAACAGCGTCAATCCCTATCGTATCGTGCTTACTATAATCAATCGCGAGCCGAAGCTTCGTCCCGACACCGTCCGTTCCAGAGACAAGCACCGGTGACGTCATGTTCAGCGCTGAGAGATCAAACGCTGCACCAAATCCTCCAAGTCCTCCCAGCACTTCAGGACGCATCGTGCGCGCGACATGCTTTTTCATCCGTTCCACAGCCTCATATCCAGCATGGATATCGACTCCTGACGCTTTGTATGCTTCAGACATCGCTATACCCCTTTCGTCTTCTTTTCTTTTTCTTCCGGCAGCAGATGATCCACAATTTCAACCGGATAATTCCCCGTGAAGCAGGCATCACATTCACCATGTGAGCCGTGTCTCCGGTAAACGTCGTGCATTCCTTCGACAGATAAATAGCTGAGTGAGTCGACTTCAATCTCTGCTCTTATTGCTTCGACTGACTGATAAGCGGCAATCAGCTCTGCGTGAGTGGATACGTCAATGCCGTAGTAGCATGGATGCTTAAGCGGGGGTGATGAGATGCCCATATGCACTTCTTTTGCGCCGGCATTTCTCAGAGCTTTGACGATGTACTTGCTCGTCGTTCCACGGACGATGGAGTCATCGATGACAATGACACGTTTTCCTGCGATGACATCACGGATCGGTGCATGTTTCATCCGTACAGCACGTTCCCGCATCTCCTGGTTCGGTGTGATAAAGGTCCGGCCGATATAACGGTTTTTCAGCAGACCCTGTTCATTCGGGATGCCTGAATAGTCCGAGAACCCCATCGCAGCCTGCAGTGATGAATCCGGCACGCCGATGACGACATCGGCATCTACGGACATCTCTCTCGCTAACTGCTCGCCAAGTGCTTTTCTGACATTATAGACGGAATGCCTGTTGAACTCTGAATCTGGTCTTGCAAAATAGACGTATTCCATCGAGCATAGTTTACTGTCTCTATACTGCGAGTAATTATCTTCGACAAGCCCGTCGTTAGTGAACGTCAGCACTTCACCCGGCCGGACATCACGAATATACGTCGCACCGATAGCATTGAAAGCGCACGTTTCGCTTGCCACGCAGTAAGCGCCGTCCACCATGCCGAGCATTAACGGACGCACCCCGTGGTTATCCAGCGCTGCAGAGAGACTATCCTTCCGCAGTACTAAAAAGGCGAAAGCCCCTTTAATCATGTTAAGTGCCGCCTTTAAATTCGCAGTCTCGCTCGCTGACCGTGCTTTCAGCAGCAGATGCCCCAGCACTTCAGAATCGCTTGATGTCTGGAATATCGATCCTGCATCTTCCAGCGCCAGTCTGATTTGACGGGCGTTGGTCAAGTTACCGTTATGGGCAAGACCAAGGTCTCCTTTTGAATGCTTGAATATAAAAGGCTGCACATTGGAGAGCTCAGACGCACCGGTCGTCGCATAACGGACATGTCCGATCGCGTTTGTGTAACCTGACAGCGATTCAAGCTGAATCTGGCTGATTGCATCGGGCAGTAGACCCATGCCGCGTGCGCCGAAAATATTTTCGCCGTTTGAGCAGACAATGCCTGCCCCTTCCTGTCCCCGGTGCTGCAGACTATGCAGCGCCATATAAGTGAGCTGTGCTGCCTGAGGATGATTCCATATGCCGAACACGCCGCATTCTTCATTTAGACCGCGGATGTCATACATGTTGAAACAGCCCCTTTCCATGTCTCACTGATCATTTTGACGTCATAATTAATCGTGCCGCCGTTATAGTTGATCGTCAGCTGTTCAATACCAAATGTACCGATTTTCACTGCACCTTCAACCGGCTGCTCTTTTGCGATTAAAATATAGCGTCCCGGTGTTTCTGAAAAGAGCTGCGCAGCTGATAATTCAACAGTCACGTCAATACCTGTCTCAAAGTAGGCAGCAAGCTGCGCCAGTTTAACAGCAAGGCCTCCTTTACCAGGTGACTGGGCATGGGATACACTGCCCGCACGGATCGCGTCACGGACTGCTTGACCGCGCGTCACTTCCTGTTCAAGGTCAATTGTCTCTTCCTGTTCTGCAACGTCGTCATACAGCAGCTTCTCAAGCTGGGAACCGCCGAAGTCGTCATTTGTCTCACCCAGCAGATAAATATTCTCGCCGGCTGTCGGATGGTAATGATGCAGAAAACTGATGTCGTCAATCAGTCCGACCATACCGACAACTGGTGTCGGAAAAATAGCATCGCCCTTTGTTTCGTTGTACAGACTGACGTTACCTGATACAACCGGTGTATTCAGCACACGGCAGGCATCTGCCATGCCGCGCGTTGATTCTGCAAGCTGGTGATAAATCTCAGGTTTTTCCGGACTCCCGTAGTTCAGACAGTCAGTCATCGCCAGCGGCTCACTGCCGACTGCAATCAAGTTACGGTATGCTTCTGCGACAACCATCTTACCGCCGTTATACGGGCTGCTGAAGACATAGCGTGCTTCACCGTCAATCGTCGAGGCAATCGCCTTTGTTGTTCCTTCAACACGTGTCACACCAGCTGACAGGCCGGGTTTGATGATCGTGTTGGCGCCGACCTGCTGGTCATACTGGGAATAAGCCCAGTACTTAGACGCCATCGTCGGATGACTCAGCAGCTGAAGCAGCGTTTCTTCCGCATCAATCATGCTGTAATCATGTGTCACTTCGCGGTGGACCGCTGTCCCTTCAAGCACGTAGACCGGTGCTTCGTCAGACAGCGGCTGCACTGGAATATCTGCATATACTTCATCGTCATAAGTCAGTACAAGACGGTCCGTATCAGTGACTTCACCAATGACTGCACTGTCCAGCTCATGATGCTCAAATAACTCAAGAAACTTCTGTTCTGTTCCTTTCTTAACAACGAGCAGCATCCGCTCCTGTGTCTCTGACAGCATCATCTCATAAGGAGAAATACCTGCTTCTCTGACGGGTACTTTCTCCAGGGTCAGATGCATACCGGAACCACCTTTAGCAGCCATCTCAGAAGAAGATGATGTCAGTCCTGCAGCGCCCATGTCCTGAATACCGACAAGCTCAGGATAAGTGATAGCTTCGAGAGTCGCTTCCATCAGCTTCTTGCCGACAAAAGGATCGCCAATCTGAACAGACGGGCGTTTGGCTTCAGATGATTCGTTCAGCTCCTCAGAGGCAAACGTTGCTCCGTGGATGCCGTCTCTCCCGGTCTTAAGACCGACATAAATAACCGGATTGCCTGCGCCTTTTGCTGTCCCTTTCTGGATTTTATCGTGGTCAATAATACCAACGCACATCGCATTGACCAGCGGGTTGCCGTCATAGCGCGAATCGAACTCAATCTCGCCGGCAACTGTCGGAATGCCGATGCAGTTGCCGTAGCCGCTAATACCCGCGACAACCCCCTGGAACAGCCGCTGATTCTGTCTGCTGTCCAGTTCGCCGAAGCGGAGACTGTTGAGCAGCTGCACTGGCCGGGCACCGATTGAGACAATATCACGGATAATGCCGCCGACACCAGTCGCTGCTCCTTGATAAGGCTCAATAGCGCTCGGGTGATTATGAGATTCCACTTTGAAGACCACCGCCTGATTATCACCGATATCAACAACTCCTGCACCTTCACCTGGTCCCATCAACACGCGGTCTCCTGTCGTCGGAAACTGCTTGAGCAACGGCTTTGAATGCTTATAAGAACAATGTTCACTCCACATCACAGAGAAAATACCGATTTCTGTATAGTTCGGCTGACGGCCAAGAATATGACAGACTTTGTCATATTCCTCGTCTGTCAGTCCCATATCTCTATAAACATGATTCAGTTTGATCTCTTGTGCTGTTGGTTCCAAAAACTTAGCCATATTACTTACCCCAGCTTTCTAGAATAGATTGAAATAATCGTCTGCCGTCATCAGACCCGAGCAGTGTCTCCATGGCGCGCTCCGGATGCGGCATCATCCCAAGGACATTACCTGCACGATTGACGATTCCTGCGATATCTTCTACTGAGCCGTTCGGATTTTCTGCATAAGTCAGTACAATCTGCTGATTGTCTTTCAGCTCTGTCAATGTTTCCGGTGAACAGTAATAACTTCCTTCGCCATGCGCAATCGGATAGACGACTGTTTCATTGTCCTCATAAAGATGAGTGAACTTCGTGGTGTTACGGATCTTCAAATGTTCATCCTTGCAGATAAAGCGGTGACTTTCGTTATGAAGTAATGCCCCGGGTAATAATCCGATTTCCGTCAATATTTGAAAGCCGTTGCACACACCAAGTACAGGTTTGCCCTCGTCTGCCAGACGTTTCACTTCACTGACAACCGGAGCTACACGTGCCATCGCGCCGCAGCGCAAGTAATCACCGAATGAAAAACCGCCGGGTATCAATACGCCGTCAAAGCCAGCGAGCGACGTCTCTCTGTAATCTACATAAACAGCTTCCATGCCAGTGTTTATCGCCGCATTCAGCATATCTCTGTCACAGTTCGAACCTGGAAATTCAATGACCGCAAGTCTCATCAGTTAGTCTCCTCTGCCTCGATTACATTGTACGAATATTCCTCAATGACTGTGTTGGCAAATAACTTCTCACTCAATGTTCTGACAATGTTATCCACCGCTTCATCTGATGCCTCGTCCACTGTCATGTAAAGTACTTTACCGACACGGATATCATTGACCTCAGGATAGCCTAAATCATGGACTGCACGCGTTAATGTCTGACCTTGTGTGTCGAGTACTTGACGCTGTAAAGTTATAAAGAGTTCAATCGTTTTCATTATTAAAGAGCCTCCAGTTTATTATAAAATGCGGTATACGTATCAATCAGTGAACCTGTGTCTTCACGGTAGACGTCCTTGTCAAAGTTTTCATTTGTCGCCTTATCCCAGATTCTGCAAGTATCCGGTGAAATTTCGTCAGCAAGCAGAATAGTTCCGTCCTTATCCTTGCCGAACTCAATTTTAAAGTCGATGAGTGATAAGTTCATCTGCTCCATCAGCCTGATTAAAATGCGGTTAATAATCAGCGCCTGCTCTTTTAATGCTTTGATTTCTTCATCGTCAGCAATGTTGAGCAGCTTCACATGATCCTCAGTAATAATCGGGTCGTTCAGTTCATCGTTCTTATAGTAGAACTCAACGAGCGGCACTTCAAATGCCTGGCCTTTTGTCAGGCCGAGACGTTTAACAATCGAACCTGCCGCCTTGTTTCTGACGACTACTTCCAGTGGGATGATGTCAACTTTTCTGACAAGCTGCTCTGTTTCTGACAGCCTGCTGATGAAATGCGACGCGTAACCTTCTTCATTCAGCTTTTCGAAAAATTTCGATGTGATCAGGTTATTCAGACGTCCTTTGCCCGCCATGCTGTCTTTTTTAGCGCCGTTGCCCGCTGTCACTTCATCCTTATATTCAATGCGGTATACCCCGTCTTCTTCCGTAGTGAATACACGCTTTGCTTTCCCTTCATAGACTAAAGTCATTTCATCTGCTCCTCATAAATAGTCTCGTAGTCATTGGCTGTAGTTAAAATAGTGACGTGGCCCATCTTACGGTCATGCTTGCGCACTTCCTTGCCATACACATGAACATGCCACTCTGGATGCTCGCTGAATACATGCGCCATAACATCCAGATCCTGTCCGAGCAAATTATACATCACAGCAGGCTGATGCAGCGTGATCTGCTCCGGCAGGCCCCATCCTGCGACGGCTAATATATGGGTGTCAAACTGGGAATAATCACAAGCTTCTATAGAATAATGTCCTGAGTTATGCGGTCTCGGTGCAATCTCATTGACGTATAGCTTGTCCTCCTGATCGATGAAGAACTCAACTGTGAATGTGCCGATGAGTTTGATGTCTGCCATGATCTTCTTCACTTCATTGATGGCGTTCTGCTGATGCCGATGTGTGCCTGTGACTGTCGTTCTGTATAATATTTGGTTGCGGTGCACATTTTCCTGCACCGGAAAAAATACAACACTGCCGTCTGCAGCAGCTGTCGCTGTAATCGATATTTCTGACTGAAGATCAATCATCTGCTCAGCGACACAGAGGCCACTGCTGATGAACTCACGGGCTGACTCAAGCTGTTCAGCTGCTTTGACCACATACTGACCTTTACCGTCATAGCCGCCAAAAACTGTCTTCAGGATAAAGGGAAAGCCCAGCTGCTCTGCCGCTGTCTCCAGTGCTGCTGCGTCATCGACTGGAACGTACGGTACGACTTGTGCGCCGGCTGCTGCCACCGCATCTTTCTCTGACAGCCTGTTCTGCAGTGTGATCACCGCTGCCGACCCCTGCGGCACGTTATAGTTCTCAGTCAAGGCTGCGAGTGCTTCGCCATCAATGTTCTCAAATTCATAAGTCACACTGTCAGACAGTTCGCCGAGTTTCGTCAGTGCCGTCAGATCATTGTAAGAGGCATGAATGAAATGATGCGCTGAAAATCTTGCGGGACAAGTCTCATCCGGATCAAGAACAGCGACCTTGAAGCCCATGCGCTGTGCCGACTGGGCCATCATCTTCCCGAGCTGGCCGCCGCCGATAATGCCGATTGTGCTGCCGATAGTGAGTTTAGTTGAGTTCATGCTGCATCGCCTCTACTTTCCTGACCAGTGACTGCTCATAACTGTCTAATGCTTCAATCAATCGTTCGTCTTTCAGGCTCAGTATACGTGCTGCAAGTATACCTGCATTTTTCGCGCCTGCTTTACCGATTGCTGTCGTTGCGACCGGTATCCCGCCCGGCATCTGCACGATAGACAAGAGCGAATCAAGTCCTTTTAAGATTTTCGTTTCAATCGGCACGCCGATGACCGGCACCGTTGTCAGTGAAGCAATCATGCCGGACAGGTGCGCCGCACCGCCTGCACCCGCAATAATGATATCAATATCATTTCGTCTGGCATTCTGAGCAAAGGTTACCATCTCGACAGGCGTCCGATGTGCAGAGACGACCGATTTCTCATAAGGTATATTAAAATCGTCGAGCATTATACAGGCTTCTTTCATCGTCTCCCAGTCAGATGACGAACCCATAACAACAGCTACTTTCATTGATTTTCAGCTCCCATACATTTGATGTTGCCATTTGATAAAGTATATATTACTTGTATAGCATATCAACATCCCAGTATGATTTCAATTGAATATACGGACATTTTTATATTTTTTAAATTAAAATTTGATTTTCGTTCGTATTTAGACTTTAATTATGTTGTGATATAATAAAAATGTTCGAAATAAGGAGGATTATAAATGACTGCAAAAATTTTAGACGGAAAGAAGATTGCTCAGGATTACCAGGCGAACTTACAAAGTGAAGTAACCGCGCTGCAAGCGGAAGGCATTACTCCCAATTTAACGGTTGTACTCGTCGGTAATGACGGGGCGAGCTTAAGCTACGTCACTTCCAAGAAAAAGGCCGCTGAAAAAATAGGTATGTCATCAGACATCATCAGACTCGCTGAAGATACTTCAGAAGAAGACGTACTGACAGTGATCAGAAAGTTAAACGAGGATCCGACTGTTCACGGTATTCTTGTCCAGGTACCGCTGCCTCAGCAGATCAATGAGACGCATATACTCGAGGCCATCGCACCTGAAAAAGATGTAGACGGCTTCAATCCTGTCAATATCGGCCGTCTCTATGCAGGAGTGGAGACATTTATTCCATGTACACCACTCGGCATCATGGAACTGCTGAAACATGCAGACAGTGACCTCACAGGTCAAGAGGTCGCTGTCATCGGGCGCAGTCATATTGTCGGTCAGCCTGTTGCGAAGCTATTGACTGACAGCAATGCGACCGTGACACTGCTCCATTCAAGAAGCCGGTTCTTAAAAGAGACATTGAAGCGTTCCGACATCATTATTTCAGCTGTCGGTAAGCCGGGACTTGTCACTAAAGAAGATGTCAAACCGGGGGCCGTCGTTATCGATGTCGGCAATACTGTTGTAGACGGCAGACTGCAGGGCGATGTGCTCTACGACGACGTCAAAGAAGTCGCAGGCGCTATTACACCGGTCCCTGGCGGTGTGGGTCCGATGACTATCACGATGGTCCTCAACAATACGCTCATTGCAGCACAGCGCACTAAACAACAAAGGCACACCAAAAAATGAGCCACCTGATCAGGTGGCTCATTTCATGTAGTAAACGCTGGATTAAGCTGTGATACTCATCTTCGGACCGAAAGGCTCAAAATGAATATTTGTCCGGTCGATGCCCAGTTCATCGAGAATAACGAGCATACTTTCCATGAAGCTGACACTGCCGCACATATAGATCGCTTCATTGCCTGTCATCACTTGACGCAGTTTGTCCGCTGTCAACCTACCCGCTTCTTCAGAGTAGTTGAAGTAGAACTGGATGTTTTCTTTACCGTGAAAGGCTGTGATTTCATCTTTGAACGGTACTTCTGCGCGGTTGTACGCTGAATGGATGAAGGACACCTGCTTGTCAGCTGATGACTGAAGCATCGCCATAAGCGGTGTCATACCGACGCCGCCGCTTAAAAAGACGAGCGGCTGGTCAGCAGGCTGCAACGTGAATTCACCGGCCGGTGCTGATAACAGCAGTTCATCGCCTACTGTGACTTTGTCGTGCAGATAATTAGAGACAATGCCTTTTTCAGTGCCCGCGACATCGCGTTTAACAGCGAATTGAATGCCGTCTGTTATATCGTGTGTGCAGATGGAATAATGACGCAGCATGTCATTCTGTTCATCTTCAGGCTGTACTTTTACAGTGATATACTGACCCGGCACTACAGGTTTCAGCTTCATGTCGTTCACCGGTGTGACTGTAAATGACTTAATATATGCTGATTCCTGCTTGATTGCTGTCACTTTAAACGGTTTGAAGTCATGCCACTCTTCTTCTTCATACAATGCTTTTTCCATTTGAATGAAGACGTCCGCAATCTCGCCGTAAGCTTCTGTCCATGCCGCGATGATGTCAGGCGTCGCCGCATCTCCTAAAACTTCTTTAATGGCATAGATTAAATGCTCGCCGACAATTGGATAGTGTTCCGCTTTCACCTGCAGCGCACGATGTTTATGGGCGATTTGATTGACATTCGGCACGATCGCTTCCAGGTGGTCGATGTGCTTAGCTGCCGCTAGTACCGTCTGGGCCAGCGCAGCCTGCTGTCTGCCCTGCTGCTGATTTGTCTTATTGAAAATATTGAGCAGCTCAGGATGCGCTTCAAACAGATGAGCATAGAAAACCGTCGTAATTTCTTGACCGTGCTGTTCCAGTACAGGTACAGTCGCTTTAATGATTTCTCTTGTCTGTTGAGATAACATGACTTTTCCCCCTAAAGATATATATTAAATACATCTTTAATATAATATGGTTTGCGGCTGATGACAATAGAATTGCAATTTGTTTGTTATTCTGTAACAATTAATAGCAGACAGTCAAAGGAGTCAGTACTCATGAAATTAACTTTATACTCAGATTATTCGCTGCGTGTGCTCATGTATCTGGCCAGACAGGACGAGCTGACACAAATAGATGAAATCGCAAAGTTTTATAATATATCTAAAAACCATCTGACTAAAGTCGTTCATAACCTTGCGCTTCTTGGATATATCACTTCCATCAGAGGACGCGGCGGCGGCATTATGCTGAAGATGCAGCCGGAAGAGATCAATGTCGGCGCCTTAATCAGACAGACGGAAGAGAACTTCACGTTAGTGGAATGCTTCAATCCGGAAACCAATACGTGTCCATTGATCGGGCACTGCGGGCTGCAGGCTGTGCTCGGCGAAGCGCTGTGGTCTTATATCAATGTGCTTGACCAATATACTGTCGCCGATGTCACGCCAGGCTATATTCGTAAAAAAAAGGAAATTGAGTGAAGGCACTCAATTTCCTTTTTATCTGTTTGTATAGTTAATGATTTTTTCTTTTGTGTAACCAGTCAGCAGGTCATTGATAATACTATCCACCTGTTCTCTGCTCACCGCAGCTACTTTGCCGCGGTAAATTTTCTCATAAGCCTGCTCCGGATGAATCTCATCCTCATTCAATAACTCCTCGAACAGTTTTTCACCCGGTCTAATGCCGCTGAACTCAATGCCGATATCTTCGACTTTATAACCGGACAGCTGAATGAGGTTTGTTGCAAGGTCGACAATCTTCACGGGTTCCCCCATATCAAGGACGAACACTTCCCCGCCTTCAGCAAGCGCACCTGCCTGCAGCACAAGTCGTGAAGCCTCAGGGATGGTCATGAAATAGCGGGTCATGTCAGGATGTGTGACTGTGACGGGACCGCCTACTTCTATCTGGCGTTTGAACAGCGGGATGACAGACCCTCGTGAACCGAGAACATTACCGAAACGGACAGCGACAAAGTCCGTAACATTTGACTCTGAGTTCAGACTCTGCACGACCATCTCAGCGATCCGCTTCGTCGCTCCCATGACGTTCGGAGGATTGACGGCTTTATCTGTCGATACCATGACGAACTTGTTGACACCGGCCGCACCGGCCGCCTCGGCAGTGTTTTTAGTGCCGAGAATGTTGTTTTTGATGGCCTCTTTGGGATTGTACTCCATTAACGGTACATGTTTATGGGCAGCAGCGTGATAAACCATATACGGCTTATAGTCAGCCATAATCTGAAACATCCGGCTGCGGTCCTGAATATCTGCGATGATCGGAACGATATCAATCGTTTCCCCATATGTATTAAATAACTCCTGATGAATCGTATAAATACTGTTCTCCCCGTGGCCGAGCAGAATGATGCGCTCCGGACTGAATTTACATACTTGACGACAGATTTCTGAACCGATAGAACCACCGGCACCAGTCACTAAAATCGTCTGATGGGTCAGTTCTTTTGATATCATCGCCATGTCAAGATGGACGGGATCACGCCCGAGCAGGTCCTCGACCTCCACCTTTTTGATTTCACTGACTTTCAGCTGACCTGACATGACATTCTCAATGTTCGGCATACGATAAACTTCAATGCCAAGTCCTTCGCATAGTTCACTGATTTCCTTCAGTCGTTTTTGTGTCAGCGTCGGGATAGCGATAATGATTTTCTTGATTTTGTACTTTTTCACCAGTTCCGGGATATCTTTGACATATCCCTGTACTTTCACTCCCGCATAGATCGAGAGGTTCTGCTTGTTTTTATCGTCATCAACAACCGTGACTGGTTCCATCCCCATATAAGGTGTCGACAACATCTGTCTGATCAGCATCGAACCACCGCGGCCCGCGCCGACAATGAGCGTCGGTTTTTTCTTGATCGTGCTGTCAATGAACGCTCTCCTGTAAATGCGCCAGAAAATTCTTGAGCCACCGATTAAAATTAAGTGCATCATCCAAGTGATAAAATAAAGACGTAGAAAAGGCGGTTTATGAGTGAACAGCGGCACAATGGCAGCTGTCACAGCAATAGAGAGGCTGACTGCTTTAACAATCATCAGCAGTTCATTGACACTCGCATATTCCCACGCTCTGTGATATAGATTGAAAAGATGCGCTGAAACATGATGAGAAATCAATAAAATAAGAGAAGATAACAGCAGAAGTTTAATCGTGTAGCCTTCAAAGAATGGTTGGAGCACATAAAACCCGACGAAAACCGATAAGCTCACAATGATGGAGTCAATAATGAGCAAGGTGACAAGTCTTTGCTTTGCAGTGATGGACAACAATATGTATACCCCCAGTAATATCATGATGAAATGTAATAGTAGCATGGTGATGAACAGGAAATCACTTCGACTCAATTAATATTATATTACTTCCACGGATAAGGCAATGACTGGAAATAACAAATGAAATTGTTTTTTATTTCGTTTCCTCCAAATTAAGGTGGGTAAATCCTATACTCTAAACTCAGTACATATGACTTACTAGTTAAAAGAGTGAGCTTCAGCACAAAAGTCTTATATACGGCTCTGCTTAGTTATTCAGCACTTAACACTTTCTCAAGTTCAATGATATTCTTGTCCCAGAGAAACTCCTTATACACAAGCTCCCGGGCATTCTCCCGCATGTTTCTCTCAAGCATCCGGTCATTTTTAATCTCTTCTATCGCTTTAAGCACTTCCTCGGTCGTCGCCTTTTCTTTTGCATAGCCCACCTGATTGTCGTTTATCAGTTCATTGGCATAGCCGCCGAGGTTGGTCACAACGGGCACACCGCAGCCAATACCATCGATGATCTTACCCGGCAGCACGTTCATGAACGTTTCCGTCTCTTTCAGTAGAGACAGCTGGATATTGTGTGTTTTAATCATATCCAGACATTCCTGACGGCTTTTCTCTGGATAGGCTTTGACATATTTGAAGTCATGCTCTTCGATATAGTGGATGAATTGATGAGCATTCATGCCGTAGACAACCGCATTGAAGTGAATACGGCGTTCTTCTAGTCCTCTGGCGACTTCGAGCAGCTGGTCATAGCTCTGTGCAAAGCCGATATTGCCTGTATAGATGACCTTGAAGTCTTCCGCGACATCGGTGAACTGGATCTCGTCCTGATTGAAGGCGTTGGGGAAATAGTACTGCTTGACCTTTGGTGCAAGCCTGTTAATATGCTTCCTGAAGCCTTCATTGTTGATGATGATAACATCTGACTGCCGGTACATGCGTTTTTCGAGCAGCTTCAGCACAGGGAAGATGAACTTGAATGACTTCAGTTTATCTATTCCGACCAGTGAATCAGGCCATAGATCCCTGACTTCAAGCACTCGCTTCGTTGTATGCTTCTGACCGAAAAATGCCGCCCAAGGCATGAAAATATTCGGTGAGGTTACATAGAGAATATCGTAGTCATCCTGCAGGTGCTTGATGCTGTTCCGCACTTTGTAACCGAGCTCAAAATAGTATAACAGACGCATGGCCACTGACTTGTGCTGCTTACTGGTCCTCATGTTAAGACGCTTGATGTCTGTTGACTGATTGATGGCATCATCGTACCAGAACTTCATGTTCTGATACATCCGCTCATTCGGATAGGCAGGATGTGTCGTCAGCACAGCGACATCATTCGTCTTCGATAGATGATTATATAAATTTCTAAACCGGTTGGCTCCTGAACCGATTTCCGGATAGAAGTTCTGTGTTACAAGTAAAATTTTCATATTTTTTCACCTTTTAATAGATTCCTCTTTATTATAGCATTTCCTTGTGGTGAGTTCTATGTGCTCATTCATAAGAAAACCTCCCATCACAGCAGACACTCGAAAAGTGAAACTGTGATGAGAGGTTTTTATGTTTATGATGAATATGTTACTGGCTTTTTAAGTCAATCTTCAGCAGCTGTGCTGATTTCAGTCCACTCATCGGGCTGCCTGGTTCTATAAAGGCGATGATCGGTTTCCCGCTGCCCATATAATCGCTCAGTTTGCTCGGTAAGTATGGATTGCGTTTCTTGTAGGCTGCGGTGTGAGCATCCATGACAAGGAGAGCATCGACATGCGTCGTCATATTCAGAAACTCCAAATACGGGAGATAAGGATAGACTTCGACACTACGGCCGAGTCCATGCTTTCTCAGCTCCATTTTGGACTGCTTCGGATTAGAGGTGAAGATATGAAGCTTAAGCGGCAGTGATTTTGGATTCAGCGCTGCCACCTGCTCCGGCTCCCGGATCAGCGAGATAATTTCCTGCAGTCCTCTTGTCTCATAGAAATTGCCGAAGTAACCGATATGGAAATAGTCCTGATCCAGCTGAATGAGCGACTGCTCCAGCTGATAGAATGATGGTTCTGCCACAGGATGCGTCTTGATAACCGCCTTCTCTGTAATAATCTGTCTGAGTTCAGGTTCCTTGAATCGTTCACACATACTGAACATCTGACTGTAGTTTGTGAAGATGATCTCATCTGCCTCTGCAAAGGCGATGATCTCCGTCATATTGAACAGATTGCTGTCGATATAAGACTTCCAGCGCTTATCTATCTTGCCGAACAATTTATGCAGCTGTTTGCTGTGAAGTGGCGCTTCGCGCTCGTTGTTCTTAATATCATGCAGCACTGGATCTGAGAATTCTGCTGTCCATTTTATTTCCGGACGCTGCATCTTGAGCTTGAATGCCAGAAAATGACTGCCCGGCCAGAGAACACGTGAATATATCTCATCATATTTACGGTCTTTAACTTTTCTCTCACCAAGTGTGACAAAGCTCTCAATTACACTCCAGCTGCTAAAAGAAGGTTTTGTCGGCAGCTCGAAATGTTGATAAATAAACGGTTCTGCTATCTGGTTTAATGTATAGTCAACTGTACGGACGGCTGACATATCATTCGAGATGACGTCACATGGCTGACAGCGCTCGCGGATACGTTTGGCAAGTACAATGCCGCTCGTATCGGCATATGGCGTGAAACAGTAGCCGATATACAGCGTTCTGACATTATTTCTGTTAATAGCTCCGTAAGGAATATAATCACAGTCCAGCGTCTGAAACAGCTGAATCACACGGCTGTAGTCCTCTGGGTGCACCATAAGATAACGCGAGACAAAGCCCGCCTGTGCATCCATCCGGTTAAGAATCAGCTGTCTTATCTCCGCATCTGCTTCATCAGCCAGATCACCGAGGAGACGGATCACTTCAAAACGCTGCTGGACATTGAAGTCATAGCTCATCGCAACGCGGCTGACAGAATTATCAACAATATAACGATGATAGACTGCCGTATGTTCCGGGACTATGATAACTTCAGGCATGAACTTAGTGATGATGGACATCATCAGGACGATGTCTTCCCCACTTCTCAAGTTCTCATCATAAAGCGTGTTGAGCAGATAAGAAGACGGAATCACTTTTGCCCCATTCATCGATAAAATCTTCATGATTTTAAAGTACTCAGTTGTCGTCTGGCCGAAAAATGGTTTAACCTCTTCTTGAATGACATTGCTGCCGCTGTCACTTTCCGTGTGTATATCATGAATTTCAAACACTGTGATAGCTGTCGGAGAAAGATAAGGTTCCAGCTGATCAATAATGCCCGGCGATAACGTATCATCACTGTCCAGCAGCAGGGAATGACTGTACCGTGCTGCCTTTATACCGGCATTTCTCGCTTTCCCTGCACCTTGTTCGGACAGCAGAATGGAATAGTTCAGCCGGCTGCTGGAGAGCGCTTTTTCCAGCAGATCTTGGTCAAGCGCAACAGTTTCTTCGGTACCGTTCAGAACAAACACCACTTCATACGGCACACTCTCTGAAATCACGTGGATCAGGCTGTTAACAAGACGCTCAATAAAAGGCGCGCTCTTGTACATCGGAATAATGATGGACAATCCCGGCTGATAATCCTTCTCTATAAAACGCTCGGATTTTGTTGGCTGCAGGGGCTGACCTTCTTTAAGTGCGGCTAGAACCCGGTTGATTTCTTTGACTCTTACTCTGCTGTTCTGCATTTACTTCAATCCTTTGACAAAAGATTTAATTTTTAATAATAGCTTGATAACAGGCTGACGTTTAATCTTTTCCATTCTTCTCTCATGCAGCAAGACTTTCTTCTTCAGCTTATCAATTTCAAGATCACGCATATTCAGCTGCTGCAGCGACTTCTTCTCTGATTCAAGGCTCTGTATCAGCAGTCCTTTCAGTTTCTCAATTTCACGGTCACGCATATGCAGCTGCTGCAAGGTTTTCTTCTCTGATTCAAGACTCTGAATCAGCAGTCCTTTCAGTTCTTCACTCTCCATTATTCTCACCCACGTTTATAGTTTTATAAAGATTGAGAAGCTTGGCTTTTTCCTGTTCCCAGTTGTATATATCTTTTGCGTGTTCATTATTCAGTACCCACTCTGCATGTTTCTCAGGATGGGTCATAACATATCGAATAGCTGCTGTAAGCTCGTTCTTATCAGATTCACTGATGACCAGACCGATATTTTCCGCTTCAATAACGCGGCGTATCTCCGGCATATTCGTTCCTATGACCGGCACATGCGCCATCATATACTCATACAGCTTATTCGATGAGGCAGAGTAATGATTGAAGTTTGTATTCTGCAGAATTTGAAAACCGATATAAGCTCGCTTCGTATAAGCCCGCAGCAGTTCATAAGGAACACGGCCGGTAAAGATAACCTTATCACTGATACCGAGTGTCCTGACCTGCTCTTCAAGCTGCTGACGGATCTTGCCGTCACCTACCATGAGCAGAACGGCATCTACATCTGCTTCCTTAAATGCGTCAATCAGTAGAGGAAGACCGCGGCCTTGCTGCAGACCGCCCTGATAAAGAAGAATCTTTTTATCAGCCGGTATGGCAAGTTCAGCTGCCGGCACCTCGCTGATATCGTAGTATTCTGAGTAGTTATGCAGTGACATCGGTCTATCACCGTATAATCTTTCGTGATACGTTGCCCGTGTTTCATTCTCCACTATCGTATGATCAACGAAGTTCAGCAGAAACTTTTCCACTTTGTAAACTAGTCCAGCACTATAGTTTGTCCGGCTCGTGTTGACTTCATGTGAATCAAAGACCAGGGTACGTTTTCGCGGTCGTAACTTTGCGCAGACGACCCCTTGAATGAGCGTATTGAGATCATGACTATGATAGACATCCGTGTCAATTTTATATCCCGCCGCTATCATTTTAAACATCAATAAGGCATTCGGAATATGCTTTTTCATGAGCGTGGATGCTTTCAATGCTTTTACACTGATTTCGGCTTTATCCTTCCGATACACTTGGATGCCGGACGGCAGCTGCTCTCTTTTCTCTAGTTCTCTTTCATTTTCTTCACGTTTGGCAATGACAGTAACATGATAGCCTGCATCAACAAGTGCTGAACCTTCTCGGGTCACCCGTGCATCATTGGTGAAGTTATTCCAGAGAAACATTGTAATGTTTTTCATTTTATCACCTATTTAAGTTTTAATTAATTCAGGAAGTTAATAATATGAAGCTGAGAGAGCAGGCTTCCGACGAAAAACATGACGAGTAAGACGAGATAGAAGAGACTGGAGATTGACGTGCTGCTTTTCTCTTTCTCCGCCTGATACGGCGCATACTGGGCCTGTGACATCTTCTCTTTGTATTCCAGCTGCTCAGGCTTCGTCTTCTGATTGTAGTCTTTGACAAAATCCGTATAGTTCTTGACAATAGACTGGCATTCGCCTGCCGCTTTCACTTCGCCGTAGTGCAGCCAGATTGCTTTGTTACACATCTTACGAATCTGTTCAGCGGAGTGACTGACGAAGAATATCGTCTTGCCTTCCGCCTGAAACTGCTTCATACGTTCTATACATTTGTTTGAGAACGTATCATCACCGACCGACAGAGCCTCATCGACAATCAGCACGTCAGGATCTGTATGAACAGCGATTGCAAACCCGAGACGGGACTTCATCCCGCTTGAATAAGTCTTGATCGGCTGTTTGATAAATTCTCCGAGCTCTGAGAACTGGATGATATCCTGATACCTTTCATTGATCAGCGCCTCTGACATCCCGTGCATCAGACATTTCATTCTGATATTCTCCTCACCTGTCAGCTCATTATTGAGTCCGGCGGATATCGCGATCAGCGAGCTTCTGCCATTGATTTTAATGGAGCCTGCTGTAGGCACAGTGACTTCACCGAGCAGATTGGACAGGGTTGACTTACCGGCTCCGTTCAAGCCGACAAGACCAATACTATCTCCTGCATTGACGACGAAGCTGATATTCCGGAGCGCGTAGTACACATTATCCCTGTCATTGTTTTGCCAGAACTTCAGCACAGACAGTATTTTGTCCTTTTTATTCTGATTCACTTCGTAGACTTTCGTGACATTCTCAACTTTAACTTTTATGTCGTTTATTGCATTTACTTCGTTCATTTCATTACTCATTTTGTTTCCTCATTTCCTGCTGGCAGCATACTATAAAAAGTCAATTAGACGGTTCTTGAATCTATAATGAATATGACTACCGATAAATAATAATAATAACGTGATGCTCCAAAAATAAAGATGATCGCCTAAGTGGCCATAGACAGGTGCTGAGCCTTCAATAAACGCATTGCGGTACATACCGATTAAAAATGCAAATGGATTCAGTGAAGCGATTTTCTGGAGGATGGGCGATGCAGTATGTACATTCCAGAATATCGGTGTGACGAAAAAACCCATTCTTAAAACATTCTGCAAAATGAGCCTTGTATCACGAACCAGAATTACAAGCGTACTCATCACCAGGTTGATCGCAAAAATAAGCGCAAAAGCCGCGACAATGAAATATATAAATTCGAAGAAATGAATGTAACCTCTGTAGCCATTGATCAACGACATAGCCACAACAATGGCCGTCGTGAACAGCAGATTGATGAATGTATTGGTAAAGGATATGGATAACAGGACGGACGACGGAAACTTCATCTTTGTGACGAGTCCAAGCTGAGCATAGATGGCATTCGCACCGATATTTAAAGACTGTGATATAAAAAGCCAAGGAAAAAGACCGGAAATCAGATGAAGCAGATAAGTCATACCGGTACCGCCCTGTCTCATCCCCATGCCGAAGACAACATAATAAATCAGCACCTGGAACAACGGCTGCAGAATATTCCAGAACATACCCAGGTAATGATTGGAATACTCTGTTTTCATATTATATATCGCAAGTTTGCGAATCATATGCATATTTTCAAACTGTTCTTTTAAGATCAACCATACTTCTTTCATCTATTAAACCCTCATTCTGTTTCTCTTCTCAGTTATTGTTACTTATAAAGTATACTGTACGCCATTAAAAGTAAAGGTCTTACCTATGACAGGAAGTCAAAAAAACTGACCTAAAGCGATACGCCGTAATTTCTTTCACCGAGATTTCTTATTTTTCTTCTTATTACGTATTTTCCAGTATTTTTTCTGCATGCTGCCCAGCTTTGAAGATGATAAACGTTGATACTGTCTTTTGATGACTGCCAGTTCGTTCTTCAGCTGTGCATTTTCAGTCTCAAGACTTAACACGAGCCCCGGCTCTATATATTCAATTTCCGGTGCAGGTTCAGATGCAGGTATCTGTTCAATCGGCAGAGGTGCCCCTTTGATAAAGTGCCCGATATCTTCTGAAGCTTTAGCAAAGTGACTCCTATGTGTATAATACGCGAGCTCGGTGGCAGCCTTCAGCATATCACTCATACTGCCGCTCTCCCCGGCTTGCACATGACAAAGTGCAACGCCGTTGTTAACATCCATAGAGAGAATACGTCCATGACGTGCCGCTTCCTCAATAAACTGCATGTCGTTCTCACCCAGCGGGAAGAAGTAGATGCTGTCCGCTTCTCTGAATATAGGTTCCTGCTTTTGAAACACCTCGCTGACAAGCTGGTCTGTCTCATTTTCCGGGATGCCGAAAAGATGTGGCGCGAGCCTGTGATAAGTCGCTGTGCAGGAGAACTGCTTAGCGAGTGCATATACTTTTCTTGCAGTTGCTTCATATAATTCAGGGTCTTCTATCACTTTGACCATCTGACTGTAGAATTCTACATCATCATCTGCATAATAAGGATAATCAGCACCTAATATCGCTTCGTGCATTTCACTCCGATTGATAATCGGTGGTACCGCCATATTACAGTATTCAAACAGCTTCGGAGAAAGTTCGAAAGAATCATTTAAGTCATCTTTACGATATAAGATACCGACATCACTTAAACGAATCAAATTAATAGTGCTGGACGGTGTCAGGCCACTTATCCAGATGATGTTTGATGCATGCTCCAGCACCTCGTGCAGGAGCTCAGGGATTTCTTGAGTTTTAGCTGTGTCATCTTCAGCAAGATAAAGCGCTGCCTCAGGATAAGTTTCCTGTAACATACGGAACTGGTCGATCAGTGTGATAATCTCACTTTCTCTAGAAAAGATATCCATATGACTGAATCTATTATAGCGCTTCCGAGGTGTAAATATTTGTTCAAATGTGTAAAGGTTATCTGGAATCATCGGATTCAGATAAATCATCTTCTCGTTCTCAATATGAAGCTCGCTGTGCAGATAGTGAATCATCTGTTGTGTCTGACAAAGCAGACGGCCGCCGCCGCTAATAATAGTCAGCAGTAACTGCCATATTTCTTCCGGGATGGCATTCCCGTTTTTTGTCATGCCGGTTACATTGACTAAAAGACGATCGATGAATCTGCTGTCCATGCGCACCAGTTCGCGCCCTACGTCAAGTGAGCCGATCATGATGATGTCATAGTCGTTGTGATGCAGCGTGTAATCTATCAGCAGGGCTGCACCCCGTGCGGTTACATCAATTCCACTGAAAAAATGAAAATCGCTGTACTTTGCTTCTTCAAACGGATCAATAAGATGAATATTCGGATAGTTCAGCAGTTGCTTCAGAACCGTATTTTTTTCAAAAGGAGCTGTCAGCAGAAGGTCAATTTCTGCATCACGGTTCATCGCTAAAACTTGAGTGATTCTTGACAGAAATAAAGCAGATTCATCTAATAGGTTGGAAGTGATAAGACCACTAATCAGCACTTTTTTCTTCATTTTGGCCATCCTCTGCATTAAATATTTTTGATTCATTCACATCATCATAACTGTCATGTCCTTCGTTTCGGATTGACACTCTGACTTTGAACGGTTCATCAAGCTGTTCAATATTGAATATATAGTTATTTCTATAGCCTGTCTCTTGCTTCAGCAGTACATCATTATCAGTATTGAGCAGCTCAAATAAATATTGAGCATTGACTGATTTAGATTTCACCGTCACCGTCAGCTCTCTATCGACGTACGCTGTCTCTAATCCACTGATTTTGGCCTTCTGCTGATGTACTTCTTTATCAATAAGATGGATCGTCATCTCCATCATCTGAAGCAGCTGATCTTCCAGTTCGATGTACCGTGCTTTCCAGTCGATATAATCAGCCACCTAAAATCACCTTCAATTCTTTGTTGATTACGACTTCTTCACTTGCTTTCCGTCTGATGGACAGTGCCGCATGATAGGAAATATTCTTCAGCAGTTCAGCTTCGTTATACAACCTTTCAATCTGAACAGCAATCGACTCCGGTGACTCGGGTTTTGCCAGCAGTCCAGAGACATTATGCTCCACAAACTCAGGAATAGCAGAGATATCCGTCGCCACCACTGCAAGTCCGCTGCTCATCGCCTCGCACATTGATACACCTTGTGAATCAAGGCGGGTCGGACATAAGAAGACATCAAACGCCTTATGCAGACTCGATATCTCTCTCTGATGAAGGAAAGTGTTATGCAGATGAACGTTATCAAACGGAACAAGAGGAGCCGTGAGCTCAGCATACAGCTTCCCTTCCCCGTAAATATGAAATTCAAGCTCTTTAAAAAAAGTTTTCTTTGACAGGAGAAGAATCGCATCCCGAATCTGATCATTCGCATATTTATGTGACGCATAAGGACGAATCGATAAGATCTTCAGTTTACCTTCTCGCTGTTTTTGCTTAAAATTAAATATTCTGCTATCAATTATATTGGGGATGATCTCGTAGTTCTGTGGTGCAAACTTCCCGTCGACATCCGCGATATGATCTTTGAACCACTGTGATACATGGATGAACGTTATATCAACGTCCTGCTCTTTGTACAGCGCATTCATAAATTCAAGCTGCTCCTTGTAATAACCTGTCGCCTTGTCGACAATGGCTTTCAGCTCTTCAACACTGGCAAGAAAATTAAACCATCTTCTATGCCATGCCTCTGCCTCATAACCATGAATCCATATGACTAATTTAGGGTTTGTGACATATTCGATGATCGGGTAATACATCAGAGGATTGATAAAGTGAATCAGGTAGCTCGCATAGTCTTCGCGATGCGCCTGAATATACTGACTGTAATGTGTTCCATTCCCCATTGTCACATTGACATCGTGATAGTTATATTCCTCTTCTTCATGAGCCGTCTGCTTCAAATAATAGACTTCTACTGTAAAACCTTTTTTCTGATAAGATTTTACTCGTCTATGGATGAAGCCGTTCTGATAAATGTTTTCATCAGACGGATACGCATTACACACAACCAATACTTTTGTCATTGCTATTTCCTCCAAGAGCGCTTCTGTACAAATAGTCATATTCATTCGCTTTAATGTCTATAAACACATAAGAACTTATAATTCATATAAATGAAGTACAAGTTCTTATAACAATTATTTAAATGCGTAAAGATTACCGAAGTTATAGTACTGTGTATTTTCGAACTGAGTTTTTACGATGTTCTTCGTATCAAAGATAATAGCGTCTTTCATACTTTCAAAGTCAGCATCTGTTAATGCTTTGAACTCAGAATGGTCGCTTAACACAAGGACAAGTGAGCTGTCTTTGACTGCGGTCTTTAAGTCTTTCTCAACAAAATCAAGTTTTACGTGCGGGTCGTATGCGACTACTTCAAAGTGTTCGTCATTCAGCATCTGGTAAATATCGAATGCCGGAGATTCGCGGATATCATCCACATCACCTTTGTAAGTCAGACCGAACACAGTGACTTTATTGCCGTCGACTGCTTTCAGGATTTCTTTAGTCTGATTGACCACGTAATGCGGCATCTGGTTATTGATCTTACGGCCGACCTGAATAATATCTGAATTAATCGGGTCTTTCGCAATAATAAAGTAAGGATCGACTGCTAAACAGTGACCACCAACACCTGGACCTGGCTGATGCAAGTTTACTCGTGGATGTTTGTTTGCCATCTCGATGACGTCAAGTGCATTGATTTCAAGGTGATTACAGATTTTAGCGAGTTCATTCGCAAGAGCAATATTAACGTCACGATAAGTATTCTCCATTAATTTGCTCATCTCAGCCGTCTTAGCATCTGTTTCAATCATCTCACCTTGGACGAATGTGCCGTATACTTTTTTACCAGCTTCGATACATTCTTTAGTCACACCACCGATGATACGGTTGTTATGGATTAATTCGTACATAATCTGACCCGGCAGGACACGCTCTGGACAATGAACGAGAAAAACATCCTTACCAATTGTGAAGCCTTTGGATTCGACTAGTGGTTTCACGAAGTCATCCATTGTACGAGGAGCAATTGTTGATTCTACAATGATAACATTGCCTTTTTCCACTAATGGTAATACGGATTCAACTGCTGACATCACCATTGAAATATCACATGATTTGAACTGATCAGCATTGTTCGGTGTCGGTACTGCGATAATGAAGCAGTCAGCCGGTTCCGGTTTAGTTGTCGCCTTAAATCTGCCGCATGCAAGCACTTCTTCAAATGCCTCCTGCAGACCTGGTTCTTCAATATGAATCGTACCGCTGTTTAGTGAATCAACAGCTTTCTGATTGATGTCGACACCGACAACATCCACACCATGCTTCGCAAACATAATAGATGTTGGTAACCCAATATAACCGAGGCCAATTGTTGTTAATTTCAAAAAAATCCCGCCTTTAACTTTAATTAAGTACTAACTTATAGAATAAATTAATTTAATCATATGTCGTTAGAATTTACTATGATTTAATATACATTTAATAATAAATTATCTGCTTACACTATATTATAGGATTATGTATAAATTGCAACCTATCGCTTTGCCCTGATAGAATAACAGCTGTATTACCAGTCAGCTGATATTCCAGCAGCTGCTCACTATAGATCGGCAAAATACATACTTACTTTCTAATTTACAGGAATCGTTTGTCATTTACAATGCTTTTCCTCCCGACAGAAGGGGCCTCTTCATTATTAGCTGAAACCTTATGTTAAATGATGCCGCCAATGAAAAATCTTGTTATGATTATAATAATGCAATATAATAGTATGATTTAAATACAAATACGATCAGATAAGGTGACGAAACGATGAACAAATATTTTAAAGCGCTACTGATTTTGTTAAGTCTGAGTTTAATTGTAGTACCAGCCGCATATGCCGGTTATTTATACTGGACAACTAAAGACGCCATTAACGGTTCGTATGCAAAGAATACTGATAAATCAGATTTAAGAAAGAACGATGTTGACCCGTCGATGAACCATGTGTCAATCCTTCTCCTTGGAATAGATGACAGTGAAAGCAGACGAAAAAATGGCCAGTCGGCAGATAAAGCAAGAACAGATGCCATGATTTTAGCGACGTTTAATCGTGATGACAAACAGATCAGGCTGATCAGCATCCCGCGTGATACCTTGTCCTATATTCCAGCAGTCAGCTACTATGACAAAATCACTCATGCCCATGCAGAAGGCGGGCCGAAATCATCGATGAATGCAGTCGAGCAGCTGTTCAATGTGCCTGTGGACTACTATGCCCGAGTCAACATGCAGGCTTTTGTCGATATCGTGGATGAGCTGGATGGTATTGAGTTCGATGTTCCATTTGATATCGATGAACCTACTAAAAATGACCATGGAAGAATAAAAGTCAAACAAGGACATCAGTTATTGAACGGTGATCAGGCACTTGCCCTTGCCCGGAGTAGACATATCGATACAGACTTAGGCCGCGGTAAGCGTCAAATGCAGATGATTGAAGCGATTATCAAAAAAGCGGAAAGAACAGATTCTTTGTCCAAACTAGATGAACTCATCAACATTGTCGGCGACAACGCCAAGCATAATTTGACATTCACCAATATCACATCGCTTGCTTCGCTGTATTCATCAAACGATGTCACGTTTAAACAGACTCAGTTAAAAGGAACAGATGATATGTATAACGGCGTCTATTACTATAATCCTGAATTTACAGATGTCTACCGGATATCAAACCTTATAAGAAAAGATCTGGGCCTTGCTAAAGGCAGACAAGAAGACCTTCTCGACTACAAAGTGATATCATTATATGGCAGTCTCATACCGCTTGAAAAAATTGATGTTGATGCAATCAACAAAGAATTTAACAGCAAGCCTGCAGAAGACAGCGTGTCAACAGAATCCACTCAAACCTGACCATATATGAGGAAAGGAGTGACATAATGAGTCAGCGTAAAACTTATGAAAAATACGAACAGATCAATCAAATATTTGATCGGCTGGAACATCAGATTATTCATGCCGGAGACTTGGAATATTTCCGGTCAAGATTTTTCTATCTGGATGAATATCACCATCAGAACTATGAGTCTTTAAGACTGTATTACCATCAGTCAGATGATAATCCCCTTATTGACGGTGCATGCTATATACTCGCCATCTCAGAAATATTTAACGTACTGAATATTTTTGAATATGAAGTACCCCTTGATTTTGTCTTTGAGAACGGTCACTTAAGTGAAACCTTCAAATCACTGAATGTTTATTATCAATACTTAATTGCAGCGATTCTAGAAGTATCAGACATTAAAATATTTGAACCTTCCGGCTACTCACTCGGCATGACTAACTGGAATATCACCCAAATGAAATTATTCTGGCAGTATACAGCGATTATTCGTCGAAATGCGCTTTAAGTGATATACGAATATTAGACAATTAAGTGGTTTAATATTATACAGTAAAAATAATATATTGATTTAGATGTTTGCCGGTAATTGACAAAACCAATAAATAAAAGGACAGTATCCTATTGATACTGTCTTTTTATTATGGAGTTTTCGATACTATAAGTAGATAAATAACTGCTGAAAAATCTATAGTTAAAATGGAAATTTTAGTTTGTTAAAATAATATTACAGTTTTGTAGCACTATATACATCAATTCTCAAAAAATTTATAATATTGCTAGTAATTGAAATCAAATGACGAAAGGATGCATTATGGATAACAAATTTTACTTTAAGGCACCAGCCCTTTTATTAATGATGTTCGCAGCACATTCTACAGCTGCACATGCTGCGGAGAATAGCACTGCTGCAGAAAACAATGACTCAGCTGTTAATGTTTTACCGCAGGAGATCACTGCTACACCACAAGGAGGAAACAATACAGTATCCACACCTTCTAATGTAGTGAAAACCATCAATGCATCTGATTACAATAACGTGACGACTTCGCTCCCTGAACAAAGCAGCAGTGCAGTATCGACACCACCAGACACCCAGACACCTGCAGCTGTCCTTACAGCACTTAAAACTACAACGGCAGCAGCGCCGGCAACACAAGCGCCTGTGACGCAAGCCACTGCTCCTAAAGCGGCTGTAATACCGGCAACCGGAACTCAAGCACCGGCAACTGCTGTCTCTACAGCACCTAAAACTGCAGCGCAAGCCACTGCTCCTAAAGCGACGGCAATACCGGCAACTGAAATCCAAGCACCGGCAACTGCTGTCTCTACAGCACCTAAAACTGCAGCGCAAGCCACTGCTCCTAAAGCGACGGCAATACCGGCAACTGAAATCCAAGCACCGGCAACTGCTGTCTCTACAGCAGCTAAAACTGTGACGCAAGACCCTGCTCCTAAAACGGCGGCAATACCGGCAACTGAAATCCAAGCACCGGCACCTGCTGTCTCTTCAGCAGCTAAAACTGCGGCGCAAGACCCTGCTCCTAAAGCGACGGCAATACCGGCAACTGAAACCCAAGCACCGGCAACAACTGTCTCTACAGCAGCTAAAACTGCGGCGCAAGACCCTGCTCCTAAAGCGGCTGCAATACCGGCAACTGAAATCCAAGCACCGGCAACAACTGTCTCTTCAGCAGCTGAAACTGCGGCGCAAGACCCTGCTCCTAAAACGGCTGCAATACCGGCAACTGAAACCCAAGCACCGGCAACAACTGTCTCTACAGCAGCCAAAACTGTAGCGCAAGCGCCTGTGACGCAAGCCACTGCTCCTAAAACGGCTGAAATACCTGTAACTTCAACGCTTAAAACTGCGGCTACTAAATCGACGGCAGCTTCAACTAAAACAGCTGCTGTCCCATCAACAACTGCAGGCACTTCTTCGACGGTCAAAACGACTGTCCAGCCGACTGCTGTTCAAAAAAGTTCTACTGCAATAACAGCAGGAAATGCTGTCAGAACTTTTTCTCACCAATCAGGCTCTGCGATTGCCGCACCGAAAACGACACTTCAAAAAACGGCTAGCAGTATGTCAGTGAATGACTACATTAAATACATGAATTATAACGTTCCTGTCTATCAGCAGGACTTTTCAAGCGACTTCCCGCTCATTGCTTACCGTAATGGTGTGGGGGCTCCAGAAGGCGTCGTCGCCCACGAAACTGCCAATAACACCTCGACCATCTGGGGCGAAATTGCTTATATGAAAAATAACTTTGAAAACGCCTTTGTCCATGCTTTCGTTGATGACAATAATATCATAGAAACAGCACCGACTGATTATCTCGCTTGGGGCAGCGGTCAGTATGCGAACCCGCGCTTTATCCAGGTAGAACTCGTCCGCGTGCAGGGCAAAGACCGGTTCAGTAAAGCGATCAATAACTACGCGGATTATATTGCGACTAACCTGCTGTACTACAATCTACCGGTAGACAGCGCCGAATATGACGGTACCGGTACGCTTTGGTCCCATAAAGCGGTATCCAATTATCTCGGTGGAACTGACCACGGGGACCCATACGGCTGGTTTGCGGAGAACGGTTATACATTTGATGAACTTGTGCAGCTTGTCACAGAAAAATATAACTATAAAACAAATAATGTGCTTCCGACTCCCTCTACACCTCCTGTCACGTCACCTGCTCCTGTGAAAACTGGAAAAGTGACAACAACAGCTGTTTCTAAAATGGCCCGTATCAACTCGGCAGCGACACCTATTTATGCGAGTGTGACAGATACAGTGAGCACTCCAGCGGGTGCGAAGTATAGTTCTTCTTATTTCGTCAACAAAAAGGCAGAACTGAACGGTGACACGTATTATTTAATTCAGGATGATAAAGGCAATCCACGTGGCTGGATTGAATCGAAAGACCTGACACAGGCTACTAGAAGCACTGAACAGCAGGTCAGCACTAAATATACTATCAACTCTCTTGTCAGCGGCATTTATTCAACGCCGTGGGGAACAGACACACAAAAACTCAGCGATTTAAAGACTGCAGTCAATCAAGTGTTTGCGCCAAGCAAGAAAGTGATCATCAACAGCACGCCTTACTATTTCGGTACAGTCAACAACATATCCGGCTGGATCAGCGGCAGTCATTTAACGCTCCAGGTTCCTGCTCCAACCAACGTCAAAGCGATTGATATGATCGGCCGCACAGCGAACGGTGCCGCTTATTATACGGACAGCAATATTTCTAAAAAGGCAGCAGTAAATCTTGCTGCTACACAGTATTACATCAATAAAGAAGCACTCAAGGGCACAGAAAAGTACTTCCAGATTGTCGATGCCGCCAACAAAACAGTCGGCTGGGTCAGCGACAAGGATATCACCCAGACAACACACCAGGTGATTGACTGGAAAAAAGCACCTTACGCAGTGACAGACACTAAGTCATATGTCCTCTCCATTCCTGACGGCAGTAATACACAGCGCGTCGCACCACTGGCTAACCTGTCGGGCAAAGTCTTCAATGTCGTGAAAACAGAGAAAGTGGGCACATCACTCTGGTACAAAGGGGTGTTCGCTAATACAAACACAGTCGGCTGGATTCCAGAGAAATACTTGACGCCTCAACCAACCAACGTCAAAGCGATTGATATGATCGGCCGCACAGCGAACGGCGCTGTCTACTATACTGACAACCTTATCTACGAGAAAGCAGCCGCGAAATTAGCAGATAAACAGTACTACATCAGTAAAGAAGCACTTAAGGGCTCAGAAAAGTACTTCCAGATTGTTGATGCCGCCAACAAAACAGTCGGCTGGATCAACGATAAGCAAATCACACAATTTGCTCATCAGACAGTCAGCTGGGAAAAAGCACCGTATGTCATTACAAATGTTCAATCCTATCTCTTCTCTATTCCAGGCGGCAGCACTACGCAGCGTATTGCTCCATTGTCAAAACAGACAAGCAAGATTTTTAATGTCGTGAAAACAGAGAAAGTGGGCACATCACTCTGGTACAAAGGAGTATTCACTAAAACGAACACAGTCGGCTGGATCGAAGGAAAATATTTAACAAAGCAGCTGGTCACTATCGCTAAGGCACCAGAATCCTTATCAACTGCTGTTAAAAAACAGATGAATCTGGCAGCTACAGCAGCTCCAAAAGTCATCTACACAGATAAGACCGGCAAATCCATGGCACGTGCCGCTACAAGTCAGGAAGTCCGCAATTACTTAAATACTTCTTCCGCTATGAACAATCCGGCACAGAAATATCAGTTCCTTAATTTGAATGTCTCTCAAGGTATTTCAGGTTCTACTCTTAATAAACTGCTTGTCGGAAAAGGCATTCTTGCAGGCCAGGGACAAACATTTGCTGAAGCTTCAAAACTGTTAAATATTAACGAGATTTATTTAATCAGTCATGCCTTACTTGAAACAGGCAACGGTACAAGTGAATTAAGCCGCGGACTAGGTTATAACAGCAAAACCGGGCAAGTCAGTAAGACCGCATCAAAAAAGTACTATAACATGTACGGCACTAAAGCAACCGACAGCAATGTATACAACGGCACTAAGTATGCTTATGAAAACGGCTGGGACACACCTGCAAAAGCCATTATAGGCGGTGCTAAGTACGTAGCGGACAGCTATTTCAAAAACCAGCAGTTTACACTGCATCAAATGCGCTGGAACCCTAAAAATACGGCGACACATCAATATGCAACGGATATTGCATGGGCTTCCAAGAACGCTGCACGTATTGCTGATTTCTACCAACAGATTGGACTTGAAGGCTTGAAGTTCTTCGTTTATCGCTATGACCAGTAATCATTGAAAACCCCCGGCAGTCCGCTGTTAAAGCGGACTACCGGGGGTTTTTAATTGAACAAAGCGGTCATTAATATCTGAATGGGTCACGGATAGAAAAAGAGTTGTACACTTTTTCTAGTAACATAATCAATTCTTGAGACTCTTCTGTGCCTAATTCCTTCATAAAGTTCTGGACAACTCTGCCTTTTATAACTTCTGCTTTCTCCAGTACTTTTTTTCCGTTATCAGTCACTTTCAGAACAGTGGAACGTAAATCATATATACTCTGCTCTTTATAAACATAACCATTATCAACTAATTTTTTAATCGCCCGAGACACAGCTGTCTGTTCTTTGTTCAATCGATAGATCAGTTTTTTCTGCGTCATATTTTCTTCACCGGCGATTAATTCCAGCATATAAAGCTGTTCTCTAGTAAGATTGACATCTGTCAATTCCGTCGATGTGATTTCGTCTATTTTAGAATTCATGAAGTAAATCAATTGCCCAAACCTTTTTAAACGAGTATCATCCATGCTATTTCTCCTTCATCACTGTTACCATGAATTATAATGCACTCGTATTAGTTTATCAACTACTTATTAAATTTTGAAGAAGTATTGCAAACTATATATAATCTATTCTTTCAGTCGTCTTATGCATACCCCCCTTTAAACAGGGTAATAAATTCAAGACTTTAAGTTTTAAGAAAGTAGGCGTTTTTATGGCTAAAACACGCGATCATTATTTCGATAATGCGCGGTTTCTGTTAATCGTTCTTGTCGTTTTCGGCCACCTTCTTCGGTCATTTGTGACAGAAAATCACTTTCTGCAGGCGCTTTATATGTTTATATATAGTTTTCATATGCCGGCTTTTGTGCTTATTTCCGGCTACTTTGCCAAAGGAATCAGCAGGCCCGGCTATCTGCTGAAGCTGGTAAAAAAACTCATCATCCCTTATTTAATATTCCAGACTTTTTACGCATGTTACTATTATTTTATTGATGACGTAAAGACCATTGACTTGAACCCTTTCGATCCACAGTGGGCGATGTGGTTTCTGCTCAGCTTATTCTCATGGCATATCCTGCTGTACTTAGTCAAAGACTTCAATGTGTACTATGTCGTCGTACTCGCTTTTCTCACCGGAATATTAGTCGGTTATTTTGATTTCATCAATAATACACTAAGCCTGTCGCGGACCTTTGTATTCTTCCCGTTGTTTCTACTGGGCTATTATGCAACACCGGAACATTTCAGCTATATAAAGAATAAGAAGTACCTTCCCTTATCCATCCTTGCTCTTACACTGATCTTTGTCTTCTATATGATGACTGATTTCAACTTTGAATGGCTGTTCGGCAGTAAACCATACAGTTCACTCGAACATGTCGATGCCTACAGTGGTGTCAAGCGCGGGCTGATATACGGTATTATCGTCCTGAGTACATTCAGCTTTTTAAACGTCGTGCCAAAGCGGGAACTTCCGCTCACTTATATCGGTTCAAGAACGATGTTCATCTATTTGCTGCACGGCCTCTTTATCGGACTGTTCCGGGTCTATAAGTGGGATAAAGTGTTTGAAGGCAATATGCTGTTGATCATAGTCGCTCTTTTTGTGTTATCGACACTTATCGTCTATCTCTTCAGCCACAATATGACCAGGAAAGTGACGGCCCCCGTCGTCGAAGTTAAAAATCCTCTTGACTGACAGCTGTTTTTTCTGTGTATTGATTCCTGTTTCATCTTCACTCTTATTTATCCTGCCCACTCATTTTTATCATTCATTGAATACGTTATAATGAACAATAAAACATAAAGGATGATTCTATGTCGTTAACTTTAAATCGCTATGCTGAAAAATTAGAAGTGCCCGGAATACGCAAGTTCTCCAACCGAATCTCAGAATTCCCTGAAGCCGTCAATTTAACGGTCGGACAGCCGGACTTTCATACGCCGGCTATTGTCAAGCAGACGTTTATCGATGCTGTCAACGACAACTATACGACTTATTCCCATAATCAGGGACTGCCGGAACTGCGTCGTGCCGTGAGTCAGTTTATGGCCGATAAATATAATGCCTGTTACGAGAGTGACTGTATATTGATTACAAACGGCGCCTCTGAAGCGATTGACACAGTCTTTAGAACGCTGCTTGAACCAGGGGATGAAGTCATACTTCCCGGCCCCATCTACGCGGGCTATATCCCTGTCATTGAAAACATGGGCGCGACCGTCGTATTGATAGATACTACAGTCAATCAGTGCAAAGTGACGCCGGAAATGATTGAAGCTGTCGTGACAGACAAGACGAAAGCCATCATACTGAATTACCCTAACAATCCGACCGGCGCTATATTGTCAGCCGATGACACAGCTGCGCTTGCTCATTATTTGGCGCAGCAGAACTTTTATACAATCAGCGACGAAATATACAGTGAAAATACATTCGGACAACCCCATGTGTCATTCGGCAGTTTTCCGGAACTTCAGGAGAAGCTGCTGCTGATTAATGGACTCAGTAAATCTCATGCCATGACCGGCTTCAGAATCGGCTTTTGTATGGGCCCGGCGGAACTGATGGCGCATATCACGATTGTTCATGCCTATAACTGCATATGCGCTAATGTTCCCGCCCAGCACGCGGCTATCGCTGCTGTCACTACGGCTAGAGATGCAGCCGCTGTGATGAATGAAGCTTACATCGTCAGAAGAAATTACTGTATGGAACGGCTTTCAGCCATGAATATGCGCTGCATTCAGCCTGACGGTGCATTTTATTTGTTTATTGATATCCAGCCTTTCGCCATGACGTCATTTGATTTTGCTAACAGGGCGCTTGAACAGTACGGTGTTGTCATTGTACCCGGCTCCACTTTCACAGCAGCCGGGGAAGGTTATGTCAGACTGAGCTATGCTTATCACCAGGACGTCTTAGCTGAAGGTTTGAATAGACTGGAAGCGATGGTCAACGATTTAACCCGCTGAACTTCAAGTATGACTATTACTGGATGACTCATCTGTTAATAGTCATACTTTATTTTTTGCTCTCTTATTTTCTTCTGGCTGTCCATCATGGTCAGCGACTTCTCATACTGCCTTCTCACAAAGGCTTCCGACAGTGCTATCTTCAAGCATGTCTGATTGGTAAAGGTAATCTGCTGATCTGCATAGTTCAAATAATAAAAGCTGTTGATATAATAACGGCAGTAGTCGGTCTGCCGATGCAGCGGAAAAAATGTGATGCCTGTCTCTGAATCAATGACTATCGGAATAAACTGCTTGATCTGATGGACGTGTTTAGCCGCTGAGCGTCTCGCTTTTAAATTACTTCCAAGATAGATTAACGTCTCGTTCAATAATTGTTCGGGTTCCCGGTCCACTTTAAGGATCCGGCCGTTGCGCAGCATGATTTCTGACTGCCCACCGCTGCTTAAATCCCGCTTCACAAAAACTACTTCATGATTGATGGTGTCGATAGCGTTTCCTCCTCTCTTGATTATTAACTAAATTATATAGCTGAAACTTGATTAACAAGCTCAAACAGCGGAAAAATTAATAAAATTCAGGGTTATTTTTAATACATATTAAAATTATTTAAATTTGTTAATTTTCATTTAACAGTTTCCGCCATTACACTGTAGTCATCCGGAAATCAATCGTTTATGTGCATAGGCAGAAAAGAGTTATGATGTTCGAGGAATGGAAAACCCGCTATGACCGAATGATTTATCACCTGCTGCACCAGTATCATATTACCTATGACTTTGATGAATATTACCAGCTGGCATTAATCAAGTTATGGGAGATTCATGAAAGCTTTGATCCGACGCGTACAGCTCATCAGGATCAGTTTGTCTATATGAAGCTGAAATTTTCTATTATCGATGAACTAAGAAAACGAATAAAGTACAAGGAGCGCTATCATCCGGTCACTGATGAAGTGCTCATCCCTCTATTAGATTGTACTGAGGAACCTGTAGCTTTTTTGATTGAGGAGCTGGCTGTCAGCCTGACTGATAATGAGCTGCTCTGGCTGAAGTATGCGCTTCTCGGCTATAACATCGAGGAAATCGCAGGAATGTCTGACCGCAGTCCATCAGCTGTCAAGCGCTGGCGTAAATGTGCCCGAGAAAAATTACGGTTAAACGACAGTTTTACATTTAAATCTGTGCAGTAATTTAGTATAATGTCAAATAGCACGTTTTTAGGAGGATAATGATGACAATCGCTAAAGTAGGAAATATTGTTGAGTTTCATGACGGCTTACGCGGAAAAGTGGAAAAAGTCAATGAAAACTCTGTTATTGTTGATTTAACAATTATGGAAAATTTCGAACAGCTGGATCTGCAGGAGAAAACTGTGATTAACCATAAGCGTTATACTATCGTTGACGAGGCGTAGCATGGCAATCAGAAAGCCGCTGCTATGGTTTATTGTCACTTATATTGTTTTTCAGATTATCCTTATAGTGATGCGTAACGAAGAACAAGTATTCTGGCACATCATGACAGGTATCATGCTGTTCTCTTCTATCAGCTATGTCTTTTATGAGCGCAGCATCCGGTCAAAGCGTATTCTTATTTCTATCGCAGCCGGAATTACAGCAAGCATCGCCATTCTACTTGTTTATATGGCGGCTTCAGCAATGACTACAGATGTGCATTACTTCCATCTGTTAAAGACACTTGTATCTATCGGTGTCTATTACAAGTGGCAGCTGATTATTTCGTTAATTGTCACTGTCCCGCTTCATGAACTGTACATGAGAAGCATGCTTGAACAGCGCTTGATGGAAGTCACAAGCCCGTGGCTTTCGGTAATCGTGACAAGCGCTGCCTCAGCACTGCTGTTTGTCTGGACACTGGATAGTCAGCTCGTCCTGTTTATTTTTGTAGTCCAGCTTCTTTTAGCAGTAAGCTATGCCTATACGAAGCGCCTGATTACACCGATGATCGGTCAAATACTTGCTATCGTTCTTCTCATCATAATCTATGCCCGCTAAAAGAGCTGCGTCCGATAATCGGGCGCAGCTTAGTTTATGCCAGATAAAGCGTTGACTTCAGTCGTTCTTCCAGCAGTTCTATCATATGTCGGTTATGAACTTTAAGCAGCTGGCCATCCGCTATTAAATCACTGTACTGACGGTATATATAATCTGTCGTCCCGATGATATATTCCGCCGCCGGTTCCAGTGTCATCTTTACCCGCCGGCCGATGGGCTGGTCAAGGTCAAGTGAATAATCAAATCCCCGCCAGTCTGTGATGACCGTCGGATCCAGCATTTCCTGCCGGATGTGTATGCCATTCTCTTCATACAGCGCGGCAGCACTCCGCTCCATGATTCTGTGAATCTGCTTGCCGGTCAGCAGCAGCTGAACCGGATGATCGATACTGATATACGAATTGTAGAGGTCGTGCTGCGTGACCATGCCGCTCAGTCCCTGTGCCTTCATATGTGGAATATGGCAGCATGTGATTTCTGCTGTACAATTCTTCAAGAGATCATGCAGCAATGTTTTGAACGGATGCGGTGCTAGAAAGTCCTCGTAATGCTCAAGCCGGAAATCGTCGTTGACGACCCCCGCTTTACTTTTCAGCCACTGTCTGAATTCCTTCTCCTCAAAGTAGACTTCGTCTTTCAGCTGCTCATCTTCCTGATAGGCGGTCATGTCAATCAACTCAGACTGACTGTTCACCAGTTCGAATGTATTTGTCCGCCCTTTGAACTGCAGCTGAATATGGCAGAGGTGACTCATATTGCTGCCCGCCTGTATAAATAATGTATCATCAATCATTTTATTCAGCGTCTTCTTCTGATGGCCGGTAATCATGACATCTATACCTTCACTTGCCTGAATAATGGCCTCCGCCTCATTACTTGTCAACTCTTTATAGTCGGTGTTACGGACCAGTTCATTCAGGCCGCCGTGATACAGGGCTATGACAAAGTCAGGACTTTCCTTGTCATGCATATGCCGGATCCATCGCTTGGCAGCTCTTACTGTTTCCTCCACTGCAAATTCGCCCACCGTCTCTACCGTCTCCTTCGCCATCAATCCTCTTGAAGTAATACCGATAATGCCGATTTTCATACCATTAAACGTCTTAATGATATAAGGCGAGTTAAAATAAGGCTCTTTCGTGCGGGAGTGCAGAATATTGGCGGACAGAAAAGGAAAGTCAGCCATCGCCTGTGCTTTATTGAAGTATGAGAGCCCGTAGCGGAACTCATTAGGACTGATGCCGCTCGCGTCATAGTTCATCTTATTCATCAAAGTGATCATCGGATTACGGAAATTATTTTTTGAGTGTGAGAAAAAATATGTGCTGACAGATCCGCTCAGGGCGTTGCCGTTATCAATAAGGAGCAGATGCTCTGATGCGCGGCGGACCATTTTGACATAAGTCGCTGCTTTCATGATTCCTGCATCATTTTCTGACGGAAAGAGCGCCCCATGAATATCATTTGTTGCTATAATATGAATATCGATTAATCCTTGAGTCATCAGTATCACCTATCCACGTTTTTTTTAATTATAACAAATGAGCGAGCCGGAGGTTGACTAGTTTAATGAAACAGCTGAAAAAGCATCTAATTCTCAATCTGCTCATCACGCTTATCCTATCATCCGCCATCTTTTATGCCCTATTCCATTACTATAAAGGTCAGGATCTTATTAAAATTGACCGTAACATCGCCATGCATCAGCAGCATATCGAAACATTCATCAATGATGCCTACGCGACGGTAGCGAATTTGGCGACTGTCGTCTCACTCAGCCGTGATGAGGATGAAATCAACAGCGCCATCGATTCCATCAAGAGACAAGAACCAAGATATAAGACGGTCTATGTGCTGAACAAAGAGAGCAAAGTGGTCAATTCTTCCAGTTCCCAGATGATAGGCAAGACATTGAAAAGCTACGCGTTCTTTAACAGTAATATGAATTTGAATAATGTTGCTGTCAGCGGCCGTGAACAAGATAGAAACGGCATTGATGTCATCTATATTTCGAAGTTCATACCGAATGAATCCAGTAAAGTGCTGGTCGTGATTGAAGTCGATATCAACGGCCTGATTTCGGTTATTGATGCCATCCAGTCGAAAAGTACCATTACTATAACAGATTTTCACAATAAAGTTATTTTTGAGTCAAAGAATCCAGTAAAATCGGGCATTTCAAGAACAGTCTCCTTCCAGAACATGCAGTGGAAACTGACCATCACATCCAATGAAAATATTTATTGGACGACGCTGAAACGAATAGTGCCCATCGCATTTATCATCAGCCTTGTGACCGCTATGCTGCAGTTATTCATGCACCACCGGGAGATTCAAAAGGAACGACTGCGGCTGATTGAGGAAATCAATGTCCAGAAAAAAGAGCTGATCGGCATGCTTGCAGCCAATACAGCTCATGAAATCAAAAATCCTTTGACCGCTGTCAAAGGATTCGTCGAACTGCTTGAACTGAGCTATGATAAAGAACGGTCCAACCCCCATTTCTCCATTGTTAAAAGTGAACTTGACCGTATCAATGAAATCGTCAGTCAGTTTCTGCTGCTCGGCCGTCCGACTTCTATCATCGGTGAACCCGTTGAAATCACGACAGTCGTCAAGGACATCCTTATATTCTTGAAGTACGAGCTTGAGCATTACAACATCAGGCTTATCAGCAGCTATCCTGAACAGCCGCTCTATACAACCATTTCAAGTGACCAGCTGAAGCAGATTCTGATCAATCTCATCCAGAATGCGCGAGAAGCGATACCCCCTGACCGTCAGGGCATCATCGAAGTGAAAGTCAGCCAGCAGGAGCATATATTTCTGTCTGTACGGGATAACGGGGAAGGAATGACTAAACAGACCATCAACCAATTATTTGATACTTTCTTCACTACAAAGGCGAACGGCACAGGTCTCGGCCTGCCGGTGACAAAAAACATCATCGAGACAAACGGCGGCACGATTTCCGTAGAAAGCGAAGTCCATATAGGAACAACGTTCATCATCCAGCTGCCCAACAAAAAAGACTGATACGACAGCCATGCGTCGTATCAGTCTTTTTTAACCGATCATCACCCGTTCTTTCGGGTAATTGAATTTATCCGGCTCTGCTTTGCCGCCCAGCATGATGATGAATGAGATCAGCCCGACCCGGCCAACGAACATGAGTGATATAATGACAAGTTTTGATGGTGATGATAAATCGTCGGTAATACCCATCGACAGTCCGCACGTTCCGAACGCACTCATCACTTCAAAGAAGATGGACAACAGTCCGATATGATGCTTCTCAAAGCTGAGTATCAGCATCAGAGCTGTAAAGCAGATAAGACAGGCAAGAATCATAACAGCAAACGACCGCTGAATATCAAGCGGATGAATCTCCTTGTTGAATACTTTGATCGTCGTCCGGCCGTTGCTGAAGTTCACCAGAAAGAGCACTAGAATAGCGAGCGTCGTCGTTCTGATGCCGCCGCCGACAGAACTCGGTGAAGAGCCGACAAACATCAGTCCTCCCATAAAGAACTGGGTGGCTTCAGAAAAGCGGCTTAAATCAATAGTAGTCAATCCCGCACTACGCGTCGTGGCGGATTGAAACAGAGCGTAAAAAAGCCCTTTATGCCACGTCTCTCCTTCAAAGGCATGATTGAACTCCAGCAAATAAATAACTGCAAAACCGGCTGCCAGGAGTGATAAATACGTCGTCACCGTCAGTTTGGCGAACAGACTAAATCTGAAGTTCGGCACTTTATTCGTTAAATAAGTCTTCACTTCAATGATCACCGGAAAGCCGATGGCCCCGAGTATGATCAGCACCATAATGACCGCCTGGACAAAATAATCGTCCGCATATGGATTTAATGATTCACCCGTTATATCAAGTCCTCCGTTCGTCGTAGCAGAGACGCTTGCGAACAGGCCGTGATAGAGCGACTGGCTGACTGAATGAAAATCTTTGTAGAAGTAAAACGCTAAAAGCAGTGCCCCTGCAAGCTCAATCATCAGCATCGTCTTCACTATTTCTCTGATCAATGACACCGTCCCGGACATTTTATCCCGGTTATTGTCGACCATAATCAGTTGACGTTCACGTATACCGATTCTTTTACCGAGCACTACCCACAGCAAAGTGCCCATAGCCATTACACCGATGCCCCCGAGATTTAGAATGAAGAGAATCAGCAGCTGCCCGAATATTGAATAAGTATCGATAATGGACACCGGTGTCAGCCCTGTCACACTGATTCCTGAGACCGCTACAAATAAACTATCTATGTATGAGATGTGTACACCATGTCTATGGACATATGGCAATCTGAGAAGCAAAAATGAAATAAGTATGGCAGCAATATAATAGAGGACGATACCTTGTTGAGGTGTCAGCCGTTCAAATAGTTTTTGCATGTTCTCTGTCACTTCCTTATTTCAGCTTAAGTTGCACAGTCTTCTGCTGTCCTTGCCTGTAGTATGTAATGACTGCATTGTCACCGCTCTTTTTACCATAATAAAGAAGATTTCTGAACTGGCTTAAGCTTTCTACCGGCGTATCATCGATCTTTGTAATGACATCTTTCGTCATGAGCCCTGCTGCTTCAGCGACTGAGCTGTCTTCAAATCCTGTTATGACGACTCCTTTGTTCACTGCGTCCGGTAAAGCGATCTGTGCACGCACCGCATCTATCTGCAGGTCGGACAGATCTTCCAGCAGCACACCGAGGGACGGCCGCTTGATTTCTCCTTTATCTTCGAGTATACCGGCGATCTCTTTCACTTCATTAGCTGGAACAGCAAAGTTAATGCCTTCCACATTATCGATGGAGATTTTAAGCGTATTAATGCCGATCAGCTTCCCGTCGTCATTAATCAATGCACCGCCTGAATTACCAGGGTTGATTGCTGCATCTGTCTGCAGGACATCTGCCTCCCAGTCATAACTGCCGTCACCGTCCAGATCGACAGGCACACTTCTATTTTTACCGGAAATAATTCCTTGAGACACGCTGCCCGCAAACGACGGGCTGAGAGGACTGCCGATAGCTATCGCAGGCTCACCTATAACGACTGCATCGCTGTCAGCAAATGTAATGCTATCTTTAATCTTACCTTTCGGAATACGGAGCACAGCAATATCTGCCCACTTATCTGAACCGACGACTTTAGCAATCTGCTTGTCATGGTTGGTCATCGTGACTTCAATAACCTGGGCATCATTTATCACATGATAGTTCGTGATGATATAAGCAGATTTACCGGTCACCTTGTAGATGACTCCGCTGCCGATACCCAGCTTTTCAGGACTGATCACTGCGCTGCTATCCAGCAGGTTGGAAACTTTCTTTGTATTGATGATGCTTACCACATCATCTTTAGCCAGCTGTATGGCGTGTTCTGTTTTGGACGCCGCGGCCGGCGCTGGTTCTGCACGCTGCTTCATAAACAGCATCGAAAAAATAGACATTAGTACAATGCCGAGCAGCAGACCAAGGAGCAGCCAGAGAAAGCTCAAGTTCGGCCGCCTGGTCCGGACGGGTTCATCCGTTTCAAGCAAGTCGGTATGACGGACCTCTTGATCAGGCACAACAATCTCAGCCGGCTCCTCTAGTATCGGTTCCTCCATCCATTCCGGTTCTTCGGCGGAACTTTTCTGTATAGGGGCATTACCATCATGAGCTTTATCAAAGAAATTTCTCTTCTTTCTTCGATAATCTGCCTTCCTAATCGTAATCTTTTTCATTATTGCCTCCACAAAAAAACTTAGTATTTCCATTATACAAAAGAAATACTAAGTTTAATATAAATGTTCTGCTTTATTTAACGGCGTTTTTCTTACCTGTAAACCAGCCTATGGCAAGAATAGCGACCAGCACGATCCAGAAAATACTCTGCCACAGTGCTGAGTGCGGGAAGTCATGAGGCAGTATACCGATCTGTTCATGAGCCAGGACGATGACCATGAGCTTAATACCTACCCAGCCGACAATCGCAAACGCTGCCGCTTCGAGTGAGGGATATTTGTGCAGCAGCGCGACAAACCAGTTCGCCGCAAAACGCATAATGATGACACCCAGCATCCCGCCGATAAACATCACCGTGAATTGCCCGGCATTCATGCCGCCGAACTGAGGACCGACATGCGGCAGCGTAATGGCAATCGCAATCGCTGCAAGCATAGAGTCAATCGCAAAAGCAATATCTGCAAGCTCTACTTTCAATACAGTCAGCCAGAACCCTTTGCCGCCGGTACTAGCTCTCGCTGCGATTTCTTCTTCCTCTTCCTCAGATGTCGCATCGCCTGATGAAAAATACTCATAGAGATTCTTGATCGAGATGTACAGCAGATAAATCGCACCGATTGCTTGTATTTCCCATATATTCGCAAGGTAACTGATGACAAACAAGGAGATGAATCTAAACACAAAAGCACCGACTAAACCATAGAACAATGCTTTCTTTCGCCGTTCTTCCGGCAGATGTTTGACCATGACAGCCATGACAATCGCATTGTCAGCGGCGAGCAGCCCTTCCAGTACGACGAGAACGATGACTACCCAGCCATAAGTCAATAATATACTTGGATCCAAAACGATTCCTCCCGCTTAGTTAATTCAATCATTATAGCAGACTATAGAGTTTGATGTCAGGGAACTTGTCTTCGAACCAGCGTGTCGCAAATTCATTTTCAAACAAGAACACTTTATTGCCGAAGCGGTCATCTACAAGAATTGAACGGCTTGAGTTCATCACATCGCGGATGTCTTCCTCATTCTCAATCCAGCGCGCAATTTTCTTACCCACCGGCTCCATAATGACATCCACATTATATTCATTATTCATACGATGCTCAAACACTTCAAACTGCAGCTGTCCGACAGCACCAAGAATAATCTGGTTGGTATACAGCGTACGGTACAGCTGGATCGCACCTTCCTGAACCAGCTGCTCGATTCCCTTATGAAAATGCTTCTGTTTCATGACATTCTTTGCGCTGACTTTCATGAACAGCTCCGGTGTGAACTGCGGCAGTTTTTCAAAACTAAACTTCTGGCTGCTGCCGACCAGTGTATCACCGATCTGATAGTTGCCTGAATCATAAAGCCCGATAATGTCACCGCTCACTGCATGGTTGACCGTCTGTGTATCATCCGCCATAAATGATGTCGATCTTGAAATCTTCAGCTTCTTACCTGTCCGTGTCAATGTGACATCCATTCCTCTTTCAAAGGCTCCTGAGACAATTCTCATGAAAGCGATTCTATCGCGGTGAGCGGGATTCATATTCGCCTGGATCTTAAAGATGAAACCTGAGAAATCAGGTTCAAACGGTTCAATCACGTCTCCTTCTTCTGTCAGGCGGCCGCCTGGCATCGGTGCAAAATCCACATAAGCATTCAGGAAGTTGCGCACCCCGAAGTTTGCCAGCGCTGAACCGAAGAAGACCGGAGTCAAGTCACCTTTCAGCAGCTTATCCTCATCAAAAGATTCACCTGCTTCATCCACAAGCATCAGCTCTTCAATCGCCGCTTCAAATGCACTGTCTGATTCAATCGGATGACTTTCAGTCAGCTGATACTCATCAGTTAGGTGAAGCAGATTGTCTTCATCGCGAAACGGTTCAATTGTCCGTTGTTTCCGGTCGATAATGCCAAAGAAAGACTGTCCCATACCAATCGGCCAGTTCATCGGATAAGTCTCAATTTCCAGTGTTTTTTCGATTTCTTCCAGCAGCTCAAACGGTTCTTTGCCGACCCGGTCAAGTTTATTGATGAACGTGAAAATCGGGATACCGCGCATTTTACACACTTTGAACAGTTTCAATGTCTGCGGCTCAATCCCTTTAGCGGCATCGATGACCATCACGGCACTATCGACCGCCATCAATGTACGGTACGTGTCTTCAGAGAAATCTTCGTGTCCCGGTGTATCTAAAATATTGATCTTATAATGGTCATAGTCAAACTGCATGACTGAACTCGTGACTGAGATACCCCGTTCTTTTTCTACATCCATCCAGTCGCTTGTCGCAAATTTGCCTGATTTCTTCCCTTTCACTGTGCCGGCCTCGCGGATGGCCCCCCCGAACAGCAGTAATTTCTCTGTTAACGTCGTTTTACCGGCATCCGGGTGAGAGATGATGGCGAATGTCTTTCTAATTGCTACTTCTTCTCTTAAAGTCATATTTTCTCCTTATACTTCGCTCGTCCACTGCGTGATGCGCAGTGCAAGTTCCGCCGCTTCTTTCTCGTCCAGTATATTAAAGAGATGCACATAAAGGTGTTCTGTCAGTGCTTCTCCAAATAAGTGGTAATCAAACTGAATGGAAAAGAAGATGTCAGGTATGCTGACGAGGAATGTTTCTTCTTTTTTATTTTCGTGTATATACACTTTTACGGTTAATGTCTCACTGTTACTCTGTCTAATTTTCATGACGGCCTCCGAACTTGTTATAAGCCGCTTCCAGCCCGATCAGATCATCGCGGTGCGGCACTTTAACGTAATTCTTCATAATCTGATAGGGCTCCCGGCCTTTCGAAGCAAGAACGACCATATCACCCGGTTCAGCGCTAGCGATGGCATGGATAATGCCTTCTTTACGGTCCTCAAACGAGATGTAATTCTGATGAGTGACGCCCGCTTCTAGCGCATCAGTGAGTTTTTTCGGCTCGTCGTTCGCTGGATTGTCCGGTGTGAAGATGACATAATCCGCGCGGCAGGCGATGGCACCCATCTCTGCTGCTTTCGACAAATCCCGCTCGCCGGCCATGCCGACCAGGAAAATAAGGCGGCCTTTGACAAACGGCTGCACGGCATCAATCAGTTTATTCATACCGTCAGGGGTGTGGGCATAATCAATGATTAAATCAATCGGCAGATTTCTGTCCAGCACTTCAAGCCGGCCTTCTACCGGCGGCAGTTCGCCCGTCACGCTGCAGATGGTCTCAAGTTGATGTCCTGCTGCAAACAGAGCGGCAATAGCTGCCATCATGTTATATATATTGAAAGTGCCGAGATAAGGGCTCTCGACATGAAAGCGGCCTTCTGGTGTCAGCAGGTCAAATGCTGTCCCGTGAAGGGTCGTCTTAACGTTTTCTGCCATAAAATCAGCAGGTTTGTTAATGCCATACGTAATGACTTCTCTTGAGGTCACACTGCTTAACTGCTCCGTAAAGGCATCATCACCATTCAGCACAGCATATTTCGGCTGCGTAAAGTCATGGCCCAGCTGACTGAACAGCAGTGATTTCGCAAAGCCGTAGTCTTTCATCGTCCCATGGAAATCCAGATGATCCTGTGTCAAATTCGTGAATACTGCGACATCAAACTGCACGCCGTTCAACCGGCCGAGTACGAGTCCATGACTCGAAACCTCGAAACTCATCGCTGCTGCGCCGGCATCAAGCGCTTTCACCATGCTTTTGACAAGGGTGACGGTCTCGGGCGTCGAATTAGCCCCTTTAGTCACCTGCTCATCAATCTGCAGACCGTTAGTCCCTAAATAAGCACTGCTTATATGAAGGGCACGGTGCAGATGATGGATCATCGTTGCGACACTTGTTTTGCCGTTTGTGCCAGTAATGCCGTAAGTCGTCAGACGGGCGCTTGGATCATTAAAGATCTTATGGGCGAACAGACTTGCCGTACGCAGTGTATCCTTGACGACCACCTGGCCTATATGCGGCGGTGTTTCAACATAATGGTCGGTCACAATGAACCGGCAGCCCTGCTCAATCACATCCGGTATGAAGCGATGACTGTCAACAGTATAACCGACAGATGCGACAAAAATACTAGACGCATCCGCCTCTCTTGAATCCGTCGTTATATTTGTAACTGCAGTCGGAAAGTCACCATATATTTTTTTTGCTTTTATTGAATCAATCAATTCTTTTACATCCACAGGACAGCCTCCTTTTATACAGTTTATTATTATACACCTTTTTGTCACACGATATAAATCATTCTCTTTAAAAATTTGTTAAAATCAGTAGCTAAGGTCTCTTTTTCACTGTAAATATTCCGTTAAACTTTACAGTGAAATTGTAATTTTTTTGTAATTAGTATGTTTTCTTTTTCAAAACTAACTATAATAAGATAAAATGACTTAGTACAATAATGATTTCCGGAGCGTGACTATATTGAAGACAAACAAAAAATTACTGATCATAACAGGCTCTTTTGGAAATGGCCATATTTCTGTGACCAACAGCATTGTGGAGAAATTCAACCAGATGGATTTAAAGCATCTTGAGGTCATTCAGCATGACTTGTTTCTGGAAGCCCATCCAGTCGTCACTTCGCTGATGAAGAAATGGTACATCAACAGCTATAAATATTTCCGTAACACTTACAAATATTTCTATTATTCAAGACCGGATGAAATCGACAAATGCTTCTATAAATACTACGGTCTCAACCGACTGCTGAACCTGCTCATCAAGGAAAAACCTGACCTTATTCTGCTGACATTTCCGACGCCCGTAGTGTCACTGCTGACGCAGGAATTCAAGCTTAACATCCCGATTGCCACTGTTATCACCGACTACAACATGCAGAAGAACTGGATCACTCCAGAATCAAGACGTTATTATGTGGCGGCAGATCACACAAAGCAGCAGCTGACAGCAATCGGCATAGCTGAGGACAGTATTCATGTCACCGGCATTCCGATCGACTCTAAATTTGAGCATACTGTCGACAGAACGCACTGGCTTCAATCTCACGGCCTGTCAACAGCCAAGAAGACACTGCTGATGGTAGCAGGTGCGTTCGGTGTCGTTCAAGGGTTCAACACGATGCTGCACGATATGAATGAACGGGCTGATGTTCAGTTTGTTGTCGTCTGCGGCAATAACACCCGCCTGTTCAATGAATTGAACCAGCAGTTTGCAGCAGCTGACAACATCGTCATTATCGGCTACACAAAGGAAATGGATGCATGGATGAACGCCTGCGATTTAATGCTGACTAAACCCGGCGGCATTACAATCTCTGAAGGTCTGTGCAAAGCGATACCTTTCGTCTTCTTTAACCCTGCCCCGGGCCAGGAAGGTGAAAATGCCGTTTATTTCAGTCGCCAAGGTTATGCACGAATGACCCATACTGTCGCTGAAACAACGCATGTCGCTATCGACCTTCTGACCAACGACGAGGAACTGAACAGAATGAAACAGCAGATGAAACTCGACTACTTGCCCTCAGCGTCTGAAAACATCTGCTATGATTTAGTCTCTCTGATGAATGAATCACTCATCAACCAGCAAATTCAGTCCAAGGTTTCATTATATGCGAAATTCTTTGCAAGATAATCGACTAAGAGGGTTGAACTTTTCATTAATGCTCGCCGTTTTGTTTTTAATGGAGTTTGCACGGGGCATGTTCATATTAAGTTATCTGCCGGTCTTACCGACGACCGGCATCGGTGTTTCCGTCGGTATTACTTCATTGTGCATTACATTGCATTTTGTCAGTGATGCGCTGATGAATTTCTCTACGGGTTTTCTACTCAGACGTTTCGGCACTAAAGTTATATTGAACACCGGCTTTTTACTTGCCGTCATCGGTCTAGTGCTCGTGATCTTTTTCCATTCCACTGCTGTCCTTATTTTAACGGCTGTACTGCTGGGTATAGCCGTCTGTCCGATATGGGTAGTGATGCTGAGCTCAGTTCAGGAAAATAAACGGGCAAAACAAATGGGCTATGTTTACTTTGCCTGGCTTGTCGGCATGATGTCCGGGATGATTGTCATGAATTTAATCTTCAAGCTTCACCCGAACCGCTATACATTTTTAATGGCTGTCGTCGCAGGCATTGGCTGGGTGCTCTACTTCTTTGTACATACTGAAGTCTCTTTCATCGACAAGAAATCGATCAAAGCACAGGTGCATCTCATCGGCTCTGTCATGAAACAGCACTGCGGCCTGTTCCCGGGTATTTTGTTTCAAGGTCTCGCTATCGGCATGCTTGTCCCAATCTTACCGACGTATGCGATTAATCACTTAAAGGTGACGACGCTTGAGTATACTTACCTGCTCATTGCAGGAGGCATCGGCTGTACAGTGGCGATGCTGTTCATTTCTAAGTGGATGGACGTGATCAGCCGTAACTTGCGCTATGCGATCATTACAGCAGGCTTTTTATTTTTCGGGGCTGCCATCTATATGCTCAGCACGCTTACAACGTTCGTTCCGGCACTTGTCATTGCAGCATTTATCGGATTGTTCTATGGTCTGCTGCTGCCGGGCTGGAACACATTTCTCGCTGAGAATATCAGCGAGGACATGAAAGAGGAATCATGGGGAGTATTCAACAGCCTGCAGGGCTTCGGCACGATGTTCGGTCCGGTGGCCGGAGGACTCGCCGTTGAGCTGTTCAGAAATGTAAACTTCACCCTGTATTTGTCAGCTATCACCTTCACGTTGCTTGCGCTGTTTTACAGCGGCTACTTTTTTATACATTTGAGAAAAGCTCGGCAGTCATAATCAAATGCTCATGTCAGCAAAAAACGGAAATTCCTTGAATTACAGGAATTTCCGTTTTTTAATTAATAATGCTGAGCTGTTAACGATACTTCTCAATCAATTGCTCAAGGAAAGGTACTAGTTCATCTTTCATTTCAGAGCGCATGGCATATTCCACCGTTGTCTTCACAAAACCAAATTTATCACCGACGTCATAACGATCACCTTCAAAATTATAGGCGTAAACCGCTGTCTTCTCATTGACCCGCTGAATAGCGTCCGTGAGCTGGATTTCTCCGCCGGCACCGATATTCTGCTCTTCCAGATAAGTGAAAATATCAGGCGTTAAAACATAGCGTCCCATAATCGCCAGGGTCGATTCGGTTGAACCGGCTTTCGGCTTTTCAATCAAATTGTTGATTTCATACAGCCGCCCGTTCTGTGATTTTGATTCGATAATACCGTAGCGTTCTGTTTCATGGGCCTCCACGGTCTTTGCCCCGATGACTGACGTCCCGGTTTGTTCATAGACTTCAACCAGTTGTTTAATAGCGGGCTTTTCAGCGTCAACGATATCATCCCCGAGCAGCACCGCAAACGGTTCGTCACCGATGAACTGCTTCGCTGTCCAGATGGCATGTCCGAGACCTTGCGGTGACTTCTGACGCACGTAGAAGATATTAGCCAGATTAGTAGAATGCTGCACTTTCTCCAGTAAATCCGTCTTATGCTTCTCCTTGAGATTTAACTCCAGTTCCAGCTGAGAATCAAAGTGATCTTCAATGGCTCGTTTATGTTTCCCGGTAATAATAATAATGTCTTCAATTCCTGCGGCTGCAGCTTCTTCAACGATATACTGAATCGTCGGTTTATCGAGAATAGGAAGCATTTCTTTCGGCATTGCCTTTGTGGCCGGTAAGAATCTTGAACCGATTCCTGCTGCAGGTATAACAGCTTTTTTCACTTTTTTCATATAATCTCCTTGCAAATGATGCTTTTAGCAATATTTTACCAATGATATAGCACAGTGGAAAATTTTATTCAGATTTCGGCTGGTCTTTCACTACCTTCTGAGCCTGCAGCTGAATATCCTGGCGATGCTTATAAAAATTAGTGACAATTGTTTTTAATACCGCATACGTCGGAACAGCGATTAAAATCGCAAAGAACCCTCCAAGATTGCCGGCCGCCAGTATGACAGTAATGACTGTCAGCGGATGGATGTTCAGCGATTTACCCATAATGTTCGGAGTAATTACATTACCTTCGAGCTGCTGAGCGACAAACATGATAATACCGACATAGACGACCATGATCGGATCTTGAATCAATGCGATGACAAGTGCCGGTATTATCGCAAGATAAGGGCCAAGAAACGGTATCAGGTTTGTGACCATGCCCCATAGTGCAAGTACTAATGCATAATCAAGACCGATAATCAAATAGCCGATTAACAGCAGTGACCCTAAAATAGCACTGACTGTGACCTGTCCCTGAATATAGCTCTTCAGCGTCTTGTCGATATCCTTGAATAAATCAACGACAAACTTTTTCCGACTTCCGGAAAAAGGAGAAGCAATGAACGGGATAAATCTGTCGTGATCTTTCAGCATGTAGATCAGGAAAAATGGTACAAGTATTAACAGGAACAGCGTAGAGATGAATTTAGTAATATAGACTACAGCATTCGATAATAAGGCACCTGTATACGTATTAATTTTTTGAATACCATTGTTGATACTGTCCTTGACCCCTGCCGGCAGCTTTTCACGCTGATCGAGCGCATAGCTGATGTACGCCTCAAAATCATGCTGAATCTGCGGCAGATTATCGATAAATGAGTTGACCTGGCCGACGAGTATCGGCCCGACGATTGACACAAAGCTGGTTACTATAAGCAGCAGCAGAAAAATAATGATAATCAGACTGCCCCATCTCGGAACCCGTCTCTTCTCGAGAAAGGTCTGAAGTGGTACGGTGACATAATAAAGAAATCCACCTAGTAATAACGGTAGTGCTATTGAATTGACGATGACAATAATAGGGTAAAAAATGTGGTTGATCTCAAGAAAATACTTAATTAGCAGAAACGCGAGCAAAAGCCCTATCGCTACTCTGACCCAAACTTTATTTAACATATATACCTCCTCGTTTCAAGTTCTTCTCTATTATACCCAAATATGATAGAAATATCGGAGTGATATCCATTGAAACCAAAGAATTGATTTTATATTGTGTTACAATAGTAAAAAAACTTCGAGGTGACTACTGTCTATGTTTCAACAAGGGCTCGTCAATCCACATGAACTAGTAAGTAAGCATTTAAACCGCACGGTCAAATTCGGTATCTACTTGCCGAAGAACTATACATCGCTGTATAAGCATCATGTTATCATTACATTTGACGGCCAGGATTTCAGCCAGCTCGGACAGCTTCACCGCTGCTATGAGAAACTGTATGCAGCTGATGAAATAGAACGCGCCATTATCATCTACGTCCATTATCCTGACGTTCAGACACGGAAGCGGGAATATCATCCTGACAGTCCGGACAAGCAGCACATGATTAAATTTATCACGAATGAACTGATGCCGTACATCGACCAGAACTTTGCAACGTTGAAAACAGGAAACGCACGGTTAGTGATGGGTGACAGTCTCGCTGCGAGTATTTCACTGTCACTGGTGCTTTCCTATCCGCTCAATTTCTCACGGGCACTGCTGCTGAGCCCGATGATCACCGCAACCATTAATGAGGAGCTTGCCATCGCCAATACATCAAACATCGATTTGTACCATGTCATCGGCCTAGAAGAAAGCTCCTTTAAACTGATGACAGGTGAAGAAGCAGACTTTCTGACACCGAACCAGGCCTTCCATGACCAGTTGATTTCATTAGGCGTGACGACTTATTACGAAGAGCTTGACGGCGGTCATACATGGAAGACATGGAAACCGCAACTTGAACTAGTGCTAAAGTATTTTTTATCGAAATAATTTGTTATAATTAATTGAATTCAACAAAGGGAGGCATTCACATGAAATTAGGTATCGTTATTTTTCCATCGAAGGGGTTCCAGGATAAAGTTAATTCATACCGCAAACGTTATGACTCACACTATGCTTTAATTCCACCGCATATTACGCTGAAAGATGCGTTTGAAGTGGCAGAGGATGACGTTAAAAATGTAACAGCTAAATTAACAGAAGTCGCGGCTGAAGTTGAGCCGGTTGAAATTGAAGTGACAAAAGTATCAAGCTTTGCCCCGACTAAAAATATCATTTTCTTTAAAGTGGTAAGCAGTGAAGGTCTGACAAAGATTTATGAAGTATTAAATGATGGTTCTTTTTACGGAAAGAATGCTCACCCTTTCGTGCCGCATTTCACTATCGGCCAAGGTTTCTCAAGCCAGGAGTTTGAAGATGTATATGGTCAGCTGAAAATGGCCGGTATCGATCATAAAGAAACAGTGGATAAAATCAGCTTATGCTACCAGCTCGACAATGGCACATGGAACGTGCTTGAAACGTTTAAATTAGGTAACTAACAGGCGGCAACTCTTCCGCAGAGAAACAAAACGGGGACACAGTGATATCCCCGCTTTGTTTTTATAGTAATAGATATAACTGAAGCATCTACACAAAAAACGGAAATTCCTACTGGAATTTCCGTTTTTTGTGACATAAGTTTAACCTAAAATATGATAGCCCGCATCAACGTGGATATTTTCACCTGTGACACCGCTTGACAAGTCGCTCAATAAGTAAGCCGCTGTCTTACCAACTTCAATGATATCGACATTACGTTTTAACGGCGCTCTCTCTTCCACTTCTTTCAAAATGATGTTCAGGCCGCCTACCCCTTTAGCACTCAATGTACGAATCGGTCCGGCCGATACAGCATTGACACGGATACCTTCTGCGCCAAGATCCTGCGCCAAATATTTTACACTTGCTTCAAGCGATGCTTTCGCGACACCCATGATATTATAGTTAGGAACAGCAAATTCACCACCGATATAAGTCGTCGTCACGATGCTGCCGTTTTCTGCCATCACTTTTTTAGCTTCTCTTGCAACAATGGTCAGTGAATAAGAGCTGATATCATGTGCCAGCAGGAAGCCGTCTCTTGATGTATCAGAGAATCTACCTCTTAAATCTTCAGTATTAGCGAATGCGATAGAATGGAAGACGCCATTAATCTTACCGCACTGCGCTCCGATTTCCTTGAACGCCTGAATCACCGCTTCATCTTCCTGAACATCACATTGAATCAGCAATGCATCCTGGTTATTCTTCAAGCTCGGCAGCAGCTTTTCAAGTTCATTGCGGCTCCGGTCCTTACGATAAGTAAAGACGACTTTTGCGCCGGCTTCATCCAATACTTGTGCAACACCAAACCCGATACTTCTTTTATTAGCAACGCCCATAATGACATATGCCTGACCTTCTAAGTTTAACATGCTATCCCTCACTATTATTATAAGTTATTAGTACCTGTTACTAATTTATAGTTTTTAACCTTTAAATGCAAGAAAAAACAGGTCGCCCTGTTTTTCATGCCTATATCAGTTCAAGTTCACGCTTTAATTCATCGACATAACCGCGTGAGCCGGTCACAATGAGCCGGTCTTTAAAGTGCAGCTCTGTATCGCCGTGAGGTACAATCGAATCTTTTCCGCGCAGCAGTCTGACGAAAATAATATCGCCGCTGAACGGAAAATCACGCAGCATCATCTCATGATAGCGCGTATTCAGCATCTCGATTTCATAAAGTGACGTTTCAACGTTCGATAACAGATTCAGCATGTTCGGTGATTCAATCAATCCTTTAAGCAGTGTCTTCGTGCTCTGGAACTCGCTGAACAGCTCAATGCCTGCCTGTGCCAGCTCCTCGTCATCACCGGTGTTCTCAATGCGGCAGATGACGCGGTTGACACCGTTCTGCTTCGTCATCAGAGCGACATCTCTGTTGATCTGCTCATCATTCGCTGAACAGACGACGATATCGAACGTAAAGAGACCGAGCCGGTTCAGCGTCTCATAGTCATAACGGTCAAGCTCAATCGCCTCAATATCTTCAAGCATCCGATTGTCTGAATGGTCCCTGCGGTAGAACAAAGTCGGCTGGTAAAGCTCAGATTTAATGCTCTGTGCTACCGGTATCGACATCTGATTTTTACCGATGAATGCGATTCTTATCACTTTCTCTTCAGACAGCTGCACCGGGAACAATTTTTTAAAGAAAATCGGCACGATAACACATGTAATGATTGCACTTAAAATAAAAGTGCCTGACAGTACGTTGCTGATAGTGCCGAGCTGTTCTGCAAGCTTCGCTGAGACGATGACTAGAGACAGTGTAGATGTCAGCAGAAACGACGAGGCGATGACCGTCTTTTTGTCATACCATTTCATCAGTATAAGCATCGGGAACACTTTGGACAGGAAGAACACAATGAATAGCAGCGGAATCAAGATAAGTACTGACGGATCGTGCAGCAGTTCTCTAATATTCAGTTCAACGCCCACCATGATGAAAAATATAGGGATAAAGAAGCCGTAGCCGAACGAATCCAGTTTATTGACAAGGTCCTGGTCCGGTCCGATTAAGCTGACGACAACACCCGCTAAAAAAGCACCTAAAATATTTTCAGCGCCTACTCCTTCAGCAAGCGCAACAAGCAGGATAATGAGCGCGAAGATGGCACGAATACCAATCTGAGTGGTCCCTTCCATCATTTTCTTCAGAAATGATGATTTCTTGAAGTAACCGCCCATTATATAGAACAGTACAGTGAACACGACTAACGTCCCAATCAGCCATATCGGTGAATCCCCCTTCGCATGCATTGTGCCGTAAACCGTCAACAGCAGCATTGTCGCAAGATCGGCGATGACTGCTACAAGAAGAATAATCTGACCGATAGACGTACGGAGAAGATTCATTTCCTTTAACGTCGGCATGACAACACCGAGCGAAATCGTTGATACGATGATAATCATCAATAGAACATCATCGACTAGACCAGTCCACTTAAATAAATAAGCAGCCAGCACAGACAGCACAACGATTCCCATAAAAATGCCGGTCGTTAAATACAGTCGGTTCGGTTCATTAGCCGGTTCATTATTTTCACTTTTTTTCTTCGTCTTGAATGCCGAAAAATCAATCTCAAGGCCACTTAGAAACATCAGAAAGATGATTCCAAGCGTCGATAGTATGTTTAATACTTCTGTAGGCTGCACAATATTCAGGACAGATTTTCCGATGAGAATCCCCATCAGTATTTCTGCGACTACAACAGGCAGAAAATTCAGATGAAGTCGTTTGACGAGTATCGGGGTGATCAATGCAGTGATTACAATAATAACAAGTGCTGGTAAATGATGTTCCATAAATCCCCCTATGATAAGTAGCTCATAAATGTTGTGGCCAGTCCGAAATAGATGAGCATACTGATAATATCATTGATCGTTGAAATAAACGGTCCGCTTGCCACCGCGGGATCAATGTTAATACGGTGCATGATAATTGGAACTAAAGCACCGGCAAGTGTCGCGACAGTCATCGCAATCGTTAAACTGACTGCTACGATGACTGCGAGGACAGGCTTTTTATAGACGATACAGATAATAGCGAATAATAGGAATGCACAGCTGAAACCGGTCAATAGACCTGAGCCCGCTTCCCTTATAGCCAGCTTGACCTTGTTCTGTCCTTCTATTTCTCCGGTAGAGATCCCGCGGACAACGACAGCGAGGCTTTGTGTGCCGGAATTTCCGGCCATCCCGCCGATTATAGGAATAAAAGCCGCCAGCAGTGCTACATGCTCGAGCGTCTCTTGAAAGCTTCCAAGAATTGTTGCTGTTCCCATTCCCATGATTGTCAGTGCGGCAAGCCAGGGCAGCCGTTTCTTCGCTGTATCAAATACAGAGTCATCAACGGAGTCAATATCACTGACACCGGCAAGTTTGGAGTAATCCTCACTTGCCTCTTCATCGATAACGTCAACGATATCATCAATCGTGATGATACCGAGCAGATGGTTCTGGTAATCTACTACCGGCAGTGCCAGTAAGTCGTAGTCTCTTACGACCATAGCGACGTCTTCCTGGTCATCAGCAACATTTACACTGATAACCCGTTCATTCATCACGTCTTCAATATAAGCGTCATTCTCCGCCACGATTAAATCTCTTAAAGAGATGACACCGACCAGCTGATTGCGGTCATTCACGATAAAAATATAGTAAATCGTTTCAGCGCTCGGTGCCTGCTCCTTCAACTGCAGCATCGCTTCACGCACAGTCATCAATGATGAAACGGAAATGTATTCGGTCGTCATCAGACCCCCGGCCGTATCCTCCTCATAATGCAGCAAGGCTTTCACTTCTCCCGCCGCTTCTTTATCCATCAACAGAAGCAGGCCGGCGATTTTGGCTTTCGGCAGCTCATTTAAAATATCCACTGCGTTGTCATAGGACATTTCACTTAACATCTGACTTGCAAAGATGGCATCCATCGTCTCAAATACTTGGTCATAGTTCTCTAGTTCTGTCTGCTCTACAAATTCAGCCACTTCCTGCGGAGACAGCATCTGGTACATGATGCTCCGTTTATTTTCATCCGATTCTGTGAAGTACTCCCCTTGTTCATAAATGTGCAGCGCAAGGAAGACTTCTCTAAATCGATCAATATGATGATGTTCAAGCAATTCATCGAGTAATTCTTTATCGTATAATTGCTCTTCTAATTCTTCTGCCATGCGCTCACCTCCTAAAAAATACAATTCATTATAACATAGGTATCAGGCTTCTCAAATCCTCCGGCGGGGCATCCTGAAGAATAATAGACACCTCTGTAAAAGGATGGACAAATTCTATCTGGAAGGCATGCAGCGCCTGCCTTGCAAGCCGTGTGTCATGACCATAAAGAGTATCTCCGGCAAGCGGATGGCCGATCGCCTGAAAATGCACACGAATTTGATGTGTCCGACCGGTATGCAGCTTGACCAGAGCCACACTATAATCATTGCTTCGATGAAGCGCAATGAAAGTTGTGAGCGCCTGCTTGCCGTCTGCTGTAATATGCCGTTCAATAATAGAGTCGCTCTTTCTGCCGATCGGACAATCAATCATTCCTGCTGCCGGGATTTTACCGCACGCTGCACAGAGATACGTCTTCGTTATACTGTCCGTCATCAGATGATGAATCAATTGATGTTTGGCAAACACGACGATTCCACTTGTATTGCGGTCCAGCCGCGTCACAATATGAGGTATACCTGTTTCCTTGTTCTCTATGAAGTGATGCAGCGTGCGTTCGAGCAGGCTATCATGCGGATGCAGCTGAGAAGGCATCGTGCTGATACCCGCTGGTTTTGAGACGACACACAAATAATTATCTTCATATATAATAGTCAACCGGCCGGCACTCGGCCTCAAACTTCTGCTCGGCTGTTCAGCCGGAAGACAGACGGTCACCTGCTCGCCTTGAGCCAGCATATAGCGTACAGTGACCGGCACTTCATTCACAAGTAAAGCGCCATTCTGTTTAATGGCGCTCAAACTTTTCTTTGATATATTCTGCCGCTGCAAAAAGTCCCGGAGCAGCATTTGCGCGTCAGCTGTATAAGTAATCTTCATCATTCACTCGCAATAAAGGAGTCATGGACGCGTTTCCAGAACGGGAACGGTCTGAATCTCGCGAACTTGATCTTTTCATCAGCTACCCGGTACTGAATGGATGAGATGCCTTGATGATCACTTGCAATATGGTCAATCGTCAGCTGCAGCATGCCCCGGTTGACCGGCGTCACATGGATGGTATGATGCTTCGGCAGCACAAGCGGTGAGCCGACTGTCCTGAACACCCGGTTATTAATCGAAGCGATCTCCGCCATCTGCATCGCCTCAAGCGACGGATGAATCAAGGCACCGCCGAGCGCCTTGTTATAGGCGGTCGAACCGCTCGGTGTCGACATACAGAGGCCGTCGCCCCTGAAGCGTTCGAACTGTTCACCGCGAATATCTACATCAACGACGAGCGTCGCGCCGTTATGCGTCTTGATCGTCGCTTCATTTAAAGCTAAATAGCGGGATTCTCTTCCGCCGTTCGTATAGCGGACAATCACTTCAATCAGCGGATATTCAATGCGCTGAATCGGTTCGTTGTTGATGGCGATGATCAACCGTTCGACTTCATGAGGCAGCCAGTCCGCATAGAAGCCGAGATGACCGGTATGCACACCGACAAAACTGCAGTCATCAAGCCGGTGACTATATGTATGGAAAGCCTGAAGCAACGTCCCGTCACCACCGACAGAGATGACAATATCAGGTTCATCGTCATCTTGTATCATCTTGAAGTCTTTCATATAACTTTTCATCTTCTGTGTCAATGCATTACTTTTTGAATCCCCTTTAGAAAGAATCGCATATTTCAGCTGACTCACCCCTATCTTAGTTCACTTCGCTGTTCTGTATAATATTTCTGCGCCTCTTTAATCTCTTCACGTATTTCAGACATCTCTTCATCCAATAAATAAGCGGCCTCTGCCGCACGTTCCAGCCTGTGCTGGATTTCCGGCGGATAATCACCATCATATTTATAGCGCAGTGTATGTTCAATCGTTGCCCAGAAATTCATCGCCAGCGTTCTAATCTGAATTTCAGCAAGAATAAAGCGCTGGCCGTCCAACGTTTCAATCGGATATTTGACGATGACGTGATAAGAGCGGTAACCACTCTCTTTCGTATCTTTAATGTAGTCACGTTCTTCGACAACTTCAAAATCTTTTCTGTTTTTCAGCAGTTCAACGACAATATCGATATCATCTACAAACTGACACATCATGCGCAGCCCGGCAATATCGTACATTTCCTCTGACAGCTTATCAAACTGGATACCTCTTTGATTCGCTTTTTCAATGATGCTCGGTATCGGTTTCACTCTACCCGTCACAAATTCAATGGGTGAAGATTTACCTTCCCGTTCATACTGCTTACGAATCCCCTTCAACTTAATCTTCAGTTCATCAATCGCCTGTTTATAAGGTGCTAAAAATATATCCCATTGATTCATCTGTCTCACCTCTGTTTTTACAGTTCAAAGACTTCTTCCACGCGCTCAACAAAAGGCTTCCCGTAGTTATGGTTTCCTTCAATATTATCAAGCAGCATAGTGAATTCTTCACTGAAATATTCGAGCTCAATTGTACCGTATAAATACCATTTCTTCTCTTTGTATTCGTTCATCATCCGCCATGTCTCCTCGACGAACCTCAAATGATGGTAAACATCACCATCATCCAGCAAATAGACAAATTGAAAATGATCGCTATCTGTCAGCAGCTGCCCCGCAGGCGTCACAGCCAGCTGTTCTTCCTCTGTAAATACATGGACAGAATCGTCCACCAATTTAATTTCATTGACATGTAAATTCATAATAATCTCTCCCTTAACATAGATATTTTAACACAAAATAAAAGTAAGTCGTACTATAGCTTATCCCTTTACTTCATTTATATTGTCAGCGATAATTCTTGTATGGAGGGGATTGCTTTGGAAGAACTAGAAATTGAATTCAAAAATTTACTGGACTATGAAACTTTCGCAAAACTCCGGGATTCTCTGTTCAAGGACATTGAACCTGTCACTCATACGAATTTTTATATCGATACACCGGATCATCAGTTCATCGACCAGAAGATTGCCCTGCGAATAAGAGATAGTAAAGGCCGTCAGATGATGACGCTTAAAATCCCTCAGGAGATCGGCGTGATGGAGTATCACGGAGAAGTAGCGGATCATCTGCTGGACGACCAATATATTCCGCCGGCTGCCCTTCCTTCCAATATTCATGACCAGCTGACGACATATCCCATTGATTTGTCACGGCTGCTGATTGTCGGTGCCTTATCGACTGAACGAAGAGAGACACCTTATGACAGTGGTCTGCTTGTGCTGGATGCAAGCTGTTACCTTGATTGTGAAGATTACGAAGTGGAATTTGAAGCGCAGGACTACGAGAGTGGTCATGAGCAGTTCGAACAGTTTCTTATAGACTATGCGGTCCCCAAAAAAACTGCCATGAATAAAGTTCAGCGGTTCTATACGAGACGCAGCGAACTGATAGGCAAATAACTTTAATAATATAACCAACATGATATATTTAATAAAAAGGTGATCACATTGACAAGCCCTTATGAAGCAATCGGACAGGAAAAATTATATGCGGTGATTGACCGTTTCTATGATTATGTCAAGGCGGACGACCGCATCAACCATCTCTTTCCTGCCGAGCTGAATGAAACAGCACGTAAGCAGAAACAGTTTTTAACGCAATTTCTTGGAGGCCCGTCTCTTTATACTGAAGAACATGGTCATCCGATGCTGCGCATGCGGCATCTGCCCTTTCAAATAACGCCGGCCGCACGCGATGCGTGGCTTGAGAACATGCACAGGGCACTCGATGACTTTGAAATTGATGAGCCAGTAAAGAACTATATCTTTGAACGTCTGTCATTGACTGCGACACATATGGTAAACACTGAATAAAATTGTAGGTGAAAGCATGAAACATTTACAGGTCATTCATAATGAAAAGTGTCTCTCCCTTCAGCCGGTGAAGAAGGTAGAAATATATTCATTTTTTGATCCGTTCTGCAAAGACTGCTGGGAATTGAAAGCAGTGCTGCGCAAACTTCAAATTGAATACAGCCAGTATGTTGAGATTAAGCAAATACTGCTGCCCACGCTGCGAGTGCTGACAAAGTGCCAGGCACAGAGCACAACAGAAGATGATAATATCGCCCTTGCCTATAAAGCAGCAGAATTACAGGGCAGGAAAAAAGCTGGAATGTTTCTGCGCTTCGTGCAGAATGAAATTATGCCGAAACAGGATATCATTACCCGTGAACTCATCATGGACTGCGCACAAAAGGCACGGCTTGATATCGAGACATTTCAGACTGACATTAAAAGCGTTCATGTCACAAATTCACTGAAAGTGGATCAGCATATTTCAAGGGAAATGGAAGTCACGATGTCGCCGACACTTGTGTTCTTCAATGAGAATTTTGAAGACGACGGCCTTAAAGTCGAGGGAATACAGCAGTACGCGATTTATACTTATATTATTAACGAACTGATCAGCCATACGATAGAGAAAGAACTGCCGCCGAAGATCGATGAATATATCATTGAGAATGAACTGGTAAGTGAAAGCGAGTTAGAGATCATCTATGAATGGCCTAAAAATGTACTGTCACGGGAACTGAAGAAATTAAAGCTGATGAACAAAATAGAAGCAGTGACCTATCATACCGGTCAGTACTGGCGCAAAAAAGAGGCCATGTAACTGCACGACCGCATAAAAAACGACTTATCATCATTGATAAGTCGTTTTTTATGCGGTCATTATTAAAAATCAATAAAAAAATACCGTGTCTGATTACACGGTATTTAAACAAAGGGGATGGGAGAAATTTTCACTCAAACAAAGGGGTATGTTTGGTTTGTGATAAATTTCATGTTTGTATAATATCATGAATATATAGGCCATTCAACCTTTAAAGCCCGATTTCACAATTCTGACATAATGAAAACGCATTCTCTGTTTTTAGCGTGCTGCTTTGATCAAGCGCTCGAATTCATTCAGTCGTTCTTCGAAAACTTGACATGCTTTTTCTATCGGTTCGCTCGTTGTCATATCTACGCCTGCTTTTTTCAGTACTTCTATCGGATAGTCAGAGCTGCCTGCTTTCAGGAACGAATTGATATAGCGGTCAACAGCCGGTTGACCTTCCTTCAGAATCTGATCGCTTAATGCAAGTGCCGCACTGTAGCCTGTCGCATACTGATAGACATAATAATTATAGTAGAAATGCGGGATTCTGCTCCACTCACTCTGGATGTAGTCATCATGCACCACGGCATCACCATAATACGTTCTGTTCAGTTCAAGATATTCTTTATTCAGGCGTTCTGCAGTCAGTGGTTCATTGTTCTGGGCGAGTGTATGAATTAAATGTTCAAACTCAGCGAACATCGTCTGTCTGAACACTGTGCCCCGGAAGCCTTCCAGCTGATAATTCAGCAGATAGAGTTTTTTCTTCTCATCATTGAGTGTATGGTACATATGATGCGCGAGCAGTGCTTCATTACATGTTGAAGCCACTTCTGCGACGAATATTGAATAGCCTGACATATTTGACGGCTGATTCCGGCGCGAGAAGTAGCTGTGCGCTGAATGACCGAATTCATGAGTCAGTGTAAATGTATTGTTGACGTTATTTGTCCAGTTCATCAGAATGTAAGGGTTAGTGCCATAAGTCCCTGAAGAGTATGCACCGCTTCTCTTTCCTTTGTTCTCATAAACATCGACCCAGCGGTTATTGAATCCTTCTTCGATGACTTCGGTGTATTCCTCGTCCATCGGCTTCAGAGAATTGAGCACCCACTCTTTTGCCTCGTCATATGTCACTTCAAACTTCTCATCCTGGACAAGTGATGTATACATATCATACATTTTCATATCATCGAGTCCGAGCAGTTCTTTCCGCAGCGCCGTATAACGATGCAGCAGTGGAAGATGGTCATGGATGGTCTTGATTAAGTTGTCATAGACCGCTTCAGGAATATCGTTATTCGCCAGCGCCTGCTGACGTGGTGACGCATAGCCTCTCACCTTACTGGAAAACACTGCGGCCTTCACTTTGCCGGCAAGTGTCTGAGCAAGGGTATTTTTGAACTGTCCGTAGTTGCGGTATATCTCCTTATAGGCATTCTCTCTCAGCACTCTGTCACTTGATTCCAGATACTGCACGTATGTTCCTTGAGACAACGGATGCAGCTTGCCGTCTTTATCTGCAATATCATTGAACGCAAGGTCTGCATTATTGAACATGCCGAAGACATTGCTCGGGGTGCTGAGTGCTTCCCCTGCTTCTGCCAGCAGCTTCTCCTCTTTATCGGACAATACATGCGCTCGCTTCTTATTGATGCGTTCAAGATCGAACTTGAAGCGCTGCAGCCCTGCATTCTCTGCTACAAACTGGTTGAGCTGCTCTTCGCTGATGGTCATCAGCTCCGGCATCATGAAGCTCCATGCGCTGCCGAACTGTGCAGCAAGTGCCGCTGCACGCTGCTCCATTGCTGTATATGTATCGTTTGATGTATCCTGGTCATGCTTTAAGTGCGCATAGACATATACTTTGCCGAGTTTCTCATCAATTTCTGTTTCCAGCAGTAAGCCGTTTAATAACTGCTGAGCGCTTTGTGCAAGCGTTCCTTTCACTTCCTCCTCACGTCCAAGATAACTTTCCACTTCTTTGAACGCTTCTTCAAATGCAGCATCGCTCGGAAAAATCTTTGTTAAATCCCATGTGTTTTCTTCAAGTTGTTGTTCACGTGTTATCATTTCAGCCATCATTGCCTCCCAAAAGATTGATTGCTATAATTTTCTCATTTTTCAATTAAATTTGCACGTATAAGTTCCTGACCGCTTCGCGATATTCCTGAAGTAATTGTTTGGTGAGCTGTTCATGATCAAGGTCACTGGCATAATAGACAAAGAAATCAAGCTCCTCCTTAAACTTCTGCATGGTGAACTCATCGCGGATCACCAGCAGCCGCAGCCGGCTCTGCCACTGAATAGGATGTGTTCTGATATAAAACTGACTGGGCACAATGATCCCCAGCTCTTCGGGCAGCTGCTGCCAGTTGATTCTCAGCTGGTACAAGGCGCTGAGCGTCGGTTCAAGGACGCTTTTTTTGCTCTGACAGCGGCGGATATAGCTGTCACGAGCGCTCTCACTGATCAGCAGGCACTGGGACGATGACGGACCGTCATGAATATTCATCAATTCATTGACCGCCGTTATTTGCTGACGCTTATACATGACTGCCATGCTTTCTGTAAGACCTGTCAATTGATAGCGATAAAATTTGTTCTTGCCGGCATCATAAGTGATCAGCCGGCGCATTGATGCATTAACCATGCTCCTCTGAAAGAGCGTCAGCTTGAGTGCCTGTCCTTCTTTCTTCAATGATTCCTCAGCGGCAATCCAGATGACGTCCATTCCAATTCTCCGGTAGCCGTAAGTCCGCTCTATCAGTGTCGTGACCGGAATAACAGACAGCTGGATCTCGAGTGCCAGTTTATTGTTCACAAGTATATCCGGAATCTGTTCAATGTCATGTAAGTAATACTCCATGGCGACATGTTCATGCTGCGCCAGCCGGTAAAGTTCATGTTTACCGGCTAAATGTGCCGCTGATTCCTGTTTATAAGTAGATTTGAAACAGTCCTGTATACGCTGATGAGAGAAGTGCGGGATTTTATAGCGGCCTTTCTTTAATATAACCGGGCTCAGACAGACAGGACACTTGAACCCTTTCCCTGCTGCCCTGTCTGCTGACACATAGTGTCCTTCATCATTCACAGCAATAAGCACAAAAACACCTCCTACTTTATAATCGCAGGAAGTGTTGATTTGCTTTATTAAGTTTATATAAACTTCATTAATTCGCTTTGAAGTAGCGTTTCACCTGATGACGGACGTTATGGCTCATAACGACTTTCCCATACTCTTCAAGCCAGTCACGACTGATTGTCGTATGATCTGCATATTCAAAGACATGGGCGACGTAGCCGTCAATAATATCGAACGGTGTGCTCTTATCGAACTGCACGTAGTAATAATACTTGCCGTCTTGCATATAAAGCAGGTCCTCGAAATCCACCTGTTCAAACTCATGAGAATGACTGAACTGTATCACTGTCTCAAGATCACTGAACTGTACGAGAATATCATCACTGAACAGCGGCTTCTGCTCATTCTGTTCACCGGTCAAAAGGTTCGTCAGATCATGATCATTTTCTATCGCTTTATTCAGAAACTCATTGACCTGATATTCCAGCCGGTCGTCCGATTCTTCTTCAGGTAAATGCATAAATTCATCGTTGCGGGACTTTGTCACTACAAACTCGATTCCTTTATCAAACGCGTGCACTTGAATCCAGAGAGGCCCTTCAATGACAAACTCTTCTTCCTGGTTCACTTCTTCCATCATAGACCAGAAGAATTCTTCACCCTTTTTGCGGTTCGTCCATAGCTCGTCTTGTTTGAACCCCCGCTCTTCAAGGTCAGTATATGTTAAATAAAATTTGATGGTTACATCATTAATGCGTTCTATTCTCATTATGTATCCCTCCATCTCTGAATGAATAGTAATCTCATTGTATTATAACGGAAGGAAAAAACATAGTAATTTGATTACACCAATCACGAAAAACAGCTGTCGCAGGCGACAGCTGTTTCAATGTGATTAATCCACCATTCGTTGTGCTTCAAGCAGCTGGAATGTACGAACTTTACGTGGAAGAAAACGACGGATTTCATCTTCGTTATAACCCACCTGCAGACGTTTCTCATCCAGAATGATCGGACGGCGTAAGAGCCCCGGGTGCTGCTGAATGATTTCATATAAGTCCTGTAATGGCATTGCATCAATATCGATATTTAATTTTTGGAAGGTTTTAGAACGTGTAGAAATGATTTCGTCTGTTCCATCTTCAGTCATGCGTAAAATCGCTTTAATTTCATCAATTGTTAAGTTATCAGAAAAAATATTGCGCTCCGTATACGGAATATCATGTTCTTGTAACCATGCTTTCGCTTTACGGCAAGATGTGCAACTTGGTGAAGTAAATAATGTTACCATACATCTCACTCTCCTATTTGTATATGTAGTCTGTCAATTGTCTCATGTATCAGCAGTTAGTTAAATATTCCCTCTCCTGCTTCATATAAACGTCAAGATAGCAAGAAATCGATATCAACTTCTGTTGTACTGATAATATTATTATAAATTCATAACATTAAAATTAAATGAGAAACAATGAAGAATTTCAAATAATTTGAATTTCTTTCTAAGCTGTAGTCATCAAGCAGTTCTTAACACAGCTTCATTTTAACCTTGAATGAAATAGTGTACAATAGTAAATATAAATTTTGGAGGACAGACGATGAAAACTTTATTCTCAGGCATTCAGCCGAGCGGTGTTCCGACTATCGGAAACTACATCGGTGCATTAAAACAATTTGTTGATATTCAAAATGATTATGACTGCTATTTCTGTATAGTTGACCAGCATGCGATCACTGTGCCACAGGACAAGGCGGCGCTCAGAAAAAATATCCGGTCACTCGCTGCTTTGTACCTTGCAAGCGGACTCGATCCTGATAAGATCACGCTCTTCATACAGTCAGAGGTGCCGGCTCACGCACAGGCCGGATGGATGCTGACGACTATTTCCACTATCGGTGAACTGGAACGTATGACACAGTTCAAGGATAAAGCGAAAGACCGTAAAGAAGGCATTCCTGCAGGACTCTTAACTTATCCGCCGCTGATGGCTGCAGACATTCTCCTGTACAGCACTGACCTTGTGCCAGTCGGCGAAGATCAGAAGCAGCACCTTGAGTTGACACGTGACCTGGCTGCCCGCTTTAATCAGCGCTATAACGACATTTTCACGATGCCGGAAATCAGAATGCCGAAAGTCGGCGGCCGCGTCATGAGTCTGCAGGAACCGACGAAAAAAATGAGCAAATCTGATACCAATACAAAAGGTTTTATCTCACTGCTTGACACACCGTCGGCAGTCGCGAAGAAAATCAAAAGTGCTGTCACGGATTCTGATGGCACAGTGAAATATGACAAAGAACATAAACCCGGCGTCTCCAACCTGCTCAGCATTTATTCTATTATTACCGAAACACCGATCAGTGACCTTGAAGCGAAATACGACGGAAAAGGTTACGGTGAATTCAAATCAGATTTAGCTGACGTCATGGTGACGTTCATTACACAGTTCCAGGAGAAATATAATTATTACATGGAATCACCAGAGCTGGATGCGATACTTGACCGTGGTGCTGAGAGGGCTTCACTGAAAGCAAATAAAATGCTGAAGAAGATGGAGAACGCAATGGGGCTCGGCCGCAAAAGAAAGTAAAGAAGACTCAGGATATCCTGAGTCTTCTTTACTTTTACTACTTCATTATTTTTTGCCTTCGATATACGCTTCTTTAAGTGTAGAGTCACCGGCAAATTTGTGAGTGACAAAGTTTTTAACATATTCTTGACGTAAGCGGGATACACCAGCCTGATACATTGGAACAACTACTGCATCTTTTAAGAATAAGTTTTCTGCATCCTGTAATGTTTTCCAGCGCTCATCAATCTTCTGAAGAAGTGGTCCTTTAGCGTCAGCAAGCATTTTGTCGTACTCTTTGTTTGACCAGCCTGTCTGGTTGTGAGTTCCGTCTGTTACGAACATATCAAGGAATGTCATTGGGTCTGGATAGTCAGGGCCCCAACCTGCGAATGACAGTTCATAATCATCTTTAGATTCAAGTGCAAGCTTTTGTTTGAACGGCTGCTGCTTGATCTTAAGCGTAACGCCCGGTAAGTGAGATTCGATTTGTTCTTTCACATATTCGGCAGCTTTTTTAGAAGTATCAGCATCATATGTTAAGTATTCAAATTCGAATTTGTCTTTGCCTAATTCAGCTTTTGCTTTATCCAAGTATTTTTTAGCTTCTTCTTTGTCATAATTTAATGGTGATTTAACGCCGTCAATATAGTCTTTACCATCCGGACCTTTGACGAAGTCTTTCGGCATTAACGTATCGACTGCCACAGAACCGTTGTTCAGTAATGTATCAACTAATTTTTCTTTATTGATTGATTTTGCAATTGCTAAACGTAAGTTTTTGTTGGCCAGATCTTTATTTTTCTTTTCATTGATGCGGATGAAATAAGTAGAGGCATCGAGTTCAGTCTGGAAGTCAGAGTCTTTTTTGTATTTATCAACGTTTTCAGCTGTTAAACCAACAGAATCAACTTTTCCGGTAGTGTATAAGTTAAGGGCAGTATTCGTATCTTTGATGATCTGATAGTTTACTTCTTTTAACTTAACTTTGTCTTTATCCCAGTACTTATCATTTTTCTTAAGAACAAATTCTTTTTCTGTTTCCCATTTGTCTAAGACGAAAGGACCATTTGATAAAGTATTTTCTGCCGTTGTACCATATTTGTCGCCTTTTGCTTCAACAAATTTCTGGTTCTGCGGCATAAACGTACCGAATGCCAGTAATTCCTGGAAGTAAGGAACTGCCTTTTCCAGTTGAATCTGTAATGTATGGTCATCGACCGCTTTAACGCCTAGTTCTTCAGGTTTTAATTTACCTTCGTTAATGGCAGTCGCATTTTTGAGGTCATACATGATGTAAGCATATTCTGCACCTGTTTTAGGATCTAATGTACGGCGCCATGAGTAGACGAAGTCATTCGCAGTAACTGGATCGCCGTTTGACCATTTAGCGTCTTTACGAAGTTTGATTGTCCAAGTTTTACCGTCAGCAGATTTTTGCGGTTCTCCTTCAGCAACACCTGGAACAGCCTTATCGTTTTTATCCAGCGTGTATAAACCTTCTAACGTTTGGTTGAACACATCAAATGATACTTGGTCAGTCGCTAACGCTGAGTCCATTGATGGAATATCTGAACTGGAGAGTAAATGCAATACTTGTTCATTTCCACCTGATTTACTTGCCGTGCCAGATCCGCTCTTTGAATCTTTATCATTTCCGCTGCTTGAACAAGCAGCAGTGAAACCAGATACTGCGATTAATGATGCCAGAAATAATGTACTCTTCTTCTTCATACTTATAAGCCCCCCGACGTTTTCTAAAATCACTCTGCAAGAATTTTCAGAAGATTTGTGTTAATTATATTTTATAAATTTGAACTTAGCAATAGCTATTTTATACATTTATTGATTTTTTTGAATATTTTATTTTTTATATTCATGCATTAAAGCGTTTAAATGTTAGATTAATATAAATAAATATTGAATATAAATATAATATCAATATTTCCTAGTTATATTTTTTTATATATATGCAATATGGATATTAGTTTTTTTCATTCTCGTTTTTCGATATGAAAAAACTTCGACTGCATTTTAACAGTCAAAGTTTCTGCTAAGCATGAGCATAGCTGTAATCGTAGTTTGCTTTTAATACTTCATATTCTTTTGGTGAACAGTAGACGTAATGATCCGGTGCTACTTCACGCAGCTCAAGAACGTCATCTGCTGTATACGCATGGACATCCGGATTGTAAGTTTTTCTGACCCGTGTACGTTCAGATTCTGGATCCGGCAGCGGGATAGCTGACAACAATGATTTTGTGTACTCATGCAGCGGGTTATTGTAGATGGCATCGGCCGGACCGATTTCCACAATTTTGCCGAAGTACATGACACCTATACGGTCTGAAATATATTTAACCATGGATAAGTCATGCGCAATGAACAGGAATGTCAGTCCGCGTTCTCTTTGCAGCTTCAGCATCAAGTTGACAACCTGCGCTTGAATCGATACGTCCAGTGCTGAAATCGGCTCATCCGCAATGATGAATTCCGGCTCTACTGCCAGCGCACGGGCAATACCGATACGCTGACGCTGACCGCCTGAGAATTCATGCGGGTAACGATTGGCATGCTCTTTAGAGAGACCTACTGTTTCCAGCAGCTCATACACGCGATTCGCCCGGTCTTCCCGGTTTTTCGCAAGTTTGTGAATATCAATCCCTTCAGCAATGATATCCATGACTTTAAGACGCGGGTTCAGTGAAGCATAAGGATCCTGAAAGATCATCTGCATGCGTCTGTTGAATTTAAGCAGATCTTTTTTTCGTTTAATGGACTGTATATCTGTCCCGTCGAAAACAACTTTACCGGCTGTCGCGTCATACAGCTTGATCAATGTGCGCCCTGTTGTTGATTTACCACAGCCGGACTCACCTACGAGACCAAGTGTTTCGCCCCGGTAAATGTCGAATGTCACATCGTCAATTGCCCGTACTTCATTTGATTTCCCTTGATTGAAATACTGTTTCAGATGTTCTACTTCAATCAGCTTTTCTTTACCTTCACCATATGCGCTGTAGCCTGCTGCATGTTTCTCAGCTTCAGTCAGTTCCGTCTTGTTCAACTCACGTTCTGAATAGTGAGAAGCGTCTTCAACAATCTCATTTTCATCGACAATCAGCGGTCCATCCTCAATAGTATGAGCATCGTTTTCTACTAATGACGGACGTTCTTCCCGCAGCTCACTGCGGCGGTCGCTCGACACGTCCGCTGCAGCTGCTTGATTATTATCCGCGTCGATAATACGGACATTTTTATTATCTGTACGATTATTTATTCTATCATCTCTCATTAGAAGCTAACCCCCTCTACTTGTCTCGGCTTATCAAACTGTCCAGGCAGGTCGCGCTGCTTCAGTTTGACCATTTCCGGCAGCTCAACTTCAGGAGCCTGCGGATCCATCAGCCATGACTTCACAAAGTGCGTTTTAGACACCTGGTACCAAGGCGGCTCCTGTTCAAAGTCAATCTGCAGTGCGTATTCAGAACGACGGGCAAATGCATCGCCGACCGGTGGTTTGATCAAGTCAGGTGGTGTACCCGGAATCGCACGTAATTCTGTATCCTGCGCTGTATCTAAGCTCGGCATAGATGATAGCAGTCCCCATGTATAAGGGTGTTTAGGATTGTAGAAGATTTCATCTACTGTTCCTGTCTCAACAATCTGACCGCCGTACATAACAGCGACACGGTCAGCGACGTTAGCAACAACACCTAAGTCGTGGGTAATGAAAATAATGGACGTGTCAATCTTCTTTTGCAGGTCTTTCATGAGTTCCAGAATCTGCGCCTGAATCGTTACATCGAGTGCTGTTGTCGGTTCATCTGCAATCAGAATTTTCGGATCGCAGGCTAGTGCCGTCGCGATAACGATACGCTGACCGCCTGAGAACTGGTGGGGATAATTGTTGAATCGCCCTTCAGGATTAGGCAGTCCGACCAGATGAAGGATGTCGAGCGCCCGTGCTTTTGCATCTGCTTTAGATAACTTCTGGTGCTTAATAAGCGGCTCCATCACCTGTTTACCGATTTTCATTGTCGGATTAAGAGACGTCATCGGATCCTGGAAGATCATCGAAATATCTCTGCCGCGCACTTTCTGCATTTCTTTTTCTGACAGCTTCGCCAGATCTTTGCCATCGAACAGAATCTGCCCTTCTTTAATACGGCTTGGGGGTGTCGGCAACAGACGCATAATCGCTTTAGTCGTTACCGATTTACCTGAACCTGATTCTCCTACAATTGCCAGTGTCTCTGCTTTATCGAGATGGAAATCAACGCCACGTACTGCCTGGACTTCCCCCGCATTAATGTCGAAGGAAACTTTTAGGTTTCTTACTTCCAATATTCTTTCAGCCATTTATATTTCCTCCTTATTTACGCATTTTAGGATCGAAGGCATCACGGACACCATCACCAAATAGGTAGAAGCATAGAATTAGAAAACTTAGAATGAACGCTGGTACAAACATTTGATACGGGTGAATCAACAGCATTTTACGGCCGTCATTCACTAATGAACCAAGAGATGCAAATGGTGCAGGAATCCCTAAGCCGATAAAGCTTAAGAAAGATTCGAAGAAAATCGCACTTGGAATAGAAAACATCGCTGTGACGATAATCGGTCCTAAAGTATTCGGCAGAATATGCTTAAAGATTAAACTGGAATTTGATGCCCCGAGCGTTCTTGAGGCCATGACATATTCCTGGCTTTTAAGCTTCAGGAACTGACCCCGGACGATACGGCTCATGCCGATCCAGCCGGTCAGTGACATCGCAAGAATGATGGTCACGATACTTGCATCAAAGACGATAACGAATAGGATCATGATGATTAAGTTTGGAACAGATGCAATGACTTCAATGATACGCTGCATGAGTGTATCCACCCAGCCGCCGAAGAAGCCCGATATGGCACCATATGTAATCCCGATGAGCACATCCAGCAGTGCCGCAACGATACCGATCAATATAGAGACCTGTGTTCCTTTCCAGACACGGGTAAAGAGGTCCCGCCCTAATTCATCTGTACCAAACCAGTAATTTTCTTTAATGTCTTTCGCTTTGTACAGATCAAAGCCATCTTTATCTTTACCGTCGAATGGCAGGAAGCTGATGCCTTTCAACGCTTCGATTTTCGGCGGGAGATTGGAATGGTCGATATTTTGCGCCCGGTAAGTATGACCGCTGATTGCAGGTCCAAGGAATGCCATGATGAGTATTAGAATCAGACCAATGAGGCCGGCGACTGCCCCTTTATTGGAGCGCAGCTGCAGCCATGCATCCTGCCAGAACGTTTTACTTTTACGTTCAATTTTCTCTTCAAAAATCTCTTCGCGGTTTGCCAGTATGAATGGTTGGCTTCTGTTAGTGGATGCCTCCTGATTTAAATCAGCATGCGTATATACTTGATTGCCGTTAACTTCATTAGCCATTAATCTTTACCTCCTTGAACACGGATACGTGGGTCAATAATCCCATATAATACATCGACTACAAACAATACGATGATGAACAGTAAACATAAAAATAATGTTAAGGCCATGATGACTGGATAGTCATTCGTCTGAATCGACCGTACAAACTGGTCACCGAGACCTGGAATACCGAAAATCGTTTCGATTGTCAGTGCCCCTGTCAAAATACCGACAGTCATCGGACCGATCAACGTAATAATCGGGATCAATGCATTACGCAGTGCGTGACCGAATAAGACGCGGCTTGTCGTATTCCCTTTCGCTTTAGCGAGCGTGATGTAATCAGAGCCTAATACTTCAATCATTTCAGAGCGGATATAGCGGGCAATTGTTGCAATGACACCAGCGGATAAAGCTAATGCCGGCAGCACCGCGTATTTAAAACCTTCCCATCCTGCAACCGGGAAAAATTGATACTTTACTGTGAAGTAGTACTGCAGCAATACAGCGAGTACGAACGAAGGAATGGAGATAGCAAGCACCGAGAATATCGTTGATAAATAATCCACCCATGTATTCTGTCTAACCGCGGCGATAACGCCTAGTAAAATACCGACAATCACGCCGAAGACCAGCGCGTAAAATCCGATTTCTGCGGATGGCCCTAAACGAGGGAAAATAATATCAGTGACGGCTCTGTTGTCATATTGGAATGATACCCCGAAGTCGCCTGTCGCTACTTTCTTTAAATAGTTCACATATTGCACGCCGGCAGGATCATTCAAGCCATATTTCTCATTGACAATAACCTTCTGTTCTGCCGATAACTTTTCATCATTGTAAGGTGTTCCCGGCATTAACTTCATTAAAAAGAAGGTGGCCGTTGCCACGATAAATAAAGTGACGATCATGTAACCAAGACGTCTGAGCGCAAATTTTAACATACTTCAAAATCCTCCTTCTAATCTAAGCTTCGTATTTAAATTTTATATACATAATTTATAATAACTAAATTTTCATATAATTCATACTACTTTTTCAATTTAATTAATGAAGACTAATAAAATTTAATACCATTATCCATAAATAGTGGCATATTACATTTTATTGTATAATTGTGATTCCTCCATAAGCCTGTTCCTTTCATGAAACGTCATACACTTAAAGTGACTAAACTGCACAAACATTGCCGAATTGATCCGGATTGATATAGCAGAATAATATAATGCCTATTTTCTTTTTAATTATTAACCCCATTTCATTGGTTTCTTCCAAAACTCTATGACTATTATAGATGTTAACTGACAATTTTTGCAATACATTTTTTATTCAGAAATTTTATATTTATAAGATTTTACGAGTTATTTTAACGCTTTAAAGTAAATTATTGAATAGAATATTCATTTTATAGTATAAAAATTGATAACTATAGTTAAAGAAATCGATTAGACCAACCACTCGGTCTGTTGTTAATTAAAAAAATTAATATCATATACATAAAAATGCTTTTTAATGTACAATAATTATTAGTAGATTGATATTGGGAGGTTGCCATTGAAACGTCATTTTTTTATGCTGTCATTGCTGCTACTTTTTCTGCTGACACTTATCCTCATGTTGTTTAACGGCTTTACAGCTATCGGGTTCATTGATTCACTGTTTTTAGCAGCGCTCGTGCTCTTCTGTCTTTCCCTGCTGATCCTGTTATTCTCAGACGGTGCGTTCAGCATAATGGGGCATTCATTCAGACGCTTTCACTATATGACTGCTCCTAAAAGAGTCAGGGAGACATTAGAAGACGACGAACTCTATACAAGAAAAGATATCAAAATCAGACAGCAGCGCTACGCTATTACTGTGCCGCTGCTTGTAACGTCTAGTGCTGCTTTAGTGCTGTCACTGCTTTTGTCCTATATGCAGTAAAAAAATCCGGATGGAATTAATTCCATCCGGATTTTTAGATAACTGATTGCTAGTCACGATATTTTTTGAAAACGAGCACTGCATTATGACCACCAAATCCTAGACTGTTAGATAAAGCATATTCAATCTCCAGGTCCTGGGCATGCTCTGGAATATAGTCGATATCACATTCTGGATCCGGTGTTGCCTGATGAATAGTCGGCGGAACTTTACTGTTTTCAATGGCAAGCGCTGTAATAATTGCTTCGACTGCACCTGTCGCACCCAGTAAATGGCCCGTCATTGATTTTGTAGATGAAACTTTTAGTTGATTGACTGCTTCACCGAACACCTGTTTAATGGCCATTGTTTCATATAAGTCACCAATCGGTGTACTTGTGCCGTGCGCATTTAAATACTGCACTTCTTCCGGTGTGATCCCTGCATCTTTCAGTGCCATTTTCATCGTTCTGACACCGCCTTCACCGTTCGGTGCTGGCGCAGTGATGTGGAATGCATCCCCGTTGTTGCCATAGCCGACTACTTCAGCATAAATATGTGCGCCACGCGCTTTAGCATGTTCCAGTTCTTCAAGAACGACAATTCCTGCCCCTTCACCCATAACAAAACCGTCACGGCCTTCCTGGAATGGTCGGCAGGCAGTTTCAGGGTCATTGTTAAACGACAGTGCTTTATTTGCCATAAATCCTGCGATACCCATTTTGGTGATTGGTGCTTCCGTTCCGCCTGCGACCATAACATCTGCATCACCGTACTGAATGATTCTGAAGGCATCACCGATACAGTTTGTTCCTGTCGCACATGCTGTCACGGTACAGCCGTTCGGCCCTTGTGCACCAAGGTCTATCGAAACTTGACCAGTTGCCATATCGGGAATCATCATCGGTACAAAGAACGGGCTGACGCGGTTAGGACCACGCTGCTGCAGCTGTTCATATGAGTTTTCGAATGTCTCCATCCCACCAATTCCAGAGCCGATCCACACACCCACACGGTCGCGGTTATTATCATTGATTTCAAGCTTGCTGTCTTCAACGGCCTGTCTTGCTGCTACCATTGCATACTGCGTAAAGCGGTCCATTTTTCTCGCATCTTTTTTTGGAATATGATCTTCAATATTGAAGTCTTTTAACTCACCGGCAATTTTAACAGCATAGTCTGTCGTATCGATTCTCGTAATATAGTCAATACCATTGACACCGTCAATTGCATTGTTAAATGTTGTTCTTGCATCATTCCCTAGAGGACTTAACGCCCCGATTCCTGTGATCACAACTCTTTTCTTCATAGTCTCCTCCTATTTTCCCCATACTAATGTAATAGCTCCATACGTCAGACCGCCGCCAAAACCTACTAACACAAGATTACTGCCTTCTTTGATCTTACCTTGTTCGAGTTCGTACATCATCGACAATGGGATTGAAGCTGCCGAAGTATTGCCGTATTTATCTATTGTCACACTCATTTTTTCTCGTGGTATTCCCAGTCGTTCACGGGATGCTTCCATAATTCTGATGTTCGCTTGATGCGGAATGAACATATCGACATCTTCCGGCTTAAGACCTGCTTTCGCAACGACTTCTGTAGCCATCTCTCCCATAATCCGTACAGCAAACTTAAAGACTTCTCGTCCATTCATTACAAGCAGCTGATCTTCTTTACGGTCATATAAGTATTTGCCGCCTGACCCGTCACTGCCGAGTAGTGAGCTGAGTATACCATGTCCCGGACTGACTTCGCCAATAATGACTGCACCCGCGCCGTCACCGAACAGAATGGCCGTATTGCGGTCTTCCATATTAGCGATTTTTGACAGTTTTTCAGCACCGATAACAAGGATATTTCTGCACATGCCGGTCAGAACAAACTGCTGCGCTGTGACAATACTGTATATAAAGCCTGTACACGCTGCCAGCTGGTCCATTGACGGGATATTCCTTAAGCCTAATCTTTCCTGCAGCTGATTGGCAACCGCCGGAAATTTATGGTCTCCTGTTGCTGTGGCCACAATAATCATATCGATTTCATCTTTATCGATTCCTGCGTCTGCAATCGCTTTTTCAGCCGCTATAAAGGCCATATCGCTTGTTTCTTCATCTGCCGCCGCAAAGCGTCGTTCTTTAATTCCGGTCATCTTTGAAATCCATTCATCCGATGTATCCAGGAATTTCTCAAAATCATGGTTTGTCATTATTTTTTCCGGGATGTATGTTCCTATCCCTTTTATACCTACGTTCAAATGAGCACCTTCTTATAATCAGTTGTTATAACCAGGTACTAATTTATCACAGTTTCAGGAAGTTTTCAAATAAAGTGACTGTCAATGGTCGGCTTTTAAATAGGACTCGAAGTAGTCTTTTGAATCTTTTCTGCCATTCGGCAGTATCCGCTCACTTTCATAGCGTTTCAGCTGCTTATTGATCTCCTGTTGAAACTCCGGGTCAACACGGTAAGAGAATTCACCGAGCTGGACCATCCCTTCTTTAACACCGAAATAATAGGTACCGCCCTGCAGCTGATTTTTTGTATAGCGGTCTGCCATATCAGCATAGGCTTTCGCTAAGTTCAGCTGAAGACTGGTCAGCACCTGCGGCCCGTAGCCGCTCTGATCAATGATGTAGCCGATGCCTGAGACGTCCTGGTCTTTCAGCAGCATCATGATATCCGCATTGACTCCGTCTGCTGCAGGAAACAGGACATCTACACGGTCATGCTTAATCATCCGGTCAGCAAGCATTTCTCCGCGGTTATCGTAGCCGAATGTGCTGATGTAATTCGCCACAACCTTGACTTTCGGGTTCTCGTACTGAGCCCCGTCGATAAATCCTCTAATATCCGGCTGCGTGTTATAGGCCCCGATGACGCCAATGCGATTATTGTCGGTCTGATGTCCGGCCACCATCCCGCTGAAAAACCCCATGGAATAGCCGTCGATATTCACAGCAGTGACATTCTCTGCTTTCGATTTACCATTGAAGACGACAAAGTTTATATCAGGGTATTGTGAAGCCAGGTCATTAAACACCTGGGAAAACTCTTTACCCTGACCAAAGAGTATATTGACCTTCCTCGCTGCCATTTCTTTAATTGCCTTCTCCATTTTGACCCGTGTATTAATATTCTGCTCATAAAAAAATGCTGTATCATAAGTCTGGACGATATCCAGCATACCTTTGTAACCTTCTGTGCCCCATGTCTGATCATACATTGAACCAGGGAACAGAAAGCCGACACTTGTCAGTTCTTTTTTTTCCGGTCTGAATAACCAGATGCCGCCGCCTATCAACAGAAGGACAGCTGCCACGCTCAGTAGTTTTTTCATCTTCCGCCTCTTAATGTAAGGGTATACTTTTTAATGCAACTCTTTTATAATATAACTATATCAAGATTTATGGGGGATATAAACATGCAATATATCATGACTTTTGTCTGGTCATTCATTTTAGTTCATATGATTAACTTTGTATTGATGAGTTTGGGGGGCGGACAGGCTCTTCATCTGGCGACTGCTTCACTGTTATCTGTCATCTTTGCCGTATTGGTCATTCTCATTTCAATGACGCTGCCGGATGACCCGGTTCCGCATCATAGCGAACATTAAAAAAGCGATGTAATCATTAAGATTACATCGCCTTTTTATTGCAGTTCAAGCTTCGGCCGGCCATTCTCCATGGTCACGACAACTCTTGCTCCTTCTTCAAGGTCATGCTGTATCAGTAAACGTGCAAGCGGCGTCTCTATCTGGCGCTGGACAAACCGTTTTAACGGCCGTGCACCGAACTGCGGTTCATAGGCTTTTTTTGCGACCCATTGCTTCACTTCGTCAGTCACTTCAATCGACATATGCTGATCATTAAGTCGTCTGTTTAACTGTGCAATAATTTTATCGACAATATAAGTCATATCATTCGCACTTAACGGTCTGAATAAAATAATATCATCCATCCGGTTTAAAATCTCCGGTTTGAAATGCTGATGGAGCGCAGTCATTACTTGCTGGCGTGCTTGCTCACTGATTGCATCATCTTGAATTCCTTCAAGCAGATATTGTGAACCGATGTTGCTTGTCATAATGATGATGGTGTTCTTGAAGTCGACGACACGGCCTTTAGAATCCGTCAGCCGTCCTTCATCAAGCAGCTGCAGCAGTACGTTGAAGACATCGCTGTGCGCCTTTTCGATTTCATCAAGCAGAATGACGGAATACGGCTGACGTCTGACCGCTTCAGTCAGCTGACCGCCCTCTTCATAGCCGACGTATCCCGGAGGCGCACCAATCAAGCGTGCGACAGCATGTTTCTCCATATATTCACTCATGTCGATCCGGATCATATGTTTCTCTGAATCGAACATCGTGCTTGCCAGTGTTTTAGCAAGTTCTGTCTTACCGACACCGGTCGGACCAAGGAACAAGAAGCTGCCAATTGGACGGTTCGGATCTTTAATACCGGCACGTGCACGGACAACAGCATCTGCTACTAAGTCGACTGCTTCTTCCTGGCCGACGACCCGCTCATGTAATATATCAGAGAGTTTAAGTAATTTTTCTTTCTCAGTTTCAACTAACTTACTAACAGGAATTCCGGTCCACTGTGACACGATATAGCCAATTTCCTCATCGGTCACTACTTCACGGATCAGGCGGTCTGTGCCTTTTGTCTCTTCCTGAAACTCTTCTTCAAGTTCAGCAAGCTCTCTTTCAATCTCCGGTATTTTTCCGTACTGCAGTTCAGAAGCTTTAGCTAGATCATAATTGTTCTGTGCGTCTTCCAGCTGCTGACGATATTGATCGAGCTCGCTGCGTTTCTCCTGCACAACTTGAATCTGCGCTTTTTCTTTATCTACTTTCGCTGTCAAAATCTGCTGTTTCTCTTTCTCATCAGCAAGCTCTTTCTGCAGCTCTTTCAAGCGGTTCATGCTTTGAGTGTCCTGCTCATTTTTCAACGCCTTCTCTTCGATTTCCAGCTGCAGCACACGCCGGTTAACTGCGTCGAGTTCAGTCGGTTTAGAACCCATCTCAGTCCGGATGGTCGCACATGCCTGGTCTACAAGGTCAATCGCTTTATCCGGCAGAAAGCGGTCTGTAATATAGCGGTCTGATAACTCAGCCGCAGCTACAAGCGCTCTGTCCTGAATTCTGACACCATGATGGACTTCATAACGCTCCTTCAGGCCGCGCAGAATCGAGATGGTGTCTTCCACATCAGGTTCAGCGACATGCACTTTCTGGAAGCGGCGTTCAAGCGCTGAGTCTTTCTCGATGTACTGGCGGTATTCATTGAGTGTCGTCGCACCGATACAGTGCAGTTCACCACGTGCAAGCATCGGTTTCAGCATATTACCTGCATCCATCGCACCGTCTGTCTTGCCTGCTCCAACCAGCATGTGAATCTCATCGATAAACAGGATGATCTCTCCGTTGCTGTCTTTAACTTCTTTCAGCACGGCTTTCAAGCGTTCTTCAAATTCCCCGCGAAACTTTGCGCCGGCGACTAATGCACTTAAATCAAGTTCAAAGATTGTTTTGTTCAGCAGGGAGTCAGGAACGTCTTTCCGGACGATACGCTGCGCCAGTCCTTCGACGATCGCTGTTTTACCGACCCCCGGCTCCCCGATCAATATAGGATTATTTTTTGTTTTACGGCTTAAAATACGGATAGTATTACGCACTTCTTCGTCACGGCCGATCACTGGATCCATCTTGCCGTTCCGCACTTCCTCCACTAAATCCCGGCCATATTTTTTGAGTACTTCATACTGTACTTCTGGATTTTGAGTTGTCACATGGTTCCCCCCTCTGATTTGAGTAATGATTTCTTTGATGACTTCTGCTTTATTGCCAACAAACTGCTTAGTGATGTCATGAACTTCCATCGCTGCAATAATTAAATGCTCAACAGATAAGTAATCATCTTCCATCGTGTTTTTAACTGTTTCGGCCTTCTGCAGCAGCTGGTTCAAGCCGGCGCTCATATACTGGCCGTACTGGACGTTATCACCGCTGATCTGCGGCAGACCTGTTAATTTTTCAGTCAGTCGTCTGACATATTCTTTCATATCAAGGTTCGACCGCTCAACAACAGTCGTCAGCATACTGTCTGCATCATTAGTGAACGCCAGCAGCAGACTTTCTGGTTCAATAGCCTGTACTTTACGTGCCACAGCATCATTCTGCGCAAATTCAATAGCAGACTGGACATTATAAGTCATATTATCGATATTCATCAGTTCACCTCATTAATTGTTTGACTATATTTGACCTTTAAATTAATTATAATACCTTGCTATTCATCACACAAATTATTTGCCCTCTTTTTTATCTTTTAACCCATAAAAAAAGACGAATCAAAAAGATTCGTCCTGCATCAATATAATGATGCTTAACCGCTTACGCCTAAAGCAATTTTAGCGTAGCGGCTCATCATATCTTTGTTCCATGGCGGGTTCCAGACGATGTTGACGACCGTCTCTTTAATCTCAGGCAGTTCGCCGAGCGCTGTCTTCACCTGGTCGATAATTTGCGGCCCCATCGGACAGCCCATTGATGTCAATGTCATGCTCACTGTCGCAATTCCATCGTCATCCATATCGACATTATAGACAAGCCCGAGATTGACAACATCTATGCCAAGTTCCGGGTCAATTACATTTTCTAGTGCTCCGAGTATGCTGTCTTTCATTGCTTCTTCCATTTAATATCACTCCTTGTCATCTTATTCCTACTATATCAAATAACTTTCACATAGCCAATTAAATGATATGATAACTATAGAAGATAGAAAGGAACGGTTACTATGACAGACAAACATTTAATCTGTCTTGATCTGGACGGCACTTTACTGACGGATGACAAAATCATTTCGCCTTATACCCGGACCATCATCCAGACGTTGATAAAAGATGGCCATGAAGTCATCATCTCAACCGGAAGACCTTACAGAGCAAGTCAAATTTATTATCAGGAGCTCGGACTGGCGTCTCCTATCGTAAACTTCAACGGCGCCTTCGTCCATCATCCTGGTAATATGACTTTCAAGACAATTCATGAGACACTCGATTTAAATATTGCGCAGGAAATATTCTCCCAGGTCAAACAATTGAATATCCAGAATGTCATCGCTGAAGTGAAAGATAATGTCTTTTTTCATTATCATGATCAATATTTATTTGATGGTTTTACAATGGGCAATCCTCTGGTCACTACAGGGGACTTAACGACCAATTTAACAGAAGGACCGACCAGTATTTTAATTCAGGCGGAAGAAAAGTATATCCCCTCTATTCGGCAGCATTTAAGTGAAATTTACGCTGAAAGCATTGAACACCGTCGCTGGGGAGCGCCGTACCCCGTCATTGAAATCGTCAAAAAAGGCATCAACAAAGCAGTAGGTGTCAAGTATGTCGCTGAATATTTCGGCATCAGCCGCGAAAACATTATCGCTTTTGGTGATGAAGATAATGACAATGAAATGATAGAATATGCAGGAATGGGTCTTGCGATGGGCAATGCCATTCAGCCGTTAAAAGAGCTTGCCGATCAAGTAATCGGCACTAATAATGAAGATGGTATCGGTAAATTTCTCAATCAATACTTTTATTAAGTCATAAGGAGGAACAGTATGCGTATATTAGTAGATAGCGGAAGTGACTTGACACTTCAGGAAATTGAGCAGCACAACCTCGATTTTTTACCGATGTCTGTCGCAATCGGTGATAAGTCCTATAAAGATCAGCTGGAAATTGATAATCAGACGGTTTATGAAGCGATTCAGCAAGGAAGACGGCCGATGACAAGCCAGGTGTCAATCGATCAGCTGACAGAACTGTTTACCGAAATTGCAGGTAAAGGTGAACAGGCTATTTATTATGCCTTTTCCAGTGCACTGAGCGGCACTTATCAGTCAGCAGTGATGGTGAAAGAACAAGTGACGGAGCGCTTTCCGGACTTTGATATCGAGATCATTGACTCTCGTTCAGCATCCCGCGGACTCGGCATGCAGATTCTTGATATCGTCAGTCTGCGGGACCAAGGCATGACAAAAGATGAGATTGTCACACAGATTCATGAGATGCATGAGGCGATTGTCCATTTGTTCACCGTGGAAGACTTGGCGTACCTTGCTAAAGGCGGACGTCTGAGCAAAAGTCAGGCGGTTCTCGGTTCACTTATCAATATTAAACCACTGCTGACTGTAGAAGAAGGTCAGCTTGTGCCAGTCGGAAAATATCGGGGCAGAAAAAAAGTCTTCAAAGAAATGGCCGCCCAGCTGAAAAAGGACGGTCATGGTGCTGTTATCAACATCAGTCATTCCAATGATGAAACAGGTGCCCGCCAGCTGGCTGACTTAATAGCACAGGAATGCGGCGGCACTATTCACATTCATGAGCTGGGCCCGACAATCGCGTCTCATACTGGACAAGGAACGATTGCTATGTATTATTTTAAGGAAGGTCATTCATGAAGATCATTGTCGTCGGCGCTGTCGCAGGTGGTGCAACAAGTGCTTCACAAATCCGGAGAACACTGCCGGACGCTGACATTGTCATCTATGAGAAAGACCGGGATATGAGCTTTGCCAACTGCGGACTTCCCTATTATCTTGGTAAAGTGTTTGCTGAACGCGAGCGCCTGCTGCAGGCGACGCCTGAGTCATTTCAGCAGCATAAGCAGATCACCGTCAACACTGACCATGAAGTCACAGCTATTGATACAGCGGGCCAGTTCATTACGGTCGTCAATCATACGACAGGTGAATCGTTCCTGGATCATTACGATGCCCTCATTTTAAGTCCCGGCTGCCGGCCACTGCGTATGACGGCAACAAAGCATTCAGATTTCGTCTTTCCGCTCCGTAACTTGGAAGATACGGATGCAATCGACCAGTATATCGATACTAACGATGTCCAGAAAGCTCTGATTATCGGTGCCGGCTATATCGGTATTGAGATGGTTGAGAACTTCAAGTGCCGGGGACTGGACGTTACACTGACCAACCGCAGTGAACATATCATGACAGCGATGGATCAGCAGTTCATCCCTCTCCTAAAGAATATCATCACGGAGCAGCAGGTTGGGCTCCTGCTGGATGACGAAGTCGTCGCACTGGAAGGACATGATGTGATATTCAAATCCGGTCACCGTGAGTCTTTTGACATCGTCATCGAAGCGATCGGCATAACGCCGAATACAGAATTCATTGCGCACAGCGGCATCGAATTAAATGATAAAGGCTATATTAAAGTCAATGAATATTTTGAGACGACGGCAGACAATGTTTACGCACTCGGTGATGCCATAGAGACATTTTACCGGCACACCGGCACGACAACAACAGTAGCACTCGCCTGGGGAGCTCATCGCGGCGCTAACTTAATTGCCGGTAACTTAAGCGGTCATAAAGAGCGGTTCAAAGGACTCCTTGCCACTAACATTGTTCGTTTCTTTGATCATACTATCGCAAGTGTCGGTATTAGTGAAAGTGAACTTGCAGCTTACGACTATGAGCATATCAGCTATGAGCAGAAAAATCATGCAAGCTACTTACCGGATGCCCGTGTCACCTGTATCTCCATCTATTACCGTAAAGACAACAGGCAGCTGCTGCGTGCATGTATAGTCGGTCAGGAAGGTGTCGACAAAAGAATTGATATCATCGCGGCAGCTATGGGCTTCGGCGCAACGGTTGATGATTTCAAGGATATCGAAATTGCTTATGCGCCGCCTTATTCTTCACCGAAAGACATTGTCAATATGATCGGCTATAGAGCTTAACATCTTTCATCCATAAAAACAGTATCCTGTTATTGATCATCAATAACAGGATACTGTTTTTAGTAAACGCTTATTATGCAGCTTTATTGTTCTTTGACCGTCTCGCTACTGTAATAATGAAAGCCGAGAAGAGAATGACGATTGTCCCAGCAGCATATAAATATCCGTTGTTCAATCCGCGCTCAGCTGTGACCGCGTACAGTTCCGCTTCTTCACGGTTCGTGATTAAATGGAACTTACCGTCTTTCGCATGGATGCTATCACCAATCAACAGGCCGCTCATCATTTTACCTGATGGTACAATATCTCTCCCGAGCGCTACATTAGTTGCTTTGCTGGAATTATTGACGTTGTAGACAAAGTCTACTTTGTCAGTATTATAAAAGATCACCTGATTACCTGACTTGTTAAGAATTACTTTCGGCTGTCCTTTAAAAAGTTCACTGTACTTTTTGTAGACAGCAGAAGTATCATTCAAATAATCCGTCACTTCTTTATCTGTTCTGAAATCAAGCAGCTGATGCATCTGCGGCATCTTTGCCCCGTTCATCGCAATTTCAGTACCATACGTCATGCTTATTGGATGTTTCTGAATGAGCAGGTAGCTCATCAGCTCTTTAATACGTGTACCGGGGAACATGTTTTCATCAGCGGCATATTTTGTGAAACGCGGCATAAAAAACTGATCAGCCGCTAGTATTTCATTGCTGCTGTAGCTGACCGGAATGTTCTGGTCAGTCGTTTTAAAGGCATTGGCCAGTTTAACTGTCGTTTCTTCCTTTTGCACGTATTTAAAGTTTTTAGTTGCTGTTCCCTTCGGCTGAATGGCGATGGTCATCAAATGAGCCGGGAATATTTTGCTGCTGTCTATATTGTTCTGCAGCACATACATGGACAGGCCGTCGACATTAAATTCTGCTGTGAACTGCTCCATCTTCTGCTTATACAGCTGCTGATTTCTAGCATTATTAAGGTCGATGACCGCTGTATTCTTAAAATACTGCTGCTGGACAGCATTCATCTTCGTCTCCTCAGCCGCTGTAAACTCATCGGTTGCAACAGCGGGCATATCAATGATGATTTTCATATGCTTATGATGGACTGCTTTGATCAGCTGTTTAAGATTTTTCTCTCCGCCGTACACATCATCTACTTTATCATATGACGTCACTTTATAACCTAAGTAATCCTGCTGCTGATGCTTGAAGACCGGTGAGAGCTGTACTGTATCAAACCCCATATCTTTAATATAATCCAGCTTCTTTTCGATGCCCTGAAAATCACCGCCATACGGAAGGTTATCATTTTTATCATTGTGAATGTACTGGTTGTTTATTTCATCGCCGTTCATGAAGCGGTCGACAACCAGACTGTAGATTCTTGGTGGCACACTGGATTCAGCGAATACTGGTTTTGGCACGACTAACAGTACCAATAGCAGCAATAATATTCTTTTCATAGCATTCCCTCTTATTCTGTTAATACTTCAATTATACTAGAACAGCTGATGGTTGTGTTCATCGTCATAAAATGTTCATAAGATTCATCCATTAAAAAAGACCCGCTCAACTGAGCGGGCCGTGATTAATGGAATAAAGCTGTAATAGGTCCGAGCGGCAAGTAAGCGCCGAGGACAAAGGTGATCAATGCTGATAAAATCGTTAAGTAGAAGAAATTTCTAGAAGGTTTCTTCTTTTTCTTGCGGGCAAGTGTCATTTCAATCAGCCCGATCGTCAATAAGCCGAATAAAAATTTGATGCCGTAAAGCGCCGCGTTAGCTCCCATTGCCTGAAAGAAAACGTAGCCGCCGCTGATCAATGTCAGCAGCAGGAATATTCTTAGCAGCATATGCAGCGGTTTGAAATATTTGCTCGGCCCAAGACGGTCAGAGAAATTTTCATAAGCCGCAAAAAATAAGATTAATACAGCGACCCAGCTTAAAATATGTAAGTGCAGCATTCCTGTAATCATGTTTTTCAACTCCTTTTATTAGTCCTATTCCATTTTAACATATACGCTTGAAATACAAAAACAGAGAAGATAACCATCTTCTCTGGGCGTCATTTATTTTTCACTGATTGTATTGGCTAATGTTCCGATACCATCGATGGTCACTTTAATTTCATCACCTGCTTTTAAATAGGCAGGAGGATTCATTCCAGCTCCAACGCCGCTCGGTGTACCTGTTGCAATGACATCGCCGGGATGCAGGGCAATATATTTTGAGATCTCTGCGATTAAGTCATCGATTTTCAGAATCATTTCTTTTGTGCTGCCGTCCTGACGAATCTCATTGTTGACTTTCGTTACAATATTGACGTTTTCAGGTGTCGGCAATTCATCTTTCGTTACGATATAAGGACCCATCGGACAGCCGCCGAGCAGACTTTTACTTAAGAACGCCTGCGCATGTGCTTTCTGCAGATCACGTGCTGTAATATCATTGACGATTGTATAGCCGTACACATAGTCCAGTGCCATCCCTTTTGGAATTTTGTGGCCGTACTTACCAATGACAATTCCAAGCTCCCCTTCGTAGTCCAGCGCTTCAGTGACATCACTGTGAAGTGGAATCTCGTTGCCATCACCAATCAGACTGGATGGTGCTTTAGTGAAGACATAGAGACGATCTACTGTATTATTGAGCTCTTCTGCATGTTTGGCAAAATTGCGCCCTACCGCAATGACATTGTTGGTCGGTGTGACCGGCGGCAGAAATTTAATATCGCTGAAGTTCACTTTATATTGTGCTTTCTCATCACTTTTCTCAGCCTGTACCACAACTTTACGTACAGCTTCCTGAAAATCGATTGATACATTCTGTTCAAGGCCTTCCAGCAATGTTTTAGGATAATCGCTTTCCCCGAATGCTTCAAATACTTTCGGCAAAATCCACGCTGCTTCTTCACGCTTTACTTTGACACCGTAAGTTTTCTGACCTTGATGTTCAAATGATAGAAATTTCATATTTGGCACAACTCCTTCTGTGTTTGTTCATATTATACAGAATATTTGAATATTTATCATGTGTTTACGGCAGACTTTCTGAAATAACTGAAGATTATCAGTATGACAGCTGTTAATAAGCCGATTATCATACTGCGTAACAGAATAGTATCAAGCAGCATGACCTTGTAGTCACCGAAGCCGATACCTGTAAAAACAAGGAGCATTAACAGCTCAGCGGTGATGAGCACAACAGCTAGAACAAGCCAATCAATCCGGTAATACTTAATGACGAGCGCTGCTGCCATAAATAGGCCGAGAGCCTGACAGGCACCGCCGAGCAGCACAATGAGGTCAAACGCCGCTGCTGATTCAGTGAAACGGCTCAACACTTTAATGATGGTCCCGAGTGCAAGCATCATAGAAGCGCCAAGTACTGTCCCCCACTTATAATGGGAGACGAAGCGTGCTGTATGGTCGCCCAGCAACAGAAACGGCAGGATGATGAAAGCAGTCACCGCCAATTCCCGGAGCGGGCTTGTCAACACGTTCTCTTGTACATAGGCCATATAGTCATTCGACTGATAAAGTTGTATTAAATGCTGGAACAGCGCGACATTTAAAAACGTTTCATTGAATAACGACAGTATGAGCAGCGGCAGTCCGACAATTATACCTGCACCTAATAAGACGATGCCGAGCAGATACTCTGGGTAGCTGCCGGCCATCACCCATTTTGCAACAAGTATTGCTACTCCTAAGAAAAGAATCATGCTATGCGGATTGATGAAGACTTTGTCGATCATCCCTGCTGCCAGTATGAAAGCACACTGAGTATATGACCAGCTGCGGACAGCGCGGCTGAGCAGCAGCGCCAGCAGTGCATATCCCGTGCCAAGCACTAGAAAGATTATCAGCATGAACTCCTGCTGCTGGTCGTCTGAAAAGTACGAAAGCGGCAGAGTGACACGGATAGGATGAGAGAAGTTAATGCTCTCCTCCACTATAACAAGCATGGTTGCTAGTATGATGAATAAATTATATTTCATGATTAAACCTCTACCTCTTGATACTCAAAAAAATACAGAAAGCCTGTGACCGGCTCCTTGACCATTTCTTCCAATGCTTTCTTGTAAAACTGCATCTGAATCTTGTAACGCTGCTTCAGCTGCTCGGCCACTTCTGCTTTAGACTGGCCTCTCCGTGCAATAAAACGGTCCGTCTTGAAATCGACGAAATAATACTTTCCTTCATAGATGAAGACACAGTCAATCATCCCCTGCACCAGCTGTTCCATCGGTGCATCAGCAAGCCCTTCACCTGTCAAATAAGATTTTCCGATGACAAACGGCAGCTCGGTGTACACTGCCTTCGACTCACTGATCATCTTGTATAACGGTGAATGTGTATATCGAACAAGCGCTTCTAAATCAATCTCTTTGATGTCTTCTGTCCCAATGATTTTTTTCGCAATAAGCTGCGCAAGAAACTGTGACAGTTCATCTGCTGACAGCTCGTGACCTTGGTAAGGGAAATGCTGCATCACGGTATGCATTAAAGTTCCGCGTTCAGCAGCTGTGCGTTTCTTCTCAGTCATAAACTTCGGCCGCTCGTAAGACGCCCGGTCCAGCTGATACTGGTTGACAAGTGTCCACGTTGTCGCACCGTCATCTACTTCAGTCTGCCGTTTAATATCGGAGACTGATTCTTTGGTCGGCAGTTTGTTCATCTGAGTGAAAGGATAATGATAGTTCATACGCTCATTCAGCCAGTCTGCGGTTTGAGCGGACAACACAGCGTCCTCTGTCTGGTCTATCTCAGCTGACTGTTCGAGCGATGCCACAAGCTGTACTTGAATGTCAGTCAGCGGCGCTGATTCGTTAAGCACACTGCCGATAATCAACGCGAGCGGTGACGAAGCACCGCGTCTGAAGCGCTCGTCTAATGTACCCGCGAGTTTAACCTGCGTCCAGCTCTCAATATTTCTGCGGGATGCTTTACCGAGCAGAATCAGCCGTTCCTTTGCTCTAGTGAATGCCACATACATTAAGCGCATTTCTTCGGAGATAATTTCAATGCGGGCGACATGCTTGAACAGATGATTCATCAATGTCGGATAACTTAAGTGCCGGATTGGATCATAATAGCTTATCGCAAGCCCTAAGTTCTGATTAAGCTGCACCATCCCGTTCAAATCCATCATATTGAATTCCCTTCCGAGCCCGGCATAGATGACAAACGGAAACTCCAGCCCTTTACTGGCGTGTACGGTCATCATGCGGACGACATCCGCTTCTTCAGAAACAATGTTCACTTCACCGAAATCCTTGCCTTCACTCAGCATGTTATCGACGTAGCGGATAAACTGATACAGCCCGCGGTAACTGGATCTTTCGAAATCTTCTGCTTTCGCAAGCAGGCCGAGCAGGTTCGCCTGCCGCTGTGCGCCTCCTGTCAAAATCGCGAACTTCTCCACAACAAATAGTCTGCTGTATACGGCTTCAAGCAGCTGTCTGACGCTCAGCGTTCTCGCCCATTCCCGGTACAGTGACAAGTCTGTGAGAAACTGAGTAACTTTCTGACTAAGTGCATTATCATGCACTTCGACATATTCCGTTAAATTATTGAAGAAATAAATGTCTTTATTGCTCAGTCTTATCTCCACAAGCTCCACTTCATCAAATTGATAGAGCAGTGAACGGAGTATTCCGACGAGATGGATGTCCTGCAGCGGATTATCGATGATTCGCAGCAGACTCATTATCGTCCGTATTTCATCCGTCTGAAAATAACCAGTTCTACTGTTGACGTGAAATGGAATCCCATATTTCTTCATGATTGTCTGATGATCGTTCGCCTGAGTAAAGCTGCGTTCTAACACAACAATATCCCGGTACTCAGCGGGCCGGTAAACACCGGTTTTCATATCATAAACTTGTTCGTGCTGAACAATCTCTTTAATTTTGTGCGCTATCCATTCACTTTCAGCTGCCGGAGTATCGATGTCATCTTTTACCAGGACTGTAAGTTCTGTCGCTGTGTGATTATCATCAAACGGTGCGCCGTAATAAAGCTGCTGCTTCTCATCGTATGAAATCTCCCCCACTTCTTCGTCCATCAGTCTGCGGAAGACCGCATTCGTGTCTTCAATGACTGGCTCTCTTGACCTGAAATTGCGCGACAAGTCAATAACGATGCCATCATCTGTCTGATTGAACCGTTTGTATTTCTCAAGAAATAAGCCGGGCTCTGCCTGACGGAACTTATAGATGGACTGCTTAACGTCGCCGACCATAAAGAGATGATCGTTATTGATAAGCTGTACGATTGTCTCCTGCACTCTGTTCGTATCCTGATACTCATCGACAAGTATTTCCTTATAACGTGTTTTTAACGCTTCAGCAATCGGTGTCGGCTCATTGTGCTGCATTAAGATCTGCAGTGCCAGATGTTCATAGTCGCTGAAATCAAGAATTTTGCGTTCGCGTTTCTTCTGCCGGAAATGCACGATTAAATCCTGCGTTAGATTAGTCAATGTCTTTACTTCAGCAGCCATCGCTTCTATATCTGCCATCATGTCAGCGGGTGCCGCATAGAAATAATCATGGCGTACGCTCTCCAGCTGAGCTTTCGCTTCATTTAGCAGCTGCTTGATACGTGCTTCAGTCAGCTCATCATGACGCATCTCCTCGACACTCTTCGAAAATCTGAAGGCGGGAATCTGCAGGCCGTCAAGCGCCATGAACTGCTCATAGAGCTTCTCAAAATCACCTGATAGCCCTTCTAATCTTCTCGCATAAGGTTCTACAGCAAGATAGTGCTTTTCGTATGCCGGGCCGTCAAGCAGCAGACTTGCTTCGGTCAGCAGTTCAGCCGCCGACTTTACAGCATCGGTAATGACAGCTGTCAGCCGCTGGAACAGCGGATGATCGATAGACAGTGCGCTGTAGTTGTCTGATAAGCGCTGCAGCCACTGTTCAGGCTCAGGATTGGCAATGGCAAAGTAATACAGCTGTTTAATCGTCTGCCGGAGTGTCTGGTCATGGCGGTCTGTCGACAGATGGAGCGCGGTTCTCAGGAAATCTTCGTCAGGCGTCCCGTAGTGCTGCTCCATCACTTCATCCAGCGACTGCATGAGCAGCAGTGATACTTCTTCATCACTTGCTGTTCTGAACGCCGGGTCCAGGTCAATAGTATAGTAATACTGTTCAATCAGTTTCAGACAGAAGCTGTGGAGCGTCGAGATTTCAGCGGCATGAATTTTGACGAGCTGTGTTTTTAAATGGTCAGTCGGCTGCTTCATCGCTTCGCGCTGAATCGCCTCGTGTATGCGCTCTTTCATCTCGCGGGCGCTGGCGTTAGTAAATGTCACTACAAGCAGTTCATCCAGGCTTAAATTGTCATTCACTATTTTCTGGATGATTCGTTCAACGAGGACAGCAGTTTTGCCGCTGCCGGCTGCTGCCGCGACCAGAATATCGCTGCCGTCTGCCGTGATCGCTTCCCACTGTGCATCTGTCCACTGAGAATCAATGGGTTTCTGTCTCATGCTCATCCTCCTTAAGTATAGCTTTCACATCAATGCTTTCATCTACTGTTCTGACATCCTGTGCATTAATCAGCGGGTCAATATGGCACGTTGATTTAAAGGCACAGAACTGACACGGCAGCCTGCCGCCAAATTCAAGCGGCGCAACTTTCGTATGGCCGTCCATAATATGTTCTGCTGTCGACACAAAGTTGTGGCGGTTAATATCGATGAGCTTTCTTATTTCACGTTCTGACAGTGTTCTTGAGCTGCTGTAAAATGTGCCGTCTTTTTTAAGTTTAGCCGGGATAACCGCTGACTTGACACCGACGTCAAGCGTCGTATCAAGCTTCGAAGCGATCTCAAGATCATCGACGATAAAGCCCTGCAGCCTGAACTGCTCTAAATAGGATAACTCGTGATCTTTAATATCATTGCGGTTGTTGTAGTTCAGCATCGGCGCCTTCACATGGAAATAAAGCATCGCTGCCGGTGAAAGACGTTTTGCTGTGATTTTTTTATCGTTCTGCAGGGCGACGTCCATATAAGTGAGCATCTGCATCTGCTTGCCGTAATACACTTCACGGAGATCCAGTTCATGGCTCGATGATTTGTAATCGATAATACTGACATAATCTTTATCGCGTCCTTCAAGCACATCAATTCTATCGATTTGCCCGCGGATGGAAATCGGGATGCCTCTGTTTGTATACAGCTTCTGTACTGCAAACTGGTCACGACGAGATGGGTCTGCATTGAAGCTCTGCTCAAACTTAGCCATTCTGAACTGACTGCGCGACTGCTGGAACTGCAGGGCAGTCAACGTCTCGGTCAATATTTTAGTGATCTGATTGATCATAAACTGATAGTACGCTCTTGAATACAGCACTTGATACTGCACTTCAGGCAGCAGGTCTTTTAACGTCACTTCCACATAACGCCGCAGTGATTCTTTTGACATCGTTATAATGGAGTCCTTTATTTCCTCGGAAATAAGCTTTAAGGCGTGATGAAAAATGTTACCGAGTTCAAAGTGCTGAAACTCAAACGGCGTTCGTTCATTCAATCTTAAGCCGTGTGCAGCAAAATGCTGGAATGGACAGTTATTGTAACTCTCAAACCGTGAGACACTGGCCTTTATTTCCTCGCCGTAAAGCTCAACGGACCGCTGTTCACTCAGCTGCAGCGTAGCATTCGTATAATCTTTGAGCCGATAGACTTCATTAAACACAGGAATGCGCTTCATCCATTCTGCGACTGCATACCATTCCGGTGCCTCCAGATGGCTGATAATATAAGGAATACCTGTTCTGACAGTCTCAACAAGCTGCTCAGGACGTGTGTCTTCAGCAATGACGTGAGTGGAGAGTTCAGGGAAGATGGCTTTCAACTGATTGATATAGGAGGAGGGCCGTCTCGCGCTGCCATCTTCGCCCATCAAACTATAATAAATATGCAGTTCTGTACTCGCATGGGTCAAAGCCTGATAAGCCACAAAGCTCTCGTCCATGGTCAGTGCAACGCTTGAAGGCGCAAGCTTCAGCACACCGGAAGATTCTATCATTGTTTTATCCTGGTCTGTAATCAATCCATTATCTTTAGTCATCCGAGGCAGCACCTCTTCATTGAAGCCGCATATAAAGACACATGGAATATTTTCAATGCGGGCAAGATCAAGGTTCAGAAGCTGGATTTCATCCAGCGCCTGCGGAATTGAACTGAATTCAAGTGAAACGAGACCGACATCAAACATCTCCTTCATCGTCTGAAAGTCAAGGGGCTCATCACCCAGCATTTCAACGAAGTCATCCATCACGTCAATGATGCCTTCATAGACCTGCTCATTTTTCAGCGCTTCTTCATTCATACCGAGCTGAACGAAACGGTCCTTCTCTGCCATCAAGTAGTCCGGAATTTTAATTTCCACAAGAAAATTATAGAGCAGCGCGGCAAACTGTTCAGCCCGCTCCACCGCCTTAATCTGCTCTGTAAAACCAAGCAGCAGTTTCGTGACATACTGGCGGAACGTGTTCATCGTCTCCCAGTTTTCCTGGCTGTAAGGCTTCCTTGTATCAAAGAAGAAACGGTCATCTTCCAGCCAGCGGTTAAAGGACAGCCCCCGTTCTATCACAGTGTTCTCCAGCATATCGATAAGAATCAGATCGCCCTGGATATCAAATCGGCGTGACAATAAACCTGTTTTCAATGCTCTGAACAGATGGTCATTCTGCCATGGCTGCGCAACGAAATCGAGCAGCGAGCGGATCAGTTCGATCGCCGGATGATGAATCATCTGTTCTTTATCATCCGTGTAAAAAGGAATCTCATACTGATCAAACATGGATTTCACCAGTGGAATATAAGATGTGTCGCGGTAGAGAACAGCCATTTCTGCGTAACGGAACTCCCCGGTCCGCGCCTTTTTATGGATGGTTCTGACGATGGCATCGGTTTCAGTTCTCATATGATCCGCCTCATTCAACGTAATGCCGTTCACCGGGCTTTCAGCAGGGAGCAGGGCGTCAAACTGCTGTTCCAGTACTTTTAAGCTCGGATTTTTATAGCGTGCGACATCTTTCAATGTGGTGATTTCTACCGGGATATTGATTTCCTGCAGACTTTCAACGAGCAGGTCCATCGTCTCTCTTGTCTTTCTGAACGTTTCGTTTTCTTTGGATGGATCAAGCGTCAAGGTCAAGGTCATGGACTTCGCATATTTTGCGAGCTGCTGGAGCACGACATATTCAATCGTCGTGAAATTATGGAAGCCGTCGATGTAAATATCAGCATGCCGGATCGTACGGGAAGCGGGAATCAGTTCATACAGAAATTGCATAATGTCTTCTGACTGAATATAAAGACCTGCGAGCTGTTCTTCAAGCGCTCCGTAAATCAGTCCGATGTCATGCAGTTTATGCTGCGTACGAACAGCCACGTCCTGTCGGCTCAGCTCCATCAATGCGTCAGGAGACACATTATATTTCTTGAACTCCTTAATCGTCTCAGTCAACTTCTGGCTGAAACCATAATACTTTGCAGATGTGCCGAATAATATGAGCTCATCCTGCATGTTTTTCAGCGTCAAATAAGTCAGCATCTCTATACCGGCTTTCGAGATCATTTCCTCGGACAAGCCGCCTTCTTCACTCATAATGCGCCAGGCAAGGCGGTCAAATCCGTAGACAGATGCCCTCAGACTTCCTTTAATCGCCGGATCAGCCGCAAAACTCTGCTCCAGCGAAAATGTCGTCTGTTTCGGTGCGATTAATATGACAGGATCGCCGAGCGGCTCTGCTACAATCTTCTCTTTAATCTCGGACATCATCTGGTACGTCTTTCCACTGCCTCGTCTACCAAGTAATAATTGAACGGTCATCTTATCCTCCTGACTAAAAAACACCTTTTATACAAGTATAAAAAGTGTTGATTAATGGTCTTATTTTTCAGTGGCAGGGTCAAAATTATAATGGAACACATTGAACGGCCAGAATCTTAAGACGACTTCACCGACCACCTGTTTTTCCTTGATAAGCCCGAAATAACGGCTATCTTTACTTACTTCCCGGTTATCGCCGAGCACAAGCAGCTCGCCTTTCGGGATTTTTGACTTACCGCCGGAATTTACTAAATCTTTCACAGAAAAGTTTTCAGTTAACAGTACATTCGTCTTTGCAAGCTTGTTCTCATCAAGGTATGGTTCTTTCACTTTTTTATTGTTGATATACAACGTGTCATCTTTATACATCACTGTGTCTCCACCGACACCGATGACCCGTTTGACATAATCGGATTTTTTATCGGCATGGAAGACGATGACGTCTCCTTCATTGATTTTGCCGAGCGTATAATTGATTCTGCTGACGATGACTTTTTCTCCGTCCTTCAACGTCGGATACATGGAATCGCCTTTGACTGAATAAGTCAGGAATAAAAACTGATGGATGACGAATAGCAGCACTAATGCTATTCCGATAGCTGAAAGCCATTCATATAATTCTTTTTTCAAAAAAGCCACCTCGTTAATTAGTTGTTTTATGCCAGTATGTATTGATTACTTTACCAAGGATATAATATTCGTTGACACAGCCGTACTCCCTGGAGTCAATGCTGTCCGCTAAATTATCCCCTAATACAATATAACATTTTTCAGGCACAATTTGTTCCTTCATACCTTCCACTTTAAGCAGACTGCTGTAATCAGCAGGCCGCTTTGTCACCTGCTCCCCGTTAACAAAAACCTGACTATGATGAACTGCTATATAATCGCCCGGTGCTGCGATAATACGTTTGACGAATGTGTCATGGTCATTCAGCCTGAAGAAGATGATATCTTTAGACCGGAGAGGGAAAAAAACATCTTCAAGCAGATTGACGACAACCCTGTCACCAGAATGGAAATAAGGTTCCATGGACTTTCCTTCAATGACATAAGTAGTGATGATAAATGAACGGATGACAATAATTAAAACAAGACTTAAAATAATAAAGGTTAACCATTTTCTCATTATTTTTTACCTGTTTTTCTATTATAATAAGACTCCAGTTTTTTACCTGCCCACCATAGCAGAACAAGCAGCAGCACGACAAGCACGGCCTTGTCGGGCTGGGCGAAGAACGACTTAATATCTGCACCGATAAAACTGAGAATCAGCAGCATCACGGCTTTCCCGAGACCGACAGCCAGCAAATATTCCCGCTGTCTTATATTAGATAAAGCAGCTACGATATTGATGACGCTGGACGGTGTAAACGGAAAACAGAGCAGTATGAATAAGGGTATGACACCTCGGGCATTGACTGATTCAATGAAACGATGGACTTGCGGACGGTCCGTGAACTTCTTAATGAACTTTGTTTCAGAAAAATATCTGATGATGAGAAAAACCGCATAGGCACCTGTCATCGCACCGCTCCACGTCAACAAAAAGCCCGGGATAATCCCATAGGCGTTAGAATTAACCACGGCAAATACAACAAGCGGCAGCACTGGAAAGAAAGCTTCTAGAAATGGCAGAAGAAATGCAATAATAATGCCAAACGATTTAAATTTTTCAATCCAGCCCATCACAGAATCCTCTGATAAATAATGATGAACCCACTCTGTCATTACATAACCTACTTTAATATTTTTTTGTTATTGACTACCAGTTTAAACTATAAAGGCCAAAATAAAAAGAAAACCGCTATGCGGTTTTCTTTAAAGCTTAGTTATTCAGGCGTTCTTCAAGTTCTGCCTTTTTATCTTCATAACCTGGTTTACCGAGCAGTGCAAACATATTCTGTTTGTAGGCTTCAACACCAGGCTGATTGAACGGGTTGACCCCGAGGAGATAGCCGCTCATCGCACAGCTGAGTTCAAAGAAGTAGACAAGGTAACCGAATGTGTAAGCATCCTGCTTAGGAATCTCAACAACTAAGTTCGGCACACCGCCGTCTGTATGGGCAAGCAGTGTTCCCTGGAACGCCTTCGTATTGACATAATCCATCGTCCGTCCTGCAAGGAAGTTCAGACCATCCAGATCATTTTCCTCTTCTTCAATCGTAATATCTGCTCTCGGCTCTGCCACTTTGATGACCGTTTCAAATAAGTCGCGTCTTCCTTCCTGGACATACTGACCTAACGAATGAAGATCAGTTGAGAAGTTCGCACTTGACGGATAAATCCCTTTAAAGTCCTTGCCTTCTGATTCGCCGAACAGCTGCTTCCACCATTCATTGAACAGCTGCAGGCTCGGCTCATAGTTGATCAGCATTTCGATCGTATAGCCTTTATTGTAGAGAATATTGCGGATGGCAGCATACTGATAGCTGATATTATCTTCCAGCTCAGAAGAAGACAGATCATTTCTCGCATCTGCTGCCCCTGTCATCATCTGGTCGATATCAATTCCCGCTGCTGCAATCGGCAGAAGGCCGACAGCTGTCAGCACTGAATAACGGCCGCCGACGTCATCAGGCACGACGAATGTTTCATAGCCTTCTGTATCAGCAAGTGATTTCAATGCACCTTTTGCTTTGTCTGTTGTCGCATAAATACGTGATTTCGCTTCTTCTCTGCCGTACTTCTCTTCAAGCAGCTTCTTGAAGATTCTGAATGCCACTGCAGGTTCTGTCGTTGTCCCGGACTTAGAGATGACATTGATTGAGAAATCTTTGCCGTCGAGATACTTTATCAAGTCTGTTGTATAGGATGAAGATAACTGATGACCTGCAAAAATAATCTGCGGACGGCCTTCCTGCGGTGCGAAGTTATCAAATGAATTCGACAGCATTTCAATCGCTGCACGTGCGCCGAGATATGAACCGCCAATGCCGATCACAAGCAGTACTTCACTATCTGATTTAATTTTCTCTGATGCTTTTTTAATGCGGTCAAACTCTTCTTTATCATAGTTTTCAGGTAAGTCCACCCAGCCTAAAAAGTCACTGCCCGCTCCACTGCCTTCGTGAATCGTATGATGTACATTTTTGACTAAATCTCTCACTTGGTCCATTTCGTGCTGACCAAAAAATGTCAGTGCTGTCTCATAATCAAATTTAATATATGTCATGATTACCCTCCTGAATATCGTCTCACCATCATTTTACTCTATTACAGTAAAGTTCTCAATGAAACGCCTTGCTTAACCTGTTAAAAAGCAGGGCATTAGCACGCCCGACAATATTATTTCACTTTCTTTTCTTCGTTAATCCGTTTATAGACATCAGGATAATTGGTGAAAACACCGTCTACACCATAACTGTTCAACCGTCTCATGTCAGCTTCAGTGTTGACGGTGTATGGATGTACAATCAATCCATTTGAATGTAGTCGTTTTGTATTAGCTGCGGTCAAATCTTTATAGTTCGGTCCGATTCCGACTACTAAATTCCGCAATGTTTTAAGCTGCTGATCCGTTAATGTATCAATAACACCTTTATCCATCAGTTTCACTAATGGAATCGCTGCATCCAGCTGATGCACTTTAATGAGACTGGCTGTAGAGAATGATTGAATAAGCACATGTCCTTTTTTCAGCTGATTCTTCTTCAATAGACCATGATGACTGAGCGTATTCAGCAGCATTTCTTCCATCCCCGGATAAACTTCCGGTGATTTAGTTTCGATATAGTACTTCGCTTGCGTGCCATAGCGTGAAATCACTTCATCAAGTGTCGGTACTTTTAGCCCGACGTATTCCGAGCGTGCCTGTTCAGGATACTTTTCATTGAACCAGCTGCCGGCATCCAGTGCTTTAAGCTCAGCCAGTGTGTAATCTTTAACAAGCCCTGTACCATTAGTTGTCCGGTCAACAGTTTCATCATGCATGGCAACCAGCTGGCCATCTTTTGTCATCTGAAGATCGACTTCAATATAATCTGCGTTCATGTTAAAGTGGCTCATATCATAACTTGCGAATGTGTGCTCTGGCGCATAGCCGCTTGCACCTCGGTGAGCAATCACAGAGTGTATTTGTTTTTTTGCATCGACATACGGAGGGGTAACGAAAAGCCCGATTAAGCTGACAAGCATTAATGTGATGAGTTTCTTCATTTAAAATCCTCCTTGGCTATTTATTATGTATTACAGCATTATCATAACGAGTTACAACCCCTATATGTTTGTTTTCATCAATACTTAACTAATTTTACAGAGCCAAAATAAAAAAGACTCTAAAAAGATAGAGTCTTTACTTAAATTTAGTGTGCCAATTTATAGATTTCAATGACGTCCTCTTTATTCAATTTGTAGAAATTTCCGAACGGACCGTTGAACAATGTTTTATCCGCAAATACTTCAAAATCTGATTCAGGAATATCAAATTCACTCAAGCTTGACGGTGCACCGATAGCCTTCCAGTAATCAGTGATACCTGCTATGCCGGCCTTCACTTTTTCTTCCTGTGGTAATGATGCATCGACATCAAAGACATCTTCTGCAAACTGTGCGAAGCGTTCCGGTGACTTCCCGCTGACATATGTCATCCATGCCGGGAATAACACGGCAAGGCCTGCACCATGGGCAATATCATGAACGGCACTGACAGCATGCTCAATGTTGTGAGTCGCCCAGTCACCGTTATAGCCCATACGCATAAAGCCATTCAAAGCAACCGTCGCACCGATCATCAGTGTTTCGCGTGCTTCATAGTTTTCAGGCTCATCCTGCACGGCAAGACCTGCTTTCATAATTGCTTTCATCACACCTGCAATCATCGCATCACCGACGGCACTGTTGTCAGCTTCATTGAAATACTGTTCAAGCAGATGGCTCATAGAGTCAACGATGCCATTGACCGTCTGATTTTTCGGCAGTGTATACGTCACTTCCGGGTTAAGCAGTGAGAATTTAGGGAAGACTAGCGGTGAACCCCAGCCTAGTTTTTCATTCGTCTCCCAGTTCGTGATGACACTGCCTGAATTCATCTCAGAACCTGTTGCAGCAATCGTTAAAATCGTACCGAACGGCACAGCCGCTGTCGGTGTCACTTCACGAGTCACGATTTTCCATGGGTCTTCATCGATCGTGCTCGCAGCTGAAATCAGTTTCGTACCATCGATAACGCTGCCGCCGCCGATTGCAAGAATGAAGTCAATATTATTATCCTTTACAAGCTGAACCCCTTTTTTCACAGTAGAAAGACGCGGGTTTGGTTCAATCCCTTCAAGTTCAAACACTTCAAATCCTTCAAGCAGGCCGATGACACGGTCATAAAGACCGGTGCGTTTAATACTGCCGCCGCCGTAAGTGATGAGTACTTTAGTACCTGATGTAAACTGGTTAATCATTGCCGGCAGCTTTTCAATACTGTCTTTACCGAAAACAAGTTGCGTCGGATTATAGAATGTAAATGAATTCATAAATAACCTCCAATAGTTGATAGTCATAAGTGTATAGGTAATCGCAGCATGATTAAATTAATATGCTCACACCATTAAAAAACACACTCACATGAGGTGAGTGTGTTTAACAGCTTATGCCCAGCCGCGGTAACGTGCAGCTTCTGCTGTACGTTTAATACCGACAATATAAGCAGCCAGTCTCATATCAATTTTACGATTTTCGGATAATGAATAAATAGTATCAAATGCTTTTACTAATTTTTCGCGTAATTTTTCGTTAACTTCTTCTTCTGTCCAGTAGTAACCTTGGTTGTTCTGAACCCATTCGAAGTAAGAAACTGTTACACCACCTGCACTTGCAAGTACGTCCGGTACAAGCAGGATGCCGCGGTCTGTCAGAATTTTTGTAGCTTCCATTGTTGTTGGACCGTTAGCCGCCTCTACAACGATATCCGCTTTAATATCATGCGCATTCTCTTCTGTAATCTGGTTAGAGATCGCAGCAGGGACAAGAATGTCACAATCTAACTCAAACAGTTCTTTATTAGTGATTGTATCTTCAAACAGATTCGTCACTGTACCGAAGCTGTCGCGACGGTCAAGCAGGTAATCAATATCAAGCCCGTTAGGATCATGCAGTGCACCGTGTGCGTCAGAGATACCGACAACTTTAGCACCAGCATCGTACAAGAATTTAGCAAGGAAGCTGCCGGCATTCCCGAAACCTTGAATGACGACACGAGAATCCTTCACTGTTTTACCACGGCGTTTCGCTGCTTCTTCAATAGCGATAACGACACCAAGAGCGGTAGAACGGTCACGACCTTGTGAACCACCCAGTACAATCGGCTTACCAGTGATAAACCCAGGAGAATTGAACTCATCCATTTTGCTGTATTCATCCATCATCCATGCCATAATCTGTGAGTTAGTGAAGACGTCCGGCGCCGGAATATCTTTTGTCGGCCCGACAATCTGAGAAATAGCACGTACGTAGCCGCGGCTCAAACGTTCTACTTCATGAATACTCATTTGACGTGGGTCACAGACGATACCGCCTTTACCACCACCGTAAGGTAAATCAACAATTCCACACTTCAATGTCATCCACATGGACAACGCTTTCACTTCATCTTCATCAACTTCCGGATGAAAACGTACGCCGCCTTTTGTCGGTCCGACAGCGTCATTATGCTGTGCTCTGTAACCTGTGAATGTTTTAACTGTCCCGTCATCCATACGGACTGGAATTCTAACTGTCAGCAAACGCATCGGTTCTTTGACTAATTCATACATACCTTCATCAAAGCCCAGCTTGTCCAATGCATCTTTAATAATTACTTGAGTTGATGATACTAAGTTTAAATGTTCCGTCATTATCCTCTTCGCCTCTTTTTAAAATAATTATTCGTTAACCATTGTAACACACTAAAGGTTAAATAAAATGGTCTAATTGATTTTTTGTAAACGCTATCAAATAATTATTTCGTGAATACTTTCTTAACCTGTTCGATTGCCCAGTCAAGATCTTCTTTAGAAATAACTAGTGGTGGTGCAAAACGAATGACTGTGTCATGAGTTTCTTTACACAGCAGTCCTAATTCTTTCAGCTGTTCACAGTATGGACGAGCATTCTCCGTTAATTCCACACCGATGAATAAGCCGCGTCCACGCACTTCTTTAATCACTGGGTTATCAATTTTCTTAAGTTCAGCTTTGAAGTATTCACCGAGTTCATTTGAACGTTCAGCAAGATTTTCGTCAAGAAGAACATCTAAAGCTGCAACAGATACGGCACATGCAAGCGGATTTCCACCGAATGTTGAACCGTGGGAACCTGCATTAAACACTTCAAGCACTTCTTTGTCAGCAAGCACACATGAAATCGGGAAGACACCGCCGCCTAATGCTTTGCCGAGAATGTACATGTCAGGTTCAACATCTTCCCAGCTTGTAGCGAAGAATTTACCAGAACGGCATAAGCCTGCCTGAATTTCATCTGCAATGAACAAAATGTTATTGTCATCACATAATTGACGTACTTCTTTCAGGAAACCTTCTGGCGGGATGATGATTCCTGCCTCCCCTTGAATCGGTTCAAGTAAGATGGCAGCTGTGTTAGGTGTGACTGCTGCTTTGATCTGCTCGATATCACCGAAATCAACTAATTTGAAACCACCAAGCAGCGGGCCGTAACCACGGCGGTATTCAGCTTCGCTTGACAATGATACAGCGGCCATCGTACGTCCGTGGAAGTTCCCTTTCATCGCGATGATTTCCGCTTGATTATCGGCAACGCCTTTAACATCATATGCCCAGCGGCGCGCTGCTTTGATCGCAGTTTCCACTGCTTCAGCACCTGTGTTCATCGGCAGAGCCATTTCTTTGTTTGCTAACTTGCAGATTTTTTCATACCAAGGACCCAGCTGATCACTATGGAATGCACGAGATGTTAATGTCACGCGGTCCGCCTGATCTTTTAATGCCTGCACGATTTTTGGATGGCGGTGGCCCTGGTTCACTGCAGAGTAAGCAGACAGCATGTCCATATATTTATTGCCTTCTGGATCTTTTACCCATACGCCGTCAGCCTCTGAAATAACGATTGGCAGTGGATGATAGTTTGGTGCGCCGTAGTGGTTAGTCTGTTCGATGATTTCAGTTGATTTAGTCATTGTTATCCCCTTTTTCATTAAAACAGTAGTGCATCATGCACTACTGCCATTGATTATTGTATTACAGCATTTCTGAAGATGTTCTACCTTGCATGTGAAGCACTAAGTAATCCGGACCGCCGGCTTTAGAATCTGTACCAGACATTTTGAAACCACCGAATGGCTGATAGCCAACGATTGCGCCTGTACAGCCGCGGTTGAAGTATAGGTTACCGACCATGAAATCACGGCGCGCTTCTTCTAAATGTTCGCGGTTGTTCGTGATGACAGCTCCTGTTAAACCATAATCCGTATCATTCGCAAATTTGATCGCTTCAGTGAAGTCTTTAGCTTTTGCGATGCCGACGACCGGACCGAAAATCTCTTCTTTCATGATGCGTGAATCATGTTTGACATCAACGAAGACTGTTGGATGGACAAAGTGACCTTCTTCTTCGTCAGTTGTTCCACCGACAAGCACTGTACCGCCATCTTCATTTTTACCGATTTCAATATATTCCTTAATTTTATTCAATGAATTTTCATCGATAACAGGACCCATGAAGTGTTCATTTGTTTCAGGGTTACCTACTGTTAATTTTTCTGTTTTTTCCTTAACTTTAGCGATGACTTCATCGTATACATCCTCAAGGACGATTGCTCTTGAACATGCGGAACATTTCTGGCCGGAGAATCCGAATGCAGATTTAACGATTGCTTCAGCTGCAAGTTCTAAATCAGCTTCTGAGTCAACGACAATTGTATCTTTACCGCCCATTTCAGCGATGACGCGTTTTAAGTTTAACTGGCCTTCGTGAACTTTGGCAGCACGCTCGTAAATATGCACACCGACGTCGCGTGAGCCAGTGAATGAGATAAAGCGTGTATCAACGTGATCGACGATGAAGTCACCGATATCGCGTGATGAACCAGGGATAAAGTTAACAACCCCTTTAGGCATGCCCGCTTCTTCTAATACTTCCATAAATTTGTAGGCAACTACTAATGTGTTTGATGAAGGTTTTAATAACACAGTGTTACCTGTGACAAGCGGTGCTACAGTCGTACCCGCCATAATAGCGAATGGGAAGTTCCATGGTGAGATAACAACGCCGACACCTAACGGAATATAGTCATAGCGGTTGAATTCGCCTGGACGGCTCTCTACTTTGACGCCATCTTTAAGACGCAGCATTTCACGGCCGTAGAACTCAAGAAAGTCGATTGCTTCTGCAGTATCTGCATCAGCCTCATTCCATGGTTTCCCTGCTTCTTTAACCATCAGTGCTGAGAATTCAAATTTACGGCGGCGGATGATTGCTGCCGCACGGAATAAAATGTCAGCGCGAACAGTAGCAGACGATGATCTCCAAGTTTCGAACGTTGCTTTAGCTACTTCCATTGCTTGTTCAGCATGCTCCTGAGTCGCCTTAGATACGAAACCGATTGTTTCATCTTTTTTAGCGGGATTGTATGAACGTACTTTATCTTCAGTCATAATACGTTCGCCACCGATAATCAGTGGATAGTCCTGACCTAAGTAACCATTGACCGTTTCAAGACCTTTCTTCATTGCCTGCTGATTTTCTTCTACAGTGAAATCAGTGAATGGTTCATGCTTATATGGAATCATTATAGTACCTCCTTGAAATTGGGTTTTAAGAAAACCCTTACAACATCTATAATGAACAAAAAATGCACGAAGTTCAACCTTTTCACACATATTCAACCATAAAAATTTTTTATGCATATTTATGAATAAATCTGGCGCTTTCTACATTATTAATGCATAAAAATAACCTGTAAAAAGGAACGGTATCATTACCGCTCTTTTTTACAGGTCACTGTATACGTTCTGCACGCGCTACCCATTCCGGCAGTTTCTGCTTCAACGACTCGAACCCTATGGCATCTGTCTGATTCAATTCCTCAAGCACAGATTTCTTTTCTTTTTTCCGTTCATGACGCTTAAAGTAGTCATTTTCCTTTAACGATAAATTAAGCTTACCATCTTCTGACACATCAATCACTTTCGCTTTGACAATCTGGCCGACTGTCAGAAAAAGGTTTAAGTTATGAATATAATCGTTCATCACTTCAGAAATATGAATTAAGCCTTCTACATGATCGGGGGTTTCAACAAAGGCACCATAAGGCTGAATACCAGTTACTTTGACTTTAATGAACTGGCCTTTTTTGTACTTATTCTTCACTGCCATGCCCCTCCTCATTATTAATAAACTAAGTTTACCATAATGAGTGGCAATGACCTAACATTCTATAACTTACATTGCATATTTAAAGTGGCCACACGGTCCAGCAGAAGGTGAATCTCTTCTGCAGGTATATATTGGTCAAAACTGAAGTGATAGACATGCTGGATACGTTTCACCGTTTCATCGCGGTCATCAGTCTGATGAATGATGTCCATGCAGTCATAGACTTCCTGGTCGCCCATCGATGCGTCCTCAAACTTCATCGGGTTCCAGTCAGCTATCAGTTTGTAAAGTTCGATATTAAATTCAGCGTTCATTATACAGTTCTCCGCTTTCCAGACGTTTCATGACTTCCTCTTCGAACGCTTTCATCTTCGCTTCTTCACGAACCGAGTGACGTTTGAAAAGGCGATAAGCTATATAAGCAAGCAGCATAAAGCATAATAATGTAATACTTGCCGGGATGTACTCCATTTTATTTTCTGGGAAGTATAGAAAATCCATCATTGTTTATCACGCTCCTAATCTATCAAATTATAGCATGATGAAAATATAAAAAAATCAATAAGTCATGAACATTTCATGACTTATTGATGCAAGGGACTACTTGATAATATTAATTGTTTCGATAGTGACATCTTCAACCGGTTTATCCTGCGGGCCGACTTTAACATCAGCGATCGCTTCTAATACATCCAGTCCTTCAATCACTTGTCCGAACACGGTATGCTTCTGGTCAAGCCATGGTGTACCGCCGCGTTCTGCATAGGCATCGACAACTTCTTCAGGCCAGCCGCCCTGCTTTAACTGTGACAGCATCTGCGCCGGAACCTGTTTCATCTGGACGATGAAGAACTGAGAACCATTCGTATTCGGGCCGGCATTTGCCATAGACAATGCCCCGTAAAGATTGAAGGCATTCATTGAGAACTCATCTTCAAATGAATCGCCGTAAATACTTTCGCCGCCCATTCCTGTACCGGTCGGGTCGCCGCCTTGAATCATAAAGTCATTGATCACGCGGTGGAAAGTAATGCCTTCATAATAACCCTGCTCAGCGAGCTGAATGAAATTGGCAACCGTCTTCGGTGCAATTTCAGGGAACAATTTAATTTTCATTGTCCCTTTTGATGTAACCATGTCAACGACACGTTCGTTTTCTGATATTTCTGTATTTAATTGCGGAAAATTAGTCATGATAACTGCTCCTTCATGATATGATAAGTACCATAATATATTAACACAAAAGGATGACGAACATGTATTATCAACTTTCATTTAAAACGGGACGCTATATTGTAGAAAAAGTAAGTGATCATCCGAACGGCGTGGTTGTTAAAGTCACTGCCGTTCTTATTCATCCCAAGCAGGGAGATCTGCATCATCCTCATGAGACTGAAGTGTTCTTCCATGAACGAAAAGCACTGGCTCAGTACGAAAAGCGCATTGTCAGCCCTAATCTTCTGAAGCCATATGACGATGCGGTCCCTGCTTATGAAGCCTCACTTTACAAGGCAGTCACTGCAATGGAGGAAAAACTGGCAGCAGAACCCACTTCTTTTAACCAGCTTGCCCTGCAGAAAATGCAGTCGCTGAAAAAAGAATATGCGCATTATTACGGGATAAAATTTGACGATTTTTCGAACAATGAAGGATAAATCAAGTGCTTTCTTCTTATTTAAGAACACCCGCTCACTAGTGCCCGGGCAACAGCTTATCGCATTTAAAGCGTTGCAGATTTTCTGTATACTTAATTTATTGAAGGAGGTCTTTCATGAGTTTATTACATTTAGCCGTCAGTCTGCCGTTTCTCGGCGCCCTACTTATCCCGCTGATACATTATTATAATAAACGGATTCATCCGGGTTATTTTGCACTGCTTGTTCCTGTGGCAGCCGCTGTACTGTTGTTGATGAGCGGCCAAGTCAGTCAATCAGTCAAATGGATGCCGCGCATCGGCTTGAATCTGGATTTCAGAATGGATGGTATCAGCCTGTTGTTCTGTCTGCTGATTACTGTCATCGGTGCACTCGTTGTCTTTTACTCTATCCATTATTTAAGCAGCCGTGAGCAGCTCGGTCATTTTTATACGTATCTGCTGCTGTTTATGGGTGCTATGCTCGGCGTTGTGCTCAGTGACAATGTTCTGTCGCTCTATCTGTTCTGGGAGCTGACAAGCATCTCGAGCTTTCTGTTGATTGCATTCTGGCATCATAAGGAGAAATCACTGCAAGGTGCTCTGAAGTCGATGCTGATCACTGTGTTCGGCGGCCTGATGCTGCTCGGAGGTCTGCTGACCTTAGTGTCTATTGCCCATACATTCAGTATCAGGGAAATGGTGATGCAGGCAGATGTGCTGCAGCAGTCTCCATTATTTACGACTGCCATGGTATTCATATTGCTTGCAGCATTCACAAAGTCAGCGCAGTTTCCGTTCCATATCTGGCTGCCTGATGCGATGGAAGCACCGACACCTGTCAGTGCTTATCTGCACTCTGCGACTATGGTGAAGGCCGGTGTTTATTTAATTGCACGGTTCACACCGCTCTTTGCACTGTCAGCACAATGGATTTACATTGTGACTTTTATCGGGGCAATTACGTTGTTCTGGGCATCGTTCAATGCAGTGAAACAGCAGGACTTAAAAGGCGTTCTTGCCTACAGCACGATCAGTCAGCTCGGACTGATGATGACACTGCTTGGTGTCGGCGGTCTCGGCGTCTATTATAATAACCAGCCGGTCTTCTATGCAGCGATTGCCGCCTGCGTCTTCCATATTTTCAACCATGCCTCATTCAAAGGGGCACTGTTTATGGTCGTCGGTATTATCGATCATGAGACAGGCACGCGCGATCTCAAAAAACTGTCCGGCCTGCTGCAGCTGATGCCTGTTACGTTTACCGCCGCTATCATCGGCGCACTCAGCATGGCCGGTGTACCGCCGTTCAACGGCTTTCTGTCTAAAGAGATGTTTCTGACGAGCATGTTTGACAGTAAGAGCGGCCTGTTCCATGGACCGTCGCTCGTACTGCTGCTGTCACTTGTTATCATTGGCAGCCTGTTGACGTTCATCTACTCTGTGAAACTGCTCAAAGACCTCTTTTTCGGTGGTCCGCCGTCGGTAGACAAACATGTCCACGAGGCACCGCTGTTATTGCTGTTGTCTCCTTTACTGATGGTTACTGTCGTTGTCTTCACCGGATTATTCCCGAATATACTGACGCCAATGATCGACAGTGCAGGACAGGCCATCTTGAACAAACATGTGGCACCGCTGCATATTTCACACTGGCATGGTGTTAACCCTGCATTGGTGACAACACTGCTGATTTTTGCGGCAGGTACGGCGCTCATCTTCACTTACCAGCAGTGGGCACCTATCTATTCAGTGCAGCGCCCGAACTGGACATTCAATTACGTTTACGAGAAACTACTGGCGGCCGCTGAATCCATTTCCTACCGTCTTAACAACAAGGTGATTACTGCCGGTATCCGCAGCCATTTACTGCTGGTCTTCAGCGCTTTAATCGTGATGACTGTCGTCCTGCTGCTGCAGGCACCGTTCAATTTCGGCAGCTGGCACTTATCAGAAGTCCGTTCGTTTGAACTGATTCTTGTCGTTCTGATATTGATTGCGACCTTTATGGTGATTGTCGCGAAGTCCCGTCTATTCAGTATTATTATGCTGAGTGCCATCGGTTATGCCGTCGGTCTGTTCTTCGTCTTCTTCAATGCGCCTGACTTAGCGCTTACACAGTTGACGATTGAAACGATTTCCACCGCATTATTTCTGATGTGCTTCTATCATCTGCCGAAGCTGTCACGCTACGAGGAGACCATGCCATTCAAACTGACTAATGCAGTGATTGCGGTCGGTGTCGGGGCTGTTGTGACCGTCATTGCACTGATGGCTTACGGCCATCGCTTTTCACCGTCCATCACTGAATATTACATTAAACATGTGTATGACCTGGCTCACGGTAAAAACATGGTCAACGTCATTCTCGTTGATTTCCGGGGCTTTGACACATTGTTTGAATCGACTGTACTCGGCATTGCCGGCATCGGCATCTATACATTGATTAAATTGCGGGACAGCAAGGAGGTCAATCATGAACAAACAAAGAAATGATGTTATTTTTCAATTCTGTACTTTAATTGTGTTTTTCATCATCTTCATGTTCAGCCTCTCCATCTTTCTGGGAGGTCATTATACACCGGGTGGTGGATTTGTCGGCGGTCTGCTCGTTGCAGGTGCTTTGCTGCTTGTTTTGATCGCCTATGACATTAAAACGCTGGAAAGTATACTACCAATAGACTTTAAGAAAGTCATAGCGGTCGGTCTCACTTTCTGCTATGCCACACCTTTAATTGCAGTGCTGCTCGGCAGACCATTTTTCACACACTTTTCCGGCGACCTGCATTTACCGCTGTTCGGCGCTGTGCACTGGCATACAGCCATGCTGTTTGACCTCGGTGTTATGCTCGCTGTCATCGGGACAACAATGACAATTATTCTGACGATAGGAGAGAATGAATAATGGAAGTGATCATGATTATATTGAGCGGCATTTTAATTGCTGCAAGTGTCTATCTCATCCTTTCTAGAAGCCTGCTCAGAATTATTATCGGGACATCTATTCTCACTCATGCGGTTAATTTACTGCTCCTGACGATGGGCGGCCTGAAAGAGGGGGCCATCCCTATTTATGATAAGCATATTGCGCGTTATGTGGATCCAATCCCGCAGGCCCTGATACTGACAGCTATTGTCATCAGCTTTGCTGTCACTGCCTTCTTCCTTGTACTGGCATTCAGAAGTTACAAGGAGCTCGGGACAGATAATATGTCGATGATGAAAGGAGTACCGGATGATAAGTAATCTATTAGTGTTTCCTGTGATTATTCCTGCTATTTTTTCACTTATTCTCATTTTCATCGGTAAGCGGCTGCTTATAAAGCGTATGGTTGTGCTGCTGGGTGCTGTCGTCACTACTTTGTTTGCAGCGCTTAATCTCTGGCATATCATTAAACACGGCATTCAGTTTCTTGAGCTCGGCAGCTGGCCCATCCCTTACAGTATTACACTGACCGTCGATCAGCTGTCAGCATCATTTGTGTTCATGACGTCATTACTGACTTGTCTAGTCATTATCTATTCCTACCAATCTATCGGTGTTGAACGGGAGCGCTATTACTACTACGCTTCACTGCTGTTTATGCTGACTGGTTTGAACGGTGCTTTTTCCACAGGAGATATTTTCAACTTATTTGTCTTCTTTGAAGTGTTTCTGATGAGCTCTTATGTATTGATGATTATCGGCGGTACAAAGATTCAGCTGCAGGAAAGTATTAAGTATATTTTAGTGAATGTCATCTCGTCATCGTTCTTTGTACTGGCGATAGCGATGCTGTATTCCGTTGTCGGTTCATTGAATATGGCAGATATCAGTGTGAAGCTCTCCGGACAGGAAAATCAGCCGATTATCGTGCTCTGTGCTATTCTCTTTATTTTTGTCTTTGCGACAAAAGCCGGGATGTTCCCCTTTTACTTCTGGCTGCCAGGGGCTTATTACGCACCGCCGATTCCGATTTTGACGATGTTCGGTGCACTGCTCACCAAAGTCGGCATTTATGCGATTATGCGGACTTATACTTTATTCTTTCCGACACACATCGTCGGCACATTCATTATGGTCATTGCACTGCTGACGATTATTTTCGGCTGTATAGGTGCTCTCGCCTATTACGATATGAAGAAAGTGATCATTTATAACATTATGATTGCGGTCGGTGTCATTCTGACCGGTGTCAGCCTGCTGTCCACTGACGGTATGCTCGGTGCGATTTATTATATCTTCAATGACATATTGATTAAAGCCGCATTATTCATGCTGGTCGGTGTTATCATTCATATGACAGGAGAAACTCAGTCGAACAGACTCGGCGGTATGATTAAAGATTATCCGGTGCTCGGCTGGACGTTTTTCATCGCAGCACTGTCGCTTGCAGGCATCCCTCCGCTCAGCGGCTTTTACGGTAAGTATTATATTGTTAAAGCGGCTCTTGCTGACGGTCATACGTTTGCAGCAGTTATCATTCTGCTGAGCAGCCTCATTGTGCTCTACTCCATCATCCGTATGTTCATTCACGTGTTCTGGGGTAACCCGGTCACAGTGACACCTGTCAAACCGTACCGCAGAATGCTGGTTGTCAGTGTCATCGCAACATGTCTCGCTGTCGCTTTCGGATTATACGCTGACCAGTTCTATCCGCTGTTTCATCAAGCAGCCCTCACCTTGACAGAGCCGTCCCATTACACACAAATAATGGAGGTGAACTAATGGCAGTACAGTTTCTGATCAATCTGTCCCTGACACTGCTCTGGTGCTTGATTACAATGAGCTTTTCTTTCGGCAACATTGTTCTCGGATTTTTGTTCGGGCTGTTCGCTGTTTTCGTCATGCGTCCTTTCCTGCCCGGACGCTTCTATTTACGGCCGCTTGTGAAAAGCATCCGGCTTTGTATCATTTTTATTATTGAGTTAGTGAAAGCAAACGTCCAAGTATTTAAAATTGTCCTCTCAAAAGAAATTGACATTTCACCGGCGTTTTTTGCCTATCCGACAGAATTGACGAAAGACTGGGAAATTTCATTGCTGTCACAGATGATTACTTTAACGCCCGGCACAGTCGTTGTGGCTGTCAGCAATGACCGTAAGACTTTATATATTCATGCGATTAATTTCTCGAATCTGGAAGATGAGATAGAGGGTATCCGCTCCTCATTTGAAGCGGCTATTAAGGAGGTTGGTATTAGATGACGATTATTGTAGTGATAGCACTTATTGTTGTCGTTGTCAGCATGTTCGGCTTTTTGTACCGCGCTGTCAAAGGGCCGAGTGTTGCTGACCGTGTAGTTGCTCTTGATGCGCTCGGCATCTCTCTCATGGCTGTCATTGCGCTGTTTTCAATCTTATTGAACACCACGCATTATATCAGTATTATGATGCTGCTTGCCATACTCTCATTCCTTGGGACCGTGTCATTCGCGAAATTTATGGATAAAGGAGAGATCATCGAATATGATCGACATCATCGTCAATAGTGCCGCCATGATTTTCATAATCCTCGGTGCTCTGCTAAGCTTCGCCAGTGCACTGGGTCTATATAGACTGCCTGACGTCTATACGCGTGGCCATGCTGCCAGTAAGGCATCAACGCTCGGAGTCATGTGTATTATATCCGGGGTGCTGCTGTTCTTCATCGGTAAAGATCATCAGTTTCAGCCGTCCCTGCTGCTGGCTATTTTGTTCATTTTCCTTACCGGCCCAATCGGCGGCCATCTTATTATGCGGAGTGCCTACTATACAGGTACACCTTATACAAAGAAGACCGTGAGAGATGATCTAAAAGATGCAAAATAGCTTAAACAAAGAAGAGTCCAGAATATCCTGGACTCTTCTTTGTTATCTTAATGTTTTGACGGCGACTGTGCACCGTGCAACTGACAGCAGCCGGTCATTATCATCGTAAACTTTAATATCCCATACATGGGTCGTCTTCCCTTGATGCAGAATCTCACCGACTGCTTTCACTCTGCCGGAGCGGACAGATGAGATATGATTGGCATTGATTTCAAGACCTAGTCCAAGCTCTTTGTCAAGGTCGATTAAATCTGCTGTCCCCATAGATGCGACTGTCTCACTTAAGGCGACACTCGCACCACCGTGCAGGTAACCGAACGGCTGCCTGACTTTATGAGTGACAGGCATGCTGATCACGAGTCTCCCTGGTGCTCTTTCTTCTATCTTCATCTCAAACTGCGTCAGCAGACTGTCTGTTGTAAATAACTCCATGAAATCCATTGTATTTCCCCTTTTTGACTATAATACCATAGCCGCGATAAAGCCGAATATAATAAGAGGAATATTAAATAACATGAATGTCGGGACACATGTATCCCAGATGTGATTATGCTGGCCGTCCATATTTAATCCGGCTGTCGGTCCAAGCGTTGAATCACTTGCCGGACTGCCTGCATCACCTAGTGCACCAGCTGTACCGATAATACTGATGATAGCAAGACTTGATAACCCCATGGCATCACCGAAAGGAATAAACAGGGCAGCGATGATCGGCACTGTTGCAAATGACGATCCGATACCAAGCGTGACAACCAGGCCGACAATCAGCATGAACATCACACCCAGCGCTTTATTACCACCGGTTAAGTGGACCATTTCTTTTACAAGAGAAGTCACTTGACCCGATTCTGTCATGACATGCGCAAAGCCATTAGCCGCCAGCATGACGACACCTATATACGCCATTATTTTAATACCTGTCGTTAATTCATCATCCATTGTCTGCCAGTTGAACACGCCAGAGAGAAAGAAAATCAGTATGCCGGCAAGTGCGCCGAAGATCATCGATTCTGTCGTCAGCTGCACAATAAATGTAGCGAGAATAGCGGCAACCGTCACAAAAACTGTATAAGGCTTGATGTCCTTCGCCTTAAATGTTTCTTCTGCAACGACTGTATGATATTCTCTTGGCTTTCTATAAATAATAAGACCGAGAATCAGCCCGACAACAAAACCGAGCGATGGAATGACCATTGCTTTCCATATATCATCAAACTGGATGGTATACCCTACTTGTTCAAACCCTTTTTTAATAATTTCGTGGAAAATGTGGCCAAAGCCAAAAGGCAGTAAGACGTAAGGAAAACATAAACCGAAAGTCAGCATTACAGCGATCATCCGTCTGTCCATCTTCAGCTCATTGAACAGGCTGAGCAGCGGCGGGATAATAATCGGAATAAACGCGATGTGGACAGGAATCAGGTTTTGTGACATACAGGCAAGCAGCGTCAGTGAGAAAATGATGACAATTTTTGTCACTGTCCGTGTCTTTACAGTGCTGTCGACACGAATCATATTGATGATCTTACCGACAAAGTAATCAGTAATTCCACTGTAGGAGATCAGTGCAGCAAATCCACCGAGCAGTGCATAACTCAGCGCCACTTCCGACCCTGCACCGATTCCTTCAGTAAAGACAGTGATCGTATGATTCAAACCCATCCCTGCACTCAATCCGCCGACTAATGCACCGACAAATATGGCAAGAACGACGTTTAACCGGCATAAACTTAAAATAATCATGACTAATACTGCTAGTAATACTGCATTCATATAAAAACTCCAATCCTTTAGCTTGGTAAAGTAATACCATACTAAAGTAACGTATTTGACTTTAAGTGTCAACCCTTTTGAAACATGGAGCGGTAAATTTGGTACTTAAAGTAAGCGGGAGTCGTCTGCTGTTCCTCGACGACACTGAACGGCTTGTGATAATAATGGGCCATCGGTTCATAGCAGTCAGCTGCTAATTCAACACGCCCGTCGGCCAGCTGCCCGGCACGCTTCTGTGCAGACGGAAACAGTTCGAAATCAGGCGTCTGTATGCGGTAACGATGCCCTTTGTCCTTAATATTCAGGGGCCTGCCATAAGTCGTGATCCGCTCAGCAGTTGAGTCTTCAATCATTAGTACAATAGGAGCCGCGTTATACTGAAAGCCATAGTGCAGCATATCGAATATCACAGCTGATTTGAGCTGTTCTGCTTCCACAGTAATACCGCTTCTTGCAATTCTACTGAGCGCTTCCTGCCGCTCGTGATAACAGACAAATAGTACAGCACCTGGCCAGTCAGTCAGTGCCAATAACAGCGGAAGTAAATCCGGCAGCCGGCGGGTTAAGTCGAGAGGGAGCAGCAGTACTTCTGATACATGAGCCGCTGACTGCCATTCAACGGCTGTCACTTCCTCATCCGGACAGGCCGGCAGCAGCTGGCAGCGTTCTTGGGCATTGAATAGTGTCACTTTGCCGCTCAGACTGCTTAACAGCTCAGTCAGCCGCTCTGTGACAGAGCTAGTTGGCAGCTCCAGCGTCTCAGCCAGCCGGTAGAATAAGTCCGGTAATTCCGGCTCATAGCCGCTGATACTGCGGGGAGCTGATGATTCTATTGTCCAGGCAAGCGCAAGAAGCGCTTCGTCATCCAAATATTTTGTCAGCACTGTGACATCTACTGTCAGCCGCTGCTCATGATAAGTCGTCAGCACGTCGGTCAGCTCGCTATGGAGTATGAGCAGCTGCTCTGTCTTATATCGCTTGGGATTGCCGATTTCAATCCCGATGATATGCAGGCCGTCAACTACTGTATCAAGCGCTGTGAGCTGATCACGATAATAAGCGTCCACATGCCGGTTCACTGTATCATGCTTCGTCTTCACCCACTGGCTGTGCTGAAAGGGTAAAAAACACACATAGACATCGTCTACATGTGTTTCTGTTTGCTTCATCATTCTATCACTCCTAGAACATAGTATATCCGCTGTTACGCAAGCCTCTAATAACAAATCCTGCTAGCAGTGCTCCGATGAGTCCACCGGAAAGCATAATGATGTCCGCAGGTAATAAATGAGTGATGCCGTGCCATAATTGCTGAAATGCATACTTCGGTTTCAAAAAATAATCGGCTGTTGAAATTTTGTCGACGATCGCACAGACGACAAACGGGTAAAAGCCTGCCATGATCCATGTGGATTTAAGCAGCATGTTCAAAATGAATGCTATTCCGAAAAATAGTACAAAGAACAATAATACACTAATAATCAACTGTATTAAAGCAGTCATTATTGCCTCCTAAAGAAATAAATGATAAGTCGTATAGTTAAACTGCGGTCCCGGCGGCGTCGTGCTTCCGAGAACGAGCGGCGCTGCTAGTCTTCTGATGAATTCATGGACCATCGGTGAACACATGGGATCAGCGAGCAGATGGGTCGTTGTCTCCCATTTGACGTCTTTAATCTCGTCATTGGGAAGTGTGATGGTGATTGCCTCAGACAGCGGGCGGACAAGGAAAATAATCATATTATCAGAAATAATGTCTTTGATGACCCCGCTTCTGACACCGATGATACCTTCCACCTGTCCTATTATACCCGTTTCTTCTGCCAATTCACGCACGATCGCCTGATCCGCTGTTTCTCCGGCATCGACAAATCCCGCACACATGGACCACATATCTTTCAGGCCGCCATACTGTTTCTTGACGACCAGCCAGTCACCCTGCTCATTGATGACGACCGCTGCAGCACCGAGCCAGACATTCCCTCTTTTACTCATAACCATCCCCCCGACAATAAAAAGAGACTTGTTATAAACAAGTCTCTTTAATCGATATTAAGACAGGCTTATTACAGGAATTTACCTTTTTTGAAAGCAACACCTGGACCACCAATTTTGAACAGTGCACGTGTATCGATTACTTTCTTCATGAACGCAGCTTTTTTACCTGTAATTTCTTTACCGAAAACAACACCGACACCGTCGTGTGAACCAAGTGATGCCACAGTTCCTTTGTCGTCATATTTAAATGTATCCAGTTTATCGTTGTTCAGTAACTTCACGATTTGTTTCGCAGTGAACTCACCTTGCTGCATAGCAATTTGTGCTGTTGTCGGTAATGGACGTTTGTTGTCCCCTTCACCAGCCATGACTGCAGAACAGTCTCCGATAACAAAGATATCATCATAACCGTCAATGCGCAGATCATCACGCACGATGATACGGCCGCGTTTAACGCCTTCAAATGATTCTTCCATTAACTGGCTGCCGCGAACACCTGCTGCCCAGATCACAGTGTTAGCATACAGCTGCTCTTCCTGCTCTCCGTTCTTCACGACGAAACCATTTTCGTTCGCTGCCACGATTGGTGTTGCAATTTTGAACTCAACACCGCGCGCTTCAAGGTAGTTGACAACATAGTCCACTAATTTATCGGAGAACATAGGAAGCATTTTTGGCGCTGCTTCTACACATGTCATTTTGACTTTAGATGGGTCGATACCATATTTTTTACATAGCTCAGGCATTCTTTCAGTTAACTCGCCTAATAATTCAATACCAGTGAAACCAGCGCCGCCGACAAGTATAGCAAGGTCTTTGTCGTCTTTGCCAGTGCTCTGCGCATAGTTCGCGAAGCGCTCTTCAATATGAGCTGAAATGCGGCGTGCTGTATTGATATTTTCAATCTGGAACGCGTGTTCTTTCATTCCTTTAATGCCGAATGTTTCTGATTCGAACCCTAATGCAACGACAAGAATGTCAAATTTGAACGTTCCGTTAGTCGTCTCCACAGTTTTTTCATCACGGTTGATTTTAGTCACTTCTGCAGCAACAAAGTCAACTTTAGAAGCATCTAAGACACTTGCCACTGGATATAAACAGTCTTTATAAGCGCGAGTACCTGCTGAAGCTTCATGTAACCATGTCGCTTCGTAGTGATATTCATTTTTGTTGATCAGTGTAATATCACAATCCTGTGCTGAAACTAACTTTTGCAATTTTGCGATTGTCTGAAGGCCGGCATAACCCGCTCCTAATACAACAACCTTTTTTCTTTCGAAGCTCATCATATTCACCTGTCTTTTAAGATTATTATATTGTGATTTTAGTCACATAAACCATTACTAGATTCCTTAGTAATCATAACTTGAATAGGCATATTATTCAAGCTAATAACTTCATTTTCAGCAATTCTCAGGGCTGCCTGCAACATCTCTTGTGCGGAACGAACTACCGCAGCCGCACGCAGCAATCGCATTAGGATTATTGATCGCAAAACCCCCGCCCATCAACGACTGTTTAAAATCAATCGTCGTCCCGTTCAATATCGGTGCATCCGCTTTATCGACGAGAACATTGACGCCGTAGAAATTCAGCAGTTCATCATTATCTCCCGGTACTTCCTCAGCGCTCATGCCGTATGACAGTCCGGTACATCCGCCGCCTTTCACCGATACTTTCAAGTAACCATCAGGCAGGCCGTTTTTTGCCATCATATCTTTGACTTCATAGGCTGCTGCTTCTGTTAATATTATAGTGCTCATCATTTACCTCCTAGAATAGCCAGTTTTCTTCAATATGCTTATAAATATTGTTAAGTAGTTCATCCGCTGTTTCTCCTGTGACGACATCTCCATTGACCAGCGCATAAAGACGTTCATTGCACAGCCCGCAATAGGTCAGACAGCCATATTCCAGGCAGTCCACGCCGGGATCTTTGGATAAAGTATCATAGACACTTTGACTGCCGGCTGCCATATTAGAAAGACAGAACTCTACGATTGGATTCATTTTCCACCTCAAACAAGCACTTTTTATCCATGTCAATAACTAAAGCGCTACAAATTAACTGTAATCTATATTATAATTTATGATAGTTGAAAAAAGTAGAAATTTGACTTCATAAGAAAAGGGGATCATTATGAAAAATCTTGTACTGCTTGGCGGTGGCTATGGTAACATGCGCGTAATGCAGCGCTTATTGCCCTCTGCATTACCAGAAGAATACACCATTACTTTAATCGATAGAATTCCTTTTCAAGGATTAAAAACTGAATACTATGCCCTTGCGGCTGGGACAGAATCCGATAAAGACATCAGACTTGAGTTCCCGAAAGATCAGCGATTAAACCAGACATTCGGTGAAATTACAGCAATCGACCTTGACCAGCAGATTGTTTCTGTTGGAGACTCTCAAGTGGATTATGACGAACTAATCATCGGTCTTGGCTGTGAAGACAAATATCACAATGTACCTGGTGCAGATGTCTACACTTACAGCATCCAGACCATCACACAGGCGAGAAAAACTTATCAGGCAATCGCAGATTTACCAGCTGGCAGTACGGTAGGTATTGTCGGAGCAGGATTAAGCGGCATTGAGCTGGCAAGCGAACTGCGTGAATCACGTGCCGACTTAAAAATTAAACTGTTTGACAGAGGCGAGCGTATTTTACCGGCTTTCCCCGAAAAACTGAGTAAATACGTCAAGAAATGGTTTGATAAACACCAAGTGGAAGTCATCCCGAAATCTAATATTGTGAAAGTCGAGCCGGGTAAACTTTATAATAATGACGACACGCACGATGTCGATATATGCGTGTGGACTGCAGGCATCCAGCCTGTCGAGATCGTACGCAGCCTGCCTGTGGAGTTCGGTGAAGGCAGCCGTGTCCGCGTGAATCAGTACCATCAGATTCCAACGCATCCAAACGTCTATGTTGTCGGAGACTGTGCCCTGCTGCCTCATGCACCAAGTGCACAGCTTGCTGAAGTCCAGGCTGAGCAGATCGTTGATATTCTGAAGCTGCAATGGGCAGGTCAACCGCTGCCTGATAAAATGCCGGACTTGAAACTTCAGGGCTTCATCGGTTCATTAGGCGACAAAGAAGGCTTTGCCTACTTGATGGACCGCACCGTGACCGGCCGTATCGCAAGAATTATGAAATCCGGCGTATTATGGCTCTATAAATATCATAACGGCTAACCACATTCATCTACAACAGAACGCCTCAGCCCATGGAAGCATGAACTGAGGCGTTCTAGTTGTAGTTACTTAATAAATGTCCGGTCAATGTATTTAGTCAGCTGCGGCAGCTGAATATAGCCGTCAGCCACGATGTCATCATTCATCGTTACAAGCGGATAAAACAGTTCATCGTTCTCAATCTGTTCAAGCAATGACTGGTCATAATCTGACAGCCCTTCCCCATCTGCGATATCGATATAATTGAAAGTAAAGCTGAGCTGCTCAAACTTTCGTTTTAAGTTCGGCTGTATCCAGTCGTAAATATCTTTTGATGTCGGTGCATTAACACAGCTTGCACAGACGGCATCAGCCCCGTAAACATTAACTTTAATAGAATCCACTTGCATCCCCCTTAACCATTCCACTAAAATGTGCTATAGTTATTATACTATTAGCAAAGCTATAAAGAAAGGAGTCTCCTATGACTACAGAACAACAAACAATGTTTGATCACGTCAATGAAGTACTTGAAAAACTTCGTCCATTCCTGCTGCGCGACGGCGGTGACTGCGAGTTAGTCGATGTTGAAGATGGTATCGTCAAATTACGTCTACTCGGTGCATGCGGTACATGCCCTTCTTCTACTATCACTTTAAAAGCCGGTATCGAGCGTGCACTTCTTGAAGAAGTGCCGGGTGTCGTTGAAGTTGAACAAGTCTTTTAATATAGAGACCACAGTCGTGGTCTTTTTTTTGTCCATTTTTTCTTGCATCCTCGTTATTGTTAACTTAATATTAATTTAAGTTAACAAAGGGGGAATTGAAATGACATTAGGACAACGCGTGATCGATGGGTATGTTCTGACTAAAGAAGAAGCGCTCAACATATTACACACAGAGGATAAGGAGCTGCTGACGTTAATCAATGAAGCTTACCATGTCCGCTATCATTATTATCAGAACAAAGTAAAGCTGAATATGATCTTAAATGCTAAAAGCGGCCTCTGTGCTGAAGACTGCGGCTATTGCGGGCAGTCCGTAAAAGCGAACACCGGCTGCAGTCAATATGCACTTGTTGATGAACAGCAGCTTGTCAAAGGCGCCGGTGCTGCTGTCGAACACCGAATTGGAACTTATTGCATCGTCATGAGCGGCCGCAAACCGACGAATCGTGAAGTAGACCGCGTCACAAATGCTGTTGAAACCATCAAGGAGAAATATCCAACACTTAAAATCTGCGCCTGCCTCGGACTGACAAATGATGAACAGGCAAAGAAGCTGAAAGCAGCAGGCGTCGATCGCTATAATCACAACATCAATACGAGCGAACGTTATCATGATGAAGTTGTCTCGACACATAGCTATCAGGATCGTGTGAATACAATAGAGATTATGAAAAACAATCATATCTCGCCATGCTCCGGTGTGATCTGCGGCATGGGGGAAACAGATGAAGACATTGTCAACATGGCATTTGCGCTCAAAGAGATCAATGCCGACAGCATTCCTGTCAATTTCCTTCATGCTATTAAAGGCACTAAGTTTGAAGATAAAGATGAGCTGACACCGAACAAATGTCTGAAGATCCTTGCCCTATTTCGTCTCGTCAATCCGACAAAAGAAATCCGCGTCTCCGGCGGACGCGAAGTCAACCTCCGCTCACTGCAGCCGCTGAGCCTTTACATGGCAAATTCCATCTTTGTCGGTGATTACTTAGTGACTAACGGCCAGCCGAACGAAGAAGACTATCAAATGATTCAGGATTTGGGCTTTGAAATTGAGACGAACGCCTTCACAAATGACCCTTCCCTTATAGAAAGTTAAAAACGGAGCAATCCGTTTTTTAATGGTATTCTTTAACAGTTAATTATTTCTTTTGAATTAGTGCCTGTCTTTTACACGAAAAAAAGGCGATTTTGTTAAGGAACATGGAATTTAAAGTACTAAAAACATGTAATTCATTGTATAAATCTTAAGAAAACCTATAATGTAGGTAGGCATAAAGTTTTTAATAAGATAGAAAGAGGGGTTATGTATGAACGAAACAACTCAAGTCGTCACTATTACTTTGAATGGTAAGCAGCTTGAATTACCGGTACAGACCAATTTACTGGAATACTTGAGATGGCAGGGCATTGATGTACCATCTCTCTGCTTCCACTCAGACCTTGGTCCGATCGAAACGTGTGATGCATGTATTATTGAAGTTAACGGGGAACTCGTACGCTCATGCAGCACACAGCTAAAAGAAGGTGACGTCGTCAAGACAGGCACCAGTGAAGCATTCGAAGCACAGATGATTGCGATGGACCGCGTGCTGCACAATCATGAACTTTATTGTACAGTATGTGATTTCAACAACGGTAACTGTACCGTCCATAATACAGTTAAGCAGTTAAAAATCGACCATCAGGCAACGCATCAGTCTCCTAAAGGCGCACCGGTCAATAGAGGTAAGTTCTACCGCTACGATCCTGACCAGTGCATTCTCTGCGGCCGCTGTGTTCAGGCGTGCCAGAACGTTCAGGTCAATGAAACGCTGATGATTGACTGGACACTTGAACGTCCTAGAGTTCTCTGGGATGGTAAAGATGGTAATCCTATCGACGATTCATCTTGTGTCAACTGCGGCCATTGTTCAACCGTATGTCCGTGTAACGCAATGATGGAAGTCGGTATGGAAGGAGAAGCAGGCTTCTTAACTGGTATGCTTAAAGATGCTTTCCGCCCTGCCGTCGATGTCACTAAAGCAGTAGAAACAGGTTATACGCCGCTCATGGCTATTTCAGATATAGAAGCAGAAATGCGTCAAGATAGAATTAAGAAGACTAAAACCGTATGTACATACTGCGGAGTCGGCTGCTCATTTGAAGTCTGGACAAAAGGCCGTGACATTCTTAAAGTGGAACCGTCACCAGAATCTCCTGCCAACCAGATCTCAACATGTGTTAAAGGTAAATTCGGCTGGGATTTCGTCAACTCCGGCGAACGTCTGACTAAGCCGCTCATTCGTGAAGGCGATGAATTCAGAGAAGGTACATGGGAAGAAGCTTATGAATTAATCACCAGCAAATTTGCAGAGACAATCAAAACACGCGGACCAGAACGTCTGGCATTTATCACTTCTTCAAAATGTACGAATGAAGAATCATATTTGATGCAGAAACTGGCACGTGCTGTTGTCGGCACGAACAATGTCGATAACTGTTCAAGATACTGTCAATCTCCTGCGACTATGGGCTTATGGCGCACAGTCGGTTACGGTGGTGACTCAGGTTCCATCACAGATATCGCGAGCGCTGAACTGATCATTGGTATCGGTACGAACACAGCAGAAGCCCATCCGGTCATCGCAACACGTGTGAAGAGCGCTCAGAAACTGCGCGGCTCAAAACTGCTCGTCTCAGACATCCGTAAACACGAGCTTGCTGAACGGGCAGACATGTTCATCCGCCCTAACCCTGCATCCGACCTTGTCTGGTTAAATGCCGTCACTAAATACATTATCGACAATAACTGGCATGATAAAGCGTTCATCGATCAGCATGTCAATAACTACAGCGAATTCGTCAACAGTCTTGAAAAATATACACTTGATTATGCAGTAGAACATACAGGACTCACTAAAGAAGAACTGATCAACGTCGCAACAATGATTCACGAAGCAAAAACTACGGTTATCATGTGGGCGATGGGTATTACTCAGCAGCGCGGAGGCAGTGATGCCTCTACAGCAATCTCCAACCTGCTGCTTGTGACAGGTAACTATATGAAACCAGGTGCTGGTGCTTATCCACTGCGCGGCCATAACAACGTGCAGGGCGCAAGTGATATGGGAAGTATGCCTGACCACCTGCCGGGCTACCAGAAGCTGACTAATGAAGGTGTGATTGAGAAGTTCAATAATGCCTGGGGTGTTGAACTGAATACTCAAAAAGGTCAGAACAACCACCAGATGGTTGATGCGATGCATTCAGGTGAACTTGATATTCTTTACTTGAAAGGTGAAGATATGGGTATTGTCGATTCAAACGTCAACCATGTCAGAGCAGGCTTCGAGAAACTTAAATTCATGGTCGTTCAGGACATCTTCTTCTCTAAAACATGTGAGTATGCAGACGTCGTACTGCCTGCTTCACCAAGTTTTGAGAAAACAGGAACTTTCTCTAATACAGAGCGCCGTATCCAGCGTCTGTACCAAGTGCTTGAACCACTTGAAGGCTCTAAACCGGACTGGGTGATCATCCAGGAGATTGCGAATCACCTCGGCGCCGGCTGGAATTATTCAGATCCATCACAGATCATGGATGAAATCGCTGCGTTAACACCGATTTATGCGGGTGTGAGCTATGATAGATTAGAAGGATTCAATAGTCTGCAGTGGCCGGTCAATGCTGATGGCACAGATACACCGCTGCTCTTTACAGACGGCTTCCCATTTGATGATAAAAAAGCGATCCTGTTCCCGGTCGACTGGACGCCGCCGACAGAATATGCTGAAGAATATGATATTCACGTCAACAACGGCCGTCTGCTGGAGCACTTCCATGAAGGAAACATGACATACAAAGTTGCCGGCTTGACAAGCGAAACACCGGAAACATTCCTTGAAGTATCACACGAACTTGCAGCAGAACGCCGCATTGAAGATGGCACTCTCGTCCGTCTGCAGTCTCCGTACGGCAAAGTTGACGTCAAGGCACTTGTCACAGACCGCGTCTACGGCAAAGAAGTATACTTACCGATGAATGATTCAGGCGATGCCGCGATCAACTTGCTGTCCAGCTCAATTGCGGATAAAAATACTTCTACACCTGCTTACAAGGAAACAAAAGCTAAACTGATCATTCTTGAACGCGGCGGCAAATCACCGCTTCCAAAATCTAACTTCCGTTATGGTTCACCTGTGCCGCAGTACGGGGTGAACATCCAGCAGAAATGGGCACGCCCTGATTATGCCTTCCCGGGTGATATCGTGAAAGAAAGACGAGGTGGAAAATAATGGCACACTCTACTAAAATCATCAGAAGAACAGAAGTCGATGTTGACCAATTACGTGAGCAGGAACTCCGTGAGCTTGAACAGCAGCTGATGATGCATAAAGATACACTGCTTAAGCTGTTCCGTCTGATGGATCAACTGGATGACCATGAAGTGTTCAATGCCTTGAATGCGGCGCTCGCAAAAAGTGACCCTATACTGACACGTGTCCTTAAAGCGCTTAACGAGACAGAGCTTGATAAAGCGATCCGTAATGGGCTGCTTCTCGCTCAAGGGCTCGGTAAGTTCAAGTTCGGAGAGCTTGAGCCGATGATTCTGAAAATCAACAAAGGATTTGAACTGTCGACTAACCACAATAAAACACTCGGCGTGTTCAGCCTGCTGAAAGTACTCGTAAGCCGTGACTTTATTGAAGGCGCACTTTTCCTGACAAAATTCGTTGAAGGATTTGGTTACGACGCTGATGACCTAAAGGTTGAACAAGGCATCGTCGATCCTGTCCAGACTGATACAGGAGACTTGAAAAATGTCAGCAAAGTCAAACTGCCGAGTCAGAGAAAAGAGAAATCTTCCGGTAATTCGAATATGGTATTTGGACTGGCAGCTGGTGCAGTCGCACTTTCCGCATGTGTCCTGCTGCTTAGAAAGTAACTAAAGAAGACCGAAGCTTATAGCTTCGGTCTTTTTTTGCAGAGATTTAAATTTGATTCAGTTCATCTTTACAGGTGTTAACGGCTGCTCACCATTTATGATACGCCGTGCATTGTCCACGCAGAGTTGAATCATCGCATCTCTAGTTTCGACAGATGCACTGCCGATGTGAGGTAACACCACAATATTCGGCTCCGCCAGAAATGAATGGTCCTTGTTGATAGGTTCTTCAGCCAGCACATCGAGCCCTGCCGCAAGAATCTCACGGTGCTGCACCGCATGCAGTAAATCTTCCTCGATGACATGTCCGCCGCGGCCGATATTAATGAATATGGCATCTTCTTTCATCCGGCTGAACACGTCTTTGTTGAACTTGCCTGCTGTCTCGGCAGTCAACGGCGCTGTACAGACGACATAATCACTCGTTGTGATCAGTTCGTCGAAGTCAGCATACTTTACCCCTAACTCGCTCTCTGCTGCTTCTTGACGCGACCGGTTATGATACAAAATAGTCATGCCGAAGCCGCTGCAGCGGCGTGCAAATGCCCGTCCGATAGCACCCATGCCGTAAATCCCGACTGTTTTGCCGTAAACATCCTGACCGGCCATTAAGTACGGGGCCCAGCCGATCCAGCGGCCGTCCTGAACCATCTGTGCCGCTTCAATGATGCGGCGCGCTGTGACAAGCATCAAGGTGAAAGCAAGCTCTGCGGTTGTCTCAGTGAGCACGTCCGGCGTATTGCAGACGATGATTCCTTTTGCTGCAGCATAGTCAAGATCAATGTTGTCGTAACCGACCGCAAGATTGATGACAGCCTTTAATTCAGGGCAGTGATCCATAAATTCCTGATCCACCCGGTCGCTCAGCATCGTAATGACGACTGTTTTATCTTTACTCTCGTCAAGAAACTGTTCACGGGTCATCGGTTTCAGTTCTTCCGGATATACGGTGACTTCAGCTGTCTGCCTCAAGTCTTCTAAAAACCGTTCAGGAACTGCACGTGTGATCAATACTTTACTCATGCGTCTCCCCCTCATAATAAGCAATCACTTCCAGCAGGTTTTTCACCGAATAAGTCGGCGGCACCGCTTCCTGCATGACGGCCTCATAAGTCGAGACACCGGTCTGGACGTGCAGTGTATCAATCCCGCTGTTGATGCCTGACATAATGTCAGTCATATAAAGGTCACCGATCATGACGAGGTCTTCTTTCGGCAGTCCGATCAGCTCGACCGCCTTGTTCATGATATGCTGCTCCGGCTTACCGATAAACACGGGGACCACTCCCGTCGACACTGCGACCACGCTTGTCAGTGCACCATTACCCGGCAGAAAACCACGCTCAGTCGGAATCGATACATCGGGGTTCGTGGAGATGAAAGTCGCCCCGTTTCTTACAGCGAGGCATGCTACTGCATACTTCTCATAGGTGATGTCGACATCAAGACCAACGACCACATAATCGACATGTTCCTCGTCCTTAATGACCAGCCCTTCATCTTCCAGCGCCTTTTTAATCCCAGTGCCGCCGATGACATAGACGCTTGCTTCCGATTTTTCCGCTGCAATATACATGGCTGTTGCCATGGCAGAGGTCACGACATTGTCTGGTGTGCTGACAAAGCCCATGGCGGATAATTTAGCTGATACTTCTTCCGGAGTTTTTGATGCATTATTAGTGACAAATAAATAAGGCAGCTGATTCAAAGCAAGATAATCAATGAATTCCTTTGCCCCTTCAATCAAGCGGGTTCCTGCGTACATTGTCCCGTCCAGATCAAGCAGATAGCCTTTATACTTCTTCATGCGCGTCCTCCTTTACCAAATGCCGACACCGGTCCGAGTTCTTTGTCGATAAATGATGATACTGCAGGTTTAAAAGATTCATAAGCTGACAGATGGTCAGCAAACTGCTGTTTAAGTGACTGATGGTCAATCGCCGTGTAATCTCTGACCATCCACTGTCTCAGCGGTAATGTCGCTGAGATTGCTGCTGCCTCAGTGCTGCTGATGACGTTCTCCATCTCGAGAATGTCAATGACATCCTGATAGCTCCCTGGATCCCTCATAATGAAGCCGTCGATAATCATATTGCCGACATCAACGACACTTTCTATCAGCATATGGCATACACGCTCAAGGCCATAACCTTCTTCCCGGCTGAAGCTTTGAGTCAGCTGTTCTATATAATCAAGTTTGTGCTGCAACTCTTCTCTATCCACAAAATACATATGATCGCCTCCATCATTAGTTTAACAAATTTCTTCAATGTCTTCACAGTTGATTCCCTGTCACCGGCAAAATAAAAGTGGTTTCAGCGTTTAGCTCCATGAAATGTCAGGTATATAAAAGAAACACTTACTTTGGGAGATGACAAAATGACTTTATCCGATAATTTTACGCGGGAGATTTTATCAGTATTAGAACATAATAAAGACTTAGGTTTCAGTGATGTCGCTGAAATCGGCAGCAGAATTAAAGCGGCTGATTCTACTCTGAGTTTCTCAGACCAGGAGCTTGAAGCGGCTTTGAATACACTGTATGACCAGCGTGATATTGAAAGCATCAAACTGACATTCGGCGATACCGGTCAGAATGACTTTGAAGCGATTGGGCTGACTGCTCAAGGTAGAGAGCTGCTGGCACGCTTAACATAACAATCACTCCTTTGATATTTCCTGGATGACAGGATATAATGATGTCAACTGGAGGTATGACTGATGATTGATATGTTTTTATACGATGATTCTGAGAAAGCGAATATTAGATTTGTCAGCTTTATCGGGGATACGCGGCATGATTTGACTCTAATTCAGACAGACCGTCATTACGGTAAGACGATAGTGCTTAATACGCAGTCTAATAAGTTCGGTATCATCGGCAGGGATGACCTGGATGAAGACGGTTATATTGCCTATGTTTTAGGGCTCAGTGAGGCAGAAGCAGAGGAAGTCACTGATTTTCTAAGAGAAGTGATCGCATAAAAAAAGACTTCCTCACGGAAGTCTTTTTTTATGGTTAAATTTATCTTCGATGTGGTTAATCATCTGTTCATTGATATAAACCCACCCTTTCCAGCCGATATGGACGGCATCACTGAGCACATAAGGTTCATATTCTTTGTCGGTCATATCATACAGTTTGAAATGGCTGCGGCTGATAAGGGCATCAATCTTATCATAAACCGGCTGACGACGGGCTGAATTGATATGAATATGATCATACCATTTGCCATTAGCAGGAATCGAGATAAATAACGGGTCTGCCCCTCCTGCTTTTAACGCAGCAGTCAGCAGCTCTAAATCTTCAAATTCCGGCGAGTTGACAAAAAACTCGTCTGAACGTGATAATTTTTTCTGATGATGCTGTATCATATGATAATATTTATTTCTTATATAGTAAGGGTTGTTGGTTGCTTTTCTGCGACCATATTCCACTGCCATTTGTCTTACTTCAGGCCAGCTTTTCGACTTAATATCCATGCTCCGCTGTTGTCCGAAGTATGAACTCTGCATCATCGATTTTGCTTTGATAATATCATTTTTTTCCAGTGAATTTTTGTAGAGCCATTGATTCCATGATAATCCGGAATCACTCGCTGTCAATTTCTCGTTCATATTATCATTCACAATATCATATAATGCTGCATCGTTCTTTATCGCATCAAAATGAATCAGTCTCTTCGCAAACTGCGCTTTCAAATAAGGTGGTACATGAGGATTGGAAAATAAGTTAATCACCTGCTGCGCTGAAAAACGAGCGCTGAAGTTATCATTTTGAATCCCTTTCTGCGTAAACCATTGCGGTGAGATAATGATTGCCATCTTCTTATCTTTCATCTGGCCGATGTGACTCGCGATATTGATCGCATGAATTAAATCTGTTGAACCACCCATTCCAATGAGAAATGGTCTGACTTTAAGTCCCCGCTCCTGAAAGACATGGACCGGGTGGAATGGATCTTTCTTCTCCAGCTCACTGGAACCGAACAGGGGATAAAACTTTTTTTCTTTAAACATCACATTTTGGACGGCTGTACCTTTAAATGTGGTTTCATTTAAATTAGTGCCTTCATTAGTAGTGATAGTAAATGGAAAAATTTTATCAACGAATCTGGCTGGAATTAATAAAAATAAGCCAAACAGAGTCAGACTGATAAGGATGGGGATAAACTTTTTCATTGAAGTTTTTCCACTTCATCCACAATCATATTAGGTGTAGCCCACGTCTCACGGTCAAAGTCTGTGATCGTCACATCGATATCAAGGCGCTCCTGAATATTCATCAGCAGCACGACAGTTGCCAGTGAATCAATGATCCCTTCATCAAAAACCCGGATATCCGGATTGGTCTTAACGATATCACTCTCAGCAATTTCTTCTAAAATATCCAGTACTTCTTCTCTAATATTCATCTTTTTTCCTCCTAAAATAATTTACCTGAGAAAATCAAAAATCCGAAAGCAACAAAGTGAAAAGTAATGACAACTGCCAAAATGTCTACAGCGGCCTGCGGTAGTTTCCACGGATGTTTTTTTCGCCATTTCTCATAATAACCATAACTCACAAACAGTACACCATGGTAGAGACCATAAGCAATATAATGCCATTCAAGTCCATGCCATATTCCCATGATGAGGAAGTTAAGCATAAAGGCGATATTGGATACCATAAAAGCATCCTTCAATAGCTTTTTCTTCGTCATGAAGAACACAATACGCATGTATACCATGTCCCGGAACCAGAATGACAAGGTCATATGCCATCTGTTCCAGAAGTCTTTAATATTTTTAGATGCAAAAGGTGCATTGAAATTCGGTGGTGTTTCTATCGACATCAAATAACTGAAGGCGATGGCGAATAAACTATAGCCTGCAAAATCAAAGAACAAGTAGAAGCTGTAACCATACATATACACGAGCTTCATCCAGATGGAAGCCGCCGAAAAATCTATCGACAGAATAATGAACTGATCCACCCAGTATGCCAGAATATATTTATAGAGTAAGCCTATCATGATATAGTGGACAGCTTTAAGCAGCAGCTCGCGATACCGCTCTTTTGTCAGCGGCTTGTGCTCATCCTTTTGAAATCTTTTGTAGCGGTCAATCGGCCCTGAAGAAATCGTCGGAAAAAAGCTTAAAAACTTAATCAGTTCATAGCTGTTAATCTCTTTCAGCCTTCTATCTCTAATCTCCATTAAAATCTGAATGCTTTTGAACATGATATACGAGATCCCTAAAAACCCGATTATCGATTTTAAAGGTAGCTGACCGACCTCATAGGAGCCGAAACCGAACCATGAGCTCTGAAAGACTTTAACGACGGCGAGCGGTGCAATAACCGCTGCCATAATCAGTATAAAGTTAGTGAGCGTATTATGGTTTTTGACTATCTTCAAGTATAATTTGATCAGCAGTAACTGATAAAAGATATAGATGATAAAGCTGACCATCTCATATGACAACAAAGACAATCCGAATAAATTTTTATTCGGATCCTTAAATATAAGCAGCAGCATAATAAAACTGATGGCTATATTTAGTCCGTTATACTTTCTGCCCAGCAGTCCAAGAATAATGACCGGCAGCAATAATAAAAGCGCAATATAAAAGAATGAAAAATCACCATATGGAATCATGAAACAGCCTCTTTTATCCGCTGTCTATCTACTTTGCCGTTCGGTGTCATCGGCAGGCTGTCAACGACTCTGATTTTTCTTGGAATCATATATTCCGGTAAAGTCGATTTCAGCTGCTGCTTCACCGTCTGTGCCAGCTGGTCGTCCGCTTCAGCTGAGACAGAAGCCACCAAGTACTGGACTTTGCCATTTTTCTCTATAGGTGTGACAACTGCCTGACGGATTCCATTGATTTTTGTCAGCTGCTCCTCAATTTCTTCAAGCTCCATCCGGTAGCCGTTCAGCTTGATCTGATAATCAATACGGCCATTGATGAACCAGAGACCATCCTTAATTTCTGCTTTATCTCCTGTGCGGTAGCTACGTTCACCATCCGCCTTGAAAAACTGCTGTGCTGTCTTTTCCGGTTCTTTAATATAACCTGCGCTGACAGCATCTCCGTGAATCAGCAGTTCGCCTTCTTCGCTGAGAGAGAGGGTCGTTTTCGGTCTCGGTGACCCGACAGGCAGTGGATTATACTTTGCGAGCAGTTCATCCGTTACTCTGACACTTGTCACCGCAACAGTCGCCTCTGTCGGCCCGTAAGTGTTATAAATAAAAGCATCAGCGAAGTTGTTCTTCAGCTGGGAAGCCGTCTTATGTTTAAGTGCTTCTCCGCAGAAATAGAAATAGCGCAGATTCGGATATGTTTCCTGACTGAATTGCGGAAGCAGCAGTCCCATCTCCATAAATGACGGCGTAGAAACCCACGCTGATATCGGATATTCAGTCAGCTGCTGCTGAATTTCAGCAGGTTTTTTAATCATCTCTTTATCGATCATCACTAATGTTCCACCGGAAGCAAGTGCCGGATAGACAGCCATCACTGATAGGTCGAACGATAACGGTGCCTGATTCAGCCAGTAATTTTTTTCAGATGCACCATATAGACTCACCATCCAGTCAGTGAAATCATCCAGGCTCTTATATTTAATCGCAACGCCCTTCGGCATTCCGGTTGAGCCTGAGGTGAAGATCGTATAGGCGATATCTTCAGGCTGGACGTCCTTGATGAACTCTGCCCTGTCAGGCCATTGTCCCGGCTCAATTAGTCGTGCCTCAGTCGCTACTTCCAGCGGTTCGGCCACTAATATATACTCCGGTTCTATCTTTTGTAGAATCTTAGCCACGCGCTCATCCGGTATAGACGTATCGATAGGCACATAACCGATGCCTGCTTTCAGTGCAGCGATCATTCCTACAATCATCCATTTTGACATATGCCCGTAAACGACTAAAGGCTGGCGACTCTCGACCACCATAGCTGCCAGACCGTTTGATAACTGCTCTAATTCCTCATACGTCATTTGCTCCTCGCGGTGAATGAAACATAAAGAATCCGGTTTGTCAGTTGTATGATGTGATAATTGAGTTAAAAAATTCATATTTACACCTACTCATTAAAATTCATTATAAATAAAGTTGCTTTCGACTCCACCACCGCCATAAATCCAGAATAGAGTAAAAAGAATGATGAGATAAAGCAACGTAAGCAAAGCGAGTTTCACATTTTCATTTTGTAGTATCATTATTATTTTCACCTGCCAGCCATACTATCAAATTATAAAAACTGATTTTATTTTTCACAACTCATATCATCATTAATTAGCGATTGTTTTTTGAAATTGTTGCAATAAATTGAACATCTCCAATTAAAACAAAATACTTTCGCTTTGATGTAACATATCTGTAATAATAAGGTAATTAACATTATTTTGCAATACATAATATACAAAACATAAATATTTATTAACTTTATTTAATGTTTTTATTTTCTTACGAAATGTCTACCTCTTATTGTGAGTAAGGATGTTATAAATTTTCAGAACGCTTTGTTCATTATTTTTTGTTTTACTCGGCTTTGCTATATTTGTTGCCATAGCAATCGTTAAATTATTATTGAACCAGCAGATGACTTCCTGATTAAAGAAGTAGCCTCTAAGACGAAGATAGTTTTTTTTCACATTAAAGCCATATCTATAAGGCTGCACATTGTCATCTATACTCGTTTTCATCAAGTTCGTCTCCTGACTACTAAATAACTGATTATGATAGAATGCATCTGCTAAAGTCGCCATATCAGCTGCTGACATATAAATATTGCCTGCACCGTCAAATTGATCAAGGCCGAAAGGTTTTATCGGTGTTTTCATCATAAATTTCGTTCTATAACCTTCAGCAAAAAAAGGTTGTAACAATTTATCATCATAGAATCCTGTTCTTTTCAGTTTTAAAGGATTAATGATATATTGATAGACATTCTCTTTATAAGTTTTTTGGGTAACTTGTTCAATCACTTTAGCTAAAACTATATAATTGGCATCATTATAATGATATGTATTATACAATGATAAATTCATGCCGTTTTCAGCAATCGTATTTACTGTCGCGTCAAGTCCTCTATATTTTTTGGTCATACGATAAGGCATTAATCCGCTTCTATGCATCAGTAAATTCTTAATAGTCATATTCATGCCGTAAAATTGCGGAAGATAAAAAGAGACGAGCTGATTACGATCAATCAGTCCTTTATCCTCTAGTTTTTTTACGATGATACCTGTTAGGAATTTTTGACTGGAACCTATCAGGAACATAGATTCCGTCCCTAACTGCTCACCTTTATAATTTTTTTCTCCGACTGCTTCATTCATCAGTACTTTATTATGATTCTTAATATAAAGAGTGCCCTTAAAGTTCTCCTGCTTTAAAATAGCGTTTATTTCTTTGATTGCCTGCTGATCCCCGGGATTACTACTGAACTGATTATTACCGTCGCTGGCCTCCTTGCTATTCTCTTTAGCTTGATTGAAATTAAAAGGCGCTAAACTGCAGCTCGCCAGCACTAGACATAGCACCACTAAACATAATACATATAACACTCGTTTCATCGCATCCTCCAAAAAAATAAAGTAATCACTGTTAAGTGATCACTTTAAAAACTGTTTTAATGTTTTGTTATTATATAGCTCATCAGTCTGCTCTGCAATTATTTCTACTCTTTCATCGGCAATATGTTCTTCAACCGGTGTTTCTTCATTGAGGCGTTCAGCTGCCGGCAGTCGTTTCAAGACAAAATAAGGACATCCGAAGTTGCAGTATTCCATAAGGTAGTCCTGAATACTTGAGAAGCGTTTACTAATATCCGCTTTTTTATTCCGGTCCTCATAGAACCCTTTTAATCTCAGCTGCTCGAATCCGATATCTCCGACGATAACAGGATATTTATCGAGTACTTCTGAATAACGCCTTTCAAATTGTTCTGCGTCAAACGCATCACGGTAATTGGCGATGATGTTATAATAATGTTCACCTATCTTAATGACCATATATTCACCTACTCAGCGAGTTCTCCCATAGCCTGACGGACTTTCGCCGCTTCATTCACCTGCTCATCAGCATGGTAGGAGCTACGGACCATCGGCCCTGCCTGACAATGTTTGAAACCTTTTTCCATAGCGATCTTACGAAGCTTACCGAATTCAAGTGGTGTATAGTACTTCTGTACTTTCAGATGTTTACGCGATGGCTGCAAGTACTGGCCGATTGTCATAATGTCTACATTATTGGCACGCAGATCGTCCATCACTTCAAGAATTTCTTCCCAAGTCTCGCCGAGCCCAAGCATCAAGCTTGATTTAGTAGGGATATCCGGATAAAGCTCTTTAGAGCGGCGCAGTACTTCAAGTGAGCGATCATAGGTCGCACGCGCACGGACTCTCGGTGTCAGACGTCTGACTGTTTCAATATTATGGTTTAAAATATCGGGCTTTGCTTCAAGCAGTGTCACCCAGTTGTCAAATGAACCGCCCATATCTGACGGCAGCACTTCAATGGTTGTATAAGGGTTGCGTTCACGGACTTTACGGATTGTATCAGCATAGACATGGGAGCCGCCGTCTTTTAAATCATCACGCGCAACGGCAGTAATAACTACGTGCTTTAAGTTCATGAGTTCCACTGATTCTGCTACGCGACCAGGTTCTTCAAGATCGAGCTCGTTCGGCAGTCCTGTCTTAACGGCACAGAAACGGCAGGCACGTGTACATACTGCTCCTAAGATCATAAACGTCGCTGTACGGCGTTCTCCCCAGCACTCATGGATGTTTGGGCAGCGTGCTTCTTCACATACCGTATGAAGATTCTTCTCACGCATCATTTTTTTAAGACCTGTATAGTTCTTGTTCGTGTTAAGCTTTATTTTCAACCATTCTGGTTTTCTCAGTATCTCTTCATTCTTAGTAGCCAAAACAACATCCCTCCAATAAATTACCCTATCATTATAACGAACATTAAGCAAAATTTAAATGCTGTATTTATTTTAACGGCGGTTAAGCGCCATCATCATTACGTCGCGCAGAAATTCCGGCATAATATATTCCTTCTCATTCTGAACGAACTGCGGGAAGAATCTACCGAAAGTATACATGTCAAGCGTCGCCAAAGTATACTGCTGGTGAACATCGATTAAGCGTCCCCCGACGGAAAACTGTCGCTCTGATTGAATCATACCGACATTATCCAGCACATACATGCCGAATAAATCTCCCCGAAAACCGAAGCCTTTGACGATATCACCCCGATGTTCATGTTTCATGCTCATCGCGATGACTTCCATCAGTTCACGTCCCGACAATGTAATCTTCACCGGATTAATTGGATGCGGCAGCATCTTATGGAGATCATACTTTGTGAAACCGGGTCCTTCAAATCCTTCAACAATCAGTCCTGAATTGATAAGTGCACAGTCAGCCTCCAAAAACAGCCGCAGCTCCCTGGCAAGTAACGCAGTCGTCACAGAGGCACTGTATAGTCTTCTCGGCAGCGAGAGCGTGTGATCTGTTATGACTTCATTCAGTATACGCCGGCCCTGGTCATAGTAATCCTCTTCGCCGTCAATCAGTTCATCCGTACTGACCAACCGGGCGCTCTTGGCGGTAAGCTGCCTGCCGTCAAACGTCAATGTCAATTCACCGATGTATTCGCCGTACCGTCCGGCTGCACCAATCAGCACGCCGTTCACAAGATCACCGTTATCGAAGTGATGGTGCGTATGGGCACCAAGAATAATATCGATACCGTGAATCTCTGCAGCGATTCTTTGGTCTGTAAACTTACCGAGATGACTGAGAATTACGATGACATCACATTGTGATTTGATGGCCTGTACTTGTGCCCGTATTGCTTCCACCGGGTCAGTCACATTCCAGCCGAGCGCTCTATAAAAAGGAGTGAATTCAGCTGTCGCTCCGATAAATCCGAACGTGATGCCATGTATGTCTTCAATGGCATGACGCTTCACATTCTCCGGCAGCCGTCCGTCAAGGTCAGTCACATTGCAGCAGGTCACCTGAAAGTCCGCATCTTCATAAAGATGATTGAAGTCTTCATGCGTCAGCGTGATCCCTTCATTGTTGCCGATCGTGACGACTCCTGCTCCTGCTTCATTCAATAGTTGAACGTTGCCGCGACCGAGCGTTCCTTCTGTGAAAGGGTGGCTGCGATCAACATGATCTCCAATATCGACATAGTATGTATGCGGGAACTGAGCGCGCTTGTCGGCCAGAAAGCGGATGATTTTATTGTATGTCATTAAATGACTATGAATATCATTCGTATGATAAAGTTTCAGTTCCATTGACTTCACCTCTATAACAGACTCTTAATAATTAAATAAACTCCTAACAGAAGCATAATACTTCTCAACACTAAAATCACTGTATCTGACTTCATTCTTTTGTTGATCTGCACGCCAATATTAGCACCGATATAACTTGCAATAATCAATATCACTGCATAATACCAGATAACATTCCCCTGAACAATATGACTGACAGCACCAGACAAACTTGAGAAGAAAATCATCAGCATGCTCGTACCGACTGCAATATGAGGCGGAAATCTGAATAAAATAATCATTAACGGCGTCATCAAGGCACCGCCGCCGATACCGAACAGTCCGGTCAGACAGCCTACAATGAATGTCGCGATAATCGCCGGCACAGGCGCAATGCTGTAGTGATGTGTTGTGCCTGCTGCATCGGTAAACATACGTTGATGCGCTTCGTTCTGGAACAATTTGATCGGCTTGATATGATTCCGGACCATCAGCACAATACTGATGATGATAAGAAATATTCCAAAGTACAGATTAAAGCTGTCAAGTGTTAAATAACGGCTTAAATAAGCACCAATAAACGCACCCGGCACTATACCGCAAAGAAACAGCATACCCGACTTCAAATCGACCTGCTTCGTCTTCAAATAGCCGAGTGTAGCGGACAGACCAGTGGAAATTAAAATAACAGTAGATGTCCCTATCGCCTTCTGGGGCGTGATATCATCGAGAATCCCCGCATCCATGCCTAAGTAAATTAACGTCGGCACGATAATGATGCCGCCGCCGATCCCTACGATCGCCCCGATAACAGCAGATAATACACCTAGTATAATTAATATAACAATTGACATTAAGACACATCCTAAAATAGTTTAAGCTGCTGAAAGTTAAGCCCGCGGTATTCAATATCCAATATTTCAATCAGCCGTTTCGCGTTTGCTGCCGCATGACCGCCGGAGTTATTGTTGAAGATGACATAGACGTCTTTTGTCTTCTGCTCCAGAATTTTCACTTTGCGGGCGAGTTCCTGCAGCTCTTCTTCATTGTAATTATAAAGGTAGCGGACAGCACGCCATTCCTGGTCAGTCAAGTCCTTTTTGGTCCATCCGGCTACATTGCGGCCGTGAAAGCGCATCAGGGCAGTCCGGCTCGTCACTCTATTGACGAACGGAATCGAACCGTGACCGCTCTGTGGTTCATCACAGACCGAATGAATAAAGCCGTTATCATGGAGGAAGCTGAGCGTATTCTCCTTCATCTCCGGCAAAAACCAGCTGTCATTCCTGAATTCTATCGCCAGCGGCATGTCCACTAAATATTCCTTCAAATACAGCATGTAATTAATATTGCCGGTATTACAGTCAAACCACGGCGGAAACTGAATGAGCACCATGGCGAGCTTATTCTCCTCCAGCATCGGCCCTATCATTAAATTAAACTGTTCGATCAGCTGCAGCTTACTCTCCGCATAGTCCTCGACAGCTGCATGCCCAGTCAATGCCTGATGGATCTTCACGACAAACTTGAAGCTCGCCGGTGTTTCAGCAATCCATTTTCTGATATTCCGTTCAGGTTGAATGGCATAGTACGTTGAATCCAGTTCAACCGTCGGAAAATGACTGCCGTATGTCAGCAGTTTATCTTTTTTATTTGATAGATCAGCGTAAAGAGTATCATGGTCTCCCCAGCCTGTAAGTCCTATATTTATCATATCATCACCTGCATTTATCATACCATAAACATCCGTATTATCTATGACGCATCCCTGGCCATCATTAAAATAAGACTTGAGCTTACTATTCAGCTTTCTTCAAAAACAATACACAGCGACTCCTGCAGAAATAGCGTGCAGGCTCGCGCACGCCCCTGTGTGAAAGGTTATTGAAGACAGGACAGTTGTCTCAAGTCTCAATTATTTGAATATATTACGCCGCTGTAAAAAGATAAAGGTCAGCATCATTAACGCTAGTGCGACCAGCAGTGTGCCGAGCCATGAAACGCCTGGAAGATGGACGTTCATACCGAAGAAGCTGAAAACGAGTGTCGGCAGCGTCAAGAAAACCGTGAACAGCGTCAGGATTTTCATGATGTTATTCATCTCATTACCGATGAGTGATGAATAGGACCCTGTGATACTTTCAAGAATGCGCGTGTAAAGCTCTGTCGTATTAAGTGCCTGTGTGTTTTCGATTAATAAGTCTTCCAATAGTTCCTGATCATCATCATAAGGCTTGATTGAACGCGATCTGAAGATTTTCTTGATTGCATCACCATTGGCGGTCAGCGACGTCAGGAAATAGACGAGACTCTTTTCAATCTCCATCAGGTCGTACAGCTGCTTATTCGTCAAAGAGTTTCTTAAGTTGCTCTCGATTCTGATCCGGTCCCGGTTGATTTTCTTCAACGTGTTGTTGTACATCGTCGCTACAATAAACAGCACTTCCAGCAAAAATCTTGACTTCATCCGTAAATCAAAACGTTGGTTCAGCAGTTTATTAAACATATCATTTTCCTGTGAACAGATTGTAATAATATAACCTTTACTCAAGATGATACCGATCGGCACAGTAATATAAGATTCTGTCTGTCGTATATTTTTATCTAGAATGGGAAAATCATTAATAATCAGTGTGCTATTGGTTTCTTCATCGTATTCTATACGTGCACTTTCTTCAGGATCAAGTGGATCTTCCAGAAATTCAATCGGTATATTGAATTGTTCAGCCACTTCCTCCATCTCTTCACGGGATGGCTGGACGATATTCACCCAGTTGTTCACCTGATATTTATCGGCTTTTATAATCGTTCCTTCTTCGGAGTTTATATACGTGGTAATCATAAGCCTGCTCCTTTCTCCGCGTCTTTATCAACATAAAAATCTTAACGTAAAACACGAAAGAAAGATACTTGTTTAAACAAAAAAAAGACGAGAAACTCTCGTCTTTGATGATTAACCGATAGAACCTTCCATCTCAAACTTGATCAGACGGTTCATTTCTACTGCATACTCCATCGGCAACTCTTTTGTGAATGGTTCAATGAAGCCCATAACAATCATTTCTGTCGCTTCTTCTTCAGAGATACCGCGGCTCATTAAATAGAACAGCTGCTCTTCAGAGACTTTTGAAACTTTCGCTTCGTGCTCCAGTGAAATATTGTCATTCATCACTTCATTGTAAGGGATCGTGTCTGAAGTCGACGCATTGTCCATAATCAATGTGTCACACTCAATATTTGAACGTGCACCTTCTGCTTTACGACCGAAGTGGACAATACCACGGTAAACGACTTTACCGCCTTGTTTCGAAATAGATTTAGAGACGATAGTAGATGATGTATTTGGTGCCATATGCATCATTTTAGCGCCGGCATCCTGAACTTGTCCACGACCTGCCAGGGCGATAGATAATGTCATACCACGCGCACCTTCACCGAGCAAGTAACAAGCTGGATATTTCATCGTCAGCTTAGAGCCGATGTTACCATCAATCCATTCCATCGTACCGTTCTCATAGACGAATGTCCGCTTCGTTACTAAGTTATAGACATTGTTCGCCCAGTTCTGGATTGTTGTGTAACGGCAGTAAGCATCTTTTTTAACGATGATCTCAACGACTGCTGAGTGAAGGGAGTTCGTTGTATAAACCGGTGCTGTACAGCCTTCTACATAGTGAACGCTTGCGCCTTCGTCAACGATGATGAGTGTACGTTCGAACTGACCCATGTTTTCAGAGTTAATACGGAAGTAAGCCTGCAGTGGTGTTTCAAGCTTAATGTTTTTTGGTACATAGATGAACGATCCACCAGACCATACGGCAGAGTTCAGTGCAGCAAACTTGTTGTCTGCCGGCGGAATCACTGATGCGAAGTGTTCTCTGAATAATTCTTCGTTTTCTCGCAGTGCAGAGTCAGTATCTTTAAAGATAATGCCCTGTTCTTCTAAGTCTTCCTGCATATTGTGGTAAACCACTTCAGATTCATACTGAGCAGATACACCTGCAAGATATTTCTGTTCCGCTTCCGGAATACCTAATTTATCAAACGTCTGCTTGATTTCTTCAGGCACTTCGTCCCAAGAACGTTCTGTATGCTCAGATGGTTTAACATAGTAAGTGATTTCATCAAAGTTTAACTCTGATAAATCACCGCCCCACATCGGCATCGGCATTTTGTAGAACTGTTTTAATGATTTAAGACGGAAGTCGAGCATCCACTGCGGTTCTTCCTTCATTTTTGATATTTCTCTTACAATCTCTTCTGTCAGACCACGTTCTGAACGGAAGATAGAGACGTCTTTATCGTGAAAGCCATATTTGTAATCGCCGACATCTGGTGCTTTTTTAGCCATTTGATTCACTCCTTATTCTTCTTCTTGTGTTCCTTTTTCTAGTGCTTTCCATGCAAGGGTAGCACATTTAATACGGGCAGGAAACTTCGCAACACCTGACAGTGCTTCAATATCACCCATGTCTTCGTCAATGTTGTAATCTTCTCCGAGCATCATCCGGCTGAATTCGCTACTCATGTGTAATGCTTCTTCTATTGTATGACCTTTGATCGCCTGCGTCATCATAGACGCACTGGACATTGAGATGGAACAACCTTCACCTTCGAACTTAGCGTCCTGAATCGTGTCACCTTCCATATTCAATGTCAGACGGATACGGTCGCCACAAGTCGGATTGTTCATGTCAATCGTCATCGTGCCGTCTGCAATGACCCCTTTATTGCGGGGGTTTTTGTAATGATCCATAATCACGGAGCGATACAGTTGATCAAGGTTATTAAAACTCATAACTGAAAAACTCCTTTGTCTTCTTCAGACTTTCAATCAGTACATCCACTTCTTCTGTTGTATTGTAGATGTAGAAGCTGGCACGTGCTGTTGATGACTGATTCAGCCATTTCATCAGCGGCTGTGCACAGTGATGACCTGCACGAATGGCAATACCGTCTGCATCAAGCGCTGTCGCCAGGTCATGAGGATGGACACCTTTCAGATTAAAAGTAATCAGTCCCGCCCTCGCATCCGGACCCGGACCATAAATCTCAAGGCCTTCTATTTCAGACATTTTTTCATAGGCATAACGCGTCAGTTCATGTTCATACTCAAGCACATTATCCATGCCGAGCGCTTCAAGATAATCGATTGCTGCGTGCAGGCCAATCGCTTCAGCAATCAGCGGTGTACCTGCTTCAAATTTCACAGGAAGTTCGGTCCATGTTGAATCATGGAGGCCGACAAAATCAATCATGTCGCCGCCGAATTCAATCGGTTCCGTCTGATTCAGCAGTTTACGACGGCCGTAAAGCACGCCGATTCCTGTCGGGCCGACCATTTTGTGGCCGCTGAAGGCATAGAAATCAACATCAAGCGCCTGAACATCCACGGTCATATGAGGAACAGCCTGAGCACCATCGGCAACCATAACTGCCCCGTGTTTATGAGCCACTGCGGCAATCGCCTTAATGTCGTTAATCGTGCCGAGTACGTTCGACACATGCGTAACAGAGACAATTTTTGTTCTATCGGTAATCGCAGCCTCAACATCACTCATGAGCAGTGTGCCGTCAGGTTGCAGCGGAATATATTTTAGTACTGCCTGCCGACGTTTAGCAAGCATCTGCCACGGTACAAGATTGGCATGGTGCTCCATTTCTGTGATGACAATCTCATCGCCTGCATTGACCACCATGTCACCGTAGCTATGAGCCACAAGATTGAGCGCCGTCGTTGTCCCGCGGGTAAAGACGATTTCCTCAAAATACTGAGCATTGATGAAACGTCGAACTGCCTCGCGCGCTTTCTCGTAGCCGTCCGTCGCCCGTGTGCCGAGTGTGTGCACACCGCGGTGGACATTGGCATTCATCGATTCATAGTACTGGCTGATGGTATCAATAACAGCTTGCGGCTTCTGGCTTGATGCTGATGAATCAAGATAAACGAGCGGCTGCCCGTTCACTTGTTCGTTTAATATCGGGAAGTCAGCTCTGACTTTATTAATATTTAAAACGGTCATATTATCAGGACCTTTCTTTAAACTAAATGTTGCCCATGACTTTCTGTTCAATCACTTCTGTCAGCTGACGCTTGACTGCTTCAATCGGCAGGACGTTAACAACTGGTGCTAGGAAGCCGTGAATGACAAGGCGTTCTGCCTCCTGCTTGGAAATACCGCGGCTCATCAAGTAGAAGAGCTGCAGCGGATCAACACGGCCTGCTGAAGCCGCGTGACCTGCTGTCACATCATCTTCATCAATCAGTAAAATCGGATTCGCGTCGCCGCGTGACTTTTCTGACAGCATCAAGACACGTGACTCCTGCTGTGCATCAGCTTTAGTCGCACCGTGTTTAATGTAACCGATGCCGTTAAAGATAGATGATGCTGCGTCTTTCATCACACCATGTTTCAAGATGTGACCTTGTGAATTTTTCCCGTACTGAATAATCTGAGTCGTGAAGTTTAATTTCTGTTCTCCACGGCCGACCACAACAATCTTCAAGTCACTTGAAGAGTTGTCGCCCATCAAGTAAGTGGTGTTGTCATTAATCGTATCGCCGTCGTTCATTAATCCTAATGCCCAGTCAATCACAGCATCCTGCGCTGCAACGCCGCGGCGGATGACGTGACCTGTCAAGCCTTTGCACAAGAAATCTACTGTGCCGTAAGTGATTTTCGCGTTATTGCTGGCAATGACTTCAGAAATTAAATTCAACTGAGCTTTAGCTTCAGCGATTGTTGAAATATAGTTTTCAACGTATGTCACTTCAGAACTTTCATCTGCAACAATCAGTACGTGATTGAATAAGTTGACGTCAGCATTGTCATGCAGTGTCACCATTTGAATCGGTGATTCAATGACTACGTTTTTAGGGACATAAATGAATAATCCACCGTTCATCAATGCGGCATGCAGCGCTGTCAGACGATGTTCGTCTACTTTTACCGCTTCCGTCATGAAGTACTGCTGTACTAATTCACTGTGTTCAGCCATCGCTGTATGGATATCTTTAATGATGACACCCTGTGCTTCAAGTTCCGGACTCACTTTCAGAAGAGCCGGTGTATTGTTATGCTGAACGTACAAGTTATCAATCGACTCAATATCCAGCACTTGCTTCACGGAAGCAGGCAGTGCTTCAACTGATGCATAAGTGTCACTATCAATCACTGTATGCTTAACAGAATGAAAATTCCATTTATCTAACTTCGTTTTATCGGGTTTTGGCATTTCAATAGTATTTAATCGGTTGAATGCATCTTCACGGACAGCTGTCATCCATGAAGGCTCATTTTTTGATTGTGAAAATTCCTGGATAATCCCAGGATTCACGTCAAACGTTTGACTCATTGCAAAATCCTCCTCGTGTATAATCAGATATTATTCAGCACTAACAGTTTCGTCTTCGATATTTAATTCTTGTTTGATCCAGTCATAACCTTCAGCTTCAAGACGTTGTGCTAACTCTTCTCCACCTGATTTCACAACGCGGCCCTGCATCATGACATGCACATAGTCGGGTGTGATGTAATTGAGTAGACGCTGGTAGTGAGTAATAATCAGACAGCCGAAGTTTTCTCCGCGCATCTCATTGATTCCTTTAGAAACGACTTTAAGTGCATCGATATCAAGCCCTGAGTCGATTTCATCCAGAATAGCGAATTTTGGTTCAAGCATCATTAACTGAAGAATCTCGTTACGTTTCTTTTCGCCGCCTGAGAAACCTTCATTTAAGTAACGCTGTGCCATATCAAGGTCCATCTCAAGGAATTCCATCTGTTTATCTAATTTTTTGATGAACTGCATCAAGTTGATTTCCTGACCTTCTTCGCGGCGTGAGTTAATCGCTGAACGTAAGAAGTCTGCGTTAGTCACACCGGAGATCTCTGATGGATACTGCATCGCAAGGAAAAGACCTGCCTGGGCTCTTTCGTCTACTTCCATCTCAAGTACATTTTCACCGTCTAATAATACTTCGCCTTGTGTCACTTCGTATTTCGGGTGACCCATAATAGCAGATGATAAAGTAGATTTACCAGTACCGTTCGGTCCCATGATCGCATGGATTTCTCCCTGCTTGATTGTCAGATTCACACCTTTTAAGATTTCTTTATTTTCGATTGAAACGTGTAAATCTTTAATTTCTAAAACTGATGCCATGTGTATTCCCTCCAGATATATATAAAAATTTTCATCTCTATTAGTTTATAATAATTTTAATCTACGGTCAAAGACAGTTGTATTGACTCACAGTAATCATTATAACGTAAATAGCGCCTATATTAAATTAATTGATATAGATTTTTTACGTCATTGAGAATAACACGCACTTTATTGAAAATGATTGATGACGCAGCATATGGGATTATCGTTAAAAGAACAGCCCCCTATCTATAAAAGATAGAGGGCTGTTCAAGTTAAATCATATTATTTTGCAGGGATAACTGCACCATCATAGTGATCTTTAATATATTTAACGATTTGTGGTGATTGCAATGCTTTAACTAATGCTTTAATTTTAGCATCGTTTTTATGACCTTGTTGTACGGCAATCAAGTTAGCGTATGGAGATTTTTTGTCTTCGATAACGATAGAATCTTTAACCGGATTGATTTTGTTAGCTAACGCCACGTTCGCATTAATGATAACTGCATCGCCTTCGTTGTTTTGATAAGTTTTAGCCAGGAATTCAGCTGCCTGCTTATTGTTGAACTGAATGTTCTTTTTGTTTGTTTTAATATCTTTGAATGTCGCTTGGATTGGATCTGTACCAGGTTTAAGCTCGATTAATCCAGCTTTAGTGAAGAATGATAAGAAGCGTCCTTCTTCTGCAGGGTTATTAGAGACAAACACGGTAGCGCCTTTTGGCAGATCTTCTAAAGATTTATATTTTTTAGAGTAGACAGCCATCGGTTCGATGTGAACGTTACCTGCTGACTCGATTTTGTAGCCTTTAGATTTTTTCTCTGTATCTAAGTATGGTGTATGCTGGAAGTAGTTAGCATCGATGTCGCCTTCAGATAACAGACGGTTCGGTGTTGTATAGTCGTTGATTGTTTTAATTTTTAATGTGTAGCCTTCTTTTTTAAGGATGGGTTTTGCCTGCTCTAAAATTTCAGCGTGAGGTGCAGGTGATGCACCGACTGTGATTGTTTTGTCGCCTTTAGCACTGCTTGAATCTTTGCTGTCAGATGAACCACATGCTGTTAAAACTACTGCAAATAAAACGGTGATGACGAAAGCTAATAATTTTTTCATTGTAAATCTCCCTTATATTTTATTATTATCGTTTATCGATGCGTCTCGTAATTGTGTCACCGATAAACTGTATTGCAAACACAATGATAAGAATTAAAACAGTTGCTACTAAAATGACGTCGTTCTGACTGCGGGTGAAGCCGACAAGATAAGCTAAGTTACCAAGTCCGCCGGCACCGATGACACCGGCGATTGCTGTAGAACCGACCAGCGCGATTGCTGTTACTGTAATTCCTGACACAAGTGCCGGCATTGACTCTCTCAGCAGCACTTTAGTGATCAAGGTCCAGCGTGTAGCACCCATTGCTTCTGCTGCTTCGATGACGCCTTTATCAATTTCCTTCATGCCGATTTCAACAAGGCGGGCATAGAATGGTGCAGCACCGATGATTAAAGCCGGCAGCGCTCCTTTCACACCGCTGATGGTATGCATCAGTATGTTGGTGAACGGAATCAGCAGAATGATCAAAATGATGAATGGTACTGCCCGGAACAGATTGACTAAGAACGCCGTAATTCTGTAGACAGCGCGTGCACCGCTCGACTTGCTTCTAGAAGTCAGAAATAAAATGGTTCCGATGATAAGACCCAGGAAAAACGTGAAGAATGTAGAAACAATTGTCATGAATAACGTCTCATAGACTGCTGTCCAGACATCCGGCCAGACCACATTCTTGAAGCTGAACATGTCCTGTAAAATCTGTACGATACTGCTGTTATCCATGTCGTTCCACCTCCGCTTTCACACCATGCTGTTCAAGTTCTCTGAACATCTCATCTGTGCGTTCGTTAAGTGCTGGAACATGGACAATCAAGTGACCGACAGCACCGTTCTGTGTATGACTGACATGACCAGCTAACACATTCATATCAAGATTGAACTTGCGGATCATTTTCGAGATGATCGGCTGTCCGGTCGTTGAACCAATGAATTTCAATCTTAAGATTGTTCCCGTCGGGTAGGACTCAAAGATTTCATTGATTGACGTTTCTACTTCCTCATCTTTCAGGTCATCTTTGACAAAACGCTGCGTCACGGCTGACTGCGGATTCCCAAAGACCGTGAGCACAGGTCCTTCTTCAACGACACGGCCGTTTTCCATCACTGCGACTTTATGACAGATTTTGCGGATGACATGCATTTCATGCGTAATCAAAATGATGGTCAGCCCTATTTTTTTATTAATAGCTACAAGAAGTTCTAAAATTTCATCGGTCGTCTGTGGATCAAGGGCACTTGTCGCTTCGTCACACAGTAAGACAGTCGGGTCATTAGCCAGGGCGCGGGCGATGCCGACACGCTGTTTTTGGCCACCAGACAGTTGAGAAGGAAATGCTTTCTCTCTGCCGGTTAATCCGACCATACGGATTAACTCATTCACTCTTTGTTCCCGTTCTGCTTTAGCTACACCTGCGATTTCAAGTGGGAAAGCGATATTGTCAAAGACAGTCCGTGACCAGAGCAGATTAAAATGCTGGAAAATCATGCCGATTTTCTGCCTTTTTTTACGTAAGTCTTTAATGCCAAGCTGTGCAATATTGTCGCCACCGACGATGACATCGCCGCTTGTAGGTTTTTCAAGTCCATTGAACATTCGGATTAAAGTACTTTTACCAGCACCTGAAAATCCGATGACACCGTATATCTCGCCTTCACTAATCTGAAGATTAACGTTATCTACAGCAGTCAATGTTCCTTTCTTCGTTGCAAATTGCTTTACAACAGATTGCAGTGTAATCACTTACTTACCTCCTTTAAACGAATAAAGCGTCTTTCCCATGTTAAGAGAAAGACGCGTGAATATATCGTCTCTCATCTTCTAAAGCCATAAGCTTTATGTGAATTGGCACCATGTCTGACGACGGTTGCCGGGCTTCAAAGGGCACATCCCTCCACCTCTCTTGATAAGAGTTACATTATTAAATTATTTTCTAATCATAGACTATGATTTTTATTCCGTCAATGCTTTATTAACGATTTCATATAAATTTGTCACAGATTCAAATTTAAAGACTGTTGCGGCCACTTCGTCGGCTTTAACGACAAACAGGACCGGTACGCTCATCACTTGATAATCCTGTACTAATGCCGGGACATAGTTCACATCCTGTTTAATAACATGAAGTTTCGTCAGTTCGGCTAGTACGTCTACCATACGTTCAGCAACTTTGCATGTACCGCATAACGGCGTATAACCGAAAATAATATACGTTTCACCAGGCGGACTGCCAGGCAAATACTGCTTGATGCTCATTTGCTACATTCCCATCTTTCACTTCAAATTCGTGCCTGATCAGCACTTTTGCTAAATAATCGTTAGGACACCTTCCTACTTCGCAATACTTCGGGTCAATATATATATGCCGGCTTTCGCTTAAATGCCGCTTGAACCAGCTGCGGATTGTCTTGCCCGCTTTATCCGCATCAGTCATAATATAGACTTTATGGCCAATGAGCTCCTCAAGCATAGCGTCGAGCTTAGAAACCCCCATCGTCCCGTTCGTGCAAATAATATGTACCGGTTCAGATAAGACTTCCTGCAACTTCTTCTTGTCGGATTTACCTTCAACAACGATGACTTTACTCATCACAGCCACATTCATCACCTTCTCATATGCGATTATAAAAAAATTCCCTGATAACAGTATTATCAAGGAAATTATAACATTTATGCATTTATCATTTCATCATATTGCGCTTGGTCTAACAGTTCATTGAATTCATCTTCGTTAGATGCTTCAACTTTAACCATCCATGCATTGTCGTAAGGAGATTCATTGACGAATTCCGGGCTGTTCTCAAGAGCGCTGTTCACTTCAACGACTTTACCGCTGATTGGAGCGTATAACTCAGAAACTGTCTTCACAGATTCCACGCTGCCAAACGGCTGACCTGCAGTGATGTCATCGCCTACTTTCGGAAGTTCGACGAATACGATATCCCCTAATTCTGATTGTGCGAAATCAGTAATCCCTATCGTATTAACAGTTCCTTCAGTTTTTACCCATTCATGATCTTTGGAAAATTTTAAGCCTTCTAATGATGCCACAAAAATCCCTCCTCTAAGTTTATATATTAATAATGACATAGCATAAATCTTTATTCAATCTTTTTTATAACCATGTATCGCGGTAATCTGCTTCTTTAAAACCTAAAGTGATTTTACCGTCATTGACAGCAAGCGGTCTTTTGACGAGCATCCCGTCAGATGCAAGAAGATCCAGCTTTTCTGCATGACTCAGGTGAGCTAGTCTGTCCTTTAAGTTCAGTTCACGGAACTTAGTCCCCTGACGATTAAACAGTTTATCGATGTCTACCCCTGTCTGCTGGATGATCTGCGTGAATTCCCCGGTAGTCGGCGTATGTTCTTTAAGATTGATCGGCTCATAACTCACACCATTATCTGTTAAAAACTGAGCCGCTTTCTTACATGTCGAGCAGTTAGGAATCTGGAAAAATTTAATCATATTGAACCTCCATCTGTAGTTATATTTCAATAGTATCAATATTTATTCAAGACGACAATTAACTTATTAAAGGCACACCGTTTAACCTTTAGGACAGAATGGTATATAATATAATAAAATAAGTAGAGGAGCTTTACAATGAGAACAATAAGTCAGTATGCAGAATTTGAGGAAATTATTAATCAGGACGAACAGATGATTGTTAAATTTTTTGCGGACTGGTGCCCTGACTGCGCGAAGATGGATAACTGGATTGACCCTATTGTTGATGAATATCACGATATTACATGGTACAAGATTAATCGTGACCAAGTGCCGGAAGCTGCGACTGAAAATGACGTCATGGGCATTCCAAGCCTGTTGATTTTTGAAAACGGCAAAAAAACAGCGCACCTGCATTCAGCGAATACAAAAACACCTGAAGAAGTGAAAGCATTCCTTCAGGAAAACATCCGTAAATAAAAAAATTCCCGACGAGTTGTCGGGAATTTTTTTATGAATTTTACCATTCAGTAAGCAGGCGGCTGTTGTTACGTTCCTTCAATGGAACTTCGTCAGCCGTATCCGTTAAATAAACAAAGCCGTAAATCATTTCATCTGCTGCGATATCAAGACTGTCGTTTAAGCCGGGTGCCGTGATCACGCCGGGCGTTTTAATGCAGCTGCCGACTCCTGCTTCATGCAGTACAAGTGACAAGGTCTGCAGAAATGCGCCGACTGCCAGCACATCTTCCAGAAACTGCTTCTGTCTGCGGTCGTAATTTCCGACAATAACAAGCAGGCCGCTTAACTTAGTGAGCGTGTCAATATGCTTCGCTTTCTTCTCAGGCTCATTTTTAAAGGCAAAGTCCGCAAACAGCGCCGCAAATTCAGCCAGCCTGTCTTTCTTGATCCAGATGACGCGCCATGGTTCACGCATCCCGTGATTCGGTGCATAAGCTGCGAGCGCGACCGCTTCTTCGATAACGGTATCACTTACAGTAGTATCGTGGTCGTATTTCTTATAGCTGCGTCTATTGATGATCGCTTGTTTTAACTCCATAGAAAAACTCCTCATATAAAGTAATTGCCTGCTAATAGATTTCGAGCAATGATTTCAGCTGTTTCACATGCAGCTGACCAGGTGCCGCTTCTTCACCGATATGACCATAGGTCAATGAAGAACCAAACGACCCGCCGGCAATCCTGCTGAGTTTACCCTGCTCACCCATTGCTATACCGACAATATGGTTATCGCAGTTCTGCTTCGTCTCGTATACAGCCAGCAGCAGTTTCAGTACATCGCGGACGTCTGCCGGCATAACAGCGACCTTGCTGAAATCCGCTCCTAAGCCCTGCATTCTATTATATAAGGCAATCAAGTCTTTGGAACTCGGTGTATGATCGAATTCATGGTGTGAAATCAACACCTGCACGTGATGCATCCGTGCTGCTTCAATTAATTCATCCATCAAGTCTTCATATAACAGAAGCTCGATATCGATAATATCAATGATATTCGCTGCTACTATCTCTTTCACGAGTTCATAATATGCATGCGGCTCTTTTTCACCCTTGCCGCCCTGCCCTTTCGAACGATACGTAAAGATCAACGGGAGCGTGAACTGCTCTTTCAGCATCTTCAGATCAGCGATATAGTCTTCTACCGCCAGTTCGCCACATAAATCCGCCCGGTATTCCATCATATCGATATATGACATGTTCTCTGACAGCCGCTCAATCGTTTCTTTCCAGTCGTTATTAGTGGAACTTAACGTCACTACAATCTTAGGCGTTACACTACATTTATCCATTACCCGTCCCTCCAGTCACATTAATCATATACCATTAAAAAGGCCGCTGTAAACGAATAACATCACAAAAAACCGCCCTACTGAATAGTAGCGCGGCTGAAATATGGAGACGGCGGGAGTCGAACCCGCGTCCAAAGATCCTGCAATTGATACTTCTACGTGCGTAGTCGCATTATTGAAGTTTCACCATCAGCCTGAGAATGGACACCCCAGCTGATGACTAGCCCGATTCATCTCTTCTGTTCAGACTCCAGGCGGAAGTGAACAGCGTATCCTACTTAAGGTTGAACCTCTGCATCAGGCACATAGGCGATGCTTGAGAGAGGTGCAGAGTGCGATTAGGCAGCTACTGCGAAGTTGTTTGTTTTGCCAGTTATTATAACTGTTGTGTTGATGACGAAGACAACCCTCCGGCACGCTATATCAACCCAAATGACCCCTGTCGAATCCGTAACGCCCCCTGGATAAAAAATTATAATAATCAAGCATATTTAAATATAACAAATACTCCTGGCAGATTCAACTCATAGGTATCAGCCAGGAGCCTGACTTAATATTTCCCTTTTAATGCACGGTCCATCTCACGTTTTGCTTCCTTCGCCTTTAAGGCATGACGTTTGTCATAATCTTTCTTACCTTTGGCAAGCCCGAGCAGCATCTTGCAGTAGCCGTTTTTAATATAGAGCTTGAGCGGCACTAACGCATACCCCTGCTCCTTTGTCTGGCCGAACAGCTTATCAATCTGCTTGCGTTTTAATAACAGCTTACGCGTCCGAAGCGGATCGTGGTTAAACCGATTTCCTTCTTCATAAGGAGCGATGTGCATATTATAGACATACATCTCACCCTGATAGACACGGGCATATGAATCTCTTAAATTCGCACTACCGCGTCTGATGGATTTGATTTCAGTGCCCTGCAGTTCAATTCCTGCTTCGATAGTCTCTTCTATCGTATAGTCATGACTTGCTTTTCTGTTCTGTGCGAGTGTCTTTCCTTCACCTTTCGGCATGCTGTTCACCTCTTATTTCTTCTTGCCGCGTCCTGCGTTCTTCACTGCTTTCGCTTTATAGAACGGCTTTTTACCGGATTTATTCTCCGGTCTGCCTCCTGAATGACCAGTCGCTCTGCCTTTTGCACGGCCTTTACCACGCGGACGGTCACTTTGCTTCCCGTCACGTCTTTTCTCGGTCCGGATGACTGACGGCTTATCTTTACGGGACGTTTCACGCGGCGTCATGCCCACAATACCAAAATCGATCATGCGTTCATCGATGTTGACGTTAAGCACTTTCACTTTTACTTTATCGCCGATTCTGAAAATTTTTGCTGTCCGCTCACCGATCAGTGCCATATGACGTTCGTCAAAGTTATAGTAATCATCCGTCATATTTGTATTATGGACCATACCTTCAATCGTATTCTCAAGTTCAACGAACATACCGAAGTTCGCCACTGAGGAAATAACACCTTCGAACTCCTCACCGAGATGCTGGACCATATATTCCGCTTTTTTAAGATCATCTGTATCCCGCTCAGCGTCCACTGCCCGGCGTTCACGTTTAGATGTATGGTCGCTGATTTCAACGAGCGCTTCCTCCCATTTATCCATTGCTTTCTGGTCCATTGACTTCTCGATCAAATACTTTCTGATGAGACGATGAACGATCAAGTCAGGATAACGGCGGATCGGTGATGTGAAATGCGTATAATATTCCGCAGACAGGCCGAAGTGACCGAGCGACTGCTCTGAATATTTCGCCTGCTGCATACTGCGGAGCATCAATGTTGAGATGACCATCTCTTCCGGTTTTCCTTTGATTTCCTTCGCAATGCTCTGCAATGTCTTTGGATGCACGTTTTCTGTGCCGCCGCGGACCATAATGCCGAAGTTCGTAATAAATTCAAAGAACCGTTTCAGCTTATCTACTTTAGGTTCTTCATGAATACGGTAAATAAACGGGACATTCATATGATGGAAATGCTCAGCCACTGTTTCGTTCGCTGCCAGCATGAACGACTCAATCAGTCGCTCACCGAGCCCGCGGTTACGAATCGCAACGTCATAAGGAATACCATCTTCATTGACGAGAATCTTCGCTTCCTTGAAATCAAAGTCGACTTCACCACGGCGCTTACGCATCTGGACAAGAATTCCAGAGAGCTGCTGTGCATCTTCTACCATCGGCACGATATGCGCATATTTCTCTCTCAACGCTTCATCACCGGCTAAAATGGCGTTGACATCGTCATAAGTCATCCGCTCGTCTGAGAAGATGACGCTGTCATAAATCTCATGCTTCACGACTTCCCCGTTACTGTTGATTTCCATCTCACAGCTCAGTGTCAACCGGTCGACCTGCGGATTAAGCGAGCAGATACCATTGGACAGTCGGTGCGGAATCATCGGAATGACGCGGTCAACTAAATACACACTTGTGCCGCGCTCATAAGCTTCACGGTCAAGCGCAGAACCTTCTGTGACATAATGGCTGACGTCTGCGATGCTGACAGTCAACAGGAAATTGCCGTTACCAAGACGCTCAATGCTGATGGCATCGTCTAAGTCTTTCGCATCTTTCCCGTCAATCGTAATCGTCAGACGATCACGGAGATCACGTCTCCCTTTGATATCACTTTTAGCGATTTCATCAGGCACGCGGTTCGCTTCATCCAGTGCATCGGGCGCAAAGTCAATATTGATGCCGTGCTGATAAATGATGGATAAAATATCGACACCAGGGTCATTTTTATGGCCGAGAATGGACTTGACCATTCCTTCCGGATTGCTTGTACCGTCTGGATAGGCTGTCAGCTCAACAAGTACTTTATGACCTTCAACGGCACCGAGGTTCTTGCCTTTCGGAATGAAGATATCCTGTGTCAGCCGTTTATCATCCGGCAGTACGAAGCCGAAATGCTTCGCTTCTGTATAAGTTCCGACAACCTGAGTAATGGCACGGTTTGTAATTTCTTTGACGACGCCTTCTTCTCTGCCGTCTCTTCCTTTAGAAACTTCCACTAAAACCGTGTCACCGTCCATCGCCTGATGAATCGCATTCGGTGGAATGAAAATGTCTTCGACGTCTGCTGCTGTCGGTCGGACAAAGGCAAATCCTTTTTTGTTCTGGCTTAAAATACCTTCGACTCTGTTGTCGCGTTCTGCGATGATATATTTGTCGTTCTTCGTCCGTCTGATTTTACCTTTCTGTTCAAGATCGACGAGCGCTTTAATCAGCTCCTTGAACTCATCAGCTGACGTCAGACCGAGTCCTTGTTCCAAGTCTGTAATAGACACAGCTTCACTTTTTATCTGTAACAAGTCGAGTGCTGTCTGTTTAAAATCCTGCATGGGTGTTCCCCCTTCTTAGTTAGACCAGTCAAGTGACTCCAAGTGATGATGGTAATCAGCAAATAACTGCTCTTTTTCCTTATCTATAGTAATGACGTGACCTGACTGTTCGTACCAGTGTATTTCTTTGTCATCACTTGGTGTTTCGTCATAAATAATGCTGGCTGATTCTGGATTAATGACTTTATCCAGTCTGCCTTGTGCGATGAACAGCGGCGCATAGACATCGCTCACTGAGTCTCTGACGTCGCTGATTGTCTGCTGCAGTTCTTCAAGCATCTCTGTCGGATGGAACTGCTTCATCTCGGCTTCAATCCGGGCTGCATCCTTTCCTTCCCGTCTCTTGAACTCATGCGCATATTCCAGCACACCATCAAACATACTGCCTGTCGTCTTAATGTACATCGGACTGCACATCGTTGCGACCCCTATGACATCTCGGTACTGACTTAATTTAAGGGCGAATACGCCGCCGAGAGACAATCCGGCAACTGCTATATCCTTATACCCTTTTTTCTGTAAAAAATCATAGGCTTCCAGCACTTGCCGCCACCACACGTGCGGACTGGAAGCTAATAGTTCTTCAGGCGGTACACCATGACCTTCATAATGCGGCGCATAGGACGTATAACCCTGCTTTTGAAGATAGCGGCCAAGTTGTCTTACATCAGAGGAGTTGCCCGTGAAACCGTGGAGTAATAGTACGGCACGTTCGCCCTCCTCGAAAAAAAATGGCTTAGGTAATTGAATTCTCATCATTGATAGCTCCTTCACTTGTTACGCTTAATTCTATTGTATGGTTTTTTAGCGGTTAAATAAAACAAAAAAGTCCGGTTATGACCGGACTTTGTCTTATAAATCGAAATAAGTTAATGCCAGCATAATCAGGAAAAACAATACTGACAACACAATGGTCGTACGCAGGAGTACCAGTTCGACACCACGTGTCTTCTGTTTACCAAACAACGTTTCAGCGCCACCGCTGATTGCGCCTGATAAACCATTACTTTTACCCTCTTGTAATAAAACGACTGTAATCAATCCGATACAAACAATGACCAATAATATCATTAACAACGTATGCATGGTTGGCCCTCCTACTCATAATCACTTTTATAATTTTATCATAAAGCGGAGTAAAAGGGAATGTTTGTACTTCCTTAACAGCGACGTCACTAGTTATGAATCAATTTCATCATAAATGATTACAGGCAGACATAAAAAAGACACGGCGTCCCGTGTCTTTTAAGTAGTGATTATTTTTTTAAGTTGTAGAAAGATTTAAGCCCTTCAAACTTCGCTGTTTCGTATAACTCATCTTCAATACGAAGTAACTGGTTGTATTTCGCAATACGGTCAGTTCTTGATAATGAACCTGTTTTAATTTGTCCAGCGTTTGTTGCAACAGCGATATCAGCAATAGTTGTATCTTCTGTTTCACCTGAACGGTGTGAGATGACCGCTGTGTAGCCAGCTTTTTGCGCCATTTCAATCGCTTCAAATGTTTCAGTCAATGTACCGATCTGATTAACTTTAATCAGAATTGAGTTACCGATACCTTTGTCGATACCTTCTGCTAAAATCTTCGTATTCGTTACGAACAAGTCATCGCCCACTAACTGTACTCTGTCACCTAAACGTTCAGTAAGTGCTTTCCAGCCGTCCCAGTCATTTTCATCCATACCATCTTCAATAGAGAGGATCGGATATTTATTGACTAACTCTTCCAGGAAATCAACCTGTTCAGCAGACGTACGCTTCGCGCCGCCTTCACCTTCGAATTTAGCGTAGTCATAAACGCCGTTTTCGTAGAATTCAGAAGAAGCACAGTCAAAACCTAAAAATACATCTGTTCCAGGCTCTAGTCCTGCTGCTTTAATCGCTTCTAAAATCGTTTCAACAGCGTCTTCAGTGCCATCAAATGTTGGAGCAAATCCACCTTCGTCACCCACTGCTGTCACTAAACCGCGTGATTTCAAGATTTTCGCTAAGTTGTGGAAAATTTCAGCGCCCCAGCGTAATGCTTCTTTAAAGTTTTTAGCACCGACTGGTAATACCATAAACTCCTGGAATGCGATTGGTGCATCTGAGTGAGAGCCGCCGTTAACAATGTTCATCATAGGTACTGGTAATTGAGTACCGTTGAAGCCACCTAAGTATTTATACAGTGGTTGACCCAGATAGTCAGCCGCTGCACGTGCCACTGCCATAGAAACGCCAAGAATAGCGTTGGCACCGAGTTTACCTTTATTTTCCGTGCCATCTAAAGCGATCAGCATTTTGTCGATAGATACCTGCTCAAGAACACTGAATTCTCCTTCGATGATTTCTGGTGCGATAATTTCATTTACGTTCTCAACAGCTTTCTCTACACCTTTACCTAAATAACGTGATTTGTCTCCGTCACGTAATTCAACCGCTTCATGCTCTCCAGTAGAAGCACCAGATGGTACTAAAGCACGTCCGAAGGCACCGCTTTCTGTTAATACTTCTACTTCGATTGTCGGGTTCCCACGAGAGTCAAGGACTTCGCGAGCGTATACGTCTGTAATGATTGGCATAGTTAAAACTCCTTTGAATGTATTTTCATTTTATATTATTGATGATTGAACTGAATATAGCAACTGTTAAGATTTAGCGATCAGTGACTGACCGGTCATTTCTTCTGGTTGTTCAACCCCTAGCAGTTCAAGTAGTGTCGGTGCAAGGTCAGCCAGTCTGCCGCCGCTTCTAAGCGTCACGTTTTTGTCCGTCAGAATGACTGGCACAGGGTTTGTTGTATGCGCCGTCATCGGCTGGCCGTCCAGCGTCACGACTTCATCTGAGTTCCCGTGGTCAGCTGTAATGATGGCACGGCCGCCAAGCTCAAGAATACGGTCAACCACTTCGCCAAGGCATTCATCAACCGCTTCAATCGCTTTGATGGTCGGTTCAAGCATACCGCTGTGTCCCACCATGTCCGGATTTGCAAAGTTAAGCAGAATCAGGTCAAGATCGCCTTTGTTAAGCTCTGCAATCAATGCATCCTTCACTTCATATGCACTCATCTCTGGTTTCAAATCATAAGTGGCTACTTTCGGTGAATCAATCAGCACGCGGCGTTCCCCGTCAAACTCATTATTGCGCCCGCCACTCATAAAGTAAGTGACATGCGGGAATTTTTCAGTTTCAGCGATTCTCAGCTGCTTCATCCCTTGTTTTGCGACAACTTCACCGATTGTATTCGCTAAATCTTCTTTCTCAAAGACAACGTCTGCTTTAACAGTGTCGCTGTATTTAGTGAAAGTGACGAAATTAACGCCTATTAAACGTCTGTCCATTTCGAAGCCGACAAACTCTTCATTTGTATAAACTTCTGATAACTGCGCAGCGCGGTCCGGTCTAAAGTTGAAGAAAATCATCGAGTCACCGTCATTTACACCCGTGTTCTCTGACCCTGCTTCAAAATCCTTGACGACAAACGGTACGATGAATTCATCAGTCACACCTGCTGCATAGCTTGCCCGTACTCCTTCAGCTGCTGATTTAAATTCCTTACCTTTACCGTAAGTCATCGCCTCATAGGCCAGCTGTTCACGTTCCCATCGCTTGTCACGGTCCATGGCATAATAACGGCCGGAAACAGAAGCAAACTGGCCGACACCTAGAGCTCTGAACTGTGCTTCTGTGTCTTCAATATACTGCAGTGCTGTTTCCTGTCCGACATCACGACCATCTAAAAAGGCATGGACATACACTTTTTCGACGCCCTGATTTTTAGCAAGTCTAAGCAGCGCGAATAAATGCTTGTAGTGGCTGTGGACACCGCCGTCAGAAAGCAGTCCCATGAGATGCAGCGTGCTGTTGTGCTCTTTGACATGCTTCATAGCGCGAACAAGCACTTCATTGTCAAAGAAATCGCCGTCTTCAATGGATTTATTGATACGTGTCAAACTTTGATAGACGACGCGTCCCGCTCCGATATTTAAATGACCGACTTCTGAATTTCCCATCTGACCTTCAGGAAGACCGACATCAAGACCAGAGGCAATCAGCTGATTGTGCGGAAATTCTTTGTAGTAGCGGTCAAAGTTAGGTTTGTTCGCCTGTGCCACTGCATTACCTGTCACTTCATCACGGCAGGCGAAGCCATCAAGAATAATAAGCGCTGTTGGTTGTTTCATTACTTAGCACCTTCTAACAGCTTTACGAATGAGTCAACTTCTAAAGAAGCGCCTCCTACTAGAGCACCGTCAATGTCTTCCTGCGCCATATATTCCTTGATGTTCTCAGGCTTAACAGAGCCGCCGTACTGAATACGCACCGCTTCAGCCGCTTCACTTGAGAAATCTTTCTCAACAACAGAACGGACAAATTTACACATCTGCTCTGCATCGTCGACTGATGAAGATTTACCTGTACCGATCGCCCAGATGGGTTCGTAGGCAATCACTGCTTGTTTCACCTGGTCTTCTGAGAACCCAGCAAGTGCTTTAGACACCTGGTCTCCTACGACCTGCTCAGCAGTGTTTGATTCACGCTCTTCTAACGTTTCACCGACACAGATAATCGGTGTCATATGATTGTTGAACACAGCAAGTGATTTCTTGTTGACATCTTCATCTGTTTCATGGAAATATTGACGACGTTCAGAGTGACCAAGGACAACGTATTTGACGCCGAGGTCTTTCAGTGCTGCCGGGCTTGTTTCACCGGTAAAAGCACCGCTTTCTTCAAAATAGGCATTTTGAGCGCCGATATTTAAATTCGCCACATCAGCAGACACGAGTGCATCCAGTTGAATCGCCGGTGCACAGATGACTGTATCCACTTCTTCAGCAGCAGGTAATGCCGGCAGCTGATTGACGAAATCTTTTGCCTCTGCTACTGTTTTGTTCATTTTCCAGTTTCCTGCGATAATTGGTTTTCTCAATGTAAACACTCCTTAATTATTTGTCTGAAATTGCTTTGATGCCTGGTAGTTCCTTACCTTCAAGATACTCAAGTGATGCGCCGCCGCCTGTTGAGATATGCGTAAACTGGTCGGCAAATCCTAAGTCCATCGCTGCTGCAGCTGAATCGCCGCCGCCGATAATAGTAGTCGCATCCTGCAAGCCGGCAATCGCTTCACAGACACCGATTGTTCCTTGGGCGAAGTTGCTCATCTCGAATACACCCATCGGTCCATTCCAGACGACAGTTTTAGCGCCTGCAAGTTCCTTTTTGAACAGTTCGATTGTTTTCGGTCCAATATCCAGTGATTCTTGGTCTGCCGGAATTTCATCAACAGATACTTCAGTGATTTCTGCATCATTTGAAAATTCTTTAACAGCTTTGCCGTCGACCGGCAGCACGATTTTGCCTTCGCCGCGCTTAAGCAGGTCTTTCGCCAGCTCGATTTTATCTTCTTCCAGCAGTGAGTTTCCGACTTCCTTGCCTTGTGCTTTTAAGAAAGTATATGCCATACCGCCGCCGATCAATACTTTATCCGCAACAGTCAGCAAGTTTTCGATGACACCGATTTTATCTGAAACTTTAGCACCACCTAAAATAGCGACGAATGGACGTTCAGGATGTTCGACAACACCTCCGATGAATTTAATTTCTTTTTCCATCAGGAAGCCGGCAGCTGTTTCCAGATGAGACGCAATTCCGACATTCGATGCATGTGCACGGTGTGCTGTTCCGAATGCATCATTGACGAATACATCCCCTAAAGTGGCCCAGTACTTACCGAGCTCTGGATCATTACCGCTCTCTTTTTTGCCGTCTACATCTTCAAAACGTGTGTTTTCAACTAAAAAGACAGCGCCCGGCGTTAAATTGCTGACCGCTTCTTCCAGTTTTTCTCCGCGTGTTTCAGTGGAGAATCCTACTTCAGTTCCTAACAGTTCAGCTAAGCGGCGTGCGACAGGACGCAGTGACAGCTTTTTCTTGTCTTCTTCAGTCTTTACTTTACCTAAGTGAGAGAAAATGACCGGAATGCCGCCTTGCTCAACGATGTATTTAATCGTCGGTACAGCTTCCACAATACGGTTGTCATTTGTAATTTCGCCGTCTTTCATTGGTACGTTGAAATCTGCACGTACAAGCACCTTTTTATCTTTAAGTTGTAAGTCTGAAACAATCTTCTTCGCCATTTTGTATGCCCCCAGTTTAAATAGTGAATTATCATAAAAATAAGCGGGAGAAGCGTATCTTCTCCCGCTTACTCAATTAAGCAAATATTATTTAGCTTGAGCTTGCTTTGCTAAGTATTCTAATGTACGCACAAGTTGTGCAGTGTAACTCATTTCATTATCATACCATGCTACTGTTTTAACCATTTGGTGATCGCCGACTGTCATGACACGCGTTTGAGTCGCATCAAATAATGAACCATAAGTGATACCGATAACATCTGAAGAAACAATCTCATCTTCAGTATAACCGAATGATTCGTTAGTTGCTTCTTTCATCGCCTGGTTAATTTCATCAACTGTTACTTCTTTTTCAAGAATCGTTGTTAACTCAGTGATAGAACCAGTTGGTACTGGCACACGCTGTGCTGAACCGTCTAATTTACCTTTAAGTTCAGGAATAACTAAACCGATTGCTTTAGCTGCACCTGTTGAGTTAGGAACGATATTGTTAGCTGCTGCACGTGCACGACGGAAGTCACCTTTTGGATGTGGCGCATCCAATGTGTTTTGATCGCCTGTGAATGCGTGAACTGTCATCATTAAACCTTCAATGATGCCGAATTTGTCATGTAATGTTTTAGCCATTGGCGCTAAGCAGTTAGTTGTACATGAAGCACCTGATACGATTTCTTCTGAACCGTCAAGAACATCATGGTTAACGTTGTAAACTACTGTTTTTAAGTCGCCTGTTGCTGGAGCAGAGATCAATACTTTTTTAGCGCCTGCTGTAATATGAGCTTGTGCTTTATCTTTATCTGTGAAGAAACCAGTACATTCTAAAACAACATCGATGTCAAGATCGCCCCATGGAAGTTCTTCTGGTTTTGGATTAGAGAACGATTTGATTTCACGTCCGTTAACAAGGAAACCACCTTCAATAACGCGAACTTCTTCTTTGAAACGGCCTTGAGTTGTATCATATTTAAGTAAGTGAGCTAACATTTTGTCGTCTGTTAAATCGTTTACTGCGACAACCTCGATACCTTCCACTTCTTGTAGTCTTCTGAATGCTAAACGTCCGATACGTCCAAATCCGTTGATTGCTACTTTAACTGCCATGAATAATGGCCTCCTTTATTTCATTTAATATTTTAAAAGGTTTTAACCTTTAATAAATAACTGGCTACTGCTTCGTCTGTGATTAAAATGGTCTGAGCCGGTGCTATCTTTAAGTAAGCCTCGATGGCCTCTGCCTTGCTGCCGCCACCTGCAACAGCAATAATATGCTGCTTATCAGGCAGGTCCTCAAGCTGCAGGCCGATAGTCCGCACCTTATGAATAATATTACCCGATTTATCGAAATAATAACCAAATGCTTCGCCTGCTGCCCGTTGTTCAACAAGCAGCGCCTTGACCTCTTCTGGTGTCGCACGACGGTCAGCCATCTTCATCGCATTGCCGATCCCGTGAACCACCACTTCAGCCGATTTCACCTGCTCCAGCACACGTTTAACTGACGGCTCCTGAACGAGACTGCGATAAGTAGCTTCGCTGACCAAGTCAGGCACATACAGCACTTCGTATGTTCCGCCGGTTTCGGCAGCCATGCTGGCGACAATACTGTTGGCCTGCTGCTGCATATGCTCACCGAGTCCACCACGTGCAGGAGTGAACTTCACACTGAAAGAGACCGGATTAAGATGCTCAGCGACACTTGCCATCGTCGAACCGCCCGTCACTGTCACCCCTATATCAGGCACTAAAATATCCTGCAGACATCGACTTGCCTCACTGCCGAGCTGGTCAGCCGCTGAGCTGTCGATATCTGAGTCACCTTTAACGACGATGACTTTTTTGAGGCGATAGAGCTCCTGCAGCTGACCGCTGACAGCAGTAAGATTGCCGTAGCTCTTCAAATAATGTGACAGCTGCTGCAGCACAAGTTCACCGTCAGACGTCACTGTCATACCTTTCGTATGAATCTCAATCAAATACTCATCCTTCAATATGTTAACCTCTGTCCGCAGCACGCGTTCCGTGAGATGAAGCTGCTCACTCAGCGCACGTCTGCCGATCGGCTGAAGCTGATATATAGTTGAGAGAATCGTGAATCTGCGATACATCTTTTCGATTAAATCAGGAATCAGTCGTTGCTGCACTGCAAGAATGTTATCCATAGACGTCCTCCCCGCAAACAAGAGCGACCCAACCGAGACGTTAAACGACCCGCACGGGACAAAAAAGTACTCTCGTTACAAATTCATGATAACAAGAGTACACTATTATTGCAAGAAATAACATTCATCTTTAAAGATATTTTGCCAATGCTTCAGTCACTGTCACGAAATCAATAATGCCTTCCTGGATGATTTCATCATGATACATAATGACCGGTACACGCAGCTGAAATCGTTCCAGCAGTAAATCATCTTCAGTGATGTTTACTGTGCGGTACGTGAAAGGAACATCTTCCTTGGCCAGTTCAAGCTGCAGCTTCGCCTCTTCACATAAGCCGCAGTTCGGCTGTGAGTACATCATCAGTTCAATCTTATTCATACGGTCCATCCCTCCTGAATTCATTAGCTCGTTCATTATTATACTTTATAACTTGACCCGTCATGCAGAGCAAGCAAATTTCAGATAAAAAAAGACTGCTTATTTAAAAGCAGCCGCATAACGCCCTCGGAGGACGTTTGAAGTGCTGTAAACACGCTGTTTATAATGTTTTTGGGGACTGTGTGGGGATAAACGACTGAAAAAACATAAATTTTTCATTGTCGTTAGTTAGAATTGTATCCTACTGATTTACTATGAAGTATGTTCTTCCAATGACTTTCTCTCATTACAATGACACTATCATCTACAATACTATTATAATTTTCAAGAATTGAATATTGAAAATTCTCTTTAACATAGTTAAAGCCTTTTTCATTAACTAATTCTTTAAGCAACTTATTTCCTCCATGTCCATCCTTCAAATAGTTTCGCCATCGAGAAAGTAACATTCCATATTTTGCTGTTGCTGATCCAACGTATAACTTGCCAGTTTTTATATCAGTAATGAGGTAAACAGCTTTCTGACTCTCAAGTGCAGCTATCCAGTCTCTTTTCCCCATACGGTTTATAATATCCAACTGTTTATAAGATAACACTACATTATCATATCCAGGGAATTCTTCTCCATTATATACATTCGGTAAAATTTGTTGAACTATAAGTTCTTTACCGACAGTATGATAATTTCTACAACCAACTTTATCGGTCTTCTTATATTTAACTACCACGCGACCAAAATATTTTTTATATTCATCCTTTTCCACACCAGCATAATTGATGCCCTTTTGTATACCTAATTCGCTTGTAACTTCTTTAATAGTAGTTAACAACCATGTATCACCTGTCATTCTTACCAAACAAATAGCAATTTGACCAGTACTAAAATTCCGTCTGTTTTTTCTCCAGAATAACCATTGATTATTTACAATTTCAGGATTCAATAAAAATTCCTGTAGTGGATCAGTTTCTCCGTTATAATGATTAAATTTTATTTTAGTTCTATTTAAGTCTTGTTCACTGAGTGACAGTAAATCATTCAATAATATTTCACGCATTTGTACATCCCCTTATGACGATTGATTATTGTTTTAGTCTGTAAAGACATTGAATTATAAAAACTTATTTAGCCTCTGCGAGAAATATAATCACCTAATTCTTAACAACCATGCCAACTTTTAAGTTTGCATATAAATGGGCAGTATCAAAAAACGGCACTGTCCTATAATAATATTTATCTTATTTTAAATCTCCTGATTCTTCTAACTCTTTATATTCTATTTCAAAAAATTCTCTGTCATTTGAACAAACTACTTTTCTTTCAGGACCTATAGGTAACTCGGTATTTTTTAAAAATCTACCACACACGTAACATCTACCTAAAAATTCTTCCTTTTCTAAAACATTTTCATCCGTATAATTAATCCATTTCTCAATCTCGTTTTTAGTAAATATTCTCATGTTCCCTCCATATCCACTTTACTATTTACACTAAAACTATAAATCAAAATACATTGATTGGCTCTTTAAAAATTAAAAAAACTTAAATCTACTATGACTGAATCAGTGCTAGCAGTGATAAAAAATCACGTACTGCCCAGTTACATGCAATTTTTAATTTTGCATTAATTAGTCGTTTTCTAGTTCAGTGTTTACTGTTTTAAAATATATCCGTATGTAAAAATCACGATAATCATATAATTTACAATGACTTGCTGGGCTTATAGTACCCCACTTAAAAAGAATAACTTAATGAACTCACATATTCTTTTTACAGATGACATCCTGCTTGAAATGAAAGATCGTGGAGTTGATTTTCTTGAAATGCTGCAAACCTTGAGCGATACAAAACCACAAGTGTTTTGATAAGGATAACCAAGCATATCAATTCACTTCAAAGAAAACGACTGAGTGGCTGACTGTGTTTGATTGCGCCTCTGCTAAATGCCCAGAAGAAACAGCACAGTATGGCTTAATGATTGAAACAGATTCAAACGGTAAACAGTTGTATTATTGTACCCGTGCCGTCATAGTCGGTATATAAAAAAATAAAGCTGTGTATTCATTAAATACATGGCTTTATGATGCTGTTCTATTACTCTATTACGCCTTTGTTAGTGCCATACTTAAAGAATAATGCTACTGCGATTACTGCCACAGGATAAAAATTACCTAGTATTTTATAAGAAACTACGAACATTATTACTATCAAAACGAATGGAATAATAATTGATAAAATAAAATAAATAAAAGCATTTCCATCTTCAGTTCTTGATAAATCGCCAATTAATGCAGGCACTACACCTCCACAAATGATAACTAAGTTTTTGTAGATATAGAACGTACATATAAACATAATAATCGTAATTAATAATTCCACAACAACACTCCTTTTATTTCTTCTTATAAAAGATTATCATTTGTTACCTTTATATGTACTCACAATTTTTGATACTCATAAAAAGCAATAGACTAAAATTGTCTATTGCTCATTGCCATTCTAAGTACGATTTACATAGTTAGATGGGTAGTTATGCAAGAAGTGGATTGTGTTTAGCAATCCTTAAAAATAATAGTATGCCTAAAAACTATCTGCATTTTTTCTTCATTTTATCTGCAGAAATACCCACTAAACAGATTAAGCATATTAATAGAATAAACTCTTGCATCTAAATTCACTCCTTGTATCAAATTGCTACCCTAACCAATTCTGCGTATAAGCTAGTAATCCTAATATAGCGCCAATAGCAGCACTAACAAGCATAACTATTGTGCGTTTGTCTTTTTCTGATTTTTCCATAAGATAAATCTCCCCTAATACTGTATAGTGTAAATTTAACATTAATTTACTTAAATATACAGAAAAACCACATATCTAATAAGATACGTAGTCTGACGTTGCCATTCTAAGAACACTTTACGGGTAATTGGTCGAGTGAGCAAAGAAAACGTGCTTAGAATGGGGATAAGTAATCTTTTTTATCGAGTTTTAATGAAACACTATATAAAAGTTTTCCTTACTTTTACTTCTCGATAAATTGAACTGATACAAATACTATTAGTTTTCATATCTTCATATCTATTTGGTTTTTTATATTGCACCCTGCTTTTAATTGCAAGGTGCAAAGGATCAATCAAAATAATTTCATAGGCATTCTTGTCTTTATTCAGATAATAAAACACTCTAAAACTTGTACTATTACCGACATTATCTTTAACTCTAGCTTTAAAAAATGGTTGTTCGCTTTCTGTACTATCTAAAGCAGCAAACAATTTACTATCTGATTCAGTATCATAAATGTCTGAAATGATACCCTTTATACTTTTTATAATATTTTCAGACTCATTAAAGTCTTCGGTTAACAGACATTCATGCTCATTATTTAGTAAGTAATAAAAGCGATTTGAAGCACCATGTTTAGTTTCTTCAGAAAGAAAGTTGGTAAACTCATATTCACTTATATCTATTGAAATTAAACTTTTAGAGTTATATTCAAATTTCTTTTTGCTTACTTTCTTCGGGCTTAAATGTTGCTTATTTAGTCTACTGGCTTTAGCATGATTAGCTTTACTAAGATACTTGTCTGCCATGAATTGAGTACTCTTCTACAATATCTTCTTTATTCATTTCAACATTATATCCACTTTCATAAGCAACTTGCCATGTTCTATCCTCATGACTTCTATCAACTAAATTAAAATCACTCGTTGTATTAACTTCTGAAAATAGTTCATTTATGAAATTTTCGACTTCTTTAGACTGAAGATCTTTAAAATAAAACTCTTTCATTTCATTCAAAGTATTTGTTTCGCTAACAAATTCGTCATATATTCCAGCTTTATTTTTTTTATAAACATCATCGATAACTGGTCCGTAGTCCCACGCTAAAAAAGTAGCAGGGAAAAGATACTTTGGTAAATTGTATTGTATCTCACTATTTTCATTTTCTTTACCGTATCTACCGCCATAATAGCCAAAAAGGAAATACAAACCCTTTTGTAATTTTAAAGGAGATAATTTCCCGTATTTAGACATTAAGTATTTTACAAGGTCATCAACACTATCAAAAAAGTATTCTTTTGTTCCACTCATTTTACCCCTCCTCTACAACATGCTCTATTGCCTAAAGCATACTGTTAAATTGTTTATTACAACTGCACTTGCTGTATCAAACAATCTTACCTATTTATACTTTACCCGAAAATGTTATATTTGAACAGTTATAAATTCCAAATATAATACTATACTCGCTTCATTGAAAATTGTCTATTAATTTTTTAAATAATCGTATTTAAAGACCAGTATAGCCTGTTTAAAAGTTGTTTAAAGTAAATTAGTATAGTATGTCTATTTTAAAAACGGCTCTCCATGACTTCTTAAAATGCTATTGAAAGGGTATAAAATCTTATTAAAAATATTATTAAAAAACACTACCAGTATCTTTACCGGCAATGTTATTCAGGCATATTTTCTAATGTTTTCCATAGTTTAAAATAAAAATAACTAATAGAAGAAAGTGTGAAAAATTATTATTTTGTAAAGTTTTGATGTGGATTTAAATCGCTATATTTTATTTCAGCTATTGCTTCAAATTCATTTATCTTCTCATAGTTACAAAAATAAATCGTCTTATTATCATAGTATTCTTTCAATAAATCAATTCTATTTCCATCATCGGTAATACCACAAAAACTTTTTATATCTGTATGATTTCTAACTAATTTTTCAAGAATTTCGATTAACTGTTTTCTACTTACGACAACATATCTTTGCCCGTTCATTTCTGTCAAATCAATTCTCCCGTATGTTTCTTGTCCATTTAATTCCCAATGATGATAAGTAACAGTCACTTTAAATACTCCCCTTTTGCATTTATTTTCATTACTTAATAATCATACAAAAACCATCCAGTAATTACTAGATGGTTTCACTCGCATATCTTATCTAATACATCATTCAACGTGTTATATATCCACTGTCTTGATTTATCAAATGCGGCCATAATCTCTTTTAGTGACTTCCCCTCATACCCTCAGCAGGAACACATAAAACTCTCTGTCAGTACATAACGCATCCGCACGATCTAGCAACTCATTGAAATAGGCCGCATCATCTGCTGTCTGGATCGCTCGTAGCGTGTCATCCATGTTCAGTGTGCTGTCTTTATCCAGTGAGAAGAAGTCATCTTCATCATCCTCAATCTCCGGTATCAATTCCACATGGTGAAACTCTTTGATGAACTGCTTAATATAAGCCGTGTCATATATAGATGATGGCATCGGCTACCCTCTCCATTAAACGCTCTCTATGCCTCTTTACTGACCTCTCAGACACATTCAGTGCAGCTGCTATTATGTCATACGATGGCCGTTGTGCCTCCCAGTAGAGAAGTCTGAACAGTTGCTGCTCTTCCAGCGGTAAGCTGTTATACACTTCTCTGATGCCCTGCACAATCTGCCGCATGTTTTGCTTTCTACTGATATGAATTTCATCATCCATTCTTAGTTTTAGCAGCTCATAGCCACGTATAAAAGATTCTATCCGTCTATAATCATGTTTAGTGAGTGGATCTAATCCCATGATGTCCTCCTGCAGATTATCATTTATTATTCTTTATCAAAAAAACCTCCCTAAATAAATAGGGAGGTCAGGAGGTCATTCTGATTCAAAAGTATATTCATCTAAATTTATACTTTAAGTTGAACGCCAAAGGGAGATTGTTCACCATAACGACACCTTTATTATATCGCTTTTAACTGTTCTTGAAGCATCACCAAATATAATGACTATGGACTGCGACCATTCTTAAAATCTTCTCTCTGAACACCCTTAAAGTGAGTTCACTTCGGTTTAGTATTTTGGCGATCGTGTCATCGCTCTGTTTCTCGTCCTGCCACCAGGACAGTTTAATAATGTTCTGCTCTGTCACACTGCACCTATTGTATGCCTCTGCGATGCCTTTAACGACTGATTCCACACTTTGATAATAATCATCTGACCATTCAGCGGGTCTATTCTGATACTGCTCGACTAAAGAATGATACTGTCGCACTCGTCTTTCCAGGACTTTATAATCATGCTTTGACAGAGAAATAGAATATTCTGTTCCAGGGGTCATATCACAAGCACCTCACGCTCTTTATTTAGCGACTCTTTGATTATAGCTACATGTTCAACGACTGCCTTACGTTGTATGGTAGTACGCGCCCTATTGCGTTCTGTGCGCTCCTTATCAGTCACACAATATAAATCTACCCGAAGTCGTTCAATGATCTCTGACGGCCTGTATGTGCCGTTAGACTTCATGTAACGCTTAATCATCTGCTGTTCCATTGGGGAATAGTTATCCATCACTTGTTTGAGCAAATTCATATTATGAGTGGACTTCTTATAATAATTTGCCAGTTTTTCTTTTTGCTCGATAATATGAATGGCCAGTCTTTCTGTACCCGTACTCACATGGCAGAGACCAAATACGCCAGCCTCAACATGTCCTATACTTAATGAATAGTAGTCCTCTATCTGTTCTTCCAGCATGGCTATCTTACTGCTAATTTGATAAGGGTTGAATTTATTCAATAGCTCCCAGTCAGTCACTCTATCATTATATTCAATAACTTCACGATACATGAAGAACTGCTTTACCTTTCTCAGTCGCATTTCATACACCTCTTTAGCATGGCCGTATGCCTGTTTTTTTGAAGTTTAGATATTCTTTATAGGTCAAAGCTGTTCCCTCACTTTATTTAAGTTTGGCTGCTGCCTGTTCCATCAACTGAATTTTTATCTCGTTCTGAATATCCTCTTTTATCTCTATCTGCATAACACCTTTTAATGCGGCCACGTTGATTTTCTTACTGAGTGAACGAATGTCGGCAGTTGCATTATGTCTCATGACATCATGTAAGTCTGCAATCATGGCAGCTACTTTATCTTTATCTATATTCGATAGTTCACGGTTACCAATCAAGCTATTCTTTAACTTTGTGATCTCACTTGATACATCGTTCAATAAACCACTCTTAGTTGTATTGCTAATGTGTTCATCATCAGTGAAGTTAGAAACACTATGATAAAAGTTGTACACTGCATTATATTTGTTCGACATTTTCAGTCCTCCTTTTTTAGAATAACCTCTACATGATTGCTCATATAGAGGTTATTGATTTTATAACGCTTTAATATCAGACCATGTTAGGCCAGGGTTATATTCATGATTGATGATTTCTACAATCTCAATATCATAGTCTGTTAAATATTTGAGATTATTCCAGATCGCTTTCTTCTCATTTCTGAACAGGTTATTCATTGCTTGGTTTTCTATAAGTTGCATATTATCTTTTTCTTGTGGCAGAAAGCTGTGTACGGGAACGATAATTTCATTATTCTTATATCCTAAAGCATTAAAGGCCATGATTGCTTCCGGTGTAATCGGGTACACCCTGCACACATATTCAGTCTGTAAAAACTTCCCCTCTTTAACAGCCTTTTGCTCTTTGTAAAGTAAATGACGCATTATGCTCTACCTCCTTTTTCGCTGTTAGTTTTGAAATATTGCTCGGTGTTGTCAACGAATATTAATGGATAACCAACCATATATAGATAGCGTTTAAGCCAGCTTTGTTTCTTTACGGCTTGACCGTTCTGATTCGTCTCTGACATCCCCCACTCATACGCATCATCAGGCGATTGTAAAAACTTTTCCATCGTTTCAGCCATGTTCATATAAGCGTATTGTTCACTTGTTTCATCAGCGAGCTGTTTTTCAGTTGCTATCAGCTCATCAATCTGTTTTCGTGTCTGTTTAAGTCTTTGCTCATTTTTAGTAATGGTTTTATCGAGTTGTTCACGCTCGATTTGTAAGTTACTTTTAAGAGTCGGCAGCATCTCGCTAGGAACATTAAATGCTTTAGGTTTGTTAAAACGTTTCAATAGTTCCAGTTCGCGTTCACGATCTATCACTTCCAGAAAGTCCTGTTCATTAGGAGACTCTAAATAATCTTTCACGTCTCTAAGCTCTTGCTCTAATGAAATGGATTGATGAAAGTCACGTTCTTGATTGAATAAGATTTGCAGCGCTTTGCTTGTTTCTTTCATGTACTTCGCATCAGGTTCTGACAGTATAGTGTTTTTCACTGTGGACTGTTTAGGCTTCACTTTTTGTTTTACTTTATTGGATGCTGCAAGTTCATTATCACTTTGAGTGGCACGATTAAAGAAAATTCCCATTAATTATTCTCCTCCGTTTTCTAAATTATCAATAGTGCTATCAATCACTTTCAATACTGCTGCATTGATTACACTATTTTTATTTGAGTAGTCGTTGAATGTAGACATATTCTTCACCTGTTTATGATAAGTACCTTTATGGGTAAACTCATTTACAACTCTGCGAGTAAGATCGTTTACCATCTTTTTTTCATTAGAAGTTAAATATTGTCCGTTATCGACTGCTTTATTAATCTCTTTGATTATTTTGTCAGTATAATCACCTGTTCTCTCTGCGTTATTCACCGGCAATCGTGTGATGCCATTCTTTATGTTATTAAGAATCGTTTTCTTTCTGTTCATCTGTCATTCCTCCATCTTTATAATAGTTTTCTTGGTTTAATCACTGTCTCTAAATTTGTATTGGGCAGAAAATCAGCCAGCTGTTTCATGATAGTCTGATATGCTTTGTCTCTCGCATTGAACAGCTTGGCAATAGGTCTCTCACGGTCGTATGCAGGCACCGACGGGCTTTGCTGGAACTGTTCATAGTCCCCGTTCTCGTCAATATCTTGCCAGGCATCATCTAACATGATTCTCAGACGTGCAGCTTGAACGATTAGTCCCTCGACCACATGCTTTTTATCTTCCGGTATATCTTTGAATACATTATTGAGGCGTTCTATCTCAGCGGCTACACGTTCTGATCTATTGTTTGTCGTCATGTCATCACCTGCTTTCTGAATTGGGGAGGGGGGTTATACGCGAGAAATGAAAAAAATCCCCGGAATCGACCCCTCCACCGGTACCCGTGCCGACCGTTTGAAGTCGGTTTGTTTTTAAGGGGGGGTGTTAATCAACTAACATTTATTTTCTTTTATGTTTATATTTATAATTTAATCATATCATCTGCACTTGTTCTTGAATCCTTACGACTCTAGCTTTCAAAAACAATGCCGAATGTTATATTGAGGTTATTGTCTTACAGAAAACAGAAGACCTAACAATAGGTTAAGTCTTCTTTTTCTATGCCTGTCTGATTCCTTATTTTTCTCTGCATCCTTTGATAACTCATATTCATCAGTCGCTGTCGCTTACGTTCTGCCATATAGATCAGTATCGTTTCATCCTTGACCATATGTTTGTAATCTTCCTTACGTTCCAGATATTTCATTCTATTGTACTCTCTCATTTTCTCTTTGTTGCGTTCCCTGTACTCTCTTAGATATTCCTTTCGATGTAATGACTGCATAGCCTATCCCCTCGCTTATTTGTCTTGCTTAAGCTCTTATGCCCTGCTTACGTTTCATCTTCCTGTAGTGTTTCATGTTCACTGTTCTTGTGTAGACTGTATCATCACGCGTTATCTCCTGGTTACGGCCATCCAAACGGTACTGCTGCCAGTAGTTCGGTATCTGACACACTCGGTTCATCTCCTTGATGATATGCTCGATACCCTGCATGTCTGAACGGAATGTACATATCATCTGCCCGATGTTCGTCTGATTCTCTTTAGGCTCCAGTCCACGCTTGAGCATGTTGACAACCTCATGATTCATGAACGTCTGCAGCATCGCCTGTCCTACTGGTGAGATACACCAGTCACATGTGATGAAGTCTATCTCCATGTACTGATAGCCGCCCTGCTGTCTTGTGATATGTGCTACCGGTCTGTTCTCGCGTTCGCACCGGTTATAGTCGTAATGTGTCGCTGAGTGGTCGAGTAGCTGAAAGGCATTAGTTGGTATATTTAGCATGGTATGTCCTCCTTAGTTTAATAACTCATCATCAAAGGCTGCTGCGTACTTACCAATAAACCTGTATGTGATTTCCACATTGATATCAGTCGCGCCATGCACCTCTGTGATGTGCTTAGTGATTTTCTCTATCTCAATCAGTTCTGTCATTGACTTGAAGCGTTCAATCTTCTCATTAAGACTGCTGATCTGTTTATCTGATAACCGGCAGCCTGTCATCTTCTTAGTTCTGAGCATCGGTTATGCCTCCTAAAATTATTGGTGTACCAGGTTTGTACCACATTATTATTGAGGTGTACCAGATGTACCTGTGACGCTTACGTCTTACTCTCCCAACGAATTAAAGCATCTGTACCAGATGTACCAGGTTTTTTTGAAGATATATCATATATATATTGGTTATTAATAGAAGCTATTAATGTATTCATTTATATATACTATTAATAAAAATATGTTACACCTGTTACACTTAGCTAAAAACGTTGATATGACTGGGTTAAAGCGTCACAGATTATAAAATAAAATATGGTACATCACTTGGTACACTTGGTACACTTCTATTCACTGTAATCAAAATCACTACTTGTTGACTGGAAATCAAAACCGAATTCCTTAATAATACTGTCTTTAATAGAATAGGTTCGGTATTTCCTGCCACTTTGTCTTACCTGCTTTAATAATGCATCTTTATCAGTTACAAGATAACCTCTCGCATTCCACTCTTTGAGCGTCTTATTCATTTCGAGTTCTAATATTTTTTTTAGAGTATCTGGCATGATTCCCAGATAGTCCTCCTTATAAATCCCGATAATTTCACCATGTGCAAATTTACTTCCACCATAAAGAATGTAATCTCTATGGCTATCCATGTACTCGAGTACGTTTTCAAGTAACTGCTTCGGTTTATCGATGTTCTGGTTAGTTTTTAACATGCTATTGAATGAATCATTCATGATAGCTGTATAGTCATGATTAAATTGGGGCATCTGATGGAGTATGAGTCCTGCAAGATGCAGAATGCCAAAAGAACGACTTAAACGTTCTAATACTTCGTTTTTATTTGACTTCTCATAGTACTCACGACAAATCAGATCATATTGTCTGCGGTAATAATCCTCATTGTTTTTATAACACTTCCAGAATGCAGCACCCAGTGTACCGTGATCATTATCAAGCGCTTTATACAGTACATTGAAATCAACCTCATTAAACGGACTATTTTCTAACGTGATGATTCGCGCAGCTGCTCCACCTTTGCCTTCTGTCATATCGGCAAGCGAAGTCTCCCCTGTGGATATCAAGATGTTATTCCAGGTATTCTCTTTCACTATACTTCGTACAGAACCTCTGCCTTTATCAACTCCGGTTGAATGGTTATAGATGACAGATGTCAGGATGCTTGGAGAAGCTGTGCGTGTGTCATCCATACAAATTGGAAAGCTGTTCATGAATGAGGTTTTACGTTCAATACTCACACGGCTAGAGTTCCAACTGTTGATTAATTTATCGTTGCCCCAGACGCTCGACACCACATGCAGTGCCGTTGTCTTACCTGTTGACGTTTTACCACTATTATCAACTATGAATGGATCTACATCGAACTCTTTTAATAATGGACTCGCTAACGCTGCGTATACCATCGTCATAACAACTGACTGCTCCTTGATAATCGGCCAAACATTTTGGTTGTAACTTAATAGTGCGCCTTTAGGTTTGAAAGCATCGACAATATTTTTATAACTGTCATCTTCAATGAACAACTCGATGTCATTATCCTCGTGAGGTATCACAAAATGATTTTTAATATGCCCAATTCTTTCAGTCATTTCAGTTGTTTCCATCGGGTTGCATGCCATTACTTTTTGAATAAACTTAATTATTTCTGTTGCGTTATAATCATTGACATCGAGTCCGAATCTAGCAAGTTGGATTAGTTCCTTTCGCTGCGTGATGTCCTGGGTCTTAACTGGTCTGATAATGGTATTTCGTCCGTCATTGAATGAGATAAGATAATTAATCTCGCCTGTCTCGATATTGCGATAACGTTTGAGAATGCTTGGATAATTAGAAGAAATGAACACTTCCACAATCTCTTTATTGTCACCGCGCCCTTTTTCAACTTCCATCTTAAGATGGCCATTAGGCTTGATTAGATATGGTTTAGGAATGAATGTCTGTTGATTGCTGCGAGTCTTGATAACTTCTTTACCATGTGGACTATAAACGGTTGTGCAGTCCTCTATCGCTCGTTTGATTGTCATTTCTCCATACGTTAAACCATCACCACTATGCACCATATCCCACTTGTCGCGGTATAAGCCGGATGAACGGAATATGCTGTCCATTTCATGCGCATCTTTTCCAGTGAAAAATGCCAGATGATTTACAAGTGCTAAATCTGCATCAGACTGAGAGTTATACCGTCCCTCCCAATCACCTTTCATTAATGTAGAGATTTTATCGGCATTCTTACTACGTGCCATCACTTTGATAACATCAATTTCATCAGTTTTGTCAAAGTTCAGTTTGAATGGCTCAATATCGGTTTTACTTGTCTTATTCCGAGTGAAATACTTTTCTGCCAACTCATTGATATACTGCTGATCGTCACAGATTGAATGATTGACTGTATTGGCACCGGTATAAGTCATAAATCTACTGTGGCTGTATAGTTCGATATCAAGCTCAGTGTTTTTCTTTTTTATATTATCGGGTAGTTCACCCTTAAAATAAGCGTGTATACCTGTTCCAGACGGTGAAATCTCATACCAGGTTGTTTCCATCACTTCCATAGCAAGTTCACTCCGTGGCTGTCCAGTTTCATTGTCGAACGCACCATCTAGATCAAGTATGATGAACGGGTCGTCTTTAGTAAGAACGAACCCTATACCATCAAACCGTGATTTATCGAAGTACGATTCCACATGGTAAAAACTGTGCCAGCTTTCACTATTAGTGGATGATGCCCTCTTGCTTTCCGTTGAATACGGCACTTTTTTAAATTGCTGCTTTGTTTCGTCCCACTCTGCTTTCCAGAATATCCACTGATTCAACTGTTTGAGTTCATCTGGCACATTCTGCAGCACCGGTTGTAAAATTTGTTCTTTAGTGGCTAGTGCCATTCATTTGACCCCTCCCATGCGTTCTAAAAACGTGATATAATTAGAAATAGATAATTTTAATAATCCTTTGAACAATTTCTTATTGTTTGTTGCTAGTCGGTAATCCATCGCTCGCCAAAGTGTCCGGATTATCGGCTTTTTTGTTGTTCCATTCGTTTCTGAATAATTCTTGCAAGCTTTCACTCACTTCTTTAAGTTCTGTGAAATACTTATCCATTAACTCAATGTGCATTTCTGAGTTGATTTTTCTTTCTTCATATCCCCACTGATATTTTTCGATGTCCTCTTTAAATGGTCGTTCATTTTCAAAGAGATCATCATGCTGCCAGGCAACTGCTGTTTTCAGTCTGTCAATTTTCCCTACGATTACTTCTAGTTCACTTGTTACGCTGTCCAACTGATGTAAGTCTTTATTATTCATTTCAATCTCTCCTTAGTTTTTAACTTCATATTTAATGTGCTTAACCACTTCTGTTGCTGCGAATAACCATACTAACCAAAAACATAATTGAATCTGATGTGTAGCATCGTCTGTAAAGTAATCGGAAAGAATGATGCTGATAATCAAGTAGTAGATTATCTTTAGATACTTCATGTCATCCCTCCTAATATTTTTTCTTCAAAAACAACTTGACCGACTCACGATCTAAGAATTGATAAAGGGATTTTGCGTGAAAACGGTAATGATCTCCAGAACTCGTTGGAAAATGACACCACTTTTCAATTTCCTCTTTATATCTAGGGTGATAAAGTATTTCGTTTTTCAGATACGCAGTGCTACATCCGATATGCTCGGCCACTTCTTTTAAGCTGAGAAATTTGCCATCAAGCGTGTTGTTGAGAAGTTCCTCATACTCAACTTTAGAGATCAGCACGAACTCGGGCGGAATCTGAATCTGAGCTTGCAGTGTTTGCATTTATTTCACCTCCTTTTGACGTCTATCGGCGTCATTAATATTTAAAAAAATAGGGATAAAATCATTTAATAAAAAAAGTACTTTCACACTTGGAATTGCTCTCCCATTCTCAATGTCAGAATAATAACTTCTAGATATTCCAATTTTTTCAGAAAATTGTTTTTGTGTTAATTTGAGATTCAATCTCTCAGCTTTTAATCTTTGTGAAATGATAGGCTGCATCATTATCGCACCTCCTTTTGACGTCTATCGGCGTCATATTTATAACCTCATTATACCTGTTCCGAAAATAAAATCAACCCTTAATGTTTCTATCGGCGTCATTTTGAGTTATAATTATTATCGGGAGGGATTACATGTCTATTGGAAACAACATCAAATTAATAAGAAAAGAAAAAAAGATGACTCAGCAAGAATTTGCTAATCATATGGAAATTTCAAGATCATATTTAAGTGACATAGAAAACAATAGAAAAAATCCCAGTTCAAGTACTTTAGAGAAAATATCAGAAAAACTAGATGTTTCTATGGTTTATTTAACCACTGGTAATAAAATTTTGAGGGATTTAACTGATAGAGAACAAAAAGAAATTTTTTCGAAGTATAAAGAACAAAAAGAAACTTTTTCAAAGTATAAAGAAAATATTCAGAAGGATATCGTTAACCAAAAAGCAAATGTTCAAAATTTATTAATTAAATTATCGAACGCTGATTTGACTTATTCAGAAACATTTTATTTATCTACTGTGCTTAATTTTATTATCTCTTCTGATGATAAAGATTTAAAATTCATGACCGTTCTTTTTAATTATTTAGAGAGATATAAAGATGCTGAAATATCAGATGAAGATTTCTCAGAAGTTATCGATGATTTAAAAGAATCTATCAGTGATTATTTAAAAGGACAATATCCTAGCGTAAGGAGGACTGATTAAATGGCATCATTCGAGAAACGTGGCACTACCTGGCGCTATGTCTTTTATGCGACGGTTGACGGCAAGCGTAAGAAGATACAGAAAGGCAGCTTCAAGACTAAGGCTGAGGCACGCAAGCATGCCAGCGAGTTGGAGGCTTATTATAACCGTGGTTTTTCTTTAGATAACACTGTCGTTTTCCATGAGTACTTTTATAACTGGATCACCGTTAATAAAGAGAATAAAGTCAGTCATAAACAATTCATGAAGTATGAGAAGATGCACGAATATTTAAAGGCAGCATTCCCCTATGACCTGCTGAAAGACATCACGAAGCCAACCTATCAGAAGTTTCTCAATGAATATGCAGCTACACATTCCACTGATTCAGTGCGTAAGCTGAACGCTGCAGTGCGTAACGTGATGGATGATGCCATACATGATGGCCTGATACTCAAAAATCCCACGTATAAGGCCGTTACAGTGGGGGGAAAGGAAAGCAAGGCTGCTAACCTCAAATACCTCGAATATGAGCAGTACAAGGCTCTCAAGCTGTATTTAGAGGGTATGGACACACTACCGGCTCACTTCCTGCTGCTCACGCTGGTGACGGGTGCGAGATTCTCAGAGATTCAGCAGTTGAAAGTATCTGATTTTAATTTTCTTCACAACAAGCTGCATCTTCCAGGAACAAAAACCGATACATCTGATAGAACGATAAGCGTTGACCGTTCAACCATGCAGCGAATGAAGCACTTTATAGATAACCGTCCTACTCACATCACCGGCCATGTATTCAGCCATTATGGTACGCTGGTATCTAACAACACGATTAATGGCACACTGGCTGCTGCATGTAAGGAATTAAAGGCAATCAGTGAAAGTAAAGTTGAAGCTAGCGGGGAACTGAAAAAGTATATTGATGATCTAAAGAAAGAGAACAAACCTTTCAAGTTTGATAAGGTCGTCACCTGCCACGCTTTACGCCACACACACTGCTCTGTTTTGATTGCTGAGGGTATTTCTATTCATTATATCAGCAAGCGCCTGGGACATAAGAATATAGGCGTTACAATGAGTGTCTACTCACATCTATTAGAACAATCTTTTGAGAAAGAAGAAGAAAAGGCGATAAAGTTCTTAGAAAGCATCTAAAAAAGCCGATTACAAATTATTTTTGTAGTCAGCTTTTTCTTTTGGGGATTATTTGGGGACAAAAAATAAAAAACGTATGATAACCTATTCTATCTGAATGAACTTAAAACCTTGCTGTTAAGCCATTCTGATATTTTAGTTATCACACGTTTTTACTGCATAACGCCCTCGGAGGGGATCGAACCCCCATCTTAAGAACCGGAATCTTATGTGTTATCCATTACACCACGAGGGCATGATAGTTTCTATTATAACCACTGTCTCGCTAAAGATAAATATGCAATTATACAATATTGTGGTTTTTATGATGTTTTCTATGTTTTATTTTAACTCATTCCGCGATTATCATATTATTTAAAGCAGATGAAGTTCTATCTTTTGACTATTTTTGACCAACCATAGTATATTATATTTAAACTTAACTTTAAGGAGGATTTATCAATGAATTTAATTCCTACAGTAATTGAAACTACAAACCGCGGCGAACGTGCGTATGATATTTATTCACGTCTCTTAAAAGACCGCATTATTATGCTTGGTTCTCAAATCGATGATAACGTTGCCAACTCAATCGTCTCGCAGTTATTATTCCTGCAGGCGCAGGATGCTGAGAAAGATATCTACTTATATATCAACTCACCAGGCGGCAGCGTCACAGCAGGCATGGCAATCTATGACACAATGCAGCACATTAAACCTGACGTTCAGACGATCTGTATCGGTATGGCCGCTTCAATGGGTTCATTCCTGCTCGCAGCCGGCGCTAAAGGCAAACGCTTTGCATTACCGAATGCAGAAGTGATGATTCACCAGCCACTCGGCGGCGCTCAAGGTCAGGCAACTGAAATCGAAATCGCTGCGCGTCACATTTTAAAAACACGTGAGAAATTAAACCGCATTTTATCAGAACGCACAGGTCAGCCGATTGAAAAAATCGAGAAAGATACTGACCGCGATAATTTCTTAAGCGCTGAAGAAGCGAAAGAATACGGCCTGATTGATGACGTGATGCATCCAACTGACGCTGCTAAGTAATGATGGTTCTGCTGACAGTAGTTATACTGTCAGCTTTTTTTACGGCAAATTTTACATTATGTTTACATTATCTATTCAATTAATTTACAAATTACTGATAGATTAATGATGTACTCATAAAATTTAGGAGGAAATTTTCCGTGAAAAATATGAACAAAGTTATTGCTTCGTCTGTAATAGCTGGACTGTTCCTGTCCGCGCTCCCAACAGCTTCCCCACTTCAGACAAAGACTGCCCAGGCAGCTTCAACGTGTAAAGTATCAGCTCAGCCGAAAAACGTCATCTTCATGATCGGTGACGGTATGGGACCATCTTATACATCAGCTTACCGCTACATGCAGGATAAACCGCAGACAAATGGTCTGGACACTGTTTCTTTTGATAATTACTTATTAGGTGCGCAGCGTACAATCGCTGAAGATGATCACCAGAACATCACGGATTCTGCATCTGCTGCTACCGCTATGAGTTCCGGCGTTAAGACTTACAACAATGCCATTGCTGTCGATAATGATAAAACACCTGTTAAAACTGTGTTAGAGCAGGCCAAAACGGTCGGTAAATCAACAGGTCTGGTTGCCACTTCTGAAGTAACACATGCAACACCTGCTGCTTACGGTGCTCACGATGAATCCCGAAAAAACATGCCGGCGATTGCTGATGATTACTACGATGAAATGATCAACGGCAAACATAAAGTAGACGTCATCCTCGGAGGCGGTAAAGATTACTTCAAGCGTGAAGACCGCAATCTGATCAAAGAATTCAAAAATGACGGCTATAAATTTGTTGACAATAAAAAAGGATTACTGAAAGCTGCTTCTAATTCAAAAGATAAGCAGATTCTCGGATTGTTCTCTCCAGGCGGTATGCCTAAAATGATCGACCGGGATGCTAATATGCCTTCTTTACAAGACATGACTAAAACAGCAATCAAAAAATTAAACGCCAACAAAAAAGGATTCTTCTTAATGGTAGAAGGTTCTCAGATCGATTGGGCAGGCCATGCTAACGACGTGACCGGCGCTATGAGTGAAATGAGAGACTTCGACCTTGCTTTCCAGGAAGCGATCAACTTCGCTAAAACTGACTGCAACACATTAGTCATCGCTACGGCAGACCATTCTACCGGCGGCTTATCCATGGGTGCACGTGGTGAGTACAACTTCTTCGTAGAACCGATCAGACAGATGAAACATACATCTGAGTATCTTCGTGCACAGTTAATGAAAGATGGCGCTGATGTCGATAAAATTATTAAAGACAACATCGGCTTCCAGTTGACTGCTGCTGAATTACAGGCAATCAAAGATGCTGTAGCCGCTAAAAATGCTACTGCTATCGAAGATGCAATCGAACGCCCGGTTGATACGAGAAGTTATACAGGTTGGACTACAGGTGGTCACACTGGTGAAGATGTCAACGTTTACGGTTACGGTCCGGGAAGCACGTTATGGAGAGGCAATATGGACAACACTGACAATGCAAAGCGCATCTTCAAATTCTTGAAATAACATTTTATGCAGTATCAAATAAGTCTGGGACAGTCAGCTATTTGTTCCAGGCTTATTTACATGATTAAAGGAGCTTTCACATGAAATTGTTTATATACATAATGATGGCTGTTTTATTGACCGGCTGTGCTCAGACAGCGGGCAATCCATCAACTTCAATCAAAGACGGGCATCATCATCATGCATTTAAGGACGGTCAGACAATTGCGGTCGGCAAGGTGAAGACTTATCCCCTCACGAAGCTGAAAACGACGACTATTGATCATACTATCAAAGTGAAAGACAACGATACAATCATTTATACCGAAGATACAGGTCACGGCATCCCGACAAAGCCTGCCGGTGAAGGTCATACATTCCACGCTATTTTAAAAGTGACTTATAAACAGCTGAGCATGTATATGCTGGATGACGGCACTTTTGTGACAGCTGACCCGAAACATGTTGTCGTAACAGAGAAAGGGCATCACAGCAACAATTATCCCCAGTACAAAATGCATGAAGATGATGTCCACTATTTGAACAGCCTGGACAAAAAAGATGCCGACTATAAATCCTATAAGACGTATGCCCAGCAGTTTGGCCAGCGCCAGTATGATTATACGCGCGAAATGCTCATGCATACAGCTATCCATGCAGTGAATCATCAAACACCGAACAGCCTGGAAATACCGAAAGAATCTTTCCAGTCGTTTGAAGCTTTCAAAAAAGCTAAGTAATAAGACTCTCATCCCCTGAAATAAAAGAGTCTGTGGACATCCACAGACTCTTTATTTTTTAAATTCAATATGTTCACCGTTTCTCAGTTTGTCGGCGATTTCATCTAGCTTCCGCAGGCGATGGTTGACTCCTGACTTTGAAATGACGCCGGTCGACACCATCTCTCCCAGTTCCTTCAAAGAGATGTCCTGATGCAGTACGCGCAGCCTCGCAATTTCACGCAGCCGTACCGGCAGTTCGTCAATACCGATCTCCGCATCGATGAATTCGATGTTTTCCACTTGCCGCATTGCTGCGCCGATTGTTTTGTTCAAGTTAGCCGTTTCACAGTTGACGAGGCGATTGACTGAATTTCTCATGTCACGGACAATTCTGACATCCTCAAATTTCAGCAGTGCCTGATAACCGCCGATCAAGCTCAGAAAATCAGAGATCCGCTCCGCTTCTTTCATATAGCTGATGTATCCTTTTTTACGTTCAAGTGTCTTTGCATTAAGTCCGTAATTATTCATCAGCTTCGTCAGATCACGGGAATGCTCTTCGTATAAAGAAAAAATCTCAAGATGATAAGATGATGTCTCGGGGTTATTGACAGAGCCCCCTGCCAGAAAAGCACCTCGTAAATAACTTCTCTTGCAGCAGTCATCTTGAATGAGCCGCTCGTCTATAGCGTGAAGAAAACTGCCTTCTACCAGTATGCCAAGTTCAGATAAAATAGCTTTGGCCCGTGTTTTAATACGGCATATGTAGACATTGTTCTTTTTCAGCTTCATCTTTTTTCTGACTAACAACTCAATTTCCACACCGAATATTTTCTTGATGAGCGAGAATACACGTCTTGCAATCGCTGCGTTTTCCGACTGGACATTAATGACCCATTCTCTGTTCGATATGCTTAAATTACCATTCATACGGATCAACGCGGCCAGTTCTGCTTTGTTACAGCAGTCATCCGCTTCAATACGTGTAAGTTCATTTTTCATTTCAGATGCAAATGACACAGTTACTCTTCCTCTCTCTGAGTGACCTGAATCGTGCTTATCTCAGATAAAGCAAGCTCATAGATCATATCGGCCAGCACTACATTATTATGTCTGACCATGTAGTCTTTATTGACATGCACTAATTGATCGTTCGTGATCATCTCAATGCCCATCGATTTCACTTTCAATATATCACAGTTAACGAACGTTGAATGGCTTCTTGCATAGTTGGATGAAATCTTCTTGTTCAGTGTCTTATGGTTCGCGATGACAAACTGAATGAACGGTGCACCTACGTGCTTATGGATAGCTTCGATATGATCAGCCACCGAATAACCCGTCGATTCACCGGGCTGTGTCATAATATTCGCCACGTATAGTTTCTTCGCCTCACTGTCGAGCAGTGCCTGCGCCAGTTCATCGAGCAGCAGATTCGGAATGATGCTCGTATAAAGACTGCCCGGACCTAGAACAATCAAATCTGCTTCCAGCAGAGCAGTCACCGCTTCTGCCATCGGTTTGATGTTGGCCGGTGTCAGGAAAACACTGTCAATCCGCTTGTTTTTAAGTGGAATGAGTGACTCCCCGACTACAATCTCCCCGTCCTCCATAATCGCGTTTAAGATCGGACTTTTATTCGTCGACGGAATGACTGTCCCTTTCACATTCAAAATTTTGCTGAGTTCACGGACAGCGTGACCGAAATCACCTGTAATATCGGTCATGGCCGCCAGCATCAGATTGCCGACTGGATGGCCGCCTAATGTATCAGTATCAAAGCGATATTGAAACAGCTTCTCAAGCATCGGTTCAGCGTCACTGAGTGCCGCCAGAACATTTCTAATGTCTCCCGGCGCCGGAATGTCCATGACGTCCCTTATTCTTCCTGTACTACCGCCATCATCCGCCACAGTAACGATTGCTGTAATGTCTACAGGATATGCTTTTAATCCGCGGGCAAGCACTGACAGTCCGGTCCCGCCGCCGATCAGACATATTTTAAGTTGTCTCATGACTCAGTTTTCCTTCAATCATTGCATCTCTATGGCTTGTCGTCACTTCGAATTCAAAGAATTCCTTTAAATCGTGGCTGATTCTTTCGGCAAGTGCCACTGAGCGGTGCTGACCGCCTGTGCAGCCGATTGCGATGACGACTTGTGACTTCCCTTCTCTCATATAACCGGGAATGATGAACTTCAGTAAATCCATCAGTTTATTATAGAATATCGTCGTCTCTTTCCATTTCATGACATAGTCATAGACTGTTTCATCAAGTCCGGTCAGCGGACGCAGCGTTTCGATATAATAAGGATTCGGTAGAAATCTCACATCAAACACTAAGTCCGCGTCGATCGGTATACCATGCTTAAAACCGAAGCTCATCACGTTGATTCTGAAAATATCGGCTTTGCCTTGATTGTACTGCTCCATGATAAAAGCTCTCAGCTCTTTTGATTTCATATCCGTCGTATCAATTATATAAGAGGCGACGCCGCGAAGATCGGCAAGCAGCGTACGCTCATGGTGTATCGCTTCAAGCGGCGCCCCGCCGTCTGCCAGCGGATGAGTTCTTCTTGTTTCCTTATATCGTGACACCAGTACTTTATCCTGCGCATCAATGAACAGCACCTGCACAGCAATATCCGTTAAATTGATGATGTTCTGCAGTTCTTCTCTCAAGTTATCAAAGAAATCTTTCCCTCTTAAGTCGATGCCGATTGCTACGCGTGATAAAGACTGATGACCATCATGCATCAGTTCGATAAACTTCGGCAGCAAAATCGGTGGTAAATTATCCACACAGAAGTAGCCGAGATCTTCCAGACTTTGAATGGCTACGGATTTACCTGCGCCACTCATTCCTGTAACGACTACCAGCTTTTTCATTCCAACATCATTCATAGTCAGCCCCCTTGTCATCACTATCCATTTTACACGAATTCATAAAAATAGACACGCCCGTGCGGCGTATCTATTGTGCTTTACTAGCTATTTACTTTGTCATTGAGATGCTCGATGTAGTGCTGAGCATTTTGAGCTGCCAGACTGCCATCACCCGTTGCTGTGACAATCTGTCTGAGAGATTTGTTTCTGACGTCTCCCGCTGCGTAAATACCCGGGATTTTTGTTTCCATCTCGTCGTTTGTTTCGATGTAGCCCGCTTCATTAGTAATCCCTAGATCAACGAACGGTGCAGTAAGCGGCTGCATACCGATGTAGATGAAGACACCATCTGCCTGAACATCTGATTCTTCGCCGGCTTTATTGATCAAGGTAACGCTGCCTACTTTACCGTCTTTATCATTAATCGATTTCAATGTAGAGTTCCAGATGAAGTCTACTTTGTCATTTTTAAAGGCACGTTCCTGTAAAATCTTCTGTGCCCGAAGTTCTTCACGGCGGTGGACGATGGTTACTTTGTCCGCAAACTTAGTCAAATAAACCCCTTCTTCGACCGCTGAATCTCCGCCGCCGATGACAATTAAGTTCTTCTGCTTGAAGAATGCGCCGTCACAGACCGCACAGTAAGAAACACCACGGCCGCCAAGCTCTGTCTCACCAGGCACACCGATTTTTTTGTACTCTGCACCGGTCGCGATGATGACCGCTTTGCCGACTAATTCCTTGTCTCCCAATGAAACGATTTTGTCGTCTCCTTCAACACGGACACTTTTAATGTCGCCGTATGCATATTCTGCACCGAACTTCTGCGCATGGTTAAACATTTTAGTGGATAAATCAGGGCCTGTGATCAAGTCGAAGCCGGGGAAGTTTTCAACGTCCGCTGTGCTGGCCATCTGGCCGCCCGGCATCCCTCTTTCGACCATTACTACAGATAAGTTTGCCCGGGCTGCATATAGTGCCGCCGTCATACCTGCTGGTCCAGCACCAATAATAATTACATCGTATTTCTTTATTTCAGTCATAATATCCTCCTTAGACGAATGTTCGTGAATATAGCATATACCAATTTAACTGATTTAAACATTATTTTGCTTGAAGAACTCATACGCTTTCGTAAACTGATAGTGAGTCGTATTAAATAGTTCAGCGCAGTGCTTCATGGAAGCAGATGTGCCGTTTACTTTAGAATATGCATAATAGGTCGCTGCTGCATAAGCATCCACAGTAAGCGGCCGTTTTGCTGCAATGACTTCCTCCGCATTATCAATCCAGGCAAGCAGCAGCTCATGCTCCTGGTTCACTTCATAAAGTGCCTGCAGTCCTTTATGGATGAAATCAAGCTTGACCAGTTCAAGCTGGTGAAAGATATAGGACAAATAAAGCTTTTCGTAATCTCTCATCTGTTCAAGTTCATCCCAGAGTTCCTTAGAGATCATTGTTTCCTTATGGTCAAGCTGTGAGATGAGAAAGATACCGAGCAGCCTATGATGACTATCATCGCTTCTTAACAGCGGAATCACCTGCTCCTCGAGATAACGCATCCCTTCGAATATATCACGGGGGCTCGGCGTATCATTGCCGGTCAGCCGGACAAGCTGCCGCCACATTTCTTCGGATGCCGTGCGGTCGCCGAGCGCATAATAATTGAAGCTGAGCGCATGATACAGCTGCGCATTCTTCAGCATCTTCTTCTTGTAGATGGGCAGCAGCAGAGCTTGTGACGCTTCGTACTGCTTCAAGTAGCAGAGCACAATACCCAGCTTAAATGATTCATCCTCACTAATCGGATGCAGCTTGTTCAGCCGCTGAATGTAGTGCTGATACTTACTATGCTGATGCGTATTATAGAGCAGTAATGTATAGTGGCAGAGCGCATGGATATCTGTTTCATCTTCGTCAAGCAGCTGTTCGAGCAGCGCTTCCGCTTCCGGATACCGGCTCATGAATAAATAAGCCATCGCTCTTAAGTTGCGCATTTCTTTACGCGCCTGCAGTGCAAGCGGCTGATTACTAATCCAGTCAATCGACTCGTTGATTCTACCGCGCGAGAATAAGTACTGAAAAATCTGCTGAGTGACAAACAAAGCACTTTCCGCTTCTACTTCCGCCTTATTTTTATAGACGACATCAAATGTTTTGACCAGTTCCGCCATATAAGACTGATCATCGGTCAGCTGAACATAGTATAAGCCGAACAAAAAGGCTTTGTTAGGTTCCCGTGCTTTCGTATACAGCTGACTCAATATGTAGAAGTAGTCAGCAAACGTCTCTGCTGTGACGATGCATTCATAAATGTAACCTGCACCAATGTCCACCTGCCCGATCTCCGCATAACACATAGCGAGGTCTTTAATATAGTCACGGGACTGTTGATGATCCAATGCCTTCTTCAAATAGACGATGGCATCCTTGAATAGCTGCTGACTCATTTTTTTCCGAGCCAGCAGATAATAACTTTCCGCATTGTTAGGCAGACTGATGATTTTGTCGTTCATGACTTCACCTCACTTCTGATCTGAAGCGGACAACCATAAGCAAATGCACCGGCCGGGACATCTTTCGAGACGACACTTCCAGCGCCGATCACTGCCCTGTGACCGATATTTACGCCCGGCAGTACAGTGACATTTGCTCCAATCATTACTTCATCCCCGATAATAATATCGCCCGTACGATATTCATGGACTAAATATTCATGGCAGAGCAGCGTCGTATTAAATCCTATAATGCAGTTAGTGCCGATTGTAATCTTCTCCGGAAACATAATATCCGGTGTTACTCTGTAGGCGATAGAAGTATATGGCCCGATTGTCATTCCTATGTACTGATAAAGTCTACGTTTAATGCGCATGGATGGACAGAACCTTCCAGCTTCAATAAGCACGGTATTGCGGGATACTTTAAGAAAAGAGACTGTCTGGTACACCCGCCATAATGGATTCGGCCCTGTTACTTTCGTGCTACTTATACGTCTCATCATTGCTTCCTTTAAGCGCTACATTGACATCGCCGTATTTCGGCAGACGGTAACGGTACGCGCGGTAGAGCCAGGTGATTACTGCCACTGTAATAATTACAATAGAGATAACCTGGGCAATTCTTAAATGTTCTGTCAGCATGAGGCTGTCTGTTCTTAAACCTTCCACAAAGAAGCGGCCGATTGAATACCAGATGGCATAGAGGAGAAACGTCTGGCCGATCCGCAGATGTTTTCTCACCAGCAGCAGCATCACGAAACCGGTTAGACTCCAGAGCGATTCATAGAGAAAGGTCGGATGATAATAAGTGCCGCCTACGTTCATCTGATTAATAATCCACTCAGGCAGCATCAGTTGTTCAAGAAACGTTCTCGAAACTTCTCCGCCGTGTGCCTCCTGATTCATGAAGTTACCCCAGCGGCCGATAGCCTGGGCCAGTATAATACTCGGCGCCACAATATCAGCGAGCTGGAAAAATGACAGATTTTTTCGTTTAGCCAGAATAAAGCCTGTACTGAAAGCACCGATCAGCCCGCCGTGAATGGCGATGCCGCCGTTCATGATCATCGGTATTTCAGCGGGATGGGCTTTGTAGTAGCTCCATTCGAAAGCAACATAGTAAATACGGGCGCAAATAATCGCGATAATAACGGCCCAGACGATAATATCTATCAAAGTGTCTTCCTTATACCCTTTTTTTACTGACTCACGCTGGGCGATTAAATAGCCGATCAATATCGCTGAAGCAATAATGATGCCATACCATCTGACAGATAACGGTCCGAGTTCAAACGCAATTGGATTAATAGCTGATAACATGTTAGTTCCCCTTTAATGACTGGCTTCTGATTTGTTCGTTCAATCTATCGTTAAATTCCTCAGCCGTATTGACACCGAGCGCATTAAGCCGGTAGTTCATTGCCGCAACTTCTATAATGACCGCAAGATTCCGGCCGGGTCTGACAGGAATGGTCTTCTTTGTAATCTGCGAATCAAGTATGGTCAGCTTTTCTTCAATCAGGCCGACCCGGTCATACATCTTGTTTTTATCCCATATTTCAAGGTTGATGTTCAGCATGACGCGTTTTTCCTGGAGGATAGAGCCTGCCCCGAACAGTGTCATGACATTGATGATACCCAGCCCTCTGATTTCAAGCAGATGTTCAATCAGCTGCGGCGGTTTGCCCATCAGTACATTTTTTGAAATCTCTTTGATTTCCACATTGTCATCCGCTACAAGACGGTGACCTCTTTTGACGAGTTCAAGTGCGGTCTCACTTTTACCGACACCGGAATCCCCAGTAATGAGTACGCCTATCCCGTAGACATCGACAAGAACGCCGTGCAGGCTTGTCTCAGGAGCAAGCTGCGTTTCAAGATAAGAAGTGAGTTTGCTCATCAGACTCGTTGTGGCATCTTCTGACGACAGCAGCGGCGTACCTTTACGGTCACATGCGGCGATCAGTTCTTCAGGCGGTTCGATACCGCGCGTAATGATGATGCACGGTGTTTCTTTGCGGCAGAGCTTATTCATCCGGTCGACTTTATCTTCCTTGCCGAGCATCTCGAAAAAAGATGTCTCCGTCGTACCGAGCACTTGAATTCTATCAGAGGAGTAGTGGGAGAAGTAGCCGGCCATTTCAAGACCTGGTCTTGAAATATCCGTATTCATCACAGGGCGGTCAAGTCCTTGTTCTCCTGCAAGCAGCGTCAGTTTAAACTTAGCGGTTATATCGTTACATGTTATCATGGATACCCTCCGTACTTTCGATACTATTATTCTAAATAACTTCTGCTGTAATTACAATGAAATGAAAAAAGCCTTTCATTTACTGATTCAGCTGATTCCCTGAAAGCACAAAACCAGACAGGAGGTCTCCCATCTGGCTGCTATCTATCAGTGATCAGTTGAACTATTGATGCATTCTTTCCACAAGCTGCTTCAAATACTTGCCCGTATAAGATGCGGCTGTCTCCATAATGACTTCCGGCGTTCCCTGCGCAATGATCTGACCGCCTCCTGAACCGCCCTCCGGACCGAGGTCGATAATGTAATCGGCCGTCTTGATCACATCGAGGTTATGCTCAATAATAATGACCGTGTCACCGTTATCGACAAGCTGATGCAATACTTTCAGCAGTCTTGCAACGTCATCTACATGCAGTCCTGTCGTCGGTTCGTCGAGAATGTACAGCGACCTGCCGTTCGAGCGTCTATGGAGCTCTGAAGCCAGCTTCACACGCTGTGCTTCGCCGCCCGACAATGTCGTCGCCGGCTGACCGAGTTTGACGTAACCAAGACCGACATCAACAATCGTTTTCAGTTTCCGGTTGATCTTTGGAATGTTTTCAAAGAAGTAATAAGCATCTTCTACTGTCATATCCAGCACATCTGAAATGTTTTTGTCTTTGTAGGTCACTTCCAGCGTCTCCCGGTTATAACGCTTGCCGTCACATACTTCACATGGTACATAGACGTCAGGCAAAAAGTGCATCTCAATTTTAATGATGCCGTCCCCGCGGCACGCTTCACAACGGCCGCCTTTTACATTGAAGCTGAAGCGGCCTTTCTGATAACCGCGCAGCTTTGCTTCATTGGTCTGGCTGAAGACATCGCGAATATCGTCAAATACGCCTGTATAAGTCGCCGGGTTTGACCGCGGTGTCCGGCCGATCGGCGACTGGTCGATATCGATGATTTTCTCGATCTGCTCTGCCCCGTCAATTGACCGGTGTGGACCTGGTTTGGCCTTTGTCTTATAGAGTTTCTGTGCCAGCCCTTTATATATTACATCATTGACCAGCGTACTTTTACCGGAACCAGAGACACCTGTCACAACCGTCATCATGCCGAGCGGGATATCAACATCCACGTCCTGCAGATTGTTGCTCGATGCGCCTTTCACTGAGATGTAACGGCCGTCAGGCTTGCGCCGCTCGGTCGGCAGTTCAATTTTCTTCTTGCCGCTCAAATACTGGCCGGTCAATGATTTCTTGTCTTTCATGACCTGCTTAGGGGTCCCTTGAGACACGATTTGGCCGCCATGGACGCCTGCGCCCGGACCGATATCAATCAAATAATCGGCCGCAAGCATCGTATCTTCATCATGTTCAACGACAATCAGCGTGTTCCCCATATCACGCATCGACTGCAGTGTAGCGATTAACCGGTCGTTATCACGCTGATGCAGTCCGATAGACGGCTCATCCAGAATATAGAGAACGCCCGTCAGTCTTGAACCGATCTGTGTGGCAAGGCGAATACGCTGCGCCTCTCCGCCTGATAATGTGCCTGCCATCCGGTTCAATGTCAAATACTCAAGACCGACATTATTCAGAAATGATAACCGTTCTGTAATCTCTTTAAGAATTAAGTTTGAGATCATCTGTTCCTTCTCAGTCAGGTCAAGAGAGTTAAAGTAGGCCGCTGATTCACCGATGGAACGACGGACCGTCTGTCCGATATGTTCATCGTTGATCTTAACAGCCATCGCCTGTTCATTTAACCGGTAGCCATGACATGTCTCACACTTCTCATCCGTCATATATTTACGCATCTGTTCCCGTGTATATTCAGACGGCGTCTCTTTGAAGCGGCGTTCAATATTATTAACGATTCCCTCGAACTTCATGCTTCTCGTCCGGGACACACGATTATCCTGCTTGAACTTATAGGCGATTGTATCCGGTCCGCCGTACAGAATAATATCGCGTTCTTCAGCTGACAGCTGATTAAATGGTTTCTTCATATCAATCTTATAGTGCTTGCACGTCTGCTTCAGTAAATTAGGATAATACTCAGAGCTGATCGGCTGCCATGGCACTAATACGCCGTCCTGCAGGCTTTTGGATTCATCGGGAATAACCAGGCTGATATCAACAGTCAGCTTAGTGCCTAACCCATCGCAGTCCGGACACGCACCGAACGGGCTGTTAAACGAAAACATCCGCGGTTCCAGCTTGTCGATGGAGAAGCCGCATACCGGACATGCATGATGCTCAGAGAACTTGAGCTCTTTGTCACCGATGACATCAATCAGGACATTTCCTTCAGCCAGCTGCAGCGCATTTTCAAGCGAATCTGCGAGTCTGCTTTCAATGCCCGGCTTGACGACCAGCCGGTCGACCACGACATCGATATCATGTGCGTGCGTTTTAGGAAGATCAATATCATCACCGGCATCATGCATCTCACCATTAATTTTAAGCCGCGCATAGCCTTTTTTGGAGATGTCCTCAATCAGTTTCTTATGCGTGCCTTTACGCCCTCTGACAAGCGGCGCAAGCACCTGGATCTTCGTCCGCTCTTCAAGCGCCATCACATGGTCAACCATCTGCTGAATGGTCTGCGATTCTATCTTAATATCATGGATCGGACAGTACGGCGTCCCGATCCGTGCATAAAGCAGTCTTAAGTAGTCATAAATTTCAGTGACTGTGGCGACCGTACTTCGCGGATTGTTGCTCGTCGTCTTCTGGTCGATAGAGATGGCAGGTGACAACCCTTCAATCGTATCCACATCAGGCTTGTCCATCTGTCCTAAAAACTGTCTGGCATATGCACTAAGTGATTCTACGTAACGTCTCTGACCTTCTGCGTAGATGGTATCAAAGGCAAGACTTGATTTACCTGACCCTGACAACCCGGTCATGACGACCAGCTTATCGCGCGGAATCGTAATGTCTATATTTTTTAAGTTATGTGCTCTTGCGCCTTTTACAACGATTTCTTTATTCTTCATGATCTCACCCTTCAGCCTTCAGTTCAAACAGAATATCACGTAATTCCGTCGCACGTTCGAAGTCAAGCGCTTTAGCTGCTTCTTTCATTTCATGTTCCACACGCTCGATAGTCTGCTGGCGTTCTTTCTTCGTTAATTTCTTCGTCTTCTTAGGTGCTGCTGTCTCTTCAGTCTCAACACTCGCGCTGATGACATCACGAATTTTCTTATTGATGGTCATCGGCGTAATGCCATGCACCTTGTTGTATGCTTCCTGAGTTTCCCGTCGGCGCTTTGTCTCTGAGATGGCAATTTCCATTGACTTTGTCATCTTATCAGCATACATAATGACTTTACCTTGTTCGTTACGCGCGGCACGGCCGATGGTCTGGATTAACGAACGCTCAGAACGCAGGAAACCTTCTTTATCCGCATCCAGAATAGCGACAAGTGATACTTCAGGAATATCCAGTCCTTCCCGCAGCAGGTTGATACCGATTAACACATCGTACACACCCATGCGCAGGTCACGGATGATTTCTATCCGCTCCAATGTCTTGATTTCCGAATGGAGGTAATTGACTTTAACGCCTGCTTCTTTCAAGTAAGTCGTCAAGTCTTCACTCATCTTCTTCGTCAGCGTCGTAATAAGCACGCGTTCATTTTGAGCGACACGCAGCTGTATCTCTTCCATAAGGTCATCAATCTGATGCTCAGATTTTCTGACTTCAATGATTGGATCAAGCAGTCCGGTCGGCCTGATAATCTGCTCGACCATCTCATCTGTATGTTCAATTTCATAAGGACCCGGTGTGGCAGAAACATAGACAAACTGCTTCGCTTTGCTGTCAAACTCCTCAAATGTCAGCGGTCTGTTGTCCAGCGCACTCGGCAGCCTGAAACCGTGTTCCACCAGCACTTTCTTTCTCGCCTGATCACCGTTGTACATCCCGCGCACCTGCGGCAGACTGACGTGCGATTCATCAATCATAATGAGCCAGTCATCACCGAAGTAATCAAGCAGTGTATAGGGCGTCGAACCTGTCGGACGCAGCGTCAGGTGGACCGAGTAGTTCTCAATCCCTGAACAAAATCCCATCTCACGCATCATCTCAAGATCGTAATTGGTCCGCTGTTCCAGCCGCTGCGCTTCCAGCAGCTTATTCTCCGCCCGGAACACTTTCAGCTGTTCTTCCAGTTCCCGTTCAATGCGCTCTATCGCAAGCTTCATCTTCTCCTCCCGGGTGACGAAGTGACTCGCCGGGAAAATAGCGAAGTGTTCCCGTTCCTTTAATACTTCTCCGGTCAAATAGTTGATCTCGCGGATACGCTCAATCTCATCCCCAAAAAATTCAATGCGGATACACTGCTCATCACGTGACGCCGGAAAAATTTCAACGACGTCACCTCTGACACGGAATGTACCGCGGTGAAAATCGATATCATTTCTCGTATACTGAACATCGACAAGCTTTCTGAGCAGGGCATTACGTTCCATCTCCATACCGACACGGACACTCACTACCATATCTTTGTACTCTTCCGGGTTACCAAGACCATAAATACAGCTGACCGAGGAAATGACGATGACATCGTTGCGTTCAAACAGCGCACTCGTCGCGGAGTGACGCAGCTTGTCAATCTCGTCATTAATAGAAGCATCTTTTTCGATGAATGTATCCGTGGACGGAACATAAGCTTCCGGCTGGTAATAATCATAATAGCTGACAAAGTATTCGACGCGGTTCTCCGGGAAAAACTCCTTGAACTCACTGTACAGCTGACCTGCGAGCGTCTTATTATGCGCAATGATCAGCGTCGGTTTGCCGACCTGCTGAATAACATTGCTCATCGTAAATGTCTTCCCTGTCCCTGTCGCGCCAAGGAGTGTCTGATGTCTTCTGCCTTCCTTGATGCCTTTTACAAGCTGATTAATCGCTTCAGGCTGGTCTCCTGAAGGCTGAAATTCTGACTGTATCTTGAATGGATGATTTTCCATCATACCCCTCCCTTTTCTTCATTATTTTATCAAATTTCATCATTCAGGTACAAACATCTGTTCGTAAAAAAGCAGATGCATGATGCATCTGCTACTGTTCGTGCAATTGAAAGCGATCGACAAGTAAATAACCGATAATCAGTGAAATGGTATCGATAAAGACAATCATCTCTGAATGAAAGAATCCTTTATAAACTGATACCCCGATCACTATAGTCGCTAACAATAGACCCGTATATTTATTTCTGATAATCATGCTGAAGACGATGACCATCAACGCAGGAAGAAATAAGGCGAGTAAATACCACGTCACTCCGAATCCTCCCTATCAAGAATGGCATACGTGATCTCTCTCAGTTCAGACCTTGGAATAAACTTCTCCTCAAGCATTTCCGGCAGAATATTATTCAGGAAATCCTGCACCGACACTAAATGGTCAAACTGCATGATTGTTTCCAGACTCTTTTCATAAATTTCAAAAAACAGCGGCTCTGGATTACGCTTTTGAATTTCCCCGAACGATTCGTAGAGCAGGTCAATCTTATCTGCGACAGCTAAAATCTGCCCCTCCATCGTATCATCTTTTCCTTCCTGCAGCCGTTCGCGGTAAACCTCGCGGTACTCAGGTGGAAATTCTGTGTCAATGAACTTAGTAATCATCTGTTCCTCCACTTCATTGAAGAGCTGCTTCAGTTCTTTAGAGGCATATTTGACAGGTGTTTTAATATCTCCTGTGAAAATCTCCGGATAGTCATGGTTGAGTGCTTTTTCATACAATTTCTTCCAGTCAATGGCATGACCATGGTATTCTTCTACCGTTCCTAAGTACTGGGCAATTTTAGTCACTTTGAATGAGTGACTAGCTACATTATGGTCATGATATTTGAATTTGCCCGGACAGCGGACAAGTTTCTCAAGATCGGACAAGCTTTTGAAATATTGATGAACACCCATTATTCGCCCTCCTCAATTTGCTGTATTAACACTTTCACTTTTTCTTCATTCAGTTCTCCTAAATATGTCTTTAGGACCACACCTTTACTATTTACAAAAATTGTCGTCGGTAAGTTGTTGATTTTATAATTCTTTCTCACGGAAGCATCAGCCGTCAGTATCGGATAATCCGCATGATATTTTTTGATGAACGCCGTGCGATTAAGTTCCTTATCCTGGAGATTCATACCGATGACCGTCACATGACCCGGTTTGTCGTGATTGTAATTGACCAGTGCCGGCATCTCACGGTTACATGGTTCACACCAGGAAGCCCAGAAATTAATAATATTGATATCCCCTGTGAGTAATTCAGTCAGCGGCTGCGGCTTCCCATGTTGATCATAAGCTGTCATTTCAGTAATATTTTTGCCGTTTAAATAGTGGGGATGGCCTGCCACTTGATTCGATTGATCGTCGTACGTCAGTACACGCCACACACTATAGCCCGCTGCAGCGAGCAGCGCTGCACTTAATAAAATAATCATAAAACGTTTCACGATGCCCCTCCTTAATATGGTTACATTATAACAAGGATAAGCGGTGAAACACTATATTATTATACAAAAAAACGTCATCACCCCTATAGCGGTGATGACGGTATGTTTGATCTAGTAAATGTATTGGTAATATGAAACATTGGCGCGATAAACTTTACGGAAAGTTTTAATGCCGCGTACTGGATAGTTCATTTCAGAGACGATGATATCACCGTTGCTGTAGATGCTTTCAACGACAGCGACATGGCCGTAATAACCTGATTGTGAAACAAGCACAGAACCTTTAATCGGTGATCTTCTGACAGTATATCCATAACGGACAGCATTGGATGCCCAGTATTTCGCATTGCCCCATTGGTTAGACACGTAGCGTCCCATCTGAGCACGGCGGTTAAACGCATAGTAAGCACATGATCCTGTCGTATAGTAGTTAGGTGCTTTATAGCGGATAGGGTTGGCATATGCAGCGGCGTCGGCTTCCTTAGTCACCTTAAAAGGAGTGATATTCAGTTCTCCACCAATTGTAATCAGCATTAATATCGTCAGCATCGTCAGCATTAATTTTTTCATTAGTATGTTTTCTCCTTAAGTTTTGTTCTTAAAAAAAGAGTAACATACCAATGAACTGTTCAAACCAATGTTATGGTTTTGTAATACAAGTGTTACGAGGACAGCATAAAATAACCGTAAAAGTTACAAAATTGCCCGTTATGCTACAATTTTGTAACAAAAAAAGAAATCTGCCGGCAACTAATTTGCCGGCAGATTTCCATTATTTGATAAGGCTGCTACATTTTACTTCTGCTTTGACAAATACGCTGCAATCTGCTCTGCTTCTTTGCCTTGTGCCTGACCTTTCGGCATCGGACCTTTACCATTTTTAATGATATTCAGTATTTCCGCTTTTGAGTACTTGCTTCCCACTTTTTGAAGGTTAGGTCCACTTGCCCCTTCCATATCGCGGCCGTGACAACCGACGCATGTGTTCTGCTGAAAGGCTGTCTTACCAGGATCAGAAGTTGACGTGTCTGATGTTTTAGTTTCGCTGCCACAAGCTGCGAGCAGAAGAGCTGAACCTATCAGTACAACTGACAATTGTTTTTTCATGACAATCCTCTTTTCATTAGCGTGGTTACTGGAGCTGTCTTTTCAAGTAAGCATCGATGAACATGGAGATATCTCCGTCCATGACAGCTCCCGTGTTGCCTGTCTCTGCATTCGTGCGGTGGTCTTTAACCATTGAATAAGGATGAAAGACATAAGAACGAATTTGTGAGCCCCAGCCGATTTCTTTCTGCTCACCACGGATAGCAAGCATCTCTGCTTCCTGCTCTTCAATCTTACGCTGATAAAGCTTGGCTTTCAGCATCTTCATCGCCTGTTCACGGTTTTTAATCTGTGAACGTTCGTTCTGACATGTCACAACAACACCTGTCGGTTTATGGGTAATCCGGACAGCTGAATCTGTTGTGTTGATATGCTGACCACCGGCACCGCTTGCCCGGTACGTGTCAATATTCAAGTCTTCAGTATTGATTTCGATTTCAATATTGTCATTATCAAACTCCGGCGTCACTTCACATGAAGCAAATGACGTATGACGTCTTCCTGACGAATCGAACGGGGAAATACGCACGAGGCGGTGTACCCCTTTCTCTGCTTTAAGATAGCCGTAAGCATTATGTCCTTTAATGAGCAGTGTCACGCTCTTAATCCCTGCTTCATCGCCTGGCAGGTAGTCCACTGTCTCCACCTTGAATCCCTGCTTCTCGCTGAACCGCTGATACATACGCAAAAGCATAGCACCCCAGTCCTGGGACTCAGTTCCACCTGCTCCTGGATGAAGTTCAAGAATCGCATTGTTGGCATCATGCTCACCATTAAGCAGCAGTTTCAGCTCAAACTGATCTACCGCTTCTTTCAAAGCGAGCAAGTTTTCACTGATGTCCTGCTCCATTTCAGCATCCGGCTCTTCTTTAACCATCTCAACCATAACTTCAATATTTTCTTTCTCTTCCGTCAGCTGATAGTAGCCGTTGACCACTTCTTTTAACGCATTGCTCTCGTTAATGATCTGCTGGGCCTTGCTGGAATCGTCCCAGAAACCCGGGTCCGCCATCATCTCGTCATATTCCTGGATGTTCGTCTCTTTTTCCTCTAAGTCAAAGAGACCCCCTGAATGATTGTAATTTCTCTTTTAACTCTGCCAGTCTGTTTTTTATTTCATATGATTCCATTATTGTTCCTACTCTCTACCATGACAATTTTTATACTTTTTGCCGCTGCCGCAAGGACACGGTTCATTTCTACCGATTTCCGGTTCATTCTGCTTCGGTTGTTTCTTAACTTTCTCTTTGCCGTCGCTTGCAACCATCGCTTCACCTTTAGCGACCTGCTCACGCTCAACTTGTTCATCTTTATCGATGACAGATTTAAGGATATACTTCGCAACATCATCTTCGATATCTTCAAGCATACCTTCAAACATGCTTAATCCTTCGTTCTGATATTCACGCAGCGGGTTAATCTGACCGTACGAACGCAGATGAATACCTGTACGCAGCTGATCCATCGTATCAATATGATCCGTCCACTTCATATCAATCGTACGGAGGAGAATCATCCGTTCGAATTCATGCATCTGGTCACCGAGCATTTCTTCCTGACGCTTGTACTGTTCATCAATGTGACGCATCACGACTTTGAAGATTTCATCGTTATCGCGGCGGGTAACCTCTTCTTCTTTCAATTGCCCTTCAGGGAGATACATATCTTCCACGAAGTTGATGAACGCTTGATAGTCGTGGTCCTCTTCTGTGATAAAGTGACCACTGACGGCACGACGTACTGACTCCTCAATCATTGAATGAACCTGCTCTGAACAGTCTTCCTGCTCAAGGATGTCATTCCGTTCCTTATAGATGATTTCGCGCTGTTTACGCAGCACATCATCATATTCAAGGACACGTTTACGGCTGTCATAGTTATTACCTTCCACTCGTTTCTGAGCAGATTCAACAGCGCGTGAGACCATCTTCGATTCAATCGGTGCATCGTCATTCATACCAAGACGTGTCATCATCGTCTGCATTCTTTCTGAACCGAAACGCACCATCAGCTCATCCTGTAGAGATAAATAGAACCGGCTGAAACCCGGGTCTCCTTGACGTCCTGAACGTCCGCGCAGCTGATCATCGATTCGGCGTGATTCGTGACGTTCTGTACCGATGACCGCGAGTCCTCCAAGTTCCACGACACCCTCTCCGAGTTTAATATCCGTTCCCCGGCCGGCCATGTTCGTCGCAATCGTCACCGCACCGCGTTGACCTGCATTCGCTACAATCTCAGCTTCCCGCTCATGGTTTTTCGCATTCAGCACGTTATGACGGATGCCGCGTTTTTTCAGCAGTCCTGAAATATATTCACTCGTCTCAACTGCCACTGTACCAAGCAGCACAGGCTGTCCGACTTTATGTCTGGCAATGACTTCCTCGACGACAGCTGTAAGCTTACCTTTCTCAGAAGCAAAGATTAAATCCGCTTTATCCTGGCGGGCAACCGGTTTATTGGTCGGAATCTGCGTCACAACCATATTATAGATGCTGACGAATTCTTCTTCCTCAGTCTTCGCTGTACCGGTCATCCCTGATAACTTGTTATACATACGGAAGAAGTTCTGGAATGTAATAGAGGCCATCGTTTTGGATTCATTTTGAATCTCAACGCCTTCTTTCGCTTCAATCGCCTGATGAACACCATCAGAGAAACGACGTCCGGGCATTGTCCGGCCGGTGAACTGGTCAACGATAACAATCTCGCCGTCCTGAACCACGTAATCGACATTGTTCAGCATAGAACGGTGTGCTTTCAGCGCGATATTGATGTGGTGCATCAGCGTCACATTTTTAACATCATAGAGATTATCGACTTTGAACATCTTCTCCGCTTTATCGATACCTGCTTCTGTCAGCTGGATGCCCTTTGTCTTCTCGTCATAGTTATAATCGACTTCATCTTTCAGCATCTTCACAAAGACATTCGCCTGTACGTAAAGACCCGTTGATTTCTCAGCCTGTCCCGAAATAATTAACGGCGTACGCGCTTCATCAATTAAAATGGAATCGACTTCATCGATGATAGCAAAGTTGAGTGGACGCATGACACGTTCCTCTGCATAAGTCACCATGTTATCTCTTAAATAGTCGAAACCGAGTTCATTGTTCGTACTGTAAGTAATATCTGCTGCATAAGCGTCGCGTTTCTCTGCTGTCGCCTTACTGTTCAAGTTGACACCGACTGAAAGACCAAGGAAGTTATAAAGCTGCCCCATCTCTACTGCCTGCGTGCTTGATAAATACTCATTGACCGTTACAACATGGACGCCGCGACCGGATAATGCATTCAAATAAACCGGCATTGTCGCCGTCAACGTTTTACCTTCCCCTGTTTTCATTTCAGCGATATCGCCGCGATGGATGACCGTACCACCCATGATCTGCACAGGATGAGGGAACAAGCCGAGAACACGTAAAGCCGCTTCACGTACAACCGCGAATGCTTCCGGCAGAATTTGATCAAGATATTTCTCCTGATCTTTATAGTCAGTGATTTCTTTAAGGTCATTCTGATATTTAACTGTCATACTTCTGAGTTCATCATCTGACTTTGCTGCCATTTGATCTTTATAGGATTCAACCTGGTCGGCAATTTTAGATAAAGATTTTACTTCACGTTTAGAACCGTCAAACATCTTTTTAATAAATCCCATGCTGTTCTCTCCTTTAATTACGAAAAACTATCGTCTACAACATCTAATAATAGCATTTATTGACGCTATATAAAAACATTTAAAAAGCTCACAGTAAGATATGTTCTGCGCGGCACCGGAAACTTAGCAGTGCTCACAAAAAAGCACCCCCGTCGCGACGGGGGCAGCGTTGCTATACTTCTGTAGATGTTTCAATCAGACCGTACTTACCATCGTTACGTCGATAGACGATGTTAGTCCCATTAGTCTCCGCATCGTTAAAGATGAAGAAATCATGGCCCAGCATGTTCATCTGCAGCACTGCTTCTTCAGAGTCCATCGGTTTAAGATCAAACTGTTTGGAACGAATGATCTCCATCTCATCCTGCTGGTCGTCTTCTGCAGCATCCAATTCCGGCAGCGCCGGGAATACATCTTTCTCCACGCCTTTCTCACGAAACTTACGGTTGACTTTTGTTTTATGTTTCCGGACTTGACGCTCCAGTTTCTCTACAATAAGATCAACAGCTGCATACAAGTCAGCATGCCGTTCTTCTGCCCGTAATGTCAGGTTTTTCAAAGGAATAGTGACTTCGACTTTTGCCTTAGAATCTTGGTAAGTCTTAATCTTTACATGGGCATTTGCGTCCGGCACCTCAGTAAAGTAGCGCTCAAGCTTACTCAATTTCTCTTCAATATAATTGCGAATGGCATCTGTCACTGTAATGTTATCACCGTGTATTTCATATCTGAACATATTGCATCGCTCCTTTTGAAACCATATTCTATGTTGTTTCTTCCTGTCTTTATTTTACCAAATATTCAGACTCTTGCAAAGATTAACACTCCTATTTCTGTGACTTGTTCCTGTCGCAGCACTTGAGCAGCCCGGTGGACCGTTAAACCTGTCGTATAAATGTCATCAATCAGCAGCACACGTGGCGCAGTCGCACCTTCTATATAGAAAGGATTGCTGTCCTGCAGTCGTTCAGCTTTAGTCAGTCCTGCCTGCTTCACGCGGTGCTTTGTCTTCAGCGGCTGCTGAAAACTGACGCCGGTCCGATGCACGACTTCTGCCATATGATCAAATCCCCGCTCAACGATTTTTTCCGGGCTTGACGGCAGCGGGATGACCATATCGCAGTTCATCGCCTTAATGTGCGGTTTTAACAGCGCCGCAAACACTTCAGCAAGAACGATATCCTTCTTAAACTTGTATTTAAAGATCAGCTCCTTTGTCCAGTCATCATAATCATAGAGACAATGGATGTGATCCACCGGCGCAAATCGACTGCTCATGAAATAACAGTCTGTGCAGTCAACTTCTTCCGGCTGCAGCTTTTTGCGGCAGTGGCTGCAGCGTCTCGCATCCTCCAGCTTAAATTTGCTGCTGCATGCTTCACAGATGAGCGGTTCACCTGTCAAATACGTGTGAAATGATAACTCCGTTCTATGGCGATTCAAGCAGATCAAGCAGTTCATTTAATCCATCCCCGCCTTTTAGCCGTCTGATTCATCGTCTGGATTTCCTTGACGGCCCGCTGCATACTCAGCGTTACACCATCATGAAAAAAGATAACTTCTCCGTCATAATACTCACGTTTCCGGTCAACCCGGCCGGCCATCTGAATCAGGCATTCCGCGGTGAAACTCCCGGAATCAACGACCCAGACATCAAGACCTGCGAGCGTAAAACCACGCTCAAGTATAGTGGTCGTAAAAACAATACGGTGCTTCCCCGCCCTGATCTCCTCTACTTTGTCATGCCTGCTGCGGTCAGCCGCAAAGACGGTCAGCGGCTTAAATGATTGGTAGGTGACGGCTGCGGCTGTCATCACTTGTATATCATTGAAGAAGACAAGCAGTGTGCCGCTGTGCCGGCGTTCCAGCCGGGCAGCGAGCCGCCCTTTCAATATTGATTTTACCGACAGATACTTAAAGCGCGGGACGGGCAGCGGACGTTCATGATAACGTGCCGGCAGTGTAATGACCTCATGCTTCTCGAATGCCGCCCGCAGTGCTCTCGGCGGTGTCGCCGTCAAGTAGATCATCGTGCCGTCTGCTGCAGCCGCTCTTGCTACACAGCGCATCAACCGTTCGTCCATCGGCAGCGGAAAGGCATCCACCTCATCGACAATCAACAGACCGAAGTGATGCATATAACGATAGAGCTGCGGGACTGTGCAGATGACGAACCGACTGCTGTAAGCAAGCGACTGCCCTTCGTACAAGACGTCAATGTCCGCATCAAAGTACGCTGCCATTCTTAAGTACACTTCTTTGACGACATCGACTCTCGGCGATACGATGGCCACATTTCTGCCAAGCCGTCTTGCTGTCTGAATCCCCTTCAGAATCATCTCTGTTTTGCCCGCACCGGTCACCGCATGCAGCAGCCGCCTGCCTCCTGATTCGACCGCTTCAACAATTAAGCGGGAAGCATAATTCTGCTGGGCAGTGAGGGCAAAATCAAGGTGACATTCCAGCTGTTCAGGAGCATCAGGTATTGCCACCGGCTGATAATAAGTTTCTGTCGTCGACCACGTCATCATAATACAGACACGGCAATAAGTGATCTCCTTCTGGAACTGATGATTGAAGTACGTATAAAACAACCGCTGATCTTCATTCAAGCAATAGCTGCAGTGATAACCCTGTGCTTTGATGACACCCGGCATCCCGGAGCAGCTTGTTTCAAGCAGTGCCATAATGACCTCCAAAAAAACAGCACACTAAAGTAAGTGTGCTGTAGAATATAAAATTAAAATATAAGACGTTGTATTGAAACTTCAAATATTCAGGCGTCGTTTGGTCACACCGAAGCCTAATGCTTTCTCGCCTAAATGTGAGCCGATGACAGGACCAAATTCTGTCAGTATCCACTTGATATCAGGATGAGCTGCTTCCAGTCTATCCAGCCATTCACGTGCTGACGCTTCATCGTTTGCGTGAATGATACATGCCGTCACATCGCGGGCATCACCGATAAACTGCTCAATCAGTGACTCTATTTCCTTCATTGCTTTTTTCTTTGTGCGGACTTTGTCGAACGGCACAATTTTTGTTCCCTGAAAGTTCAGTATCGGCTTGACCTGCAGCATGCTGCCGATAAAAGCCTGTGCCCCAGTCAGCCGGCCTCCTTTTTGCAAGTTCTTCAGATCATCGACAAGAAAATAGGCATTTGTGTCTTCTTTCATCGCCGTAAGTTCCGCGATGATTTCAGCTGCTGAATGTGTCTCCTTCATTTCGCTGGCGCGCAGCGCAAAGAATCCTTGCGGCGCACATGAAATTTCCGAGTCAAAGGCATGGACCGTAAGACCATCAACCATCGTTCCTGCTGTGACAGCACCTTGATACGTTCCACTGATGCCGCTTGACAGGTGAACGGCAATAACATCAGTAGCTCCGTCATCCTTCAATCGTTGAAGCAGCTTGACGTAGTCGCCGATAGCCGGCTGGCTCGTCGTCGGCAGTTCCTTCTCAGCTTTCATCCGCCTGTAGAATTCTTCGCTTGACAGCTCCTCTATTTCTTTATAGGAGACGCCATCAAACAATACATTCAGTGGTATTACATGAATATCATAATCTGCTGCCAGCTGTGCCGGCAGATATGCTGTAGAATCTGTTATTATTGCAATGCTCATGTCATTCCTCCTTACCCACATTTCCATCATACCATGTTGGCTTGAAAAATAAAGTGCGGACCAATTGTATCCACGATAGTCATTGACTATACTTATATAAACGAAAGCTAAAGGAATGAATGCGAATGTCCGACAACTATATCACGATTAAACAGGAGGTCACCTATGAACAGGTGATCAATAAATCCCGCTTCATCACGTCTCTTTATCCAGTGTCAACAGAAGATGAAGCAAAAGCTTATATCGCCCTTACTAAAGATACGCATAAAGGTGCTAATCATAACTGTTCAGCCTATACGCTCGGCACAGCACATCAGATCCAAAAAGCGAACGATGACGGCGAGCCATCCGGAACAGCAGGCGTGCCGATGCTTGAAACCCTTAAAAAGGAAGATGTTCATAATGTCGTCGCCATTGTCACGCGTTACTTCGGCGGCGTTAAGCTCGGGACAGGCGGACTGATCCGCGCTTACCAGTCCGGCATTACAGAAGCGGTCAGACAGACAGGAAAAGTGAGCATGCAGCAGGCGGAACGCTACTTAGTCACGATGAACTATGAACAGACCGGAAAGTTCGACCACTTCATAGACCAGACGCCTTATGACGTCATCGACAAAAGCTATACCGATAAAGTCACTTATACCATCCATATTACCGCCGAAGATGTCCCCGCATTTGAATCATTTGTCAGCAATCAGACAAACGGCCAGGCAGCCATAAAAAAAGAAGCATCATTGATGCTTCCGTTCGATTTATAATGTTTTTTTGAAAATTCTCGAATAAATGTTAAGCACCGGCCGGTAATGTTCATCGACAAGTCCCGTCAGTTCGACTATCATTTCAATCGTTAGTAAAATCATAAATCCTATCAGCAGCGCACCCCAGTTAGTAGATAAATATAAAATGATTGAGGCGATGCTAAACAAAATGGCGATAGAGTATATGAGAATAACGGTCTGCGGATGCGTGTAACCTAGTTCAAGCAGTTTATGGTGCAGATGAGATTTGTCCGCCTGCATAATTGGCTTCCCCTGACGGTATCGTCTGATCATCGCCACAAACATATCAATAAATGGCACGGCGAGAATGATAACCGGGAAAAACAACGAGATCAAGGTGATATTTTTAAAGCCGAGCAGACTTAATACACCGATAATATAACCGAGCATCAGTGCCCCATTGTCACCGAGAAATATTTTGGCGGGATAGAAATTATAGCGGATAAAACCAATCAGCGAGCCAATCAGCACACTGCAGATCATCATAATGAAAATATCATGCTGTAAAATGGAGATAAAGCCGATCGTACAAAGCGCGATGAGCGATACACCGGACGCCAGGCCATCGAGACCGTCAATCAAGTTGATAGCATTAGTCACAGCGACAATCCAGAAAATTGTCATCGGGATACTCAATACGCCGAAATCAATGACGATGCCGAACGGCAGGGTAATTAAATCAAGCGTCACGCCATAATAAACGACGATGGAACTAATAGCAATCTGTCCGATCAGCTTCACAATCGGTCTTAAATCATACAAGTCATCAATCAGGCCGAGGAAATTAATCAATATCGCACCAATGACGATAGGCATAAACTCTCGTTCTACAGGATGACCAATAAACATCCCGGTCAAAAACGAAATGAGCAGGACAACACCGCCAAGCATAGATACTGGAACGGTATGGACTTTGCGTATATTTGGTTTGTCAAGTGCTCCGATGTACGGCGAGAACTTGATGATCAGTGGTGTTATGATAAATGAGATAACAGCCGTAATAAGAATTAACGTTAATGTAAACATAGGCCACCCCAAGGTTTAAATTCTTATTTAATATAGCATATTAAATTTAAATGCGGTATTATTTTCGTGAACAGATACATCTGGACCGATTGACGAAACGCTTTATTTGATACATAATAATACGGTTAATAACAATACTCGGCACCATGTCTATGAACAATCAGCTGTCCGCAGACATCGGTAATAATTGAAATAAAGAGTAAAGCTCAAGCTTTACTCTCTTTTTTAGGGACTAAATGTTAAGGAGATGGGAATTGTGAAACGTCTGGACTATTTATACACGATTATTGGTTCTATTCTTGTAGCGCTCAGCTACAATTTGTTCCTGCTGCCGTCACAGCTGGCAGCAGGAGGTATTTCAGGAGTGAGCACGATATTAAATGAGCTGTTTCAAGTGGAGCCCTTTATCGTCCAGTCCGTCATCAATATCCCTATTTTCATTGCCGGCTGGATGGTTCTCGGCCGAGATTTCAGTCTGAAGACTATTGTGGCAACCTTTCTGATTCCGTTCGTTATTTTTCTGACGGATGATTTTGTGGACAACGGCATACATAATCCTCTGCTCGGTGCCATCTACGGCGGAATACTGCTCGGATTAGGCTTAGGCCTCGTCTACAGAGGGAATGGTTCCACAGGCGGCACAGCAACACTTGCACAGATCGTCAAAAAATATACAGGGTTGTCCAGCGGCTTCTGTCAGCTGATCGTAGATGCAGTCGTAGTGGCGGCAAGTGCCTTCGTCTTTGATTTTGAGCTTGCGCTCTACGCCCTTATTTCTATTTACGTCACCAGCAAAGTCATTGACTTCGTTCAGCTTCATACGGGTGACAACAAACTTGTCTTTATTATTACAGAAGAAGAACGAACAGTTACGCAGCTGATCTATGATTCGGTCGAGCGCGGTGTGACTAAAGTCAGTTCTTTCGGAAGCTATTCACATGCAGAGAAAGCCCTGCTGTTTTCTGTTATGGAGCAGAAGGAAGCTATTTATTTCAAGCAGGTGATCAGTCGGGCTGAACCTGAGTCATTCGTCATTTTCCTCAATGCCTCCGATATTATCGGACGCGGCTTCTCTAAATCAAAACGATATGACAGTAATCAAAATGAATGACAATAGTAGGAGTTGGTTTTATGTTTGAAGCAGTTATTTTTAATGTAGCTGTCACTATCAGTGGTATTTATTTGTTTCACCGGATGCAGTTCTTTGAAGAGAAAGAAATTGTTTTCTCGAAGAATTATATTACTTTGCTGATGATATTCATCAGTTTCTTACTAATGACTTACCCTATTGAATTCAAAGGGCTGGCATTTAATATGGCATTCATGCCGCTGCTATTTATCGGCCGCTATACGAATGCCGTCTATACGTTCGTGAGTGCTGTCATTGCTGCTGTGCTGCAGCTTGCCTTCTTTCACGGCAGCTGGATTGACGGACTTGTGTTCGTCGGCATCGGCTTGTTCGTCGGCGTCATCGGTCCTTTTATCAGCATGTCTCATTTCGCAAGCATTCAAATACTCAATGGCATTGCACTTGTCGTTATCGTGCTCAGCCTGCCATTTCGCGAGTTGCCTCATATGCTGCTCTATACAGCCATGCTGATCTGTGTGTCCTTCATCATGACGATATGCAGCGGCTTGATGTTCGTCGATATTTGGCAGATCTCAAAATTGATCAAACGCTATGAGCATGAAGATGCGGTCGATTACTTGACCGGTCTCGGCAACGTCCGCGAATTCGACCGTCAGCTTAATGCGACGAGCCGCTATGAACATCAGGCGATTAGTCTGCTGTTGATTGATATCGATGAGTTCAAGGAAGTCAACGATCAGTACGGCCATATCGCAGGTGATGCCGTATTAAGGCAGATCGCCCAGGTACTGACCAACTATATTCCAGTCGGAACGAAAGCTTTCAGAAATGGGGGCGAGGAGTTTTCAGTCATTCTTGTCGACGTCACGCTCGACAGTGCAATCAAGCTTGCTGAAAGTATTCGTCAAGGCGTCCGGCAGACAACGTTCCATCTGCCGAATAAAGAAACAATTTCATTGACTGTATCTATCGGCGTCGGTTATCTTCAAAAAGAGGAAATGAAATCTCACCGTAAAATTTTTAAAGATGCAGATGACATGCTGTATGCTGCAAAAGAACAGGGACACGATACGGTCATGTTCAATCCCATCATCAAATAACGGAAAGGCACCCTTTCTGTTATTTTTTTTATTATATAGGAGGTTAAAATGACAAGTAATGATATAAATAAAACGATTGATGTCATCATGATCGCCGGTAAAATACTGCTTGAGAACGGTGCAGAGACATACCGCGTCGAAGATACAATGACACGCATTGCAGCTCATTATGGACTGAATAATACGCACAGCTTCGTCGTACCGACTGCCATCATCTTCTCACTCAGCGATAAATCAGAGACACGGCTCATGCGGATCGATACACGGACAACTGACCTTGAGAAAATTGCTAACACCAATGAAATATCAAGAGCCATTGCAGCTGATACGATGACGCTGGATATGGCAAAAGCCGCGCTCCATGAGCTTGATCAGGCGAATCTGCAGTACCCTCTCTGGCTGAAGGTGCTGTCCGCCGGTATCGTCAGCTTCTTCTTCCTGTTCATGTTCGATGGCACAGCAGTTGATGCGCTGCCTGCTTTTCTAGCAGGCAGCATCAGTTTTCTGATCGCGGAATACATTCAGCTGCATACACGCATCAAATTCTTCTCGGAATTCGCGGCAGCGATCATCATCGCATTAATCGCCCAGCTGTTTGTCCTGCAGCTTGGCGGGGGATCTATCAACAAAATTATCATTGCAGGTGTCATGCCGCTTGTGCCTGGAGTATTGATCACTAACGCCATCCGCGACTTGATGGCATCGCATTTACAGGCCGGTATCGTTAAAGGCGTGGAAGCGGGACTGACAGCATTTGCAATCGGCGCGGGGGTGGCTCTATGCTTAACGATATTTTAATGGTTGCTTTTCAGTTCATCACGAGTTTTTTTGCGACCTTGTTCTTCTCCATTATTTTCAACGCGCCGAAAAGACTGCTTGTGCCGTGCGGTATTGTCGGTGCTGTAGGATGGGTCGTCTACTACTTTACACTGCAGGCGATGACGAGCGTCGGAGCCTCGTTTTCAGGGGCTTTCTGTTTAGGGATGATGGCCCATTTTATGGCAAGGTATTATAAGCGGCCGGTTATTATTTTTTATGTATCAGGGATCATCCCGCTCGTTCCCGGAGGACTGGCCTATGATGCGACAAAGCTGATGATTATTCATAATTACGATGCAGCGATTCAGAAAAGCTTTGAAGCGATGATGATCTCCGGTGCCATCGCATTTGCACTCATTATCGTGGAAATTATCTTTCAGACTTATTTAAAATTAAGAAGAAAGGTGCAAATGCATCGAAATCCGATATAATATACGTATCAATGATTAGGGGGATTTAACTTGAAGCATGAAATTATTGAACGTTTATCGCGTTATGTCAAAATCGATACACAGTCAGACGCAGTCAGTGAGACAACACCATCAACAGACAAACAATGGGAACTCTTACGTCTGCTCGAACAGGAAATCAAGGAACTCGGCCTTGAAGCAGCCATTGATGATAAAGGTTACTTGATGGCGACATTGCCGGCAAATACGGATAAAGAAGTGCCGGTGATCGGGCTTCTGGCACATGTGGATACGGCTACTGATTTTACGGGAACAAACGTCTCTCCTCAAGTGATCGAAAACTATGACGGCAAGGACATCACATTAAAAAGCGGCCTTGTCATCGATACGAAAACATTCCCTGAACTGCCGGACTACAAAGGTCATACGATGATGACAACTGACGGCACAACGCTGCTTGGTGCTGACAATAAGGCGGGCATTACAGCAATCATGGAAGCAGTCATCTATCTTCAGGCACATCCGGAAATTAAGCACGGCATGATCCGCTTTGCGTTCACACCGGACGAAGAAATCGGCCGCGGTCCGCATCACTTTGACGTCAAGCGTTTCGGTGCAGATTTCGCCTACACAATTGACGGCGGACGCCTCGGGGAGCTCCAGTATGAAAGCTTCAACGCCGCAAGCGCCGAAGTACATTTCTACGGTGTCAATGTCCATCCAGGTTCCGCGAAAGACAAAATGATCAACGCGCTGACATTAGGTATACAGTTCAACAGCGCCCTGCCGGTAGATGAAGTGCCTGAAAAAACTGAGAACTACGAAGGCTTCTATCATCTGATGGCGATGGAAGGTTCTGTTGAAGAGGCTGTGCTGCACTATATTATCAGAGACCACGATAAAGCGCAGTTCGCTGCACGGAAAGCACTGATGGAGCAGGCAGCGAAAAATATTGCCGGGCAGTACGGTGAAGATAAAGTGAAACTGACCATTAATGATCAGTATTACAATATGGGAGAAAAAATCATGCCCCATCCTGAACTGACTGAAATACCGCAGGAAGTGATGAAGGAACTGGCAATCGAACCGATCATTGAACCGATTCGCGGCGGCACAGACGGCTCACAGTTATCATATATGGGACTGCCGACGCCGAACATCTTCACGGGCGCCGACAACTTCCATGGACCTTATGAATATGTGTCCATCGACAATCTTGAAAAAGCGGTCCAGACTATTGTCGGTATCGCCTCTAAGTTCGAGGCCCGCTCATAATTGGCATAAAAAAACATAGCTCTCTTACTGAGAGCTATGTTTTTTCGTTTAGCGGTACATATTAATCAGTGTCATAACAGTGTTCTGCAGCTGAATGCCAATTTGTATATCCTGCGTCTGTTCAGTCATCTCAGGATAAATGTTGAAATGATAAATAGTCGCTTTATCGCTTGGCAGCTGCCGCCCCGCCGTCAAATAAAGAAAGATTTTGTCCTGCTTCGAATGCTCCATGATCGCCTGTGAGACGAGCGAGCCTTTTGTCGCATGCTCTGTCCCCCCGCCGAATATGACCATATCCGCTTCTTCGAGCAGTGCTTCAATATCTGTCTCTTTAAAGATCATTTCCTTCGATGTCATCACTTCAGCGGACAGCACGGCGCTGAAGACCGCTCTCAGTCCACCGCCGTCACCTCCGAATGCAGGCTCGGTCAAGTTGATATCGATCTTTTTGAACTGCTCGTTTAAATACCAGATGTTATTATCAATGACCTGCTGTGCTTCAGCATTCAACGTGAAGCTTGCGACATGACTGTTTCTGCCGAACAAATAGTACGACTGGTCACTGACTACAGTAAAGGTGCTCGTGCTCAGCCGGTCGTCCAAAGACGACAGATCGATTTCACGGATCCTTTTAATATCAGCAGCTGACAATGGACCCGTCAGCTGCTGCCCGTTCAGGTCATAGAAACGTGCACCGAGCAGCTCAAGCATGCCGATGCCGCCGTCCATAACGGTCGTATGACCAAGCGCAACTGTAAAAGCATCATAGCCGAGATCAAGTCCGTTTAATATTACCTGCCCGAGACCTGCAGAAGAGGTCTGCTGCAGCTCTGTCACATCATCAAATAATGTCGCACAGTCAATGAACAACCGTTTATCGATTCCTGCTACAGTCGCACGCTTCTGCTGCAGCTGACTGCCGAGCACATTCCAGTGATACCGTTTGCCGCGGTTCCATTGCAGCACGCCGTCAATCATATCTTTTGTCCCGTCAAAGAGCGGCACTTTGATGACTTGACTGCCCGGGGCTGCTTTTTGTATGCCTTCTTCAATATACACATTCGCTTCGTGTGAACTCAGTTTATCTCCGAACCGATCTAGTGCTACTAATATCTTCATAAGTCCCCTCCAAAATAAATAACTAATAGCCTCAGCTATTAGTCACTTGTCTTCCTATCTGTTATTCCTCTGCTGCTGAGAGAGAATGGACTGTTATCTGGCCGTGGCTTGCGTTCCACGCAACCTTCTTGTTGACGAAGTAAAATGCCTGGGGCGATTCGTGCCTGATGCCTGTCTGCTCTGCAATGTAATTGGAAAGCTCACGCGCTTCCTGCACGGTTAAGTAATAACCGTCCATATCCCGTTCATAGAGAAAGTTATTATACTGGTCAAAAGCATTCAAAGAAATGGGGCACGTCGTTGAATGCTTCATCAGAAAGAATTTATCCTGTTCGTCCAGCAGCTTCTCAAATTGCTCTATATTACTAATCTTTAATACCATCGTTTCACCTCATCAAATAGATGGACTATTTGTTTTGATATATCTTTTATTTTATACCCTTAATTAGTTCTCTTTAGTCATGTTATAATAACAAGAAAGGAGGATTTACTATTGAACCGATCACCATTACCTGTTAAACGCTGGGGCGTTCTTGATACTATTAATCTCTGCCTGATGATTTTTGTCTGTCTATTTGTCGTCGACTTCCAACATAATCCGCTGATTTCGTGGCTTGTCATAGCCGCCTTCGGAATATGGGCACTCACTGTGCTCGCGCGGAATATTTATCTGTCAAAATATCATAAGCAATGAGCGGAGAGAAGGGATTATGCCTTCTCTTCAAGTTTTTTCAGCGCTTCATAGTATTTGTCATCGATGGATTTAATCTGCTTTGTATTTTCAAGAATACTTTGAATCGGCATGTGCTGGAGGCTCTTTTCAATACCCATCGCATGTTTACGTTCTTTGTAGTAATTGATCAGACTATAGTCTATTTCCGTCTGCGCTGTGCGCATCTGAATCACATCTGCTGAGCTGATGTTCGTCTTGTTCAGTTTCTCCACATGCGAATGAAGCAGCGGCAGCAATGTCTTAGCAATAAAGTTCTGCTTTTCCTTAGTGCCGGCACTCCCTATTAAATACCCGACTTTAGTCTTAAGCTCAGCGTTGTTGGCATTGATCACATCGGTCAGGGCGTTATAATCTGCCTGTTCTTTCTTGTTCTTCACTGCACGTGCAGCGAACTGCTCGCTCTTTTCCTTGTTTTTCTCAAACACTTTCGTGTAGCCGAGAATTTCTTCATTGGAGACGATTGATTGGTTATAAAGACTGATATATTGGTACATATCGTTGATGAACTGCTTTTTTTTCTTGAAATTATCGACATATATCTCATGAACATCAGCCACTTCTGTCGTTTTGACCTCCACGGCATCCAGCTTCTTCTCGTAGACAGCAAGCTGCGGCATGACTTTGTTGTTGAGCGCCAGCTCTATTGCCTTAAGCTTCTCTTTTTTAGCCTCAGTGACTTCCGAACCAATCAGCTGATCTGCTTTTTCAAGCTTTAACCGGTCAATCGATTTAACGAGCTTCTTTTCTTCTGATTGAACATCGGTCATCTGGGCTTTATAATCATTAATGTCTGACTTAAGTTCATTGCCGCACGCAGCAAGCATCGTTAGACATAAAAGTACAAATAGGCGAATTATTATTTTCATTTATCTTCTCCTTGCTAAACACATTATACATAAAATCATTATCAAGTTAAATACCTATCAAAAAACCGAGGTTCTACTATGCTAAAACAACGCTCTTCTTTAACGTTAAACAATGATGCCGCAGCTTATGCCCTGCGCTACCGTGAGATTGAAAATCTCCTCTTCAATTTACTCGACACACCGGTGACCGCCGTGCATCATATCGGGAGTACAGCACTTCAAGATGCCATGACATCTGCTGTCATTGATGTGCTGGTCATCGTTCCTAATCTGCATGCTATGACAACACTGGATGAGAAGCGTCTGAACAACAGCGGCTTCTACCGGCTCCACCATCCTTATAGAAAGAAATGCGTCTTTACACAGTTCACCGACTTAAAAACGCTCAATGAACAGTGCAGACTTCATGTCATAGAAGCAGACAGCGACAAAGCTGCACGGTATTTAGCAGCTCAGCAGGCGCTGGCTGCTGAGCCGGAGCTCCTCAATGCTTTCAATACTTTTAAATCGGGATTAAATGCCTTGTCAAAACAAGATTATGAGGAAAAGAAATCAATATGGTTCGCCTCTCTTATCGCCAATCAGTAAAAATCTTGCTATAATAGATAGGAATTAGAATGAAAGGGCGTAACCCAGTGACTCTAAATAATTTATATGACTCATTAACTCAAGTTATTCCGGCTGCACTGATTAAAGTGGACGAGCCATTAAAAAAATATACGTATACTAAAACCGGCGGTAATGCAGACTTCTATGTTTCACCTGTTCGTTATGAAGATGTCAGTGCTGTCATGAAACTTGCACAGGACTATGACGTTCCTGTCACTTTCCTGGGAAACGGTTCGAATATCATTATCAGAGATGGTGGTATTCGGGGAATCGTGCTCAGTCTGCTGAATTTAAAGGATATCCAGGTCGAATACAATCAGATTATCGCCGGCAGCGGAGCCGCTATTATCGATGTATCAACAACAGCACGTGACCATCATCTGACCGGGCTTGAATTTGCCTGCGGTATTCCCGGCTCTGTCGGCGGTGCTATATTCATGAATGCCGGTGCTTATGGCGGAGAGATCAAGGACTGCATCGACCACGCTAAAGTCATCGATGAGAACGGAGAAATGTTCACGCTTGATAAGGAGGCACTGGCTCTCGATTACCGGACAAGTGCTATCCAGAAACGCCATCTTGTCGTTCTGGAAGCGACCTTCAACCTGGAACGCGGGGATGTCAATCTGATCCAGGCGAAGATGGCTGAGCTGACGCAGCGCCGGGAAGACAAACAGCCGCTTGAATACCCATCATGCGGCAGTGTGTTCAGAAGACCGCCGGGACATTTCGCCGGCCAGCTCATCCAGGAAGCAGGCCTGCAGGGTCATCGTATCGGCGGCGTCGAAGTCTCAAAGAAACATGCGGGCTTTATCGTCAATGTCGACCACGGGACAGCGACCGACTACGAAAACATGATCAGCCATGTCCGTGATACTGTTCTTGCTCATGCAGGTGTTGAACTGCAGCCTGAAGTGCGGATTATCGGTGAATATATATAATGAAAAAAAGCCCACAAGCGGGCTTTTTTTCATTATATAGCGGTAACCCCGCCATCCACCACAAGTTCTGCGCCAGTCATAAATTGTGACTCATCGCTTGCCAGAAAGACGACTGCAGGTGCGACATCGTCAATTCGACCGATTCTTTTAAGCGGTGTCTTCTCCACGTACCAGTCATGGCGCTGTTCGTTCTCCAGCTGATCTTTAATCATATTTGTCTCAATAAAGCCAGGCAGCACTACATTGACCCGGACATTATACTTCGCGAAATCACCGGCTGCTGATTTAGTCATTGATCGGACTGCCCCTTTAGAGGCACCGTACGGACTCAGGCCGAGGCCGATCATACTTGCAATGGATGACACATTGATGATGCTGCCTGCCTGCTGCTCTTTCATGACAAGAATTACTGTTCTCATACCAAGATAAGTCCCCCATACATTCGTGTCCATCACACGATGGAATTCATCGATGGTCGTGTGATGATAGGACTCCACATTGCCGATGATCCCTGCATTATTGATCAGCACATCAATGCGGCCGAAGCGCTCCTTTACTTCCGTGACAATACGCTGCCAGTCAATTTCTTTGGAAATATCATGAATCATCGTCATATGGTCTTTATCTGACACGTCACGCAGTTCCGTCTCCAGTGTTTCCAGCGCCTGCACATTAACATCGGTCGCAATCACAATAGCCCCTTCTTCTGCACATAACAGCGCTTCTCTTCTGCCTTGTCCCCCTGCCGCTCCAGTAATCAGCACAACTTTTTCAGTTAAACGCATCCAACCATCCTCTCTTTTTCTTTATTGTATCGTGTATTAATGTACAAAAAAAGAGGAATGCCTCCTCTTATTTGCTGACGACGATATCTGCGTCAGGCATTGTATGCTGATTTTTAGCAGTCACATGACTGATAACCCTATATTTTCCTGGTTCCTTGAACGTGTAGTCAAGCGTATAAACACCGTCTTCTCCGTGTTCTACTTTTTCTTTGACAGATGACTTCGCATTGTTATCTTTAATAATCTCAAACATCACTTCATCTGCTTTATCGACGCTCTCTTTGCCGTAGGTGACTTTCGCTTTCAAGCTGATTTTATCACCTGCTGAGGCGCTCTTCGGTACAGCCAGTGCAACTTTAAGCGGCTCCAGTTTATCATTTGTCGCTGTCGAACCGTGTCCTGCATGACCTTGTTCATTGCTGCACGCAGTTAAAAATAATAAGGCGCCTGCTGTTAATAGAAATTTTTTCATAAGTCATCTCCTTTGAACATTATCTTCTTCTATTATGAAAATAACTGAGCTCATATACAATGACCAAATGATGACAATTTCTATTGAACCAGTAAAAAAAGCCCTGACTGATAGTCAGGGCCATGAATACGATAGGACTTTACTACGCTTGCGCCACTTTCTCGTCATCGAAGATAAAGTCTTCATCTTTCAATGCTTCAACATTCAAGGCGATGACGTAGCCATCTCCTTTGACGCTGAAGAAGTCATGGTTTTTCGTACTCGTATTCAGCGCGTTCTCAATGATCGGATTGAAGCCGCGTTCTTCGAAGTACGGCTCAAAGCCGAGATTTGCCAGTGCTTTGTTGGCATTGTAAGCGACATAGTTCATCACATCATCAGTCAGCCCGATATTGTCATACAGCTTCTTCGTATAGCGCTCTTCATTTTCAAACAATGCAATCAGCAACTGATACATTTCCCGGTCCGCTTTCGTTTTCTCATCATCAGACAGCTCGTTACGCAGACTCTGTGCATCAAGACCTGTAAAGACCCCGTGAATGCTTTCATCAAGCAGAATTTTACGGATGATTTCACCTGATGTGGTCATGCGGCCCTGTCCTGCCAGATAAAGCGGATAGTAAAAGCCTGAGTAGAACAAGAATGATTCGAGGAACACACTTGCGACGCGTGCCATATACTGGTCATAGATCGATGCTTCCGGCTGCCATAATCTATGATAGCGCGCTAAAATAATATCGGATTTGAGTTTCAGTTCCGGCTGCTCCACGACCCAGACATCGAGCAGTTCATTTGTTTCCTGTGATGACAGCAGCGTCGTAAAAATATGTGAATAGCTTTTGGCATGAATCTGCTCCATCATCGCCATGAACGAGTAAACGGCCTTTTTGCGGAGGTCTTTTGTATGCAGCATGATGAGCGGCATGCCGTCATCTGCCTGATGTGTGTCGAGACCGGTCAGTCCAGACAGCACTTTCTTGAATGTATCCTGTTCATCAGGCGTTAATTCTTTCCAGCTCGCAATGTCTTTTGACACTTTGAATTCTGATTCCACCCACATTTGTGAAATGTTCTGACGCCAGAACATATTAGTCATGTCTTCCTGCGTGTTCCAGTTGACTGCTTTCATAGTAACCCTCTTTTCTTTAACTTATACCGCACAGCTCGTACATTCTTCTACACTTAACAGCTTGTTCCTTGTATAGTAAAGTGATTTCAATCCTTTATGATGCGCATACACATAAAGCCTTGATAATTCTCTCGTTGAAATCTCTGAATTGACGAACAGAATTGTTGAGATCCCTTGATCGACATGTTCCTGAATCGTCGCGATCAAATCAATCAGCTTCATCTGATTTGTCGTGAACGCTGATTTATAGAACCACATCGTTTCAGGCGATAAAAACGGCATCGGATAGAATGTTTCAGCGTTGCCGTATGTTCGTCGCTCAATCTGGTCAACTATCGGCATCACTGAACTTGTCGCATTCTGCACATAGGAAATACTCTGTGTCGGTGCGATGGCAAGGCGGTACGCATGGAACAGTCCATGCTGTTTCACCTGGTCACGCAGTTCAGCCCAGTCCGCTTCAGTCGGCACTTTAATACCATCGAATAATGCACTCACTTTCTCGAACTTCGGTGCATAGCTGTTTGACACATATTTATCAAAGTATGTCCCTGACGCATAGTCAGACTTTTCAAAGTCAGCGTAACATTCGCCGCGTTCTTTAGCGATCTCCATCGAACGTTCAATCGAATAGAAGTTCATCATCATGAAGAATGTATTGGCGAAATCTTTTGCTTCTTCTGATTCATAGGCAATCTTGTTTTTAGCGAGGAAGCCGTGGAGGTTCATCACACCGAGTCCTACAGAATGAAGTTCGCGATTCGCTTTAGCGACACCCGGCGCATTTTTGATATCTGCTTCGTCGCTCACCGTCGTCAGTGCATCCATTCCGATATGAACAGATTCTTTCACTTTTTTGGATTCCATCACATTGACAATATTCAACGACCCTAAGTTACATGAAATATCACGCTTAATGTCGTCTTCTGTACCGTAATCGTTGATGACCGATGTCTCCTGCAGCTGGAAAATCTCTGTGCAGAGGTTACTCATCTTGATCTGACCGATATTGCTGTTCGCATGCACTTTGTTGGCATTGTCTTTGAACATTAAATAAGGATAGCCTGACTGCAGCTGCGTCTGTGCAATAGTATTCAGCATTTCACGCGCGTCTTTTGATTTTTTGATAATATTCGGATTTTCGACGAGCTGGTCATACATTTCATCCAGATTGATGTCATCCAGTGTCTGACCGTATTCCTGCTCGACTGTATGCGGTGCAAACATAAAGAAGTCTTTACCATCACGTGCCAGCTCAAAGAATTTTGATGGCACAATCAGGCCGGTAGAAATCGTAGAAAGACGCAGGTCTTCATCGGCATTCACTTTTTTAGTATCAAGGAATTCAAGGACGTCATAGTGGAAGATATTCAAGTACACGGCACCAGCACCGGGACGCTGACCGAGCTGATCGGCATAACCGAACCCGCCTTCCAGTGCTTTAGCGACCGGCAGCACACCTTTTGCGACACCTTTAATGCCTTTAATCGCTTCCCCGCGGGCACGCAGCTTCGATAAGTTGATCGCGACGCCGCCACCAATCTTAGACAGCTGCTTTGCTGTGGAATCGATGTAGTTGATGGAGTTCAGACTGTCGTCCACTTCCAGCAGGAAACAAGAGACAAGTTCACCGCGGCGGGCACGGCCAGCATTCAGAAACGTCGGTGTCGCCGGCTGATAACGCTGCTCAACCATCGCATTGACCAGTTCCATCGCCTGTGCTTTATCACCTTTCGCTAAATACAGGCTGACGATGATCACATGCTGCTTGTAATCCTCCAAGTACTGCTTTTTATCATTAGTCTTCATCGCATAATCTTTGAAGAACTTACTTGCTGACATATAACTTGCAAAAGTAAAAGGCAGCGTTTCAGTGTAGTTGATAATATCCAGCAAGTCTTCTTCAGTGTACTGTTCGAACAAATTGTAGTAGAAGTTGTTATCTACAAGATAATGCAGGCGTTCCAGCGGAGAATCAAAATGAATCGTCTTATCGTTCACTTCTTCGAGGTAGACAAGCAGAGCCTCCTGATCTTTAGCAAGATCAAAGAATCCATCTTCACGGCGTTTTGTCACCTGGTTGTTCAGTTCAATATGATTGTACTTTTTTTCGTCTAGAATCTTCATCTAAATCCGCCACCTTTTTCTTGAATAGTATAGAATCCCCTTCATTGCCATGCAGCTCGAACTTCATGAGCAGCGGTACGTTGTACTGCGCTGCTATCGTATCACCGGCCCGGGCAAAGTTTTGGCCGAAATTTTTGTTGCCGCTTGCAGCAACGCCCCTCAAATACGAATGATGCTTCATTAAAAAATCAGCAACCGGCTGCGGTACTTCTCCGAAACCAAATGTTCCTGTCACTAAAATATAAGGTTCACAGACATCGCCGACGTCAGTCAGAGGGACTGCATCGACGCCTGCTCTATTGAGAAACCTTGTAATATTTCCTGTTAATGAGTAACAAATAATCTTCATAGTCATCACTCCGATATGTATCACACACTTTTGCGGCTAATACAATGAATAACACTATATATAGTGTTAGCTATCAAATACAACCACAATATATACGAAGTATTATAGCACGTTTGTTCCCCGTTTCAATCTATCATAACCTAAATTTTATAAATTATTAGGCTTGACTTTCTATAATTTTCGTCAATCCATTGCCCCATGTGACTTTGCAAATTTCATTAAATTTTTGTGACTTCAGAAAATATATTTATTCTGAGAGTTTCTCGTTTCAATCTAATATTTCTAGTTTAGCCGAAAGTTTTTGTGATAGAATAAGAGGTAAATTTTCTGAAACTGTAAGTATAAGGAGAAAACTATGAATAATCAACAGAAGGGCATCATGTGGCTGCTGATCGCCTCGCTCGGTTTCAGTCTGATGGGAGCATTTGTCAAACTGTCCGGTGAGCTGCCGGTCATGCAGAAGTCGCTATTCCGCAACTTAGTCGGCATGATTATTCCGCTGTATTTTGTCATCAAGCATCATGAACGTCTGTTTGGCAGCCTGAACAATCAGCCGCTGCTTATGGCGAGAAGTATATTCGGGCTTGTCGGCGTGCTCCTGAACTACTATACGATTGACCGCATGTTACTTAGTGATGCGGATATGCTGAATAAACTGAGTCCTTTCTTTACCATTATATTATGCGCTGTATTTCTGAAGGAACGCATTCAGAAGTATCAGGCGGCGGCTATCATTGTCGCGTTTGCCGGGACACTGTTCATCATTAAACCGACTTTTTCCAGCGATATTTCAGTTTCTTTCATCGGAATACTCGGGGCGCTGTTTGCCGGCCTTGCTTATACGACGCTTAGAGTGCTCGGTCCTAAAGAGAAATTTTATACGACAGTCTTTTATTTTTCATTTTTTTCAACTATCGTACTAGTGCCGTTTGTCATCACTCATTATGAACCGATGACGATGACACAGCTTGTTTATTTGCTGCTGTCAGGTATCTTTGCGACTATGGGGCAGTTCGGCATTACAATCGCCTATCAGTTTGCACCGGCGAAAGATATTTCCATCTTTTTCTATGCAACCGTATTGTTCAGTGCTCTTATTGGATTTCTTATGTTCCACCAGCATCCGGATATCTTCAGCTATATCGGTTATATCATTATTTTCAGTGCGAGTTACTACATGTTTCAGAAAACAAAAACTAAAGGAGACTTATCATGACAGGAAGAACAAACGACCAACTAAAAGATATTACATTGCTCGGCAATCAGAATAACGTCTATGAATACAGTTACGATCCGGATGTCCTAGAATCATTTGATAATAAACATCAAGGACGTGACTACTTTGTTAAATTCAACTGCCCGGAATTCACCAGTCTCTGCCCGATTACCGGCCAGCCTGACTTTGCGACGATTTACATCAGCTACATCCCAAACGTTAAGATGGTCGAATCTAAATCATTGAAGCTTTATTTATTCAGCTTCAGAAACCACGGTGACTTCCATGAGGACTGCATGAATATCATCATGAATGATCTGATTAAGTTAATGGACCCCCACTATATCGAAGTATGGGGTAAATTCACACCGCGCGGCGGAATTTCCATCGACCCTTATACGAACTACGGCAGGCCTGACACGAAATACGAGGAGATGGCTTCCTACCGACTGATGAATCACGACCTCTATCCGGAAACGATTACAAACCGGTAATATTACTCTTAAACGAAGTTGTCTAAAAAATCTAAAAAGAGTAGAATAGTTACGTTGTTACTTATTTAATTGAAAAGAGGTATTATCATGTCAGCTCGTCACACGCGTGAGGAAGTCGTCAACAGTATGCCGAGAACCGGCTTCTTCGGACATCCAAGAGGACTTATCACTTTAATGCTTACAGAATTCTGGGAGCGCTTCAGCTATTACGGCATGAAAGCCATTCTCGTCTTCTATCTTTATTACAGCGTCGCTAAAGGCGGTTTCGGAATTGAGGAAGGTTTTGCGCTTCAAATCGTTTCAATTTACGGTGCATTAATTTATATGAGCGGTATTATCGGCGGCTGGATTGCTGACCGGTTACTTGGTACAAGACATTCAATCACTATCGGTGCCGTGCTGATTATGATCGGTCATATTCTGCTGTCACTGCCGAATAACTTTACACTGATGCTCGTCGCCCTGTTATTCATTATATTGGGGACCGGGTTGCTGAAACCTAATATTTCATCAACAGTCGGAGAGCTCTATCATAAGAATGACAGTCGTGTTGATGCAGCCTTCACTTTATTCGTTATGTCTATTAACCTCGGTGCTTTTCTGGCGCCGCTTGTCGTCGGTTCATTGCAGGCGAATGTTGGCTTCCATGCCGGATTCTCGGCAGCAGCAATCGGTATGTTCTTCAGTCTGATCGCTTTCGTCATTATGTCAAAACGTTCACTTGGTCTTGCAGGACTTGATATTCCTAACCCGATTACACCAGCTGAACGCAAGAAGACCATCACTTACCTGCTGGCCGTTGCTTCAGTGGTTGCACTTTACTTTATTTACCTTGCTGCACATCATAAACTCGATCTTCGGCATTTCGCTGATTTAATCACTTTCCTAGGAATTGTCTTACCGGCGATTTACTTTGGGATGATGCTGATATCCCGTAAAACATCCCGCACTGAAAAATCACGGGTGACTGCTTATATCCCATTATTCCTGGCATCTGTTGTCTTCTGGATGATTGAGGAGCAGGGCTCAACCGTTCTTGCGAATTTCTCTGACAAGAAGACGCAGCTTGATCTGAACGTCCTGACGCATGGTGCCATCGATTTTCATATTCCAGCTGCATGGTTCCAGTCACTCAATCCATTGTTCATTGTTACATTGGCACCCTTATTCTCGATTCTCTGGACTAAACTCGGTAAACGCAATCCATCAACAGTCGTTAAGTTTGCGATTGCACTCATTCTTGCCGGTTTAAGCTTTATGATTATGATTATGCCGCTTCAAAGTGGTGTTCAGCTGATTAATCCATTATGGCTTGTTCTCAGCTTCCTGCTCGTCACACTTGCGGAGCTCTGCTTATCACCGACTGGTCTGTCAACAACGACTAAACTTGCGCCTGAAGCATTTACAGCGCAGATGATGAGTGTCTGGTTTTTGTCCAATACAATGGCTCAAGGATTAAATGCTCAGCTGGTGAATGTCTATACATCTGTTAGTCCTGTCCGTTACTTCGGAATATTCGGAGGCATCGCTATCGGACTAGGAATAATATTATTCTTCGTATCACCATTCATCAAAAAATTGATGCATGGCATTCATTAACCACTACAAGGAGCAGAATATTATATATTCTGTTCTTTTAATTTTCATAACATTCTAACTTTTAAAGGAGAGATTTATTTTGGCTTATACAAGAAAAGAGATGGTGGACAGCGTACCGCATGCCGGTTTCTTCGGCCATCCGAAAGGGCTTGGCATACTGTTCTTCGTTGAGTTCTGGGAACGCTTCAGTTATTACGGGATGCGTGCTATCCTCGTTTACTATATGTATGATAAAGTGATCAACGGCGGCCTTGGGATGGACCAGACGACCGCTGCCAGTGTCGCATCGATGTACGGCGCACTGATCTTTATGACTGGTATTATCGGCGGCTGGCTGGCTGACCGTGTCATCGGCTCAAGAAAGTCACTGCTCATCGGCGCACTGCTCATTATGGGCGGCCATATCGCGATGAGTCTGCCGTTCGGTGTACCGGCATTTTTAGCGTCCATGCTGCTGATCATCGTCGGGTCCGGACTGATGAAACCGAATATTTCGAATGTCGTCGGCGGTCTCTATGACAAGAATGACAGCAGAATGGATGCAGGCTTCGTCATCTTCTATATGTCTGTCAATATGGGTGCGTTGTTGTCACCATTCATCGTCGGCGCACTGCAGAAGAACTATAATTATCATCTCGGCTTTCTTGCAGCGGCTATCGGTATGGCACTTGCGCTCATCATCTATCTGATATTCAACAGACGTTCCCTCGGTTTAGTCGGTCTGGAACCGACGCATCCACTGTCCGCTGCTGAGAAAAGCAGATATTCAAAAATGATTATCGGTGCTGTGATAGCTGTTGCAGTCGTACTGATCGCCGCTCAATTGACAGGCGTGCTGTCATTCCGCACCTTCTCAGTCGTTGTGACTGTGCTTGGAGTCATCCTTCCTGTGCTGTACTTCACAACTATGTTCCGTAGTCAAGATGTCACTGCTACTGAACGCTCAAGACTGCTCGCTTACATTCCGCTGTTTATCGCGGGTGTCATGTTCTGGTCTATTCAGGAACAAGGCGCAAACGTGCTGAGCATATTTGCCAACGAACGCACACAGCTTGACATGAACAAAGTGTTCGGATTCAACTATATTGTTCCGGCTGCCTGGTTCCAGTCCATCAACCCGTTCTTCATCGTGCTGCTTGCCCCTGTCATTTCAGCACTCTGGGCAAAACTTGGTAAATATAATCCATCAACACCACTGAAGTTTGCAATCGGTCTGTTGTTTGCCGGTGCTTCGTTCCTGATTATGGTGATTCCGACGATGAGCGGCGGCCATTCACTGTATCATCCAATGTGGCTTGTCACATCATTTTTGCTGTGTGTCATCGGTGAACTCTGCTTGTCTCCTACCGGTTCTTCGGTTTCCGTCAAACTGGCACCTGAGGCCTTCAGTTCACAGATGCTTAGTCTCTGGTTCTTGACGAATGCCACTGCTCAGGCTATCAATGCCCAGCTGGTCAATCTTGTGGCACCGCTCGGTTACGCTAATTACTTCGCGTTCATCGGTGGTCTCGCCATCATCTTATTTGTGCTGATGATGTTATTGAACCGCTGGATTTCGCGCCATATGGAAGGGATCCATTAATTTTTCAGCACGTGCTCCGGCGCGTGTTTTTTATTTGGAAAAAGGGTACAGTATAATAAAAACGAGGTGTCACTATGGCAAGCTTTACAAACGGAATTTTATTCTATCATGACAGTGCAGGACAAGGAGAAGTGACCGAGACTATCGGAGAAGTCACGAAAAATCTTGTAAAGATGTGTCAGTCGCTCACTATATATAAAAGCGAGGAGAAAGGCGATATTATCGATTACTGCCATAAGATCAAAGAAGAACAGCTGCCGTTTGATGTGATTTACTTACTGGGTGGTGACGGCACGGTGCACGAACTGATCAACGGGGTGATTGCAGCAGAGCTTAACCTGCCGATCGGCATTCTGCCGGGCGGTACGTTTAATGACTTCACGAAAACTTTGAATCTGCCGCCTGAGCCCGTTGCCGCCTCACAGGCATTGCTTGAAGCTTCAGTCAAACATATCGATGTGATGAAAGTGAATGACAGATACGTTCTTAATTTTGTCGGTCTCGGCCTTATTGTCGAAAACTCTGAAGGCGTTGCAGAAGATGCCAAGAGCAGAATCGGTAAATTCAGCTACTTGATGTCGACACTGAAAAATGTCACCAATCCGACTTTCTTCGACTACAAAGTGACGGTTGACGGTAAACTCATTACAGGCAGCAGTTCCATGATTATTACAGCCAACGGCCAGTTTGTAGGCGGCAACCGTATACCGCTGACGGAGCTTGCGGCGGATGACGGTATTCTTAATGTGTTCATCTTCAAAGAGTCCGGTATCAAGCTGTTCACAGAGCTGCTGTCCGAAAAAAGTACGGACAACTGGAATGAGCTCAGTAACAACATCGAACATTATTCCGGCTGCCAGATTACGATAGAGACCGCAGAGACGATGGCTGTCGATGTCGATGGTGAAATTGATATTGAGACACCGCTGCAGATTGACATGCTCACTAAGCGCCTGCGGATGTTTACAGGGAACAAAACTTTTTAACAGTAAACATGCTGCATATAAAATACCGGCCGCAGCGCTGCGGCCGGTATTTTATTTGTCATTAAGAAAATAAGCTTCTACTTCCTGCCAGCTGTGCACACGGTCAAAGCCCTCTTCATGGATGTTGTGAGCGGCATTGTACATAATGCCTTTACCTTTGAATGCCCGGAGCTGCTTAGGATTGTCATCAATTAAGTAATCTGTGCCGACAATGCCTTTATTCCCGCAGAAAATAAAGTGCTGCGGATCAAGAAACGGAAAATGTTCCAGCAGCCATTCATACTTGGCATCGAAAGACGTCGGAACATCCATCGCTGCTGTCGCGATATAAACGTCATAATGCTCTGTCAGACGTTTGACGACGCGGACAGCATCCGGGAACACTTCCAGATCTCTGAAAAATTCACGGTCAAGCAGTAGCTGGGACAGCGTGTCTACATGCTGCGGGTGCATATCTCTCAGCTTAATACCCTGCAGCTGCTCAAGCGTCACTGTTTCACCTGACTCCTCATTGAATTTGAAGATGACTTTCTTCAATGTATCTGCCAGCACTTCATCCATATCTATCGCAATTGTTTCTCTCGTCATAGTGTTCATCCCTTCATTTTTTTATGCAAAGTAATCTTCCAGCGCTTTAATGACAACCGTATTCTGCGCTGCCGTGCCGATTGTAATCCTCACTCCAGCCGGCGTCGGCCGTGCAATAATACTTGCATCAAGTAAATAGTCGTTCAGCTGCTTGATGTCTTCTGTCTCCACAAGTACAAAGTTGGTCTGAGACGGCAGCAGATATTTGCTGACCTCAGAAGCAAAATAACGCTGTCTTTCCACTGCATTCCGCTGCTGAACTGTTGTCAAGTACGACTGATCCTGCAGTGCAGCGTCCGCCGCTGCAAGTGACAGCGACGTCACATTGAACGGCAGTTTGACATGATGCCATAGATACGTCCAGTCATCAGAAGAAACGGCGTAGCCGACACGTAATGCGGCAAGTCCGTAAGCTTTCGAGAATGTTCTTAAGATGATCAGATTTGGATAAGCTGCACGCAGTGCGAAGCTGTCCGGGTAATCAGTTGCCGTCACATATTCTGCGTAAGCTTCGTCCAGCACGACTGGAATATCCCCTGCTTGATCAAGAAATGCAGTCAGTTCTTCTTCTGAGAAATAGTTGCCGGTCGGATTATTCGGATTGCACAGCCAGATCAGCGCGGTGTCAGCAGAAATTTTAGCGCTGAGCGCCGTCAAATTAAATTTGCCATCTGTCAGTGGCGCGGTCACAATCGTACAGTCTTCAATGACTGCATGATGCTGATACTGGACAAACGTCTGGTCACTTGTCAGTATGACGTCACCTGGTCTTAAAATAGCACGGGACAGCATCATAATCACTTCATCGAGTCCTGCACCGAGCAGTATCGACGCTTCAGCAACATCATAATGGGCAGCGATCGTCTGTTTAAGCGCTCTGCCGCTGCTATCCGGATATTCATGCAGATTTTTCAGGGCTTGCTGCAGTGCTCGCTGCACTGCAGGTGACGGTCCGTAAACATTCTCATTGGATGAGAGTTTCATCATCTCGCCGTTAATACCAAGTTCTGTCTGAAGTTCCTCAGCTGTTTTGCCAGGCTGGTAGACATTCAGTTGCTTAATCTGTGGTTTCATACGAGCCCTCCTATTTTATCAGCTGATGCTGTTTCAAATATTGCCGTGCGACATCTTCTGCTTTCTTGCCGCCGTAAGCGACATCATAGTTCATCTGCTGCATCTCTTCGTCAGTAATTTTACCGGCCAGTGTATTAAGTGCTGTCTTCACTTCAGGATGGTCTTTGATCGTTTGATTCATAAATAGCGGTGCCCCTTGATAAGGCGGGAAGAGCTGTTGATCGTCCTGCAGGACAACCATGCCGTATTTGCGGAGCTCAGCATCTGTTGAGTAAGCATCGATGACATCAATACTGCCGTTTTGTACGGCCTGATAGCGAATTTTAGGTTCCATCGTCTTGACGTTCTTCAATTGAATGCCGTATTTTTTCTGGATGCCTTTATAGCCATCTTCCCGGTCGTTGAATTCAAGTGTAAATCCGGCCTTAATGTCATTTTTCACTTTAGCCAGGTCAGATATTGTCTTTAAGCCGTGCTGCTCGGCGTACTCTTTTTTCACGGCCAGCGCATAAGTATTGTTGTATTTCATCGGTGCTAACAGCGCCATGCCGTATTTTTTATCAATGGATGTTTTCGCCTGTTTGAATACTTTCTGTTCAGTTGTTCCCGTCGGCTGTTCTTTCGTCAGTTCACCGAGGACCGTGCCGGTGAATTCCAGGTAACCGTCAATGTCTCCTGACTTCAGCGCGTTGAATAAAAATGACGTCTTACCGAGACCCGGCTTCACATCGACTTTAAGAGCCGTTTTGTCTTCGATGACAAACTTATACATATTCGTGATGATCTCTGGTTCTGTGCCAAGTTTGCCGGCGATCTCCAGTTTGTCACTGCCGCGGTTGAACAGCGGCAGCACTGCTACAACGACGCACAGAGCTGCAAGAACTGCCAAAATGATGCCGATGTTCTTGTAGGATAGCCGCTGCATAACACGCAGTATGCTGTCAAAGAACACAGCAAGTATTGCAGCCGGAATGGCGCCAAGCAGTATTAACGATGTATTATTGCGGTCGATCCCCAGCAGAATCAAGTCACCGAGACCTCCTGCACCAATGAATGCGGCAAGTGTCGCTGTACCGATAATCAGCACCATCGCTGTCCGTATTCCCGCCATAATGACAGGCATCGCAAGCGGCAGTTCGACTTTTGTCAGCCGGCGGAACGGGTTCATCCCGATGCCGCTCGCCGCTTCTTTCAGTGATGGATCCACTTCTTTAATGCCCGTGTATGTATTGCGCAGAATCGGCAGCAGTGCATAGATGACAAGGGCAATGATTGCTGGGATCCGGCCGATACCAAACAGCGGAATCATCAGCCCGAGCAGAGCGAGTGACGGAATAGTCTGGAGTACTGCTGCAATATTGATGATCGGTTCTGCGATCTTCTGTCTTCTCGTCAGCAGAATACCGAGCGGCACCGCAATCAGCATGGCGATCAGCAGAGCGATGAATGACAGCTGAATATGCTCGAATAAAGCAGTAAGCAGTTCACCTTTACGTTCTGTCAGTGTGTTCATTAAATCGTTCATGAAGGTTGTCCTCCTTTACTTAACTGCGTGAACACTGTGCTTCTTGTGATGGCACCTATGTACTTGTCCCCGCTCTCTATATTGATCCGCTCATGCGTCTGCAGCAGGTCGTATATCTCTTCCATTCTCGTGTCAGCAGGCATGACCTGAAACTGCGGGTCAAACGGCAGAGGTGTGGCAAAGTTTTCAGCGTAGTATATTCTGCCTGCCATATTGCCGATAAATGATTTCACGAAATCGTTTTTCGGATTTTTCATAAACTCTTCAGGCGTACCGATCTGTTCGATACGGCCTTCATTCATCAGGCAGATGCGGTCACCCAGTTTAAATGCTTCAGCAATGTCATGCGTGACAAAGATAATTGTCTTTTTGATTTCTGACTGCAACTTAAGCAGATCATCCTGCAGCTTCTCACGGCTGATTGGATCGAGGGCACTGAACGGCTCATCCATCAAAATGACCGGCGGGTCAGCCGCGAGGGCGCGCACGACACCGACACGCTGCTGCTGGCCGCCGGACAGTTCGGCCGGATAACGATGCCGATACTGTTCAGCAGGTAGACCCGTCATATTCAGCAGCCGGTCGACCTGGCTGTCAATGTCAGCCTGCGACCATCTCTTCATCAATGGGACTTGGGCGATATTATCGCGGATGGTCATATGCGGAAACAGAGCAATCTGCTGCAGCACGTAGCCGATATCCCAGCGCATCTCATCAAGTTTATAGCTGCTGATTGGTCTGTCCTTGAAATAAATATAGCCGGTTGACAACGGGATAAGACGATTGATCATTTTGAGAGTCGTCGTCTTGCCGCAGCCTGAAGGACCAATCAGGACGAAAAACTCTCCTTCTTTAATATTCATGGAGACATGATCCACTGCATGCTTATCTCCATATATTTTTGACACATTATCGAACTTTATCATGACGTCACCCCGCAAGTTAGTTGTTACAATCTATTGTAAGCCTATCGCCGCTATCTTGCCACTGACAGATAGTCATTGATACAATCAATGAACTGCGGACAATAATGCTTCAGCTTATAGCTGCCTACCCCCTCAATATGAATCATCTCCTGCTTCGTTGTCGGCATCTTCTTGGCGAATAACGTCAGCGTGTGATCGGAGAAGATGGTAAACGGCGGCACATTCAGCTCTGAAGCCAGCTGCTTTCTCACTTTTTTCAGCTGACTGAAGAGCTGCTCGTTGACTTCAGTCACTGTTTTAATCGTCACTTTTTCTTTGTAATTAATCGGTTCATAGTGAGTCATCACTTTTGTCTGCCCCATGATGACTTCTTTCGCTGACGGATGACAGATCATTCTGCCGTTCACTTCATGAATATAACCATTGAACAGCAGCGTATCAATAAATCTTGAGATGTCCTTTGTTTCATAGTCTTTCAGCAGACCGAAAGTACTGAGCTGATGGTAATGATAATCTTTGATTTCATGATTATCTTCCCCTCTCAGCACTTTGATGAGCAGCAGACGGTTCACCGGCTCTTTCATACGGATCAGGCAGCTTAAAATCTTCAGCGCCTCAGTCGTCATGTTATAAGAGCCTTGACGCAGACAGTTGCCGCACTTGCCGCATGGTTGTAAATGCTCATCCGGGTTAAAGTAATTGATGATTGTTCCTTGCAGGCACTGTGTTGTCTTCGTATAGTGCACCATCTTCTCAAGCTTCTCTTTCTTCTTCTCCTGAATCGCTTCATCGCTCGTGCTGATGAAGAACTGCTGCAGTCTAATATCCTGGTCACTGAACAGCAGAATACATTCACTGTCCAGGCCGTCCCGTCCGGCGCGGCCCGCCTCCTGATAATAGGATTCCAGGTCCTGCGGCATGTTGTAATGAATGACGTAACGGACATTGGATTTATCAATCCCCATGCCGAATGCATTCGTCGCAATCATAACCGGGCAGTCATCGTTGACGAACTTCGCCTGGTTTTCCTCACGCTCGGCCTTTGGCAGACCGGCGTGATAAAGAGTGTGATCAATATTCAGATGATTAAACTGCTCACTGAGCGCCTCGACCTGTTTTCTTGTTCCGGCATAGATGATGCCTGAGTCATGCCGGTGACTGCTGACGTACTCCCGCACCATCTTCTCTTTCTGATAAGTCGGGTCAACTTTAAATGCCAGGTTATCACGTCCTGTGCTTGTTTCGATGACGTGGTCATCTGCTATGTTTAACAGTGACTGTATATCTTTTTTGACGTCGACTGTCGCCGTAGCGGTCACCGCAAGAAACGGACAGCTGAACCGGCCGATAAAATTGATGACCTGCCGGTAGCTCGGTCTGAAATCATGACCCCATTTGGAGATGCAGTGTGCTTCATCAAAAGCGATCAGCTTAATATCAAGCTGATTCAGCATCTGCCTGAAAGTCAGCTGATTGAATCGTTCCGGCGCCACATAAAGAAACTGATAGCGGTTATAGGCAAGACCTGTCATGATTTCCCGTTCTTCGGCTGCTTTTAAGTTGCTGTTCAAATAAGCGGCACTGATCCCTGAGGCGTTCAATGTATCGACCTGATCTTTCATTAATGAAATCAGCGGGCTGATGACAAGCGTAAGGCCCCCTTTAATAATGCCCGGCACTTGATAACAGATGGATTTCCCTCCACCTGTCGGCAAAATCCCGAGTGCTGACTCATTGTCCAGCACAAATGATATTAACTCCCGCTGACCTGTACGAAATGTCTCATAACCAAAATAGCGCTGTAATATGTCTTCCACTAATGTTCTACTCCATCCGTTCTGCTAAGTCGCTCCATTCGATGAATGATTCGTCATAGCGTAAAGTTAAAGCTTCTCGTTCAGCAGTCAGTTCATTCAACCGCTCATAATTTATTGTTTCACCGGCAATCTCAGCATCAACAGACTCGAGTTGCAGTTCGAGTGACTCAATTTCCAAGCCCAGCTGTTCAAACCGGCGTTTTTCCTTATACGATATGCGGCTCTGCTGTCTTGGCTTTACAGTCGCCGGCTGCACTTTAACAGCGGAAGCCTTGTCCTTCTTCACTGTTAAATAATCGTCAAATTCTCCGAGTAATGTCTCTACTTCGCTGTCATGCAAATACCAGTATTTATTCACGACTTTATCCAGGAAATAGCGGTCATGGCTGACAGTGATCACGGCACCGCTGAATTCAGACAAATAGTGCTCAAGAATAGTCAGTGTCTCTGTATCGAGATCATTCGTCGGCTCATCCAGCAGCAGCACATTCGGTCCTTCAATCAGTATGCTGAGTAAGTACAGGCGCTTCTTCTCTCCGCCTGACAGCCGGTGAATCAATGTCCCGTGGGTGCTTGACGGAAACAGAAACCGTTCGAGCAGCTGCGTGACAGAAATCTTCGTGCCGTCAGACTGCGTGGCTTCCTCTGCTTTTTCCCGCAGAAAGTCAATGACTCGCATCTGTTCATTCATACGGGCATTGCTCTGCTTGTAATAGCCGACTTTAACCGTCTGTCCGACTTTCAAGTGACCAGTGAAGTTTTCAAGCTCCATCGCGAGTATGTTCAACAGCGTTGACTTGCCTGTCCCGTTCTCGCCGACAATACCAATCCGGTCAGTCGTCTGAACGATAGTGCTGAAGCTGTCAAACAATGTCCGGCCGTTGAATGCCATGCCGATATTCTCCAGTTCAAATACTTGTTTACCGAGCCGCTGGTGGCTCAAATCGACAGCCATCTCATCTTTAGAAATATGTCCTGCTACTTTGTCTTCGATGGACTTGAAGCGTTCAATACGGGCCTGCTGTTTTGTCGAGCGGGCTTTCGCGCCTTTACGCATCCAGGCGAGCTCCTGCTTATAGAGCTGCTTTTCTTTATGCTGCACGCGTTCAAGCGTCGCCTCTTCTTCAGCCTTGCCGGCAATATAGGCATCATAGTTTCCAGGATACTGATACGTCCGCCCGTTTCTCAGTTCAATGATGTGGTCAGCTGTCTCATTCAAGAAATAACGGTCATGGGTGACGACAAGCACCGATTTTTTATAGCTCTTAATAAACTGAATGAGCCAGGCGATGGATTCAAAATCCAGATGGTTGGTCGGTTCATCAAGCAGCAGCAGATCCGGTTTCTCAAGCAGGGTCCGGGCAAGTGCCACCCGCTTCTGCTGGCCGCCGCTCATCGTCTTCAGCGGTGATGTATGATCCATAATTCCGAGCTTCGTCAGAATCGTCCGGGCTTCTGCCTGATAGCTGAAGCCATCTACAGCATCCAGCTGCTGCTGCAGCTTGTTGAAGCGATGCATCACCGCTTCAGAAGTATCATGGGCCATCAGCTGGATGACTGCTTCATACTCATTGAGCAGACGTACGACCGGGCTGTCCTGATCCATTACATTGGCCAGTGCATTGTCCTCGTCACTTAGCACAGGGTCCTGGGCAGCGTAGCTGATCTTATAATGATTAGGATGCGTCACCTCGCCGTCATGCGGCTCAATTTCTGCGATACATTTAAGCAGTGCACTTTTGCCGGTGCCGTTGATGCCGACTAATGCTACTTTTTCACCTTCAGCGATACTCAGACCGACATCGTGAAAAATCGTTTTGTCACCATACTGCTTCATTAATTTCTCAATTTTATATGCTTCCAAAGTTAGGCCTCATCTCGTCTAATGTGTTATGATTTATAAATGAAAATCTCAATATAATATTATACACTTTTTTTAATAAGGAGGTACGTATGTACGACTGGTTTAGTCAATTATCACCTGTTATCCAGGCACTGATTGCCGGAATTTTCACCTGGAGTTTAACGGCTGCTGGTGCTGCTGCTGTGTTCTTCGTGCGCGGCGTCAATAACAAGCTGCTGAACACGATGCAGGGTTTTGCAGCGGGCGTCATGATTGCAGCCTCATTCTGGTCACTGCTCGCCCCGGCACTCGAATTCAGTGAAAAGGCGGGGAATATCCCGTGGATACCGGCAGCTGTCGGCTTTCTGCTCGGCGGGATGTTTATCCGCGGCCTTGATTTCATTATTCCCCATATGCATAGAGAAGGCTCAGAAGGACACAGGCAGGAAGGCGTCAAAAGTAACTTAAAGCAGTCAACACTGTTACTGCTCGCAATCACATTACATAATATTCCGGAAGGACTGGCACTCGGTGTTGCGTTCGGTTCCATTATCCATCATGACCATACTGCGCTGCTTGCAGCAATCGGTCTTGCGATCGGTATCGGTATTCAGAACATTCCGGAAGGGACAGCGCTCAGCCTGCCGCTCTATGCAGACGGCAAGTCGAAGGGCAAGGCATTCCAGCTCGGACAGGCTTCAGCACTTGTAGAACCGCTGTTCGCCGTCATCGGCGCTGCTGCTGTCTTACTTATTACACCGTTACTGCCTTATGCTTTAGCATTTGCAGCGGGTGCGATGATTTTTGTCGTCGTAGAAGAACTGATTCCAGAGTCACAATCCGGTAATAATACAGACCTTGCGACACTCGGCTTAATGCTCGGCTTCACTATCATGATGATACTGGACGTATCGCTCGGTTAACCAAAAATCCCCTGAACAAAAGTTCAGGGGATTTTTCTTTAATGATTATTCTTTACTTACCGTACCATTAACATAGTTGTATTTCATCGGATTGATTTTCTTGAATTCCGGATTTTTATAGAATCTCATCAAATCACCATTTAACAGACTATCTGATACTTCAAGTTCAGTTTCTACTTGGTTTTTGATTTTCTCTGCATTTTTCTTATCTTGTTCATCTGTTAGCGGCTCGTTCGTTTGATTGTTGTAATATACTCCATTGATTGATTTATATTGAGGAGTGATATAATCACCATTTCTGAAGACAACGGTCTGATTATGTTTTTTAGAGAATAAATCAGTACCGAAAACGATGTAAGGTTTCGCATCGATTCCTGTTAAGTGAAGGAGCGTCGGCATTACATCTACTTGACTTGCGTAAGTTGGATCAACATGTCCTTTAATACCAGGGACTTTCAGGAATAAACCTGTACGCTGCAGATCCATGAATTTCGTCGGTGTAATGTCCTGACCAAGCAGTTTAGCCATCGCTTTATTATGGTTTTCTGAGATACCATAATGGTCACCGTAGATCATGATGACTGAGTTGTCATACAGTCCTTCTTTTTTAAGCTCTGTAATGAACTGTTTTATTGATTCATCAAGATAACGGGCTGTTTGGATGTATCCGTCGACTGTCGGGTTCCCTGTATTCGGTGAAGCGATAGTCGCGTCTTTCTTGCTTACTGTAAACGGATAATGGTTGGTCAATGTCAACAGATGCGTGTAAAACGGCTGTTTCTCTGCTTTCAAGTAAGGTATAGATTCCTTGAAGAATTCTTTGTCTTTCAAGCCTAAGTTCTCAAGGTTGTCAGGACTCATATCATAATACGATGCATCGTAGAACTTATCGATACCGAAATGTTTATAAATCTGGTCTCTGTTCCAGAATGTTTTGTAGTCGCCGTGCATGACTGATGTGTAATAGCCTTCCTGCTGATTCAATATCGCAGGCAGTGACTGATACGTGTTATCACCTTTCAGTGAGAACGCAGAACCTTGCGGCAGCCCGTAAATACTATTATCCATCGTCAGTTCAGCATCAGAAGTTTTCCCTTGGCCTGTTGAATGGAAAAAATTGCTGTAATAGATGAAGTCCCCATTGCCTTTTGTCAGCTGATTCAGGAATGGTGTCACTTCTTCTCCATTAACTTTCAGTCCGAGCAGGAAAGTCTGGAAGCTTTCCAGATGGATTTTAATGATGTTCTTCTTCTTGGCGATGCCGAAATACTGTTGATTCGGTTCAGCATATTTTGTTTTTGTGTACGATCTTACTTTAGCAAGATCATCTTCACTTGCCATTGCTTTTTGCTGGTTATTTTTAATCGTCTTGACACCGTCGTACACCGTAAAGTTGTACGGTCCTAAATATTTGACTAAATATTTGTGGTCAAATGTCCGGGTCAATAATTCCGGGCGGTCTGATTCAGCAAACGCCAGGTTAAGGAAGAACAGTGCGACTGCTATTCCCATTAATACCGGTACGAATTTACGCTTGAATGCTTTTGTATTGAGCCACTGTTTTCTAAACAGCAGAACGAACAGATAAATGATCGTGTCGATAAAGTAGACGAAGTCATACCATTGGAATGAACTCCATACAGCTCCTGACATAGAATCGACATTACTTACTTGATTCAAAGTGCTGAATGTCAAGAAATCAGAGAAGAATCTGAAGTAAACGACATTGGAATAAAGCAGTAATGTCAGAAAGAATCCTGCTGTAAAGACCAGCCAGAATGCTTTACGACCTTTAAAGAATAAAAACACACTCAAAATAAGTGCGACAAGACTATAAGGATTCATCAGTAATATTAAATTTTGTACTATGCCTTTTACGCCGAGTGACAAATCGATATAGTATGCGAAATACGTTTTTATTGAAATGGTCAGTAATGTCAGCAGGAAGAAGACAAAAATACTTATTTTACGTTCCTTCATAAGTTTTCCTCCATTAAATAAAATTGGTTGAAATAATTGATTGAGATGACTAGTGTCCCAGAGATCATTAATAAAATTTACTTTAAATTATCATGCTTAATAAATATCAGCCGGAATTTGCGTTACAACATATAAATTTAAACCTTTTTTGGCCAAATATCAATTATAAGACCGCATTTTTAGACGAAAAATTGTAAAATGTGAACTTATCATGTCAATTATGTAAATTTTTCATTGATGCTTTAAATGATAGTTAATCTGCAGCAGCAGACTTTTCACCCAAGTTTCGTAAGATTTCTCTGATAAGGCATGTTCTTCCAGTGTCTCCCATTTAAAGATCAGCTTTGAACCGGGTTTCTTCTGCGACAGCTTCGGCAGATGATAAGGCGCAATGGTCGCAATCTGCGGGAATTTACCAGGCCGCTCCACATCGTTCTGAATGACGATCAGCCTGCCTTCTGGACTAAGCTGCACCGCCCCCCGGCAAATAGGCTGCTCTGCCACTGCAATTTCATGCGCTATATGATCACCGTCCAGCATGAATCCTGTCCGGTCGAACTGCTGTGAAACTTCGTACACTTCTTCAGCGAGCAGCTGCTTCTGGTCCGCCGTCAGCTGAACCGTGTAATCAGTCTCAGCAATGTGGAAGACATCAGAGTAATAGATGCGCGCCAGACTGTAACGGTCGATTCCCCAGCTGCTCTCCTTCTGATGAACGAGCTGGTACAGCAGTGTCTTCTGGACATCCGTATACTGCCGGGACAGTTCAATAACGTCGCCGTCTTTGATCAGTCCTGTCAAACCATCGATTGATGCGTTCAATGTCTTATTGATTTTCAGCTGCATACCGCCGCCGACTGCCATATAAGCGCGCGTTCCTTTATCAGGTGTGCGGAACATCAGCGTATCGCCGCGTTCCATTAAATGCAGCTTGTAAGGAGCAACAGGCTTATCTTTCGTATAAGCTTTAAAGTCTGCTCCAGTAAGCGCAATTAAAGTGGGTTCATCAAAGTGGATGACTGGTGCGACAAACGTCATTTCGAGCGTTGCCGTATCAAGCGTGTTGCCTACCAGTGCATTGGCCAGTGTATGGGCAAGTGGATCACTTGCTGTGTCTTTATGGAATGTTGAAAACATCCCTGCTTTCTCAAAAATCATAACAATCCCTCGCTCTTTACTTTAAAATATAAGCACGGTAAATAAAATAAGACTTTAGACTGAGGCTACCAAAAAAGTGCCCTACCTAGTGACGGTAGAACACATCTAATAGAGCCAATACTTGTTCTCTCAAACCAAATACCAGGAAACCGACTATAATCACGGAAGTAATCATGGTTAAATAGAGCCATATGAGTGCTTTATTGATATTACCTTTTTTAAGTAATAGCTGTACCTGCTGGTTGCAGTAATAAATCCAGATACATAATCCAATGAGAAGCAGTAAGCTTATAATCATAATATTCTCCTATAACGTTTCGAGGTTAATACTTTCATTCTACGCTTTTCTCTCATGAATTACCATTAATAGTTGTGATTTCACTTTCAATACGAACAACGGTCCACTCGCGGAGTGAATTGATCATCCAGAATTTCAGCGCTTCCTTTTTATTCTCATACTCGTTGAGCGTCAGATCGCGCACTTTAATGATATGTTTATCGAGCAGTTCCTGCCGCATACATCCCCGCAGAAATTTCCCGGTGCCCGGCGTATAATACTCACCATCTAGCTCGTAGACAACATTACCGATATTGAATTCAGTAATATAGCCGCGCTTGTCATAATACAGAGAGAGACTGTCTTTATCAGCGGTATAATGGTCCCGGCACGAAGTCTTATACAGCAGTCTATCTTCGTCTTCTTCATCCATCAGCCGCAGCACAGCTTTTTTATTAGCTGCCGGTGGAAGTTCCTTTATTTCATAGAACAGTTTGTCAGAAGCAGCTGTGACACGCAGCAGCGCAGCATTGTCATTTGTCAGCTGCATGATGCTGTTCAGCCGGCGTGCATTCCAGCTCATATTGAAATGCTGCAAGCTGCGCGTCAACCGGTCCAGATGATAGTCCCGTCGCTTGACCCCTGTGTCATCAATACGCATCGTTTCAATCAGATGAAAGCTGCTTTGAGTCAATTCGTCGAGTATATGCGATTTAGCTTCCATCTCTTCATATTCTTTGTCCGCTAGAGAATCAATGGTAATGCCCCCGCCGACACCGTAAGTATAACTTTTCCCGTCTTTCACAAGCGTACGGATCGGCACATTGAAAATCGTTCTACCGTCCGGCAGCATGATGCCGCAGGCGCCGCAGTATACACTGCGCGCCGAGTCTTCCAGCCTGTCGATGACGGTCATCGTACTGATTTTAGGTGCCCCTGTAATCGAGCCGCATGGATAGAGCGCTGCAAATAATTCATTCAAGGTGATAGTGTCCGGCAGCACAGCCTCGATTGTTGACGTCATCTGATAGACGGTCGGATACGCCGTAATCTCAAACAGTGAAGAAACTGTCACGGTGTTTTTCAGTGCGATTCTGCTTAAGTCATTCCTCAATAGATCGACAATCATCACATTTTCAGCGCGGTCTTTTGTGGATGCCAGAAGTTGATGGCCATTATCTTCTCCTGCTGTTCTCGGCATCGTCCCTTTCATCGGTTTCGTATATATACGGCCTGATTGGCGGTCGTGTTCAAAGAACAGCTCGGGCGAGATGCTGATGACCGCTGCCTCGTCTTCCTCGATATAACACGTATAGTGCCCATTCTCTTTTCTGGTCAGCAGTTGATACACCGCGTACGGCACATTATCGCTGACTGACTTTAAACGGACTGTGTAATTGACTTGATACGTATTGCCTCGTCTGATTTCCTCCTGGATTTCAGCGATGTGCTCGATCACTTGTGCTTTTGGTGTTTCAAATTCAAAAGTCATCGGCGCTGTCATCAGTTCTCCCTCAAAAGGAGCGACTGGTGCATCAAAGACATAAAAAGCAGCATACGTCTCGACTTCTTTGACGCTCATACGATCAGACCAGGCAGCTGCCGCTTCATAAGCCATATAGCCGACTACATAATGGTCCCTGCTGTATCGTTCCGCCTCCTGCAGAACGGGCGGCACTTCAGCCGGCGATCCTGCTTTCAGCACTTTAACTGGATTTTCAAAATAATAGTCTATAGGCTGATGGTCTGTAAGCGAGATAAAATGAACACAGGCTCTTATCATCGGCTGCACCTCTTCAAAAAATTAGCGAGCTGTTCCCGCCCGCAGTCCGTCAGTACGGATTCCGGATGGTACTGCACAGCTTCAATGGGGAGCGAGCGATGGCGGACTGCCATGATGACATCATCCGCTGACGCAGTAATCGTCAGGCAGTCAGGAACAACTGACGCTCTCAGTGAATGGTAGCGTCCGACAGCAAGCGGGTTTTTTAATCCTTCAAACATCCCTTGTCCGTCGTGAGTCATCATCACTTGATGCCCATGAACCGGCGGCCCCTGGACAACTTGTCCGCCGAATGCTGCCACGATCACCTGAAAACCGAGACATATGCCGAGCAGCGGATACTTGCCCTGAAACTCCCGGACAACAGCCAGGCAGAGCTCTGCTTCAAGCGGATGCCCGGGTCCCGGTGAGATGATGATGGCTTCCGGATGAAGCAGGGAGATTTCTTCAAGTATGAGTTCGTCAGGAGTCCGGACAACAACGTCATAATCCAGCCCTTCTAAATAATGAACAATATTATAGGTAAATGAATCATAGTTATCTATCATCAGCAGCATGCTCATCATGTCCTTATCATTAATTTCTTTAAGTATAAACTTTTTTCTGTTACAATGAGAAACGAATTTAATATAAGAGGTTCCTAGCGCATACCCTCTATAAAAAACTAGTACGACATCTTGCTAGGGAAAGATGTCTTTTTTTATTGGAAAAGGTGAATATAATGAATGGACAATTATTAAATGATAAAGCACTTGTCGTCTTCAGCGGCGGTCAGGACAGCACGACATGCATGTTCTACGCGCTGAAGCATTTCAAGGAAGTTGAGCTCGTGACGTTCAACTACGGCCAGCGACATGCACTTGAAATTGAGGTGGCAGAACGCATTGCACAGGATCAGCAGTTGACACACCACGTGCTGGATATGTCGCTTCTGGCACAACTTGCACCGAACGCACTGACCGACCATACAATGGCTATTACAGCCGAAAACGATATTCCGAACACGTTTGTTCCGGCCCGTAACCTGCTGTTCATGTCATTTGCGGGCGCCCTTGCCTATCAGATCGGTGCCAGACATATCATTACCGGCGTGTGCGAAACCGATTTCTCAGGCTATCCGGACTGCCGGGACATATTTATTAAATCACTGAATGTCACGCTGAACTTGTCGATGGACAAGGACTTTGTCATTCATACCCCGTTGATGTGGCTCGACAAAACAGAGACGTGGGCACTTGCTGATTCGCTTGGTCAACTAGAGTACGTCAGAAACAATACATTAACATGCTACGAAGGCATTATCGCTGACGGCTGCGGCACATGTCCGAGCTGTCTATTACGAAATAACGGGCTCAATGCCTATATGAAAGAGAGAGAAACAAAATGATACAGCAGATTTATCCCCAAGTCGCCCATAACTATCGTTTCGAGCTTAACAAAGATATGAATTTCTCAAGTGCGCATTACATTCCGCATTCTGATGCAGGTGCATGCGGCAGAGTTCACGGCCATACGTATTTCCTCAATCTCACTATTGCCGGCAATACGCTTGATGATGCAGGATTTCTCGTGAATTTCAGCACGCTGAAGCAGCTTATTCATGGCCGGTTTGATCATCAGCTATTGAATGACCTGCCTGATATTCAAGATATCATGCCCTCCACAGAAAAATTAGCGGAACGCATTCATGAATTAGTGCAGGAGCACCTGAATACACTGCCGAATAAAGCGGTCTGTCTGCAAGTGTTTTTAAGAGAGACACCGACAAGCTACGTGATTTACCGGGGTGAGCAGTCATGAAAATTCCTGTAATGGAAGTGTTCGGACCGACTATCCAGGGTGAAGGGATGGTCATCGGCCGCAAAACCATGTTCGTCCGTACGGCAGGCTGTGATTTCAGATGCAGCTGGTGCGACTCCAAGTTCACCTGGGACGGCACAGCAAAAGACGACATCCGGATGATGACGGCTGAAGACATCATGAATGAACTGAAGGCGGTCGGTGGTGATTGTTTTGACCATGTGACTATATCAGGAGGAAACCCGGCCTTGATTAAAGGACTTAGTTCACTAGTCACTTTACTTCATGCTGAAGGCTGCGAAGTGGCGCTTGAAACACAAGGCTCTAAATTTCAGGACTGGATGACGGACATCAATCAGCTGACACTCAGTCCGAAGCCCCCGTCCTCCGGTATGGTTCATAACCTGGCCGTACTGGACAGCATCATCAATCAGGTGAACAAAGAGCGCATCAGCTTGAAAGTCGTTGTCTTTGACGACGCTGATTACGCATTCGCACGGACGATTCATCAGCGTTACCCTGAGCTTAAGTTTTACCTTCAAGTCGGCAACCCTTATCTGGACGAAACAGTCAGCAATCATACAGAAAAACTGCTGGAGCGCTATGAAGAGCTGATTGACCGCGTTATGGATGATCATCAGATGAACAGCGTATTTGTAACACCGCAGCTTCATACACTGCTGTGGAGCAACAAAAAAGGTGTATAGCGCACACGAAACTGATATAATCGGCTTAATGTTTGTTTTCCAGGAGTGTGAGTTATGATTTTGCTAATGTCAATCAGCGTGATTACAGTAATCGTTCTTCACTATTTATTCAGCCGGTATTATGCTCAATATTTTATTGCTTATCTTCCGGCTGCGATGACGATGACGGCACTTATTACGTATCCGCTCTCCGGTGAAGGGAACTTCATCAACCGTGCTTTTCTTTTGACTATCGTCTGTCAGCTGTTTGTCATCATTCTGCTCTCGATGAGAGGCATGCTGCCGCTGACTGTCCGCTGCAAGCGGGAATGGACCGGTCTGACGTTAGTCATCTGCTTATTAATTCCGCTGTTGTTTTCTACAAGTGATTCATCAGTTTATTTATCGACTGCTTATTTGAGTATCAGTGTTTTTATAACAGGCTATATTCTGTTTACACTGGGCGTGATTGACCGGCCGCTGGAGCGGAGTAAAGACAGCATTTACCGGTATATGACGTACCCTGTTCGTTATGGTCTGCTGCTGATGTACAGCACGGTCATCCTGCTGACATTTTTTATGCCTTATAACTATTTATATATACTCTGGTTTCTGCTGCTCATCCTCTTTGTTTTAAGACGTGAGCAAGTAAATTAAGAAAAAATATAAGTTTTGTGTTTAACTTTTTAAGCAGGTGGTATATATACAGCATGAGAGCTTTCTCATCATAATTTAATGTTCTTATTACTTACTTATCAGGAGGAAACATACATGGGCTTAATTCTTACATTAATCATGGGTGGTCTTATCGGCTGGATTGCTGGTATGATTATGGGTACTGATATTCCCGGCGGAAAAATCGGTAATATTATCGCAGGTTTAATCGGTGCTTCACTTGGCGGCTTTCTATTAGGCAGCTGGGGTCCTTCAATCTGGGGCGTTCACATTTTACCGGCTTTAATCGGTACTATTCTTTTAATCGCGATTGTGTCAATCATATTAAACATGATGCACCGTCGTCGTTAATTAAAAAAAGAGCCTGCGGGCTCTTTTTTTTGTGCTGTCTATCCTGCTATCATTCGACAGTATATGGAATGATTTGTATACTGGAAGTATTAAGGAGGGTGACTTAAATGAACAATCATGAAATAGATTACAAAATTTATGGTGATGATATTCAATATGTAGAAATCGAACTGGATCCTAATGAAACTGTTATTTCTGAGGCCGGCAGTATGATGATGATCAAACCGGCGATTCAGATGGAAACAATCTTCGGTGATGGCGCCTCTTCCGGCGGCTCAGGGTTTATGGACAAATTATTTGCAGCCGGGAAACGTACATTGACGGGTGAAAGCCTGTTTATGACGACGTTCACTAACCGCGGTACAGGTAAAGAACATGTTTATCTGGCGGCCCCTTATCCCGGTAAAATCATTCCAATCGATCTGGACCGTCTCGGCGGTGAATTCATCTGCCAGAAAGATGCATTTTTAGGCGCGGCTAAAGGCGTCTCAGTGGGCATCGCCATCCAGAAGAAAATCGGCGTCGGCTTTTTCGGCGGTGAAGGATTTATTATGCAGCGTCTGTCAGGTGATGGCATGGCATTCATTCATGCAGGCGGTGCGATCATCCAGAAGGATCTTGCGGCCGGTGAAGTGCTGCAAGTCGATACAGGCTGTTTAGTAGGAATGACAAGCAGCGTGAGTTATGACCTGGAACGCGTTCCCGGCATTAAGACAAAGCTGTTCGGCGGAGAAGGTGTCTGGTTCGCGCGGCTTGAAGGCCCGGGCACTGTTTATGTCCAGTCTCTGCCGTTCTCCCGTTTAGCGAGCAGAATATTTGCTGCGGCGCCACCCACCGGGGCTACTAGAGGTGAAGGCAGCTCACTTGGCGGTCTCTTCGATATACTCGGCGGAGATAACTAAATAAAACAAAGAGCCGCATTGTGCGGCTCTTTGTTTTGCCCATAGTTCATGCTTATTTATCGTTTCGGCTCATAATTCAACTGGGTGAACAGTTCCTGTCGTTCGCCAGCTGTAAGATCCTGCCATTCTCCGTTTTTCAGTCCGTCGATTAAAATATTCATGACCCGGATGCGCTTCAGCCGCCGCACGTCATATCCCAGCGCCTCGCACATTCTACGGATCTGTCTGTTTAACCCCTGCATTAAAACAATATTAAAAGTATGATCGTTAATTTTTTTTACTTTCGCAGGCAGCGTCACTGTATCAAGTATCGCCACACCTTCAGCCATCTTTGTCAAAAACTCAGCGGTGATTTTCTTGTCTACTGTCACGACATATTCTTTCTCATGCTTGTTCTCTGCACGCAGTATCTCGTTGACGATATCCCCGTCATTGGTGAGCAGAATCAATCCTTCAGAGTCTTTATCCAATCTGCCGATATGAAAAATCCGCTCGCGATGACCAACGAAATCAACAATGTTCCCTTTAATATGACGTTCCGTTGTTGATGTGATGCCTCTTGGTTTATTCAGCTTCAAATAAACATAGCTGTTATCCAGCGTAACAGGCCGGCCGTCTACCAGCACTACATCACCTTCTGCGACTTGACTGCCGAGTTCCGCCGGAAGGCCGTTAATCATAACGCGGCCGTCGTTAATGAACTTATCGGCCCCCCGCCGCGATGTGATTCCTGATTCAGATAAATATTTATTGATCCTCATGATTAACCTCCAAAAAAAGAGAGACACATGTCCCTCCCGTTTGATAATATAGCGAGCTCTGCAGTGAGATAAGTAAATCAAGCTATAGCGATTATTGATAGTCCTCTTCTTCAGAACTTGTCCGTGAAGTATTGAATTCCTTATGCAGCGCAACAGATTTAATCTGATGATTCTCCGCATCCAGTATGACCCATTTATCATAGGTCGTATCCACATAATCGTCAATATCAATGTCTGGATTCTGTGCCTGCAGCCAGCCGCCGATTGTATCAATATCATCAGCGTCTTCAAATTCAATGCCAAACTGTTCTTCGATTTCATCGAGCAGTACACGTCCGTTAATCTGATACGTGTTATCCCCGGTGCGGATAATATCATTGACTTCATCATCATCGAATTCATCACGGATTTCACCGACAATTTCCTCAAGAATATCTTCCATCGTCAAAATACCAGCCGTCCCGCCGTACTCATCTATAACTAACGCGATATGGACGCGCTCACGCTGCATTTTAATCAATGCATCACTGATTCTCGTCACTTCGTGAATCAGCGGCAGTTCATGAATATGCTCCTTAATTCTGACAGGATCACCTGAAGCATACTTTGTCAGAAACTCTTTGACATTGATGAAGCCGATAATATGGTCTTTATCACCGTCTTCAGAAATTGGATAGCGCGTGAACTGATGTTCGTTGACAACTTCCAGCAAATCTTCAATATTGAAAGGCTGTGTCATCGTGATCATCTGTGTACGCGGCACCATAATATCTTTTGCCAGACGTTCATCAAATGAAAAGATATTCTGCATATAAGCGAGTTCCGTATGATTGATCTCGCCGCTTTGATAGCTCTGCGTCATAATAATCTTCAGCTCGTCTTCGCTCATCGCCTGTTCATGTCCTGAAGGCTGAACGCCGAATATACGTAGAATCAGTCGTGCTGCTCCGTTCATCGACCAGATCACAGGTTTCATCACGACGCCGAAGAAATACAATGGTCGGGCAAATGCCAGCGTCATACGCTCCGCATATTGAATCGCCAGTGATTTAGGAGACAGTTCTCCGACGACCACGTGAATAAACGTGACAATCGCAAAGCTCAGTGCAACCGTAATAGGTTTAGCCAGTTCAGCAGGCACATGAATCAAATGCAGTACGGGATGAATGACTGATGCAAACGTCGATTCCCCGATCCAGCCAAGACCAAGCGCTGTCACTGTAATTCCAAGCTGGCATGCTGATAAGTAATAGTCCAGTTCATGCACCATGTGCTGTACAGTCTTCGCTGATTTGTTGCCCTCTGAGACAAGCTGATCAATCCGCGACGTTCTGACTTTCACCAAACTGAATTCTGAGCCGACAAATAGCGCGGTCATCGCTATAAGAAAAATAAATAATAATAAACTTGATAAGGTCGATATGTCCAATTAATTCCCTAAGAGTAGGGATTCACCTCCGGTAGTAGTTGTGAGTGCAGGAGTCAGGTCAAGATGTTGATAGTCTAAAGCCTTCCCAATGCAGTCACCTCCTTAAAACGCCTAATAGTTAGTATCATTTTACCACACTCAAGCGATGAAATGTGGATTTTTCGCTTTTAAGTGCTCCAAGATAGAGAGAGAGGTTCACGACCTGTCATCTGCACTCATATGATGCACACAAAAAAGCAGTGAATAAGCTGAGCTCTCTTTCTCCGAATGAGTCGTTTCGAAGTGTCAAGATGTTCATGCTCTTCACTGCTTATTGATTACGCTTGAGCCGCGCGCTCCGTATCCATTTCCTGTGCCAGCTCTTCTTCAGATAACTTCGGCTTAATCAAGCCGTAAATAACTGCTGAAATCAGTGTACCGACTACTAAGGAAACAAGGAAACCAAAGAGATGGCCTTTATCAAGTCCTGCGACCCATAGACCGCCGTGCGGTGCCGGAATACGGCAGCCGAACGCCATTGCCATCGCGCCTGCTGTTGCACTGCCGGCAATCATGGACGGGATGACGCGCAGCGGGTCAGCTGCTGCAAACGGGATCGCGCCTTCTGTGATGAATGAAGCTCCCATAATTAAGTTCGACACTATAGAACCGCGCTGAGTTTTCGTGTATTTACGTTTGAATAACATCATCGATACCGCAATCGCAAGCGGCGGTACCATACCACCGATCATCGCTGCTGTAATCGGTGCGTAGTTGTTCCCAGCAATCGCTGCAATACCGAATGCATAGGATGCCTTATTAATCGGTCCACCCATATCTATTGCCATCATGCCGCCTAAAATCAGCCCTAATAACACAATGTTGGCACCGTTCATGCCGCTGAGCGTTGTATTCATCCAGTCATTCAGCCACTTTGTCGGCGGATTGATAATATAGTACATAATGAGTCCTGTACTCAATACACCGAGCAATGGATAAAGCAGTGTCGGCTTAGTCCCTTCAAGTGCCCGGGGCAGAAAGCTCAGTAATTTCTTAATGCCCTGCACTAAATAACCCGCAAGGAAACCGGCAATCAGACCGCCGAGGAACCCTGAGCCGCCGCTCATTGCCAACATACCGCCGACCATACCCGGTGCAAGACCTGGACGATCTGCGATACTCATCGCGATGAATCCTGCTAAAATCGGAATCATCAGCGCAAAGGCACTGCCGTTACCAATTGTCCATAACGCTTGTGCAAACGGATTGTAATCACTCTTTGTTGGGTCAAATGATGTAATACCGAACATGAACGCAATCGCCATTAAAATACCGCCGGCTACAACAAATGGCAGCATGTTGGATACACCGTTCATTAAATGCTTATAAAATCCTGTTTTTTCGCTGCCTGTGCTGGACGTGCCTGCACCGCCTTTAGCAACGAATTTAGGACGCGACTCATCCTGAGCCATAGTGATTAGTTCTTCCGGCCGCTTAATGCCGTCTGCTACCGGCACCATGACGACATTCTTGCCATGGAAACGCGCTGTATCCACATTGACGTCAGCTGCGACGATAATGCCTTTTGCACGTCTGATTTCGTCAGCAGTCAGTTTGTTTTTAACGCCGCCGGAACCATTTGTTTCAACTTTGATCGGTACACCCATTCTCGCCGCTTTATTTTTCAGTGAATCTGCTGCCATATACGTGTGCGCAATACCAGTTGGACATGCAGTAACCGCCAGGATAAGATTTTCATCCGGCTCCTGCGTAGGGGCTGTCACTACCGCCGCTTCTTTATGGCGTTCCTCCGGTTCGTCGTGTGCATCAATAATAGCGAGCACTTCTTCTTTGGAGCGTGCGTCAAGGAGCTGACGGCGGACGTCTTCATTCATCAGCATTCCTGAAAGCTTTGCCAGCGCGTCGAGATGCGTCTGTGCACCGCCTGCCGGTGCCGCGATCATGAAGAACAAGTGTGCGGGAGTGCCGTCAAGTGACTGATAGTCTACACCTGGTTTAGATTTACCGAAGGCGATGGCCGGTGTTTTAACGGCATCAGTCTTCGCATGAGGGATGGCTATTCCTTCGCCGATTCCTGTCGTACTTTGAGCTTCACGTGCGTGAATCGCCGCGTGATATTTTTCTTTATCGTTTAGTTTCCCTGCTGACCACAACGTGTCAACCAGTTCGTTGATTACTGCATCTTTCGAGGATGCTCTTAAGTCCAGAGCGATGGTTGACGCTGTCAGTAAGTCTGTTATTCTCATTCTTTAGCCTCCATTAAAGTCGTTATTGTGATCTGTTCCATTATTTTGTCTATATCATGCTGCTGTGCTAAATCTTCTGTAAATGCTGTTGCAGTACCTGATGCTACGGCGCGTCTGAAACTGTCCTCCAGTGATTCATTGTTCGCGAGTCCAGCAATCATTCCCGCTACAGTCGAGTCACCTGAGCCGACTGTATTGATGACCCGGCCTGACGGCACAACTGCTTTCAGGACCAATGTATCAGTGACAAGAAGCGCGCCGTCGCCCCCGAGTGAGACGAGTACTTGCTTCGCACCTTTAGCCATTAGTTTGCGGGCGCACTGCGTAATTGAAGTATCGTTATCCAGTGTCTCACCGAACATTTCTTCGAGCTCCACTTTGTTAGGTTTGACGAATTCCGGCCCGTATGACAGGACAGAGTCAAGCAGTTCTTTCTCTGCATCAACGACGAACTTAACATCGCGGTCTGTGCAGCGCTGTGCAATCTTGCTGTAGATAGTCTGGTCAAGCGTCCCTGGCACACTGCCGGAAATAATGACGAGATCATCACCTGTCAGCTGCTCCAGCTGTGCCAGAAACGCTGCTTCCTGTGCTTTTGTCACCTCTGGTCCTGGTGCATTGATTTCTGTCTCGCTGCCCCCTTTTAATTTCACGTTAATACGCGTGTCTCCATCAACATTCACAAATGCGGTCTGAATGCCGCTCTCTATCAGCTCGTGCTCAATGAATTTCCCGGGAAATCCACCGGTGAATCCTAATGCCACAGAATCAACGCCATGTTCTTTCAGCACTCTTGAGACATTGATGCCTTTACCGCCGGCAAACTTATAAGTCGCTGCCGCCCTGTTTAACGCACCAAGCTCAAACTGTGATGTGAACATGACATAGTCAATGGACGGATTTAATGTCACTGTGTAGATCATATCGTTCCTCCTTATTTAATAAATGCTTTGTACTCTGAATAGTATGGATTGCTGCTGTTAGTAATTAACTGGACATCTTCAAGATCACATATTTTAGCAAATGTAATTTCGTTGAACTTTGAGTCGTCGACAAGGAAATAGCTCTTCCTGCTTTTCTTGATGGCTGACGACTTGATCGCTGCTTCTTCGAGGTCTGGTGTCGTCAGTCCCTGCATAAGATCGACGCCATTCGCACCGAGAAATGCTTTGTCAAAACTAAAGGCGTCAAGCATCAAACGCGCCTGGACACCGACGTGAGCATAAGTACTGCTCTTGACATAGCCGCCGACCATGTAGACTTCTATCCCCTGCTCGACGAGCGGCGGTACATGAGTAAGACCGTTTGTGACGACTGTAATATGCTGCTGATTCAAATACGGAATCATAGCAAGCGTCGTACTTCCTGCATCAAGATAAATACAGTCATTGTCCTGCACGAGTGCCGCCGCCTGCTTTGCAATATCATTTTTCTCCGCGACAAATTTCGTCGTCTTAACTGCAAGCGCCATATCGCGATGCTTCTCAACGACACGCTTCGCCCCGCCGTGGATACGGATGAGCTTCCCCTCATCTTCTAAACTGGATAAGTCCCGTCTGATCGTTGATTCACTGCTGTTCGTTTCATCCATAAGCAGCTGCAGCGATACAACATCATGTGTGCTGAGCAGGCTCAGAATCATATCATGTCTTTCAATCGTCAGCATAAAATCAGCTCCTTTATTCCTCTATATATTAATGTCAACGCTTTCAAAAGTCAACCACAAACATTCAAAAACGTTCAATTACGATTATGAAAAAAGAAGCAGTGCGTATTTTCAGCATACTGCTTCGTTATTATAATATATCACGGCCGAGACACCGCTTGTAAATTTCGAACCATTCATTGTCAGTCAACTTGACGTGCTTTGCTTGCAGCGCAGCCTCTGCACGTGCTATCGACCGTGAGCCGACAATCGGTCTGATACGATAAGGCATATGATAGAGCCAGGCATAAGCAATGACATCTGGTGTCGTTTGATGTTTTTGAGCGATTGCTTCAAGTTCTTTCCGCACTGCAGCGGTCGGCTTATGCTCAGGATCAAACAGTCTGCCTCCCCCGAGAGGACTCCATGCCATAATAGTCACATCATCCTGCAGCATTCTGTTCACCGTCCCATCTTCCAGGTTTTCAAGTTCAGCTGCTGAAATTTCCAGCTGATTGACTTTAACGGCTAACTTTTGACGAGTCATCGCTTCTTTAAACGGACTGTACTGATGCAGTTTAAAGTTAGAGACACCGAATTGTCTCACTTTCCCTTGCTGCTGCAGCATTTTTAAAGTATGTGCCACTGCTTCCGGATCCATCAATGGTGACGGCCGGTGCAGAAGCAGCGTATCTATCTCATCAATCTGAAGTTCTGTTAAACTTCTGTTGACCGACGCCGTAATATGCTCCGCTGAGTAGTCATATTTGTGATAGTCGAAACCCATTTTGTCTGAAGGAAGGACAATGCCGCATTTTGTAATGATATGCATATCTTTTCTCAACTCAGGTGTCACACTCAGCGCTTCACCGAACAATGTCTCACAGCTGTAGCCGCCATATATATCGGCATGATCCATCGCAGTGATTCCTCTGTCAATCAGCTGATGCAGCAGTGCATTCGTTTCTTTCTTCGTATAGTTCCAGTCCGCAAGACGCCAGAACCCTTGAATAACATTTGACATTGGTACCATTTCACTCATCATAACACCTCATTGTTATATTTTTTCAACCGAACTGCAGCTGATCCAGCTGGTCCAGCAGACGACTCTTATCCAGTGCCTCTCCAATAATCACGAGCTTGAGCGGCAGATTCATCGCTTCAGGTTCATATTGAGGAATGCCGTAAGCATACTGGAAGAGAACGACCTGTTCTGGATTCTCCTGAAATTTAATAAATCCTTTCACTCTTAGTATAGAAGATGGCATGCTTCTAAGCCAGTCAACGAACCTTCTGCTGTTGACCGGCCCTGTGAAAGTGTAGACCAGTGACTGAATACCGTGATGGCTGTGTGGACCTGCCTCAAAAGCTGCTCCCGATGCTGCAAGCTGAACAGCGTCCACTTGTGAGTAAGTAGTCATTATCAACTCAGCCCGTTGATTGATGGCCGTGATGTCACTTTGCAGCCGGCCGACTTCTTGTTCATCCAGCAGGTCACACTTATTCAGCAGCACAATATGGGCGTACTGCACCTGCTCCTCCATCAGCCGTTTTGTCATTACACTCAACTTGCCGCGGTCAAGGAACCTGGGACCGTCTACAAGTGTCACAACTGCCTGGATGTCAAGTATCTCTGTCAGCGACGGCGCCGAACAGGCATCATATATTTCCACAGGATGCGCTACGCCTGTCGCTTCAATGATAATAATATCCGGTTGATACCGATGTTTCATGTCATGAAGCTGCACTTCAACGTCGCTCTTTAAATCGCAGCAGATGCAGCCGTTCAGCAGTTCATGCGACGGCACAGCGTCGCCCAGTATTTTGGAATCGACGTTGAATCCACCGTATTCATTCATAAGAATCGCTACTTTCTGATCCTGCCACTGCTTGATCAATTGAACGAGTAATGTTGTCTTACCACTCCCGAGAAATCCACTAATAATATAAAGCTGTATTTTTTTCATCTCAATCCCCACTTTTATTCGCTGAATTTTCTTGCACATAAAATGCTTCACTTTTATAAATGATATTACTTGAAATGTCTACCTTATTATAATATGTTAAATAAGTGACATGTTTTGCACAGTATAATTTCGTAAAAAATTTCCATCATTATCATTTTTTATATGATTTCATATATAATTATTATCGGAGGAACCATATGACCAACAATTTAAAGCTTGATAAACAGCTTTGTTTCAGTCTATATAATGCACAGCGGCAGATGAACCGTTATTTTTCGAATAAAATTTTCAAGAAACATAATCTCACTTATCCGCAGTACCTTGTGCTGTCTATTCTATGGGAAACATCACCGGTCAACGTGAAGACGCTGGTCAATGAACTGGCTCTTGATACAGGTACTGTCTCTCCTCTGCTGAAGAGAATGGAATCCAATGATTTAATCAAGCGTGAACGCTCTGAGCTTGACCAGCGGGAAGTGTTCATCCATCTGACGGATAAAAGTCAGCTGATACAGCCTGAACTGGAAGACTGTACAGAAGTCATCCAAGAAGCAGCTGACCTGACAGATTCAGAGTTCTCCACACTTAAAGAGCTGCTGGACAAGCTGATCCACAATATTTCAAACACAAAAAATTAAACCCTGGCATAAGCCCGGGTTTAATTTTTTGTGTCGAGCCAGCCGATACCGACTGTGCCGTAACCTGTATGGACTCCCGCCACAGGAACAAGCCGCTCTTCATGAATGAGCAGCTCAGGATGAAGGGCTTGTAACGCTTCTACATACTTCTTCGCCTGTTCCAGGTCCCCGGCATTCATAACAGCAATTTCTGTCAGCTGGTGATTCTCAATATTTTCGCTCGCAATAGCAATCAAGCGTTCAAACACTTTCTTTTTAGTGCGCATTTTTTCGAATGGCGCTACTTTCCCTTCTTCAAAATGCAGAATCAGCTGTATATTGAGCAGCCCTGCCAGGAAACTTTGAGATGCAGTCACACGTCCACTTCTTTTCAGCTGATGCAGGTTTTTTGGCTGCAGCAGCAGCTGGGCCTTCGGTGGAAATGATTCAACCAGCTGGACAACGTCGTCGAAGGACCGGCCGTCTTCTGCCGCTTTCATTCCTTCCAGCACCATCTTTTTGTATGGATAAGCGCCAATCTTTGAATCTATGACAGCTGACTGAATATCAACTTCCTTGCTTGCAGCGACTGAATTCTGGTAGGAACCTGTCAGTTCACTTGATGGATGCACTGCAATGACCGCATCATAGCCCTCCTGTTTAATCGCTTCATAGGCTTCAAGCATCGACTGGAAATTAGGTTGTGATGTCTTTGCACCTTCGCCGTATTCATTCAGCAGTTCATAAAACCGCTCAGTCGACAGCTCCTGCTGGTCGACGTAATGTGTACCATTGATAATGACACCCATCGGCACGACAAAGAGAGGATACTGTGCTGTCTCTTCTTCTGTGAAACCTGCCGCCGTGTCAACTAACCATGCTAGTTTAGTCATTTTCTACCCCCATTATTTTTTTTATCATATCATATTTTATTTGTGATGAATAATACTATTTCTATAGCATGTGCTGTTCAGCCGTCTTGAATCGACCAGTACTATGCAGCTGATGATAGGAGCCTTTCGCGGTCAAGCGGCCTTCCTCCATCACATAGATGATATCAAAGTCTTTCAGCACATTAACATCATGACTGATCAGTATAACAGTGGCATCGAGTGTCAGCAGCTTGTTAAGCATTATACTTCTGTTGAGTACATCTACGCCATTGAATGGTTCATCGAGCAGCCAGAGTCTGCTCTCTCTCAGCAGCATTCTAATAAAATGCAGGCGTCGTCGTTCTCCGCCTGACAGCTGTGCCCCGAATTCATTGAGTTCACTGTCTGCTGTAAAAGAAAGATTGAGCATTTTTAAATAAGTGTTCACTTTATCTTGATCAGCGCTGAATAAGTTCTCCTGCACGGTCCCTTGAAAGAAATGGTTATGCTGCTGCATGACATTCAGCTGCTTGAAATAAGCTTCACGGTCAAGCTGACTGAGTGGCACGCTTGCTGCTGTCATATCACTTTCATATAACCCGGCCAAAAGATGCAGTAATGTAGTTTTGCCGGAACCACTGCTGCCGATGATGCCGACTTTCTGCCCGGCAGTCACTTTCAGCGAAATATCTTTTAACGTCGGCCGCTGCTGACCGGCATAAGTAAATGATAGATGATCCAGTTCCAGCGGCAGCAATTCAGTCGGCACCAGTCCTGCGTGCGGCTCGTGCTCAGCTAATGAGCTGACATTCATCAGCGCCCGCTTAGTTTCCTGATGATAGAACGGAAAGTTGGTCATCGGAATCGCCAGTTCAAACAATGTGATCGTCACCATGACGACACTTGCATACATCATTGTATTTGTATTTCCGGCCATGACATAAAGGACACCCCATATCGCAAGCATACTCATACTGTTCAGCAGAAAGTCATAGAAGACGACCGCCCGTTTTTCCTTGACGACTGACCGCTCATAATGCAGCTGATTTTCCTCGAGCAGCGTCAAATAACGGCCTGTCTGATCGAACACATCAATATCTTCACGACCCAGCTGATAATCGGCCAGCCGCTTCATGAACGCTGAACGGGCCGCTTCTGACTCAGTGGTCAGGCGCGCCATATAGCGGCTGAAAATAAACGGCAGCACACCGAGTATAATCCCCATAGCGGCTATGATGACGAGCACGGCTGCGATACTATAAAACGCGTAGATGATACATACAATGATTGTCGTCAGCAGTGCGACGACAGGCGGATAGATGACTCTCAGCAGTATATTCTGCAGTTTTTCTATATCGTTGACTGTGCGTTCAAGCAAAGTCGACAGCTGCCACTTCGCATGCAGATTGACGAAATCGCTGACAAGCCGTTCAAACGTCTCAACGCGAATGTCCTTCAGCATTGTAAACGTCGCTTCATGGCTGACGAGCCGTTCGAAATAACGGGCAAATGCGCGCAGCACACCGAACAGCTTGATTGTCGCAACGAGCACCATCAATGTATAGAGCGGCACTTTAAAGGCACTTCTGGAAAGCATGAGACCGCTTAAGCTGAACATGCCGATAGCGGTCAGTCCACCGAGCGTCCCGATAATAATCGCTATCATGAGCGCTTTCTTCGTGTCTTTGTTGATTATTTTCATTTCATCACCGCCTTATAAAATGGCTCCTGTTTCATCGCGCTGTGCGTCCCCTGCACGACTATCCCCTTGTTAAAGATCATTAAATACGGTGCCTGCCTGATCGTCTCCGCCTGGTGAGCGACTGTCCAGACGACAGCAGTCTCTTTCAGCTGTGCAATCGCTGCTTTGATCAGCTGCTCAGTGTCATGGTCAAGCATTGCTGTCGGCTCATCAAAAATAATGAGCTTCGCTGGATTTAATAACATACGCATCAACATCAGCCGATGCGTCTCACCGCCTGACAGCTGTTCGCCGCCTGCACCAATCAATGTATCATAGCCTTCTTTAAAGGCCATAATACGGTCATGCATATTCACTGATTTGGCGACTGCCACTATTTCTTCTAATGAATGGTCATTGAACATTGTAATGTTGTTCATAATTGTGTCACTCATGACAAACGGCTCCTGGGCCATATAGGCGATGTCGTGATGAAAAGCTTCAGGAATTTCCACTGCCCCATGACCGCTCTCAATGACGCCTGCAATCACTTTGGCAAATGTGGACTTCCCGGCGCCGCTCGGACCACAGATGACTGTTTCTCTTAAAGAGAAGGCATCATCCACTATTAGCTTGAAATGACCGTAGTCCACAGAGAAGTCAGCGTTAATTGTCGGCACACGTTCATACTGCCTCACTATTTTTTCAGCCGGCTTATAATCGAGCAGCTCTGCATAGCCTTCTGACTGCTTGCCTGTATGAAAAGCCATCCCGAGATCTTTCAGCGCATTATAAAATTCAGGTGCGAGCATCAGCGTGACGACCGCCGTATAGAAAGAAATTTTATTCAGGACAATGAGCCCGATTCCGATTTCAAGGGCGATAATACCAATTGACAGCATCGCAATGAATTCCAGCATCAACGTAGAAAGAAACGCTGTTTTTAAGATGACCATCGTTTTATCTTTGAACTGCTGTGACTTGTCACCAATAGCCTGTTTCACTTTATCTTCATGACTGAACAGCTTAATCGTCACGATACCGCGGACTGCATCAAGAAAATAAGCGGAGAACTGATTCAGCACAGTCATCTGTTCAGCCGCTTTTTTTGACGTGTTGATTCCGATGATAATATAGAAAATAGGGATAAATGGTGCAGTGATAAGCATGATAAATGCTGCGTTACGATGAAAGAACAGCAAAAAAACAATGATCAGCAGCGGAATGAAAGTTGACCGGTACACTTGCGGTAAATAGTCACTGTAGAAGCTGTCGATACCTTCAATACCTTCTGTCGATAAATTAAGTGTTTCAGCAGTGTCCCGTCTGTCGCTCAGCAGCTGACGGCGAAGCAGTGACTTCACTTTTCGGCTGAGCATGACACCGATGCTCTTCAGCAATGTCTGCAGCACACTCCGCACGATTAATATAAGCAGTACTGTCGCTATAACGAAGCCGAAATTTATATGATGATTCAACAGCACGCTATCGATGATTTTACCGATCTGTACACTCTGCATGATGATGATGCCTGCAAGCAGTACAGCCGAGACAACCATCAGTATATGGAAGTAAAAATAGCGCCCTGATAACTTTGTTAAGTATTTCACATTATCACATCCTAACTAGTATTATATAGTATTTCGCTGAAAACTAAAGGAATATGTTTGATGATTAGGCAAGAGAATTTTAAGTACATATGCTATACTTTTGGAAGTATTTTATTTCATATAAGGTGGTAACATAATGGAACTGTTTGAACTAGTAAAAGCGTTTATTCTAGGCATTGTAGAAGGGCTCACAGAGTTCGCTCCTATCTCTTCAACTGGTCATCAAATCTTAGTGGATGACATGTGGCTGCACTCACAAGCAGTGTTAGGCTCAAAAGAATCAGCCAACACATTCAAAGTAGTCATTCAGCTCGGGTCAATTTTCGCAGCAGCATGGATATTCAGACACCGCTTTGTCGACATGCTGAGCGTTAAAAACCAGAAAACTGCTCATCGGCTTAAATTATCTCATGTTTTTATCGGACTGTTACCGGCAGGTATCGCAGGACTGCTGTTCAACGACTTTATCGACGAGTATTTATTCTCTGTCCCTACTGTACTGGTCGGCCTTGCACTCGGTGCCCTATTAATGATTGCCGCTGATCTATATGCCAAAAACGTCAAACATCCAATCAGCGTCGACAGCATTACGCACAAGCAGGCTCTGATTATCGGTCTGACGCAAGTACTTGCTTTATGGCCGGGCTTCTCCCGCTCAGGCTCCACTATTTCAGCGGGCGTGCTGACTAAAATGTCTCATAAAGGAGCGTCTGATTTCACGTTTATTATGGCTGTACCGATTATGGCAGCAGCGAGCGCGAAAAGCCTGCTGAGCAATTATCACTATATTACCCATGATACTTTATGGTTTTATATAGTCGGCTTTATCGCTGCCTTTGTATTCGGCTTATTGTCCATTAAATTATTCCTTGAACTGATCAGCCGGGTTAAGTTGATACCTTTCGCGATTTACCGACTTGTGCTCGTCGCTATTATCGCTGTCCTGTATTTTGGCTTCGGAATCGGCAGACATATATAACAAAAAAAGTGTAAAGGAATTTCCTTTACACTTTTTTACATTGATTGTAGCTGGTGAAAATTGAATGATGACATAGTTACTCAGATATAACTTTATATTCATACTTCTGCATGGTATCATTAAAATATTATTTAAAATGCATAAATACATAAAGGAGTGCTCATGACAATAGAAACCAGTGTCGCCTATAAGATGTATCTCGTTCAACGTGAAGTGATTAAACATTATAACAGAAATAAATTAAAACCTTATAATATTAGCTATCAGCATTATCTTGTACTTATGGTACTGCTTGAATCAGGCCCTCTTCCAGTCCTCAGACTCGGCGAAAAACTGGCATTTCAATCCGGGACCATTACCCCGATCATCAAAAAAATGGAACTGCGCGGTCTGATTGAACGTGCCCGTGCACAAGAAGATGAAAGAATTGTTCATGTGCTTCTGACAGCGGAAGGCCGTCATTTAATTGAGCAGTTGAATCATGTGCCTGAAGAAATGCTCGCTGTCGCTAAATTGACGCCCCGTGAATTTGCATCGCTTATGCACATTTCCCGGAAGATAGTCAACAACATGCGGTATTACTAGCAGTAAAGCTCTTCTCCATGAAACAAAATCAGACAGTCTTTCGGGGCTTTTCGGTCTCGTTTATAGTATATATAATGAGGGTACAATTAACTATTCAGTCATCACTAAGGAGAGGTTACCATGAACCAGAAAATCAAGACGGCAGTCAATGTCGGTGCTATTGTTCTTGTACCATTAATTACCGAACGTCATCGTCTGACGCATAACAAGGACTATATCAGAATGCGCAACAGAACGATGCACACATTATCAACGACTAAAGATCTCGCTGCCATGACTATCGACAAAACAACTGCGACCGGCCGTAAGCTGTCCGATAAAGCAGGCAGCGCTAAAGATAAGACAGTCAGAACAGCTGAATTTATCTCTCATACCACTCACCAGCTGCAGCATAAAACAGCCGCCTACCAGCATGACCATGCAGAGAAGAAGAAAGAACACGAGGACCAAAAAATGATTCAGACATTGTCAAAAGAAGTCGAGAGACGTCATGCTCAGGAAGAGAAAGCACTGAAACAGCGCCAAAAAGAAATGAAAAAAGCACTGAAAGCTGCAGATAAGCGCGAGCAGCAAATTCCTGCGGCCCATAAGCAGGCCACACAGTTCCTGCATCAGCAGATCGCAAAACAGCAGACAGAACATGATGCTTTCCACGATGTCAATGACTACATAGAGAATCGTGTACTCGCTCATGAATATGAGGACAATACAGCCAATGCGCCTTTATTTAACCGGCACCGGCTTGAAATGGCTGAACATCTCAGAAGACTCGGCAAGTATTAATGATCAAGCGCATTATCATCGATGCTGATGCTTCACCTGTCATCAATGAAGTAATCGATACAGCACAGCAAAAAATGATTGAAGTTCTGCTCGTCAGAAACTTCAATCATTTTTCTCATCATACCTATCCAGATTTTGTCACTATTCAATATGTCGATGACGGTGCTGACAGTGCCGACTATAAAATTGTTCAGTTGTCCCGGCCAGGTGACCTGGTTGTCACACAGGATTACGGGCTGGCAAGTCTGCTGCTGAACAAAAACATCATTGTCATGCACCATAACGGCAGCGCCTATACTCATGATAACATCGACCAGCTGCTGATGATGCGACACCAGTCCAGCCAGCTGCGTCAGGCAGGAATACGTACAAAAGGCCCTGCTAAATTCACGGCCCAACATAAGAAACAGTTCAAAAAAGCTTTGCTGGCACTGATCGAGACATCACAATGATTTTGACAGTACTTTAAGAGTGACCAGACTTTGCTTCACTGTTTTCTGCCGGTCAATAAACCCTGATTTGATGAAGGCATAGTAGCCGTTGTCGTTGTTGACGTTGACCATTAAATAAAGGTCAGTAATGTCAGGATCCTGTTCGTTAATATAGCGTTCTAATTCCTGCAGCACTTTTCTGAAGTAACCTTTCCCCTGATGACGGCTGTCTAAAGACAGGCCTCGGAGATAGATAGCAGTTTTCGGTGCATCCATGACTGAGAGTATGGCACCACGTTCAAGAGCGAACGCGCCGATAATTTCGTCGTCCTTCAAAATGACGAAAGGAAAGTAGTTGGAACGCTTACGGTTAATAATATAGGCCGGATGACCCGCAAAGAACATCTGCTTTAACGACAGCTGATAATGACGGAATGAAATTTCCATCGAAGGGTCGACCTGCATAATTCTGAGCATTGTAACACCTCGTTTCAATAATCTTATCATATCATATAAAGGAGAGTTAATATGAAAACAGTCGCTGTATTCTGCGGATCCCGCACCGGAGCCCCCATTTACGAGGAACATGCGAGACGTCTCGGGGCACAGCTTGCTGCAAGAGATATCACTTTAGTCTACGGCGGCGGCAAAGTAGGATTGATGGGTGCGATCGCAGACAGCGTTATGACTCATGGCGGCAGCGCCATCGGTATTATACCGAGCTTCCTGCATTCTAGAGAAATCGCTCATACCGGCATTACTGAGCTGCATATTGTAGAGACGATGCATGAACGCAAGAAAATGATGGCTGACCTCGCTGAAGGGTTTATTATGATGCCGGGCGGTGCCGGAACTTTAGAAGAATTTTTCGAAATATTCACGTGGGCACAGATCGGCCTTCATCATAAGCCGGTCGGCGTGCTGAATACCCATGCCTTTTATGAGCCGCTGCAGAACATGCTCCGTCATATGAATCAGCAGGGATTTATTGATACACCGCAGCTGGACATCGCCGTGTTTGACGATGATCCGGTTCGACTTCTCGATCATTTGACACAGCAATAAAGCGGTATGACTTAATCGTCATACCGCTTTATTTGTTGATGAAATTTTTCTCACTGTAAACTTTGATGCCGTTAGCAAGCAGCAGGGCAGTTGTCACGCCCTCCCCCGCAATTTTTTCGCCTGAGAACGTGCCGTCGTATATCGCCTGGGATCCGCAGCTTGGACTGTTTTCTTTTAAGATGACTGTTGTGATATGGTGTTGCAGACATATTTCAAGGAAACGTTCAGCACCTGCCTTGTAGTCAGCAGTGACATCTCGACCATCGCGTGTCATCACTTGTGCTGTCCCCTGCCAGACATCTTCTCCTGCACCCCCGATAATCTCAGCAGGTGTACGCGGCACTAGCAAACCCCCCATGAGTTCAGGACAAGCAGCGATGGCTTTCCCGTCATCAACGAGTGTCTTTAAGCTGCTATTCAATTGGTGCCTGCCATCATATCTGACTTCTTCGCCGATCAGACAGCTGCTGACTAAAATCATTGTGCCACATCCTTATAGAGCACCTGGAGACTCATCGGATGTCGTGGATCGACTAGCGGGTGCTTGAATGTCGTCACTTGCTTCAACCCTAACTTCTCCATCACTTTCATGCTCCGCTTATTATCAATGCTTGTAAAACTATAGATCGGCAGGTCAATTCGCGGCCGGACATAGTCGAGCACGGCCCGTGCCCCTTCTGTCGCGTAGCCTTTTCCCCATGCTGATTTAATGAGACGCCAACCAATTTCGTAGCACGGCATAATATCAAGTGAATACATCGGTGTCGCTTCCATATACTGGACACCGATGAAGCCGATGAATTTCCTGCTCTTCTTCTCTTCTACGGCATATAAGCCGAGACCTGTGGCATCAATCTCCTGCTGCATATGCCGGAATGCCATTTCCGAGCGTTTAAAACTCATAATGTCCGGAAAATATTGACGGACATCAGGATCCACATTCATCTCTTTGAATGGCTGCAGATCTTCCGGCACGAAATCCCGCAGCTGTAATCGGTCAGTCTCCAAATAAATCATCTACCCACCCCTTTTTTACTATTATAGCAAAAAGACACCCGTCAAAAACATTCCCTCGTCAGTTTTCTTATGAATGCAGCTGTTCTCACAAAAAAACACCTTGAACTCATACGGACGAAACGAAGTTAACTTCGTTTCGTCCGCAGGAATTTCAAGGTGTGGAATGCTCATATTACTTGTAGATGACTATTTTACCTGTCGATTTATCTTTAGATTCGCTTACGACCTGTACTTTAAGCCCTGTATGAGGCAATACTCTGCCCGCATGAGGCTGTGCCGGGTCTGAGTAATCTTTTGAGTCGTCGAACAATGGATTAGACTGCAAGTTTTTGTCGACTAATGTTGAACCATCTGCAAGTTTCAGGCTGACTGGATCCTGTGGTGTCAGACTGAATGCTGCATCGCGTACTTGATACTGTGTAAAAGCGACTGAAGGTACTGTGCCTTCCCACTTCACTGCATTCTGGTCCGCATCAACGATTCCGATGAAGCCGTAACCTGGGTGCTTACCTACATGGTTGTCTGTGTAGCTATTGTCAACATAGTAAACGTTCAGGCCAGTATTGAAGCTCATTAATGACCCGTTTCTTAAAATATGTGCCAGTCCTTGGTCTACTTTATTATGGCTTCTCCATTGCAGCAAGTAGTAGTTTTTGGCATACGTCTTACCATCGCTTACTGAGAAACCATTCAGTTCAAGTTTTGATGCTCCTTCAGCATTATCAGCAAATACAGTAGCACCGTCTGCTGTCACTTTAATATCATCAGCATAAAATCCAGGTGCTGTATAACCACCGTCAGTTACATAAAGGTAACGTAACTGTACTTTTTTACCTGCAAAGGCATCAAGGTTGAACTTAGCGTCGACCCAGCCGTTGCTCTCGCCGTCAATACCATTGCCGGTGTTAGCCCCTGTACCTTCAGAATCATCATTATTAGTAATGTTACCTGCGATATTTGTCCAGTTTTTACCATCTGTTGATGCTTGAACATATGCATAGTCATAGCCTTTTTCAATGTTATACCATGCTTTAAATGTCAGGTCAGCTGTTGTTTTTCCTGTTAAATCAACTGATGCTGTCGCTGTGTTCGTTAAATCATCGCCGGCACCACTGAAGTAAGCTTTTTCTCCTTCAGCCGGTTTCAATACTTGAGTGACTTTGTCTGGAAGATTGATACGGACTGCATCATTGTTTGTTCCTTTAGTTGCTGCTTCGTCCAGCAGGAATTCCTGCGGTGCAGCAGTGACATCAGCGGCATCGATTTCAGTGCCCGTCTGCCAGTTACCACCGTGCATTTCCTGCAGCTGCTCTTTCATGTAAGCATCGAATCCAGACGGCTCTGTCCCCGGGATTTTACCTGCCCAGCTGCCGCTTGACATAATAGACCAGTAAGATACAGGCTCACCTTTCCCTGAGTAGATTGTATCGTATTCATCAGGTAGTCCTAGATCATGACCATATTCATGGGAGAAGACACCGGCCGCTCCATCTTCAGGCTGGATTGTGTAGTCGATGACTGCCAGTTTACCGCCGAACTGCTTCTGGCCGGAGTTCGTGCCCGGGATTGTATAAGGCTCACCTGTATTCGTGAAGTCCAGGCTCCATCTGTGAGACCAGATAGCATCTGGTCCTAATTTACCGCCGCCTGCTTCTTCACCTGGAGAGGCATGGATAATCATCACGTGGTCAACGATACCATCTTTTTCGTGCAGCACGCCGTCACCATCAAGGTCGTAGCGATCCCACTGGTCGTAGTCTGCCAGGTTAAGACTCGGGTCTTTGGCAGCCTGCTCCAGTGCTTCTTTGACGAGCGCTCTGGCGTTAACATCTTTACTCGAACCGGCATGACCGCCGTAGTATTTTGCAGGGTATTTGGCTTTGTACCAGCCATGCACTTGACCGTCAATATCATAGCTGCCGCCTGACTGATTCTGGTAGAACTGCTTCATGCTGATCAAGTTCTCGCCGTTCGGCCCTTTATAGCCGTTTTGTCCGAACACCATGTCCTGGAAGTGACTCACCGGATAATCCTCATAGAACATATCCGTCTCTTCTTTTGTAATGGTTGAGTTCTGATAATCCGGGAAATCAATCGCGAGAATCAGCACTTTGTCCGTGCGTTTTTCTCCTGTATAGTTTTCTTCAACAACAGGTTTCAAGTTGCCGGCATGACCTTTTTTCTTGCCCTGGCCTTTTGTATATTTGTTTAGTTTGCCCTTGCCATTTTTAGCATCGACTTTTTTATATTTCTTAACGAATTTGCCTTCATTCTTTACTTTTCTATCTGTTGTCTCCTGTTTGCTGTTCAAATAATCAGAGACTGCCTTTTCTGCTTCGGCACGGGTTGCATTTTTGCTGATGATTCCTTCATCTTTCAGCATCTTAATCAGCCGCTCTTCATTAGCGATGACGCGGTCAAAGCTTTCCCCTGTAAATGCATCAGCAGACTTCACTTTCAGCGCTTCGTCAGCATAAGCTGCGCCGCTCGTCAATCCTAGACCCGATACCCCTAGACTCAATGCCAGTAACGATGACACTACTGCTTTTTTCTTCATTGATTTTCCCCCGTTTTGATAGTGTTTAGCTTACTTAATCCCATTATGTATAGAAAATGGAAGAATGTAAATAACTATTTGAATTTTCTGATATTAATATTGTGTTACAAAAATGATTAAAACGGTATATTTATTCATTAGAAATATGCACATTATCATAAAAGATAATGTGCATTAATGGCTGCCGGCTTATTTATATATTTTGATTTTTGCTACAGTGCCGTCGCTATTCTGATCGACCACTTTAATTTTCAGGCCGAGCTGCGGCAGGACTCTCCCTGCTTCACGCAATGTTAAGTGGTTTAAAGCGGTCTGTGTGTAGTTGCTGTCACTGAACAATGGTTTAGGAGCTGTCGTTGGTTTTTTGAAGAAGTAATTTGGATTTGAATTATAGTTTCCATAATTCCGTGTGTTAAATGCGGCGTCATATATTTGGGTATCTGTCACAGGGCTGTAGCCATCTTTACTTCTTATCGACTGAGGATTGGCATCGACAACGCCGAGCAGACTTTTTCCGGGATGTTTAATGATATCGCCGTTATCCCTATAGGATTCATTGACATACCAGATGACCAGCCCTTTGCCATAGCGGTTTTTGCCGAACGGATCGTATATATAACTAAGTCCTTTATCGAGTCCGTTATGACTGCGCCACTCCAGCAGATAATATTGATTATAGCGCATGACTTTGCCGGCCTGTATTTTTTTTATAGGCGGCAGGTTCACTTTGACTACATCATTATTTGAGCCTTTAATGCCGGCCTGATCCAGCAGGAATTCCTTGCCCTTTGCAGTGATTGTCCCGTAATTGATCTCACTGCCGAGCGTCCAGTTACCACCATACAGCTGCTGCAGGTCAGATTTTGCCAGAGGGCTCAGACTGACCGGCATCGTTCCGTGAATTTTACCGGCATCTGCACCGTAACTCATCAATGACCAGTAACGTACCGGTTCGCCGCCGTGTTCCACGGCACTTGAAGAAACATCATATTCATCAATCAGCCCGAGCATATGTCCAAACTCATGAGCAAGCGTTCCTACAGTGCTGTCTTCAGCCATTATCCCGTATTCAGCAACTGCCAGACGTTTTTTATAGAATTTTGAGTAGTTGCTCGTTGTACCGGTAATAGTCTGGGGATGGCCCGGACTTGTGAACGGGACTTCACTGACGTGTTCCCATATAGAGCGGCTTCCAAGTCTGCCTCCGCCTTCACTTTCACCCACACCGCTGAATATAACTACCATTTTATCGATAATACCATCAGGCTCATAAATATTGCCGTCTTTATCCAGATCATAATAATCATAACGGTCATATTGCTTCATATTGACCTTCGGATCTGTTGCTGCTTTTACTGCAGCTTCCATGATCAGTTCACCTACATTTTTATCGTTGGCATCACCATAATATTTCAGTGGATGTTTCGCACGATACCAGCCGGTGACCTGCCCCTTAATGCGCAGACTGCTGCCGGAAGCTTTTTCGTAGTAAGTCTTCAGTGTATTGTAATAACTGCCATCTGGTGCTTTATAAGTATTGCCGAAGAACAGTGTGTTGTAATACGCCTTTGTGTAGTTATCATAATAGTTCTGCGTATCACCTTTCGTCAGTGTCGACTGCGGACTATCCGGGAAATCCATCAGTACAACGAGAACATTCTCCTCTCTCACTTTACCCTTGTATGTTCTCGGTTTAAAAGCAGGCACTGAACTTGTCCGCGCCATCTTATGGATATTGACGACCGACTCGTTAACTTTCAGTTTTTCACTGCTTTTCAGCTCTACTTTGTCACCGTCAGCCTTTGTCTGCATGTAATCTCCCTCAGCATGAGCTGCATTCCCGGTCAGAGGAGAGAGCAGCAGGGCAGCTATCACTATTTTTTTCATAGTCAAAAACTCCTAATTTATATTCAGCATTTGAGTAGCAACGACTTTTTTATTCTGAATCACCTGAATCGACAGCTGACCGTGTGCTTCTCTGGCAATCCTGCCATTAAAATAACACTCATAATCATTATTAACACGTCTCGGCGTATATATATTGGACACACCTGGCGGCCTGCCGCTGAAAAGTCCGACCTGCTGACCGTCCGACATAACTAAGGCGATGCTTGTCGGCACTGCCCGGCTTGCTCTCACTTTGATCTGGAAATTTTCTGACGGCGCGGCACTGTCCGGGCTTATGATCTGAACGTCATCCTGTGCTGCATCGGATGCAGAAATATCGGACCCTTCAGCCCCGTAACTGCCTTCTGCAAATGTCGTCCGGTCGTACCATAAATAACCTTGTTCAGGACGCGCCCACGGTTCTTTCCGGGGCTCAACAGAAGCTGCCGGTTCCTCATCGCGATGGAGCGGCGTTTTCTTATCCTGTTCCTGAAATGACGTATAGTCCTCCTGGCGTGCGAGCCATGCTGTCAAATTCATCAGCAGTGTCTCATGGTCCGCCTCATCAAAGCCGTCATGAGTCTGCTTCGTTCTGCCGTTATCTTCACGACGGTACTTCGGTGTCGCATCTTCAACGATGGAAGAGTCGCCGATAAAAGCAGCTTTCCCTTTCCCCGCCTTACTGATCGCGACAACCGGCCCTTCGTCCTGACCGCCGCCGTTATAGACACCTTTATCTACTGCATGAGACCAGGCATCCCGATGCGTTAATTCAGGCAGATAGACAAGCCCTCTGGCTTTCGACGGATCCGTGATTGCCATCGTTGAACCCGCATGCATCTCTACTTTCTTCACGCCGTCCGTAATATTGAAGACATCTTTCATTGTTGTCATCGTGACATTATCAATGGCATTATAACGAAACCTGACACCAAACGTTTCACTTAGGAAGTCACTGGATGAGACACCGGACATCATCGCAGAATGCCGCTCACCGTCTGTCATTCCTTTCGCCGGGTCTTCATAGGCACCCCTGCGATAACCGTTCAATACTTCTGAAGCATCGAACCGGTTCAAGTTGCGGTCAGCGTTATAATGATCACTGATGAACAATATGCTGCCGCCATTTTCAGCATATTGTTTAAGCGCCGCCTGTTCGCTTTCTTTCAAAGGAATATTAGGTTCCGGCAGCACAAAGATATCATGTGATTTAAGTGTCTTATAAGTGATCAGTGCATCAGCCTTACTCTCGTCAAGGCGGTAGCCAGCACGCTTCAAGGCGTCAGCATAACTTGAAAATGCACCGTCAATGACCCAGTCAGCTTCACCGGCTGTTTCTTCGTGTGCTGTATCAAATAATATTGTTGCGTGAGACGTTGATGCGGTAAAATGCTGCTGTTCACTACAGCCACCTGTTAATAATAAGCTGAGCATCCATAGTTTTTTCATTCATCTTCTCCAAATTGACTGCCATAAAAAAAATTAACACTTTAATTAAACAACCACCTCTGTTTAAAGTAAAGTGTTAAATGATAGTTACCGCGATTTATAAGATAGCAGCCGCAATTTAACTTCTGCTATTTTTAAGTCTATATTTTCGTGCCGCGGCGTTGTGATGGTCGCATCCACAATATCATCAGACTCATTAAACTCGTAAGTGACTAGAAAACTTTCAAAATCATCATCGAAATTAGGTTTCTGTGCCACGATACGGTTCACATCGCCAAAGCTGTCTTTAACTGTATAGCCGGTAATCGCTTCTAACTCCTGAGCGATCTCATTTAATGTCATCATCTGGTTCTCAATTAGAACAAACTTTTCCTCATGCATCACTATCAACCTCTTCTCAATTTGTTTCTTATAAATTCCCAAACACTCATTTGTACAAACATTTATTTAAAGGCGTACGGTTCAGATGTTGTCCCCGATTTATCTCTGAATAATTTATCAGCAGATATTCCGCCTTGAATGACTAAAGTCGCCTGCCCTGCTTTCAGCTGGTCATAATCATCCGTTGAAATCGCCAGTGACTTGTAGCTCGTCGTTTTTTCATGGGGGGAATATTCGTTGAAATTGGTCCTGCTCTTCTTCATGCTCATTTCCTGATAATCACTTGGGATGAATGATGCAAAATCTGAGAACTTTGTATGATCTCCCGCTGTCAGTTTCGTATTGTTATTGTAGTACAATGTCTGATCTGACGTATTTTCAGCTGTCACCTGATAAATGATGACGTAGCCTTCAGTGGCGCCGTCAAACAGCAGCACCTGCCCCTCAGGCATGTCTTTAACATTAAAAATCTGAAGCTGTCCGATATCCACTTTCATCCCGCTGTCGTCAAGTTTCAACGGCACATCATCTTTCTTCATCACAAGTTTGGTCGTACCATTCGTTGACGCTTCGATTGTGTTAGGCATCACCGCTTTGACAGCTGAAGCAGTTTTTGCCTGTGCAGCCGCTTTTTTTGTCTCTTCAGCCTGTCGTTTCTCGGCCTCTGCTTTTTGCTTCTCTTCTTCAGCTATCTGCTTTTTCAGCGCTTCTTCTTTAGCTTTTTTAAGCTTTGCCAGCGCTTGCTGTTTATTCTGTATCTCTTTATTTTTTTGTTTGTTCTGCTCTTTTAATGCTTTATATTCCTTTTTTGCTTCAGCTTGTTGTTTTTCGAGCGTTTTAATGTTCTCTTTGATTTTTTCACTGTCGCTGTTTCCACATGCTGTAAGCATGAGAGATGCTGAAACTAGGCTTATCATTAGTCGCTTCACTGCGTTTCTCCACCTTCTATTTCTTTAATTTAATTTTATCATAGAAGGCATGTTTCAACTAATGATACATCAGCGCTCGTTTGAACTTAACATCACCATCTCATCATAGTTAATCGATTGTCTGAGCTCAACTGCGACTTCTGATGAGATCTTCTCCTTGTCGACCAGCTGATGAATATAATCGCGTTCTACATTCAGCACTTCGAGCGCTAGTAATGTTTCACTGTTATTCATGTCCTCTGTCGTAGCATTTCTTTTCAGCTGAATCATGCGGTTCAAATAGCTGTCAGTCACCATTGCCATTTCAATTTTGTTGCTTTTCACCAGTTCTCCTGACAACCGTTCTACAATTTTATAGTGAACGACTTGCGCTACCTTTTCTATTTCAAGCAGATTATTTTTGAAGGAAAGTGAGCTTGCGGCATTCACTTGATTCATAAACTGCGTCCTTCTTTTCCGCATTCTAAAAATAAACGTTAGCTTCGCAAAAAAACTTAACGAAGCGAAATTTCTTGTGCGTTCTGTATAGGTGATGTAATTGTTGAACGTGCTTTCAGTAATTTTACCGGTCTGAGTTAATTCCTCCAGCGTCTCCATCTCTGTCTGAAGCGCAATGGACTGTAATCTTGAAAGCTCCTTCAAACTCTGCTCGTTATCGTCTGCTTCCTTGAAGAAGCTGATCTGTGTGGCATATTGGTGGGTGAGACTGCTGGCTGCCACACTGTTTTCCGGGCCGGAATTACGCTGGATATAGAACAGGCCGTGCTCTTTCATCATCATTCGCGCTTCCCGGAATGACAGCTTCGAGACACTGACGCGTTCTTCAAATGTCGTTAACAGCGGCAGAACAATCTGCGCTATAATCAGACTGATGACGACGACACCTGCTGTGATAAAGAGCATATCATCTCTCGTCGCAAACGGCTGATCATGAAAGACTTTCATCGGCAAGGTCAACGCAATGGCCATCGAAATCGTTCCATGAACACCGCATACGGATGCCAGCAGTGCATATTTAAAGCGTGAAGGTCTTTTCTCGACATTTGCAACAGATTCATTGTTCAGTATACGTTCGAACCTGCTCTCCGGAATAAAGAAACGGTCGTACAGCAAGTAGACCCAGACAAACCTGAATATATAGACAAAAAGTGCAATCAGCAGTGTATAGAAAATAATCCTGCCGAGATGGCCTGACTCAGTATTTATCATATGAACGGTTACTTCCGGGATAATATATCCGAGTATCGTGAAGACAAAGCCGTTCAGGACAGTGGATAACAGCCCCCACGTATTGTCGTAGCCCAGCTGCAGCCGTGTTGTCGCCTGGCTCAGTCTATCGCGTTCCATTCCGTGGATGATCCCGCCGATGACTGCCGCTATGACACCCGATACGTGAAAAGATTCAGCAGTCATATATATAATGAATGGTGTCAGCAGCTGAATCAATATAAAGACGAACTCATTGTAGAACCCGGTGCGGATGAGAAACATCCGGAACTGCACAAAAGCAACGCCGATTATCGCACCGACTATAAGACCGCCGAAAGTCGACATGACGAACTGCAGTACTGCATGAGTTGCACTGAATTCACCTGTCGTCAGTGCCACTAATGCAATATTGAAGCTTAAAATTCCGGCGGCGTCGTTCAGCAGAGACTCTCCGCTAAGAATCGTCATCAGTCCTTTAGGCAGTTTCCGCCCTTTGGCAATAGCCTGCACAGCGACAGCATCTGTCGGACAGATAATGGCAGCGAGCGCGAAACAGGCTGCAAAAGGAATGACAGGAAGCATCCACTGGATAATATAACCAAGTCCGATAACAGTCGTAAATACGAGCCCGATGGCCATCAGTATGACCGGCTTCAAATATTTCAGCAGGTTGATCCGTGAGACGTGATTGCCTTCCAAAAACAGCAGCGGTGCAATGATACCGATGAGAAACAGTTCCGGTTCAAACTCCAGTTGAATCGGGAGGGGCGTCAGAAAAATCAGCATGCCGATACCAATCTGAATAAAAACAAGCGGTATTTTGCTGAAATAATGATGGATGACAGCTGATATAATGACAGCTACAATAAAACTGATGATTACGATAAAACTTTCCATAGTTCACCTCTCCAGTGTTTTCTTAATCATCTAATAGAGTTAAGTCATAAGTGGTTAATTAATAATTGATCAGGGAATAGTTTTTATTATAACAATAAACGGGAGGTTTTTTTATGTCCTACAAAATTATTCATGCCCCGGTGTCCCCCTCTGCACCTAATCACATCATCTATCCAGCCATCGTCTATTCACAGGCAGTGACTGATCCCGCTGAGACGTTTAAGAATAACGGCTGGCAAGGGATATGGGAGAACGGCGTATTTGATTACCATCATTTCCATCCGAACGCCCATGAAGTGCTCGGCGTCAAATCGGGTGATGCTGAACTGATGATCGGCGGGGAGAACGGCCAGAAGCTCAAAGTTCAGACGGGTGACGTCATACTGCTGCCGGCGGGTTACGGCCATAAGCTGTTAAGCCGGTCCGACGACTTTAAAGTAGTCGGCGCTTATCCAGAAGACAAGAAAATAGAGCTGCTTACTTCCTATGACAACTTAACAGCCATACAAAGCAGGATTAATCAGGTGATGATTCCACCAACCGATCCTGTCGAAGGCAAGAGCGGTCCGATGTTCAAAGAATGGGCAGGCATTTACCACTGCAGCACAGTATAATACAGCAATACAAAACACTTTGCATATTTGCAAGGTGTTTTGTATGGAAAAATATTTAAAACCACTTCTTCTTTTTGAAATAATAAATCATCCCAAGCGATATACCGATCATCAACAGCCAGACTGCAAGATAACCATATTTCCAGTGCAGTTCAGGCATGACATCAAAGTTCATGCCGTATATTCCCGCAATCAACGTCAGCGGCATGAATATGACAGAATAAATGGTCAATATTTTCATAATATTATTCATTTTAAATGAGTTGAGCGATATGTAGTTATCTCTTATGTCCGCTGTCATCTCCCGTGAAGAATCAATCATCTCCGCCTGCTTCACAAGGTGGTCATTAATATGATGCAAAAAGATTTTCTGCTTCTTTGACAGCTCCATAATACGTCCTTCAAGCAGCCGGTAGACCAGGTCTTTCATCGGCAGCACGGTCCGCCGGATGATGAGCAGGTCTTCTCTTAAATCGAATGTCTCTTCAATCAGCTCCTCCGTCGAGATATCAACAGAGTGCTGGTCCTCGAAGGAAAACACTTTGTCCTCCAGCTCATACACAAAAGGAAAATAGTTATCGACAATTGCGTCCAGCGTGCGATACATCACTTCAGCCGTCGTCAGCTTTTCATTCGCCCGCTTACAGATGACCGAGTTCCATACTTTATCTACTTCTTCTGAATGTTCCTTATGATAGGTCACAACCATGCTACTGTTGATGAAGACATCGATCTCTTCAGGAAGCATTGTTTTTAAGTCAATGGCATGAAAGACAAAGAACAAGTAATCATCATATTCCTTATACTTCGGACGCTGTCTGACTGATACTGCATCTTCTATCGATAATGGATGGAAGTGAAAGTACTGACTCAGCAGCAGATTTTCATGGGCCGTCGGTTCCGACAGATCGACCCATAACCATTTTGCGGTCCCCTCCATATCATACGGGGAGTCACAAGTCCTCAGTTCATTCAATTCATCGATATATAGCGTTCTAATCATTGTGCACCTCTAACTTATAGATCATTTCGTTCCCCCGGTGGCTGTAGCCGAGTTTTTCATTCAACTGCCGCATCTTACTGTTAAGCGGATGGACATGACTTCTGATGACTGTTACTCCAGCAGCCAGTGACTGCTGTCTGACATAATCCTTCAGCTCTGTCGCAATGCCCTGTCTTCTTCTTGCAGGCGTCACCCACAGTGACTTAATCATTGTCTCGTCATTAATAACATACCAGATAAAAGCAATGACGTCTTCTTTATCGACGACGGCTATAATTTCATCGCCGTTATGCATCATTAATAGTTTCATTGATTCAAACCGCAGTGCTAAGTCCATCGAACTGACATGCCATTCTTTATAGCCTGATGGAATCGACTCATGAATAGCAGCGATTGTTTTCAGCTGTTCATCTTCTATAGTAAGCTTCTTCATGGTTTCACCTGTCATCTGTTTATCGTTCTGTACACAAAAGCTTAAAGCATCTGCTTTAAGCCTGTATTTTAACTATTCTGCATCACGGGACCGCCCGTAGATCGAAGGCACATGCAGTCCTGACTGCCGCATCAGAACAGTCATCCCCGGTGATGCGTCTAGTGAAGAATAGTGGCAGACAGCAGTGCGCCTCTTTGTATCGACCGGCCAAAGAACCAGCTGTCAATTCCTTTAAGCATGACCACGTTAACTCACCTTCATGCCAGAAAACTTTCTTTTGCCTGGACCATCGTGTGCCCTCTTTCATTAACTCCTTTTCTAGTTTAGAGTATTAATTGAACACTTCGCAACTGATTGACATTATATTTGAAGGTTATGCTCCGTTTATTGTTTCTCTTACATCTAACTGCACCCACCATAAAACCCCTTCACCTAACAGGTGCAGGGGTTTATACGTTGATAGCTATTAAGAACCAGATGACCATGATCAGCAGTATTAAGAATTTGGCAAGTGTACTCGCCAAAAATCCAAACAGTGAACCGATGCTTGCCTTCACCGCACGTACAGGGTCTTTTAACATAATGAGCTCTATCAGCAATACAGCAATCAACGGCACGATGATGACGCCAAACGGCGGAATGACGAAACTCCCGACGATGACACCGACTGCTGCGGTGATTTCCCCGGCTTTACTGCCGCCGTAACGTTTAACGAAATAGCTTCCAGCGACATAGTCACTCACTAAAGTGGCGATGGTGAGTATCATCATGACTATCCAGAAAAACCATGATAACTTACTGTCATCAATCATAAAGTGATAAAGAAAAAAGCCAATCCACATCAATAATATTCCTGGTATCACCGGCACTACGAGTCCGACAAAGGCCAGTATAAATGCAGCGATAATCAGTAGCCAGATGATAGCGCTCATAGCATATCCTCCCTTGTCACAGGTTTTGTAAAGCTCAATAGAACGAACGCGATGGCGATGAATGCCGCGGATACATAGAACACATTGCCTAAACCGACGATATCACTCATTACGCCGCCGAGCAGATTGCCGATCAACTGTCCTGCAATCATCGCATTTGAAAACAGTGTTGACGCATAGCCCGGGAAATCAGGAAGTATATCCTGGAAATAACTGATGCCGAGTCCAAGCAGAATCGCGAGAAAGAACGCCAGTGCCAGCTGACCGACGAGCATGGCTGCGACAGAGTTGAAGACACCGATTGACAAGAAGTAGCCGCCGCCTAAAACCGCACCGAGCATCAGCAGTGTTCTTGTCTGAAACTTACTTGCCAGAATACCGAGAATAATCATAAAAGGCACTTCCAGTCCTGCACATAAACTCGCCAGGTAGCCGACGTTGTTCTCTGATTCATGCAGGTGCTCTGTCACAAAGAGCGGCATATTCAGTGTATACATCCATTGCCCGACGTGCAGCATGACAAATCCGAGAAATGGGATCAGCAGCTGGCTGTCCTTTAATAAGTTAGGGGCGACTGGTTCAACGTAATTCTGCGTTCTCGCCGGCTGCACCGTCACTATATCGCGGAAGAAGATGATCATTGACATCAGAACGATCAAATAAAGAACGATTGTGCCGCCGAACAACCCATCATAGCCGAAACGACTGAGCAGTACAGTCCCGACGAGCGGCCCGAACAAAAACCCGAGGCTGAACATTGAGCGGAGCACAGTATTTGCGAATACTGAATTTTTACTTGATGCAGATGCATTGATGCTTTCGCGGGCTGACGCGTACATCTGCGGCATAGCCGGGGCCGCGAAACCAGTGAAAATAGTATAAAGGACAATAAACCACAGCACGCTATGGACATAGAAATAGACACCGAACGCCATACTCGCCATCAGCAGCGAGAAAATAATCAGCCATTTCCGGTTAACTCGGCCCGTATCAGAAATACGACCGATCAATGTGTTCATCAAAAAACCTGCCAGCGCAGCTGATGCCATCAACAGCCCATACTGCCCTTTCGTCATGCCGAGCTCCTGCGTGGCATAAAGGATAAAGAACGGAACGGTCACAGCAAGGCCCATGCCGAGCAGCGCCATATTGACGAGGAATAACTTGTAGTTTTTAATACTCAACAGCTGCCTGAACATAGTTTCACAAACTTTCTATTTAATGATATTGTTTAATTATATAAGAACTCACTGAATTGCAAAAGAGCGGAGGAATAATTATGGAGTATGAAGTCATCAATATATGCACCGGTAAAATCAAAACCGAAATTTTCGGCTCGAACCGTCCTAAAAAGACAGCTGTCTCTAAATATCCTATCCAGCAGCCGACGTTCCTGTCTTTTCTCGGGCTTGAAGGCGATGAACATGCGTACCAGGGTCACGGCGGCCCGAACAAAGCAATCTGCCTTTACGACAAGCTGGACTATGATATGTGGCGGCCTTATATTCAAGACATGCCGGAATATGCCATGTTCGGTGAGAACATTACAACTATCGGACTGACGAAAGACCAGCTTGCCATCGGCGATCAGTTCAAATTCGGTGAAGCAGTCATTCAAATCACTGAAGGACGCGGCCCGTGCAACACCATCGCAAAGAAGTATGATGTCCCTGACCTCGTCAAGCTCATGAGTGCCGCCCATGCAACCGGCTGTTACTTCAGAGTGCTGCAGGAAGGCATCGTTACACCAGACAGCCGACTTGAGCTGCTGGAGAAACATCCAGCGCAGTTTACACTGAACGCATTCAATGCACTTAAATATACGGATAAGAAGAACAAGGCACTGCTCGAAAAGGCACTGACTGTAGATGCACTGCCTGAAGAACATCAGCTCAAATTCACAAAGCAGCTGCAGAAGCTTACCGGGCGGATAAATTATTAGCCGATTAAACAGCCGCCTCCATCTTCATTAAATCAATAAATGCCTTGACCTGCGGCAGAGCCAGCACATCATTCTCATAACTGATATACGTCTCCCGCAGCAGCTGATGATGATTGACTTCAAGCAGCTCCACTTCAAACTGCTCACTGTCAATATCACCGATGACAATCTCAGGCAGCACAGTGACACCCACCCCTGACAGCAGCAGCTCCTTGCACGTTGCAATCTGATCGGTCTTAATCTGCGGGGCATAAGTTTGATTGAACTGCTCGGTATACCACAGTTCAATCTCCTTCAGATAGACGGGGTCCGCCTGGAATTCAATCATCGGTAATGTCTGCAGCTGGTTTTTCTTTGCCTTCGGATAAATGAAATAATGTTTATCCGTGAGCAGTACGTCATTATTCATGTTCATGATCTTCATACCGCGGATAACTGAGATATGAAAATCATGTCGATTTGCCATAATCCGGCTGCTTGAACCGACCTGCAGCTGGATTTTCACTTCTGGATACAGTTCTACATAATGTCCAAGTACGCGTGGCAGTATCGTGTGCCCGATCAATGACGATACACCGATAGACAGCTTGCCGTTGACAATTCCTTCAGAAGACTGAATCATTTCCTTCAAGTTGGTCTCTTCTTTCAGCATTTTACGGGCATGCTGAAGAATAATCTCTCCGTTCGTTGTCACAATCAGCTTTTTCTTTGTCCGGATGAAAATATCAGTCCCCCATTCCCGCTCAATGGATTTCAGGCGCTGACTGACAGCCGGCTGGGAGATGTAAAGTGTATCAGCAGCTTTTCTTAATGTTTCCTCATCCGCCAGCGCTACAAGCAGGCGGTAGTCATCGATTTTCATTAATAACCTCATTTCCATAGAACAGCACAGTGTTACGCGTCACTACTTCACGCACAATGGCTGGTTCCAGCTGTTTGATTACTGCTATTTCATCTATTATAACAGATAACATTCCAGGAATATCAGTCGCTTCAAAACCTGCATGCGGCCATGGCCCGTCCGTTTCAAACATCAGCTGACTAAGCGGCGCTGCAGTCAGCACACGCCTTGTCTTGTCATTCCACAAAACGTCCGGTGTTACACTGACCATGTAACCGGACTGGATGACAAGCCGGATGACGTCGTCACTTGCCTTAAACCAGTGGAAGTGCGCTCGTGTCACTCCATGTTTCTGCAGTAGATCCACTGCAGTTCCTGCATCTTCATAAACCGCATGAAGAACGACTGGTAGGTCATAGCGCTTCGCTATGATGATCATTCTTTCCAAAAGATAGACATAACGGCTCATATCGTGCACTTTACCTGCCCGGTTCAAATAGTGCGGCAGACCGACTTCACCAATCGCTGAGAGTGACTCATGATGTTCAGTTAGCCACTGCTCAAGCGCACCCAGTTCTTCATCATCAGGAAGCTCCTGTTCCGGATGAAATCCAGCCGCTATTTGAATGGCAGGAGCTTGCTGCTTCAACCTCAGCAGCTTAACCGCACTATCCAAGTTCATGCTGACCGCAATAACACTGTCTAATTTCCCGTCGTCCAGCTTATTTAAAATAGTATTAATATCCTCAGTATCAAACTGTTCAAGATGAATATGACTATCTATCATAATATCCTCCTACTTTCCAGCCAGCTTAACTTCTTTATCATGTCATTAATGATTACCCGATAATAGTAGTACACATTGTTTTACATATAAAAATTGAGGTATAGAACACTAACAAATCATTTAAATGAGGTGTCATAATGGATAAATTTGAAAAGATTGATCAGGAGATTAAAGGCTATACTCAGGATAAACAGCCCGGTAGTGAGCGCGATATGAATCCACGTCCGATTGCTGAAGATGACGACTATAAGGCCGGCGGTAAGCTGACAGGCAAAATCGCTTTAATTACAGGCGGCGATTCTGGTATCGGCCGTGCCGTAGCGATTCTTTACGCTAAAGAAGGCGCTGATGTTGCTATCGGTTACTACGACGAGACAGCTGATGCTGAAGATACCGTAAAACGTCTTGAAGAGCTCGGTGCTAAAGCGAAGGCTTACGCATTTGATTTAAAGGACGTTGAGCAGTGCAGAAAATTAGTGTCGGATGTAGTGACTGACTTCGGCGGGCTGAACATTGTTGTCAATAACGGCGGGGTTCAGTTCCCGCAGGAAGATTTTCTGGCGATTACGCCTGAACAGATTCAGACGACGTTCTCGACTAATATTTTCGGAATGATGTATGTCTCGCAGGCTGCCATTCCTCATCTGTCTGCAGGTGACACCATTATCAACACAAGCAGCGTGACCGCTTACCGCGGCTCTGAGTCACTTATTGATTACTCAGCGACAAAAGGTGCTATCACAGCGTTCACCCGCTCTTTGGCACAGAATTTGGCACCGAAGAAAATCCGTGTGAACAGTGTCGCGCCGGGTCCTATATATACCCCGTTGATTCCTGCTACATTCCCTGCTGAAAAAGTAGAGAAGCATGGACAGGAAACAGCGATGGAACGCCGTGGTCAGCCTAGTGAAAATGCTCCAGCCTATGTTTTCCTTGCCTCTCAGGATTCTACTTACATTACGGGTCAGGCTATTCACATTAACGGCGGAGATTATCTTTCAAGCTAAATCATCTTGACTGTTAATATAGAATTAAAATAACACCGTCCGGCTACTCGCCTGACGGTGTTATTTGTTGTCTGCAGTAATCGATTGTCTTCTTGAAAGTCTCAAAATCCTGCTGAATGATAGTCATAATATAGTGCGCTGTCTGATAGGCTGAATCATACTGCTTTTTTGTAATGCTGCCTTTTTTCAGCGCAAACTTCAAGTCCGCTTCATCTACAAGCTCATATTCTCCAGTCGGCAATACAAGGACATCCAGAAATAAGTCGTTCGCCCGCGCTTCACCGAGTTCAATGAAATTGTGATCATTGACGTCAATATAGTACTGAACTGGGCGGCCGTAGTTGTCATACATCGCTGTAATGCTGTAAAGTTTGTCTTTCGGCAGCAGCTGCAGCCACTGGTAACCTGCGTCTGCCACTGTAATACACTTTCCTACTACTTCAACTTGTAAGGGAGATTTGACTTTCTGCATTGTCACAAGACCGACGATTCCATCAAACCGCGTGTCTTCCAGTCGTATTTCCTTGTAGTCACGTCTTTGCAATCTACGCCAATGCCTTTTATCGATATATTTTATCTTCAAGTCGCCCAACTCCTCACAAATCATTATATAAAAATAAACAAGTTGAAGAAATACTTAATTTCAACTTGTTTATAATTATACTTATTTAAGCTTCATCTGAACGATAATGGTCTTTCCCTTTCAGGAAGAACGCCAGGATGAATGCGAGCAGACTGAAGGCAGTAGCTAACCAGAAAGCATCTGTAATACCATTCACTGTTGCCAGCTGCTGCAATTTGCCCATTAAGACCTGGATTCCTGCTGTGCTTGAGCCGAGTGACTGGCCAAGCTGATTCAGCTGAGTCGCAGTCGACGGCAATGTTTTATCCATTGCGTTAGTCATATCACCGATATGAGCAGTCGTCTGCTGCGTCATCACCGTTACAAGGACTGCTGTACCGATTGAACCGGCAAGCTGACGTACTGTGTTACTGATCGCATTACCATGAGGAATCATACGCCCAGGCAGTGCGTTCATACCTGCTGTCATAATCGGCATCATAATGAATGACATACCGAATGAACGCAGAATGTAAATACCAAGAATCGTTCTATAAGATGTATCAAGATTAATACGTGTCAATTCCCATGTTGCATAAGTCATAATCGCCAGACCAAAGATGGCAAGTGGTTTAATACCATATTTGTCGAATAATCGTCCGGCAATCGGTCCCATAATACCCATCAATAGTGATCCAGGCAGTAATAACAGACCAGAATCAAGGGGTGAGAAACCGCGGATTGACTGCAAGTAGATCGGCAGCAGAATCATACCCCCGAATAAACTCATCGTTACAATGATGTTAATCAGTAATGGGAATGAGAAGCCGGAATACTTAAGAACATGTAAGTCCATCATCGGATTGTTCATCGATAGCTCTCTTGCCGTAAATGCTGCGATGAAAAGCAGTCCAATGATAATGGTTGAAACAACGACTGGTGAATCCCAGCCTTTGTTTCCTGCTTCACTAAAGCCGTATAAAACACTGCCGAAACCGAGTGTACTGAAGATAACACCTGGCACATCAAGTTTTGCTTTGAATGTCGGCTGCACAATCTTAAACCAGAACATACCAACGGCTAAAGAAATTAAACCGACTGCGAACATCCCGTAAAACATCACATTCCAGTGATAGCTCTGAATAACCCAGCCTGTCAATGTAGGACCGATCGCTGGTGCCAGGATGAAGGCGATACCCATCGTCCCCATCGCTGCCCCGCGTTTATCAGGCGGGAAGATCGTCATAAATACGTTTGTTCCAAGCGGCATTAATATCCCTGCGCCGACTGCCTGCACGACACGTCCGGTCATCATCATCGGGAAGTTGCCGGACATAGCACAGATCAATGAACCGATTGTAAAGAAAGTCATCGCTGATAAGAACAGCTGACGATAAGTAAACCGTTGAATCATGAATGCACTGATCGGTACAAGAATACCATTTACCAGCATAAACCCGGTAGTCAGCCACTGCGCAGTTGATGTTGAGACATTGAAGTCACTGATCATGACCGGCAGGGCGACGTTGATTAACGTCTGGTTAAGAATTGCGACGAACATCCCGATCATTAATGCCGTGACGATTTTGCCTGTCGTAATCCCTTTGCCTAACGTATGTGATGGTTTAGTCGCTTTATGATGAACCGCTTCTTTCTCAAGTTCTTCTTCATAAGGCTGCTCTACAACAAGGTCTTCTTGCTCATCATTGTTATAAAGATCTGCATCTTCACGATGTGCTTCGCTGTTGTAAATCACTTCGTTGTCAGTGTGATGTTCAGGTCTTGGTGCTGGTTCTGGACGAACTGATCGTTCAGGTTGACGTTCATATGTTTCGTGTGTCTGAGTTGTCTCTACTTCGGGTTGGACCGCTTTTTTACCTCTGCGATTAAGCAGGAAGCGGTTCAATAGGAAGAAGATGACCAGTGACAGAAGGACATAGCCTATAATCATTGAGGTCATACAAAAACCTCCTTAGTTTTTATGAATGCGTACAGTTACATTCATTCCTGGAATAACGTCTAAAGATTTCTCTTTTGATAATTTGATTTTTACTGGAACGACTTGAGTGACTTTAGTGTAGTTAGCGTTACCGTTAGATGATGGTAGTACTGAGAAGCTTGAAGCAGTCGCTAAACCGATTTTATCTACTTCACCGTCAAGTGTTGTATCTTTGTAGCCGTCAACATAAACATCGACATCTTGTCCTTCTTGAATGCCGTCAAGTTCTGTTTCTTTAATGTTAGCTGTAACATATAAGTCATCCATATTATAAGCGTAAGCAACAGGAATGCCTGCTCCAACAAAACCATTTTCAGTTGCCTGTGTTTTAACGATTGTTCCATCTTGAGGCATAGTGATGTCCATTTTAGCTGGTTTACCATCTTGGCCCATACCTTCTACTGAACCGATCACTGAATCTTGAGAAACTTTGTCTCCCGCTTGCTTTTTAAAAGAAGTTAATTTACCTGCAACCGGGCTTGCGATTGAGATTTGTGTACCGTCGATCTTTGCATTGTCTGTTTTTACATAATTCGTTGCTTCATCATAGAAATGAAAAGCAGCAATACCGGCGATAGCCAGAATAACTAATGTAAGGATGTTGATTAAAAGTATTTTCTTCATTGTGATTCCTCCATTTAATTTTTTTCACATAAGCTATATTATAGTTCCCCTATGAAAACTTTCAACCAACAATATTTGTTTAAATGTCGGTTTTACTTTAAAATAATGCTAGCAGTGACAAATAAATTAATAAGAAAAGTGATTACTTATGAAAGATAAACATTTAATAATAGAAGCAGAATTTTTAAATTTGCTTGAAAAACATCGATTCAGAGAAATTACTATTAAGATGATATGTGAAGCGGCCCATATTAACCGCTCTACTTTCTACGCCTATTATTTAGACAAATATGATCTGCTGGACCGGATGATTGATACGCATCTGACAGCTATCGGTCAGTTTGTGGAACAGACTTCAAATGATATGCAGCATACAGAAGATATAAAACCTTTGGTTAAGAAATACTTTTTAAATCTCTGTCATTATATTTATGCTCATCAGCAGTTTTTTAAGACATTAATGACGGTCCATCCGGCACAGAACTTCACCCAGAAATTAATTGAAACGCTGCGCTCAAATTATTTGGCATCGATTGAAGCAAATAGCTCTTCTTTAAGAGAACCGAAATACTTCGTGAATTATACGCTCGGAGGACAGTTCGGCATTCTCTTCTTCTGGCTGCAAAATGACTGTTTGGAACCGCCAGAACTAATGGCAGACATCATTTACCACAATATTCTCCGCTCCAACAGATAATATTAAAATCTTGTAAATCGAATCAAAAGAAGTAACGATTCATGTATAATACAGATAACGAGCTGATGGAGGGGAAACATGAAGTATTTAAAAAGAACATTAGGCGTTACCGCAGTAGCTATGATGCTGTTATCAGATTATGCCCATGCTGCCGAACAGTTAAGAATCGGCACTATAAAGAGCAGTAATGCTGTCATTATTACAAACAAAACGATGATGGCAAAGAAAGTAGCAGGCGATTATGCAAATTACACATTATATGTTAACGATAAGGTGATGATTGAAGGTCAGCCTTACTATCGCGTGCAGACATCAGAAAATATCGATAATGCAATCGGTTATGTCAAAGCAGGCGATTTAACCATTCAACCTGTAAAAACAGTATCCCCTGCTCAGCAGACAGTGACATTTAAAACGACGACTAAATTTTACAGTTTCCCGGGCGGAACAGAGCGTCAGGTGATTGACCGTGCTGCCAAAGATGAATCGATGACGGTCGATGCTGCACTGAAAATCGGCAGCAGCACCTACTTGCACGGCACATTGGTCACAGGTGCCACCGGCTGGGTGGAGGCACCTGTCACAAAAGCTGAAGTCACTCCCCCTGTTCAGCCGCAGAAAAAAACTGAATCAACGGTGCAAGTAAAAGCAGCGGTCAAACCGACTGTGCCGGCACCACAGCCTACAGCACCACAACCAGCCAACCCCGCTGTGCCGGCACCAAAGTCTACAGCTTCAGCTGCTGTTACTCACACTACAGTCAATGCCACTCTGCAGGATGCTGTGAACCGTCAAATGCAGCTATCACCGAAACCGCAAGTTTCTGATGGTGTGAAATGGAAAAATGCTCCTACTGATTTAGTGAAACGTTATATAGATATTGAACCGTTAATCAATGATGCAGTCGGAAAATATCAGTTCCTTGTCCTTAACGAGCCGCAAGGTTTAACTGCTGATCAGCTGAACATCCTGCTCCAGGGCAAAGGGATTCTTGAAGGCCGCGGACAGGCGTTTAAAATCGCCAGCGAAAAATATCATATCAATGAAATTTATTTGATTTCGCATGCTTTTCTTGAAACGGCTGAAGGCCGAAGCAAACTCGCTAATGGTGTAACAGTTAAAGGTGAGCCGACCGGCAAACGCTTCTACAACATGTTCGGCGTCGGTGCATATGACCACAACGTATTGAAGTACGGCGCTCAGTACGCAGCCAACGTCGGCTGGGATACGCCTGAGAAAGCAATTATCGGTGGCGCTCAGTTTATTTCACAGGGCTATCTGTCAGAATCACAGAACACCCTTTATTCGATGCGCTGGAACCCGGCATCACCTGGAAACTCACAGTATGCGACTGATATAATATGGGCTTCTTCCAATGCGAGCTACATCGCAGGCTTTTACCAGCAGTTAGGGATTGAAGGCGGAAAATACCACTTCATCCATTACGCGAAATAACAGCTTATGACCGTTATATGAGTGCAGCTTCCTAGTCCATCTTTTATCATTACATCAGCTGCAGCAGTTTCTTGATTTTTTTGACAGAAGTCGTTTTGAGAAGAAACGAAGTTCTGCTAAACTGATGAAGTAAGAACATCATAATGACAATTTATGATATGGAGGTAGAGATGTTTATAGAAATTGACGGTCATCAAATTTACTACGAGATAATCGGTCAAGGGACACCCGTATTATGTCTCCATGGATACGGCGTCGATCACCGAATTATGAAACACCCTATAGAATCAGTTGTTGCTCAGACAGACTATGCTTATTCAAGAATTTATATCGATCTTCCCGGGATGGGTCGGTCAGAAGTAAACCCAGCCATCATTAATGCTGATGATATGCTGGATGTACTGATGAAATTCATTCGGAAAGTCATTAAGAAACAGCAGTTTCTTATCATCGGCAACTCGTATGGTGCCTATTTATCAAACGGCGTGAATTATAAGATGGACGGCTGTATTAACGGCATGTTTTTCTTCTGTCCTGTCATTATTGCTGACAGTGAGAAACGTAAGCTGCCTGTCCACCAGCATATTTTACTTGAGGATATCCAGCCTGATGATCATCAAAAAGAGTTCAAAGAATTTTTAAATACCAATGTCATCATTACGCGGAAAAACTGGCAGCGCTATCTGGATGAGTTAGTGACAGGCATGACACTTGCTGACAACGAATTTAAAAAGCGCTACTTTGATGATGGTTATTCTTTCAGTTTTGAACGTCAAATGCTTGCTGCCCGGCATGATTGCCCGATGACAGTGCTTGTAGGCAGACAGGATTCCACTGTAGGTTATGACGATGCCTATAATTTAGTGAAAGATAATGAGTCCGGCAGCTTTATTTTGTTAGATGAAGCAGGACATAATCTCCAGATTGATCAGCCAAAATTGTTCGATGCTCATTTACTGCATTTCTTCAAGATACATCAATAACAAGCTGTCACTATGGTGATGGCTTTTCTTTTGGCAGTGATTAAATTCTTTTATGAGGTGAAAGATGCTGCTCAAGACACGGTCTATTCCTCAGAAAATTCACTATTACAATGCTCTCCATAATCGTACTCCGTTATCTGACAACCAGCGTGAAGACTATCACACCCATTTTAAAGGTTACGAAGGAGAGAAACAGTTTATCAGACTGCTGAGTGAGTTTCCTGACGCAGTAGTGCTCTGGGATTTAACGTTCCGCTCTAAATATAAAGGAATGGCCCAGTTTGACATCATTGTCATACACGGGAATACAGTCACTCATTATGATATCAAGAACTATAAAGGGATATTCACTATGAATGACCGGCTGCTCGTCAATAGCTACGGCCGTAACTTCAAAAATCCAGATGACCAGTTATCTCGGGCTCATCATATTTTAGAAGACGTTATCGCTCAGTCCGGTGAACGTTATATAATTGAGAGTTACCTTGTTTTCATCAACGAGTACTTTCATCTGCGTAGCAACAATGACAATCCACGCTGGTTGTTCCGCAGTATGGTGCACAGTCACCTCAAAAAGTTCCGGGAGCCGAATTTATTAATTGAGGACAATAAGTCGCTCGGCAGTTACTTCCTGGCAGCTAATATGCCAGAGCTTGATTTTAACCCCATCGAACGCAGTGAGTTTTCTATGCAGATGAAAGGAATGAAATGTCTCCACTGTAACTACATGATCAAGGCAATCACCAGCCGGACAAAATATCATACATGTACTAACTGCGGCAGCTCAACTGCCATCAAGCGCATTACCTTTCACAATTTAAGAGACTTGTATCATTTGAAAGGAGACGCTTTTACAATCAATGAAGCAATGGAATGGTGCTGTGGAATAAGCCGTGCCTCTATTTCACGAGTTTTGGCTGAACACTTCAAGAAAACCGGATTGAGTAAAGCGACTAAGTATTATCTATAGAGAGTCGTTCCCTCTCACGTTTATCTTTTCTTGAGAGGCAAACGTTGTTCCCTCTCACGTTTATCTTTTCTTGAGAGGCAAACGTTGTTCCCTCTCACGTTTATCTTTTCTTGAGAGGCAAACGTCGTTCCGACTCGTTTTAAATAAAGAATCCCTTTCGTCGAGAAAGGGATTCTTTATTTATTCGACCCACCGGCCTTGTCTGAAGATAGGTTCGCACCGGTCATCTGCATAAACACCATCTATATCAAGTGATTCGCTTCCTATCATAAAGTCCACGTGAGTCAGACTGTCATTGATGCCGAGTGCGACCTGCTCTTCTATTGATTGATCTTCAGCACCATTTATCACTTCAGCAAATCCACTGCCGAGTGCGATATGACACGATGCATTCTCATCGAACAACGTATTGTAAAACAATAAGCCGCTTTCATAGATCGGTGAGTTGACCGGTACTAGCGCAATTTCGCCGAGACGTTTTGCGCCGTCATCAATCTCCAGTAAATTCTTCAAAGTTTCATAGCCTTCACCCGCTTCAAAATCAGTCACTACTCCGTCCTTGAAAGTCAGTTTGAACTGATCGACTATTTTACCGGATAAGCTGAGCGGCAGTGTATTTGATACATAGCCGTCCACACGTCTGAAGTCAGGTGTCGTATAGACTTCCTCGGTCGGCATATTGACGATAATCTCTGTCCCCTGCTTATTGACTTTTCCTGCCTTCAGCCAGTTACCGCCCTGATGAAGTCCGACTGTCAGATCAGTGCCGGGAGCTGTATAGTGAAGCTTGTCAAAGCCTTTCTCCGTCAGCCAATTGGCACGCTGGTTAAGATGTTCAATATGAGATTTCCATGCGGCAACAGGGTTCTCCTGATCAGCCCGGACCGCTTTAAATATAGCATCGAACAAGGCATTCTGTGCTGCTTCTCCGCTCAGTTCCGGAAAAACAATCTCTGCCCATTCAACAGATGGATAGGCGACAATACACCATGTCTGTCTGAAGTTACCGAAGCTGTCTGAAAGGCTTTCATGCGCTTTCATCATGACTTTTGCCCTGGCGTTGATCTTTTCCTCAGACTGATTTTTCAGCGCTTCCGGCGAAACACTTACAATGCTTAAAAGTGCTGCTTTTTCTTCTTCGTAGTATTTCAGTTCCTGCTTCAAATATTCAGGCACTTCCTGCAGTGTCTCAACTGACTGATAATCATATGTATATTTTGCCACTTCACTATCAGAATAATTGACGATGACTTTTTTGGCTCCTTGTTTATAGGCAGCTTCTACAACAGGTCTGACTAAAGGTGCGGTATTAATGTCTGACTCGATAACTAAAATTTCATTGTGCTGGATGTTCAATCCTATTTTAACAATGACATCTGCGTACTTCTTCAATAAATGATGCTGACTCATTCAAACATCCCCTCTCTTAATTTTCTGACTATTTAATCATACCGAACTCCCCGTTATTTTCCAACTGAATTAACATATAAAAAATAACCACCGCACGGGTGGCTATTTGACTACTTCAAGCTTTTCTCGATGTCATTGATTTGTTTTTGTGATAGTTTCTTTACAATCTCACCATCATTTGAATCTTTTTCGATGGCTTTCACTGCTTCAGCTGAATGGTAGTATTCCACAATTTTTTTGTAGTCTTTATTGTCTTTTTGGCTTGTTTTAGCAGCAATGACGTTGATGTATGGTTTAGCAGCTTCAGAATTCGGGTCTTCCAGATAAATAGGGTCATCTTTCGGATTTAAACCTGCTTTACCTGCTACACCGTTGTTAATGATTGACAGAGCGACGTCAGGCAGCACACGTGGTGTCTGCTGTGCATCGATTGCTTTGATTTTTAAGTTCAGTTTGTTTTCTGTGATTTTTGATGGGTCTCCGAATAATCCGAAGTCATCGGCTAACTTGATGACACCTGCTGATTCAAGCAGTCTTAATGCACGTGCCTGGTTTGTCACATCATTTGGAATTGCGATTGTATCGCCTTTTTTCAAGTCTTTAATATCTTTAATTTTATTTGAGTAAGCGCCAAGCGGTGCAAATACTGTTGTACCGATAACTGATAATTTTAAGTGATGGTCTTTTTTGAACTGATCTAAGAATGCGAAGTGCTGGAAGGCATTCAAGTCGATATCACCTTCGCTTAAAGCGTTGTTTGGTGCTGTATAATCCTGGAATTCAACTAACTTCACTTTAATGCCGTCCTTTGCCGCTTTCTTTTTAACAACATTCCATACTTTGCCATCGACACCAGTGACCCCGATTTTAATTGTTTTATCGTCCTTCTTGTTGCCGCATGCCGCTAATACAAGTAATGCACTTAATACGAGTAATAATAATCTTTTCATCAGTTGTTCTCTCCTTATAATCTGCCTGTATATATATTTGCAATCTTATTGCCGATAAACTGGGTGATCTGCACGAGGATGATGAGTATGAGTACAGTGACAAACATCACAGCCACGTCAAACCGCTGATAACCGTATGTAAATGCCAGATAACCGATACCGCCTGCGCCGACGAGTCCTGCCACTGCAGAAAACTCTATCAGTGAGACCGTTGTAAACGTCAGGCCGAGAATCAATGAGCCGGCCGCTTCCGGTACAAGCACTTTAAATAAAATGTCAAACTTGGATGATCCCATCGCTTCAGCCGCTTCGATGACGCCTTTATCCACCGAGATGATGTTGTTCTCAACAACACGGGCGATTGATAACGATGCTGCAAGCGTCATCGGGAAAATGGCCGCCCAGATACCGATCGTCGTCCCGACAAGAAATCTTGTGATCGGGATTAACGCGACTAAGAAGATAATGAACGGAATCGGCCGGATGGTATTGATGAAGAAGTTCAAAATGACATTGACCGCCTTATTTTCGAGTACATGACCCCGGCCTGTCGCGTAGAGAATGATACCGAGCGGCAGTCCGATGAGTACTGCCAGCACCAATGTAATGCTGACCATAATGAGCGTATTGATGGTCTCCTGAATAAGCACAGGATAAAACTCCGTTAAATCAGTTTTCAAAGCCATTGACCTCCTTAATTTGAATACCGTGACTGAGTAATGAATCAAGTGCTGCATAGATGCTGCTGTCACTGCCGACTGCTTCAATCAGTAAATTACCGAAAAGTTTATCGGTTAACTCAGTTATTCCGCCGTACAAAATATTGAAATCGACATTGAACTGTCTGCCGACTTGACTGAGCACCGGGCGCAGTATTTGCTGATGGTTGAAGATGAAGCGGTAAATTTTTCGGGCTCTGACATCGACTTCGCCCGGAATATCATCATTCAATACTGAATGCACAAAACGTTTTGTCGTCGGGTGAACAGGATTTGTGAACAACTCGAACACTTGATTCTGCTCAACGATTCTGCCCTTTTCCATGACGGCTACTTCGTCACAGATGCTTTTGACGACTTCCATTTCATGAGTGATCATCACAATCGTAATGTTCAGCTCATCGTTGATGCGTTTCAGCAGTCTCAATATTTCATCGGTTGTCTCAGGGTCCAGTGCAGAAGTGGCTTCGTCACAGAGCAGTATATCAGGATTAGTCGCCAGTGCTCTTGCGATACCGATACGCTGCTTCTGGCCGCCGGACAGCTGACTTGGATAATCGTGCTTCTTATCCTGCAGTCCGACGAACTGCAGCAGCTCGTCCACCCGCTTATCAATCTCAGCTTTCGAATATTTCTTTGTCAGCTTGAGCGGGTACTTGATGTTGTCTTCCACCGTCTTTGCACGGAACAAGTTAAACTGCTGGAAGATCATGCCGATGTTCTGACGACGTCTCCGTAGTAACTTCTGACTAAGGCGCGTGATATCCTCACCTTCAATAACGACTCGGCCGGACGTCGGTTTTTCCAGTTTGTTGATCAGCCTGACGAGTGTTGACTTACCCGCACCGGAATAGCCGACAATACCGAAGATCTGCCCTTTCTCAATGGTCAGTGAAACATCTCTCAATGCTTCGACCACACCTTTTTTCGTCTGGAACTGCTTGGTCACGTGCTCGATTTCAATAATTGCCATAATTCCCTCCCGAATATAAAAAAAACGACTTCTTAGCAAGCGCTAAAAAGTCGTTTTACGTCCCTTTATCTGCCAAGCTAAGCTTGATGGAATTAGCACAGTGCTCATAAATGAGTCCGCTGCTGAGATGTCATCGGGCCATATCCCTCAATCTCTCTTGATAATTTTTTTATTAAGTTAACTAAATTATTGCAGACGTCCATACAACCTGTCAACGATTTTTTTAAAAACTTGATAATCCCGTGAATTCCTGCACGCGGTACAGCAGTGTTTTCAAGAATGATGCGTCTTTTTTCACTTCGTAGTGATCCGTGACATGACTGTACTCATTCGTCCATTTGGCATCGAAGTCAGCCGCTAATTCCCGGAAGACCGGAAGAGTCGATTTCCCGGTGATAATGGCATCGGTCTCCATGTTGTAGTCACCGATATTGCGGCGCGTCAAGTTGGCACTGCCGACAAAGAGCGTCGCCTGCTGCTTACGGTCATCAGTGATCAGCACATATTTCGCATGGAACTGCTCGCCGTGGGAAACAGCCCATTTGATTTGAATCCTATCGTCACTTTTTGCGACCAGTTCGTGTGCCACTGGTTTATTCGGCACACCCGGCTTCTCTTTGCCGAACGCTTCTTTGTTCACATCGAGAATCAGTTTAATCTTAACGCCCCGGTCTGCCGCATCAAGCAGCGCACGAATGATATCGCGGTCTGCAAGATAGAACATCCCCATCTTCAGTTCATCTTTGTCGTTGGTCCGATTGATCGCCTGAAGAAGCGTCTCTTTAATCCTGCCTTCAGTGACAAGCGTCGTCCCGTAGTCCATCATGTTGTTATAAGCATGATGATTGATTGGAAATTCCTCATGGTCGAGTTTACCACCGCTCATGTTGATCGCTGCCACTTCACTCCGAATTACGTCCTCCTGCAGCTGACCGCTCACTTTCACGGCGATATTCTGATGGTGGCCGCTCGGGTCATGGGGATTACTGCTGGCAATAATCGCTGCTTTTTCTGATACAATCGTCTTCCGGTGATTCGCCTTGAAGTTCAGCATACGGGCGTATCCCCTTACAGTAACATCCGGGGCATTTTTTGAGAAGATGTTAGGCAGTGAACCGTTCTCACTGTTCCCCAGCCAGCGGACAGTCGAACGCCATAAGCCGGAATAAAGCGGATTGGAATCGCGCAGTTTCGTCAAGTCCGTCTCGTAGACTAATATGCCGTTGTCACGCAGTCTTTTATAGTTATCCGGCGTATAGCTGCCGTAAAACGAATTGATCGGGTCGGTCAGCACATAAATCGGCATGTCCGGATGCTGCCTTTTCTTCGCGATCAGGTGATTCGTAAGCTCACTTGACAGCTTCGGAAACTGGATGCTGCCATCATAAGCATCATTGAACAAAAACATATCCATGATGATAAAGTCATCCGCCTCATCAATCAGCCGGTATATTGCCGGAAAAATAGTCTGCTCATAATGCATCCCGCCCTGCTCATAGCTGTTGTCGAGCAGCAGCTTGACATCATTTGTCCTGCTCGGTTCGTAGCGCTTCGAAATACCGGCAGGCAGCGGCTTAAAGACATTCCATATGGACACGAGCAGTACGATGAAAAATAGTATACCACTGACCCATTTAATATTGATCCTCGTCTTCTTTGGTTGTATTTTCTTAGAGCTCATCTGTTTGACGGCTGTTTTTTTCACCGGCTGTTTTTTAGGTGCTGTCTTGTTGACCGTGCTTTTTTTTACAGGTTGTTTTTTTCGCGCTTTTGTTGTCGTCCGGGCCACTGTCATCCCTCCATTTCTTTAATTATAACAAATTGATTTGACAACTTCTCATGATGGTGATAAATTTATAGGCAATTCAATATACGCAATTTTCACAATAAAAAGAAAAGTAGTAAAACGTTCTTTTGCAGCGAGCTTGTGGCCGGTGAAAACAAGCACTGAACTTTTATGAAGATGGTCTTTTTGTGATGTCAGTGTGAGTCATCGATAAGCACTGCACGTATCCGTCGTTACCGGTCAGAGGTGACTTTCAGTCATGAATTAAGGTGGTACCACGAAACTTTCGTCCTTGTTAAGAGGAGAAAGTTTTTTTATTTTATAAAGAAAAGAGGAACATCCATGTCAACGATTCCATTCAAAGCAGATCATGTCGGCAGCCTGCTCCGTCCGACAGAATTATTGCAGGCAAGAGAAGATTTCAAAAAGCAGCTGATTTCAAGAGACGAACTGGCTCGTCTTGAGAACAGGCTGATTCAGGATATCGTAAAGAAACAAGTGGACACGGGCTTAAACAGCATTACAGACGGAGAGTTCCGCCGCGCATGGTGGCACTTCGACTTTCTCGAAGGACTGAACGGTGTGACCGGCTATATTCCTGATGAAGGACTGCAGTTCAGCGGCGTGCAGACGAAAGCATATGATGTCAAAGTGACAGAACAAGTAACAGCGAACTTGAACCACACCCACTTTGAACATGCTGATTTTCTGCTGCAGGCAGTCGGCAGGCAAGGGACAGCGAAAGTCACGATTCCAAGTCCTAACCAGCTGTTCCATCCGAATATTTTAAATCATGATATTTATCCTGACATCAATGATTACCAGCGCGATGTCTCTAAAGCTTATAATGCCAGCTTGACTGCACTCTATGACCTCGGCATCCGCTATGTGCAGCTCGATGATGTTTACTGGGCAGGACTGGCAGCGACTGAGCATAGAATTAAACGCAGACTGCGCTCTCAGGCAGAGAAGCAGGCAGCAATCAAGCTCGCAGTGAAGACCGTGAACGATGCGATTGCCGGACTGCCCGATGACCTGCATATCACGACCCACATATGCCGCGGCAACTTCCGTTCAAGCTGGGCGATGAAAGGCGGCTACGGTCCGATTGCAGAAGATTTGTTCAAAGAAAATCTTACCGGTTTCTTCCTGGAATATGATGACGAGCGGTCAGGCGATTTTGAGCCGCTTCAGCACTTCAAGCGTGATGACTCCAAAGTTGTGCTCGGCCTGTTCACATCAAAGCACGGTGCGCTCGAAAATAAAGAGACAATCATCGAACGCGTCGAAGAAGCAAGCCGGTATGTACCGAAAGAGCAGCTGGCACTCAGCCCGCAATGCGGCTTCAGTTCAACCGAAGAAGGCAACCTTCTGACAGAAGACGACCAATGGCGCAAACTGAAATACGTCGTCGATATTGCCGAGGAAATACTGTAGGTGACTTCGAATAAATAAACCTGACAGCAGTCAGGTTTATTTTCGTTATAAGGACGGTGCACTGCCGCCGTCGATATTGACGGCAGTGCCTGTAACGTAGCTTGCAGCGTCTGATACTAAAAATGAGATCACGTTCGCCGCTTCTCTTGTATCGCCGATGCGCCCGAGCGGAATGTTGAACTTCGGATCACGCGCATAGTCTTCCCATGACTGCTCCGGCGCCTCTGCCTGCCAGCGTCTTTCGATCTGACCGCTGCGGATAAGACCGATGCAGACGGCATTGACGCGGATGTTGTAAGGGGCAAGGTCTTTACTTAATGTGTTCGTCAGAGCGAGGCCTGCTGCTCTTGACACAGAAGTCGGAGACGTATTAGCGGGCGGTGTCTTGCCTGCCACTGCTGTTAAATTCAAGATGGCCCCGCCCTGCTTTTTAAGTTCCGGGAGTGCTGCATGAATCATATGGATCCAGCCGAACAGTTTCAAGTTCAAGTCGTTCTGCCAGTCATCAAGCGACACATTCTCAAAGTTTTCAGCGAAGGCAGAGCCTGCGTTGTTGATCAGTATATCAAGATGACCGTACTTTTCAGCGGCAAACGCGATGACTTTCTTCGCATCTGCTTCGTTCGTAACGTCTGCTGTGACGTAATCGACTGTCCTGCCTGTTCTGTCTTTTATATACTGCACGGCGTCTTGTAAGCTTTCCTCGTTACGGGCAGTGAGTATAACGACTGCGCCCTCTTCCGTCAGGACGGCTGCTGTTTCTCTGCCGATCCCTTTACTTGAACCTGTAATGACTGCTACTTTGCCTGCTAACTTTAAATCCATCTCAATCACTCCTTTTACTTTATTATAAAGAAGCAGCGCACAAATTTTAAACTAAAAGGAATCGTCGAATGTATATCCAGAAATATATGAACCACTGCATAAAGATTTAGCGCCATCAAAAAATCCGCAGACGAAGGTCTGCGGAGTTATTCATGATATGTTCTTCTGAACCCGTAAAATGGTCTGAACCGGTTCTCGTAATAGCTTTTGGAGCTGCTTGTCGCCAGGAGTTCCATACGGGTCGTCGGATATAAGCTGTGAATGTGATCAAGCAGCATTCTGCCGTACCCTTTTCCCCGCTGATCATGCCGGATGATTAATTCACATATATATAAAGACACATGACCGTCTGTCAGCGCACGGATGCAGCCGATGACGTCTCCTGCCTCTTCGATGACATATGCTTCACTGCCAAGCCAGCTGTTCAATGTCTGCTCATGACGCACGACTAAATTATCCCAGCCTTCGTCACGGTTCAGCTGCTGGATAGTCTCAATATCAGCAGCTTTAAACTTGCGGATCATTCTACTCACCGAATGATGGCAGATTCAGCTGCCAGCTGATACCGAAGCGGTCTTCTACCCAGGCGAACTTTCGTGCGATCGGCTCTAACGGTGCGAGTTCCATCAAAACTTTGCCGTTAGTCGACAGCCGGGCATACAAATAGTCGATTTCTTCTTCACTGTCGCAGTTAATAGCAAAAGACATGGCAGGAGTGAACGGAATCGCTGTACTATCCGCATTATCAATCGCCATGAACTGCTGGTTATTCAATGTAAATATACTGTGATTCACGGTTCCCGGTGCACCCGGACCTTCTTCGCCGTATTTATTGATCGAGATGATCTGACTGTTTCTAAATATCGTCGTGTAAAAATCGACCGCTTCTTCCGCCCGGCCGTTAAACATTAGAAAAGGCACTACTTTTTGCATTCTCATTGTTTAGTCCTCCTTCAGTGTAATGAAATGTCAGGGAAAATGCGACAGAAACGCACAGTCACTCAGACCGGCGTTTCTTAAAGTGCATAACGTCTGATCACTGCTTCATGCTTAGGATAGAGCGGCAGCAGCTCTTCAGCTTTAAAGAGCTCGAAGTCATCGAATGTAAAGCCGGGTGCCACCATACAGCCGACAAAGCTCCAGGCTGCATCTTCTACCGTTGATGCAAAGATCGTGCGGGCAGGCACTAGAAACTGCGGCACTTCGCCTTGTTCAAGGTTCATACCCAGCTTGACCACCTCGTAGCGGCCGTCCGGATGGATCATGTGGATTGTAATCGCATCGCCGCCGTGATAGTACCACAGTTCATCAGAAGTGAGCCGGTGAAAGTGTGAGATGTTGCCTGACTCGATCAAGAAATAAATACTGGTGAACAGCTGTTTATCTCCAGTGGTTTCGGCTGAAGCATAGGACTGATGAAAGTATCCGCCCTCAGGATGAGGCTGCAAGTTGAGCCGGTTAATAATCTCTTCTTTTGTAGTCATAAAGACCTCCTAAAGTACTGATATATAAAGATGAATGAAACACGTTATGCTCCATTCATCAGTAAGCAGACTATTTAATCAATAAGTTTAACTACTCAGGCAGTGCGACGTTATGGTGCACAGTCTGGACATCTTCTAAGTCTTCAATCGCATCTACCAGCTTCTCAAACACTTCAAGATCCGCTTCAGACAGCTCTAATTCATTTTGAGCGACCATTGACAGTTCAGCGACCGTGAACTCTTCAATCCCTGCATTTTTAAGTGCCGTCTGCACCGCTGCAAACTGGTCGGGTTCTGCATAGACGATTGTCTGCCCGTCTTCTTCCAGCACGTCACGGACATCGATATCTTCTTCCATGAGCAGTTCGAGTGTTTCGTCGGCAGACTTACCTTCAAAGCCGAAGATCGCCGTGTTGTCGAACATATAGGCAACAGAGCCTGATACACCCATGTTGCCGCCGTTTTTACCGAACGCTGCACGGACATCACTTGCTGTCCGGTTGACGTTGTTGGTCAGCGCATCAACAATCAGCATAGAACCGCCCGGACCGAAGCCTTCGTAACGCAGTTCATCGAAGTTCTCCTCTGCGCCGCCTTTTGCTTTTTCAATCGCACGGTCAATGATGTGCTTCGGCACTGAGTATGTTTTTGCGCGCTCTAAAGTGAATTTCAAGTTCTGGTTGGATTCCGGATCCGGTTCGCCAGATTTAGCAGCCACATAGATTTCACGCCCGAATTTCGCATAAATCCGGCTTGTATTTTTATCTTTTGCAGCTTTTTTCTCTTTAATATTGTTCCATTTACGACCCATAATGTCATCCTTCTTTCAACTAATATAGCTCTATTATACACCAAATATACAACAAAAAAAGAGACGGTGTCACCGTCTCTGTTAATCCTTCAATATACTTGCAAGTCTCAATACATCCATGATGATGTTGAGCAGGTTGATAAATAAGTTGAAGCCCATTTCCCGTGCCGAGAAGTTACCCCGCTTCATTCTGTTGAAGTCATAAATCGTATACAGCAGGAAGATCGCAAGACCTGCAATCGTCAGCACTAGCTGGAACATCGGAATGTGAATGAACAGTCCCGCGAAACTTGCCAGTACGAGGACAATCAGCGCCGGGAAGAGCAGTCTGCCGAGATTCGTCGCATCACCGACAACAAAGTAGCCGAGAAATCCGAATGCAAAGAATGAACCGACTGCAAGCCCGATGTTCTGATAAAACGACATGGCGCCTAAGTCAGCGATATAGTACGTAAATGCCGTATAGCTGACGACACCGAGCAGAAATGCCAGTACATTCGACAGCAGGGAATCAAATTTTCTAGAAGCTTTGACAAACAATGAAATCATAATAATCGCAAAGATCAACATGGTAATTGGAAATCTCAAAGCATCCGGTACAAACTGTCCGACAAATGTTCCTGCTAAAAAGACCACCCAGTAATAGACGAAGTAAAGCCAGGCTTGTTTAACGCTGCTTGAGCGTGAATTTGAATAGGTTGATTGATAGTTCATAGCATAACCTCTTTAAAGTGAATTCATCCGGTAGGATTAATTCATATTTTACATGGTCAGCCAGACAATTACAAACTTTCAAATTAGACGAACATGCTGAGCAGCAGAATGAAAATCAGACCTGTGACAGAGATGATTGTTTCAAGCAGTGTCCATGTCAATAATGTCTCTTTAACAGATAGACCGAAGTACTCCTTGAACATCCAGAAGCCGGCGTCATTGACGTGAGAGGCAATAACACTGCCGGCGCCGGTCGCAAGAACGACCAGTGCCACATTGACATCACTTGCCGCCAGCAGCGGAATGATAATACCGGTCGTAGAAATCGCTGCGACAGTGGCAGAACCAAGTGCAATCCGCAGTACAGCAGCGACCAGCCACGCTAAAATAATCGGAGAGAAGTCTGAATGTGTGAACAGTGTCTCAACATGCTTACCGACACCGCCGTCAATCAGCACTTGCTTAAAGGCGCCGCCCGCTCCGATAATGAGCAGCATCATGCCGATCGGATAGATGGCGTCAGTGACTGACTGCATGACATCTTTCATCGGACGTTTACGTCCAAGACCCATCGTAAATATGGCAAAGATAATAGACAGCAGCATAGCAGTCGATGCATCCCCTAATAAGTAGAGCGCTTTAATGCCATTGCCCGGTGTTATATTTTGTGCGCCGACAATCAGTTTAACGATTGTCGCCATAAGCATTAAGATGACAGGAAACAATGCGGTCAGTGTACTGATACCGAATCCCGGTGTGTCTTCAAGCTTGAAGTGGACATTCTTTCCTAATGACGAAATATCCCCTTCTTTCGTGAAAGCAGTTGGTGCGATTTTCTTCGCGAGCTTATTGAACACGGGACCTGCGATAATCGCGACCGGAACACCGACGATGAAACCATACAGCAGCACTTCCCCTAGATTCGCACCGTATTCCTTGGCGATGAGCACAGGCCCTGGATGCGGCGGCAGGAAACCGTGAGTGACAGAAAGAGCAGCCGCCATCGGAATACCGAGATGAAGCGCCGGTAGTTTTGTTTCTTTCGCGATTGTATAGACAATCGGAATCAGTAAGACAAGACCGACTTCGAAGAATAAGGCGATACCGATAATGAACGACGCAATGACAACTGCCCACTGGATATTTTTCAGGCCGAAGCGGTTAATCAGCGTGTTGGCGATACGGGTTGCACCGCCGCCGTCAGCCAGCAGCTTACCGAGCATGGCACCAAGACCGAAGATCAGTGCGATATGACCGAGCGTCCCGCCCATCCCCGTTTCAACTGTGACCACGACTTTATCAAGCGGCATCCCGAGTAATAAAGCAGTGGTGAAAGCTGTGATGATAAGAGCGATAAAGGTGTTGAGTTTGAACCCCATAATTAATACAAGCAGCAAAATAATTGCGATAGCTACTGTGATCAGCGGCCACTGTTCTACAAAAAAGTTCATTTAATAGTCCTCCTGTTTTCAGTTCTCTTCGAGCAGCTGTTCATGACGGCGCTGGAAGGCGGCGATTGCCGCGTAGTTCTCTTCCAGGCTCTGCGTCAAGTTAATATAGAGCGGAAGTATTTCCCGGTAAATCTTTACGTTGTCAAATGCCGGCGTATGTTCGAACGAAGCACCGACCATGTCGCTGATATGAGAGAAATCCTTTTTCATGCCCAGTGCGACCTGGCCAAGTGCCATCGCACCGAGACATGAGCTCTCATGGCTTTCCGGCACGATCAAGTCGTGCTCGAAAATATCCGCCATCATTTGACGCCACAGTTCACTTTTAGCAAATCCACCGGTCGCCTTCAATGACTTGACCGGCTCATCCATCAAAACATTCAGCGCGATGAACACGGAATACAAGTTAAAGATGACACCTTCCAGTGCTGCACGGATCATGTGTTCTTTCTTATGGGACAATGTCAGCCCGAAAAATGAACCTCTGACGTCAGCGTTCCAGTGCGGCGCCCGTTCTCCTGCCAGGTATGGATGAAAGAGCAGACCGTTACTGCCCGCAGGTACGCGTTCAGCAATCTTCATGAGGACATCGTAGCTCTCAACGCCGAGGCGTTTTGCGGTCTCTGTTTCGCTCGCTGCAAACTCATCGCGGATCCATCTGAGGACGATGCCGCCGTTATTCACCGGCCCGCCGATAACCCACTGGTCTTTCGTCAGAGCATAGCAGAACAATCTGCCCTGCTTATCCGTCTTCGGCCGGTCAATGACTGTGCGGATCGCACCGCTTGTACCGATAGTGACCGCAACTTCACCCGGTTTGAAGGCATCGACACCAAGGTTGCTGAGGACACCGTCAGAAGCACCGATAACAAACGGTGTTCCGGCATCGATGCCCATCACATCCGCAAATCGTCTGTCCATATCTTCATAATACGTTGTCGTATCCACAGGTTCAGATAACTGTGAGTCATCGATGTCCAGCAGCTGCAGCACGTCCTTGTCGTAGTCAAGCTCATGAATATTGAACAGCCCGGTCGCTGAAGCGATGGAATAATCAATGACGTAGCGGTTGAACAGCTTGTAGAAGACGAACTCCTTAATGCCGATGAACTTCTTCGCCCGCTGGAACAGTTCAGGCTTCTCTTCTTTCAGCCACATGATTTTAGAGAGCGGGCTCATCGGATGAACGGGCGTCCCGGTCCGGTGGTATATATCAAGCCCGTTATATTCTTTATTGATCTTCTTCGCATACTGATAGCTTCTATTATCCGCCCACGTGATGCTGCGTGTAATGGGTTCATTATCATCATCCATGACAATCAGACTGTGCATCGCACTTGAGAAACTGACAAAAGCAATCTCGTTTTTAGCGGCACCTGCTTCCCTGACAACATGCTTGATCGTCATTAACACCGCATCAAATATTTCATTCGGATCCTGCTCAGCCGTATCAGCAGTCGGTGTATGCAGCGGGTATTCTACGTGATGGACGGCTTTAATCGTCCCCTCGTCATCGTAAATGACAGCTTTCGTACTTGTCGTACCGATATCGGCACCGATCATAAACTTCATGTTACTCACCCTTCCTCTGTTTACTGGAATGCCATAAGGCGTCAATGTGACTGTCGACATCATCAAAGTTCAGATGCATCGCCTGCTTGAATAATGCTCTGTCCTTCGTGACAATCGCCTGGATATATAACAGATGATTATCAATCACCCGGGCAAAATCATGCGCGTCCTCAGTCATCCGCTTCCTCATCGAAATCAGGATGAGCGTCTCCATGATCGGCTTTAAGTTCTGCCATAAATAAAGGACCTGCTGATGATTGACGAAGCGGATGACGGTCTGATGGAACAATATGTCCTGCAGACTGAACTCATCAGCATCCTTGAACTTAACGGCCACTTCCATCATCGCGATAATTTTGTTCAGCTGATTCAACAGTTCAGCTGACTCGAGCTTCATCAGCTTTTCAAAAACGAACCCTTCAATCAGCAGTCTAATATCATAGATCTCTTCAATATCTTTCGAAGACAGCCCGATGACTGTCACGCCCATCCGTTCGCTGCTGATTAAGTTATCAGAGGCGAGCATCTTAATAGCATCTCGTATCGGCGACCGGCTCGTTCCATACATTTGTGCCAGCTGGTTTTCAGTCAACTTATCACCCGGCTTGTAGCTGCCGTCGATGATTTTCAGCCGGAGGTCAGCTGCAATTCTCTCTCCAGATGATGCTTTATCGAGCCATTGTTCAGGAAACATGTCATCCCTCCCGCATACTTGTATACAAGTATAGTAATGTAAAAACGCTTTCTTGTAAACGGTTTCTTTTTTTCTTCTTGCTAGAGCTGATAAAAATCTCCATAAAAAAACAGGCAGACTATTATAAGAGTCTGCCCATTAATTATCATTATATGAAAATATTCAGCACCCAGAACATCAATGCTGCAATCACGGCTGAAATCGGCAGTGTGATTACCCATGTAATGATCATACGCTGTGCCGTCGTCCATTTCACACCTTTAACACGATGAGATGAGCCGACACCTAAAATAGATGATGAAACTACGTGTGTTGTTGACACCGGCAGATGAACATGCGTCGCACCGAAAATAATCAGCGCTGAACTTAAGTCAGCTGCCACGCCGTTCGCCGGACGTATTTTCATAATATTGCCGCCGACTGTCTTAATGATTTTCCAGCCGCCGATCGCTGTACCGAGACCCATTGCCGTCGCACATGAAATCTGTACCCAGTGCTGGATGTCATCGCCGGTCTGCAGTCCTGCTGTAATCAATGCCATCGTGATAATACCCATTGCTTTTTGAGCATCGTTAGTCCCGTGTGAGAACGCCTGCAGTGCTGCAGTGAAGATCTGCACGAAACGGAAGTTGCGGTTCGTTTTTGTTAAGTTGTTGTTCTTGAATATAACCTTAAAAATTGAATACATAATATAGCCGATAACAAATGCAAGAATCGGTGATACAAGTAAGGCAATGATGATCTTGATGAAGCCGGAATAATGCAGTACATTGAATCCTGCTGAGGCTATAGCTGCCCCTGCCACTGCACCGATAAGCGCGTGTGAAGAAGAGCTTGGTATGCCGTAATACCATGTGACTAAGTTCCAGACGATTGCTGCAAGCAGTGCTGCCAGAATCACGACTGGCCCGTTATTAAGTGTAAACGGATCGACGATGTCTTTAGTGATTGTTTTCGCGACACCTGTGAACATTAGTGCACCGAGGAAGTTCATCACCGCTGCCATTAAGATTGCATGGCGGGGCTTCAGTGCTTTTGTTGAGACAGCAGTCGCAATGGCATTCGCCGTATCGTGGAAACCATTGATGAAGTCAAAGACTAACGCACAAACAACGATTGCCATCGTAATGATTAATATAGGTTCCATCCTAAAAACTCCTTAGCTGTTCTTCATAATGATTGATTCAAGATTATGCGCCACAGTCTGACATTTGTTTGCGATATCTTCAAGTGACTGATAAATGTCTTTTATCTTCATAATCACTACAGGGTCGGATTCAACAGACAGGATATGTTTGATAGATTGACGGAGAATGCCGTCACAGTTTGTCTCATGCTCTTTAATATTGATAGAATGCACGCGGATATGTGAGAATTTCTTCTGCGCTACTAATCCTACTGCAATTTTGATTTCTTCTGCGCAAGCTTGAATATTTTTAACGAATTCAGCAGTGAATTCATCTGTATAATCGATAGAATACATTTCGAACATGGCAGCTGTCTCTTCCATACCGTCGAGTACATCATCGATCGCATTAGCCAGTGCTAAAATATCTTCACGTTCAATTGGTGTGATAAATGTCTGGTTCAAATCAGAGATAATCTGATGCATTAAGTTATCACCATTTTTCTCGAATGCTTTAATGCCGTCTGCATATTTCTTCAGATCAAAAGCACTGTGGAAATTCATTTCTCCGAATGCTAATGATGCACGCTGCAGATTTTCAGCCATCGCTTCAAGTTGAATTGCAAATTTATCTTTTTTTCTGTTAAACATTAAATAATGCCTCCTATGGTTTAGCCACCTATTCTTGTATCAGGTCAACGATAATATTTTATATGAAATCGGACGGGAACGATAGCCTCTTTGTAAACAAAAAGTAAATTTCGTATAGAAAATATACTAATATTGAATAAATTTTGTACTTTGTAAATTATATATTTATTTTATGTTACAGTTTTGTAAATTGATTTATTGTAATTATACTGTTCTGTCTAAAAGAGCTGTTCTACTTATTAGCAATAATAAAGAAAGTGAGCGCAGTTACAGCCCGGCGCTCACTTTCTTTAGCTATTAATCTTTTGTATAGGACTTGACTACACCGCGTGTTTTCTCCTCATTAAATGCCTGAATACGCATCTCGACATCGAACACATGCATGGTCACCTGATGAAACGGGGACTGGCAGAACTGATAAAACCATTTCGGCATGGACGGGACGTAGTCATTAATGCCGACGATGACTTCATTCGTATCAATCAGCCGTCTGAACTCCAGCCGTCCCTTGTTATCACAGCTTTGTTTGACAAGTGTCCCGGCAGAAATCTCAAATAACTGCCGGTCGTTATTCGTTACATCGGTCAGCTGGGTCAGTATGATTAGGTCATTAGAGCACGCCTGCAGATGATAAGCCCCGTTCTGATGTTCAACATTCGATATTTTAGGAACGATATCGTTATAGTAATTAAAGTAGTGCGTGACGAAGCGTTCAAGCGTCCATGACTGCGGCAGTTTATATCTGACCAGCACTCTGACATCGTCTTGTTTTGAAGTCTGATCCTGTGCCATTATCCCTTTACGCCGGATTTTGCTCGTCGTCACTTTGACAGGTGTTTTATAATGTCTCAATATTTTCAGCGTCTCTTCATCTTCTGTAGCGCCAGCGATATAGATGATTTCCTTGATCTGGTTCTTCTCTGCAGCCCGGGCATAGTTGTCAGCAGCGATAGCGTTTAAATCGCTGAATTTCGCTTCAGTCGTCTTACTCGACCGTTTAGTCGGATCAAGAAAGTAAACAGCGAAATCTATGCCTTCCATCGCCCGCTCCACATCTTCCAGATTAAATATATCGCCTTGTGTCCATAATGACTCTTCCGGATACTTGGACATCGCCGTCACAGCCATCTCTCCGCTCAGCACTTTATATAAATGGCTGCCAATATAACCAGTGATGCCTGATAACAATACTTTTGGTCGCATATAAACTGCCTCCGTCTCATTCAGCATAGTTTTATTTTATCATACCAGCCATACATCGCTATATACCTGCGCCTGTTCCTTTAGTTCCTGCATCATACGGGACTTGGTTCGTATAGCGTCCTAAAAACATCAGCAGTTGCTGATAAGTCAGCTGGGACTCCTTGAGCTGCATATGGAATTGGTATTGATGCGGCAGTCGATGTGTCCTATCAAAAAAAGCTGTCTTGTAAGGCACCTGGTTTTTCTTCAGCACAGCCACAAGTTCCTTACCTTGTGAGTCGAACGGATCGGCATCTCCGACCGTCAAAAACGTCGGCGGATATTTTGCTGTCACTTGTTTAACTGTAGACATTTGATCAAGCGGCAGAAAGTTCTTTTCCCAGTCCGCTTCCCCGGTATAGCTTTCCATAAACAAATTAATCCGAGGGAATTTTGTTGCTCGGACACTATTCATGTCGTAAAATCCGCCGAATAAAATGACTGCTTTCAGCTGGCTTTGTGAAAAGCTCTGGCTGACAGCCATCTCTTTTCGCAGCAGTGGATTTGTCTGAATGGCTGCAAACTGGCTCGCCAGCTGAGCCCCCGCTGAATCACCGCCGATCACAATCTGCGTTTTGTCAAGCGGCAGTCTGAGTGTATTGCGCATCATATAGCCCGCCGCTGCTATCTGCTGCTTAATCGGCGTCGGATACTGATATTCTGGTGCCAGCGCATAGTTCATATTCGCAATGATGAACCCTTTTTCTGCGAGCTGTGCCAAGTATGGGTTTTTATGCTTTTTATCTCCCGCAATAAACCCGCCGCCGTGCGTCCATAAGATGAGCGGCAGTTTGTCCCCTTTTTTCACTTTCTTCGGCATCAGTATATCAAGCTGGCTGTCATGGATTTTGCTGTAGGTGATATTGCGGTACATTGTAATGTTGTCATTCTTGAAGACCGGCCCGGTAATCTGCGCAGAATCCCGTGGAATCTGATCGGCGATCAATCCGATGACAAACAGCCAGAGTATACTCCCGCCCATCCACAATAATTTTTTCATCGCTGTAACTCCTTTGTAGTTGAAGGTTATGCTATATGTTTCTTACCCCGGCTTTTTCTGACAAAGTATTTGACGAGAATACCGACGCATAACAGCAGCCCGATATACCCCATTGCCGGATACAGTTTGCCGACGAGGTCGACAAAGCCGATGAAGCTCAGGAAATAGCCGATAACCATCGCACCGACGAGCAGCAGCACATATTTTTTTGAATACGGCTCTGTAAAGCGCGCGACAAATGAATACATCAGGCCGACGATTGTATTATAGATGACGGTCAGCATAATAATACTGAGTGCCAAACTCAGCGCCGGATGTATCATGCGGCCGAGCACAAGTGAGGGAATCGGAGAATCTTTCACTTGATCGAGCTCAGTCAAAAGACCGGAATTCACCATCATCAAGAGAATCAGCAGCACAATACCGCCGATTGTCCCGCCGCGCCCTGCAATCACTTTCCGGCTTGAATCACCGCCGATTGCTGTCAGCATGCTGAAAGCTGTGGAGAACGCAAGGCCGCCGTACAGAATACCATCCCACCACCAGCTTTTAGACGGCTGCTTCGAGACATCGATATGCCTGTTCACTTCATTGAACGCCAAGTCGCCGTTAAAGAAGAAGTAGACCGCAATCGTTGTGACGACAGCAATAAGAAAGGGCGTCACTAAACCGAGCGCTCCGACGATTTTATTGAAATCCATCATCAATGTAGCAATGACTGCCAGCAGCATGATCAATGAGCCGAGCCATATCGGAACGCCGAAGCTTTCATTGAAAGCACTCCCTGCCCCGGCCAGCATAATAATAGAAATAGCGTATAGGAAGAATACGAGTACATAATCGATGACTTTTCCAAATTTTTCACCAAATAGGTAGTTGATCGCACTTTCGTGACTGTCTGCCTCTAACCCCCGGCCGATCTTAGTAATCTCACGCCCGAAAAAAGCGAGCATCAGCCCTGCAATCAAAATGGCAGCATAACTGTATGTACCGTAATTCGTGAAAAACTTCAAAACTTCCTGTCCTGTCGAAAAACCTGCACCAACAACGACCCCGACATAAGCAGAGCCGATTTTAATGGCTTCTTTATTCTTTGACACTTTATCTCCTCCTTCTATTTTTGAAACATACGTGTCCCATTTAAACAGATAACCGGCTTAATAGCAAATAATCCTCCTTTCATATCGTGTGCAATTTTAAGCGACTTTAGTTAAATACCCTATATTTATAGGCCTGAAAACCTATTTATCTGTATAATAAAAATGTAACCACTAATTGGAGGGATGACTAAATGGAATTGAACAAACAAGTAGTCCATATGTTTGTCAGAGAACTGCATGTCAGAGATTTTGAACAGACATCAGCGGATATGACGAAAATGCACCGTATTGATATCGAGCAGCACCCGAATGACCCGCACGTCTTTGAATTCACACTGAACTTTATGTTTGCGCATTTCGGCACTCAAGTGGACGGGGTAATCGAAGCGACCATACTTGCCAGCAGCGCTGATGAGGATGTTGACGTTCTGGCGGAACTGCAGAGTGACGAGAAGATGTACGCTGTACCGCTATTTTCCAAGGCTTCCGCACTCATTGTCAAAATGACTGAAGACAGAGGTATGTTCCCGGTCATTCTTCCGGTTGAAGTATGGCTTGAAGATTAAGAATAAAACAAACGCCTGAAGGCATGTCTTCAGGCGTTTTTCATGTGATTGAAGTGATTAATGTCGACTACTACTGAGTCGAGCTTCTTCGCTGTCTGCTTTAATATAGTTCTCGCAACTTTGTTGTTCGGGTCCTGCTTCAAGATCTCTTTTGCAACAGTGAATGCTTCTTTGTCAGAAACGACCGGGTCAGGCACAGCATATAGGAACAACAGCTGCAGCAGGCTTTTAATTTCTTTATATCCGGTCATCACAACAGAGCGTTTTGCATGATAGTATGCTGCGTTGAATGCACCGTTGACATCACTTAAAGGATAGACGAGGAGCAGGAAAGCAAGGTCATGGAGTTCGACTGTCTCCTCCGCTTTAATCATCTCGGCGATAAATGTATAGAACATAATGGATTCGCTGTCATAAGCTGCGCTGATAAATGCTTCTTCAAATGCCATAAAGTCCGTTTCAGACATCATCTGGTACACCGCTGCGAAATTTCCATCTAAAATCAAATATTCAATTTCGTCTTTCATGATGTCCTCCTTTAAGATTATAGCTTTTTTATTTTACCATATGGCATGGTAATTTCCTATGAGTAACCTACAACCTATTTTGTAAATTAATTATATTTATTAATAAGTAATATTAAAGATTACGTAAAAAACCACTGTTCTCACACTCAATATTTTATACTCAGACTGCAGAGGAGGTCTGACGATGCTGGAGAGAATACTGCGCTTAATTATGACTGTCATCATATTCTTGATCATCCCGTCAAAACTGCCCGTGCCGCTGCTGCAGTTCGGCATGTTTACTGATGCCCAGTACTGCGACTGCGCACCGGAATATATACCGAGCTATCAATCACATCGGTATTTCCTCGCTACTCCGGCAAAGATGACTGAAGCAGTCAGGACATTTAACAGCAGGCCTCTCGCTTTCACCATCCAGCTCGGCGATACCATCGACCGCGACTATCAGTCGTTCAGCAAGATGATACCCCTTTATCAGCAGCTGAAATCACCCCGCTATGATGTACTCGGTAATCATGATTTCCCGGGTCATAACAACGCAGCAATGAGCGCGCTCCATATGGAACATAACTACTATACATTCGTTAAGCAGAACATCCGCTTCATCGTTCTCGATACTAATGAAATCAGCACATATGCACATCCAAAAACATCGACGTCCTATGCCCTGGCACAGCACTATCTGACACAGGCGAAAAATTCCGCCAGACCGTATGCGCTTGAATCGAACGGGGCGGTCAGCAGCCGGCAGTTAGCCTGGCTTAACACGGTGCTGAAGACGGCGAAAACAGCCAGGCAGCCGGTCATCCTATTCAGTCATCATGCAGTCTATCCGCTTTATAAAGATAATGTGCTGAACCGCGAGAAGATTCTGGAGCTGATCGATAAATATGATAATGTGCAGGTGTATTTCAACGGACATACGCATAACGGAAAATATCACGTCAGAAAAGGCGTCCACTACGTCAACTTAAAAGGGATGGTTGAAACGCCTGACCAGAACGCCTACAGCATCATTAAGCTTTACGACAATCATATGCAGATCGACGGTTACGGACGGGAAGTGACAAGAACACTGCAGTTCAGGAAAATCTATTGATGGTATAACTGCCGTCAAAGCAATAGCCGTCTATTTCAAATAAGTGATTTTACGCCATATATATTCAAGCGGACCTTGCTTGAATTTCTTCAAATAACAGACCGCAAATATAATATTGAACAAATAAATCAGGACAGCAATCGTATATGTCTCCAGCAGATTCAGTGTGCCGAACAGCTGGAACCCATAGACAATGATGAACATGAGTATGCTCTGCATAATATAAGTCGTAAAGCTGAGCCTGCCGACTTTGCTGAGAGGCGCCGTCCATGTTCTGAACGTCGCGTGCTCACTCAGCAGCACAAGTGCAATGACATAGGCGGCGGCTAAAATAATACCGCCGCTGTATACGCCGACTTGATCCAGACTGAAGCGTCCGTAATAGATGAGCGGCAGACTTTTAATCGCAAGGCCGCTGACAAAGAACACTGCTGCAAGCAGTACAGCATATTTGCGGTATCGAATGAGACGCTCGAACAGCCTCACCCGCTTGGCAAACATTCCAAGCAGTATGAGCGGCAGCAATGACGTCGCTCTGAAGAGAAATGAATCAGCATCCGTGACAAAGAAGTAAGTGAGAAAGTTATCGCCTGTCAGCTGAATGATTTTAACTAGATCATGACTATTAAGTACAGCCATCATGTGACGTGCGGCCTGCGTGTTGCTGCCCATGTAGTCAAGCTCGGGCCGCTGCAGCGCCAGTGTCAGTGTCGGTACCCAGTACAATGCAGCATACAGCAGCCAGAGAAAAAGTGCCGCGATTAAACTGAAGGCACGATCGATAAATAAAAACAGTACGCCGACTAGTGTCACAATCGCATACGACTGCAGAATGTCCCCTGAGAAAATCAGCATACCGTGAATGACACCGAAAATAATCATCGCACTGAGCCTTCTATAAGCAATCGGCGCAAAGCTGCTGCCTCTTGCGGCGGCGCTCTCATGCATCATTGCAAGCCCGTAGCCGAACAGAAAGGCAAAGATCGGATAGAAGGAGTTCTGCACGAACAATACTTCTATGCTGTACAGCACCCGGTCCCAGCCATGGCGGAATATCAAATAAGGATTCATATGAAACGTATCATGCGTGAAGCCGACAATATTCATTATAATAATGCCGAACAGGCTGAATCCACGGAGTACGTCCAGACTATAGATGCGTTCTTTCGTCATCTTATGTCCGGAACTTTGTGATGACTGCTGTTCATATTAAAGGCCCTCTCCTCTCATATCAAAATATAGATGGTAGTGATTGCTGCATCGTGGATTGAACGGCGCCGCACAGTGCGGGCACTGTACTGCTGCCATATAGTCATTGATTGTCAGCTCCATTTTGCAGCTGCCGCACAGTATCGCCTGTTTATCCCAGTCATCTTTCGGCCATGGAATAATAGAATGTGCCTCGTTTTCTTGATGACATTTGTAGCACGGATAATATTTGCTGCAGCAGTTAAACTTGATGGCGATGACATCTTCCGGCTGATGATAATGAATGCACCGCGTCTCATTATCGACTGTGCTGCCGAACACTTTAGTCATGATAAGCAATCCCTTCAATATCAAGCAGCTGTCGTTTAATATCAAGTCCACCGGAAAAGCCGGTCAACTTACCATTCCTGCCGATAATACGATGGCACGGTATAGCGACCATGACCGGGTTTCTGCCGATAGCGCCCCCTACTGCTCGTACCGCCTTGCTGTTATTAAGACGCGCTGCGATGTCGCCGTAAGTCAGTGTCCGGCCGTAGGGCACGGTCAGCAGCTGTTCCCAGACAAGCTGCTGAAACGGCGTCCCTTTTAAATCAAACGGCCAGTCAAAAGCGGTTAAGCTGCCGTTAAAATAATTCGTCAGGTCATCCATGTATTTCCTGTTATGTGCATCAGCAGGAGAACCCAGCAACACATCTTCATTAAAGTGGCGCCCGAGCCACGTCATGACGACTGCCCGCTCATTATTGCCGAAATAACATACCCCTTTCTTTGATGCTGCCAAATAGTAGACAGTAGCACCGTGCTGCCATTCGCTTAAATAAATCATACGTTCACCCCTTAAAATTGATCGGCTGCCTTAAATGCCGGTCGCTCCATATCTATGTGCGGAATCATGTCTTCAAAATAAATATCAGACATGGCTTTAAAACCGTATGACGCATAGAAATCATGAAGATGCGCCTGCCCCTGAAGATGCAGCGGCGTATGGGAATGATGCGTTTCAATATAGTTCATGACTTTCTCCATCAATACACGGCCGGCTCCGCTGCCACGCTGTGCCGGCGCCACAATCACTCTGCCGATATGCACAGGTTCATCGATAATGAGACGGGCATAGCTCAGGACGTCATCGTTTTCCCAGTCAAAAATATGAATGGACTGTAGATCCTTGTCGTCAATCTCCGGATAGGCGCACTGCTGTTCCACAACAAATGTATTGACGCGCAGCTTATAAATCTTAAACAGTTCTAATGTCGTCAGTCGGTCGAATTCTTTAAACTTCCACATAGTCGTCACCTCAGCGAGTTTTCTTTATTCTACTATATTCCAAGTTCACTTACCTTAAATTTAAAGCATAATTTCTCGTCAGACGGGTAAACAGATAATAACTAGTTTAACGAGGAGAATGATCATGGCTAAAATACTAGTAGTAGCAACTAATGTCGAAAACTATGAGACGACTGACCGTGCAACCGGTGTCTGGCTCGGCGAAGTGACACATTTTGTCGAAGAGATGGCAGCCGCAGGTCATGAAATTGATTACGTCAGCCCGAAAGGCGGCTACGTGCCGATTGACCCGGCAAGCTTGAAAGCGGCAAACGATACTGACTGGAAATGGTATGGCAATGATATCTTCAAACAGCGTGCACTTGCTGCTACAATGAAGCCGTCAGCAGTCAATCCATTAGAATATGCGGCAATTTATTACGCCGGAGGCCACGGCGCCATGTGGGACTTCAAGGATAATACCGAGCTGCAGGAAATTGCAGAGACTATCTATGCTAACGGCGGCTTTGTTACTGGTGTATGTCACGGCGTCGTCGGTCTAGTCAATGTAGTCGACCGGCAGACAGGTGTCCCGGTGCTGCACGGGAAGAAAGTCACCGGTTTCAGCACGATGGAAGAACGCCTGAACGGCACTAAGAAACAGATGCCTTATTTGACGCAGGATGCGATGACTGCAGCCGGCGGGAAATATAAAGCGAAGCGTCCCCTGAAATCGTATGTGCGGATTGACGGCCGCGTTATCACCGGGCAGAATCCACCGTCCGCACAGAAAGTCGGTAAAAAGTTAGCTGCTGCTCTTGAGGCAAAATAAAAAATCAGGTTAGACCTATATAGGTCTAACCTGATCTGACTGTTTATTAGAATCGGTAGTAGCCAGTGACTGTACCATCAACATATGATACTGCACGTTCGCCAACGCCTTCAGCAGGATTAAGTGCATCGACCATGATACCGCCGCCGATGTAGACACCAACGTGTGATCCGTCGTTAAAGAAGACTAAGTCGCCTGGTTGCGGGTTAGATACCGGTGTACCTGCTGCCATTTGAGCGTATGTTGTACGTGGAATTGATTTACCCATCGCTGCCAGTACTTGCTGTGCAAATGATGAACAGTCTACTGCAGTAGAAGTGTTAGCACCGTAAACGTAGATACGAGTTGCAGCCATGCTGTTTGCTACTGATGCTACATTGTTATTGACTGCAGCAGATGTTGTTGTAGAAACTGCTTTTTGATAAGTAGTATTTTGGTTGAAGTTTCTTACAGTTGTCTGTGTAGTGTCAGCATTCGCTTCAGTAGTGACTGAGTTAGCTCTGAAGTTGTTATTTGAACCATAGTTATAGTTGTATACAGTGCTTCCATCTGCATTAGCAGTATAAGTGTAGTTATATTTGTAGTCATTTGAATAGTTATAGTTGTAAGAAGTTGAAGTAGTATTGTTCATATGTGCTTGTGCTTCCGGAGTTCCTTTTCCGTATGCAGCTGCATCCGCATGATGATTACCTGCTACTGTTAAACCTGCTAATGTAGATAAAGCAATAATAGTTTTTTTCATTTTGTAATTCCTCCGTTATATATGGTTAATTCATTAAAAGTTACGAGTTATTTAGGACAGATAGAATCATACCATATAACAATTAATAAAAGGGCCTTGTTATAGTATTGTTACGACACTGAAAATTATTAAGCCAGATTGTAATAATATACATTTTACACTTTCCTCTTCTCAAAGCCGTCATAGCAACGTTCATTTTCCTATTTATTCCTTTTAATTTACAAATTAAGGAATAAATATTACAGTGCATCTTTTTCTCTGTCATATTACTTAACACTGTATTAAAAAAATTCCTGCCGCATCTGCGGCAGGAATTCATTAATATAGCAGCTAATAATATCTGTAGAAACCAGTGATTGTGCCGTTGATATAATAAATCGAACGCTCTTTAACACCTTCTACTGGATTTAGTGCATCGACCATCTGGCCGTTGCCGATATAGACACCAACATGAGTCCCGCGATTGAAGAAGACGAGATCTCCTGCTTGAGGATTGTAGACACGTCTGCCTGCTTTTATTTGAGCATGAGTTGTTCTTGGCACGCGTTTGCCGACAGCACTCATAACTTGCTGAGCAAAGGCTGAGCAGTCCACTGCATAATTGTTGTTCGCACCATATTTGTAAATACGTTTTGCAGCGATGCTTCTTGCGACTGATGCCACAGAGTTACCGGATGCTTTCTTGTATGTCACTGTCTGTCGTACAGCATCTGCCTCATGTACTGGTGCAGCAATCCCGGTCGTCAATAAAGCAGCAGTCGTTACAGCGAGCAATGTCTTCTTCAAGCTGGTAGTCCCCCTTAGTTGATTAGTAGTATTAGCTTCTCTTTATAAGTTAAATTAATCATAGCACGACAAATTCTTGAAACGCTTATTGTCATTTATTTGTTACATAAGTGATATACAACATGTTCCATTGTTACAATATGAAGAAACGATTGACAGTGATGACAAGTGATATAGGAGGCATAAGATGAAATTTAATTATGAACAGGATTTCAAGAAGATTGACTTTCGCAAGCATCCCGAGCTGTACCAAGTCGGGCGTGGTGAGCAGGGTGTGCTGCTCGTCGAACCGTATAAAGGCGAAATACTTCCCCACTGGCGCTTTAAGACGCCGGACATCGCGAAGAAATCAAGCGCAGAAATTTATCAGTTATACGAGGCTTATAAAGAGGCAGACGATTTTGTCGGCATGGATATGGCGAGAAAATTCATCCAGATGGGTTACACACGTGCCATGCGTTATGCGCATCATAAGTCTGGCCGGAAATATGATGATGACCGTAAAGTCATGCCGAATGAAGATGATGATATTAAACGGCAGTCGGCACTGATCTTTAAAGAATACTGGGATAAAATCCGGGCCGACGCAGATTATCAGCGGATGAAAAAAGAGCATAAAGACCGCTATGAACAGTAAACGGTCATAAAAAACCACCTTGGCGTTTCTCCAAGGTGGTTTGTGATTAACGGTCTGCCAGCTGTTTCGTCCGGTCTACCAAATATTTGGAATCAAGTGTTTTAGCGAGCAGCTTTGTTTCATAGCCGAACAGTGTCATGACGATGATATGTACTCTCGCCTGTGTGAATTTATAGATGAACCATGGCAGTGTCGGCTCATATTCGTGGATGGCGATCAAACATTCATTCGTATCAAGCACACGCCGGAATTCAAGACGCGCACGGCCGCCTTCTACAGACCGCGCGAACTTACCGCCTCTAATATAGAAGAGCACCCGGTTTTCGCTTGAACGTTCCTTTGATTTCTCAAGGATGAGAATCGGCTCTTTAAAGATCGGCAGACTGATCATCAGCTTTTCATTTTCAATTGATGTATTGATGAAGGAATAACCGATACGCGATAACCAGTTGGCATAGTAGTTCGCTGTCTGGTCAATCGTCCAGCTGGATGGAATCATGATACGCTGCACTGATTTCACATCGCTCTTCTTCAGTTCATCACCAATGGACTTCGATGATTTCTTTTTCTTCTTATCATCTTTATCTTCTTCGAGTGCTTTTTTGATGCTTTCTTTGATCGGCGTCGGCGCATTGGAAATACCTTCCATGTAGTTTTTCTTGCTCGGCACCATGTCGTGGACCAGGCTGTCAAGCAGCGGATAGACCAGTTCTTTCGGTTCTCCGGCGATCAGGCGAACGACGGGTTTTGACAGCCAGACAGGAATAATCGGAAGATTGATCATCGGCAGTTTCTTATTCATCACTGCTGCTGTTTCTTTGAACATCTCTTTGTATGTCGTCACGTCATGACTGATATCAATCACTTCGTTCTCTGTTATATCCCGGTCAACTAGTGCCTTCAGCCCTGCTACGACATCGTCCAGTGCGACAGGCGCTGTCTTGCTGTACGCCCATTTCGGCAGCACAAGCGCCGGCAGCCGTTCCGTCAGTTTTTTCAGAATCGGGAACGACGATCCTTTTGGTCCGATAATGAGTCCGGCACGCAGTGTCGAGACCGGCACACCGTAAAACCCGAGGATTTTCTCGCATTCTTTCCGGCTCTTTAAGTGGTCTGATAAATCTTCTTCATCTTCATCAGGCGGCATAATACCGCTCATGAAGATGATATGTTTGACCCCTTTTGTTTTCGCGGCACGGCCGAAGTTATCAGCAAGTATCGCATCCATATCCATGAATGATGCCTGCGTCAGCTTAGCTGACGGCATCATTGAATGGACAAGATAGATTGCCGTATCAATGCCTTCCATCGCGTCCTCCACATCTTTCAGCGAGAACAAATCGACTTTTTTCCATTCCACATTTTCTTCATTCTCTTTGTTTTTAGTACTGCGCGACGCGGCAACGATATGGTGATTTTTCTTCAGTTCTTTCAGTAAGTGGCCGCCGATATAACCGGAAGCACCTGTCAGTAATATGTTCATGATTATCGTCTCCTATATCCAGATAGTTGTTTATACCCATACTGCGCATTAATAGTTCATGGAAAAGTGACAGTTTTAAAATAAGTTGATGACTCTGTGCCTCGTACTTTTCTATCCATTATAACACGTCCGCTTTCTTAAACTTTTCTTAAATACCGCCTTGGTTCAGTCGCTTTCATAGGCAGCTATGTTATCATCTTCATATCTCACACTAGAAGGAGGTTAACTATGGAGATCAAAATGACAGCCCGTGAAGCATACAAACGATTCTGGACGCAGGCCTTTGTGCTCAATCAGCGGGCAAGACGAAAAGAATTCTGGGTTCCTTTCATTATTCATATGACAATCGCTGCAGCAGGTTTACTGCTGGCTGTATTAATATCCCCCCGCTATCCTCATGCACTGCTGTTCAACCTGCAGCTCATCAGTGACACTGTACTGGTGATTCCTTTCTTCTCGGTCTTATTCAGACGGCTCCAGGATTTGAATATAACCGGCTGGACTGCACTGCCCGTCTTTATATTCACAGCACTGTTCAATGCTACAGAATTCATGACTCTTGATGACACAGCAGATGGCGCTGTTGTCTTCTGCTACGCCATCGTTTCTATTCTCTTCTTTATAGTGCTGGCGTTTGACGGGACAGAAGGTCCGAATAAGTACGGTCACGACCCGAAAGAAGTGATTGATGAATTAAATCCAAGACAATAACCGGATGGTCGGTGACTATCCGGCTATTGTTTGACGATTACTGCACCGTTAAATAACTTCTGATCAACGGCAGTTCCTGCTCCAGCAGCTGCTGCTGTGAGAGTTCCCCCGCATGCTCCCCCCAGAACGTCAGAGCAGAGCCGGCGATGTTAAAGGTTGTGACAGGATAGTAGTACTCACCGTTCTCATAGAAGTGATTAATCTTGTAAGCACGTTGAATATAACCAGCCTGTTCCGTTATATCTGCTGCACAACGGCTGTCAGGAAGGAAGTATAACGACATGGCGTTATAGTTGTAAACGCTGAGACCCGCCTGGGCGAAATCTTCAACAGTGACGTTAGTGTCCCCGCGCTGTGACCAGTATAAGATGGATACTGATTTGTTCAGGCCGCTTAAGCCGCTCTTAGTCAGGCTGTCATTCCAGAGCTGGGGTTTATATCCCGCCTGCACGGTATGTGCCGCTAACTGATTGATGTAAGTGAGCAGCTCATCCTGGAAAGCGTAACCACCTGTCACTTCATCACCGCCGATGACGATGCGCTGGCGGCCATAGAACTTCGGCTGCTTGAACTGAGTCATGACTTCTGTCAGCAGTGCTTTTGAGTGCGTGAGTGCGACCGTATTGCCGAAATAATCGACGACGCTGCTATCAAAGTCAGTCGTGATGCGCTCACCTGCTTTTAATCGCGGTGCCACTTTAACCGTCCAGGCAGCAGAATGAGCCGGCATATCGATGTCAGGGATGACTATAATGTCACGGTCGTTACAATAAGTGATCAATGCCGCTAATTCACCGGCAGTCAAGTAACGCGAGTTGGTTATATTACTCGTCTGATATAAGTAAGGGGAAGCAAGCGCATAGTTTTCATTGTCTGAGAAATGCAGCTGCAAGTAGGCGGCATTGTTCGCTTTCATCTCATCGACAATCGCTTTCAGTGTGCTGAGGGAGTGATACTTACGGGCGATATCAATTGTAACGCCTCTGTCATACGCTGCAGCTTCGGCTGTTGACAGAGAAGTGACTATAAAACTTATCAAAGTCAGGACGGTCGAGAGAATCGTTTTCTTAATCATGAGCAGCTCCTATTATATTGTATGGACTAAATTATATAAATCATCATGCCATTTGACTACTCTTTCCGGCAGCTTTTACAGAAAAATTACAAACATAACAAACGGGATACCAGTCATGACATCCCGTTTGTTTATATTATACTTCTTGACTGACTGTTTCTTTCTTCTTAACGAGGTTCAGAACTGCTGACGTCTCTTCGTTCACTTTACTGAACAGTTCTTCATTGTCGCCCAGCTGCTGACCGTAAGACGGCACCATCTCTTGAATTTTCGGTTGCCATTCAGCCATGTAGTCCTTGAAGCATTTGTCCAGTACATTCAGCATGACATGAACAGCTGTAGAGGCACCTGGTGACGCACCGAGCAGTGCCGCAATCGAGCCGTCTTCAGCACTGATGACTTCTGTACCGAACTGCAGCGTGCCTTTTCCTTTGTCCGTATCTTTAATGACCTGCACGCGCTGACCGGCAACAACAATCTCCCAGTCTTCTGACTTCGCCTCAGGAACGAATTCACGCAGTTCTGCCATACGGTCTTCGTGCGACTGGATGACCTGGCTGATCAAATACTGCGTCAGCTTCATTTCCTTCGCGCCGGCAGACAGCATCGTCAGCACGTTATTCGGCTTCACTGAGCCGATCAAGTCGAAGTATGACCCTTCTTTCAGGAACTTCGGCGAGAAGCCGGCATACGGTCCGAATAGCAGTGAGCGCTTACCGTCGATGTAACGCGTATCTAAATGCGGCACAGACATCGGCGGCGCGCCGACTTTTGCTTTGCCGTACACTTTCGCGAGATGTTTGTTGATGACTTCTTCATTGTTGCACACTAAGAACAAGCCGCTGACCGGGAACCCGCCGACGTGCTTGGATTCCGGAATGTTGGTCTTCTGCAGTAATGGCAGACTGTAACCGCCTGCACCGATGAAGACGAAGCGCGCTGTATGCTCTTCTGTCTTACCGCTGCCGGCGTTATGCACTTTCACTTTCCAGCCGCGCCCGTCGCGTTTCAAGTCTTTCACCGCGTGGTTGTAGTTCAGTTCAACGCCCTGCTCAGCCAGTAGATTGAAGAGATCAACCGTCAGCCGGCCGAAGTTAATATCTGTCCCTGAATCCATCTTCGTGATCGCGATTTTGTCTGACGGATCACGGCCTTCCATCATGAGCGGCACCCATTCTTTCAAGACGGCATGGTCTTCAGAGATCTCCATGCCGCGGAACAGTGGATTGTCCTGTAGCGCAGCAAGACGGCGCTTCAAGAAATCGATGTTGTCCGCGCCTTCCACAAAGCTCATGTGCGGTACTGTCTTAATGAAGTTCTCAGGATTTTTCAGCTTTCCTGTCTTCACTAAATGCGTCCAGAACTGTTTAGACAGCTGGAACTGTTCATTAATGTCCAGTGCTTTACTGACATCGATATTGCCGTCAGCTGATTCAGTCGTATAGTTAAGTTCGCACAGTGCTGAGTGACCAGTTCCTGCGTTATTCCATGCATTGGAACTTTCAAGAGCCGGCTCACCGAGCTGCTCGAACATTTTAATGTTAAGATCAGGCTTCAATTCTTTCAATAATACACCGAGTGTTGCACTCATAATTCCGCCGCCGATTAAGATGACGTCAGTTTTAGCAGAACTGCTGTTAACAAAATTCATAACCCCGTTGCCTCCCAAAATAAATATCACATGCTTAAACCCTTTGACTTTTATTATAGACCTTTTACAGAGAAATCAATAGGGAAACAACCAACTTTCTCGCGAAAAATGTACGCGGTTACATAGAATGTTCTTATTAAATAGGAAGAAAAACAAAAAACCGTCCCTCGCAAGGAACGGTTTTCAGCTTTCTTTCTGGCGAATCAGCATAACAATGAATAAGAAAGATAATAAGGCTGCAGCAGCAATGACAACCCAGGAATCCGATAATACTTTCATCTTCTCCCATATCGATTTCTCGACCATAGGCTGCGGCAGGACCGGCTGCGGCGTCACTTTCTTCCCGTCTTTCGTCGTCCGCTCGGCATAGATGAGCAGGCGCTCTGCTCCTGACGGTGTACACGTGAGAAGTGTGAGGACATCTTTCCCCTGCCTGACTGCCATCGCTTCCACTTTGTCGGGTGTCACAATCACACGGTCATACACTTTATAGTACAACGTCTCTTTAAAGTTATTGATGATCACCTGGTCGCCGTTTTCCAGACGGTCAATATGCGTGAACCACTCATGGTAAGGCGAATAGCTGTGCGCGGCAAGGACGCTGTTTGTCGAGCGGCCGCCGACAGGATAGCTCGTGCCTTCAACACGTGACACACCGCGGTTCAAGTTTTCCGGCGTCGCTTTGTCGTATACCGGGTAATGTAAGTTCAGCTTCGGAATCTTCACTGTCGCAATGACGTCATCGGAAATCATCTGCTCATCATCACTGTCATTCTTCTTCACTTGTACTGCCGGCGCTTCAATCGTCTGGTTCATCGTCATCTGCCGGTTGTACTGCTCAAACTGCGTATATCTATTCTTCTGGTCGTCGGAATCCACCTGAAAATGTTTATTCAGCGCGTCAGACTCCTGCGACATATCATAGTTATAGTACACTTTCGCAGCGAGGGGATAGAGACAGATAAAGAGCCCCGCGCAAAACAGCACGACAGCAAGCCACTTGTTCATTACGTTACCTTCTTCTTCCGCTTATTCCAGAGACGGTACAATAAGTATAAGATAAGCGCTACAGCAAGACCAATCAAGTAATTTCTGTAGACATTCAGAAATTTATACCACCACGGTTCCTGTGCTGCCTCATGTTTCTTCGCTTCTTCAGGCGTATACGGCACGCGGTGACCGGTGACAATCAGACGGTGCGAGTTGATCATATACGGCGTGCAGGTGAGCAGTGTCAGCTGGTCCTTGCCTTTCACAATCTTCAGCTTGCTGAAATCACTCGGCTCGATCACGTCAATATGGTCCACTTTATAGGCAAGAACCCCCTGAATATTATGGACGTAGATCATATCGCCAATCTTCATCTTATCAAGATCCGTGAACAGCTTCTTGTCCGGCAGACCTCTGTGACCGGTGATAACCGTATGCGTCGACTCACCGCCGACCGGCAGCGATGTGTTCTCCAGATGACCGAGCCCTTCCTGCAGCACCCGTTCAGTCGTCCCCGCAAACAGCGGCAGATCCTGATGAATCCTCGGAATCTCAACGTGCCCCATCTTCTCATGCACTTCAAGCATCTTCGCATACTCCCGCTTACCCGCCGCTTCCTCTGCCTTGCTGTAAGCGTCGTGCAGCACTTCATTGCCGCTCAGTGATTCATTATAGGCCTTCGCCCTGTTAATCCGTGCGTCAATCTCCTTATCAGACAATAACTCCACTTCTTTATTGAAGTCGTTCACTTCAGTCCCTGATTCATAATCATAGTATACAGCGCTGATCATCGGGTAGATCAATATACCAAGACCAATAAGAAATATAAAGGCAAATATTAAATTAGAAAGACGATTGTTCTTTTTCTTTTTCTGTTTTTTCTCGGAGCTCAAAATGACTCTCCTCCTTATAAAAAATAAGGCAGACTAAAGTCTACCTTATTATTATATAGCATGATGTTAAGCTTGTTGTCTTCTTCTTAATAATACGAACGCAAGTAACATCAGTGCAAGACCTACAACAGTGAAGATCACTGTACCGATACCACCTGTGTTAGGGATTTCAGTCTTTTTGTTGACGATTTCTTTAGGTGTAGCACTAGTTAACTGAGCCGCAGTAGGATCTGCATAGTAAGATGTTGCATTTACTGTGAATGATGTTTCAGGATTAGTCGGTAATGTATAGTCTGCTGGTGCTGTTACCTCTTCAATTGTATAGTCAGTTGCACCTTTATTGTTAGAACCATCTGTACCGTAAGATAGTCCTTTCACTTCGAATGAACCATCTTTTTTAGAAGTGAATTTTGTTGCCGCATCTTTGCTGTCAACCCAAGTTGTATTCAACTTAGCATCTTGAACTAAATATTTACCGGCTGCATTTTTAACAACGAATACAGCTCCTTCAAGATTAGTACCTGAGCCATTTGTTTTAACAAACTTCTTACCACCAGTGTAAACGATAGGTGTATCAGTGGACGGTACTGTTGGCGGTGTCACTGGTGGATTCTGACCACCAGGCTCTGTCGTCGTACCATGACCGTTATCAAATGTTAATGTAGCATTATTTTGAATAGGTAATCCCATGACTGCTGTGTCATTGATGACTGTAGGAATGAAAATGTTCAGCTTAGCGGAATCTCCAGCAGCAGCTAACGCCTGACGGCCTGCATCAGTGAAATCTATTACTACTTTGCCATCAGGATTAGAAACAGTGTAGTTGTCTGCTGCAAGTTTAGTTCCATTTACTTCTACATAGACTTTATCAGTTCCTGCAAATGTTAATTGAGAAGCAATCGTATCTGTAACAGTAAACTTAGTATACTCATTGATACCTTTTGGTACTGACGGTTGGATGATCCAGTTGAAAGATTCGCCTACTGCAAATGAAGCTGATTTAGTACCATCTGCTTTGACGTCTTTATCAATCGTCGGTAAGTCTTGTAATGTATTTTTCGGGAATACATGTAAATCTGTAATGTAACCATTACCCGCTTCATTTGTAATCGGTAATTCAAGACCGAAAGGAACGGCGTTTGATGTTTTAACTGCAGTACTTACATCTTCAATGAACCAGTAGAAACCTTCAGCTAAGTTTGGAGCTGTCGTCGTACCATTTGCTGAAGTTTTAGCAGTTGTACCTAATTTAGCTCCCGCTAATCCTGTTACTTCTGACTCTGTATCAAAGCTGCCAGGTACAGCTTTCATTGTTGCTAATTGTTCCGGAGTGACTTTCCAGTAAGTAAATGAAATATTGGAGATTGGTTGAGAACCAGCTGGCGCTGTACCGTTAACTAACTGATCATAGGTTGCTCTTATTTCTGATGAACCGGTCACTTTGTGAATAGTCAAGTTAGTTGCAGGACTTGCTGCGAATGCTTTACCGAGCGGAGCTACTATACTTACTAGTAATGCTAATACTAAAAACAGGGACAAACGCTTAAATAATTTTGACATAAATGCCTCCTAATAATTTTATAATTTATTTATATTAATCCGCAGATGCGGCTTAATTCATATGTGCAAATTTTTTCCTTGAAAATAGTGACGCTATAATGACTAAGATGCCAATTATTGAAAACCACAAAGGTCCTGGCCCACCTGTATTTGGTAATACTGCTGAATTACTTTGGTTCGCTACCTTTACAACTACTTTAGTGGCAGATGTCACATCTATCTTCACAGGTGTTGTTTTCAGCTGGTATCCAGCTGGCGCCTTTGTTTCTACAAGTGTGTAACTACCAAGCGGCAATGCACTGAACAATGCCTTACCATCTGTGCCAGTCGTCAATGTCACTACTTTACCTGCCGAATCTCTCAGTTCAAAAGTAGCTCCAGCAAGCAACTTGCTTTCATCACCACTTTGATGTTTAACAACTTCAATAGAACCGAGCACCTTCTTATTGATGACTTTGAATACATTTGTGCCTGAGTAAAGTACATTGTCAACTTTAATATCGCCGTTACTTGCAATAACAACCGTATATGTCTTTGGATCTTTACTGTAGTTCGACGGTGCTGCAGTCTCGGTTAATGTATACGTCCCTTTTTTCAGGTTATCGAATTTAACCAGACCGTTTGTACTGGAAGTCTGAGTCATAATCTTTCCAGTTGAATCTTTCAGTTCAAAAGTAGCACCGCCTAGTGGTGTATTAGAATCACTTAATTTATTGAAAGTGAAACTGTATACCGGACTTGCAGCTCTTGCTTCAGGAACGGGATATTCTCTTAACAATGTAGAAGTTGCTGTTGGTTTCAAGGTTGTTGTACCATTCATTGGATACCACTGATTTTCAACAAAGTTGTCATCAGTCACACGCAGCTTGACTTTATAGTTGATGTTGACCCATTCGCCTTTACCTAAAGTTAATCCGTTCAATTTAATAGTCCTTGAAGCAGTGTCGTATGTTACTGTGACACCATTTAACAGGGCAGGATCAGATGCTGTTAATGTATAGTCAGAACTATCGAATACATTATTGCTTCCTAAATTCAGGTCATACATAGCGCCGATTGGGTCAGTAACGACACCTTTTGAGATACTGTTGGAAATACTTTGTGAAATATTTGATAATACTTTAGACAATTCAGATGAAGAATCAGCAGTAGCATACGCATATTCCGGCTTTGATGCAATATTGGTAAGAACTTTGTTCATTTCAGCCACTGTAGCACCTGCTGATGTTACTTTAGTATCCAAACCAACTGAAAATATATTAAATGATGGATTGTTAGCTTTAATGAGTTTAGCCTCAGAGATAGTTGGCTGGCCATGATTTGAAATCACATAGCTACCAGCGTAATAAGAGTCATGGTCATAACCATATTCAATAGTATTGTTAAGTTGGAAATAACTACCACTACCCTTAACATAATTATCAAATTCAGTAATATTTTCTGATCCAGTTGCTTTTATACCTCTATAACTTAATGTCGGTGCTCCATCTGTTAATACAATCATCACTTTTTTATTAGATGAAGTAGCAAGCATATTTCTGCCTTCTCGTAAACCGATCTGAGTAAATGTACCGGCATTATTTCCTGACACAGGGGACGTAGGAATTCCTGCTTTAATAGTACTGGCATTCTCAGAAAAATTTTGAGTACTTACTAAAATAGAGGCAAAGTTAACAACACCGATTCTTGTTTTGACGCTCGATGTACTATTATTTTTAGTGACTTCATCGATAAACGCATTAACATTGGTTTTCATATTTACCCAGCGTGTCTTTCCGTTGGACCCTGTTTGAGTCATACTTCCAGAGTTATCTACAACAAGAACAATATCTAATGGTTCTTGAGAGACACTTGCTCGCCCTTGGGTTTTTAAATCAATGGCATATTCATTAGTCGCTCCAGTTGGTTGTGCTGCTTTCCATTGGAACGATTCATTATATTCAACAGGCTGCGGCACCCGGTTGCGGTATAACCCTCTCTCATCCCAACTCATATCAGATATTGGTCCTTTATAGGTAGGACTAGGTTCAACGATTTCCTTTCCTGTTCCAGGCGTACCACTTGAATCAGCAGCAAGTACAGTTGTTGTTGCTGTTTTCGAACCATTAGTAGAAACAGCTTCAGCAGTAATGACAGTTCCTGCACTTAAAGGACGATAGAGTTCAACGAAATATAATCCATCTGTTGATGCTTTTGTACTGCCAAGCACTGTCCCCATTGAATTTTTAATAGTAACCAAAGCGCCTGGTTCAGCTGTTCCCGTTACATACGTCTGATCGCTATAAATGTTATTTATAGTAATCGGCACCGAACTACTAACCGTAACGTTTGTTGGATCACTCACCCGTTTGTTTGATTCCGTAGAAGTAACACTCAAGACTGTCCCCGCTGACTGCTTAGGAATAGTTACTGAATAAGTCCCCGCACTATCAGCAGTAGCTGTTCCAAGTTCAGTCGTACCATTCATCACCTTAACAACAGCACCCGGAGCTGCCGTTCCTTTGACTGACGTGTCATAAATAGACACTGGTTTCACTGTAGGCGTTGCTGACTTTGCATTTAAAGTAAACGTGCCAGTCAAATTCATAGGATAATCACCTGAAGAATATAATGACCCTAGAGTTATTGAGTAACTGGACTGATTTGGGTTAGTGATAGGTGTTGAAAACTTAAACGTTGAATCGTTTGGATATAAATAAAAACTATTTGAATATGCACTTGCACTTCCTTTTGTAATCGAAAGACTCTTCGAATAACTGTAAGAAGTGTTATTTAAATTCATAGAAGTCATATATTGTAAATTATTAACAACTATATTTTCCAAATTAGCAGTATATATATATCCTGTTTTATTTGTAATTGTCATTGTCCAGTCTATCTTTGATTGATCAGTAGCCATAACACCAGTTAATGTGGCTGAGAAACTACTGCCATAAGTATAAGTGTTACTTGTATACGTATAGTCGCTCGGTGTATAACTTGTAGCAGCTGCAGCCAACGTTGTTGGTGCAAGTGTTGGTGCCAGGCTAAAAGTTCTTAAGCTGAACGTTTTAGTTTTTGGTGGTGTATAAACAACAGAATCTTCTACAGGTGCTTTTACGACTGGTACATTAGTAGAAGCGCTTTTTGCATCCGGCATTTCCGTCGCCGCTTCTTCTGTCGTCGCTTCTTCTGTCGTCGCTTCTTCTGTCGCCGCCTCTTCTGTTACCGGCTCTTCGGTCGTTGACTTCTCCGTCGTCGCTTCTTCTGTCATTGCTTCTTCCGTCGTCGTTTCTTCTGTCATTGCTTCTTCTGTCGTCGCTTCTTCCGTCGTCGCTTCTTCCGTCGTCGCTTCTTCCGTCGTCGCTTCTTCCGTCGTCGCTTCTTCCGTCGTCGCTTCTTCCGTCGTCGCTTCTTCCGTCGTCGCTTCTTCCGTCGTCGCTTCTTCTGTCGTTGACTTCTCCGTCGTCGCTTCTTCTGTCGTCGGCTCTTCTGTCGTCGCTTCTTCTGTCGTTGACTTCTCCGTTGTCGGCTCTTCTGTTGTCGGCTCTTCCGATTTCGTCAGCGCTATGTTGTAGTCATTGATCTTTTTATCATATCCTTCAACATCTGGAACGCTTACTTCGTATGCAATTTTCTGTCCTTGTTCATCATTCAGAGGCAGTTGGTCGGCAACATATGTTTCAGCATCTTTATCCACTGTCATTGAGTCGACCGCTTCTTTCGTCGCCTGATTAACAAACTCAATCGTCAAAGGTTTACCGGTCTCATTGGTCACTGTCCCTTTGACTTCAGTCGTCATGTAAGTCTGCTCGATATCGAATTGATTGACCGTCGTCTTATAGTTACCAAGCGGCTCTGTCTTAACTTCATATTCAACTAGCTGGTTATCGTCATTCAGCTTGTTCACATCTTTAAAAGTATAAGTCGTTTCATTCGAACTTATTGTCTGCTGCTGAACAATTGCACCTGAAGTTTTATTGATCAGCGAGATGACGACTGCTGGCTTCGTCACTGTTTCCGGCACGTTCTTATAGACGATATTGCCTGTCACGTCCATCTTCTGATAGACGGTGTCGCTCGCCTGCTTTTTCTGTCCTGCTACGGTCGTTGTCAATGAAAGTGTATAGTTCGTATTGTCATCAAGTGTTTCAGTAGTCATTGCTATACTGATCGGCTGATCGAGTTTACTAAGTTTCAGTACATACTTACTTTGATTCACGTCAGGTTTTGTGAGTTCAATACCTTTAGCATTTAACGCTTGTGCTAATTCTACTTCGTTAACTTTATGATGTCCTGCTAAAGTCAGAATGATAGTGTCGTTATCCAGTTTTTGACCTCGCTCATTAATCATTAAGCTCCAGTTCACTTTATTACTAATTTCCCCTTTTTCCTCTACTCGTATAACGTCGGCCTGATCAGTTTTGAGCGTTGTACTATCAGCCGAAACATCTTTCTGGAAATAATCTACAATAAACATATTCAACAACACGACTATAAGGGTGAATATTGTTACTTTTTTTATCATAATTTCCTCCATAATCGATTTAGCTTCTTGATATTACCATTTATTAATTTGCTATGGCAATACTTATTTCACAAAAAATTTTAATAAACTGATTTTCTTATGACTTTTAATAAAGTTAAATTTTATTTAACATTTAGATTTATTATATCAGTATAGTTATAAAATAATAATTTTTATTAAAATCTGCATATTTATCGTAAATTTGAAGTCGTGCCAATGTCTAAATTGTAATAATTCCATCTGTCATATTTTAATCTTAAAATATTTATCTGATTTTATAACTTTATAATTTATAAAATTTATTTTTGTTAACATTTGTTCTATTTTATTAATATATTTAGTCGCTTAAAGTTAATATACGAATTTTCAATTTATTTTCTGTATATTTATAACTAAACACAGAGATGGACTGCTGATTTTAAAACACATGCCTTTGTACAGCAGGCGATTTTTAGATCTCGTCATAGTCATCTGACTCACTACTCCAGACCTTATGACTTAAGTTTTCTGAAGCTTCCATTTATACTTGGACATAAGGAGATGATCATATGAAGGCGATGGCAATTGAGAAGTACGGCAGGAAAGTACCGCTTAAGTTAATGGAGTTACCGGTGCCGAAGATTGGCGCGCATGATGTACTTGTGAAAGTGTATGCTGCGAGTATCAATCCGGTTGACTACAAATTGCGCGATGGTCAGTTACGAATACTGAGAAGCTATAAGATGCCGCTTATTCTCGGCGGAGATTTTGCGGGTGTGGTGAAGCAGGTGGGCATGCATGTGACGAAGTTCAAAGAAGGTGATGCAGTATACGGCCGGGTTGAGAATGATAACTACGGGACATTTGCTGAATATGCAGTCATCGGTGAGAATAATCTCGCCTTGAAACCTGAAAGCCTGTCGTTTGTCGAAGCAGCTGCCATTCCGCTCGCCGGTCTGACTGCTTATCAGGCATTGACTGAGAAACTGCATGTCCAGCCTGGCGATCATGTGCTGATTCATGCGGGGGCAGGCGGTGTCGGCAGTTTTGCTGTACAGCTCGGCAAGGCACTCGGCGTTCATGTGACGACTACTGTCAGCAGTAAAGGCGAAGCACTCGCTAAAGAGCTCGGTGCAGATGAGCTGATCAACTATAAGGAAGTCGATTTCAGTGAACCAGCCGGTCGTTTTGACAGCGTCTTTGATACCGTCGGCGGCGATACAACTAAGCAGTCGTTCAAAGCTGTGAAAGACGGTGGTCATGTGATCTCTATAGCGGCTGTTCCGAATGCAAGATTTGCGGTCGAGAATAACCTCGGCTATTTGCGCCAGGGACTGTTTAAAGTAGCTGCTATGAAATACGAAAAATCGGCTAAAGAATACAACGCCCATTACAGCTATATGTTCATGCATCCAAGCGGCGAACATCTTGAATATTTCAATGACCTCATTGCAGAAGGCAGACTCCGTCCAATCATCGACCGCGTCTTTCCGTTCAGTGAAACACAGAAAGCTTTAGACTACGTAGAGAACGGCAGTACTAAAGGTAAAGTCGTTATTCAGATGAAAGAATTAGATTAATATAGAGGAATTTTGGCCTTCAGGAGCAGTTTGAAGGCCACTTCTCACCAATTTTCGTCAATTTTTTAGAATTTTGGCCTTCAGGAGCGGTTTGAAGGCCACTTCTCGCCGATTTTCGTTGATTTTATAGAATTTTGGCCTTCAAGAACAGTTTGAAGGCCACTTCTCGCCGATTTTCGTTGATTTTTTAGAATTTTGGCCTTCAGGAGTCGTTTGAAGGCCACTTCTCATCGGTTTTCGTCGATTTTTTAGAATTTTGGCCTTCAGGAGTCGTTTGAAGGCCACTTCTCATCGATTTTCATCAATTTTTTAGAATTTTGGCCTTCAGGAATAGTTTGAAGGCCACTTCTCGCCGATTTTCGTTGATTTTATAGAATTTTGGCCTTCAAGAACAGTTTGAAGGCCACTTCTCATCGGTTTTCATCAATTTTTTAGAATTTTGGCCTTCAGGAATAGTTTGAAGGCCACTTCTCGCCGATTTTCGTTGATTTTATAGAATTTTGGCCTTCAAGAACAGTTTGAAGGCCACTTCTCACCAATTTTCGTCAATTTTTTAGAATTTTGGCCTTCAGGAGCGGTTTGAAGGCCACTTCTCATCGGTTTTCGTCGATTTTTTAGAATTTTGGCCTTCAGGAGTCGTTTGAAGGCCACTTCTCATCGATTTTCGTTGATTTTGTAGAATTTTGGCCTTCAGGAGTCGTTTGAAGGCCACTTCTCGCCAGTTTTCGTCAATTTTTTAGAATTTTGGCCTTCAGAAGTCGTTTGAAGGCCACTTCTCGCTAATTTCAACAGATTCTACAAAGTTTTGGCCTTCAGAATTTCCATTAAAAAATCTCTCATGACCAGGTCATGAGAGATTTCTCAATATTTCACTCTGTTTTTAGGATCTTCTCCGTATTTATTAGCTCCGCGTGTACCATCAAGCGCAAACATAATGATGAAAACAAGACTCATAACAAGCAGGACAGCTAACACAAGTAACGACGTTGTGACTACACCTGCAGGATTAGCTGCTTCCTTGAAAATGCTAAAAATAATGGCCCCTAAGCCTACCAGTGATACGATAAGCGGCACAAGATTCACCCAGCCGTTAATGTTGATATCCTGAAGCCGTCGTGCACCGACTGTAAAGTTAGGAACAAGCAGAATGAGTCCTGTGAGCCCTTGGACGACTTGAGAGACAGAACCGAGATCTTCTGTATTCCGGCCCATACTAGAATCAATAAAGCCGGCAAGCAGGCTAAGCACAATGGACAATGCTATATGTACCAGCATAGGAACCCAGTATTCTTTACGCCTCGCTCTCCCCTTCATCACAAATGCTTTCCGCCAGAAATTCAAATAAGCATCTTTAAACGACATTTCTCTCTCCAACATTACCACCCCTTATATATTATTCTATTTAATGGTAACATAAGCCGTATTTTCTTAATCTTAAAGTTTCCTTAAAAATTAAATACTGTTATCTTTATCAATCATCCACCATTTCGGATAAGTTTTATGTTCATAGAAAATAAGCTGCGATATCAGCAGCACAAGAAGGAGTATCGGCACGCAGACGACGGCAGTGATAATGATTTCAGCAAGCAGTGAATCAGCAGGCAGAAATTGACCGATTGTATTAGCAAGCAGCGTGACAATTATGAAGATAATCGGAAATCCGATGATATAAAGCGACCACCAGCCGTTCATCTTGAGATCCTGGAATCTTCTGAATGTGAGCGTTGCAGTCGGTACAATTAAGATGACTATCAGCAGCCATGTTAATTCATTACCATTAAACTTCACTTCAGTGCTCAATATATAGAAGTCAGTATGATAAGCTTCCCCGCTGATTCCTAGCAGTTTAGCGAGCAGCGGCATAATGAACCAGATGATGACGAGATGCAACAGAAAAGGTACATTGAACTCTTTCCTCGTCGCACCATCTCTTATATTCAAAGCATTCTTCCAGAACGCCATGTAAACTTCCGCCATCCCGCTGTCCTCCTATCTGCTTTCCTATTACCTGCACTGTAGCTGCTTAGTGAATAAACAGCATCAACAATTACATATTACCCATAAATCTCAATAATTTATCCTGAAGAATAAAATGACTATAAAAGCGTGAGGTGTTTTATTGCTGCAGTCTTATGGATGACTATTCTTTGAAATCTTAAAGTTACCTTAAATATACAATAATTTCATATATTTTACATAGGTTGTATAGTATGCTGAAAACAGTTAAAAGAAAAGAGGAAAACTTATGAAAATCTTAATTAAAATAGGACTTGCAACGTCATTATTATTTGCAGCAGTGCCCGTCGTTCATCACAGTGCAGCCGATGCCAAAACAGTCACTCCTTACTATAACTGGAGCGGCTATACAGGCAGCAGCTATCAATTTGTGCTTGATAAACACTTCAAGAATGCGCTGTTGAACAGCAATGTGACAATTAATGGCTACAAAGTAGTGAAACAAGTGAAAGAAGCCGATATTATGGCAGGTTTTGATCACTACTATGACATCGCAGCCACTAAAAAAATCAACAAAAAATACGCTCTGAAAAAATTTGATACAATCGCATTGAAATCCGCTAAAAATCAAATCTTCACCGTAATTCTTCCTGTCCAGAAAGGAAAAATCTCAATCAAGCAGTTCCAGCAGGTTTACGGCACAAACTTCAGCACTGAAGCAGAAACGTATTCAGAGCGCGGCGATATTATAGAATATACGTATTCTTATCAAACTAAAAACGGGACATTCGAAGCATTCTTCGATAAAAACAAAAAACTGACTGAGCTGTTCATCATCTCTGACGGCGGCATTGAATTCTAAATTTATTGTCATAAAAACAGCTTCCTTTTAACTCGGAAGCTGTTTTTAATATTAATAGTAACTCTTCTTCAATTCTTGACATCAACCATCTTCACTCGGCAGTCCTCCTACACTCTATCCTTCTTCTTCAGCATGAAGTCAGTTGGCAGCATGAGAATGATAGTAGATGTTATAACCGCGAGCGATACGGCGGTGCCCTCTATATTAAATAACAGCTCCCCTATCTTATTGTCATGAAGTTCTGTAAAGGCGCCATAAATTATAAATAGTAGAAATGCCGAATTAAATATTAGTGTAATCAGCATAATATTTTTATCGGTTAATCCGACGTCACGGAAGCGGCGTAGTGCACTGTTCGCAACTGCTGCAAATACAATGATGTAGAGCGGGATAAAGATAAACAGCAGTTCAATTGATAGGCCTTCCCCGTTGTTATAAAAGCTATTCACTTTGACGAGCAGATAAGTGATCAAAAAACAGGCGGCTATTGAACTGAGTGCTGGAAACCAGTACTCAAAACGCGAATCTTTACCTTTTCCTGAAAATGCATGCAGCCAGAAATCATAGAAGCTATCTTTCACTTCTATCTCCCCTTTTCATTCACTTTTCGGTCGAGCAGTCTGATAAAGCTGTCAGCTGCATAGCTGAACGTTAAAAATACAATCACTGTAAACAGCAGTCTTTCTGTAAATGATTCATCCGCCTCGGGTATGAGCACGATGACGAGCAGTGACAGCAGTAAATGCACGGGTAAATACAGAAAACATTTTTTGCCATGCTGCCAGCGGTCATATTCATTTCTGAATAAAGTCAAAGTCATCAAATTCAGCACGACTAATAATGACACGGGACTTTCTGCATTATTTAAGTCGAACGGCATGTAAGGTACGAGCATCAATAACAACATGTTAGAAAATAGCGAGACATAGAAATATCCCATCTTCAGTCCTCCATCGTACATATGTAATAAAAAGTATATTATTCTACTCATTGTATCACATCTTCTGCAATCGACTCATCAGTTTTCTGATATTTAAGAAAGATTAAGATTTTATCTTCAGCGGTGAAAACTGCTATGATAATGATATAAAACTTAGGGGTGATGAAATGGCGGAGAATGTGAATAATCAAGACTTCAATAGTACGTTTGACCAGGTGTTTAAAAGTGAATCAGAAAAAATCAGTGCGCAGTTGTCACAGAAGATTATGATTGCCTTAGTCGGTGACGTGAACAGCGGCAAGTCATCAACAATCAACAAACTGATGCAGCAGGACATTGCCTCAGTCGGCGCAAAACCCGGGGAAACAGTTGCTGTCAAAGAAATTCCGTATATGGATAATATTCTGTTTGTCGATACGCCGGGACTTGATGACGTGAATGCGGTGAATTCACAAGTCACACTTGATTACTACAAACAAGCGGATGTCATTCTGTTCTTCTTAAACGCTGCAGGCACTGTGCTGTCAGAGAATGAACTGAAGAACTTGAAAGATATCGCGAAAACGAACAAAGACATCATTATTGTGCTGAACAAGATCGATGCAGCTGATGATGTGCCTGAACAAGTGAAATATATTGAGGATAAAACAAAGAATCAATTTCTGATTGCTCCGATTTCCTCGCGCACCGGCGAGAATATCACTATGCTGCAGAAGCAGCTGCTGGACGTGCTGCAGAAGAAATCAAAAGACCTGCTGATGGGAAAGCACATGCAGGACAAAAGTCATATCGCTAATAAATGGATACTCGGTGCAGGAGTCTCAGCGACGGCAGTCGGTGCCCTACCTGTTCCGGGCTCTGACTTCGTTCCGCTGACGTCGATTCAGATCGGCATGATGCTGAAGCTTGCCAGTCTCTACGGCAAACCGTTATCGAAGGAAAATGCCCGTGAACTGATCATCGCGACCATCGTCGGCAACGCCGGCAAAGCAGCATTCCGCCAGCTTGTGAAGTTTATTCCGGGTGCCGGCTCTGTCATCGGTGCCAGCGTCGCCGGTGCCACGACTGTGTCACTCGGCTACGCCATGAAATATATGTATGAGCATGACATCGAGATCACTGATCAGCAGCTGACGCTTATTTACAATAAGTTTTTGAAAGAACAGAAGACTGAGTAATGATGTACGCGCCTGAGCATTTCTGCTCAGGTTTTTTCTTTGCCCAGCGGCTCATTCTGCTCCTCTCTTAGGCAATATTAAAAAATTGTTATTGTATTAATATGCTTATTTGCCTATAATAAAAATATTCAGAAAATATTGAAAATAATCTAAAATATGATACGGGGGAAATTGAATGAAAAAGAATAGTCGTTTATTTTTAGCGTCATTAATTGCGGTATCAGGTTTTACAGCGGCATGTTCAGGCGGCAATAGTTCTGATAATAAGGATTCAGCTTCCGGCAAAGATAAGAAGCAAGTGCTGAATTTAGCATCACTGTCTGATATTCCGACGTTAGATACATCTCTTGCGACAGATATGGTCGCATTCAACGTATTCAATCAGGTGATGGAAGGTCTGTACACGCTTGATAATAAAGATAAAGCCGTGCCGGGTGTGGCAGAAGGCGATCCTGAGAAGTCTAAGGATGGCAAGACATGGACGATCAAGCTGCGTGATGATGCTAAATGGTCTAACGGTGACCCTGTGACGGCACAGGACTTTGTCTATTCATGGCAGCGCACTTTAGACCCTAAAACCGGCTCTGAATATGCTTATATCATGTATGACGTTAAAAACGCGGAAGACGTGAACTTAGGTAAGAAGAAACCTGAAGAACTAGGCGTTAAAGCACTAGATGATCATACGCTGCAAATCCAGCTGAACACGAATGTCCCTTATTTCCAGGAGCTCCTTGCTTTCGGTACGTTCAACCCGCAGAACAAGAAGTTCGTCGAGAAACAAGGTGAGAAGTACGGCACGACTGCACAAAGCACGTTATACAACGGTCCTTTCGTATTGTCAGAATGGAACCTCGAGAAAAACTATAAACTTAAGCCGAATAAAGAATACTGGGATAAAGATAAAGTGAAGCTGGATGAAGTCAACTACGACGTCATCAAAGACCAGCAGACAGCGGCGAACCTATATGACACCGGCAAACTGGATGTCGTCCAGTTGACTGCTGAACAAGTGGATAAATATAAAGACAAGAAAGAGTTCGACACTCAGCTTGAGGCACGCACTTATTTCATCCGCTTCAATCAGGACAAAGTGCCGGAACTGAAAAACAAGAACTTGCGTCTTGCTCTTGCTAAAGCAGTAGACAAAGATAAATATGTCCGCAACTTATTGAATAATGGTTCTGCGCCGACCGATGTCCTGACACCTAGTGAATTCGTCAGAGGTTCAGATGACAAAGATTATGTTAAAGGCGTGAAATCACCGCTGAACTATGACAAAGCAGAGGCGAAGAAATATTACGAACAAGCGAAGAAAGAACTTGGTAAAGATCACTTCGACTTTGAGTTTTTGACTTATGACCAGGATACCGCGAAGAAAGAATCCGAGTATGTTAAAGAACAGATTGAAAGCAACCTGCCGGGCGTCAAGCTGAAGATCAAGCAGCAGCCGTTCAAGCAGAAACTTGCACTCGAATACAAGCAGGACTACGAAATGTCGTTCGGCCGCTGGGGTGCAGATTATCCAGACCCGATGACTTACGTCGACCTCTTCTTATCTGACAGCCCGAACAACGAAATGGGCTGGAAGAACGCTGAATTCGACAAGAAAGTTAAAGACGCTAAAGGCCCGCTCCTTTCAGACCCGGATAAACGCTGGACAACACTGCAGGAAGCAGAATCTATCCTGCTCGAGGACGCTGCTATCTCTCCAATGTACCAGAGTGGTATGGCACGTCTTGTGAATTCTAAAGTAAAAGGTTTAGTGCTGCATAAGTTTGCCGGTGATACTTCACTGAAAAATACGTATATCGAAAAATAAAAGGAGCAGCCCGATCATTGATAATCGGGCTGCTACTTTTATTTACAGAGCCTCAGCTGTACCGCTCCTCTATTTTAAATACTTTCCATACGACGTAAGACACAATCCATGAGACAAGAAATAACGCAACTAACAAATAGCCCATGTATTCAAGAGAAATGCCTTGAACAGATGTCCAGAATCTTCCGTTCAGATGCAGATTCTCTGCTGTCAGCTGGAAGATTTCGATTAATCCGATGACAATAGCTGCAATGACTGAAATCATTGTAATAGTAATATTGTAGTAAAGCTTGCGAATCGGCTTGATAAATGCCCAATCATAGGCACGCGTCATGAAAATTCCGTCCAGCGTATCAAAAAGTGACATCCCTGCTGCAAATAATATCGGCAGCGCGAGTATTCCAGCTAATGAGAATGATGATGTTGAAGCAGAAGCAGAAAGTGCCAGTAATGCTATCTCACTTGCTGTATCGAAGCCGAGTCCAAACAGGAAGCCGAGCGGATATAGATGCCATTCTTTATTCAGTACTTTATAGAAAGGCCCGATAAGACGTGAGAAAAACCCTCTGCTCTTCAGCAGTTCTTCCAGTTTATCATTACCTGGGTCACTGTCCTTTACGTCTTTGAACAACCGGATTAATTGAACAAGAATGATAAGATTGATGATGCCGATGATCAATAGGAATGTCCCTGAGACACTCATCCCGATAATACCGCCGATATGCTGCAGCTGTGGTAGATGCCGCTGTGCCCATCCGGCAGATACTCCAAGAGCGATAGACATCAGCAGGACAACGCTCGAATGGCCGAGCGAGAAGTAAAACCCGATGCCAAGCGTCTTCTTATTCTCCTGCAGCAATTTACGAACACTGTTATCAATCGCCGCGATGTGATCCGGGTCGAAGGCGTGCCTCGTGCCCAGCATATATGCAACTAGTGCCATGCCGACCAGCATTTTATTGTCACCGGAGCCGATCCACATCAGTATTAAACCGAGCATATGCAGCAAGACAACAACAGTAAGATAAGGCCACGAGGACCTCAGTTGATTTTGTTGATTGATTTGTTTCATTGAAACACTCCTTGATTCATAGTGAATAAGCTATCCATCTTAACAGGTGATGAATAGCTTAAACTGTTAAATCTATTATTAATATTTTCTTAAAAATGCCACGGGACGCTGATAATGCAGTTCATTAATATGCTTTTGCACTTTCAGCAGCACATGTTCAATATCAGCTGTCCGGTTACCGAGTATTCTTAGCGTAAAACCGCTGATAGTCATCATGCTGATACCGAAACGAATATCTCTATCTTCATGTTTAATCAATTCCACCAGCTCATCAAGCAGCGACTGGTTGATTTCAGGATGTATGCAGTAGCATGAGCCAAGATGCGTATAACCTTCCATGAAGCCAATCTCACCGATTTCATTCTCATGCGGCGTCAATTTCATATTGTCGAATAATACAAGCTGGTCATCCATATATATTTCATTCAGCAGATGGAGCTGTTTATAGCTGAAATGGGTCGCCTCACTGTCGTAACCAGGCGTCAGTATATCAGTATAAAACAGGGCGCTTGTCAAGGTCAGACGAAAGATATTCTGCTGAAAATAATCCGCATCTTTATAAGCAATAATTGGATCAGCTACATATTCAAAGTAAGTGTCTACCCCTAAATTAAATGTCTGGTACTGCTTGACACAATCTTTCAATGTTTTGTAGATTTTTGTCGCACCTTGCGTCGTCAATGACAATGACGCATTGTCCTCAAGCGTAATTTCTGTACGATAGCGATCGCCATCCAGAAATCCGCCTCCTACATTTGACAGATAAAACGTCGGAAAATTGGAATCGTTTAAATAAATGGGCTTTATTACCTTAAGTGCACCCTGGTAATAAATCTTATTAGCGACACTACGACCTTTTTTGTTGATGACCGTTATGTCAAGTTCTCCCATCCAGTCCGTCATTACTTCAGCCCTTTGAGCAGACAGTGGTGTTCAATCCACTCGATTACATTATCCAGTCCTTCTTCTGTCTTTAAGTTGGTAAATGTATATGGCTTCTTCCCTCTGAATGTTTCCGTATCAATTGCCATCTGTTCAAGAGATGCACCGACGTATGGTGCTAAATCTGTTTTGTTGATGATAAAATAATCGGATTTGATCATCCCTTGTCCACCTTTACGTGGAATTTTCTCACCTTGGGCAACGTCAATGATATAGATGGAGAAGTCAACAAGTTCAGGGCTGAATGTTGCTGCCAGATTATCGCCTCCTGATTCTATGAAAATCAGCTCGATATCATCATGACGGTCAAGCAGTTCATCAATAGCAGCGAAGTTCATTGATGCATCTTCACGAATTGCAGTATGTGGACAGCCGCCTGTCTCTACACCGATAATACGGTCTTCCGGCAGGACGCCTGTTCTTACAAGAATCTTCTGGTCTTCTTTCGTATAGATGTCATTAGTAATGACACCAATGCTGATCTGATCAGCCAGACGACCTACTACTTTTTCAATTAACTGTGTTTTACCTGCACCGACAGGCCCGCCGATACCTATTCTTACTAAACTCATAACTTTCTTCCTCCTATGAAATAAAGATTCTGACACCGACATGTTCATGCTCAAGCTGATTGATTTCAAGACCTGGAGCTGTAATGCCGAAGTCTGCATCATTTAATGTAAATACTTTTTCAGTAATCGTGACAATTTCTGGAATGATTGTTGTGATCATCTTCTGTCCTTCTGTCTGACCGAGCGGAATCGCACGGACAGCATTCTGAGTCAGACTCGCAACGTTCTGGTATATATAGTACTGAATAATCTTCTCGATAGACACCCCGAGATGATGGCCGAGCATAACAAAGCAGAGTGCCGGATGTGCATTGGCCTCACGTTTTGTTACATACTGCTGATACTTATTCAGCTGCGGTGAATCATATAATTCAAGTATCAGCTTCAGCATGCGGTTACCCATCTGTTTACTGCCGACCCGGGTCTCTTTCGGGATATTCTGCACGAACAACAACCGGTCGTACTTCAGCACTATATCAAATTCCTCTGCTTCCAGTGCTGCATGTACCCTTATCATCGCCAGACAGTCCGAATATATCAGCTGTTCTTTCAGAAACATTCCGAGCCATTTCGTGAAGCTCGGTCCGTCATGGACGGAACCGTGCTGAATGTATGTTTCCAGACCAAAGGAATGGCTGAAAGCACCTGTTGGAATCTGGGAGTCACAAAACTGGAACAATCGTAACTCCTGCTGATTAATCATGAGAGTGTCCTATATGTCTGAAAGCTTTATTCACCTTTCTCTCCGTATGTTCAAACGGAATTTCTAATGATTTCAGCAGATCTTCAACTAAATAATCATACTGGACCAGCATCTCGTCACCTTCAAACTGCGCCGGCAAGTGACGATTGCCTAATTGATGGGCGATTTCTCCCATCATTTTAATAGATGTCGGCTTAATGACCAGGATATCTTCACTGTTCACGTCGACAACAATCATGTTTTTCTCGTCACGATAAAGGATGTCACCATACTGCAGGTCAACCGGCTTATTCAGCCGAATGCCGATTTCCTTACCATGATCTGTCGTCACGCGCTGAATCCGTTTTACTAAATCAGAGTTCTCCATATATACCTTTTCTATATGGATATTTTTCTCGTCGTTCGATAGATTGGCAATATTGCCTTGAATCTCTTCGATAATCATAAAGTTCTCTCCTTAGAATAAGAAATAACGTTGTGCAAGTGGCAGCTCTTTCGCTGGTTCACTCTTAATCAGTTTGCCGTCCACAAATACTTCATATGTCTGTGGATCAACATCAATATGAGGTGTTTCACTGTTGTTCTTCATATCTTTCTTCGTCAGATTACGGATGTTCTTTACAGGTCTTACAGTCCGCTGTAATTTCAGATCATTATGGATTCCTTTATCGTAAGCTGCCTTAGAGATAAATGTTATCGCTGTCTGTGCGATATTTGAACCGTATTGACCATACATCTTCTGGAATTTAATCGGTTCTGCCGTCGGAATGGATGCATTGGCATCTCCATTGATAGCTGCACTGATCATACCACCTTTAATAATCAAATCAGGCTTCACTCCGAAGAAGGCTGGATTCCATAAAACGATATCTGCCAGTTTGTCAGGCTCAATAGAACCGACATATTCTGAGATGCCATGAGTGATGGCAGGATTAATCGTATATTTAGCGATATAGCGTTTAATGCGGTTGTTATCATCATGCTCACTGTCTCCTTCAAGGAAACCGAACTGCTCTTTCATACGATGCGCGACCTGCCATGTACGCGTGATGACTTCACCGACACGTCCCATCGCCTGTGAATCCGAGCTGACCATACTGAATACACCCATATCCTGCAGTACGTCTTCTGCTGCAATCGTCTCTTTACGGATCCGTGAATCTGCGAACGCGATATCCTCCGGCACTGAAGAATTCAAGTGATGTGTGATCATTACCATATCTAAGTGTTCATCAATTGTGTTGATAGTATAAGGTAATGTCGGATTAGTAGATGACGGCAGAATGTTCGGATAACCTGCTGACTTGATTAAGTCAGGGGCATGACCGCCGCCTGCACCTTCCGTATGATACATATGAAGCACACGATCTTTGACAGCAGCCATTGTATCTTCCATAAATCCTGCCTCATTCAGTGTATCCGCATGCAGTGCGACCTGCACATCGTATTCATCAGCTACTTCCAGAGCATGATCCAGCGCTGACGGTGTTGCTCCCCAGTCTTCATGGACTTTCAGGCCGATTGCACCTGCTTCCACCTGCTCGATTAGTGCCTGTTTGTTAACCGCCTGGCCTTTCCCTGTGAACCCGATATTAAGCGGGAGTCCTTCTGCTGCCTGCAGCATGCGGCTCATATACCATGACCCTGGTGTCACAGTCGTCGCGTTCGTTCCTTCTGATGTGCCTGTACCGCCGCCGATATGAGTCGTGATGCCGCTTTCAAGCGCAATCTGTGACTGTTCCGGATTGATAAAATGAACATGCGTATCAATCCCGCCTGCTGTGACAATTCTGCCTTCAGCCGCAATAATATCGGTAGAAGCGCCGATAACGATGTCGACATTGTCCATGATATCCGGGTTCCCTGCTTTACCGATGATACGGATAAAGCCGTCCTTCACACCGATATCTGCTTTGATAATTTTGTCGTAGTTGATGATCAAGGCGTTTGTGATGACTAAATCCATGACCCGTGGATCTTCACGCGTCACGTTCGGATTTTGCGACATGCCGTCACGAATCGTTTTACCGCCGCCGAACACAGATTCCTCACCATATACTGCATAATCTTTTTCAACTTTAGCAAACAAGTTGGTGTCGCCGAGACGGACAGATTCGCCTTCTGTCGGACCGTATAAACTGTTGTACTGCGAATTTTGCATTTCAAAACTCATGTTATGACCACCTTTATATAGTTTGAGTGCGTTAATTACAATGACTATTCAGGTCGATAAACTTTGCTGTCATCAATCGGACCGTCAACTAAGTTACGGAATCCAAAGATATTGCGTTCACCGGCGTATTCTATTAAGCTGACTTCTTTCTCATCACCCGGTTCAAAACGGACTGCAGCTCCTGCCGGAATATCCAGACGTTTCCCGTAAGCTTTATCGCGGTCGAATTCCAGACCTTTATTCGTCTCGAAGAAGTGGAAATGTGAACCTACTTGAATCGGGCGGTCTCCTGTATTTTTCACTCGGAGTTTTGTCGCCTGTTTTCCTTCGTTTATTATTTTAGTGCCTTCTTTAATAATTACTTCGCCAGGTTTCATCTTATCTCCTCCTTATACGATCGGGTGATGCACTGTAATTAATTTCGTTCCATCAGGGAATGTCGCTTCAATCTCAATGTCAGTGATCATACTTGCTACACCTTCCATCACATCTTCTTCGTTGAGAATCGTTTTACCGAAGCTCATAAGATCAGCTACCGTCTTACCATCACGTGCACCTTCCAGTAGTTCATAACTGATCAGCGCTAATGCTTCAGAATAGTTTAGTTTTAATCCTCTTTCCTTCCTTCTTTTAGCCAAGTCTGCGGCAACTACAATCATTAATTTATCTGCTTCTCTTTGAGTAAAACGCAAATAACTCTCCTTCTTTCTTAAAATATTTAGGAATCAACTGACAAATTCATATTATTCCTATCTCAAAAAAATTGCTAGCATTAATACATACACTTCACTCTTTTCATACAAAATTCATATAATATTCAAAAAGTATTACTAATTATTGTTAAATTTAACTATTTGAGTTGCAAAATTCACTTAAAATATTTAAATAAGTGTGTTCTCGGAAAAACGGGTGTATACTGATAGCGGTATAAAAAATTAACAAGGAAGTGTCCTTACATGAAAATCATTGACACATTGCTGAAGAATATTTCTCAAGTGCTGCTGATAGAAAACAAATGGACGGGTCTGCTTATTCTACTTGCTCTGACGATTGCAGACTGGAGAGTAGGCATTGCTGCACTGGCAGCAAGTGCAATCTCATTCTATACTGCACCGCTGCTTGCTTTCACTGAAGAAGAAATCAGCCACGGATTAGCAGGATTCAATCCTGTCCTGACAACCATTGCATTAACCGTCTTCCTGCATTTCCACTGGATTAATCTACTGATTATTATCAGCTCAATCCCTGTGACTATGCTGATTCATAAGGCACTGCAGATGCTGCTCGACCGCTTCGGTCTAAGCGTCTACACGATGCCTTTCATACTGACAACGTGGCTATTCATCAATACCGCTTATTCGACTAAGTTCGTCGACACTACACTCACTTTACTGCCGGAAACGATGAAGCATCCTGAAATAGCAGGCGGACACTTCCAGCTGCTGCAGGCGTTGCTTGAGAGCTTCACCGAAGTCTTTCTCGTATCAAATATCATTAGCGGCATCATTATGATTATTGCGATATGGATAGCGGATAGAAAGTTGTTACTCGTCACGTTAATCGGCACGCTGCTTGGCATCCTGCTCATCTTCGGTCTTGACGTCAGCACATCACAGCTGAACAACGGACTGTTCGGCTACAATTTAGTACTTAGTCTGATTGTCATCTGGATGCTCTTTAAACAAAGTCGTTACTCTATCGCCTATATGGCATTCGGCGTGATAGTAACTGTGATTATGAATCTATCGCTTGTTACCCCTATTGCGGTCTTCGGACTGCCGATCCTGACTGCACCTTTTGTCATTACTGCATGGATTTTCCAGCTATATGCAGAGGCTCTGTCGCGCCGTGCCGCAAATTAACTTCATTATATACTGAAAAAAAGTGTCTGCAGCATAAACAACTCTTTGACACAACAATACCGCTAAAAAGATTTCCATAATCTTGTTAGCGGTATTGTTGATTCAGCTGTATTGAATAGACATTCTCATGACTGAGGAAACGACCATCCACTAGCAGAGTGAGCTTATGTCCCAGACTCGTCGTGTTTTATAGGTTACTGCTTAATATTAAAGAGATCGTTGAATGATTCTATCATCGTCGGATGTGTATAAATGTTATCCCGTAATACTTGATAAGGGATGTTCTGATCAATTGCCAGCTTAACCTGGTTGATGAGCTCTTCTGACTGTGCGCCGTATAATGTAGCACCGAGTATTAAATCAGTTTTGGCATCGATCACTACTTTAAATAGACCGCGAGGATCATTATTGACTTTATGTCTTGGAATCTGATTGACTGGCAGTGTATTTTCTAATATTTCGCAGCCTTGCTCACGCGCTTCAGCAGCAGTCAGACCGACACGGGACAGCGGTGGATCAATGAACACTGTATAAGGCACGGCGCCTCTGTTAGCAGTCGTTCTTGTTCCTTCGCCGAACAATGCATCTCTGACAATTCTGAAGTCATCCAGTGAAATGTATGTGAACTGCATGCCGCCTTTCACATCGCCAAGTGCATAAATATGAGGAACTGTTGTTCTCAGCTGTTGGTCAACTTTAACCTGGCCGTGCTCGCCGAGTTTAACATCTGTATTTGACAGCGCCAGGTCTGTATTCGGCTGACGGCCTGTCGCAAGCAGCACAGCATCTGTTTCAAATGAGCCTTGTGATGTTTCGACGACTGTATAACCATCCTTGTCAGTAATACGTTCTGTTTGGGCGTCAAGCACAAAATTAATGCCGCGGTCTGTCATGTCTTTCACGACTTCAGCTGCAATCTCGTCATCTTCACGTGCCATTAAGCGGCCGCTGCGTTCGATGACTGTGACTTCAGTTCCGTAGTTCGTAAACGTCGCCGCAAACTCAAGCGCAATATAGCCGCCGCCGATAATCACAAGACGTTTCGGCTGTTCCGCTAAATTCATGATGCCTGTTGAGTCATAAAGGTATTTCGATGTCTTTACGCCGTCGATTTCAGGAATGACCGGTTTCGCTCCTGTATTAATGATAATGTGATCACCACTGATTGTCTCTACTACTTCATTCTGTTCATTAAGCAGCTCGATTTCATCATTGGATTTAAACTGTGCTTTATAGTTCAGCACTTTTATATTGTCATCTTCATTCAAGTTGTTGAAGTTCTTTTTGTTGAGTGCCTGCACAACTTGACGTTTTCTTGAAACGCCTTCGTCAAAGCTGATAGCCTGCCGGCTGCCGTGGAACAAAGTTTTTGATGGGATACAGCCGACATTGATACAAGTCCCGCCGTACATCTCTTCAGATTTCTCGATGACCGCGACTGATTGACCTTGTGCCGCTGCGAATTTCGCGATTGTTTTACCGCCTTTACCGAATCCTATAATTACTAAATCATACTTCATGATAATCCTCCTGTACTATGTCGTTCAGCACATCTCTTACTGTGATACTACGATAATGCGCTGCAATCACTTCCTGCTCCTTACGCTGATAATCAACCATAACATCTTTAATACCCCGGGAAATATCACACGGATTATCAGTACTACCCGTGAACAGCCGTCTTGTTGACCTGCCTTCCATAAACAGAAGATAAAGATCAGCAAGTGACACATCAATCGTGCCGGCGTTCGCCGTGTAGCCGCCGTATTTCCCATTGAATGACTCAATATAATGATGCTCATTCAGCTTACTGAGCACCCGTCTCAGCTGAGCCGGGTTGACACATATTTTAGCTGCGAGCTCGCTGCTGCTGAATTTATCCTCGGGATGCTTTGCCAGGCAGCTGAGAATATGAACCGCCATATTAAATTCAAGATTCATAACACTGCTCCTATATGAAAAAATCATCCATTTATCGAAAAAGTGGCCTTCAAACTGCTCCTGAAGGCCAAAATTATGAAAATATCATCCATTTATCGAAAAAGTGGCCTTCAAACTGCTCCTGAAGGCCAAAATTACGAAAAAATCATCCATTTATCCGAGAAGTGGCCTTCAAACTGCTCCTGAAGGCCAAAATTACGAAAAAATCATCCATTTATCGAAAAAGTGGCCTTCAAACTGTTCCTGAAGGCCAAAATTATGAAAATATCATCCATTTATCGAAAAAGTGGCCTTCAAACTGCTCCTGAAGGCCAAAATTATGAAAATCACAGAATTCATTAAGCTATAAGTTTTCACCATTCGTCGCGATCACTTCTTTGTACCAGTCAAATGAATCTTTTCTGATCCGTTCTCCTGTTCCACGGCCATCGTCATCTTTATCCACATAAATGAAGCCGTAGCGTTTGCTCATTTCGCTTGTTGACATAGACACCAGGTCAATCGGCCCCCACGCAAGGTAGCCCATAAGATCGACACCGTCTTTGACCGCTTCTTTCATCTGTTCTATGTGCCGCTTCAAATAATCAATCCGGTATGAATCATGAATGCGGCCCTCTTCTACTTTGTCATATGCACCGAGGCCATTTTCCACGATGAACAACGGCTTCTGATATCTGTCCCACATATCGTTCAGCAGCGTTCTTAAGCCGAGCGGATCAATCTGCCAGCCCCAGTCGGACGATTCAAGATATGGATTTTTAAGACTGTTCATTAAGTTACCTGCTGTCACTTCTCCTTCAGGTGCAGCAGAAGACAGCAGCGTCATGTAGTAGCTGAATGAAATATAATCGACCGGATATTGCTTCAATACTGCTAAATCTCCATCTTCCATCTGAATCGTTATATTATTCTCTGCTAAGTGACGCTTGAAGAAGTTCGGATATTCGCCGCGCGCATGCACATCTGTGTACATTAAGTTCAGCTGATTATCAACCTGTGCTTTTCTGACATCTTCAGGATGACATGTGTTCGGATAGGACAGCATTCTTGCAAGCATACAGCCCATCTGTGCCTCGGGATCAATTTCCTTCAGCTTCTTCGTCGCAAGACTGGACGCCACGAACTGATGATGGAGTGCCTGATAAGCTGCCTCTTCAGGATTCTCTTCAAGGTCGCTCAGCACACCGCCGCCTGTAAAAGGAGAGATATTGATGATATTGATTTCGTTGAAAGTGATCCAGTACTTTACCTGGCCTTTGTAACGATTGAAGACAGTCTCAGCGTATGTCACGAAGTGCTCAATACATTCACGGCCGACCCAGCCGTTGTATTTCTCAATCAGGCCGTACGGCGTCTCATAATGACTGAGCGTCACGACAGGCTCGATGTTGTATTTTCTCAGCTCCTTGAAGACCTCATCATAATGCTTCAGACCCGCTTCATTCGGCTCAGCATCATACCCATTCGGGAAAATACGAGACCAGTGGATCGACAGACGGAACGCTGTAAAACCCATTTCAGCAAACAGTTTAATGTCCTCTTTGTACGTGTGATAAAAATCAATACCTTCACGTTTCGGGAAACGCCCGGAATATTCGCCTGCAAGTGCTTTCTTGATGACATCACTTGTCACTTCCATATGGTTGTCTTTCGTGCGCTGCTCCTTCGGAATATATTCCACGAAGTCAGCTGCTGACAATCCTTTACCGTCTTCATCAAATGCCCCTTCTATTTGATTCGCTGCCGTCGCACCGCCCCATAAGAAATCGTCTTTAAATCCTTTAATTGTTTCCATCATTATTTCCCCCTCTTCTTATCACTGCCATTATATAGTAAAGCCCTTCATCTATAAAATATAAGGCCCGATGTTATAATAAGCATAAAGGATGTGACATAATGAATATCCATCAAATTGATCAGTATTTGAACGTTACAGCGGACGCTGCGCTTGAAGACTACATGCGCGCTTTCATGCTGAAAATACCGTTTGAAAATATCAATGTCCAAAATAATATACCCATTTCCACCAGCACTGATGACTTGTTCGATAAAATCATCATTAATCATAGAGGCGGCTTCTGCTACGAACTGAACACATTTTTCAGGGCTTATTTGACGGCGAAAGGATTTCACGCCTATAACGCTGCTGCGACGGTCAAATCGCCGCACGGCTGGGCGCTGGAAGGCTCTCATATGACGACACTCGTGCAGCTGGACCGGCTGTATATAGCGGACGTCGGTTTCGGCGATCTGCCGATGAAACCCGTCCCGCTGTCAGCACTAGAAGCACCTGACATCGTGGATGACATCAACGGCCGCTTCCGGGCGATTCAGACCGGCGGCCGCTTCGAGCTGCAGAAAGAGACAGACGGCAGTTTTAACACGCTTTATAAAGGGCTGACAGACGAGAAGTCTCTGGCTGATTTCGCTGCTATGATTGACTATAACCAGCACAACCCGCAGTCCATCTTCGTCCAAAATCTGCTTATCACGAAAGCTCAGGCGGACGGCCGCGTATCGATGAGCCAGGACCATCTGACGATTACAAAGAACGGCGACAAACAAAAAATAAAACTCACGGCAGAGAACTACCGTGAGTACTTAAAAACTTATTTCGGAATGGACATCACCATCAACCGCCTCGAATGAACGATGTATCTTTAGTCCAGCTGTTTTACTGTTAGTAACTATACTGCAGTACTTTAGCGCCGGAATAACCATACAATGACTCAGCGCCTGCCAGTTCCACCCGGCCGTACTTGTCATCATTGACGTTATAAAGCTTATGGCTGTAAGTTCTGACACCGTAAACGTTGAAGTTCGCATCGACGAGCGGTGAACCTGATGCCCCTGCTCTGAACCTGTCTTTCGTCATCAGTTCGGTCATATTCGAGCTGCGGCCGAGGAACACTGCCTGATTCCAGTAACGCGTCGTGTAATCATCTGTCCCGTGATACGGATAGCCGACAGAGTAAAGCGGCGTGCCTGGACGCAGCTGATTGATCTGCCAGTCAGTGGCAAGCTTCAGCGGTTTGACGTAAGCTGTCAGACGGTTCTTCGTATGCAGCACCGCAAGATCCGCCGACGGAATTTTGACGATATCCTTCACTTCGAAGTTATACGGGATTTTCTTGCCGTCGCGGTTCATCATGAAGCGGATGTACTTCGCCTGAACCTTATTCCCATTCTTATCACCTATGACATGGGCATTCGTCAGCACCGTGTAATCATCAATGACAAAACCTGTCCCCATCGATTCTTCGCCTTCACCTGCCCAGCCATTCTTGTTTGAAATATAGCCGACTGCTTTATAGCGTGATTTGCTGTCATTGTCCTGTAGTTTCATGATTGTTGTCGAGTTGCTGTAAGACTTGGCACGCTCATAACCGGTCTGTAAGTTGTTCGGCTTCAGGCCGTCATAATAATAATCTGTCTCCATCGCATGCGCCTGAGTCGTCAAAGAACATAACAGCACGCCTGTTATTACAAATAATCGTCGTTTCATCTGTATACCCCTGTTTTTATATTTGAAAAATGATTATTGATAGTAAATATACCACGGACCTAGCAGGAGGTATAGCGGATGTTTTAGGGAATCAGGGATGACTGGACATAGTGGGAGAGTTATGAGCGATATTCCGCGTTTATCAGTCATAACTCAAGCGTCCTCGGCGATTCATGGATGTCCCGGGAAAAACGCGATATAACGCTTTCTGACCAACAATAAAAAGCCAGCGCAGGCTGACTTTCATTACTTCGTATATAATCGTTTAATTTCTTTGATAGTCGCTTGATCTGCATATTGATAGCCGTAAAATGCGCCGTCCGCTGAATCATAAGTCAGAATGGTCTGCCCGTAAATATAGTTCTCAGTGTCTGCACTTGTGTAAACGAAATCCGCTTTCTTGCCCCAGTACTTCAGCATATCCTTATAACTGAATCTGATGCTCTCATTGTTATAATTGATGTAGCGCAGCTTGAACTGCGGATAAGTCTGCCGACGTTGACCCGTGAAATAAGTCTCAGCCAGGTCATAATAGTCATCTGACTCGAGCTCATAATCCAGCTCGTAATCATAATACTGGTTGACACTTTTATAAGAACTCGCCGGCTTCCCCCACTTCACCCGTGCTGTTTTCACTGTGTCACCCAGCTTGACCCCCCTGAAAGTCATCTTCCCGGATTTCAGCGCTGTGATGACTTTTTTGTCCTTTAAGTTGACTTGTCCCGGTATGTTCCTGGCAGCTTCTGCGTGATGGGTCCATGGGACAGCGATTAATAATACAAGTAAGAGAGAAACTAATTGTTTCATCATAAACACTCCTTGAAAAGTAATTTGGCGGCTGCCTGATTTCATTATACTTTGAAAACGCTTACATAACATAGCTTAAATGACAGAAATCTGTTGTATATTAGTCATAATTGTATAATATAGTAAATAAATATAATTATATGCTAGGAGGAGATCTATGCCGGCTAAAATCAAAAGAAATCTGGTCCTCACAGTCATTTTGTTTATTATACTGGCTGCTGTTATTTACTACATAGCGATGCCTGACCATCCCGTCATAGCAATTCTAGCAATCAGTTACTTAGTTCTATCATTACCTATATCTTATGCGGATGAATATGCCAGATATTATAAGAAAAACAACTTCAGCCCTGCCCTCGTCTATAAATGGCAGAAGCGTTCAACTATCCCTACTATTGTAGTGTCACTTATCTACTTAGTCATAATTTTTTCATCTTTTGGATTCTTGTCTACCACATCCGGAATGATGGGAGCAATTACCGGGTTAACTATTGGAAATATCATCAGATTTTTCAAATCACGTTCAGCTTACCGCAAAATGCTGGTCAGAGAGAGTCGAGATGATAGTTAGAATAAAAAAATGCAGGAAAACAACCTTTCAATTGGTCGTTTTCCTACATTTTTATTTTGTCGTCAAAAGAATGAGAAAATGGAACTATTTTATTGTTACTTAGTTAAGTGATAGTTCATTTCGAAGACTCTCCAACTACCTTGAGAGTTTTTGTGATAAGTCAGTTCAAAGAGATTTTTATAGTAGTGCTTAATTTCATATTTACTGACCAGCTGGCTAGTTGTTGGTTTACCGTAAACCTTTTGTACGGCGGTTGGTGAATATTTGAGAAGGTACCAGAATTTATAGCCGTCTACTTTAGCTGAATTAAAGTTATAAACAAATTGATTTGTACTACCATATACAGCAGCAGTTGGGTATTTGCCATAACCTGCTTCAAAACTCGAATTACCAGATATACTATAAGTAGAAAAATATGATGGTCTTCCCCATTGATATTTCACTGTCTTGAATGTATCTCCGATTTTAACGATTTTTCCTTGTTCACTTTTATAGATAAACGACTTTGCTTTCAATTGTCTGGCAACAGTAGTATTTAATAAGTCAGGCGCTTTAAACGTTTGAGCAGTAGCGGCAGAAGCATCATTATCACTGATAAGTGGTGTAACGAAAAGAGCAAAAGTCAGCGCAACAACAGCAAATTTTTTCATTTAATTGCCTCCTTGAATCTATTTTATCACAGTTACATTATACACTTAAAAGATCTTTTAAACTTCTTATATTTTAAATTTTACATAATTTACTTGAAATTTATATTACGGAGAATATATTCATTTTAGTTGCTATCTTTATCAGCATGAATCTTACATTAAACATAAAGAAGGCCGAGTTAAAAAATAGACACGGTACGAGAAAATCAAATAGATGGATCTATTAAAGCAAAAGAACCCGTTATTCCTTAATAAAGAGGAGAATAACAGGTTCTTGTCACACTATTCAGTTGTTAAAACTGATGACCTCATAGAAAGTCATTAGGTGTTCAGCGGACTCTCATAATAACAGGCTTTTAATTACAACACCGTCTTCGTCGCTGCCAGAAATTCATACAGTCCTGTCAGGTCATCCAGCTGTTTGTTGCAGCTCCTGCTGTCATGGCAGATGTAGTTGCCGTTCTTTGTATAAGTGCCGTCGCCTGACACTTTCGTCGTCGCAAGAAACATGGAGACTTTGCCGTCGTTTCTGCAGATCGGGCAGATGCCTTTGTTGACGCCTGGTGATAAGTCACCGTATAGCCCTCTCAGTTCACCTTCGTGGTAGAAGATGATGAATTTCTTCTGCTGGCCCGGATCATTCCAGCCGATATAAGTCGATTCAGTGAGCTCATAATCCGCCCAGTTAGGATACTTCAACTTCTTCACTTTCTTAAAGAGCTTATCCAGCTGCTGATTGGACGGTACTTTGAAGGGTTCGACGTAAATCTTCAGCAGTTCCAGCTGCTTATCCAGCTGGTGCCTGGTCATTGTGCGGTCCATCATGACGTTTAAGAATGCTTCCACTTCAGGCAGCAGTTTCGTAAAAATCTGCTCGACACTTTCCTGTATCAGACTCTGATAAGTCTCAATCATCTTCGGGTCATTCATCGTCTGGTAAGCCTTCATCAGACGCATACTCTGGCGCTTAATGCCGATATATTGGTAAGGCAGTATGTTGTTCATTAAAGTCAGTCCTTGTATTGTGGCTTGTGCATCCATTATATCATTCAGCACTTAATAACTAATAGAAACATGATGTCAGCTCAAATTATCAGTAGCTGAACCATCCTGCTACTTATATAATAAAATAAATTACATTGTTACTAGTAAATAGATTAACTGTTACTTCAAAGTTCACTGAAGGAGGAAAACTATGTCGAAAAGTGACGCTATCTCTTTTCTTGCTCAAAGTCTGATTGTCATCGTCGCTCTCTGCAGCTTACCTGGTATAGTCAAAGAAGGATTAAACAAAGATAATTACTTTACGCTCATTATGTTATTCGGTGCGCTTTCTCTTGTAGCCAGTTATTTTACCGGCATTTATACTAATACGCTCGACCGGGAAGATCCAGCAAAAGATTATCCGGTGGCTGTCAGTATTAAATGGTCTTGGATCAACACAGCCATCCAATCCGTATGCCTTATCGCTTTCATCGGCTGCCTGATATTTACGCTCACTTACTTCCCCGGGCAAAAGCTATGGCCGCTCTTCTGTGTCTTGTGGATAGGTATGTGTATCACAGTGATTTATAGAGAAACGAAGCGGCGGAAGTATTTGAAGGAGTCACGCTTCTAGGAAAATAGAAAAGTCACTTTCCATACTTATTTAAGCGCAAGTGGACATATTTATTCGTTAAAATTAATAGCTAGGATAACTCGATAATTAGAAAGGACATGTCCATGATACCCTCACTATTAGCAATTAGAGATGAAGACCGAAAGTTTTTGTTACAATATGGCTATGATCTTGCAGACAGTTTGGAAGAAGAAATGGATTATGTACTAAACATGGTTGATCACGCAGTCGAAGAGACTTTGATTGAACAGTTCGGCTATGACTATGACCTTGAACAAATAATGACGAATACCTGGGTCAAAGAATTATATGAACGTAAAGCATTGATTCAGCAGCATTTATCTGACGATAACGGCTATACACACTACCAGCCTTATCAGTTATGGATATACGGAGACAGTGAAGTCAGACTGACACTGCATAACAACCAAGTACTGATTGGGCGTATGGAAAGTCTGGATGAAGAAGATATAAACCATGCCTGGCTAGAATTCCGCCTCACTGCAACTGCTGAATTAAAACCGATAGCATTTAATGACATTAAAAGTATCCATAAGGTTTAAAACGCCTCGACAGTTGGTGATGAAGACCGAATTTATTAATCAATTTCATTCTATTAATCATTTGAATATTGAACTTTTTGATTATGTGAACCGGTATAACAATGTTAGACCGCACGGGGCGTTGAATAATCTAACACCGAAAGAATATAAGGAAATATTCTATAAAAACTGTCCAATATGATGTTGACAGACCACACCAATCCTTTAATTAATAGAACTTTTATTAATAATGTCACTGTAATGTCCTTCTAATGCTTGTCCTTCTATATTAGTGTTTGCTTTTAAACCTAAGTCAATAAGATAATCAACGGTATTTTCAATAAATGTTTCATTATGTTCAATTACTACCACTTGGTTATGCTTACTAATTGTATGTAAAACTCCAGAAAGTCTATCTATATCTTTCTTATTCAAGCCTGTTGTAGGTTCATCAAGCAAATATGCTACGTTCTCTTTCTTTGATTTACCAAGCACTTTAGCAAGCTTTATTCTTTGAGCTTCTCCACCAGACAAGCTTTGAGAAGCTTGATTTAACTTAATATATCCCATTCCAAGTTCTGATAAAACACTTAATTTTTTGTACAAAATACTCTTACTTGAAATAATCTCAATCAGTTTATCCACTTCTGTATTTAAAAAATCAGCGATATTTAATCCTTTATATTGAATTTCAAGCACTTTGGAGTTATAACCACTACCATTACATCTATCACATTTTATATATATATCCTCTAAATAAGACATTTCTATTTGAATTTCACCCATTCCTCCACAATGATTACAATTGCCTTTACTTGAGTTAAAGCTGAAATGGGATATATCAAAATCCCGTTTTTTTGCTTCTTCAAGTGTTGCATAAATATGGCGTGTATGATCAAAAACTTCCAAATAGGTAACAACTTTTGATTTTTTATTATTATGAATGGGTTGTTGATTTAAAATATATATTTGATTAATTTTTTCACTATCAGATACATCTTTAAGAATAAAATCATTACTTCTGAATTTATCATACATCATACTCATAAGAGTAGATTTTCCAGAACCTGATACACCAACTAAAGCAGTAAGCCCTCTAGTTGGAAGTGAACACTTAAAATTAGATAAGTTATTAGCATTTATATTTTCATATTTTATAAATCCTTTAAATTTTCTTTTATTATATTTTTTCATAGGGTTATTATTTAAATCGTAAAATTCTTCATAGCTTAATAACTTACCGCCCTTATAACCTCCTGAAGGACCCATATAAATAACATTATCCATTTCTGTAATAAATTTTTCATTATGTTCAATAGAGATTAAAGTATTATTTTTACTGACTAGCTTTTTAAAAGCATTTATTAAATATGGAATATCATTTTTATGTAATCCTTTGCAAGGTTCATCAAAGATATACATTACCCCTATCAATGGATTATTTAACTGGTTTGAAAGTCTCACTCTTTGTAATTCTCCTCCAGAAAGAGTAGGTATTATTCTGTCCAAAAATAAATAGTTTAGTTTCATCTCTATTAAAGGGTTCAACTTATTTTGAATTAAATTGATTAGCTTGTTGATATTATCGTCCATAAATTTTTCATTAACATTTTTAAGCCATTCTAATAATTCATTTAAGTTAAGGCGTTCAACTTCAGATATATTTTTATTCAATATTTTCAATTCTAACAAGTGATTATTCAATCTTAAACCATTACAATTTGAACACTCGCTTAATTTAATGTATGGCTTTATATTTTTATAAACTGAAGATTTATTAATATCGTTTAAGCTTTGGACAACTAAGTTATATGCGCCCGTAAAAGATGATTTTTTAGTTCTGTATTTTCCTTTTGCATTTTTAAATCTAATATTGTATTCTTTATGATCTTCAGAATAAAGAAGTTGTTCAACTTGTTTTTTACTTAAATTAACGAATGGTATGTCCATTGGTATATCATTATCATTACAATAACTTTTTAGTAATTCAAACTCACCTGTTTTTTTTGATGAGTTAAAATAAGGAAGGACACCTTCATTTAAGGTATTATTTTTATCACCTATTATGCTATTCAAATCAGCTACATATTCTAGGCCTGTGCCGTTACATTTTGCACAGCATGCCTTTGGATTATTAAACGAAAAGTCGTTATCTCTATAGTTTTCTTGATTCATACTATTAATTAAAATTGAAAATAGTGATCGTAAATAATTTGAAATGTCAGTGAAGGTTCCTAATGTCGATCTAGGATTTCGATTGAAAGAAGTTTGCGATACACTAAAAGCTGCAGGTAAATTTTTAATAGAATCAACATTTGCTGGAGTTTTAATAAGACTGCCAATTGTCTGAATAGGCAGATTCTCTAAGAAAGCTCTCTGACTTTCTTGATAAATGACATTATATACTAGAGAAGATTTACCGCTTCCTGACATCCCGGCCACTACAGTAGATTTGTAAAGAGGAATGTTTATGTTTAAATTTTTAAGGTTATTTTCTCTTGCTCCGCGGATAATTATTTCATTTTGCATAATATTCACCATCTTTACCACACCATTCACAATCTTTTAATCGCTCAAAATTTCTATATTCAATATCCATATTATAAATATTGAATTCTCCTCTTCTATTCAAATTTGCTGGCATTGTGCATTCTGATAAAACCTTAATTGCCTCCATCCCTATAAAACTAGCTATTATAGAACATGCAGGTCCAAAACTCCCTAATTTTCTGTTTTTAATTGTAAGTTTTTTTACGGATTTTGGATCAATTGCATTAATTATCTGTAATTGTTTTTCAAAACATTTCACACATGCGCTTTTGAAAGGTATTATCGTTTGACCAATTAAAGATAGATGCAGATTATATCCCCCTCCAACAATGTGAGGTATTTTATATCTCATACAATATTCACCAACTAAAAGTGAAGTTTGATCGACAGTTGGCTTGTCGGCACAATTTATTATTAGATTACTATTATTCATCCTATGTTTCTCTAACAGATTATTATCTAGCGGCTCATATATACATGTTATATTGCATTCTTTATTCATTCTCAGCAATTGCCTTTTTAATGCATCAGTCTTAAATTCACCAATGTCTTGTTCTTCATAACCCATTTGTCTATGTAAATTTGAAATTTCAATAATATCATCATCAATTAATACTAAATCTTTGACTCCATTTTGCACTAAGTTAATAGCAGTCCATGTCCCTACAGCACCTAAACCAATGATTACTACTTTACGATTTTGAATTTTGTTCCACATTTCGGCTAGATGGTCAGCTGAAGTGGAATAGTCTTCTAGAAAATGAATTACACGTCTAAATTTACTATAATTATTCATTGATTCTGGAAGAATATCAGACAAAATTCCTTTAGAAATTAAAAAATTAATGAATGTTTGCAATGCATTATATTGTTCTGATATATCATACTTTTTCACAAAATCATTTAAAGTAATTTCTCCATTCATTTCTGATAGTAATGTTTTCAATATGGGATGAAAAGACTTTATAATAACCTGTTCTCTTGTATTGGTCTTAAAAAATTCTATAACGTCATCTTTTCTATCTATTACTGAAACAGAAGATCTTAATTTTAGTTTCATTTTTACACCTCTATATGACTACAAATTTTGCATTCGGGATTTTTTTCAAGTGTAATATATGTCAAATCAAGATTTTTAAATATTAATTCTCCTCGAGTTTTATAGGAATCTTTGTCGACTATATTAGTAATATATTTAATAATTTCTATAACAGCAATTGAAGAAGAAAAAAGTGTCATTGATGATAACCCACCTATTTCTTCATGTCTATTTAAAACGGGATGAGGTTTTGGTTTCCATCCTTTTAACGCTTCTTTAAAGTGTGTCGTATAGCATTCTACACAAGGTGTGACTCCAGGGATAATTAATTCTCCTGTACTTGCTAAGTGCGCGTCAAAACCACCACCTATATAATGCGGGATATTTAATAAAGTGCATACTCGTGATATTTTTGCTGATGTATAACCTATATATGGTTCATCGAGAGTATTTATTACAAATGTAGCTTCATTAATATACTTCTCTATATCACTGGTAGGATTCATGAGTTCATTTATTGTCTCTACATTAACGTTTTTATTAATCTTCAACAATTTATGTTTAAGGCTATCAACTTTGAGTTTGCCAATATCTTTCCAATCAAAGTATAAGTGTCTTGTAATATCAGAATCCTGAACAATATCGTAATCGTATATAACTATGTTTTCACTACCTGCCATTACTAATTGGATAGCTATATTGCCGCCAATTGCTCCAGCTCCAAAGATTAAGAATCTGGTTTCCTTAATTTTTTTTTGAGCTAACATTACTTCTTCATTAGTTTCAAGAAATTCCATGAAATAATTCAATTGTCTATCATATCTAACGATTTCTTTTTCTGTTAAAACAGTTTGTCTTTCTTTTACTGCTACTATAATTTTCTTTTTAAGTAATTCGTTACATAATTTTGCAACTACACTTTCTTCTATATTAACTAATGCAGCTATTTCTCTAACTGAACTTTTCCCATGAATATTTTCAAGTATCTCAATAACTTTATTATTTACTTTAAATCTTTTTTGAATTCGAGTATTGATAAAATAGGCTGTAATAATATCATCAGTCAAATACAAATCAACTGAATCCTTTATTTTAAAGATTTTAGACATTAAATTTATCTCCTTTATTTTTTATATACGATCTAATCGATAACCACTTTTTTTCAGGCGTAACAATCAATGAATCTAATAGTTCAACATCTACAATTTTGCATAGTTTACCTATATTTTTAGTAGTATCTATATCAACTTGTGATGGTTTTAAATTATTTGATGGATGGTTATGGCCGATTATAATAAACTTAGCACAAGAAAGAAGGGCGGTTGTAAGAAGCACATTATAATCAACTGAAACTTTGTCAACTTTTCCAAGACTTATTACAGAATAGTTCAAAATTTCATTTTGAGCATTCAAGCATATCATACTAATAACTTCTCTAGCACACTCACTGATTTCTTCAATAAAAATAGGTGCTGCTTCTTCACATCCAAAAATATAGTTTTCATTTTGCATTATATAGTTTTCTGGCTTTAATGTAACTCTTACTATCGGTATCATTTTTCTCCCTTTATATAACAAAAAGACCTGTATTAATTATCAGGTCCTTTGAAAATTTTTTAATCTAAATAAGGTTCTTTAATACTGAATTACTCCTGATTCAACTTCTAGGAACTTACCCCATTCTTCTTCCGTAGCCATTTCATGATTTCGAGTGCATACTCGTGTACAACAATCAGATCGCGAGCCTGAACAACCATCTGAATACTCCGCAAAAATTTCTTCTTCTTTAAGTTCTTCAAATAACAAAATCGTATTTTCAGTCATATCGTCACCATCCCCTTAAGTTATAAGTATATTATATTAAATAGTGGTATTAAATGATAGAAATATTTCCAGTAATTTTCAAGCACTTATAAAATATCTCTTAATATTAAGTATAAAATAAAAGAGAAAAGAAATATGGTATGAAAATTTCTTTTTCTCTTTATTAACCTCTCTGCAAATATTTATAAAATGGATTCTTTTCTACAATCCTGCTGTCATTTGTTCTAGCTTAGAAACGAATCCACTATAACTGTAGACTCCTAAAGCATTCAATACTATACTTCACGACCTTCACTTACTTTATTTAAGTTTCTATAAACATCTTCTGCAGTTACATTTTCTATACCGAAATCTTGATCCATCGCACGAACCAATCTTATTACACGTTCTTCAGCTTCCGCTACTGTCAATGTCATAAAAAGACCTCCTTAATATTATTTTCTCAATTATAATATAAGTTGTTACTTTATTAATACTATTCTCTATTGTTAATAGACACATGATTATAGGAAAATGTTTCTTTGATGTAAATTTGTTGTATATGACATATAAAACGTCAATGCTATTTTTCACATAATTATAGTTATTTATATATTCCAAGGACGATTTTTCTAGAGTGGCACATCTTTATTAGGATGAAGTGGATAAAATTTCTCCGCAAAAAGAAAATTAGTATAACGGTTTATTAATAATATCCATTTTCAAATTTCCAGTTTGAAACAAAACTGTAACCGCAATCCTTGCATTCTATTTTGTAATATTCAGGCGTTGACTGCCATAAATTAGGACCGGCGTTATAACTTTTACATTTAGGACACTGATATTTAGTTATATTAGTTTCGGGATCTATAGTAGTGATAAATTTGTTTTCTTCATATTCTTTTTTAACTCGATCTGATTTTATTTCTTTATACACTTCCTCAATAGCTGAAATTAAGTCTGACAAAGTTCCCATTATTCACTTCCTTATTATTCTTTTATTGTCTTTATTATAATTTATGTTTTCAGGTTTCACTAATTTATTTTTATAATGTTTAACATTTAATCGATTTCTCTATTTGATTGTACAAATATACGTCTTATCCTTAATAAAATATAAATAAGCACATATAGAGGTTAATCTCTGAAAAGTTCCAACTTTATTATATTAATAATATCTTTATCCTCTTAATGTATGGTATCTATTGATATTAAAATCTTTTTTACAAAATATTATTCGAAGATATTGAGCTTTTCCACCAATTATGCCTATTTTAATTTTGAAAGTCGATTATAAGAATCTATTAAAGAATCTATTAAATTTGATAAACTTTTAGAAATGTATTCAGTCGAATTGTTGGGAGATATTTCATAAAAGTAAATTCCTTCATCTTCTTCAATAACCTTTTTTTGAGGATAGTTTTGTTCATCACTATGTGGATAAAACACCCAGACATTTTTAATTGGCTTTAGCAGCTCTCTGACCGAGCTAATTAATTCAGGATAGAAAAATGTTTTTGAATCAGGAGAATTTTTATAATTTCTGAGTTGTACCATTGAATGCTCTTTATATTCACTATTACCTTCAATAATTTTTCTTAAACTACGATATTTTGTATCTATTATTAATGAACCAATATAAAAATTTTGATAAAAAACGTCTAAGCGAATATCAGGCTTATTATTATTTACTTTAGTATGGAGAGGATTGTCTTTTATGGTAGATGAGCTTTTCTCTTTAATTCTTGTATTATAATGTAAATTAAGTTCCACTTCATTTTTTTTATATTTAATCATTGTTCCATCTAGAAGATCGGGTATTGGTTTATAGTTTGTAGAATATATCCAGCCATCAATTGGAATGAATTTTAATTCTTCTAATATCTTCATAAATTTAATATAAGTCCATATTTCAAAAAGTACATCTGTTCTTTTCCAAGTATACTGTATAGAATTAGGAAGAAAAACCTGCGACTCAGTTGTTTTCATTTTTTTTAGCCACTGATAGTAGAAATTATAATTTGAATTCATCATCATTTTAGAACTTGGATAAATAATTCCATTTATCTCTAATGATTGCATCCATTCCTGTTTTAACAAGAGTGAATTCGCAGCATTTATTTTTTTTAAAATCTCTGTTATATGAAGAATTTCTAATCTTTCTTTTTCAAGGTATTTAAGATTTTCTACGAACTTTGTATTCTTTTTAATTTCACTATCTAGTAACTCTAATCTGCTCCTAAAGTAATTTAAGTATTCAAAATTAATTTTATTTATTTTTAGTATTGTGCTTTTGAGCCATTGATTTTCATTTGAATTATAATTCAAGACTCTATTTGGAGAATACAGTTGCTGTTGCTTTTCAGGTTTTTCTAATTTTTTTCTTATACTTTTTCCATCGACAATAGGATTCTGACTGACATCTTTCCATTCATATGTTTTCTCTAATTTATAAATTGGTCTACTAACTAGTTGACGAGTAGTTATAATATATTTTTTATACATTGTTTTTATGAAGTCAATTTTATAATACAAATTATTACTATTAGTTGATGACTGAGTTACATTTCTTCGATTAAAACTAGTAGATAAACCTATTAAAGTTTCTTCAATCTCATCTTTCATAGCAATCCATTGTGGCTTAGAAAGTGACTTAGGACTGATTTCAAAAGTGCTATAATACTTTTGATCGTCTTCCACCAATGTAACCATATAATATCCAGGGACTAAGATGTTTTCTATAAAGTTTATTTGTTTATCTATAATAGATACCTTCTCATTAGAAGGATAGATATAATAATCGCCATCTTTATCCAACAAAACTCTAGAGCTGCTAGAAAGATCTAGACCATCTAAGTATAAGCGTGATTTATTGTTATTTGAAGTAAATAAAACAGATAAGTCATAATACTCATTAATCGTTAAAATATTATTTTCTTGCAAAAAAACTGATTTGATATCATCTGTAAAAATAAGTTCATTAGAATTTCCTTGGCTTATTAAAGATACTTTAGAAAGCATAGCCATGACTTCTCAACTCTTTTGCTTTTAATATTATAGTTTTAGTAGAATGTTTAAAATCAGAAATATCCTTATATTTTTCAAAAATATCAGTTAATGTTCCATTAGATGTATTTTTACTGTTTGAATTATAATTTCCGATAAGTTCACCAATTTCTTCTTCCGTTCCCCTTAGTTTAGTTAATATTCTTTGCTGAATTTGTAAATCTATAGCTTCGCTATATGTGAGAAATTCAGTAACAGGTAAGTTTTTCATATAAGCATCGATTTGTTTAACAACTCGGGGACCAAATCCAATATTTTTATTCGCGCTTATAAGCGCCTTATGAAGTTCCCAAAGACAATTTTTTACTTCTTCACTTAACTCTACGCCATCCTCTTTATTAGTAAAGTCTTTATAGTGTTCATAATATTTAATCGCTCCATGGGATAAGCTTTTTTTAATTTTATTTTTATCCAGATTTGCAAAGTTTAAGACTTCTAGTTCCAAAACATTAGCACGATCTAAAACCTTATTTGAAAAATGATGTGTTGATTCATCAATATTTACAGTTCCCACAAAAAATATATTATCTTTAATTTGAATTTTAGGAGGATATTTAGCAGTATTATATAAACGATTTTCTAAATCACTCACATAAAGTTGAATATATCTTTTAGACGCTTCCAATTCTAATTTTGATAAAAACTGTGAAAAATAATGTTCAACTCTCGCTAGATTCATTTCATCAAAGCACACTATATACATTTTTTCAGAGTTTTCTTCTTTTTCTGCTTCTATTAACGTTTCAATCAGTCCAGAGTCACTTGGTCTATATATCATATTCAAAGTATCTGCATAACCGATTAAATCACTATCTTCTGTCCAGCTTGGACTAACTGATATAAATTTAAATTGTTCATTATCTAAACCTAATGCACGCTGATAAGTATCAATAATTTTCGTTTTTCCTACTCCGCTAGTTCCTGAGAGAATTACCAGTGTTGATGATTTCATAGCGGTATGAAAATTGATTAAATCCTTTCGCGAATATGATAATCCACTATCAACGGTTCTTCGATACCATTCTTCAAGAAATTCAATTTCCTTATTTCTTACATTAGGTTTTTCTTCATCTTCTATTAAAGTATCATCAATGATTTCATCTTCATGCTCAAATTCACTACTATCCATTTTTTCTTCTATTTTTTTTATTATATCGAGAGAAAGAAAAGCTACACTGTCATCATTAGTAATCACTTGATTATGCCATTCAGTCTCAAAATCAATTTCTATTAAGTTTTCTATTTCAGTAAACTTATAACCTCCATGGGCATATTCATGATTATTAAAGTAACCTAGAACCTTTTTAGGAATCCCTTGACTTTCCTCCCATAATATAAATTGAGGGGTTTCAGCTTTTTCATTGATAATACCGTTTATCTGGCCAATAAATTGTTTATTTTTAATTTTAGTTAAAAATTCATGAAAATTAGAGACATTACTAATCTCTTTGTTGAACATAGGTAATGGGTGAAATGTCATCTCACTGCAATAACTATCATTCTTCTTTCTGAGTTTTATATTTTTTGCATTATATACTTTATCATGTTTTGGCGTAAACTTTTCTTCAACATTAAATACTAAAAAATAATCATGTAGAAAATCTTCAAATTTATCTATCCTTACATCTTTGTTTTCTAAAGGATCATCTCTAAATCCGAACTCGTCTTCCCAAGTACTCGTAAAGCAATTTACAAAATTTATGTTAGGAAATCCTTCAGGGTTAGTTGAAATAATTTTAATTAAAAATTGTAGCGAGTTTTCATTATTAATAAAAATAGCATCTCTACCATTCTCATCATAGACTTCTTGTCTAGTGGCT
>NZ_SCWC02000019.1 GCF_004359525.2 Macrococcus equipercicus | reverse complement strand
CCACCGTATCCCTTTAACTTCACTTTAACTTCATTCGCATTTTCTTCTAGACCTACTGATTGAAGTTTTTCCAGTTCCTCTAAATCAACTACTTTAAGACTAGCGTAAGGAATTTCTTCGCCATCCTTATTTGTAAAATAGCCAGTTTGATAATCAACCACTTTAACTACTGACGGGATTACAACCTGTAAATTTTCGCCCTGTAACATTTCTAACAACACATCTTTGTTCACTTTATTCATTGCAATATTTTTCATTTTTGCTCCTCCATCTCTCTTTATTCTGTCTCCGATGTCTCCTTTGGTGTAACTGACTCCATCTGTTCCAGTGGAGTAATTGTATAACATACTCCTAAAAATTGCAACAAAAAAAGAGTGATTTCTCACTCTTTTTATTTCTTCTTGTTTTTTTGACTATTTTCCCATTCTTCTAGCATTCGTATAATAAATTGCCCATCTAAAATTGCTTCTCCCGTCTGCATTATATACTGTTTTTTTATGTCCTTATAAAATTCATATTGTTCTTCCGTTACTCGTCCTTGTATTCTATATCCACTATTTGCCATGATTTTTCTCCTAATTTTTTATATTGTAAATCATTATATTTCCATCTGGTGAAGTCCAATCAGCTTTCATTCCCTCACAAACATTATTTTCAAGATATTCTATTTCAGGAAGTTTCAAGCCTTTAGAACACCAGTATTTCTTTTTGCCCTTACCTAAATCTTGACTCAACATTTCTTTAGTTAAATACTTTGTAATATAATTTGATGCCTTAATTTTGTCCTGTATCTCTGTTACATTTGTAAAGCCTTTTTTCCACTGCTTACAGTTATAAACTGGCTTGCCTTTCCATGTATGACCACTATCGACAAACTCATAAGGATAACCAAACGTAAAGCCATGAAAATGCAACGCTCCGTTCTTGTGTCTTTCCGGTACAAAAACATAGCCAAATGTAATTCCTTTCAATTTTGCCCGTTCTCTAGTCGTTTGAAGAAACCTTTTTAAATTCTTTAATGCGATTTCGTCATCTAAACGATCGCCAACAACTTTTTCATCTTGCGTTATGTTCCAAAAGTGTGTGAATTCATTTGATAAAATATAATCCTTTATCTTGTTCTTAACTTCTCTTATACGCTTCATTTTTATACGTTCTAACTCATTCAAATAATCTTCGCTAAATTTATCTAAATCAAGATTTAAATCATTTGATGACGCCCCAGCGTTCTCTGTACCATAAACTATAACTAATGGTTCTTTGAAAACTGTTATTTTTTTACTACCATCAGGGTATGTTTTTACTTTCGATTTTATAAAACTAAATGATTTGTGAGGTAATTTTTCCATATCCATCACTTTGCTTTTCTGTTACAAACGTCCGTTTTTTTTAAAATTCGGTGTTAAGTTGTCCGTATGTCAAGTAGACGGACAACGCAAAAATTTATCGTTTGCCCTTTTTACAGAATTTCGCTGCTTGATTTTATGGCTTGTATATTCAACAAAATTAAATTAGAATTAAGCTGTAAAATCACATAGCGATAGCACTCTCCTTTCACTTTTAATCTAGACAATTAAAATTATAGCATAGGAAGTGCTGTTTTTTTATTTCGGCGAGAAAACCACTCGCCGTTGCCATTTCAAGAAGTTTGAACGCTTTCCCTTTCGCTTCGCTTCGGTCTGCGTTCAAACTTCTTTCAAAGGCTCTCAGAGGGGCTTGCAGGCCTCTTTTTTATTCCTTTATGTCTAACCTGTATTGTTCCCCTACGTGCTTTAAAATAGGCTGTATAACATCTTGTACAGGTCTATTAAATTTTGGTGCTTGAAATAATACTGGCTCTTTCCCATCAATCGAAATAATTCCCTCTCCGACCTCTGTTACAACTGGTAAATCTCCTACACTTCTGTTAAATGTCATTTTCGCACTTTCTTGGCTGATATTCGCACCCATATAGCATTTATTGACGAGTTGCTCACGTATGCCAGTTGAAATAAATTCACTTGATGCCTGTTGTAGACATATCCAAATGCCCATGCTCAACTGTCTCCCTAATCTCGCTATGTTCCCGATTGCCTTTTCAAATCGCTCTTTTTCTTTCTTATCCATCAAAGCAATTAACGAGGAATATTCATCAATGACCAACAACATTGGAGGATAACCCAGGCTTAACATTGTCATATCATATCCAGTAGATTTTGAATAAATTTGTTTTCGCTGTTCCATAATTCTTGTAAATTCTTCGACCATGTCAAACGCTTCTTCTAATGTTGTGCCTACATGATTTTCGGGGAGAGATTGCCCCAGCTTATAGAGGTCACTCATTTTCGGATCGATTATAAAAAGTTTGCTGTATTCCATGCCCTCATCATTATTTGCAAATCTTCTACGTGCAAATTCAGTGATAAGGTAATAAAGAAAATATGATTTGCCCGACCCCGACACACCATTGATAATCATGGAGTAATTTCTATCAAGATTTAATTTAATATCGCCATAAATATCTATTTTCTTGTCGATTTCTTCGAGTGCCATATGACTAACTTCTTTTCGCTCAATCTTATATTTTAAAAATGTATATCGCACACCCTCCAAAGTAATATTTTTTGAGTGTAGTTGTAAGCCTAAAGCACTTTCTAAATAGTTCCCACAATCTTCAGCAACCTTATCAAATTTACTTCCACCATTTTTCAAAATAAATACTTGTACATCATCTTGGTTTTCTTCGTATGAAATATCTATTTCATCGAGCAAATATCCGTTCGATAATTCATAAAGATTATTTCTTAAAATAAAACTTCTGATTTCTACTTCTATCGGTCTACCTGTTATCGGATTGCCAAATCTATTTTTCATGCTTTTATAAATAAATCTGATGAACAATCCTAAGAATAAAAATATCAGCACCCAAGATAAAAATAATGAATAATTCATTGATAATGCAATCAGACCCGCAGCACACACAACTAATATTAGAAAAATATTAAATTTAGCTTTTAGGCTCAACGTTCTTTTTTCACTCACTATTGATTTAACAGAAACACGATAAATTTTCCCCAACTGATTCTGTTTCTTGAAACTTCTCAAGATTTTTTCTTTGAGCTGATCCATTTATTTTCCTCCCATTTTTAAGAAAGACTTCCGAGATTACTCGAAAGTCTTTAATTGATTTATTTATTTGTTTTTTCAACAAACGATTTAAAATAAATTTTTTCGCCATTAAGCAAATAATCTATCATCGTTCTTTGGGTTTTATGATGTACATGAGTTGAAGCATATTCGAAAAATGATGCCATTTTATCCGCAAAATCATAAGTAGCATTTACTGATACTAAAACTTTCAATATCTTCTTAACATCTGCAATTAAAGCTTCATTTCGTGAGCGTTCCAACTTCCACAAAACAACTTTTTTAGCAATGTAACTCCTATCTCCACGAGTAGTTCTTGTCAAAAATTCATTAATTTCCATTTTAAATCTCTCCTTGTATTTTTATTTTTGAAATTGCAATGAACTAATTTCAGCTGAGAAGATTAACCCCTCAATAATGCTGCCATACTTTGTATTTTTCTCATTGAATTGCAAATCCAAATTTGTCGTTAGTACATTAGCTCCTAAGAGACTTTCTAACTGTTCGCCACCGTATCCCTTTAACTTCACTTTAACTTCATTCGCATTTTCTTCTAGACCTACTGATTGAAGTTTTTCCAGTTCCTCTAAATCAACTACTTTAAGACTAGCGTAAGGAATTTCTTCGCCATCCT
>NZ_SCWC02000018.1 GCF_004359525.2 Macrococcus equipercicus | reverse complement strand
CAAACGAACGTGATATCACCAATGGTCTGGGTAGAGCATTCTATAGAGAAAGACCGATGGAGGTGCTGGTGAGTGATCTGACCTATGTGAAGGTGGCTGGAAAATGGCATTATATATGCTTGTTTATGGTAATTATGTTACTTAAACATTGTAAATAAAAACATCACCGAGAATTATTTTCTCAGTGATGTTTTTATTTAATCTATTTTAACCAAACTTTCTTTATTAATGGTTATCCCTTAGGACTTGAAATATTGTACACTCCGATTATGCGCGACTGATCCTCATATTATACAACTATTCCATATGGTAAATGGTTCTGCAAATTCACCGTATACCTATTTGAATGATTCGCTGCACACCTGTTTTATACATCGCATCAATCACGATTTCTGTTACTTTTTTATCGTCCAAATTCATATAGCGTTAGCTGGAAAACGCATTTTAACATAATCTTGATCAAATAGTAAATTTCCGGTATATCCAGAAACTTTTTGTTACCTTTGTATAAGACAAGTCTATGGCATGATATCAAATTAAAATCAGGTTGCTATTTTAAAAGAGGATTGTTACCTGTGTAACCACTAGCGCCAATAATCAGTATGTTTTGCTCATTTTTCTGTATCTAACATCCTATTCATAAACCATTCTACTTGTTGAGGTGCATCATGATCAAAGAATGCAGATTCTCCCCTATCTAAAGTCCCTATCTTTTCAATATCTTCTTTTGAAAGGTCAAAGTCAAAAATATCAATATTTTCAGCCATTCGTTCTGGACGAACTGATTTTGCTAAAGCCACAATTCCTCGTTGTATTAACCAGCGTAATACAACTTGTCCTACTGTTTTTCCGTACTTTTTACCTATTTCTGCCAGTACAGGATTGGTAAATAGTTCTTGACGACCTTCTGCAAATGGAGCCCAAGCTTCCACTTGTACACCATATTTTTCATTCCATTCTTGGTCTTCAACTCGTTGATTCCAAGGATTTACTTCGATTTGATTAATTTGTGGTATTACCTCATTCAAACCAACAAACTCAATCATCTTAGCTGATTTGAAATTTGAAATACCAATGGCTCTTAATTTTCCTGTTTTTTGAGCAGTAACCATTGAGCGCCATGCACCATAAATATCTCCGTATGGTTGATGAATAAGAAAAAGATCAAGATAATCCAACCCCATTACTTCAAGAGAATACTCAATTGTTTCTGCAGCTTTTTCTTCTGGTGCTTGAAGAATAAATAATTTAGAAGTAACAAAAAGTTCTTCTCGAGTGACTAGACCTTCATTGATAGCACGTTTGATTCCTTCACCTGTTTCTTTTTCATTTCCATAAATAGAAGCTGTATCAATCAGACGGTATCCAGTTTTAATGGCTTGATAGACTGCTTCAGATGTTTCCTCAAATGGAATTTGATAAACACCAAATCCTAATTGTGGCATTTCTACTCCATTGTTCAAAGTAATTGTTTGCATATTATTTTCCTCCCATAACTTTCTTTACATGTTCTATCCTAAACCTTAGAGTTAAGTCTATAGCAAGAAAAAAATTTTATTTTTTTCGTTCCCATAGTTTTTCAACTTTATCAGGCTCTAATTCACCTGTTTTAAATTTTACGATATGATCATCATACGTTTCTATCTTATAAATAAGTAAATCTCGAACTTCTCGCATGTCCGCTAATTTTTTATCTAATTCTTCTAATTGATCGGACAAAATCTGTTTCTGCGCTTTTTCTACATTCTGAGATTCACGTAATTGTGCGAGTTGAGCAAATTCAATAAGTGATTCAATCGATATCCCCGCGTTTCGTAGGCTTTTAGCTAGGTAAATCCAATTAAGATCATTGATAGCATAATCCCGATAACCGCTCTCATTACGATGAACTGGTGGTATAACGCCGACACGTTCATAATAACGTAATGTATCAACACTCAAATCAAACATTTCCGCTGCTTGTTTAATATTCATTAAATTATCTCCTCGTCTTTTTATATAAATATCATAAACCCTAAAGTGAACTCTAATGCAAGTTATTTTAAAAAGTTATTATTTAATTGATTTCCATTTATTTATGTCATTATTCAAAAACTGGATCATACTAGATATATTTTTTGATTTTAAAATAAATGTCCATAAAATCGTGAATTTATTTGAAATAATTTATAAATTAGTAATTATCTGTAAAATATAATAATGTTATTCCTTTTCATTCTTTTTCTTAGTTTTCCTCTTTATATTAAATGAATATAATGTTTATAGAGTTGATTAGTTTGTTCTTTCATTCATTCTTATATGTAACACAATAGGAATTATGTTACATGATAATCCCCGAAACAAAGGGGGTTTATTTTTATGGCTGAAATAATGTATCATAATGATATCAATACATACATTCTACGTATCATATAGGAGTGATTTTGATGAACAGTGTGGAACCCATCAGAGATGTACGGAAGATCCAGGAGATGAAGGAGGCGCTCGCCTACTACGGGTCGGAACGGGATGTCTTCCTGTTCAACCTGGGGATCAACTGCGGACTGCGTGTCGGGGATCTACTGGGACTGAAGAAGAAGGACATCAAGGACTACAGCATCAAGCTTCGGGAGCAGAAGACCCGTAAACAGAAACAAATCCCCCTTTACCATCTAAAGGAGGATATTGATCGTTATATTCAGTTCCTAGAGGACGAAGATTATCTGTTTAAAAGCAATAAACTCGATTTTGATGGCAATATTAAACCAATCAGTCGTGTACAGGCGTATAGAATCCTAAATCATTCAGCAAAATCAATCGGTTTAAGTGAGATCGGCACACATTCGATGAGAAAAACGTTTGGTTACCATTACTACAGGAAAACGAAGGATGTCGCTTTATTGATGGATCTATTCAATCATTCGTCTCAGTCTGTCACTTTGAGATATATTGGGATTAATCAGGATGTTATGGATGAATCCATTAATAATGTAATGGAAAATATATTTTTATAAATTTATTATATTGTCACATTGATGAGCTATATCAATATCGTGTGTTGCTACAATTAAAACTTTATCTTTATCAATTAAAGATAACAGCTTAGAAAAAATAAAAAAGCCATTTTCTTTATCAAGAGCACCAGTAGGTTCATCTGCTAAAATTATGCTAGGTGACTTTAATATAAGTCTAATAAGAGATACCCTTTGTTGCTCCCCTCCACTTAGAGTTGATATTTTTCTACTTTTTGTAACATTAACATTAAACTCTTTAATATAATCTTCTTTTAATTTTTCTTTTTCTGATTTAGTCATTAATTTAAACTTTAAACCAATATCTAAATTTTCATTTACACTTTTGTTATCTACTAATCCATAATTTTGAAATAGATACCCTAAGCAATTCCTATAAAAATTTTTATTAAATTTAATTTCACTATTATTATAAAATATAGTTCCATTTTTTGGTTTTTCGAATCCTGCTATTGTGTTAAGAAGTGTAGATTTTCCAGAACCACTTTTACCTACAATAGCATAAGATTCACCTAACTTAAATTCAATATTAAAATTATCAAAAATTAATTTCTCGTCTTTAATAACTGTTATATTATCTAGTTTAATCATACTATTTGCCCATTATTTTATTAAATTTTAATTTAGTGATGTATTTAATACTTTCAACGTATTTACCTTTATGTGTAATTTCAACGTATTCTTTACTAGGATCATATCCTTTAAAAGATAGTTTATAGTTTTTTTCGTCGCCATTTGCATCATAAATCACTATATTTTCATAATTTTGCGTTTCTTTATCTACTTTAGCATATGATATTTCTTTGCTAAGTAATGGATTAAATCTATCAGTG
>NZ_SCWC02000017.1 GCF_004359525.2 Macrococcus equipercicus | reverse complement strand
TTTTAAGTTTAACCAATGATTTAAATCATTATAATAATACTCATTCTAGGGATAAAATTTATATGGATGTTAACTTTACATTTTATTATTCATTCGGAGTTTGGCATGATTAAAATAGATTGAATTAAATAAATAAGAGGTGAAAGAAAATGAATGTGACTTTGATATTATTAACACTAGGTGCGGCATTGATTGGTTATGTTATTTGGAAGAAATATTCCGTTCAGATGAAGCCTTATATCCATTTACTAAATTTTATTGCCCATGTATTTTTAGGAGTAATAATATATAAAGCATTGGGAATTTTTCCGTTACCTCTTGTTATTACTTTTTTATTATCTGAGATTTATCTTTTCTACTTCTATAGAAAAAGAAATGATATTAAAATGAATTAGGTGTTATGTTTAAAAAAGACTATCCTAAAGAATAGTCTTTTTTTATTAATTATTTTTTGGCATTAAGTTGCAGATTTGATTATTAAACTGTTAAAGTGAAATTAAATAAAAAAGAGTCCTAAACCCAAATGCTTTGGCGGGCAGGGGTAAGGACAAAAAAATAATCTCACAAGTGTGAAATCTATTTTGGTATTAATCTGTACCCAAATCATAATTTATTTAAAAGATTTTTGCAAGATAGAGAATTCTGATTTGTTGGGTTTAGGACTCTTTTTCTATTACAAAATTTTGTAATCAGAAAAGGAGTTTTTTGATGGAAAAAGAGCAATTAGAAGAAAATTGGGAGCCGGCCCTATCTAATAGCCGGTTAAGTGTCCCAAATTGGCACACCCCCTCTCCAAAAATTAGTTTTGACCGTATGACTATTGTTGGAGATTTAACTAAAGATAAGGCGCAATATATGGCTGATTTGCTTGGTAATCATACTTCTGTTCAGTTATGGGATTGCATGACACATAAATTTAGAGGTCGTATATTTACCGATAAAATCTATATTGAACATGATCGATTTAAAGCTGATGCCTGGGACCGAAGAAATTTCAGGATTGAATTTAATCCAAATAATTTAACAGCTGATGAAATGTTATGGCTAAAGAAAAATATCTTAGTTGCTCTTGAAAATGTCGGGTTTACTCGTTTAGATTTAGCTTTTGATTTTGAAAAAGATTTATCTGATTTTTTTATTATGAGTGACAAAGCACTGAAAAAAACTGTTTTTTATGGTCGCGATGGAAAAGCTGAGACAAAATATTTCGGTGTAAGAGATAGCGATCGTTTCGTTAGAATTTATAATAAAAAGCAGGAGAGAAAAGATAATGCAGATATTGAGATGGAGCTTGAAGATTTTTGGCGGTTTGAAATCGAGATAAAAAGAACAATGGTTGATGAGTGGAAAAATTGCTTTGAAGATTTTTCTGTTATCCAGCCTAATTACACTTTGATTGAAAACGACTCTGATAGACATTCAGTAATGGCAGTTTTATTTGATGAACAAGAATGGGGAAGAATGAATCGAAAGAAAAAATATAAAATAAAAAAAATATTAAAAGAAATTTCTCCTGTTGATTTAACGAATCTGATGAAATTATCTTTGAGGGAACAGGAAAATAAACTGCAGAAGCAGATTGATTTTTGGCTCTCTTAATCGACATTATTTTGTTGATTTGTCTTTGAGTGGCTAGCAAAGAGCCACTCATTTTTTGTGCAACAAAAAATCATGTTTTTAAATATTGGCTAGCATAGCCGATATTTATTTTGCGTCAGCAAAATCTAAGGGGCTTGGGGGCTTGCCCACAACAAGATGTGTTTTAGACACGAAGTGGCTATAAAATACGAATCTTGCCAAACCCTTTTTGTTTTGATTTAGAAATTTATACGGAGTATAATATTTGTAAATCGTCACCCGCACTAGGTGACAGAAAGGGTGGGATTTTGTGAGCGAACTGAAAGATGATATGGCTAGCAGTATTGAGGAGGATAAGGCGAAAACGCCACGACGAAAGGAAGCAAGACAGATCAGTTTTCGTGTGAGCGATTCCGAGTATTTAAAGTTACAGCAGTCGGCTGCAACTTTAAATATGAGTGTGGCTGCTTATGCGAAGAAGAAGGCACAGAACAGTCGGGTGGTCGCTCCAAAATTGGATGCGGTCACTCGACAGGAGATTGTTCGGGATTTAGGGGGGATAGCGAACAATTTGAATCAGATTGCAAAATGGTGCAATCAAAATAAGGCACTACCAGAGCATAAACAGGATGATTTCATCAACAAGATGGATGGACTGAAAAAAGAAGTGAATGAGATATGGCAACGATTAAACTAGGCAATACAAAGCAGGCAAGTCGGGCGATTAATTATGCGGAAAAGCGGGCGGTGGTCAGAAGTGGCTATAACTGTGATGTGGATTACGCTAAATCGTCTTTTAAGGCTGTCAGAGGACTCTACGGCAAGGAGGAGGGCATACAGGCACATTTAGTCATTCAATCCTTCAAGCCCGGAGAAGTGACGCCTGAACAGGCCAATGAGATCGGTCTGGAGCTTGCGAAGAAGATTGCCCCTGAACATCAGGTCACAGTCTATACGCATGATGATACAGCGCATGTTCATAATCACATTGTGATTAATTCAGTCAATCAGCAGACAGGCAATAAATATCAGTCAAATCGCAGTCAGATGATGCTGATTAAGGAGCAGAGCAATGAGTTGTGTCAGGCACGCGGACTTTCAACAATCGACTTCTTAAAGAAAGCAGAAATTAGCTATACACTTGCTGAAAAAGCAATCATTAAGAGAGACGGAGTTTCTTGGAAAGATGAGCTAAGGGAAGTGATTGAAGAAGCGAAGGAAAGCGCCAAGGATAAAAAAGAGTTTGTAGAAAAATTAGAGACATTTGGAATCAAGTTTAAAGAGACGAACAAGACAGTGAGCTATCTGCATCCTGAACAGAAGAAATTTGTAAGAGGTAAGACATTAGGAAGTTTATATGACAAGGAGGCGCTTGAGAATGTCTTTGAGAGCAACAGAGAGCGGTCAAAATGGGATGAATTCGATCGGGACAGTGAGGAACGAAGAACTCGGCGAATTGAAGCGACAAAACGAACTGCTGAGAAAGAGAATGCTGGAGTTGGAAGAGACCCAGGCATTAAGAAATCAAAAAATAGACAGATTAATCACGGCTCTGTCAGAGACGACTACGAGTTTGAAAGGTAATGCCGACGTTCTGGATCAGCACACAAAAGTGATGGCACAGAATAAGACAGTGGAGATGGTGCTAGACGACAGACTGACACAGGCGGTGATTGAGACAGTAGATGAAAATTTAAAGGAGCATGTGACAGGAAAGATGGCCACACATTTGAACCACGTCAGAATGAGTAGTCTGCATAGTGTCGAAAAGCTGGATGCGTTCAATAAGAAGATGGAGCGGACCAATAAGTTTTTCTATCCTACGCTCTACGGGGTTTTCATCGCATTCATCAGTTTTATCTTTCTTTTCCTCACACAGATATTCACGACGAATATGCTGGGGGACAGTTATTATCTGATGATAGCGAAGAAGATAGAGCACTCCACAGGGTTCAATACGTTCATCTGGTATCTGGCGTATCTGACACCTGTTCTGTTGGTTGTGGGGATGCTGTATGTGATCTTCAGATGGCTGTTCAAGAAGAGGGAGGACTACTACAGATAAAACACAGGAGTTGCGGTTTATGCCGAGAAAACTTTTGTGCTTGGAGGAGTTCCCCTTGATACACTTAGAGCCGTTCGGCGTGGTGGCGAAGCCATCAATTAAGCCGAATACAGGCTCTTGGGGGTCAGGGGGAACAGAGGCTCCAAGTCAAAAGGAAATTGGAATAAATATAATGTGTATATTTTGTAAATTTATTAAAAATAATTGTATTAATTGGAATAAAGGAATATACTTCTTTTGAAATTATAAAAAAGGGAGTGTTTTAATGTTACAGGGCAAAAAGATTGCTTTAGCACTTGTTTCTACGTCATTGCTATTCACTAGTTTGAATATTGCATCAGCACAAACAAATCCACAAGTTGCAGTTCCTACTAAACCACAGGCAGTAGATAAAACTTTACAAACTTCACAAATTCAAAGTTTTGATAAGTACGTCAAAGTTGTGCAAAATAAGTATGTCCTAGATCCTAACATTAAAACACAAACTAGTCAGGAAACTGTTAATCAAATTCAAACGCAAATTAATGCAGTCAATCAGAAAGTTTCCAGTAACAATTTAAGTATTGATTCTACGAGTAAAACTTTTGTGGAACCTACAATCTCTACTTTTAGTTTGCCAGCTCATGAACAAAGAGGTTACTGGTGGGGAACAAGACATATTTTCAGAAGTAATGCAGCTGTAGAAAACTTTAATTATGGATTACTTAGAACAGCCGGTTTCGCAACTTTAGGTTACTTGTTTGGTCCTGGAGGATCTGCAGCAGCTGCTGTAAGTCAAACGTATATTTTAAGTTTAACCAATGATTTAAATCATTATAATAATACTCATTCTAGGGATAAAATTTATATGGATGTTAACTTTACATTTTATTATTCATTCGGAGTTTGGCATGATTAAAATAGATTGAATTA
>NZ_SCWC02000016.1 GCF_004359525.2 Macrococcus equipercicus | reverse complement strand
ATTTTCCTAATGCCGAAGGCGTCAGGTCATATTCACGTACAATTTCATTTCTAGGTTTACCGTTCTCATAAAGTTTGACCATCTGTAGTTTAAACTCAGGACTGAAACTTCTTCTTTCTCGTGACATCAATAAATCACCCACTTTCTTAGATTAACAATATCTATTCACATAGAAATTGTCCAACTAAGTGTAGACGATTCAGCATAAAAACTTCAGGAAGTGGAAGCAAGAAACGTTATTATACATGGGACAAAGCTCATAATGAAATTGAAGTGTATGATAAAAAAGGTAAGCACTTAGGGGCGATGGATTCAGTTACAGGCAAAATGATTAAAAAAGCAGTGAAAGGACGAAAACTATGGTGAGAAATAGTAAAATACGTGGAATGAGAAGGAAAATTAAAAATTTTAAAAGAGAAATAGTAAAAGACTTTAATAAAGTTTCAGATTTTCCTAAATATATTTATGTACCACAGATTACTTCAGTTATGAATACTACAATTGAAGACTCAATAAAATATCGATTGCTAGATGAGTTACTAAAATCTTCTGAAATATTTAATTGCTATAAAAAAACATATATAATTGATAATTTCAATTTTATGAATACCCATTTAGTGATTTCAAGTTCTCAATATTGCCCTGGCGACTATTTATTAGAAAAAGTAAGTAGTAAAAAACCAATTTATATAAAACAAATAGAAACTAAATATAATAGTAGATGTGACTTATATTGTTCATTTAGTATATTAAGCAAGGAGGAATTAAATATATTTGATGAAGAAAATTATAATATAGTAGAAATCACTAGTGTTGCATAAAAATATTTCAACCTACGGTTTTAAATGGAATATTCTAAAAATTTATTTTCTGTACAAAAAAAGTCCTTTATAATGGTTGGAGGTAGTAATACACATCCAAATCCAATACAAAGGATCTCAACATGGATAAGTTTACTAGAAAATCATCATTTGAACAATGGATTTCACCGATAGATTTCAAGAAAATTTCTCAACAGGTGAAAATCCTGAACTTAGACTACTATATAAAGAAGCTAGATACCTATGCTTTCATTAAACTCCTGTTATATTCACAGTTATTTGAGACCGAAAGTCTACGAGCTGTCAGTGACAGTGTTTTTTCAGAGAAACTTCAGAAAACCTTAGGTTTTGATTCTATCAGCTATTCTCAGCTCAGTAGAAAACTATCTGACGTTCCCACACAGATTTTTAAGGATATCTTCAGTCAGCTATTAGACCAGATCCAGAGGGAGACGCATTTTAATCAGAAGAGAAAGATCACTACACCATTGAAGATCATTGACTCAAGTACACTGCCTCTGAACTTTCATCACTATCGCTGGGCAAAGTTCAGAAAAACAAAGTCAGGTGTCAAGCTGCACTTACGGTTGGTTCACATGGAAGATCATGATTCATATCCAGATGATTTCTACCTTACCAATGCCTGTGAGAATGATCAGAATCATCTTGAGCTTTTAGTGGATGACAAGGAATGTATGTACGTTTTTGATCGTGGATATGTACAGTACAGCAGATTTGATGAAATGACTGATGAAGGCTACTTCTTTGTATCCAGATTACGGAGTAATGCGGTTCATAGAGTCATTCACGATTTTGGTGCCGGCGAACAGAGCAGCGTCATTTCAGATGAGATGGTGGTTCTTGGAACAACGACTAACAGGACAGAACATTACTTTCGCCGTGTGACTGTTCAGGATGAAAAAGGCAAAAACCTTGTCTTAGTGACCAATAGATTTGACTTATCTCCGGAGGAGATTGGCGAAATCTACAAATCACGCTGGGCGATTGAACTGTTCTTTAAATGGATCAAGCAGCATCTGAACGTCAAAACATTTTACGGCTGTTCGGAGACAGCTGTCTCCAATCAGGTTTATATCGCTTTGATTGTCTACTGTTTGAATATGCTGATTAAGTTGAAGAATAATAGTAGAAAGAGTATTCTGCAGATCACCAGGTTACTTAAAGCCTCTATATGGAGCAAGGGACACCATCTGATTCGTAGAATCAGGGGGCCTATCCCCTGATAGTTACTAAAAAATGTCGCTTAGTTATTACGTAATTACATCAGTAAAAAAATGGATGATCGCTACCTGTGTTTAGGTGTTTTCAATTTTTAAATTTTCGTAGAAAATAAAAGTTCAGAAAATTTTGTATTTATTTATGCAACACTAGTGACAAATTATAACTAATTAAATTTAGATATACATATAACTCTTTTTTGTAAACTAATATAATTTTTAATAGAGTTAAAAACATATTGCTATTTTACTGTTATGTAAACTATTATCAAAATGGAAGTAAAAATTATTGGAGGTATATGATGGAAAAAAAGGTTTATTTCAGGCCGGTTGTATGGCTGATAGTCGTATCACTGTTAATTTCTTTATTACCTGTTGATTTCTTGACTGCCTATGCAGAGACGAATATCACTCAGGAGAATCTGAAAGAAAAGGACACGCAGAGTACAGAGAACGAAGAGAAGTTGATTCAGGCACCGAAGACGCTTGAAGAAGAAGACAGGAAACAGATAGAAGAAATAAACAATGAAACGACTATTGTGAAAGAGGACGCGAATCAGTATCAGGCGACTTTCTATGATGATCAGGTCATGATGAATACTGGTGATGGGATGAAGGCAGTGAATCCTGCTCTAAAATCACAGGGAGAGAATTATGTACCTCATCAGACGAATATGGATCTGGCGTTCTCAAAGAATCTGACTGCCGGCACACCATTCATGGAGATGACTGATCAGGGCAATGAGACACGTGTCATACTCAAGGGTATTGAATATAAAGATAAGATGAATGCACCGAAAAGCACAGCTGCACAGGTGGACGATAATGTCATCTGGCATAAAAGTGTATTACCTGGAGTAGACCTCCGCCATATCACCTTAAACCAGGAAGTCAAGGAGGATGTCATTCTTAAAGAAAGACAGGCTGACTTAAAAAGCATCATCTATGAGATCGAGACAGATAAAACGGTCACTTTGACAGATGGAAATGAGATTGAATTCAAGGATGCAGAGGGTGAGGTCAGTTTCAAGATGCCGAAGCCTGAAATGTCAGACAGCAATATAGATAAGAAAAGTGGACTATCTGAAAAATCATATGCTGTAAAATATGATCTTAAGAAGGCAGGTAGTAAGTATATATTAAAGGTCATACCTGATGGGAACTGGCTGAATGATGAGGCAAGAGTGTATCCTGTCTACATCGATCCGACGTTCGCAAAGGATGTGACACTGGATACATTTGTCTCCAGTGCCCAACCGGACACCAACCTCAATAAATACTGGAACTCAACTCTCGGACAGTATGTCCTTAGAGTGGGTAAGTATGATGCGGCAACCGGTACTAACTATGCTTTCATGAAGTTCCCTGCGACAAACTATCTGAAAGGAGCGCTTGTCAGTTCCGCAAAAATTTCAGCATACACCAGCTGGAATTACTATGGTGCTACCAAGATGGGTGTATGGCTGGACAAGGTCAATGCAACGTGGTCAGAGATAGGGGTGACCTGGAACACAAAACCGACCAGTACGAATATCACCAGTGCCACGGCAGCGACTAATGAATGGCTGAACTTCAACGTTCTCAGTTATGCCAAAGGCATCGCAGAAGGTAAGAGTGACTACGGTGTGAAACTTCACACGAATGGTAACGGGCAGACCTACTGGAAACAGCTGAGTGCATCTGAGAATGCGACGAACAAATCTAAGCTGACAGTCGTCTACTCCTATCCGAAGATGAGTAATATCCAGACGACGCCTTACACCATCGCAGGGACACGGAACGGCTATATCAATGTCTCGTGGCCATCGATGTTAGGTGCGAAAGCCTATAAACTTCAGATGTTTGATGGGCTGGGATGGTAGACTGTCTATACCGGAGCGTCTACTTCCTACAGTACAAAGGACAAAAAGATCTGGCCGACGACAACCCAATATGCAACAAAGGATACAGTCACAGGAGGAATCAAATTCAGATCGGGTGATGGTACTGACCTGCCGTTAGATCCGTCAGGATTCTATACAAAAAGTCGAGGCACAACAAGTACGGACCAGACCTTCCAGTTCCGTGTCATTACGGATTATGAGCTGGGTAGTGGGACACCTTCTGATGCAGACCGTCAGTCCATCATGGAACTGATTCCTGATACACCGAGTACACCTGTCCTGAAGAGCGCAGTGACTGATGTTAAGGATAAGATAGCCATTGATATCAGTTGGCCGGGCGTTGCCGGTGCCACTTCATACAATGTGTTCATCTTCAATGGGACAGAATATGAGAAGGTTGAGAATGTCACAGGCACTTCATGGAGTTCTAAAGGAAAGAACATTTTTCCTAACACAACGCAGTTGAACGCATTGACACTTGGATCAACTGGGTCACTTCGAGAGAATAAGGATGGCGTTCAGCTGCCGGGAGATCCTTCCATCCTTTATGGAAAGGTCAATGAGAGATATGCCAATGTAAAGCACTATTACTTTAAGGTCACTGCCTCCTCTGGTAAAGGGGAAAGTACTCAATCACCGTTTCTAAAGGTCTATGCGCCGACTTATAATGTCTCAGCAAATATAAATGGCTATGCGGATAACCGTAAGGAGGACAGTGGCTTCCTTTTTGCGAGCTGGAACAAGGTTCCAG
>NZ_SCWC02000015.1 GCF_004359525.2 Macrococcus equipercicus | reverse complement strand
GATAGGTATAAATAAATAAGTTTTCTTTAAGCGGATTTAAATAATAATAATTAGTTAATTGCTGTTTTAAAATTCTTTCTGGTGTAGAATTAGATTTTATTTCAATATTTAATATTGTTTCTGAACACACTTTTAATAAGTCAAACTCTTTTCCAATTCGTTCAATTTCATACCCTAGGATAAAGCCTTCAAGTATTGGAGTAGCTTGCTGAGGATATTTTGAAAATATAAAATCTACAAAACTGATAAAACTATTTTTTTCATGAGATTTAAATTTGATTTCATGAAACTGAAGGAAATCAGTGAGAAATTGATCGTCATTTTGAAGTAATACATTTTTTAAAGTCACTAAATTTATAGACATTGATTATTCCTCCATAATGTAATAGAAAAAGATGATATATCATTTATCGAGTATTAGTCTTGAAATAAATTGTTTATTAAGCCAAAAACATTGCTTAGTTATCATTTGCCCATCTGGTAGTGCATCTTTATCCTTGGCATTTCTTGCTTTTGGTCTTATGTGACAGATCGGATTGTCTTTTGCGGAGGGAAGGTTATTTTTTATTCCTCTTGATGTTCCTGTTAAAGTAACACCCCCCTTCAAGATTTTTTGAGTCTGTAAGTAGAACCTTTTAAGTTCATTGTCTATTATATCCCCTGACATATTCCAGAGTTTAATATCCTTGAATATCTTATTTCCTTCTAGATCTTTCTGAAATATAATGAACAACCACTTCGTGGACTCAAACTTTTCCTTTAAGGAACTGTCTTCCCAAGGCACTGTCGCATATTCTTTAAAGTCAATATTCTCAAATGACATGTGTTCTTTAAGTCTTCCATCAGCTTCCTGAGTGATCGTTTTGAACTTGATGTTAAACTTCTCAAACTCTTCAATCTGCGATAAGTCTGTTCCTTTAATCCCTAACATGGCACTTATTAAGCGAGAAACTCTTGCCTTGCCCTGTGACAAAGTAATGCCTTCTTTGACCGCTATTTCTTTATCCGACATTCCGAAATATGGACTGAACTTATTATAGAGAACTGTCTCTATGGATTTTTCAGCTATTTCTTTCGATGAGGTGATAGAAATAAGATGCTCTTCACTGATTAGCTTTCTGACAAGCGTAGACATATAACCCTGTTTAATGGAGTAAGCACGTTGCTTCGCTGGAATTTGGCTGAAAGGCTGCGATCTTACAGTCTTGGCAGTTGCGCCTTTTGTACAGGCACCAAGTATCATAGTATCTCCTTCAGAGAGCAGGTGAGCCTCGCCGTTACGGATTTTGTCATTGATGGTTTTCCAGTCCTGCTTGACGATTTCGAGGTCTTCTTCAGGGAACTGAAATAAGTCAACTTTAATAATCTGAGTATTGAAAGCATCCATTTTCTTGTTCTTGTCTTGGATATATTCGTAAAAAAATAGCAGCAGCTTCTGATTTTTCTGCCAGTAGCTTGATGTGAAGAAATCAGCTGTCGCTTCTTTCTCATAGTTGATAATATTCAGCACTAGACGTTCTTTTGCTTTAAGTTGCTTCTTTTTGTCCCTGATGACGCCCGTTGCTTTCAGTTCAATATTCAAGTCAGCAAAGTCAGCCTCAGCTTTAGAGTTCTTACTATAACCAAAATAACCCTCTTCAATGATATGACCGATTTTCCCTTTGACATTGGTGTTTGATAGAGTGTCATTCTTATCAATCTCGTACAGATACTTGCCTTCAGCTTCTTTGGCGTATGTAATTAATTCTTTCTCTGTCTCATATACGAATGGTTGCAATCTCGTCACCTCATCCAGATATTTGAATTAATAATACCATATAACCAAACAAAAAAACCTACTAAATATAGTAGGTTAAAAAAGGTTCAGTTGAGTTGTGTCATCTGGATACTGCGCTTCAATATTCTCTATCTCATTCCCCATACGAGTGATCAATGGGACAACCAACGCATTACCCATACAGAAGAATCGCATCTTGTCAGGCATTGTATCTGTCCAATTATCAGGGAAGCCGTTCAGCCGTTCTGCTTCTACCGGAGTCAGTGTGCGGAAGCGGCCGTTAATTTCGATGATATGTGTGCTACGGTTAACGCTTGATTCGCTTGTCAACATCGTGCGTGCAGGGGAGTCCAAGGCATCAGATTCAGACATTCCACCTTCGCTGAAGAAGTACTTATGACCATCTTTTGATGTCCTTTCAATCTTCTTCGGTCCTCGTAAATATTTGAACTTCTCAACTTTTTCAGGTGCAAGGAAATATTTATCGTCAACATCTTCTTCCAAGATCTCACCGAGTGTCACAGCTTTCTCATACACAGGAATCGTATGAGCGGTGTAGACATCCCCGTTCTTCATATAGCCGGATGTATGGAAGGTATAGGAGAAGTTATCTGAGATCTCCACGATATCATGAGATAGGCGAGTCGTTGATACTCTGTTCTTATATATTTCATCTGTGACGGGGAAGGATTTCGCAAAGAAGCCGTCTTTGAAGACGATGTCCTCTGCTGATTTTTTAAGCAGGGATTGAGCATAGTGATTCTCTCTCCGGTAACCGAATATGAACACACGCCGTCTTTTCTGGGCATTACCATAGTCCGCTGCATTGATGACGCGCCATTCGATGTCATACCCCAGCTCATTCAAAGTCGATAACATGACCGCGAAATCGCGGCCGCGCTGACTGGCCGGCGACTTGAGCAGACGGTCGACGTTCTCGAGCAATATGTACTTAGGTGCGGTGTTCTGGATGAAGCGGGTGATCTCCCAGAAGAGAACACCTTTCTTCCCTTGTATACCGAGCTCTCCGCTCAGTGATCTTGCAACTGAATAGTCCTGGCAAGGGAAACCGCCGACTATCATATCGACATTTGTCTCAGCCATCTCATAATTAGAAACTTGCGTCACATCTTCGTTACTATGGATACCAGATGTGAAATTATGGGTATAACAATCATAAGCGTGCTGTACTTTACGAGAAGGTTCCCATTGATTCGCCCAAGTGATCTCGAATAATTTATTGTTTGTCTGTTCTAGACCGATACGGAAACCACCAACTCCGGCAAACATCTCGGCAACTTTAAGCTTTTTCATCACTGGAACCTCCTCAAATATTAACCTATTAATATTAGCACAAAATACGTATTATTTATAATTTATTTTTATTATACCGAACGATCGTTCGTATTTCAAATAGATTTATAAATCTTTTAATGAAATCGAGGTGATTTTTCATGAAGAAAAATGAATATCCTTCTAGCAGAAGTTACAATATGTCACGGATTAAAGGAAAGAACAGTAAGCCGGAAGAGACTGTAAGGAAATATCTTTATCAAAGAGGATTCCGTTACAGAAAGAACTACAGCAGACTGCCGGGATCACCTGATATTTACTTACCTAAATACAATACTGCGATTTTTGTGAACGGCTGCTTTTGGCACGTACATGGCTGCGGTAAATTCAAAATGCCAAAGTCCAATCAAGAGTTCTGGCAAGCTAAGTTCAATCGAAATGTCGCTAGGGATGAAAAGAATATAGAAGAGCTGACAGAGATGGGTGTTAAAGTGATAGTGATCTGGGAGTGCGGTCTTGAGAACGAAATTAAGCAAGAGACATTGGAAGAGCTGGAAGAGATGATAGTTAATGAGGAGGAAGATATGAAGCTGAGAGAGTTCTTCTTGAGTTGTGATTGGGAACTTTAATAAAAAAATAATTCAAATGCTTAATAAGCATATTTTATATAAAATATGCTTTTAGATTAAAATATAAAATTACTAAAAAGATAGATAGCCATTACTTTATTTATTAAAACAAGTAATGGCTATTAACATCTAAGCTCAATTAAAATACTGTTCACAATAATTGGAATACTTTAGTTGAAATAAAGTGTAACTTTTAATTGTTTCCTCAGAATTTTTTTCTTTTACAGCTTTTTTCAATTGTAAATGGTAAAAATCAGAGATAATAAATAAATTATTATCATCAGCCATTTCATTTAGTAAATACAATAAATTATCAATATTACCATCAAGATTTAAGAAGAAGTCAAAAATGAAGTTTCCGATTGTAGTAGTTCGTTGTTTTTCAATATCAGCTAATATTGATTGTAAACCATAGTCTTCCGAAATTAGTATTAAATTATGGTCTATAGAAGAAAAAATGGTATTATTGTCAAATTGATTAATTTTTTTTATTGTATCATATTCATTGATTGATTTTTTCTGAGGTAAATTCCGGCATGTAGAGATTAATGTTCTGTACATTTTATGTTCTTCTTGTATTCTTGTACTATCTCTACTTATCATTTTTAATCCATTTCCATCATGAAATAAATTACCGACCATATTTCTTTTATTATCGGACTTTATAAAATAATTTAATTCAGCCAATATAGAAGAATCGATAAAAATGTTTTTATAACTTTTTAAAATATAAAGTAAATCATAGTTCATTAAAAAAATTAAAGATGTATAGCTAATTATAAATTGGTTTTGACTAATTACAATATTAGATTGTGTGCTTAGAAACCCAGGGATATTTTGATTTTTAAGAATATCATTGTAATAAAAAATCATTTTTTCTGAATCTAGAATAAAACTATAAATGAATGTACATTTATACTCACTTCTTGTTTTGTCTAATACTTTTTTCTTATTTTGGTCAATTGCAGCACTTTCTCTGACAAATTCCTTAAGTTGATCCAGACCATTTGAAACATTAATTTTATGAAAAACACCTAGTTCTACTTGTCTGCTCATAAATCTTTGCGTTAAAAAACTAGTGAGTGGAGTTACTGATAGTATTTTATAATTTTCATTATCATAAAATACTTCATCACCAACTTGCATTTCTAATGTGTCAAAATCAAAATTAGATTCCGTGTATTCAACAATAAAATTATCAAAATTTGGAATCTTCCATTCTTTCGGGATTATTATTACTGTTTTACAAATCTCATCTTTATCTTCCAAAACAATCACTCTTAATAAAGAGAATCCAAATTTGTCCAGATTTTCTGATTCAGTGATTTTAATATTTTTTATGATTGATCTTAAAAAATTGTTGTTTAGTTCTTCATTTTTAAATTTGTATAATAGAATAAATTTTATCAATGTATGAATACTTGAAGACACTTCTTTATTAATTTCAATCATATATAGAGCTAAATATAATTTAGCTTCGATACTATCTGATTCTTGTAGTATTTTGATTACTTTTTCATCATAGGAAAGATCTTTATTATTTAATTTTGTTGTTATTAACAGTATAGCTAATTCTTCATTAATATTATGATAATTTTCAATTCGATAAATTACTTCCGTAAACTTTTGAACATGTATTAAAG
>NZ_SCWC02000014.1 GCF_004359525.2 Macrococcus equipercicus | reverse complement strand
TCAATGTCAGCTGTTCTACCTGCTGGGCTAGGTGTGAATCCTGATTGTTGTTGTTTAAATTGTTCGTAAGATTTTCGTTCTTGCTCCAATCCGTATTTGATTCCCTCGGCACCATAATCAACTCCTAGATTTTTTTCACGTGTCACACGTTGCTTACCATCCTGATCGATAAAATCATACGAAAAACGGGTGATTTGTTGCTTCTGATTGAACCTCTCCCTTATGTTGACACCTAAATCAGTTAAATGCGCTTTAAAGCGCTCTAAATCGAAATGAAGGCTATCCTTTGTTTTTTCGAAGGCTTTGTCTATTCTGTCTCGTAAATCATCTTTCCATACATACTCGCCTTTATCCTTGAGTTTCTGTTCTTTAATTGTGACCGATGTGCCACGTTCTTTATTTTTCTCGATCACAGGGTAGCCGTGTTCCCTTACAATGGCATCATTGATCCGTTCGACAATCTTCTTTTCCTGATAACAATGATATTTATGGCCATCTTCTAAATTTACAGCGTTAAACACAATATGATTATGATAGTTGTTCGTATTGCCATGTGTATAGACGACAGCCTGAAAGCCACCGCCGAGTTCTTTATTCAGCCGTTCGGCCAGTTCATACCCCATTTGATTCACTTCAAAAGGATTAATATCACGGCCTTTAAAGGACTGTTCGATGAGATGTGCTTGAATGTCTTTGCCTTCGTCCTTTGCTTTATTGAACGCTTTCCTGACGACACCAAACTCATATTCAGCGTTACTCGGATCACAGTTGATGCCAGACATCGCAATACACTTCTTTTTAGATGTCCCTTTATCCTTACCATCACGCCCATATTTAATGGATGCGGTGGCACTTTTAGACGAAGCTACCTTAGTTTGTGCCATATCTGATGCACCTCACTCTGTAGCTGTTCAAATTCTTGTTTTAATGCATTGAATTCCTCAGTCAGCTTTTTAACCTCATTCATTTCATGTTGTCCTAAAAAGGTTTCTCTTGATAAGCTTTTTAAGGCACGTGTCGATTGATTCATATTATTACCAACACGACTGATCTCTCCTGAAAGTTTTGAAAGAGGAGGTAAGATACTCTGAATATCCTCTGACTTCATCAGAGGTCGATGTATCTTACCTCCTAATGCGCGTGCCTTTAAATATGATGTGATATTCAAGTTGGCACTTGAAGCTGTACCAACGATCACATCATATTCATCTGCGTTCACTCGAAAAGAAATAATCTTTGATTTTTTCTTTGCCTCGCTCACTTGTTCGTCCCTCCATTCTGTAAAAAATATCTCATATTCATTCGTCATTTTTTACGCCACTCCGTGCCGAAGTGATGTGATGTATCGGTTCAGACTGCTCCCTATTCGGTCACAGCCATTCACACGATTATTGTAAATCCAAATGACTCACTATTCGTTCACATTTGAGATTAACAACAGCCATCACATCACAAGAACACAAAACATTTATGTCCAATTGTTCTGTCACTATGCTTATCTCAATTATACTATAAATTGTACAAAAATGTTTTGGTCAAGCAGTGCGAATGTATACATTTGCTTCGCAAAGTATCATTCACCTCCTTGTAAGAGAAATGCTTTTCCCTTAACCCTTTCGTTTTTTATCCTCGCTAATTTCTTCGAAATTTACTCATGATAAAAAATATAAAAATCCACTCAAATATCATATGATATCTGAATGGATTTTTATAGAATACCTAGACTCATTAATTTAATCATGCTGACTACTTTCGTCATCATTCTCAAATCAATTCGACACAAAAGAGACTGTATTCCAGTCCCTTTGTAAGACTGATTATCACAATTTAGCCCTTCGTTCTAAACTGTGATAACCAGTTCGTCAGACCTTTTAAGTCACTCACATGCCAGTAACCTTTTGAATCGTCCATTGCGTTCGCAATGTTATTTAAATCCTTTTTTATTTGATTCAGTTCATTCTGAACTGCCTGAAATTTATTTGAATCAATGTCTGACTGATCTCTGTGTGAAATGGCATAATTTTTCTTAAATTCATCCAGCGAGATGAGCTTGCCATTCTCTTTTTTGGGGAAGTCTTTGCCAAAGACTTCTTTTAATATCTGAAGTTCCTTCTTATCTTTTTCACGCTTTTCTTTTAATAACTGTTTTCTCTTTTCTTCTAGTGCCTGAAGTTCTTTTTCGTAATCAATATTTGTCATCGTATGTCCTCCTGGTGTTTATCGTTATCCTTATTATGCCACTAGTTTTTAAGTGGTAAAAAGAATAAGGTAGGCCACCTAGAAGAATTCATAGGAATTCGATATAATGAGTAAGCCGTCTTCACTTCCATAGGCGAGATCTTATGGAAGGAGGTGATCTCCATGGATTTTTTACTTGTTAGCGTTATAGCGCCCCTTTATGTGGGCGTAGCTCTTGCGTTGTTTTCTCACTGGTTAGATCAACGTAAGAAATAAGACGGCATACCAGCACCTAAAAACCCCCTGACTGTTCCAGCAGTCAGGGGGTTCGGTGTTTCCATGGAATTTCTACTTGTTAAATTTATTATATATCATTCAGTTTCCTTTGTAAAACTAATCGATGACATAGACATACTTCATAGCATGTTTGAAAATTGTCAGTTCCTTACCTTCATCTGTTTTGATGTAAATCTCATATTTTGCGCCGAATAAATATGTTCCAGTCACAGCTTTGCCATCAAGAAAAACAACCTTGATCTTTTCACCTTTACGATGATAAAAACCAAACTTTCTCTTTGTTTCTTCTTTAATTTCTTCAGACACTTTAATCACCTCATAATTTGTTATTTATACAGCTATTATATTTGAATTTACTGCTTTTATACACTATTTATATACTTACTTATATAAAACATATACTTAATTTTATGAAATGTATAACCTGTTATATAAGTCCTGCTATATCACGTATAATGAATGTATATGAGAATATATAAAATATAAAAGGAGTGTATAAATGAATTATTCACTTAAGGAATTGTCTGAAAGGTTTTCAGTCACTAAAATGACAGTATTAAATCATGCTAGAAGACTAGATATAGAATTAGAAAAAGTAGATAATGCATTAGTTATAAATGATGAACAAGCATTAAAAATAGGAGAAAGCATCAACAATCAAAAACCATTAAATGAGAAAATAAATCTAAAAATGATTTTTGATATGGACAATCAAGAAGATGAACAGCCTACTCAAAAAGAAGAAGCTAAAGATAAAGTACTTCAGGACGATCTTATCAATCTCTTAAAGCAGCAGTTAAATGATAAAGAAAAGCAAATATCTTTTTTAGAAAATCAAATGAATGTTAAGGATATACAGATCAATAAGTTAAATGAAACTTTAGACAATCAGCAAAAATTATTACATAATCAGCAAGCATTAGCGTTGGAAAGCAATGATAGAATAAAGGCGCTTGAAGTTAAACTTAAAGAAAATGACAAAAGACAGGAAAAAGAAGGTAAAGATCAGCTATACATGGAGACAGAAACTCAAAGAGCTGACATGAAAGAGAACAAAGTTGATGATTTCTACAAAGATTTAAGGGAAGACGCTCCAAAAGGATTCTTCAGCAAGTTCTTTAAGAGATAATCTGATGTAACACAATGGTAATTATGTTACTTACAAAAAATATTTGTAATATTTTTACATTTGTGTTTATAATTAATCATTAAATAAATAAATAAGGGAGAATTTTATGCGTACTTCATGGACTTTGTGGTGGCTAGTTTCTACTTTAGAATTTTTAAGTTTTATAGGAATGTCAATTTTTTTATGGTTAAGGGAAATAGATGGCTCTGGTGCTGTTCAAACAACTGAAATCAAATTAATTAATATTGGTGTTTTAGCTATATTTTATATCATTCCTTTTGTCATACAACTTATTTGGTTAGTTTTAAATTTAATAAATAGTAATAAAAAATCTCAAAATTTAGCTAATCATTAAATTGATTGGCTTTTCTTTTTTTCTACGAAAATGTAACACAATACCAATTATGTTACATGACAAACCCCGATACCAAAGGGGTTTATTTTTATAACTGAAATAATGTATCATAATGATATGAATACATACATTATACGTATCATATAGGAGCGATTTTAATGAACAGCGTGGAACCGATTCGAGACGTAAAAAAGATACAGGAGATGAAAGAGGCACTTGCCTATTATGGATCAGAGCGAGACGTTTTTTTATTTAATCTCGGGATTAACTGTGGTTTAAGAGTGAGCGATATGTTGGGTTTAAAGAAAAAAGATATTAAGGACTATACAATTAAACTCCGAGAACAGAAGACCCGTAAACAGAAACAAATCCCCCTTTATCATCTAAAGGAGGATATTGATCGTTATATTCAGTTCTTAGAGGACGAAGATTATCTGTTTAAAAGCAATAAACTCGATTCTGACGGCAATGATAAACCCATTAGTCGTGTACAAGCCTACAGAATTTTGAATCATTCAGCAAAATCAATCGGTTTAAGTGAAATCGGGACTCATTCGATGCGTAAGACCTTTGGTTATCATTACTACAAGAAAACGAAGGATGTCGCTTTATTGATGGATTTATTTAATCATTCATCTCAATCTGTGACATTGAGATATATTGGGATAAACCAAGATATTATGAATGAATCCATAAGTAATGTGATGATAAATATCTATGTTTAAGTTTGAATTTCTTGTGGTTATTTGTTGAAAATTTGAAAGTCTTGTATACCTAGAGCATAATTATATTTTATATATACTGCTCTAGCTGCAGCAGGTCCACCAAATTTAGAAACCAAACTTCCTGCAATCGTCCCTAATAGTGCACCAGGAACTCCGCCTAAATATGCTCCTAATGCTGCTCCTCCACCTTCTGCACCTGTTTCAAGAACTTTTCTTACCGCTGTTTTAGATATCCATATCTTTGCACCCCACCAGTAAAACTCAACCTTATTTATACCCTCTGATGTTGAATAAGTAGTTATCGATTTTTCGACTTTGGCATTATTTTCAGGTATTAATGACTCTCCATGTTGAACATAGTTAACATTCTCTTCATGCAATAGGTGATTAGTTTTATTCAATTGTTTTTGAACAAGTTCAACTTCATTTTCAGTAAGAGTATTTCGGGCTGACTCTTTATCCAATATAAATTTATCATTAGTGTCATCTACAGAAATAAACGGATTAGCTTTATTTATCAATTCTTCAGACACAATGGTCATTTCATTTTTAACTGCATCATTTACAACATCATTAGTATTATTACTAACTTTTATTTCAGATGCTAAAGTTGTTGAAGTAAATCCTCCTAACAGTAAAGTAGTAGCATAGTAGATGCGATAATTTTTTTCATTTCTTTCAATCTCCCTTCTTGTTAGTGAAAAATATAAATATAAATCCAACAATTAACGTCAACATAATGTCTAACATTAAATCTGTCCATAGATTAATCTCTTCGAAGAAGTAAGGTTTTAGAATAAACTTTGAAAAAATTAGAGAAATAATAATTATTATTACTAGTATATATTCTTTCTTTATAGTTATCCCTCCCTATAAAAGTAATGAAAAAGCGCTTCTTTAATTTAAAGTCTAAATTACTAAAATACATTTTTCAACAATTTAGAAATAATTATTCCAAAAATAGCAAATCAAAATGGAAAACTTTCCATTTTGATTTGCTATTTTTTTTCATTAGTTATACAATTTAAATAACTTAATTGAACGTAAAAAGAACATTCAGCATTAATAACTGCTGGTAACAGTTATTAATCGCTTACCGATCCCTAACATCGGCAAACACTTTAGAATGCTCTTTTAACCCATCTATTAAGATTATGTTTTAATCATACCCGATTTTTCAAAGGTTATCAATAAAACAAATCTAAAGATTGTGTTGAAAGACTATTAAAACTGACATAAGTCATAAGAGTGCATGCCATGGAAAAGACCGGCGTGTACTCTTTTTTCGTTCCTAAAATCTAAAAAAGGAATGATAACAATGACTTATATCATGAATGACTTTGACAACAATTTTGAAACAATCATCGCAATGGATCGTACGGTTGAACGATACAATCGCTATCTTAAAAAGACCGAATACCTTATTTTAAACGTTTTAAAACAACACAGCTTAAAGATAATTGGTTACTCTCATTTAAAACTTCAGACCATCGCAGACCTTTTACATATCAGCAAGAAAACAGTCTATCGAACGCTAAAAAATCTTGATGAAAAAGGTTATATCACGAAGATTCACACGGTTAGTGGCAAACGTAAGAATAACGGCGCATTAGTCTTTAGAATCAATACCTATACACAATATGAAGTCATCCGAGAAAAAAATGTCCACGCTAAAATGTCCACGCTTAATCAGGTGATTAAGACCGGAAAAGAGCTGTCACAACAGGCGTTACAACATGTTCACGCAAAACAGGAAACTATATTCTTTTTAAATCTATTAAATATCTTTTTAAGTAACAAGAAACGTTTAAATAAAACACATTCTAAAGTTTTATATCACAATATTAAAAACTCAGATATCCGTGTCAAACCGATGGAAGTGCCTGACGCAATTTACAACGTCGCAAAGCCTTTCTTTAGTGATGAAGAAATTCTGTCTCTGTACAAAACAATGCTGAAAGAAACCATCAGTAATAACATTTATGACACTGAAAATCATATTGAGATCATGATTTATGCGATAAAATCCCTTGTTAAGGCAAAGAAAAAAGAATTTAATGGTCTAGCGTCTAAAATTAAAAATGACAGAGCCTATTATATCGGCATTTTACGTGAATATATTGGACAACATTATTTTGTCTATAATGCTGTCATCTAGTAATCATTGTGAATAAAGTGTATCGTGCTCTTTCTGTAGTTTCTGAATACGTTCGAGAAAATCTTTTTCTGTCTGTGAATTTTGAATCTGTTGTCGAATCTGATAACGCACGTTGTCATAATCTTGTGCTGTCAGATGACTGTATTCAGACACACTGAGATATTCCAGTTGAATCTTCTGAATAAGATGGTCACCAATATGCTGTTCATAGATGGCTAAATACTCGCTATGTTTATTCATGAGTGCTTTTCGTTTATCACGATCATCAATTCGATTGATTTTCTGTTGAGCGACTGAAAAATGACGATGGGTTACATGTTTTTTCACAGTTGTGTTGAAATCTAAAAATCCTTTATTCATCAAATTATCCAAATAGCTTTCAGCTACTTTGTACTGTTCGTTAACTTTTTGAACATGGAGATGTTGCTGGTAAAACGGTAACGGTGATAAGGGTGTCCATGTACTCATCGTGATACCGATGATAAAAACAATCAGTGATAAAGGCACTGTAAATCGTAATGATCTGATATGATCTATCTGGCTTGAAAGCCACAAGAATATCCCAAATAGACACAAAGCAATGATACAGACAGGCATCACATAATATAAAAATGTGAACATACTAATGCATTCCTATTACGAGATAATAGATGATAAACATCACAAAAATGAGACTGATGATGACCGGTACATAATTCAAAAAGATGTTTGACTTTAGATAACCTTTATCCAGTTCTTGTTGGTAGCTATCCATCTCAGATTTTAAATCACGCTTTATATCGGTTAAAACTGTTTGTTTCAGCTTTTTAGCGTTCAAGTCCACCTCGGTCATGTTGTCTATTTTGTTTTGACTTAACTGAATGGTCTTTTGGAGTTCTGTCTTGAGTGCTTTGTTTTCGTTGATGGCTGTGTTCATCTCTTGTTCTAGGTTCTCGTTGTGTTCTTTCATTGCCTGTATCTCTGATACGAGCGTCAAGTACTTGTCCCGCATACTGTTGAATGCTATCTCTGCTTTCTGGTATTTCAATGTCAGCTGTTCTACCTGCTGGGCTAGGTGTGAATCCTGATTGTTGTTGTTTAAATTGTTCGTAAGATTTTCGTTCTTGCTCCAATCCGTATTTGATTCCCTCGGCACCATAATCAACTCCTA
>NZ_SCWC02000013.1 GCF_004359525.2 Macrococcus equipercicus | reverse complement strand
AGGATGGTAAGCAACGTGTGACACGTGAAAAAAATTTAGGAGTTGATTATGGTGCCGAGGGAATCAAATACGGATTGGAGCAAGAACGAAAATCTTACGAACAATTTAAACAACAACAATCAGGATTTACACCTAGTCCAGCAGGTAGAACATCTGACATTGAAATACCAGAAAGCAGAGATAGCATTCAACAGTATGCGGGAGAAATACTTGACGCTCGTATCAGAGATGCAGGCAATGAAAGAACACAACGAGAACCTAGAACAAGAGATGAACACAGCCATCAACGAAAACAAAGTACTCAAGACAGAACTTCAAAAGACCATTCAGTTAAGTCAAAACAAAATAGACAACATGACCGAGATGGACTTGGACGCTAAAAAGCTGAAACAAACAGTTTTAACCGATATAAAGCGTGATTTAAAATCTGAGATGGATAGCTACCAACAAGAACTGAATAAAGGTTATCTAAAGTCAAACATCTTTTTGAATTATGTACCGGTAATCATCAGTCTCATTTTTGTGATATTTATCATCTATTATCTCGTAATAGGAATGCATTAGTATGTTTACATTTTTATATTATGTCATCCCTATATGTATCGTTATTTTATGTTTATTCGTAATCCTCTTCTGGTTTGGAAGTCAGGAAGACCATCTCAGATCATTAAGATTCACACTACCCTTATCACTGATCATTTTTATCATCGGTATCACAATCAGTACATGGACACCCTTATCACCGTTACCGTTTTACCAGCAACATCTCCATGTTAAGAAAGTAAATGAACAATATACAATAACTGAAAACTATTTGGACAGCCTCATGAATAAAGGATTATTAGATTTCAACACAACCGTAAAAAAACATGTGACACATCGCCATTTTTCAGTCGCTCAACAGAAAATCAATCAAATTGATGATCGTGAGAAACGAAAAATACTCATGAATAAACATAGCGAGTATTTAGCCATCTATGAAAAGCGTATTGGTGACAATCTTATTCGGAAGATTCAACTGGAACATCTCAGTGTGTCTGAATACAGTCATCTCACAGCACAGGATTATGACAACGTGCGTTATCAGATTCGACAACAGATTCAAAATTCACAGACAGAAAAAGATTTTCTCGAACGTGTTCAGAAACTACAGAAAGAGCACGATACACTTTATTCACAATGATAACTAGATGACAGCATTATAGACAAAATAATGTTGTCCAATATACTCACGTAGAATGCCGATATAGTATGCTCTGTCATTTTTAATCTTAGATGCCAGTCCATTAAATTCTTTTTTCTTCGCTTTAACAAATGATTGTATCGCATAAATCATGATTTCAATGTGATCTTCAGTGTCGTAAATGTTGTTACCGATGGTTTCTTTCAGCATTGTTTTGTACAGAGACAGAATTTCTTCATCATTAAAGAAAGGCTTTGCGACGTTGTAAATTTCGTCAGGCACTTCCATCGGTTTGACACGGATATCTGAGTTTTTAATGTTGTGATATAAAACTTTAGAATGTGTTTTATTTAAACGTTTCCTGTTACTTAAAAAGATATTTAATAGATTTAAAAAGAATATAGTTTCCTTTTTTGCATGAACATGTTGTAACGCCTGTTGTGACAGCTCTTTTCCGGTCTTAATCACCTGATTAAGCGTGGACATTTTAGCGTGGACATTTTTTTCTCGGATGACTTCATATTGTGTATAGGTATTAATTCTAAAGACTAATGCGCCGTTATTTTTACGTTTTCCACTAACCGTGTGAATCTTAGTGATATACCCTTTTTCATCAAGATTTTTTAGAGTACGATAGACTGTTTTCTTGCTGATATGTAGAAGGTCTGCGATGGTCTGAAGTTTTAAGTGAGAAAAACCAATCACTTTTAAGCTGTGTTGTTTTAAAACGTTTAAAACACGGTATTCAGTCTCTTTAAGGTGACGATTGTATCGTTCAACGGTACGATCCATTGCGATGATTGTTTCAAAGTTGTTGTCAAAGTCGTTCATGATGTAAGCCATGTGATATCATTCCTTTTCAGTTTTTTGATAGGAACGAAAAAAGAGTACACGCCGGTCTTTTCCATGGCATGCACTCTTATGACTTTTGTCGATTTAATATTCTTATAACTTACTCTTGAGATTTGTTTTATTGATAACCTCTGAAAAATCGGGTATGATTAAAATATAAATCTCATAACGAGGAAGTTAGAAGAACATTCTAAAGTGTTTGCCGATGATGAGGATCGGTGAGCGGTTAATAACTGTTGGCGCAGTTATTAATGCTGAATGTTCTTTTTACGTTCAATTAAGTTAATTAAATTGTATAACTATTCCAAAAAAATAGCAAACCAAAATAGAAATTTTCTATTTTGGTTTGCTTGTTTCGATTATGATAGTTTTAGAGTAGATTAATTACTAAGATTAGTTTTTACTACAGATACAATCATTTCTTTATCAAATTCGGATGCTCCTTCTTTGCTAGAGTCACTATTCCACAAATATTTTTGTTTCATAAGGTTTGGTGATAGGTTTTATAGGATTATTTGGAATAATGGCACTTATACTTAAAAAAAGTATAGAAAATCCTAATATAGTAATGATTATTAATTTATAAGAATTATTATTTAATCTGTTCATTTACTTTACCGATTTCAAATACTTTTCAGTAGAAATAATGAGCCAAATACATCCTAAGATAATTAAAATCGTTTGAACAGTCACGCTATATAAATTCATTCCTTTAATTAATTCATAAACAGAAAAAAAAATTCCTAAAATTATTAAAAGTGAGAAAATTTTTTTTGCTAGATTATTTGAATATTTTTGAGCAGCTGCCCAATGTTTAGGGCTTTTCAAAGATTGTCTTGATCGATAGCCAATCATTATATTTCTATCTTCGACAATATTTGAACGAGAAATTAAAATGATGATTAACAAACTTAATAAACTAGTAAAAAATAATATCATATTATTATCAACATCCTCTTTTAAATTTATATGTATATAATATAATTATTTTTAAACTAAAAATAGTATTTTTTTTCATTTTAGTATAATGTTATAATATAAAAATATGGTAAATATGTAAATAGGTGATTGACATTAATATTATTTATTTTGATGATGAATGTTCATTTTGTAATGGTTATATAAAAATTTTAATATCACTTGTTAAAAACGATGTTTTTAGATTTTCTTCAAATAAATCACATAATATTAGACTTTTGAGAGATACTCTTAATGTAGATAGTATTATATTGCATCATGATAATAAGTATTACTTCTACAGTGATGCACTTTTAAAAATTTTTGAAATATTAGGATACAAAGTTTGGTTTTTTTATCTAATACCTAAGTTTATAAGAAACTGTATTTACAAGTTTTTTTCCTTGAATCGAAAAAAATTTCAAAAAAATTATTGCTTCTTGCCTGATGATTCTATTAGACATAAGTTCATAGACATTAATTAATTATCTTTCATTACTTTAATTTTATTTCTTGAATATTAGATTAACCTTTCTTCTATGAGAAGATATTATTCATCGTCTCGCTTATTGAGGCGTTAATAACATCCTGATTAATGCCAATATATCTTAAAGTTACAGACTGAGAAGAATGATTAAATAGCTCCATCAACAGAGCGACATCCTTCGTTTTCCTGTAGTAATGGTAACCAAATGTTTTACGCATTGAGTGTGTGCCAATCTCACTTAAACCGATTGCTTTTGCTGAATGATTGAGTATTCTATAGGCTTGTACACGACTAATGGGTTTACTATTACCTTCAGAATCGAGTTTATTGCTTTTAAACAGATAATCTTCATCCTCCATGAACTGAATATAACGATCAATATCCTCCTTTAGATGATAAAGGGGGATTTGTTTCTGTTTACGGGTCTTCTGTTCTCTTAGTTTAATTGTATAATCTTTAATATCTTTTTTCTTTAATCTCAACATATCACTCACTCTCAGACCACAGTTAATTCCGAGATTAAACAGAAAAACATCTCTTTCAGATCCATAATAAGCGAGTGTTTCTTTCATCTCCTGTATCTTTTTCACATCTCTAATCGGTTCCACACTGTTCATCAAAATCACTCCTATATGATACGTATAATGTATGTATTGATATCATTATGATACATTATTTCAGACATAAAAATAAACCCCTCTTTTTACGGGGTTTATCATGTAACATAATTGGTATTGTGTTACATTTTCAGACAAATAAAAAAAGCAGTCACAGAAATATGACCGCTTAATTATTACTAAAAAATAACTTAATTTCTTCATCTTTGATAAAATAATATACCATTTTCCCATTTTTATAAAAATCAAGAACATCATTTTTATACAATAATCTAAGATGATGAGATGTAGAAGCCACACTCATATCTAGAATGATAGCAATATCACAGACACAAAGTTCTTTTTCACTCAGTAAAGACAATACAATTTTTAATTTTTTTTCATCGCATATTTTTTGAAAAATATTAAGTAATCTTTGCGACTTCTCAATTTTTAAAAAATCTAACGCTTTATCCACTTTATCTTCATGAACACATACTATGTCACAAGTAATAGATTTATTCATTTAATTTCAACACCCTTATCTAAAATAAAAATTCTAAAATTGTTTGAATTGTTTTATTTTCTATGATAATAAACATTCCTAGTCCTATATAAATAACAGCCATTATCCAACGACTATACTTCTCAATAGTACCACCAATTCCAGGTATATTAGCAATTTTTTGAGCTGTAAAAACTAATACAAATATCAACACTAAAAATGTAATAAGTGTAACTATTAGATTTGACATATTAAGTGAAACAAAATATGGAACAAACAATCCAATGTTATCAGCACCACAACTTGCGATAGTCACTAATGCCACAGTTCCTATTAATTTTGATAATCCTTTTTTATCCAATTCTTTTTTTGCTCTTTTTTCACCAGCACAATCGTCATATAATGCTACTTTAACACCGAAATAAATTGGTATTATACCTAGCAATCCTAACATCCATTTCTCTGGAACATAATTTAATACGAAAGCTAAAAATAAACTTACTAATATTAAAATAATAGAACCTAGATATTGTCCAATATAGATGTTTCTATATTCTTTCTTTGTGCTAGCTCTAGCAAAGAAAATTAATAAAATAACTAATAAGTCTACAGCAGTTGCTGTGTATAAAACAGTAGCAGTAATAATAGTTTGAAACATAAAAGCACCTCATTCAAAAATTCATTTGAATGAAGCTTAACATATCCATCAGTAACATTCAAGTATATTTTTGAATGTTATTTTAACTCAATAATTTTTTAATATCACTTAAAGAAACGTGACAACAAGCCACCTTTTTTATTTGTCGTGCTATTACTTTCTTGCTTATCTTCTCTTAAATCTTTATAAAAGCTATCAACTTTATTTGTATCAGCTTGAGAAGTATCTTCTTTAATCTCATTCAATTCTAATTCAAGAGCCTTTATCTTATCATTGGATTGTAATTGTAATGACTGTTGATTGTGTAACAACTGTTGTTGTTGCTTAAGTAATGAGGTCAAGTCTTGCTTATCATCTTGCAATGATTGTATTTGTTTGTTTTTATCATCAATCATTTGTCTAAGAAGTTCTATTTTATTGTTATTGTTTGATACATCTTGAGTATCATTGTCTTGCTTTGAGCTACTATCATTATTTATTAGTTCAGATACATCTACATTCAATGACTTAGCTTTATTATTGAGTATTCTATTTTTAATTGCTTCAACATCATCAGCACTTGAAACATACAAAGTATTGTCTTGCTTAGTCAGTTCTATTTCCAATTTTTTAGCATTATTAAACACAGTTTGTTTACTTACATTCAATTCATTAGCAAGATCAATACACGATTTCATTTTATCAATCCTTTATCAATAGTTTGTTAAACGTTTGCCTAATTATATCTAAACTTATTAATCCTTTGACAATCATTTGTTAAGTATCTCAAAGACAATTATATCAATACATCTACCTTAATCAAATGCAATTATTTATTAAGTTATTCATGACGTGTTAGACAACACTTGATCAAATACTATATTATTTTATCAAGTGTTTGCCAATGATTTGTTAAAGCTTAGCACAGACAACGTACAAGCAACGATAATGTATTTGAATGGTTGTAAAGTCCTAAAGTAGTTTAAAGGCTTGTCAGAACGCTTTATTACTCTTATACGGTCCTATTTATGTGTTTATTCAGTAATATTTCTTAGTTATAATTAAAAAAATAAAAGATTGAGGTGATTATATGTCTGAGGAAAAAGCAGAGGTAAAAAGAAAGTTTGGTTTTTATCATCGCAAAGGTGAAAAGATTAAAATTGTTTTTACTGACGGAAAAGCTATCACTGGAACATATTTATTTGCACCACAGTATGAGATTATTATCGAAACAGAAGATGGACGAGAAATAACGATTTTTAAACATGCTGTAAAGTATGTCTATGTCATTGATTAGTTTTACAAAGAAAATTGAATGAGATATAATAAAGTTAACAAGTAGAAATTCCATGGAAACACCGAACCCCCTAACTGCTGGGAACAGTTAGGGGGTTTTTTTAGGTGCTGGTATGCCGTCTTACGACTTACGCTGATCTAACCAGTGAGAAAACAACATAAGAATGACACCGACAATAATCGGTGCGATTACGTTAACAAGTAAAAAATCCATGGAGATCACCTCCTTCCATAAGATTTCGCCTATGGAAGTAAAGACGGCTTACTCATTATATCGAATTCATATGAATTCTTCTAGGTGGCCTACCTTATTCTTTTTACCACGTAAAGACTAGTGGCATAATAAGGATAACGATAAACATCAGGAGGATATGTCATGACAAATATTGATTACGAAAAAGAACTTCAAGCATTAGAAGAAAAGAGAAAACAGTTATTGAAAGAAAAGCGTGAAAAAGACAGGAAGGAACTTCAGATGTTAAAAGAGGTCTTCGGCAAAGACTTCCCAAGAAAAGAGAACGGCAAGTTCATTTCCCTGGATGAATTTAAGAAGAATTATATGATTTCACATAAAGATCAGTCAGCGATTGATCCGAATGAATTGAATGCAGTTCAAGAAGAACTCAATCAATTAAAGAAGGCTCTGAATGGCATTGCGAACGCAATGGACGATTCAAGAGGCTACTGGCATATTAATGATTTAAAGGGGTTAACGAACTGGTTATCACAGTTTAGAACGAAGGGCTAAACTGCGATAACCAGTCTTACAAAAGATACTGGTGTGCAGTATCTTTTGTATCGAATTGATTGGATTAGGATGACGAAAGTAGTCAGCATATTCCAATCAATTCGTAGAATTTTTCTACAAAAATCCATCCAAACATCATGTGATGTTTGGATGGATTTTTGTATTTTATATCATCTATTTATTTCGAAGAAATAGACGATGATATAAAACGATAGGGTTAAGGGAAAAGCATTTCCCTTACAAGTAGGTGTATGATACTTTGCGAAGCAAATGTATACATTCGCACTGCTTGACCAAAACATTTTTATACAATTTATGGTATAATTGAGATAAGCATAGTGACAGAACAATTGGACATAAATGTTTTGTGTTCTTGTGATGTGATGGCTGTTGTTAATCTCAAATGTGAACGATTAGTGAGTCATTTGGATTTACAATAATCGTGTGAATGGCTGTGACCGAATAGGGAGCAGTCTGAACCGATACATCACATCACTTCGGCACGGAGTGGCGTAAAAAATGACGAATGGACATGAGATATTTTTTACAGAATGGAGGGACGAACAAGTGAGCGAGACAAAGAAAAAATCAAAGATTATTTCTTTTCGAGTGAACGCAGATGAATATGATGTGATCGCTGGAACAGCTTCAAGTGCCAACTTGAACATCACATCATATTTAAAGGCGCGCGCATTAGGAGGTAAGATACATCGTCCACTGATGAAGTCAGAGGATATTCAAAGTATCTTACCCCCTCTTTCAAAGCTTTCAGGAGAGATCAGTCGTGTCGGTAATAATATGAATCAATCGACACGTGCCTTAAAAAGCTTATCAAGAGAATCCTTTTTAGGGCAACATGAAATGAATGAGGTTAAAAAACTGACTGAGGAATTCAATGCGTTAAAACAAGAATTCGAAATGCTACAGAGTGAGGTGCATCAGATATGGCACAAACTAAAGTAGCTTCGTCTAGAAGTGCCACCGCATCCATTAAATATGGGCGTGATGGCAAGGACAAAGACACATCCGAAAAGAAGTGTATTGCGATGTCTGGCATCAACTGTGATCCGAGTAACGCTGAATATGAGTTTGGTGTCGTCAGAAAAGCGTTCAACAAAGCAAAGGATGAAGGCAAAGACATTCAGGCACATCTCATTGAACAGTCCTTTAAAGGCCATGACATTGATTCTTTTGAAGTGAACCAGATGGGATATGAACTGGCCGAACGCCTGAATAAAGAACTCGGTGGTGGCTTTCAGGCTGTCGTCTATACACATGGCAATACGAACAATTATCATAATCATATTGTGTTTAATGCTGTAAATTTAGAAGATGGCCATAAATATCATTGTTATCAGGAAAAGAAGATTGTCGAACGGATTAATGATGCCATTGTAAGGGAACACGGCTACCCTGTCATCGAGAAAAATAAAGAACGTGGCACATCGGTCACGATTAAAGAACAGAAACTCAAGGATAAAGGCGAGTATGTATGGAAAGATGATTTACGCGAGAGAATAGACAAAGCCTTCGGAAAAACAAAGGATAGCCTTCATTTCGATTTAGAGCGCTTTAAAGCGCATTTAACTGATCTAGGTGTCAACATAAGGGAGAGGTTCAATCAGAAGCAACAAATCACTCGTTTTTCGTATGATTTTATCGATCAGGATGGTAAGCAACGTGTGACACGTGAAAAAAATTTAGGAGTTGATTATGGTGCCGAGGGAATCAAATACGGATTGGAGCAAGAACGAAAATCTTACGAACAATTTAAACAACAACAATCAGGATT
>NZ_SCWC02000012.1 GCF_004359525.2 Macrococcus equipercicus | reverse complement strand
GGGTATAATTCACCCCATCTGTCTGGTGACGATGGCAGAGAGGTCACACCTGTTCCCATACCGAACACAGAAGTTAAGCTCTCTAGCGCCGATGGTAGTTGGACTGACGTCCCGCGAGAGTAGGACGTTGCCGGGCAGAAATATGCGATGAGCCGCACCGAGACCGTTCAGGTCTCTTTTTTTTGTGTTCTTTTAAGGAATGTTTAAAATAACAAGTGTCAGTGTTACAATCTACATGGCTAGTTAATTGATAGTTAAAGGAGAGAACTTCATGAATCCTATTACAGATCGGCTTAAAGTATACGCTAAGGAAGCGATTTCTCTTCACGTTCCTGGTCATCATAATGGTACAATCGGCGGCCTTGACCTTAATATTGCGTATGATATGACTGAAATTACTGGCCTTGATGATTATCATCATCCTGAAGCCATCATTAAACAAAGCGAATTATCTTTAAAGCGTCATCATAGTTACCAGTCCCGTTATATAGTGAATGGAACGACAACAGGTATTCTTGCTGTACTGCAGAGCATTACTCCTGAATCATCGGTAGCAATTATGAGAAATGTTCATAAGTCTGTTTTTAATGGTCTGTCACTCGCTGGACTTAACGCTTATATTTTACCGACTGCTCTATCATCCCTTTCTAATCAATACTCACATATCGACCTCTCCTTAATTGATGAGTCGCACTTACAAGATGTAAAACTTGCTGTGCTGACTTATCCTAATTATTTTGGTGAGATTTATAATATCAAGGAAGTTATCCAGTTCTTTCACGAGCGTGATATAGAGGTCCTTGTGGATGAAGCTCATGGTGCACATTTTGGAATTGCTGCTGGATTTCCCGTATCTGCTGTTCACTATGGTGCTGATTATGTCGTTCAGTCTTACCATAAAACACTTCCAGCATTGACAATGGGCTCCGTCATACATATTCATCAACAAGGAAAGCTGAAGGAACAAGTACTTCGTTATTTATCGGTGCTGCAAACATCAAGCCCGTCTTATTTACTGCTATCGAGTCTTGAACAGGCACACCACTTTTATCTTCAGTATGATGCGCGCGCGTTCTGGCAGAAGCGTGAGTTGTTCATCAGGAAATTAAGTGAAAAGTTTGAAGTCATTGAAGTGGATGATCCACTTAAACTGCTGATCCGACAGGAAGGGTATTCAGGAAGTGAACTACAGGCACTGCTTGAGGCACAGTTCATTTATACGGAACTTGCTACATTGACTGATGTCCTGTTAGTGCTGCCGCTGTGGCATCATGAGGATCAGTTTCCGTTCGCTAGACTGCTGTCATTAATTGAAGGAATTGAAGTTGTCCCTAGAACTCGTGTCAGTAAAGTATTAGAAAAGAATGAATTAACTGCAGTAGCAGGATTTTTTAAACCTGTTGAAGGTACAGAGCGCCGAGTAGCGTTAATAGCAGGAATCGGCCATTATATAGCTGAAGCGCTAATTCCATATCCACCGGGTATCCCGTTTGTGCTAGCCGGCGAAAAACTGACGTCTACGCATATTGCTGAACTTGAAAAGTACACTGCACAGGGTATTCGGATTCATGGTATGATGGACGGTAAGATAACGATAGTTGAGTGAGGGGTAATATGAGTTTATTTATAACGTTTGAAGGTCCTGAAGGTTCAGGTAAATCGTCGGTGCTGACAGCAGTTGCTGCGCGTCTTCATAAGGAGTATCCTGTTGTTACGACGCGTGAACCCGGCGGTATTAGAATTAGTGAATCAATCCGGGAACTGCTGCTCGATGAAAAAAATGACATGGATTACCGGACAGAAGCATTATTGTTTGCTGCAAGCCGTAGACAGCATCTCGTTGAAAAGGTGCTGCCGGCGCTCTTAGCAGGAAAATTAGTACTTTGTGACCGGTTTATTGACAGTTCTCTCGCCTATCAGGGCTATGCCCGTGGTGTCGGTTTGGAAGATATATTAAAGATCAATGAATTTGCTATCGAATCTCATTTTCCTGATCTGACACTCTATTTACGTGTAGCACCTGCAATAGGACTTGACCGTATTGCATCAAACAACCGGGAGATGAACCGTCTTGATAAGGAGACATTGTCATTCCACGAAAAAGTTTCTGCCGGCTATGATCTGATTGCTGAGAACTATCCGGACCGAGTTGTCAGTGTCGATGCATCGCGTCCACTTGAAGAAGTGATTGAAACGGTCTATAATATCATCATCAAAAAATTGAAATAGTTATGTTATAATGTGACTGAGGTGTTTACTATGAAAATGGTTATAGCAATTGTCCAGGACCAGGACAGCCAGAACTTAATGAGTCAGTTAACAAAACATGATTTCAGAACGACGAAACTTGCAACAACAGGTGGATTTTTACGTGCCGGGAATACAACTTTCCTGACAGGTGTCGAAGACGAGCGTGTCCAGGAGCTGTTATCGTTAATCAATAACACTTGCCGCAACCGTGATCAACTCGTGTCTCCGGTGACGCCGATGAGTGGTAATGTGGATAATTACATTCCTTACCCAGTTGAAGTAGAAGTCGGTGGTGCTACAGTGTTTGTTATGCCGATTGAACAATTCCATCAATTTTAACAAGCTGCAGCCATGCAGCTTTTTCAATATAACGGAGGATTTATGAATAAACAACTCCAGCAGTTAGTAACCACACAAAAATTATCACATGCTTACTTGATAGAAGGCACACAGCGTACGGCGCTCAAAGATGAAGCCTTGCAGTTTGCTGCAGAAATATTAGGAACAGACGATACAGCCCGTTCCCGTGTCTATCAACATAATCATTCAGACTTCTACTGGCTGGAAACAGATGACCAGACGATCAAAAAAGAAATGATAGAAGAAGTACTGCACCGGATGAACCAGAAGCCGGTAGAAGGGCAGTATAAAGTGTATGTCATTGTCGATTTCGATAAAGTGACTGTGCAGGGCGAGAACTCGATCCTTAAGTTTCTTGAGGAGCCGCCGCCCAATACAATTGCGCTGCTGCTGACGACAAAGTCAGGCGGAATCCTCCCGACGATTCATTCGCGCTGTCAGCATATTACGGTGACGGCACAGTCAAATAGCGTCATCCGCACGGCGCTCATGAACGGTGGAATTAATGACGGGCTAGCAGCAACACTTGCTGCGCTGTCATTCGGTGAAGAAGAAGCCATGCAGTGGATGGAAGAAAAAGAATTTAGTGAACTGCGCACAGCCGTGTTAAAATGGGCAGATACAATGATGGCAGACAGCAGAATGGGGCTTGTCCACATCGTGGAACTGCTGCAGACAGTTTCTGAACGTGAGCAGCAGTTGCTCGCACTTGATATGCTTCAGCTTTATTTCCAGGATGTCATGTACATTAAGCTCAACAACGACCAGTTGAGTTTTCCTGACCACAAGCCGAAGCTGGAGACTGTCGGCCGTGACATGTCGCTCGCCCGATGCGTTCAGTGGATTGATGTGATCTTGTTAAGTAAAAGAAATTTACTGCAATATGTCAGCCCGATGCTGGTGTTCGAGTATATTGCCATTCAAATCGCGAAAGAGGTGAAATAGTTGATAGAAGTCATCGGTATTAAATACCATAAAGCAGATAAAACAGAATACTTCATCCCGAATAATGAACAGTATAGATTAAATGATTATGTCGTCGTAGATTCAAAACGCGGCCAGGAACTTGCGCGTGTCGTTATCGGTAACCGTCAAGTGGAGGAAACAGACATTGTCATGCCCGTTCCGACGATTAAACGCCGTGCGACAGTAGCAGATATGATGAAGTACGAATCGAATATGCAGGAAGCGGACGCTGCTTTCAGGCGCTGTAAAGAGCTGGTCAAAAAGCACCGGCTGGATATGTATTTAGTCAACGCAGTATATACGCTCGATAAAGGAAAAATCATTTTTAACTTTACAGCGAACGAACGGATTGATTTCAGGGAACTGGTCAAAAGTCTGGCGTTTGAACTGAAAACACGTATTGAGCTTAGACAGATTGGTGTGCGTGATGAAGCGAAAATTCTCGGAGGCATCGGACCATGCGGCCGCAGTCTCTGCTGCTCAACTTACCTCGGTGATTTTGAACCAGTATCGATTAAGATGGCAAAAGATCAGAACTTGTCACTGAATCCGACGAAGATTTCCGGTGCGTGCGGCAGATTGATGTGCTGCTTGAAATATGAAAATGATTATTACGAAGAAACGAGAAGAAAGCTGCCGGATATCGGCGATAAAATCAATACGCCGGAAGGCCCTGGTAAAGTCATCGCACTTAACATTCTTGATGTAACGATGCAGGTGAAAGTTCAGGGTATGGAACAGCCGCTTGAATATCATATCGATGAAATCAATGCATAAGGAATGATGAAGGTGAATCGAGACGAGTTATTGAATAAAATTATGGAGCTTGAACATCAGATGAACGGGCTGCAGCAAGGTTTCACGCAGCTGAAGCAGCAGACGGTCGATCTGGTCGAAGAGAATGTAGCGTTGAAGCTTGAACGCGACAACATGCAGCGGATGATTCAGTCGCCGAAAAACCAGCCGAAGAAGATGAAGGCGCTGCAGAGTAAAGATAATCTGGCGATGCTTTATGCGGAAGGCTTTCATATATGCAGAGGTGAGCTGTTCGGCAAGCACCGCGGCGGTGGTGACTGCATATTCTGCCTCAGCCTGCTGGATTCAGATTAAAAGGGCAGCCATGCCTTTTTTTCTTGGAGGAAAATATGCTTAAAGAGAATGAACGTTTTGATCAGTTAATAAAGGAAGGCCTGGAGATCATTCAGAACGACGCAGTCTTCTCCTTTTCGACCGATGCACTGCTGCTCGGTCATTTCGTGCCGACGCTGAAAAAAGGCCGGGTAATGGATCTGTGCTCAGGGAATGGCATTATACCGCTATTACTCAGCGATGGCTCAAGTTGTGCGATAGATGCCATTGAAATACAGCCGCTGCTTGCGGATATGGCGAAGCGGTCAGTTGCACATAACAGGCTTGACGACAGAATTACGGTCTACGAGATGGATTTAAAAGAAGCGAACCATCTGACGCCGAGCCAGTACGATATTGTTACATGCAACCCGCCGTACTTCAGAGAAAATCAGTCATTCCAGCATTTGAAGGAAGCGCATCGAATAGCACGGCATGAAGTGATGTGCACGCTTGATGACTGCACGCTGGCAGCCCGTCATCTGCTCAAACAGGGGGGCAGGCTGTATATGGTGCACCGTGCAGACCGGCTTGTTGACTGTCTCATATCCATGCGGTCAGCCGGCATGGAGCCGAAGAAGATATGGAATATTTATTCAAAGCCCGAGAAACCTCATGCCGTCACTGTTGTCATTGAAGCATTGAAAGGTGGTAAACCTGACTGCAAAGTGATGCCGCCCTTTTATATTTATGACGGGAACGGAGATTATTCTGCCGAAATGAAAGAGGTATATTATGGATAAACATTATATCTATATATTAAAGTGTAATGATAATACATTATATACAGGTTACACAACAGATCTAGATAAGCGGTTGACCGTTCACAATTCGGGTAAAGGCGCAAAGTATACACGTCATCGGCTGCCCGTCATACGCGTTTATTCAGAGCGTCACCCGACAAAGTCAGCAGCGATGCAGCGTGAATATGCCATTAAGCAGCTGACGAGAAATGAAAAACTACAATTGATCAAGGAGGCAGCACATGAGTACACTTTATCTAGTCGGAACGCCGATCGGTAATCTTGAAGATATGACTTTCCGCGCCGTGCGTATTTTGCAGGAAGTAGATGTCATCGCCTGTGAAGACACGAGAGTGACAGGTAAGCTGACGCATCATTACGACATTAAAACACCGCTTAAAAGTTATCATGAACATAATAAAGATAAGATGACAGCAGTACTAGTCGCTATGCTTGAAGAAGGAAAATCAATCGCTCTCGTGTCAGATGCCGGGCTGCCGCTTATCAGCGACCCGGGTTATGAACTGGTGACTGCCGTCCGGGACAGTGGTCTATCAGTCGTCACAGTGCCGGGCCCGAATGCAGCACTGACCGCGTTGATGACAAGTGGTCTATCTTCTTATTCATTTCTGTTTAATGGTTTCCTGCCCCGCAAAGAATCGGAAAAGCTTGCGAAGCTTAAGTTGTTGATGGAGCAGCCGCATTCTATATTACTATATGAATCACCTTACCGTATTAAAGATACATTGACGACAATCGCGACAGTGGATGAACAGCGGAAAGTCGCCCTGGCAAGAGAACTGACGAAGCGGTATGAGCAGGTCGTGACACTGCCTGTCGGCGAACTGCTGCTAAAGCTTGAGGAAGACATTCCGTTGAAAGGTGAATTTGTCGTCGTCATTGACGGTCAGTATGATAGTATACAGCAGGAACAATGGTGGGATGCGTTGTCGTTGAATGCTCATGTCGATCATTATATCGCAGCAGGACAGTCATCCAAAGATGCGATTAAACAAGTAGCGGTTGACCGGGGAATAAAGAAGCGGGAAGTTTACGAAAGTTTTCATATACAGTCATAAAAAAGCCCCAGCGTTATTACGCCGGGGCCTGATTGATTATTTTGCTGCTTTTTCTTTATCTTGAATTTCTTTGATTAACTGTTCAGCGCCTTCTTTAGAAAGGACAAGCTTGCCGCCTGCTAATAAGTAGTTATCTTCAGAAACATCACCAGTCACTGCACAAGTCATGCTTGGTTTATATTTTTTTAAAATGATTTTATCTGAATCTGTATAAATTTCTAATGCATCTTTTTCTGCGATGTCCAGAATACGACGTAATTCGATTGGAATTACTACACGTCCTAACTCATCAACTTTTCTTACGATTCCTGTTGATTTCATATAAAATAGCCTCCAAAAAATAGTTAGTAATATTTGTTAATTCGACATTTATCTAGACAAATTCGACATTTGACATAGTTAGAATATACTACCATAAATATACAATGTCAATAACTTTGTTTGTATAATAACATTTGTAATAATTGAGTAATATTTTGTATTGATAGTTTAGTATTAAATATGTCGAATTTACATTTAAAGGATATTGAAATATAGGTTTTTTTTCTGTATATTTAATGGATAGAAGAACTGAGGAGGACTACGATGACAAACAAGACTTTTTACGTGACGACACCGATTTATTATCCAAGCGGCAAACTGCATATCGGGCACGCGTATTCTACAGTGGCTGCAGATACGATCGCCCGTTATAAACGGCTGCAAGGGTATGATGTAAGATATTTAACGGGGACTGATGAGCATGGCCAGAAGATCCAGGAGAAAGCTCAGGCAGCAGAAAAACCGGAAATAGAATATTTAAATGAGATCATCACAGATATTCAAGAATTATGGAAGAAGCTTGAAATCTCAAATGATGATTTCATCCGTACAACTGAAGAACGTCATAAAGTAGTCGTTGAGAGAATATTTGAAAGATTGCTGGAGCAGGGTGATATTTACCTCGGTGAATATGAAGGCTGGTATTCTGTGCCTGATGAAACATACTATACAGAGACGCAGCTTGTTGATCCGATTTTTGACGGCGATAAAATCATTGGCGGTAAAAGTCCGGATTCCGGCCACCCGGTAGAGCTTGTGAAAGAAGAGAGCTATTTCTTCAAGCTGAGTAAATATGCAGACCGGCTTGTGCAGTATTATGAAGAGCACCCTGACTTCATTCAGCCGGTATCAAGAAAGAATGAAATGCTGAATAACTTCATCAAGCCTGGACTGGAAGATTTGGCAGTGTCCCGGACATCATTTGACTGGGGTATTAAAGTGCCGTCTAATCCAAAGCACGTTGTCTACGTCTGGATTGATGCACTGACGAATTATATTTCAGCGCTCGGCTACTTATCCGATGACGATGAACTGTTCAAAAAATACTGGCCGGCAGACGTGCATATTATGGCGAAGGAAATTGTCCGTTTCCATACAATCATCTGGCCGATTCTGCTGATGGCGCTTGATCTGCCGCTGCCGAAAAAAGTATTCGCACACGGCTGGATTTTAATGAAAGACGGTAAGATGAGTAAGTCTAAAGGAAATGTTGTCGATCCGCATATTTTGATCGACCGTTACGGCCTCGATGCTGTCCGCTATTATTTAATGCGTGAACTGCCGTTTGGTTCTGATGGTGTCTTTACACCGGAAGCCTTTATCGACCGCACGAACTTTGACCTTGCTAATGATCTCGGTAACTTAGTGAACCGAACGATTGCGATGATTAACAAATACTTTGGCGGTAAATTGTCCGGCTATAACGGGCAGCTGCATGAGAAAGACGCTGAACTTGAAGCGCTTGCCTGTGAGACGAAGAAGCATTATGAGGAAGCGATGGAGACGCTGCAGTTCTCAGTAGCTCTGCAGGAAGTGTGGAAACTGATCAGCCGGACGAACAAATACATCGATGAGACAACACCATGGATTCTTGCAAAAGATGACAGCCAGAAAGAACTGCTCGAAAGTGTGATGTACCATCTGCTTGAAAGCATCCGTTTTGCGGCTGTGCTGTTACGTCCATTCTTAACGAAAGCACCTTATAAAATCTTCGAACAGATGAACTTAACCGACAGCGCGCTACAGGAATTCAGCAGTCTCAGCGCGTTCGGCCAATTAGGTAAAGTTCATGTGACACCGACACCTGCGCCTATTTTCCCGCGTCTGGAAGCGGACAAAGAAGTGGCATTCATCAAGAGTACGATGCAGCCGAAAGTCGAAGCAGTGGAAGCACCGGGTAAGGATGAAATCACGATTGATGTGTTCGACCAAGTAGAACTTAAAGTCGCCACTGTCATTGATGCCGATTACGTGAAAAAAGCGAAAAAGCTGCTTAAAATCCAAGTGGACTTAGGCAGTGAAAAACGCCAGATTGTCTCAGGCATCGCAGAATATTATAAGCCGGAAGATATTATCGGCAAGAAAGTCATCGTCGTGACCAACTTGAAGCCAGTTAATCTGCGCGGTGAACTGTCACAAGGTATGATTCTGTCCGCGGAAAAAGACGGCCAGCTGACATTGGTGAGTGTGCCAAACACTATCGATAACGGCTCAATCGTCAAATAGGAGTGATTCAATGTTAATCGATACGCATGTCCATTTAAACGCCGATCAATATGATGAGGATTTAACAGAAGTCATTGACCGGGCGAGAGCAGCAGGCATTGACCGCATGATTGTCGTAGGTTTTGATGAGAAGACAATCAAACGGACAATGACATTGATTGATGAGCATGACTTCCTCTACGGTGTCATCGGCTGGCATCCAGTAGACGCGATTGATTTTACTGATGACTACTATGAGTGGATTAAAGAACTGGCAAAACACCCGAAAATTGTTGCGCTCGGTGAGATGGGGCTGGATTATCACTGGGATAAATCACCGAAAGATATTCAGAAGACGGTCTTCAAACGCCAGATTGCTCTGGCAAAAGAACTGAAACTGCCGATTGTCATCCACAACAGAGAAGCGACGCAGGACGTCGTCGATATATTAAAATCTGAAAATGCAGCTGAAGTCGGGGGTGTTATGCATAGTTTCAGTAGTTCACCGGAGATGTGCGATGAAGTGCTGAAACTGAACTTCATCATTTCACTGGGCGGCCCTGTGACATTTAAAAATGCGAAGCAGCCGAAAGAAGTGGCGGTGCACGTCCCGCTTGATAAGCTGATTGTTGAAACGGATGCGCCGTATTTAACGCCGCATCCGTACCGCGGCAAGCGGAACGAACCAGCTTACGTCAAGCTGGTCGCAGAACAGATTGCTGAACTCCGGGGCATTAGTTATGAAGAATTAGCAGCCGCTACTACGGCGAATGCTGAACGGTTGTTTAATTTGCAATAAAGTAACGCGCCTCAGTGGCTTTAAAAAGCTGCTGAGGCGCGTTGTTGTACTTGTATAGGTCGTGCATATGGTATAATAGCGCAGGTGATTAATATGAAAATAAATGAAATTGTCATTGTCGAAGGCAAGGATGATACAGTGCGGGTGAAGCAGGCTGTTGACTGCGATACAATCGAGACCAATGGTTCCGCTATTAATGAGAAGACGCTGCAGGCGATTGAACATGCAGCTGAGAAACGCGGTGTCATTATTCTGACGGATCCGGATTACCCGGGAAATAAAATCAGAATGACGATTGAAAAACGCGTGCCTACAGCAAAACAGGCATTTATTGATGCGGCTGTCGCTCGTAATAAGCGCGGCAAGATTGGTGTTGAACATGCGCCGCTGGATGCCATCCGCGATGCGCTGGTCAATATCAGCACACCGTTTGACAGTGATGTGGAAACCGTATCAAAGGAACTGCTTGTTGACCTCGGTCTGATTATGGGACCAGGCGCAAGAGAGCGGCGAAGCAAAGTATGCAACAACTTAAAACTGGGCTACTGCAACGGCAAGCAGTTATTCCACCGCTTAAATGCGTTTGGTGTAACTGAAGAAGATGTGATTGCAGCCTTGAAACATGGAGGATAACATGGAACAGAAAGATATTGCTACACCTGTCCGTACGAAGATGCTGCTTGATAAGTATGGTTTTTCGTTTAAGAAAAGTCTCGGGCAGAATTTTCTCGTTGATACGAATGTCATTAACAACATTATTACAGCGAGCGGCATTACAGAACAATCAGGCGTGATTGAAATCGGCCCGGGCATGGGCTCGCTGACTGAACAGCTGGCAAAACGCGCTAAAAAGGTACTTGCTTTTGAAATTGACCAGCGCCTTATACCGATTCTTGAAGACAGTTTAAGCCCTTATAATAATGTCACTGTCATCAATGAGGATATATTGAAAGCAGACGTCAAGGCAGCAATTGATGAACATTTAACTGACTGTCAGGAGATACTAGTTGTTGCCAATCTGCCGTACTATATTACGACACCCATCTTAATGGGACTACTGGAGCAGCAGCTGCCGATCTCAAGCTATGTCGTCATGATGCAGAAAGAAGTGGGCGAGCGCCTGAGTGCGGTTCCTTCAACTAAAAGCTACGGTTCGCTGTCCATTGCCGTCCAGTATTACACGACTGTGGAAAAAGTGATGGTCGTACCGAAAGGTGTTTTCATGCCGCCGCCGAATGTCGATTCATTAGTTGTTAAACTGACGGCTTTAAATGAGCCTGCTGTAGCGGTGAACGATGAGCAGCTGTTCTTTAAGCTGACACGCGGTGCATTTGTACAGCGTCGTAAAACGATACTCAACAACTATATGTCGCTGTTTCAAAACAGCAAAGAACATAAGGAAGACATTATCAGCTGGCTTGAGCGTTCCGGTATAGCACCGTCACGCCGTGGTGAAAGTTTGACATTACAGGAATTCTCGGAATTATCTAATAATTTTGACAAATTTTCGAATCTTTCGATATAAATCTATTGACAATACCTGCAGTAGTTGATAAAATTAAAAATTTGTTTGACTAATTACCCAAAAAATGCTATAATTTCAACTATAGCGAGGTGGGTCAATATGCCAAAGACATTAATAGACATCAAAAAAATTCTTGATTGTCAGTTAGGAAATCGTATTGTACTTAGAGCTAATGGAGGCCGTAAGAAGTTAATTGAGCGCAGTGGCGTACTCAAAGAAACTTATCCATCAGTATTTATTGTAGAACTCGATCAGGATAAACATAATTTTGAGCGCGTGTCTTATACATACACTGATGTATTAACTGAGAATGTTCAGGTCACTTTTGTCAACGAAAACCAAGAAGAGTTTCTTGTTCAATAATTTATGTGAGTCAGCACAGCCTATCCCGGCTGTGCTTTTTTCTTTATCATAAATCGCTGTACCGGTCATTTATAACTTATGGTAAACTTGTACTAATAATTTTAAGTGAGGACGACTAATGATTTATGAAAATGCACCGGCGAAAATAAATTTGACCTTAGATACATTATATAAACGTGATGACGGCTATCATGAAGTCGAGATGGTCATGACAACAGTGGATCTAAATGACCGCCTGTCTTTTGAAAAGCGCAAAGATAAAAAAATCGTGCTGAAAATCGAGCACAGGTATGTACCGAACGATCATAGAAATCTGGCCTATAAGGCGGCGCAGCTGATGATGGAGCGTTACCAGCTGCAGCAGGGGGTCACTATTACACTCGATAAATCGATTCCGATTGCCGCTGGGCTTGCTGGCGGCTCCAGTGATGCGGCAGCGGCATTCCGCGGGATGAACCGTCTTTTCGACTTGAATCTGCCGCTTGAGACACTGAGTGAACTCGCCGCTGAAATCGGTTCTGATATTTCCTTCTGTATTTACGGCCGGACGGCCCTATGCAAAGGACGCGGTGAACAGCTGACACAGCTGCCGAAACCACCGGCATCATGGGTCGTACTCGCAAAACCGGATATCAGCGTATCAACTGCAGACGTGTACGGCGCACTGCAGCTTGATGATAACGACGATGCTATACCGACTGGCCAATGTATCACTGCCATAAAAACCGGTGATTATAATCTGCTGGTCAACAGCCTCGGCAATGATCTTGAGAAAGTGACGATAGCTATGCATCCAGTCATTAAGACGTTGAAAGAAACGATGCTGAAAAGCGGTGCGGACGCTGCCTTGATGAGTGGAAGCGGTCCGACTGTTTATGGTCTGATGAGCAAGGAGCGCCAGGCAAAAAGCGTGGTCAACGCATTAAAAGGCTGCTGCAAAGAAGTTTATATGGTAAGATTGCTCGGATAATATTGTAAAACCGAACATTTATGTTATATTATACATAAAATATGCGTAAATGAGGGTTTTATATGAAGTTTAAAAGAAGTGAACGTATTGTCTTTATGACAAGCTATTTGCTGAGCCATCCAAATGAACTAGTCCCATTGACATTTTTTGTCCAGAAGTTTGAGCAGGCAAAATCATCCATTAGTGAGGACATTCAAATCATTAAAGAAACTTTCCAGAAAGAGGAAGTGGGCATTGTGACGACAACTGCCGGTGCAAGCGGCGGCGTTACTTTTATGCCGAAGATGTACCGAAAAGAAGCAGAAGCACTGATTGCCTACTTATGTGAGATGCTGCAGGAGAAAGAACGCCTTCTGCCCGGCGGCTATTTATTCATGTCCGATTTAGTCGGTAATCCGCGGCTGCTCGGTCAAGTTGGTGAGCTCATTGCAACGATGTATATGGGCCGGGAAGTCGATGCAGTCGTGACGATTGCGACAAAAGGGATATCGCTTGCAAACGCCGTGGCGAATATTATGAATGTGCCGGTCGTTGTCATCCGGAAAGATAACAAAGTGACAGAAGGCTCAACAGTGTCAATCAACTATGTCTCCGGTTCGTCGAGAAAAATCGAAACAATGGTGCTGTCAAAGCGTACACTGCCTGAAGGCTCGAACGTCTTAATCGTCGATGATTTTATGCGTGCCGGCGGCTCTATCACAGGTGTCATGAATTTGATGAGCGAGTTTAAAGCGCAAGTAATCGGGGTATCTGTACTTGTAGAATCGAAAGAGGTCAAACATCGCTTAATTGAAGATTATACTTCCTTAGTAAAGTTATCAGACGTAGATGAATATAATCAGTCGTTCACAGTTGAAGAAGGCAATTGCCTGGAACGGTTTAAATAAAGGAGCTCACAACATGAAAACAGTTTTTTCTAAACAAGCACCGGAAGCCATTGGACCATATTGTCACGCAGTTGTCGTGAATAACATGGTATATACCAGCGGACAGATTCCTTTAACACTGGAAGGTTCAATCGTCAGCGATGATGTAAGAGACCAGACAGAGCAAGTTCTTGTCAATCTTAAGGCTGTGCTGGAAGATAGCGGTGCATCGCTGGATACAGTAGTAAAGACAACGATATTTATCAGTGATATGAATGACTTTCCTGTCATCAATGAAGTATACGGTACGTATTTTAATGAGCATCTGCCGGCAAGAAGCTGTGTGGAAGTCAGCCGTCTACCAAAAGATGTTAAAGTCGAGATTGAGGCAGTAGCTCTAGTCCATTAAGCGATAATTGATGGTTTTATATACAGATAGGGGGCTTACTGAAGTGAAAGTTACAGACGTGAGGTTGAGAAAAATAGATGCAGATGGTCGCATGAAAGCATTAGTATCCATTACACTTGATGAAGCATTTGTTATTCATGATCTCCGGGTGATTGAAGGCAACTCAGGACTGTTTGTTGCAATGCCGAGTAAGCGGACACCAGACGGAGAATTCAGAGATATCGCGCATCCTATCAACAGTGAGATGCGACAGGAGATACAACAGGCTGTAATGAAAGTGTACGAGGAAATCGAAATAGAGAACTACCGGACGACAACCGCTGATGAGCCGATTCAGACTTTTGACCAGTCTAGTGCTGCAACAAGCGAAGAAGTGCCTGACTTATTAGAAGCAGACTCTACTACAACAGCCGCTGAAGATTTAACCCATTAATCATGATTAGGACAACATCACTTGGAAAAGTGATGTTTTTTTAGTTATAAAGCGGAATGTCATAGGCATCATCTATACGTAACGACTGATAGTTCTTGAAAGTCACATAGTGATTAAATTATAATAGGAATAAAGTGAATTATGGAGGCGCTCTTTATGAATAGACAAGCAATCATTCTGGCGGCAGGAAAAGGGACACGTATGAAATCCAAGATGTACAAAGTACTGCATCCTGTCTGTGGTAAGCCGATGGTGAAACATGTTCTTGATAATATCCGCGGTGCCGGCGTATCGGAAGTCGTCACCATTGTTGGACATGGCGCAGAGCAGGTGCAGGAAGTACTTGCCGGAGAATCAAAGTTCAGCCGGCAGGAAGAACAGCTAGGTACGGCCCATGCTGTGGCAATGGCGCAGGAACATTTAGGAGAACATACGGGCACAACAGTCGTCATTTGTGGAGACACACCGTTAATTTCTGAAGAGACAATCAGCAGCTTTATCGCTCATCACGAAAACAGCGGTGCTAAAGCAACGATTTTGTCAGCGGTGACGAATCAGCCGTTCGGTTACGGCCGGATTATCCGTGATGACCATAACAATGTCGTCAAGATTGTTGAAGAAAAAGATGCCTCGTTGGAAGAGAAGCTGGTTTCGGAAATTAGTTCCGGCACGTTCTGTTTTGATAATGCCGCTTTATTTGAGAAACTTGCGCAAGTATCCAACGACAATGCGCAGGGAGAATACTATCTGCCTGATGTGATTCAGCTGCTGCAGGCTGATGGCGAGAAGGTAGAAGCATATATTACCGAAGATTTTGATGAGACATTAGGCGTTAATGACAGAGTCTACTTAGCAAAGGCTGAACGTCTGATGAGAAAACGTATTAACGACCGCCACATGATGAACGGCGTCACATTGATCGATCCGGAGACGACTTATATTGATGCAGATGTTGTCATCGGAGCAGACACCGTTGTTTACCCGGGGACTGTCCTTGCAGGTCAGACAATTATCGGTGAAGACGTGTTTATCAGTGCTAACTGTGATATTAAAGACAGCACGATCGGCGACAGAGCACAGATTAAACAGTCTGTAGTGACAGCGTCTATCATCGGTGAAGACACGACAGTTGGTCCGTATGCTCAGCTGAGACCAGGCAGTAAACTTGGCAAAGCCGTTAAAGTAGGAAACTTTGTGGAGATCAAGAAATCGCAACTGGATGATGAAGCAAAAGTTTCTCATCTGAGCTATATTGGTGATGCGACAGTCGGGGCTCGGACGAATATCGGCTGCGGCGCTATCACCGTCAATTACGATGGTATTAATAAATTCAAGACAACAATCGGTAAAGATGCGTTTATCGGCTGCAACTCAAATCTTGTAGCGCCTGTGACAATCGGTGACGAGTCATTTATTGCGGCCGGCTCGACGATTACAGAGAACGTACCCGAGTCAAGCCTCGCACTTGGCCGGGCGCGCCAGACGACTAAAGAAGGATACTACAAAAAATAATAAGCAGGACTATGATGGGGGCTAATATGATGTTGAAGAATGAATATAAGAATTCAAAGTTAAAGATTTTTTCGTTGAACGGGAACCCGGCACTAGCAGAAGAGATCGCCGGATACGTAGGCATTCCTCTCGGGAAATGCAGCGTTAAAAGTTTCAGTGATGGTGAAGTACAGATTAATATCGAAGAAAGTATCCGCGGCTGTGACGTCTTCATCGTTCAACCAACTTCAAATCCAGTCAACGAACATCTGATGGAACTATTGATTATGATTGATGCACTGAAACGTGCTTCAGCAGCGACAATCAATGTACTGATGCCTTATTACGGCTACGCGCGTCAGGACCGTAAAGCGAGAAGTCGTGAGCCGATCACTGCGAAGCTTGTAGCAGATATGATTGAAAAAGCAGGAGCCGACCGCGTTATTGCGCTCGACCTGCATGCGCCTCAGATTCAAGGATTCTTCAACATTCCTATTGACCACTTAATGGGTGTGCCGATTCTGTCCGACTACTTTCTTGGTAAACATGATATCGACCTTGCAGAAACGGTCGTTGTCTCGCCTGACCACGGTGGTGTGACACGTGCCCGTAAAATGGCTGACCGTCTAAAAGCGCCGATTGCTATCATCGACAAACGTCGTCCAAAGCCGAACGTAGCAGAAGTGATGAATATTGTCGGTGATATTAACGGTAAAACAGCGATTATTATCGATGACATCATCGATACTGCAGGAACGATTACTTTAGCCGCTCAAGCATTAATTGATAAAGGAGCGAAAGAAGTATATGCGTGCTGTACGCACCCAGTCTTGTCAGGACCTGCTTATGAACGAATTGAAGGTTCAGCCATTAAAGAACTCGTTGTAACTAACTCTATTGTCTTACCTGAAGCAAACCGACCAGCTAAAATCAAGCAGCTGTCTGTCGGTGAACTTCTCGCTCAAGCGATTATCCGTGTCTACGAACAAGAATCTGTCAGCGTCCTGTTTGATTAATTCTCTATCAATGTTTACCCCCGTGAAAACGGGGGTATATTTATTTCATGAACGATAAAAAACATTCTGCAAGCAGGTTAACACAACTGATGGGCAAATGTAGGAGCGCTAGTAGTGCGCAATCGAAAGGATGAAATATTATTATGACATCATTAAATTCAGTTACCCGTGAAGGTAAACAAACGAAATCAGCATTAAACCAGTTACGACATGAAGGTAAAATTCCAGCAGTCGTATACGGCTATGGTGCAGAAAATACATCAGTATATGTAGCAGAAAAAGAATTCGGTAAAGTCATTCGTGAAGTCGGCCGTAACGGCGTTATTGAACTTAACGTTGATTCACAACCCGTTAAAGTAATGGTTTCTGATTATCAAGTCAATCCACTTAAAAATCAAATCACTCACATTGACTTCCTGGCTATCAACATGAAAGCTGAATTGACAGTTGATGTTACAGTGACATTGATCGGTGAAGCGGCAGGCGCTGCAGAAGGCGGCGTAGTACAGCAGCCATTATTTACAGTATCAGTGACGGCTACACCTGATGACATTCCTGAAACAATCGAAGTAGATGTCACTTCATTAAATATCGGTGATGTCGTTACTGTCGGCGACCTTCGTACAGGACGTAATTTCACAATCAACAATGAAGATGACGAAACTGTTGTATCTGTCGTACCTCCAACTGTTGAAGAACCAGCTGAAGATGCTGAAGAAGGCACTGAGGAAGCGGCAGAAGACCAAGCTGAAGGTAATGAAGAGCAGACAGAAGAAAAAGCTGAATAACAGCTGATTAACGAATGATAAGTATGCCTTGGACGCATAGTCGAGGCACTGCAGAACATGTAGTGTTTCGAGTGCCGCCAAGGCATTTTTATTTTGATCATAACAGTGTGCCGCTAGTCTTCTGTGCTTATGTTAGACGGTGAAAAGTGGTAAACTCTTTATAATAGAATGAATATGTGGAGGCTATGATGAAGTGTATAGTAGGGCTCGGCAATATCGGGCGTAAATTTGAAGAGACAAGACATAATATCGGCTTTATGGTGGTGGATGAGCTCGCGAAAAAACATCACTTTGATCTTGATAAACAGAAGTTCAACGGGCTGCATACAGTAGCGACGATTAACGGCGAGAAAGTGCTGTTGATTGAACCGATGACATATATGAATTTGTCAGGTGAGGCTGTCAGACCGCTGCTGGATTATTACAAAGTCGATATACAGGATATGATCGTGCTGTATGATGATCTCGATATGCCGCCTGGCAGATTACGGTTAAGACAGAAAGGCTCTGCCGGTGGCCATAACGGCATCAGGTCATTGATTCAGCATTTAGGGACTGATGAGTTCAAGCGGATACGGATCGGCATCGGCCGCCCGTCAGGCCGTATGAGTGTACCTGACTTCGTGCTGCAGCGTTTCAGTGCTGATGAGATGATTACGATGGCACGGGTCATTGACCGGACAGTCGAAGCATGTGAAGCGTTTCTCACGCCTGAGCGTTTTGAAAATATAATGAATCAATATAATGGTGATGTCAATTGAAGGATATAATAACTAGAATTTTACGACAGGACGAACGATTCAATGAACTGAGTAGTATATTCGGCCGTAAGAACTTACTGATTACCGGCTTGAATCCTTCTGCCAAGGCGGTCATGATGGCTGAGCAGTATTTAGCTGAAGACCGGCAGATGATGGTTGTGACCAGTAATTTGTATCAGGCAGAAAAACTGGAAGCAGACCTTTCCCGGCTGGTTCCGGAAGATGAACTGTTTAAGTATCCCGTCCAGGACATTATGATAGAGGAATACTCTACAAAGAGTCCTGAGTTGATGAGTGAACGAATAAGAACGTTATCCCACCTCGCAACCGGGCGACCTGGGCTTTTTATCGTACCGGTCAGCGGACTGAAGAAATTGATCACACCGAAAGCATTGTTCGGCTCCCATATCGTGTCATTAACGCTAGGACACGATATTGAGCTTGATGTACTGCAGCAGCAGCTTGTTGACATGGGTTATGTCAGACGTAACCGCGTTACGACAGTCGGTGAGTTTTCTGTGCGTGGGGGACTGGTCGATATTTTTCCCATGATCGGTAAACCTGTCCGTATGGAACTGTTTGATACGGAAATTGATGCGCTGCGCTACTTTGATGCGGACAGTCAGCGTTCTGAAGAGAACATAGAGCAGGTAGAGATTACGGCTGCCAGTGAATTCATCTTTAATGCCGCACAAATTGCCAGCATACAGGAAGGACTGGGCAGAGCGCTCGCTGCCACAGAGAAAAAACTCTCAAAGGAAGCGGCAGAAACACTGCATGAAACGTATGACTCGCTCATGATGCATACGACAGAGCTCTTAGATCATAATATTCTGCGCCGTGCCATTAAGTTCGCTTATCCGGAAGAGACAGCGATTGTCGATTATTTAGCAGACGACGCCATTGTTGTTGTCGATGAATATAACCGGGTGAAAGAGACAGAGCTTTCGGTCGCACGAGAAATCGAAGAATTCCAGACATCGCTCATTGAATCCGGCCGCGGATTTATCGGTCAGCGCTTTATGAAGGAAGAGGCGTTCAATCAACTGCTGAACCGTTATAAGACGTCATTTTTCACGCTGTTTACGGCGACAATGCCGGTTGCTATCGAAGAGCTGGTAAAATTCTCATGCAAACCGGTGCAGCAGTTCTACGGTCAGTATGACTTGATGTTCTCTGAATTTGACCGGTTCCGTAAGCAGGGCTATACAATGGTCGTCCTGGCATCAAATCCGACCCGGAAGAAGAAAATTCAGGACATGCTTGTTGACATGCAGCTGCCTGTCGCAGTCGACCGAATCGTCAATGAACCGGGTATCGCTTTAATTACAGAAGGCGACTTATCTGAAGGTTTTGAACTGCCTTATATGAAACTCGCGGTCATAACAGAGCGGGAACTGTTTAAACTGCGTAAAGAGAAACCGAGACGGACGCAGAAAAAAATGTCCAACGCCGAGAAAATCAAGTCTTATCAGGAGCTGAACATCGGCGATTATATCGTCCATGTGCATCACGGGGTCGGGCGTTATCTCGGCGTGGAGACATTACTCGTCAACAATATTCATAAGGATTACATCAAGATTCAGTATAAAGGGACCGATCAGCTGTTTGTTCCAGTGGACCAGATGTCCTACGTCCAGAAGTTCGTCGGTTCTGAGGAGAAGGAGCCGAAGCTGAACAAGCTCGGCGGCACAGAATGGAAGAAGACAAAAGCGCGGGTGCAGCAGAGCGTCAATGATATTGCAGATGAACTGCTGAAATTATATCAAGAGCGTGAACGTGTTCAAGGTTACCAGTTTGGACCGGACACAGAAGAGCAGGACAGCTTTGAAATGGACTTTCCGTATGAGCCGACAGAAGACCAGAAGCGTTCGCTTGAAGAGATTAAAGAGGATATGGAAAAACCAAAACCGATGGACCGGCTGTTATGCGGGGATGTCGGTTACGGTAAGACAGAAGTAGCCGTCCGTGCTGCATTCAAGGCCGTCATGGATGGCAAGCAGGTCGCCTTTCTTGTGCCGACGACGATTCTTGCGCAGCAGCATTACGAGACATTCATTGAACGAATTCAGGATTTTCCGGTTGAAGTGCAGATGATGAGCCGCTTCAAAACAGCGAAAGAAATCAAGCAGACAAAAGAAGGACTGAAATCCGGCTTTGTTGATATTGTTATCGGTACGCACAAACTGCTCAGTAAAGATGTTGTCTATAAAGACTTAGGATTATTAATCGTCGATGAAGAACAGCGTTTCGGCGTTACCCATAAAGAGAAAATCAAAGCGCTCAAGACAAATGTCGATGTATTGACGTTGACGGCAACACCTATCCCGCGGACGCTGCATATGAGTCTGCTTGGTGTGCGTGACTTGTCAGTCATCGAAACGCCGCCGGAAAACCGTTTCCCGGTGCAGACGTATGTGCTTGAGTATCAGCAGAACTTCATCAAGGAAGCGATGGACCGTGAACTTGCACGTAACGGTCAAGTGTTCTATTTGTACAACCGTGTGCAGACGATCTATCAGAAAGCGGAGCAGCTGGAAATGATGATGCCATCTGCCCGTATTGCTGTCGCTCACGGCCAGATGGCAGAGCGGGAACTTGAAGAGACGATGCTCGGCTTTATTAACGGAGAATACGATGTACTGGTGACGACGACGATTATTGAGACTGGAGTTGATGTGCCGAACGCTAATACACTGATCATAGAAGATGCGGACCGCTTCGGACTCAGTCAGCTGTATCAGCTGCGCGGACGCGTCGGCCGAAGCAATAGAATCAGCTATGCTTATTTTCTCCATGCACCGAACAAAGTGCTGACAGAAGTTGCTGAACAGCGGCTGCAGGCCATTAAAGAATTCACGGAGCTCGGCTCCGGCTTCAAGATTGCGATGCGCGACTTGAATATCCGTGGTGCCGGTAATTTGCTCGGCCGGCAGCAGCACGGCTTCATCGATGCAGTCGGCTATGACTTATATACAGAAATGCTGCAGCAGGCAGTCAACGAAAAACGCGGCATCGAAACGAAGGAAGAAGCACCGGACATTGAAATCGATGTGCAGGTGGACGCCTATATTCCTGCTGAATATGTCCGGGAGGAACAGGCGAAGATTGAGTTCTACAAGAAACTCCGTCTCGTTCAGTCTGAACAGGAGCTGCTGGACGTTCAGGATGAACTGACAGATCGTTACGGCGATTATCCGGTTGAAGTAGAACGTCTGCTTAATATTGTGAAGATTAAAGTCAATGCGCTCGCTTTTGGAATAGTCAACATTAAGGAGACCGCAAAAGACATCGAAATATTCGTATCAGAAGCATCGACTGCGAAAGTCGACGGGGTACAGCTCTTCAAAGATACAGAGACATTCGGCCGTGACTTGAAAGTCAGCGTCGCCGGCAACCGTATGAAGCTCGCGCTGAAAAAACGAGGCAGCTGGCTGCAGTCACTCGTGCAGCTGACAAATATTATGCAAGGAAGTTTAAAGCTTGATGAAGAACAATGAACGCGTCTTTAATACAGTCATCGTACTGACTATTACGATGCTGCTGGTCAAAACTTTAAGTGCGATTTACCGCGTTCCTTATCAAAATGTGCTCGGTGACGCAGGACTTTATGCCTATCAGCAAGTTTATCCAGTAGTCGCTATTGTCTCAGTGCTCAGCTTAAATGCTGTACCAAGTGTTATCAGTCAGCAGCAGGATAAGTATTTTCCCGGCAAATTACTGCGGCTGCTGCGGGTCATCAGTATCGTTGTCTTCGTCATACTGTTCACTTGCAGTGATGTAATCACATCATTAATGGGAGACAAGCAGTTGAGCGGCATGTTCAGAACATCATTACTCGTGCTGCTGCCATTCAGCTTTATAGCAGTTGTACGTGGGAGACTGCAGGCCGAAAATGATATGCGGACGATTGCGATGTCGCAGGTGATTGATCAAGTACTGCGGGTCAGTACAATTTTAGTGGCTGTTCTGCTGTTCACAAAAGGATTTTCTATCTATGACAGCGGCATGCTCAGCATATGCGGGTCATTTCTTGGTCTGTCAGGTGCTTGGCTTTACTTGAAGTTCGGCAGGAAACTATCTGTCACAGGCAGCGGTCGGCTGACAAACGAGGAATTCAGACGTTTCTTCATACTGACCTTGTTCTATTCGCTGAGTTACTTGATTATGATTTTGTGGCAGCTCGTGGATAGTTTCACCGTGTTGAACGGGTTGAAACAGTCCGGTATAGCATTGGATGATGCCCGTGCACTGAAAGGCATTTATGACCGCGGGGCCTCGCTGATTCAGCTCGGCCTGATTGTGACGACATCGTTCTCGCTTGTCCTGATACCTCTGCTTGCGGCCAGCCGTAACAACAAAGCATACGACGCGATGAATGATTATGCGCGTTCTGCGTTGAAGATCACCATTATTTTCAGCAGTGCAGCAGCCATCGGTTTGATGAACTTGATCAGACCGTTTAATTTGCTGCTGTTTGAGGATACGAGAGAAACGGGAACGCTCAGTGTTTATATGCTCGCCATTATTTTTGTGTCGCTCATCATTATGTATACGGCGATGCTGCAAGTAACGGAAGACTACAAAGTGCAGGGTATCGGTGTGCTGGCAGGACTGCTTGTTAAAGTGGGACTGAACGTCATCCTTATCGCCCGTTTCGGCGTGTTCGGCGCTGCAGTGGCAACAGTTGCAGGTCTGACGGTCTATGCCTTAATACTGCACAGCTGCATTAGACAGCGCTACCAGCTTGGGATGCAGTCATTTATGGTGAAATGGTGCATCGTTCTTGCCGCCATGAGTATCATGTTACAGCTGGTCTGTCTCATTCCATCTGGGACACGGCTCAGCGCATTAGTTGTTTCCTTGATAGGTGTGGCGTTAGGGGTTATGATAGTAGCAATAGCGCTGATAAGATGGAGACTGCTGACGAAGCAGGAATGGTCTTATTTGCCGCTTGGTGATAAGATGATGGATTTGATGAAAGAATGAAGGGATATACTATGAATGAAATAACGGTCATCGGCCTTGGTAACTACGGACTTGATGAACTGCCATACGGCATTTATCAGCTCCTGAATAATACAGCAGAAGTTTATGTCAGAACGCTGAAACACCCGGTCATCGATGAGCTGCCTGATGTTAACTGGCAGAGTTTTGATGCAGTATATGAACGGCACGATCAGTTTGCAGCGGTCTATGATGAGATCGTTGAACTGCTTGCTGCTAAAAGCAAGCAGGGGCCGGTCGTCTATGCTGTGCCGGGTCATCCAATGGTAGCTGAAACAACGACGCAGCTGCTGCTCAACCGCGACGACGTCAAAGTGACGATTAAAGGCGGCAAAAGCTTTATCGATGATTTATTTACAGCGGCAGGATATGATCCAAATGATGGTTTCCAGCTGCTTGACGCTACTCAGTTTGAGACGAACCACGTCAATATTAGAAATGCGCTTGTTGTGACGCAGGTCTATAACCAGATTGTTGCAAGCGACTTGAAGATCGCCCTGATGACTAAGTATCCGGATGACCATCCTGTCATGATAGTCACCGGGGCACGGGGCGCGTCAGCTTCGCTTTGTCACGTCCCTTTATATGAACTGGACCACGACTTCACAGAGTCAAATTTGACGAGTCTGTTCATACCGCCTGTAACAGATGAAGGACTGAACGGTGAATTCAGCACATTGATTGGTGTGATGGAGCGGCTTGTCAGTCCGGACGGCTGTCCGTGGGATCAGCAGCAGACCCATCAGACGCTGAAACGTTATTTAGTCGAGGAAAGCTATGAGCTGATGGCAGCTATTGATGCGGATGATATCGATAATATCATCGAAGAACTCGGCGATATACTGCTGCAGGTCTTCTTCCATACCGCACTCGGCGAGAAAGAAGCGCTGTTCGATATTAAAGATGTAGTAACATCGATTACAGAGAAAATGATCCGCCGCCATCCGCACGTGTTCGGCACCGAGACGGTTACTACCGTAGACGAGCTGCATCGCGTATGGGAAGACGAGAAACGCAAAGAAGGTAAAGAGCAGCGTGACTTTAAAGCAGAAAAAGCTTTTGCTGATGTTGTGATGGCATTATATGAACGGATGCAGCAAGGTGAAACGATAGAGAATGCCATTAAGGAGGTAGCAGATGAGACTCGATAAATATTTGAAAGTATCACGACTGATTAAACGCCGCACACTGGCGAAAGAAGTCAGTGACCAGGGACGTATTACGATTAACGGCAATGTTGCTAAAGCATCGTCCACAGTCAGTGTCGGTGATGAGCTGGTCGTTAAACTCGGTCAGCGGATTATGACGGTAGAAGTGACGGCGTTGTCTGAGCATGCGACTAAAGATAATGCGAAGCAGATGTTCGAAGTGAAAAAAGAAGAAAAAGTGATATCAACGCCGGAATAGGAGGAGACCAGGATGGCACGTAAAGTTAAAAGGATGAATAATGACTATACTAAGCAGAACCGGATAAAAGTGAAGTCAAGTCGAGTCGTCAGAAAAAGACTGACTGTATTTGGAGGTGCGCTGCTTGCCATCTTGCTTTTCCTGACTGTCCTGCTGGTCACGCAGATGAAGCAGAACAGCGAACTGAAAGCAGCACATGACGCGAAGACCGCTGAACTTGCCCAGCTGCAGGACCGAGAGATTGCGCTGAAGGAAAAACTAAAGCAGCTGAACAACAAAGAGTACATCACTAAAATTGCCCGCAGTGAATATTTCCTGAGCAATGACGGTGAAATCATATTTAAAATACCTGATGACCAAGCTAAGAAGAAAGCCGATAGGAACTAGATTAAAGATTCAGAAAACGAGTTAAGTGAGTTGTCATTTATAGGAATCAGGCATATAATATAAAGAGGAAAAAAATCTGGGAGGATTCGTTAAGCATATGGCAATTGAAGTTGGAAGTAAGTTAAAAGGTAAAGTCACAGGCATTAAAAATTTCGGTGCTTTTGTGGAGTTGCCTGAAGGGAAAAGCGGCCTTGTTCACATCAGTGAAGTTGCAGACAGCTATGTTGAAAATGTTGCTGATCATCTTGAACTCGGACAAGAAGTAGAAGTTAAAGTACTGACTGTAGGAACTGACGGCAAAATCAGCCTTTCTATAAAAAAAGCAAAAGAAAGACCGAGACCTCAGCGCGCACCACAGCAGGAGAAAAAACCTGAAGATTTCGAGAAGAAGCTGTCAAACTTTCTGAAAGATAGTGAGGACCGACTAACTTCAATTAAACGTCAGACAGAATCACGCCGTGGCGGTAAAGGTTCTAAACGTTAATAGATTGGCATAAAGATTGTCTGCGGACAATCTTTTTGTTGTTTCGAAGGAGGACTGACAATGAACTGGTGCTGGACTGCCGGACAGCGTGCAGCAGTAGCTGTATCAGGCGGAGTTGATTCGATGGTGCTGCTCGATAAGGTGAGAGAATCTGGTCGCTGTAGTGCGCTTGTGATTCTGCATGTGAATCATGGCCTGCGACCAGAATCAAAGGATGAGCAGCAGCTGATTGAAGAATATGCGCACCAATACGGCATTCCGTGTTTTACGGCAACTATACCGGCTGGTTACTTCAAGGAAGGGCAGAGCATTCAGCGGGCGGCACGGGATTATCGCTACCGATTTTTTGATCAAGTGATGAAACAGCAGCAGCTGGACGTATTATTGACTGCGCATCATCAGGATGATCAGCTTGAGACCATTATGTTCCGGCTGCTGACGAGACGGTTTTATACACAGCGTTTGTCAATCGCTGATACTGAAAGAGAAAGCTATGTCATCTGCCGGCCGTTGATTGATGTGAAGAAGCATGAACTCATTGACTACGCTGTGACGCATCGTGTCCCGTATATGGAAGACGCCTCGAACAACAGTACGAAGTATGCCCGCAACGCAATCCGCCATCAGCTGCTGCCGGTGATTGATTCCATCAGTCAATTGTCATCAGAATCATTGCTTGATCTTGCTGTCTGGCAGGAGGAAGTGCTTGAACTAGTGACAGCCGGCGTGAATGAATTTAAAGGCCGCGTTGACCAGACACCTTCAGGTTACCGCTGGGACAGGGCGCTGTTCAACATGGAGAATAAACTGGTACGCCGCGCCCTCTTAATTCAGCTGCTGGAAGAAGCAACAGGTGACCACGTGGCGCTCGCACATAGTTATTTGGATGAAATCGTCCGGGTCAGCGCCTCGGACACGGCTCAGGCAAGTTATCAAGTTACTTCAAAATGGCATATCGAAATCGCATATGATAAATTGATGTTACAGTGCAAACAGCCGGTGGATGACTATATGGAGATTCAATCACCTGGAAAATATCAGTTCAATGGCTTTGAAATTGAACTGACCGCCCCGGTCGATAAAATAATTATTGTCCGTCTGCCGCGTCCGCGTGATAAAATAAAGATAGGTAAGCACCATCAGAAGATTAACCGCATCATGATTAATAATAAAGTACCGGCTGCTGTTAGGAACCGGCTGCCGATTGTAGAGATAGATGGAACGATAGTCGCAGTCGGGGCGTTCAAACGTGCCAGCCATCCGATCAATGATATATTAACCATAAAAGGAGAAGAACAACATGCATAATGATATTGGAAGTATTGTATTAACAGAAGAACAGATTGAAGCAGCCTGCGTCCGCCTTGGTCAGCAGCTGACTGCTGACTACAAAGATAGCCTGCCGCTCTGCGTCGGTATTTTGAAAGGCTCCGTCTTATTCATGACAGATTTAATCAAACATATTGATACCCATGTTGAAATTGACTTTATGGACGTTTCAAGCTATCACGGCGGCACGGAAAGTACCGGCGAAGTAAAGATTCTGAAAGACTTAAGCACTTCTGTTGAAGACCGTGATGTCATTATCATCGAAGATATTCTGGAAACAGGTACGACGCTTAACTCTATCGTTGATTTACTGAAATACCGCAAAGCAAAATCTATTGAAATTGTGACGCTGCTTGATAAACCGTCACGTCGTAAAGTAGATATTGAAGCAAAATATGTCGGTGAGAAAATTCCTGATGACTTCGTAGTAGGATATGGGCTTGATTATCAGGAACGATACAGAAACTTGCCGTACATCGGTCTGTTAAAAGAAGAAGTATACGCTAAATAATCCAATTTTTACGGGGTTTGACTATTTTTGATATTTGAAGTTCAATTAGTAGCTTGATAACGATTAAGTATGATAAAATTTTTTTTAGCTTTACATATGAATTAGGAGGATAACGTGAATGCAAAAGGCCTTTCGTAACATCCTGATGGTCGCATTATTCGGCATCGTCATTTTTGGCGTATTTTCGTGGATCAACGGTAACGGCGCACTGCCTAAACCGATCACTTATACAAAATTAATGACTGAGCTGGAAAAAGGTAACGTAGAAGAATTGACGTTACAGCCCGCACAGGAAGTTTATTTAGTTAATGGTAAACTCAAAGGTGCAGACAAGAATGAAACATTTACTTCTGTCGTACTTTACAATAACGAAAAAGATTTACAGCGTATTACAGATATAGCAGAAGCAAACAAAGGGAAAATGGACTTTACGATTAAGCCTGCAGAGAAACAGAATGTCTTTTTAGGCATGCTGTCAACATTAATTCCACTACTGCTGCTTGCCTTCTTCTTTATCTTCTTCCTGTCACAGTCACAAGGCGGCGGCGGTGGCGGTCGTGTCATGAACTTCGGTAAATCAAAAGCGAAGCTCTATGATGACAAGAAGAAAAAAGTAAGATTTACAGATGTTGCCGGTGCTGATGAAGAGAAACAGGAACTTGTAGAAATTGTTGATTTCCTAAAAGACAATCGTAAGTTCAAAAAAATGGGTGCCCGCATTCCTAAAGGGGTGCTGCTTGTAGGACCTCCAGGGACAGGTAAAACATTGCTTGCCCGTGCAGTTGCCGGTGAAGCAGGCGTACCGTTCTTCTCGATCAGTGGTTCTGACTTCGTTGAGATGTTCGTCGGTGTCGGTGCAAGCCGTGTCCGTGACTTATTCGAGAACGCGAAGAAAAATGCACCTTGTATTATCTTCATCGATGAGATTGATGCAGTCGGTCGTCAGCGTGGTGCTGGTGTCGGCGGTGGTCACGATGAACGTGAGCAAACATTGAACCAGCTGCTTGTAGAGATGGATGGTTTCGGTGAGAATGAAGGCATCATCATGATTGCAGCGACCAACAGACCGGACATTCTAGACCCTGCATTACTGCGTCCAGGTCGTTTTGACAGACAGATTCAAGTCGGTCGCCCGGATGTTAAAGGCCGTGAAGCGGTACTTAAAGTCCATGCCCGCAACAAGCCGCTTGACGAAACTGTCGATATTAAAGCACTGAGTCAGCGGACACCAGGTTTCTCAGGTGCAGACCTTGAGAACTTGTTAAACGAAGCGGCACTTGTTGCTGCCCGTCAAGGTAAGACGAAAATTGATATGCGCGATATTGATGAAGCGACAGACCGTGTCATTGCAGGTCCAGCGAAAAAATCACGCGTAATCTCAGAGAAAGAACGCAATATCGTTGCATGGCATGAAGCAGGTCATACAGTGATCGGAAAAGTGCTTGATGAAGCAGAGATGGTTCATAAAGTAACAATCGTACCGCGCGGTCAGGCCGGTGGTTATGCAATGATGTTACCGAAGCAGGACCGTTACTTCATGACGAAACCTGAGCTGCTCGACAAAATTGTCGGTCTGCTTGGTGGTCGTGTAGCAGAAGAAATTACATTCGGTGAAGTATCAACAGGAGCGCACAATGACTTCCAGCGTGCGACAGGGATTGCCCGCCAGATGGTTACTGAATATGGTATGAGTGATAAACTTGGACCGCTTCAGTTCGGCAATACACAAGGCGGCGAAGTATTCCTCGGCCGCGATATGCATTCAGAGCCGAATTACTCTGATCAGATCGCTTATGAGATTGACCTGGAAATCCAGCGTATTATTAAAGAAGCTTACGAGCGCTGCCGTCAGATTTTGACAGAGCACCGCGAACAGCTTGATTTAATCGCAAGAACACTGCTTGTAGAAGAAACACTGGTTGCCAACCAGATCGAAAGCTTGTTCCGTCACGGCACACTGCCTGAAGTTAATTATGATGATTCACACTTGTACCATCCGACTGTTAAGTCTGATGACCGGGTGACTGTCGTTAATAATGACGAGCGTGTCACCGTTAAAGAAGCGGATGAAGACGATAAAATCGGCTCATCTTATGAAGATGTAAAAAGAGAATTGCAGGACGGCGAGGATGTTCAAGATCAGAGCATTAATGAACCTGAACCGAAAGTCGATCGTCTGGACAAAGATAATTTCTAAATTTCAATCCCTTTCTCGCTGTCTGACAGAAGAAAGGGATTTTTTAAAGGAGAATAATGATGGAAGATTATTTAGTAAGAGCACTCGCGTTCAATGATGAAGTACGTGCATTCAGCGTCCGGTCTACGAATGCCGTGCAGGAAGCACAGACAAGACACTACACATGGCCGACAGCATCAGCTGCACTCGGACGGTCGATGACTGCTGGTGTAATGATGGGTTCTATGTTGAAGAACGACGAGAAACTGACGGTCACAATCAACGGCGGCGGACCGATCGGTCAGATTATCGTTGATGCGAACGGCAAAGGTGAAGTGCGCGGTTATGTCACTAATCCGCAGACACACTTCGACTTGAATGAGCACGGCAAACTGGATGTCCGTCGTGCTGTCGGGACAAACGGTGCACTCAATGTCGTCAAAGATATCGGGATGAGAGATTTCTTCACAGGATCTACACCGATTGTCTCAGGTGAGCTGGGCGAGGATTTCACTTATTATTTTGTGACAAGTGAGCAGGTGCCGTCTGCGGTCGGTCTCGGCGTTCTTGTGAATCCGGACAATACGATTAAAGCGGCCGGCGGATTCATTATCCAGCTGATGCCGGGTGCGTCAGAAGAAACCATCAGTGCGATTGAGCAGCATTTAGGAGCGATGCAGCCGGTATCGACCTTAATTGATAAAGGCCTGTCGCCTGAACAGCTGCTTGAAGAAGTGCTCGGAGAAGATAATATCCGCGTCATCGACCGGATGCCGGTTGAATTTAAATGCCACTGCGGCAAGGAAAAATTCAGCACAGCGATTAAAGGCCTTGGCAATGCAGAAATTGACAGCATGATTAAAGAAGACAATGGTGCTGAAGTGGAATGTCATTTCTGCCGTGAGAAATATCATTTCTCTGCAGAAGAACTAGCAGCGCTAAAGCAATAATTTTGAAGTCGCGGAAAACTGTTGATATACTTAATCCGATAACAATACTAGGTTTTGGAGGAGATTAAATCATGGCTAAACGAGTCGATAATATCACTGAAGTAATTGGTAATACACCGCTTGTCAAATTAAACCGTGTTGTTCCTGAAGGCGCAGCAGATGTTTATGTGAAACTTGAGTACCAGAACCCGGGTTCTTCTGTTAAGGACCGTATTGCAGTTGCGATGATTGATGCAGCAGAGCAGGACGGCCGTCTGCAGCCGGGCGATACGATTATCGAACCTACATCAGGCAACACTGGAATTGGTCTGGCGATGGTCGCAGCAGCAAAAGGCTATAGAGCTGTACTTGTCATGCCTGATACAATGAGCCAGGAGCGCCGCACATTACTGCGTGCTTATGGCGCCGAATTAGTATTGACACCGGGTGCTGAAGGTATGAAAGGTGCCATTGCGAAGGCCAACGAACTAAAAGACGAAAAAGGTTACTTCATGCCGCAGCAGTTTGAAAACATGGCAAACCCTGAAGTTCACCGAAAAACAACAGGACCTGAAATTGTCGCAGCGATGGAAGGTCTGTCGATCGATGCGTTTATCGCAGGAATCGGAACAGGGGGTACTATTACGGGTGCCGGCGAAGTCATTAAAGAAAGCCATCCAGAAGTGCATATTGTCGCAGTTGAGCCGACAGATTCTCCAGTATTAAGCGGCGGCAGACCAGGGCCGCATAAAATTCAAGGGATCGGTGCAGGATTTGTGCCTGATACATTGAATATTGGCATTTACGAATCAATTACGCAGGTCACTAACGACGAAGCGATGGAAATGAGCCGTAAAGTCGCACGTGAAGAAGGCATTCTCGGCGGTATCTCTTCAGGTGCAGCCGTTCACGCAGCCATCAAAAAAGCTGTGGAACTTGGCGCCGGCAAAAATGTCGTAGCGATATTACCAAGTAACGGTGAGCGTTACTTATCAACACCGTTATACGCAGACCTCAGCAAATAATATTTCAAAGCTATCTTGTCATAAGATAGCTTTTTTGTTTGCTATAATAGAGAGAAGTGAGTGCTGATCATCAGCACAAGATCACTTTTCAGCCAGGAGGTAGAGATGAGAACATTAGTGATGGGCATTCTTAATGTGACGCCGGACTCTTTTTCGGACGGCGGCCGGTATAATTCTGTCGCGCAGGCCGTGCAGCGCGTGGAAGAAATGATTGCTGAAGGCGTTGATATCGTGGACGTCGGCGGGTATTCAACGCGTCCCGGCTATCAGGAGGTTTCAGTCGCAGAGGAACTGGCACGGGTCATACCGGTCGTGCAGGCGATTCGTCAGTTTGACGTATTGATCTCAGTTGACACGTTCAGAAGTGAAGTGGCGGCAGCTGCCCTGTCAGCCGGCGCGGATTTCATCAATGACCAGTGGGCCGGGAAATATGACAAGGCGATGTTTGATGCTGCGGCACGACACAATGCGCAGATCATTTTGATGCATAACGCGGAAGAAGAAGTGACCGGGGACGTGATGGCAGCGATGACAGAGGACCTGCTGCGGCAGGCCGAACTTGCAGAGCAGGCTGGCATTCAGCGGGAACATATATGGCTGGATCCGGGCATTGGTTTTGCCAAATCAAGAGAGCAGGAGATCGAAGTGATGAGACGGCTTGATGAACTGTGCGGGCTCGGCTACAAAGTGCTGCTCGCAACAAGCCGTAAACGCATGGTCAAAGAGCTGCTTGATGATGGCCGGCCGGCCGCTGCACGAGACGAAGGCACAGCGGCCACAACGGTATGGGGCATCGCTAAAGGAATCCATGCTGTACGTGTACATAATGTAGCAATGAATAAAAAAGTCGCGCGAGTCGCTGACGGACTGAGAGGGAACAATGGATAAAATATTTTTACAGGGAATGAAATTTTATGCGTACCACGGTGTATTTGAAGAAGAGAATAAGCTCGGTCAAATATTTGTCGTAGATGTTGAACTCTCTATCGATCTGACAGAAGCTTGTGCAACAGATGAGCTTGAGACGACAGTGAATTACGGTGAAGCTTATCAGCTTATCGAAGAAGAGATGAAAGAATCGTCGAAGCTTTTGGAGCATGTTGCGGGCCGTATTGCCAAAACGCTGTTTGCTCACTATAATCGGGTAGTGGCGTTAAGCGTCAGAATTACAAAAGAAAATCCGCCGATCGCCGGTCATTACGACGGCGTAGGGATTGAAATAAACCGGACGAGGTAGTATAATGACTACTATTTACTTGAGTCTTGGCAGCAATATGGGTGACAGAGCACAGCAGCTGGCACGGGCGGTTGAATTACTTGGTCAGACGGCAGGCATCCGCGTCATGCGCGTTTCTTCTATTTACGAGACTGCGCCGGTCGGTAGTGTCGCACAGGATGATTTCTATAATATATGTGTAGTCGCGGACACAACACTTACGCCGCAGGAAGTACTGGCAGTATGTCAGTCGATTGAACAAGAGCTTGCACGCGTGCGCCGTATTCACTGGGGACCACGGACCATTGACCTCGACATCTTAATGGTGGATGACTATGTGATAGATGAACCGAATCTGCAAGTACCGCATCCTTTCATGCTTGAACGAAGCTTTGTCTTGATCCCTTTGAACGAAATTGCAGCTGACGCAGTACACCCTGTAGCAAAGAAGAGAATTGATGAACTAGTATATGACGACCCGGAAGTTAGGAAACTATAAGTGAGGCTATAATTATGTGGAAAATAGGCGATATTGAGATTAACAACAAAGTGGTACTGGCACCGATGGCTGGTGTTTGTAACGCTGCGTTCAGACTGACTGTCAAAGAATTTGGCGCTGGTCTTGTCTGTGCGGAGATGGTAAGTGACAAAGCAATTCTTTTCAACAACGAAAAGACGATGAAGATGCTGTACATTGATGAGAACGAACGTCCGCTGTCACTGCAGATTTTTGGCGGCGAAAAAGAGACGCTGGTCGAAGCGGCAAAATATGTGGATCAGAACACAACAGCGGATATCATCGATATTAATATGGGCTGCCCTGTTTCTAAGATTATTAAATGTGAAGCTGGAGCGCGCTGGCTGCTTGATCCGCCGAAAATTTATGAGATGGTGTCGGCTGTTGTTGCAGCGGTATCAAAGCCTGTCACAGTAAAGATGCGTATTGGCTGGGATGACGACCATATTTATGCAGTAGAGAATGCGAAGATGATTGAGAAAGCAGGCGCTGCCGCAATTGCAGTGCACGGACGGACACGCGTTCAGATGTATGAAGGACATGCAGACTGGAACATCATCAAACAGGTGAAAGAAGCGGTCTCTATTCCTGTTGTCGGTAATGGCGACGTTACAACGCCGGAACTTGCGAAGAAAATGCTCGATGAAACAGGAGTAGACGCGGTCATGATCGGCCGTGAAGCACTGGGTAACCCGTGGATGATCTACCGCACGGTGCACTATCTTGAAACAGGTGAACTGCAGCCGGAGCCGTCTATCTCTGAGAAGATGACTGTGGCGATACTGCACTTAGACCGTCTGATTCAGCTGAAAGGCGAGAAAATCGCCGTGATGGAAATGCGCAAGCATGCTTCATGGTATTTAAAAGGCGTTAAAGGAAACGGTAAGGCACGTAAGCTGATTAATGCAGCCGAGACACGCGACGAATTAGTTGATATACTAAGAACGTTCGAACAGCATGTGCTGGAAGAAGAAAAAGTAGCTGAAGGAGTGTAACCATGACAGAAGAATTAAACGATCAGATGCTGGTCCGCCGTCAGAAAATGCAGGACTTGCTTGACCTTGGTATTGATCCGTTCGGTCAGAAATTTGAACGTACAGGAACGGCAGCAAGCCTGGCAGCAGACTGGGACCAGTTTTCTAAAGAAGAATTACATGACAAAGAGTCTGAGTCAGTGACAGCGATCGCCGGCCGTATTATGACAAAACGTGGTAAAGGTAAGGCAGGTTTTGCTCATGTTAAAGACTTGACCGGTCAGCTTCAGATTTATGTCCGTAAAGACGCTGTCGGAGATGACCAGTTCGAGTTGTGGAACAACGCAGATTTAGGAGATATCGTCGGTATTGAAGGTGTGATGTTCAAGACCAATACGGGAGAACTTTCTGTTAAGGCGACGTCATTCAAGATGCTTGCGAAAGCACTGCGTCCATTACCGGATAAGTTCCATGGCCTGCAGGACGTGGAGCAGCGCTATCGCCAGCGTTACCTTGATTTAATCACTAGTGATGAGTCTACACAGACCTTTATTACACGCAGCCGTATTATTCAGGAGATGCGCAGCTTCTTGAACGACAAAGGCTTCCTTGAAGTAGAGACGCCGATGATGCATGCGATTGCCGGCGGGGCAGCAGCAAGACCATTCGTCACGCATCATAACGCACTTGATATGACCTTATATATGCGTATAGCGATTGAACTTCACTTGAAACGTCTCATTGTCGGTGGACTTGAGAAAGTATACGAGATCGGCCGTGTTTTCCGCAACGAAGGAATATCTACGCGACATAACCCTGAGTTTACGATGATTGAGCTGTATGAGGCCTATGCAGACTACAACGATATTATGGACTTAACAGAATCATTGATCGCGCATATCGCTGAACGTGTAACAGGTTCAACGACAGTCACTTACAACGGCGAAGAAATCAATCTGGCTCCTAAATGGCGCAGATGGCATATGGTTGATGCGGTTAAGGAATACACAGGAGTCAACTTCTATGACGTTACATCTGACGAAGAAGCACATCAGCTGGCTAAAGAGCATGGCATCGACGTCAAACCGAATATGAAATACGGGCATATCTTAAATGAATTCTTCGAGCAGAAAGTAGAAGAAGAACTTGTCCAGCCGACATTCATCTATGGTCATCCAGTAGAGATTTCACCACTTGCCAAGCAGAACCCTGAAGATAAACGCTTTACGGACCGTTTTGAACTGTTCATCGTACGTCGTGAACATGCCAATGCATTTACCGAGCTGAACGACCCGATCGATCAGCGTCAGCGTTTTGAAGCACAGATGGTAGAAAAAGCAGAAGGAAATGATGAAGCGCATGAAATGGACGATGACTTCATCGAAGCACTGGAATATGGTATGCCGCCGACAGGTGGACTCGGTATCGGCATTGACCGTTTAGTCATGCTGCTGACGGACGCGCCTTCTATTAGAGACGTACTGTTATTCCCACATATGAGACAGAAATAGACCTGTTATCCCCGGGCTGCAAGCGCCGGGGAATTTTTTAATTATTTTTAGTTAAAAACGTTGACACGAATCGCTGCATCATGTAATATAAAAAAGTCGCTTATGACAGAAGCAATAACACGAATAAACGAACTGTAAAGTTCGTAAAGAGAGTGTAAAATTTACTGTTGCAAAAGCGCTTTGAAGTCTATATACTTAATCAAGTAGTCAATTTTTGTCTGGTGACGATGGCAGAGAGGTCACACCTGTTCCCATACCGAACACAGAAGTTAAGCTCTCTAGCGCCGATGGTAGTTGGACTGACGTCCCGCGAGAGTAGGACGCTGCCGGGCAGAAACATTTGGAGGATTAGCTCAGCTGGGAGAGCATCTGCCTTACAAGCAGAGGGTCGGCGGTTCGATCCCGTCATCCTCCACCATTTATTATTATGCCGGAATAGCTCAACTGGTAGAGCAACTGACTTGTAATCAGTAGGTTGAGGGTTCAAGTCCTTTTTCCGGCACCATGTTAGAGCCATTAGCTCAGCTGGTAGAGCATTTGACTTTTAATCAAAGGGTCAGAGGTTCGAATCCTCTATGGCTCATTATATTTTGCGGGTGTGGCGGAATTGGCAGACGCACTAGAATCAGGATCTAGCGCCTTCACGGGCGTGGGGGTTCGACTCCCTTCATCCGCACCATATTTGCGAAAGTAGTTCAGTGGTAGAATACAACCTTGCCAAGGTTGGGGTCGCGGGTTCGAATCCCGTCTTTCGCTCCATTAATTTTATTATGCTGATTACCAGCCGGGGTGGCGGAACTGGCAGACGCACAGGACTTAAAATCCTGCGGTAAGTGATTACCGTACCGGTTCGATTCCGGTCCTCGGCACCATATAATGCGCCCGTAGCTCAATTGGATAGAGCGTTTGACTACGGATCAAGAGGTTAGGGGTTCGACTCCTCTCGGGCGCGCCATTTTTATTACAAACGGGAAGTAGCTCAGCTTGGTAGAGCACTTGGTTTGGGACCAAGGGGTCGCAGGTTCGAATCCTGTCTTCCCGACTTTAACTTAAAATTATGGGGGCTTAGCTCAGCTGGGAGAGCGCCTGCTTTGCACGCAGGAGGTCAGCGGTTCGATCCCGCTAGTCTCCACCATTATTTAATTAAAATGAACATTGAAAACTGAATGACAATATGTCAACGTTAATTCCAATAATTTGAGTACTTTAGTACTTTCAGAGTGACTGGCTTAAGCAGTCAACGAGCTTTTATCAGACAAACTATTATGGAGAGTTT
>NZ_SCWC02000011.1 GCF_004359525.2 Macrococcus equipercicus | reverse complement strand
TCATATTATCAAGAAATGTTAACATCTCTTTTATACAGATTTGCGTAAAATACAGATGTCAAACAATTCAAAATAATTATAATAAGAATTAGCTTTAAAAAACCACTATTTAAGGAGTGTATTACATGTCGAAAAAATTCATCGTTCCTGCAGTATTATCTACAGCTTTACTTGCTTCACTTGTTCCAGCGAATGAGTCGTTCGCGAAATCAGATGGTTCAAAGGCACTGACAAAGCTTGAAAAAGTACAGAATAAACAGGAAGCTAAAAACACACTTAAAAATTTACCTGGTTCAAAAGAAGTTAAGAAAACTTACAAGCAGTACGATGTCGTTTCAGTTGAACAAGACGATCTCGGCTTCACTCACTATACATTAAAGCCAAAAGTTAACGGCAAAGTCGGACTGAACACAGAAGTTAAAGTCCACGTCAATAAAGAAGGACAAGTGACATTCGTCAACGGTGACCTTGACCAGAAAGAACTCGCACCGACCAACACTCAAAAACTGACAGCAGAACAGGCGGTCGATAAAGCTTATGCTGCTGCAGGTGTCGATAAAGATGCAGTCAAAAACCAAGGTCGTAAAGTCGTCAAAAAAGCAGATTTAGTCGTCAACCCTGAGCACAATAAACTCGTCTATGATGTTCAGCTGATTTACTTGACACCTCAGCCTGCCAACTGGAAAGTTCAAATTGATGCAGAAACAGGCGAAGTCGTTGCTAAGCAGAATGCGCTGACTGACGTCGGGCCGACTACCGGCAGCGGTACAGGTAACAAAGGCGATACTAAAACATTGAACATCTATGAAGAGAACGGCACTTATTATTTAGCGGATATGACGCACACTGGTAACATCGAGACATATGACGCTAAAAATGCGACATCAAACTATTCTATCGTGACGGATTCAGACAAATATTTCACAAGTCCAGCACAGCGTGCAGCAGTCGATGCGCATTACTATGCTGACCAGGTTTATGACTACTACAAAAATGTCCATAACCGTGATTCCTACGATAATCAGGGTGCACCTATCTACTCTATCGTCCATTACAGCACCAACTACAACAATGCTTTCTGGAACGGTGAATCGATGGTTTATGGTGACGGAGACGGCGTGACATTCTCCCCGTTATCAGGTGCCAATGATGTCATCGCTCATGAACTGACACATGCGGTCACTGAAAAAACAGCAGGACTTGTCTATGAGAATCAGCCTGGTGCATTGAATGAATCATTCTCAGATGTCTTCGGTTACTTTGTAGACCCTGACTTCTTAATGGGTGAAGATGTCTATACACCGAACAAGAGCGGTGATGCACTGCGCAGCATGTCGAATCCAGATCTTTATGGCCAGCCTTCTCATATGAACAATTATAAATACTTGCCGAACACAAAGGCCGGCGACTGGGGCGGCGTTCATACAAACAGCGGTATCCCGAACAAAGCGTTCTACAACACAGTAACGAAACTCGGCAAAGCAAAATCAGAGAAAATCTACTACCGTGCTTTAGTTTACTACTTAACACCTAATTCATCATTCGCAGACGCTAAAGCTTCCTTAGTAAGAGCAGCGACTGACTTATACGGCACAACAGATGCTTCAACTGTGGCTAATGCGTGGAGCCAAGTCGGCGTCAACTAACCAAAAAAAACCGGGTCAGCCGATCCGGTTTTTTTGTCGTTTAAGCGTAACAAGCTTGTTTGTTAGTCCTTGCCATATTTGCTTTCCCGGCTGAACTGTAATAGACCAGTTCACAGTCTTTCCAGTCGGTCTTCACTTTGTCAATGCGGGCGATATGCCATGGATTGTAGAACATCTGTCCTGATTTATTGAAGCAGTAGTCGTCATCAATCATATAGCATGCATGGACGACGACACCATCACGGACAAATACCATGACGCTGTCACTTTCCGGCTGATCAGTCTGTATATAGTGATTACGGGTCAGCATGTCAGTGAACATCTGATCATGCATCCACTCATTAAGAATTGTTTCTTCGTCCGTCACACCGTACAGAGCCGCTGCGAAACAGTTACCACCGTGCTCATCAGGAAATACGCCGTGCAGACGTGTGAAACGGTCAGGCAGCCCTGACACATCCAGCTGTTCTATCGGTTCATCGTAAAGACTGATGACTTCCTGCTGCTGTGCTGCTGTCAATCGTGACCAGAAGCGCTGTGTGATCAGCGTACTGCCGATCAGCATGCAGGAACCTGTCCGTTTCTGCTCATTGAACACAAGCTGCTGCTTACTTGCCGGCAGACTTTCGTACCAGCCGGGCTGTGCAGCAATCACATAGTCATAATCTGAAATGCGCCACGTTCTATGGCAGTTGCTCACATGAAAGTTTTTATAGATGGCATGTCCGCGAAATTCATCTTTCGGGCATACAACGGTCGTCTTTAATTCCTCTGTCAGTAAATCGTACGTTGAACCATCAATAAAGAAGAGATCCTTCTCCTGTTCCAACGTTCTCATACTATCACTCCTCACCGCCTACCTTAGTAAAAATCAGGAGTGAAGTCAACCGACGCGGGCTGGAGACGGAGAAATCAGACAAAAAGTCCCGCTTTGCAGGACTTTTAAACCATATTATCACTTTCGGTTACTCATGCACGGGCAACATCAGCATTATTATTTATTATATTCATTAGCTTTATTGTAATATTTAACAGCTGAATAAATCAACATACCCGCAAATAGCAGCATCCCTATAATCTGGTTCTCACCTTGAGCAATCTGGTAAATAGCGAGAATCAACTTTGAAGAAGGTTATTTGTCGTTCTAAACTTTCTCATGGAAAGCGTTATATATAGTACCAGCGCCATAATAATAATGATGATGGCTCCTGCTTTCATTTCACTGTCGAAACGAGCTGCTAGAAAATTAATCGCATCCAGCCCCCCGCCTAACAGCATACCGAAAATCCCTCCAATCACAGCACCAATCAAAAAGCCTTTCCACATTTTTTTCATAGTTCATCCTCCTTAAAAATAAATACGTCTTCTATCTGTTCCTCAAAAATCCGCGCGATTCTAACTGCCGTCAACAGAGAAGGCATGAAACCATCACGCTCAATCAAACTGATTGTCTGTCTCGATACGCCTGCCCGCTTTGCGAGCTCTGTCTGATTAAAGCCATCTCTTGCCCGCAGTTCCTTCAGCCTGTTTTTCATAATGTATTCACATCTCTTTTCACTAGAATTCATTGAATCTATCTTTATTGTAATATATGTTTTACAATTTGACAAATACAATAGTCAATTTGTTTGTTATGATAGTCAAATCAATTATGTTAGAATATATATAAAAGGCTAAAGGCGTGATCATATGCAGGACGTTACAAGCAGCATTACAGAATTCCGCGGCAGTCATTATGACTTCGGTTATGCCCAGGGAGAATGGATTAAAGGAACACTGATGATGAAAAACCGCGCCCGCGAATGGCGGATCAGACGACCGCGGTTTGATGTGGATATAGAGGAAACAAGACGAGTGTTCAATGAGTTTGCACCGTATATATGGGATGAATTAATCGGGCTTCAAGATTCACTTGATATGGGACTTGAACAAGTGCTGCAGAACTTCGGCGGCTATAGAGTTTATGCGAAAGACTCCGGGTGCTCTGTCTTTACTGCCGAAGGTTTTCTTGTCCGTAATTATGACTATCATCCAGCGACTTACGACGGCCGGCTGACATTCTTTCAACCGGATGACGGCGGTTATGCGACGATGGCCCCTGTCTCGCGGGTGACCGGCCGGATGGACGGCATCAATGAACACGGTTTGACGATGGGCTACAATTTCATGCACCGCAAAAATCCGGGTGACGGCTTCGTCTGCTATATGATCGGCCGGCTGATACTTGAGACATGCAGAGATGTCGAAGAAGCAGTCAAGCTGCTGCAGTCCATTCCCCACCGCTCAAGCTTCTCCTATATTGTGCTCGACAAAAAAGGTATCACACAGATTGTAGAAGTGACACCGCGGGATATTAATATAAGAGAACACCATTACTGTACCAATCACTTCGAAGTCCTCACTCATGAAAACCGAAAAGTACTGACAGATTCTTATGACAGAATGACCGCGATGACTGCGCAGGTCAACAGCGGATTAACTGCAGCCGAGGCATTTAATGCTATGAACAGTTCGACTGCCGGCATCTTCAGTGATAAATATTCCAGCTGGAGCGGCACCATCCACACAAGCTGCTATTTTCCGAAGGAGCTGAAGGCCTGGATAGCGCTCGGCGGTGATACAGAGCCGACAGAACTTGATTTCGGTCAGTGGCTGCAGGGCGGACCGCTGCCGCTGACCGAATTGACCGGCCAGCTTGATACAACTCTTAAATTCGCCAGTGAATAATGGATTTTTTCTTGAAAGTCAGCGAGAAGTGGCCTTCAAACAGCTCCTGAAGGCCAAAATCCAGTCCAACCGACTGAAAATCAGTGAGAAGTGGCCTTCAAACGGTTCCTGAAGGCCAAAATTCAGTCCAACCGACTGAAAATCAGTGAGAAGTGGCCTTCAAACAGCTCCTGAAGGCCAAAATCCAGTCCAACCGACTGAAAATCAGTGAGAAGTGGCCTTCAAACAGCTCCTGAAGGCCAAAATCCAGTCCAACCGACCGAAATTCAGTGAGAAGTGGCCTTCAAACAGCTCCTGAAGGTCAAAATCCAGTCCAACCGACTGAAAATCAGCGAGAAGTGGCCTTCAAACAGCTCCTGAAGGCCAAAATCCAGTCCAACCGACTGAAAATCAGTGAGAAGCGGCCTTCAAAAGTCATAATAAACGCCCTGCAGTTCGCCACTACTGCAGGGCGTTTATTTTGGCTATACTTCTTTAGTTCAGGCGTTCGACAAGATTGTAAGGTCTGCTTGTCATAATATCGAGCGGAAGATAACTCAATTTCTGTGATTCGATAATACGTTCCTTGAAATCGGGGCGTTTAACGTAACGGTCAATCGCTTGTTCAGATGTATCGTAAAAGCCGACATCCTTTGTCTCTTCTTCATAGTCTGCAATTTGGCCGCCTGTAATTTTTCCGTGGAAGACAAACGCTATGATACCGTTAGACACGTTGTGCGAAATATAAACAAGTCCTAATATTTCCACATCGAGTCCTGTTTCTTCCTTCGTCTCTCGGATGGCACATTCTGTCAGGCTCTCTTCATGATCCACCATACCGCCGGGGAGTTCCAGTGTATCGCTTCTATGCAGACTTCTGACAAGCAGTGTCTCGCCTTTGTCATTTTGTGCAAACACACTTGCTGATACACTGTGCAGCGGCTGGAAGTAATTACCCGTCGGCTCCATATGTGTTTCTTTCTTCGAGATAATCCATTTATCATTAGCCAGTTTCTCGGCTACGCTGTTCTTGTAATGAGATGTCTTCTTTCTCAATTCAAAAAACTGCTGATAATGATTTTTATCATGGAATGCCCATATTTCTGTAATCAGTGTACAGTCGGCGTCCACCCAGCGTCCTCTAAGCTTTGCACCGAGCTCAATATAACTGCGGAATACATGGTCATGAAAAAATCGGTTCACTGACTCAAATCCGTCCGGAATAATCTTGACTTCTGTTTTCACTTCATACATATTCCCACGCCCAATCTTATGGTCTTGAACTTATTATAGGAAAGATTGGCCTTGATTGCATGTAATAACGCGCTGCCGGCTAGCCGAAAATAAATAATAAAATGATCGGCAGCAGCGTCACAATAAGAATTACAGCGGAAATAAGCAGTGCTTCCGGCCGTGCAAAGTTCATCGTCATCCCGAACTGCGAAACTTTCGGCACCCAGACGCTCGAATCCTGCTTATTGTAGTAAAACAAGCCCCATTTGTAGTTACTGTCATCATGATAAGGTGCTTTATCGACTACTGCTGCAGTTTCCCGGTACTTTTTGTCTGCACGGAACTGATAAATGATACTGAGAACAATCGGGATAATCATGCCGGCAATCATCACCAGCATGACATAACCCGGCATATAGCCCGGCGGGAACAATAACGGCTGCACAAGAATAAAACTGAACATCAGTGACACGACAACAGCGATGATAAACATCAAATAGCTGTTGTTTCTTCTCACGCTGCTCTCATATTGCTGTGACGCCTCTTTCGCTGCGGGATTAAGCATCATCGGAAAACAGCTGATGGCTGAATTGACCGCTATCAGCAGCAGAAGAATGCCGTAACCGAGCAGCCCTGAATAGAATACAGTGCCGATACTCTTGTCCTCCCAGCGGTCCGCTTCATTATTGATGTTCCAGTGCACCGCTATTCTGTCTGGTATATGACTATAGTTCAGCGCCGTGTAAATCACACTGAGCGTCAGCAGCGCGAATGGAATTAAATAAATCTGCCATGGCAGCAGTGCAAGATCATCCCGGGCAGCTGTATTTGCTGTCCGCAGCATTTTTACACCGACCATCCAGTCATCTCTCTCTTTCAGTGCCTTCATCTTTTCATTGGCGTTCCTGTACAACAGTACATCTATGATGAGCAGCAGATTGAGCAGCATCATCAATATAATGACCGCTGTATGGCCGGCAGACAGCATGACGATAAAGTTGACCATGGCGCTGAGCACTGCCGCTGTAATGACCTGCACTCTAAACTGTTTGATGATGTCCCTTACTTCAGCTTCCTTCCGGTAATTGTCAGGAACGTACACGGAAAACAACATATTACGTTTAACGAAGCGTCCTGATAACAGTATGACGAGGCCTGTCACCCCTATAATCAAACTTGTGACTATCGCTTCAATCATCATTTTCACACTCCTTGATTAATTGATAGATGGCTTCTTTAGATAACCGCAGACATCTTGCTTCATCTATAATAGGCTGCAGTCGTTCTTTCAGTAACTGTACTTCACTGGCACTGGCCGCTCTCACCGCTTCCGGATGAATCATGGCACCCGACTTCGGCTGCACTTGAATAAAGCGTTTATCCTCCAGATAATGGTAGGCTTTGTTCACGGTATGCATGTTAATCCCGAGGTCGCCTGCAAGCATGCGACCGGACGGCAGCGCTTCGTACGGCACCAGCTCTTTGTTCGCAATGCCCCGGATAATCTGATTGGCCAGCTGCAGATAAATCGGGGTGCTGCTTTGATCATCGAGTTCTATATACATTATGTCACCACCTGTTCTATTATTTATATAACAGAATAACAAGCAAAAAATTAGGAATGTTACAACTGTTCTACTGATAGTATAACACTATTCCCTCATTGTGTAAACTGTAACTTTAAAATCTTCAAGCATATTCATGTTATATTGCTTTATTCATTACTATAATAAACGGTATAGGAGGAATGATGATGAAGACTTTATTGAACACACCTTTTACATATAAGAATATGGAACTTAAAAACCGCGTGGTCATGCCGCCGATGTGCCAGTATTCTGTCACAAAGGAAGATGGCACACCGAATGACTGGCACTTTGTCCACTACGCATCCAGGGCTGTCGGTCAGACCGGCCTTATTATCGTCGAGATGACCAATATAGAGCCGGACGGCAGAATTACTGCCAACTGCCTTGGACTATGGGATGATGCCCAGATCCCAGCGTACAAGCAGCTCGTAGACGTCATTCATGCACAAGGCAGCAAAGCAGCGATCCAGATTGCGCATGCCGGCCGTAAAGCGACACACATTAAAACACCGGTCAGCTCGTCAGAAATGCCGGTTGAAGCTCATTCGGAGTTCGGCGAGACACGTTATCCAAGAGCGCTGTCCACTGAAGAAGTGAAGCAGATGGTGGATAAATATAAGGAAGCCGCGCGCCGCGCCGTTGCAGCCGGATTTGATTCGATCGAAATACACGGCGCCCATGGTTACTTGATCCATCAGTTCCATTCACCAGGCATCAACAAACGTGACGATGACTACGGCCGTGACTTATCATTGTTCGGCGTCGAAGTGATCAAAGCCGTTAAGTCAGTCATGCCGGAAGATATGCCGCTGATGTTCAGAATATCTGCCCGTGAATATATGGACGGCGGCTATAATGTGGACCATGCTCTTGAACTCGGCCGCAAATATAAAGAAGCAGGCGTCGATTTATTCGATATTTCAACAGGCGGAGAAGCACCGGCCGGCAGCGACAAGCCCGGCAACTATCCAGGCTACCAAGTACCGTTCGCCCGCCGCTTCAAAGAAGAACTTGATGTTCCAGTTATCGCAGTCGGCATACTGGACACACCGGAAGTCGCTGAAATGACATTGAAAAATAATGATGCTGATTTAATCGCAGTCGGCCGTGGTATGCTGAATGACCCGTACTGGACGATTCATGCCATCAAACAGCTGAGAGATGAAATCATCGTTCCAACACAATATGAACGGGGCATCAGATAGGGCTATGACGTATAAAAATATATTATTTGACCTTGATGGCACGTTAACAGATCCAAAGCTTGGTATTACAAACTCCATCATCTTCTCACTCGGCAAGCTCGATATCGCTGCTCCGCATAACGACGAACTGGAACATTTTATCGGGCCGCCGCTCAGTGAAAGCTATGAATCCACTTACCAGCTGACTGGTGACAGAAATCATCTGGCGGTTGATTACTACCGGGAATATTTTTCGGACAAAGGCCTTTATGAAAACAAAGTATACGAAGGCATCGAAGAGCTGCTCAAGGAACTGAAGTCAGCAGGACGTCATCTGTTTGTCGCTACGAGTAAGCCTGTCGTATTTGCAGAGCAGATACTTGAGCACTTCAAGCTGGATGGTTATTTCGATGCTATCGCCGGCAGTGAGCTTGACGGTACAAGAGTCCATAAAGATGAAGTCATCAAGTTTGTCGTCGACCGCTATCAGCTCGATGTCCATGACTGTGTGATGATCGGCGACAGAAAGCATGATTTAGTCGGCGCCCGCAAAAATAACATGGATGCAATCGGCGTCATGTATGGTTACGGTAGTCTTGCTGAACTGGAAAATGAACAACCTGTAACAGTCGTGGAGTCCGTTGAAGAACTCGGCGATTATTTAAAAGCACATTAACAAGGAGAGCAGTCTACTGCTCTCCTTTATTATGCTGTATCACTTTCGTGCCTTTGTTGCCGGCGATTTCCTTTGCCCGGTCGACTGCTTCTTTCTTCGTGCTGAAAGTGCCGCTCGCACGCTTTGCACTCACAGTTTTCACTTTCCACGCATCTTCTTCGTAGTACACTTCAACATCTTCATCCATCAGCTCGGGATTCGCCGATGCGTCTTTACTGTGCTTTGAGACTTTCTTGTTCTTCAGTTCTTTCAGTTCATCAACAGACGCATCTTTATACCATTTTTCCGCCTGACTTGTTGCAATCGGAATGGCATCCGCTTCTTTGTAACCATTCGTCAGCATCGCGTTACCGATATCAAACGCTTTTTTGCGTTCCAGTTCATCGAGGTTCTTCCAGCTGTCCGGATAATTCTGAGTAGTCCACATTAATGATCCGCCCCTTTCAGTTATACTGTTCTATACCACTTTTGCTGCCAGTTATTCACAATAAAGTTTAGCGGTAATTGAAAGAGGTTATGAGTTTAGTAAAAGTACACAGGAGGATATGATGATGAAATTTAAAATACTAAGCCTGCTGTTGACTGCTGGTCTCGCTCTTGCAGCGTGTGATGCAGATAACAGTAATGATAAAGCAACCAGTCCGGACGATAAAAATAAATCAGAAGTTGATTCTTCAGAAGCGAATAAATCAGATGCAGTCAAAAAGAATGAAGCTGCGAATGTCACAAAAGACAGCAATGCCAATGATGAAGACGATGCAGATGACGCTGTGAAAGATGACGAGAAAGCTTCATCAAGTAAAGACAGCGAGGACAAGATGCTGCTCTCTAAAGATGAGATCACTGCGACGCCTGATGACATCATTAAACAGCTGCAAAATGACAACAAGCAGGGAAAACTGACGAATATCGATTTTGAAAATGATAACGGCCAGTGGGTCTATAAAATCGGTCAGAATGAAAACAATAAAAATATGGTATACACCTATTCCATGAAAGATAAGAAACTGCTGTCCTCTAAAGAAGATGCAGTAGCTAAAGACGAACAGACATTCAACTATGACAAGATGCTGTCTTTCGACGAAGCACTGACAAAAGCACAGAATAAAACAAGTAAAGACGCTAAAATCAAAGAATGGACGCTTGAATCAAAAGATAACATTCCAGTCTATGAGTTCAAATTGATGGACGGTAGCAAAGAAAAAACTGTTATGGTCGACCCGTATGAAGGAGAAACTCACGTAGAGGAATAAATAATAACCCCGCAGACACTGAAACGTATCTGCGGGGTTTGTTATTAAATCACCCAGTTGCCATTGCGGAATACCGGTTCTGATGTGCCGTCTTCCTTGACACCATCGATTGAAAGATCCGGGCCGCCGATCATAAAGTCGACATGAATGATTGAACTGTTCATTCCTCGTGCCGTCAGCTCTTCTTTTGATAATGATTTACCATCTGCGATCGCATTCGGGAATGAGCGGCCGAGTGCGACGTGGCATGATGCATTTTCATCGTACAATGTATTATAGAACAACACGCCAGAATTCGATATCGGTGAATCGTCAGGTACAAGCGCGATTTCACCAAGACGTCGTGCACCGTCATCACTGTCCAGCATATTTTTCAGCACTTCATAGCCCTGCCCCGCTTCGAAGTCAGTGACGACACCGTCTTTGAATGTCAGCTTGAAGTCATCGATGATCGCACTGTTGTAACTCAGCGGTCTTGTGTTGCCGATCACGCCGTTCACCCGTCTGAAGTCAGGGGATGTGAACACTTCTTCAGTCGGCATGTTCACTTGAATTTCCACACCATCAGCATTGACGGCACTCGCACCAAGCCAAATATGGCCTTTGTTCAGACCGATTTCAACATCTGTCCGTTCGGACTTGTAGTGCAGCTTATCATAACCTTTGTCAGTGAGCACGCGTGCCTTCTCGTTTAACTTCTCATTATGCAGCCGCCAAGCTTCGACCGGGTCCTCCTGGTCCACACGCACTGCCTTGATCATTTCATCAAGCAGCTTCATGCGCGCTTCCTCGCCTTTTAAGTCAGGAAACACAAGTTCCGCCCACGCTGTATTCGGAAATGCTACGATGCTCCATGTAAAGTCATAACGCCCGACCGCACGTGCATAGTCACGGTTTGCTTCACCAAGCGCCTTGGCAGACGCCGCGATTTTAGCGGGATCCGCCTGTTTCAGCAGTTCAGGTGTCTGAGAATAAATCTTTAAGTTAGCAATGCGCTCTGCAACGTAAGCGTTCGTTTCATCGATGCGGTACTGTTCTACTGTTTCGAACACGTCAATTGGTGCGTGCTCGTACTTCATCTGCAGCGATGGACCGTCTGACAGTTTCTGGATGACTTCTTTTGCACCTGCTGCGTATGAGGCACGTGTCAGTTCACGTACAAAGTCAATGGCATCAATATCTGCATTCAGTACAACACGCTGGCCCGGCTGCACGTTAAGCCCTACTTTAACGACTAATTCAGCATACTTTTTTACTTTTTCTTCATAATTCATGCGATCACTCCTTTGTCATTTAATTATATTATATCGGAAAACGAAATAAATGAGGAGAAAAAAATAAAAAAGGGACCAGTGCGTACTGGTCCTGAAGGAGACTTGCAGTATGAAAAAATTAGCTGTCTTAAGATTATCAGGCCTTCAATGAAGATTCATCCGTATTTACCGCAAAATCAATGAAAAATCAGATTATTTTGAGAGCTTTATCGGCATTGCTATAATGGGATTGAATACAAGGGAGGAATCATCATGACAAAATTAAAGACTTATTTTGAGAACGGACTGACAGCTGATGACTATATCAATCAGATGGAAGTGAATAAAGAAGAGATGCAGACGATCTACGACAACTTCGAACTGCCGGAAGATGCACGTCTTGAATCCGTGACCGATAAACACCTGAAAGCAATCGCCATCACTGAAGACTGGTGCGGAGATGCAATGATGACTATTCCAGTACTGCTGAAAATCGCAGAACAAGCAGGCATCGACGTGCGCTTTGTCCTGCGTGATGAAAACCTTGATTTAATCGATCAGTATTTGACAAACGGCACAGCCCGCGCTATTCCTATTTTCGTCTTCATGGATAATGACTATCATCAGACAGCTGTCTGGGGGCCGCGTGCTCAGAAAGTACAGGAGTTTGTCACTGAAACACGGAGCGACCTGCCTGCTAAAGAAGACCCGACTTTCGACGAGAAAAGCAAAGAAAAACATCAAGTCATTCACGACAAATATAAAAACACGCCGGAGTTCTGGCAGGAAGTGTATCAATCTATCGTTGACCGACTCGTCCATGCATAGCTGACAGTTGAGTGACGGCTCGTTGTTGTTTATCCGGGAAACTGGTCCACATTTTGATTTGTGGGCCACTTTTTGAGTGAAACTGGTCCACATTTTGATTTGTGGGCCAATTTTGAACTTGTTCTACAAATAGTATTTCACTGATTTTTTCTGTCCTGTAGATTTGAAATATTCTCGCAGCAGCCTTTTAAGTGTTGTCCGGCTGGATAATTGACACCATTCCTCAGCCTCACTAATACTAAAGGGTACTTCTTGTAAGTAATATAGGTCTTGCAGACTTCTCAACAAAATTTCTTTTCTCATAAAGACTCTCATGCATGCCGGGCAGTTGTAATATTTTTTGCCGGTCAACAGAATCTCTATCCGCTTTCTGCACAACGGACATTTTAAACCTCCGGCTATACTGCTAAACTCAGTTTTAACGGGCATATTCAAATGAGGGTTTGGCTGATGTCTCTGTAGTAAATGGTTACCAAGCTGCATATTATGTTCGGTCATAGGATGCGGATTGTCGATAGCAGAAAGGTGATGTTTCAGCTGACTTTTGTACAGCCACTGTTCTTTCTTACTGCCATCAAGATGGAACGTCTCATTAATAAATACAATATAGCTTTCGACTTCATACCGCCAGTCATAACTTTTTATTTCACTTTCCAGTACTGCATGTGCCACAGCAAGCTGCGTATCCGGATTTTTAATTTTGCTGCCTGTCCTGGAGACAAACATATTTCCCTGCAACTGATATGAGCCTTTGAAGTTCTTTACATCATAATGCGTCACGACATAATCATGGATTACAATAAAATCAAACTGCGCTTCACCACAACGATTATTGAGCGAAACGTCCCATAATACGACTGCATGCTTATATGCTTTGATCAGCTCAGCAAAAGACCACTCACCTTGATAGCCCGACTGATAGATGGCATAGTCTTTCGACTGCTTATCAGTCATCTTGACCCGTCCGACCAGCGCATCATAATATTTCAGTCGATAAGGTACGTCACATGATTTTAGTAACAAATGACACCTCCTCTCACTATATTTTATTATAATATAACAAAATAAAAAACATCTTATTATTAATAAGATGTTAACTTTTTCTCCCAGTATATTATGTCAGAACTCTCACTTGTGACGTTAAACGCGAGCTTCTCGAGCACGCGCTGCGACGCCGGGTTATCCTTAAAACACTCTGCTTTCACGGTTAAAGCTGCATTCCGTGCGTACACATCAGCCAGCAGCGCACTGACACTTTCAGTCGCATAGCCCTGTCCGTGATAGTCCTGCAAAAAGCTGTATCCTACTTCAATTTCCAGTGATTCATCCGGCTTCCCTTTAAAGCCGATGTCACCGATATAAGTGCCGTCTTTCAGCTGCACAATCCACACATCCCATCCTGTCAAAGTCGGGTCGATCGACAGCTTCTCGACATGGTTCAAAAATCGCTCTTGCACCGGCTCATCCGCTGTCATGTCATCGATTAACTGCTTGTCAAGCGGCCGGATGGTCAGCCTTTTCGTTATAATCATCTTCTTCCCCCTGTTAAATCAATTCCATAAGCTGTCTCACCAGCATGACGATCACGATCAAGATGATGAATACCGACAGCTTGTTAATAGCAGTGAGCAGTTTGCCATCTTTATCAATATGACCTGCTTTTCTGCCGGCAACAGCGAGCATGAAGAACCAGAGCCATGACACAGCGATACACGTCAATGTGTACGCCCATTTTTCAGCACCGTCATAAGCGATTGAATTCGTCCCGATGACGCCGACTGTATCCATGATCGCATGAGGATTGAGCAGTGACACCGACATAGCAAACAACACCTGCTTCTTCGCTGACAGCGGCGCTCCTTCTTCTGCCGTCACAGCACTTGTCCATATTGACCAGCTCATATAAAGGAGAAATATGATACCGACGATATAAAGCGCGATCTGCAGTGAAGGCATACTCACAATAATGACCGATACACCAAGCACGGCGAGACTGATCAAGAGCGTATCACAAAGCGCCGCTGTTAATATCACGGGAAGTGCACGAGCAAATTTCTGCTGTGTCGCCCCTTGATTAAACACAAAGATGTTCTGCACACCAAGCGGCAGAATCAGCCCGATGGCCAGTAAAAATGCATGTAATACAGCTTGCAGCACGATAGTAACCTCCAGTGAGCGCATTAAAATAGACATCTCTCAAGATGTCTATCATTCAAATAATTGAATCGTTCGAAGATCTTCTCCTTCAACTTTCAGAAAGCTGAACAGCTGGCTGCGGTGATGACTTAAATGCGTCAAAATAGTGAGCAGCCACTCCGTCTGACTGTATGCCGTCCCCCAGTAACTGCGGGATCTGCGCACCAAGTCTTCCTGTTCCAGCTCTTTATACGCATCCTCTAACATAATGAAGCTCAAGTCAAGCCGCGCTTCCAGCATTTCAATCGTTGTCAGCTCTTTCTCCCAGTAAAAATAAAACTGCCGGATTTCTTCTTCCGCTGCACCTTGTGACAATCTGTAGTCTGCTTCCGGAAGCAGCACAATATGTCTCAGCAGTTCAAGACACGTCCGGCCCCCGGGATAGATTTCCTGCTCCATAGAGAAGAAGCTGACACAGTGCATCAGTTCTTTAATACACTCGACCTGAAATTTGATCTGGCTGAATATCGGGTTTAATGGTGGCTGCATATCAATCCTCTTTTCCGACGAGCGTCAAACTTCTAGTCGCTCTTGAGGCGAGCGTATAAAGCAGAAACTTGTCCTGCTCTTGATCATACCCGTCATAATCAATAATGAAGACATATGAAAATTCAAAGCCTTTTGACATGTAGTTCGGCATGATGAGCTTCCCTTTCGTAAAGATGAACTGGTCATGCGTCAGCAAAGTGACGTCCGGCATAGCGAGTGCCGCGTTAATCGCTTCAGCGTGAGCTGCATCCCGGCTGATAATAGCAGCACTCTCGGAATCAAGTGTCTTCAACTGCTCCTTGAAAGCTTCAAAAGAAATAGATGTTACTTCCCTGCCCTGCACACCGAGTGATTCAGTCGTATCATTATCAATCAGCTGTTTTGTGAACTCTGTGATCTGAACAGTAGACCGGTATGATTTGGTCAGTTCAATGGCATTCAACTGGTCCAGCGTATTGACCGGGAACGGATGAACGAGTTGATGCTTATCGCCGAGCATTGTCTTTCTCGCGTTAGGAAAAACAGCTGAAATGCAGGCCAGCTGAACCGGGCTGTAGTCCTGGACTTCATCAATAATCAAGTGCTGGATTTTCGGTTCTTTCTGCAGCCCTTTGATCATAACATTGAGATAAAGCAGCGGAGCGATGTCCTCATAGTTAAGTGCCCTATTTTTAAGCGCCGCCATCGTCCGGTTTCTTGTGCCGCTATCCAGCCGTTTCAACGTATCGAGATAAATGCGCTCAATATTGACGAACTGAAGATGCGCAATATAATTTTTAAGCGTTCTGAACTGCTTGGTCATCTCCTGCTTTGCCCGACGTTCAAGCTCATCATCTGTACCGATATACGTATGCACTTTTTTCAGTGCTTTCGTCCGCTCTTTGATCGCTTTATCGAGTGCCTTATGGTAGCGGGGTGTCAGCTCGACTTGAATCTTCTTAAGCCGTGTATCGATAGGTGATGACTTGAACTTGTCATAGAACAAATATTCAAGTTCTTCAGTCGTAGCAAAAGGCTCCTCTTTAATGCGCACTGTTCTGAACTTCAGTTCACGCTCGGCAAGCTGCGCGATCGTCCGGTCGAGCGCAGCGAGCATTGCCTCGGATGATTTCAATGTAAAGTCGTGCTGCTCTTCAGCGCCGGCATGTCTCATCCGTTCAATATGCTTGAACAGCGTCTCATATTCGTTGCGCCGGCCGAGCTTGTAGCGGAGCCGGAAAAACGTCGTCGCGTTGATTGATGCTTCTCCAAGTTCCGGCAGCACTTCACCGATATAGTCACCGAACATTTCATTCGGTGTGATGAAGAGCATATTGTCAGCCGACATTTTATGACGGTGCAAATATAACAAGTAGGCAATCCGCTGCATAGCAATGGACGTCTTTCCGCTGCCCGGCGGTCCGAGCACAAGCATATCTTTAGCAGACGTCTGCCTAATAATCTCGTTCTGATCCTGCTGGATTGTCGAGACGATGGCTTTCATCCGGTCTTTCGCCGTGTCCACCAATAGATGCTGCAGTGCATCATCACCGATATAAAGTTCAGAATCGAAGACGTCCAGCAGTCTGCCGTCTTCAATGACCAGCTGGATCCGCTCATTGACATCGACCGTTCTCGCGCCGACATCCGGTACATTGTAAGTCACCGGTCCAAGGTGATTGGCATAGTACGTGCTTGCGACCGGCGTCCGCCAGTCATATATAATTAAATCGTTTGTCGATGGGTCTTTTAAACTGTTAAGGCCGATGTAAAGCTTTTCCCGGCCTGCATCGTCATCAGTAATGGTCACCGCTCCGAAATAAGGACGGTCCTTCATTCTACTTAAGCTGCCGGCAACATCCTGCCGGTTGACTTGAATCTCTTCCTGCATTTTAAGCGACGGCAGTACTTGTGAATATTCAATCTGTGTATCATCGGAAATCTCAGAACCAAGCTCGGCCAGCGCGTGACGCCGTTCTTCAATCAACTCGCCGGTCGTTCTGGACAGTTCACCTGTCAGTTCATCATGTATGACATCAATCAGGCTGATGACACCTTCAAGATGCAGTGCTTCTTTATCTTTTGAAACCATAACATCCTCCTTTGCAGTATTACTATTTTAGCGGATTACGCAGTGAGATACAGCTATTTTGACCGCAGTGCCCGCGATAACTGTGAACGTGCCGGCTTTCTATGGATCAGGAGCTGTTTGAATTCACGCGGTGATAAATAAGACAATCTCATATGAAAATAATTGATGTATTCAAGCCACATAAAACTATAGATCAGTATCAGAAGCAGCGGCTGACTGACCGGCAGATTGATGACCATCAGTATAGTCGCAGTGATCATCGCTATAATAATCAGCCGGTGCAGCCAAGCGAACCGGCTGCGCTGTGCAGCAGTCAATCTTACGGGTCGCTTTTCTTTAATACAGCTGTTCATAATCGACCAGAAATAGCTCCCGGCCGCAAGTATGATGCAGATTGTCAGCAAAGGAACGATGTACAGCGGATTCAATAAATAACTGCGTGCCTCTTCATTAATAACAGCAGTAATGCCCCATAATATAATGAATCCTGCAGCAGATGCACCTTCCCCGTACATCAGCTGCTTGACTTCTCGCTGCAAAGACGTTGTCATAGCGCCCCTCCTTTCAGGAAATGCATCATAACTCTCGCGCTTGTGATGCAATTACTGCTTTTTGCATCATAACTTTCGTACTTGTGATGCAATTACTGCTTTTTGCATCATAACTTTCGCGCTTGTGATGCAATTATGGCTTATAAATAATATTTCGTGCCTTTTGTATGGCCGGTTGACTTGAATTTTGATTTCAGCACGCGGTATACGCTTGCTCGTGAAGGGTTACCGCACCAGGCCATTGCTTCCTTTAAATGAAAAGGACTGCCCTTCAAATAATAAAGTTCAGTTAAATTATATTCAAGAAGCGCATGATACAAAGTCGTCCGACTGCATAGTGGACATCGAAACTTCCGCCGGCCTTTGAACGTCACTTCTACAAGCTTGCAGCATTGCGGGCACTTCATACCCCGGGCGACTGCCGAGAACTCACTTTTAACCGGCAGTATGTGATCATGGGGGTTATGACAAGACAGCAAATAATTGCCGAGACCAATATTGTCATGCTTCAGATGATTCGCACGCTCCAGCTCACGGAGATGACGTTTCAACTGCCCGGGAAACAGCCAGTGTTCATTATCGTTATTACCCGAAAAATGAAAGTCTTCATTAATAAAGACGACATAACTTTCCACTTCATAGTGAGAGCTGTAACTGTCGGCATGTGCCTTCAATATTCCGTCCGCCCTCAGCAGCTGGCCAAGCGGGTTTTTCATCAAATATCCGAACGATGATTTCAAGTTATCGCCGGTCAGAACGTAATGACCTTTGACATTCTTCACGTCGTAATGAATTAAACGGCTGCCGTGAATGACTAGAAAATCAAACTGCGCACTTCCTTTATACTGCCAGTCAAGCGCAACATCCCATAACACTATGCATTCCTGCAAGCTTTCAATCATTTGAAAGAACTTTCTTTCCCCGGCAAATCCTGCTGCTGCTTTATAATATTCTGCCTGCTGCCGCTCGGTTAACATTGTGCGGCCGCTCAGTGCCTGATACTATGATAAGCTCTTCATATCTGCTAAACTTTTAATAATCATTGGACACCTCCATATGTTAACTTAAAGTTAACACAGAAGTGGATTTTCTCAAGCAAACAAAATAACCTGACTCAAGCAGTGTCAGGTTATCGCTCCAGTTTGAATAAACGGTGCTGAGGATTCTCTTCTCCGCGTATCATTTCAAGCAGCAATTTTGCTCCAAATGCCGAATAGACTGTTCCATTGCCGCCGTAACCAAGCAGCATGTAGCAGTTCGGCATGTCCGGCACTTCTCCGATAAACGGCTTCCCGTCTTTTGTTTCACCGAACCGCGCACCGTAACAGTCAGCCGCTTCCAGCGTAATCGTCGGGAATAACTTATGAAACTCACGGATTAACCGGCGGGATTTTTTACGGATCAGTCGTTTAGAAGGGATTCTTCTGTTATTATCATCAAGTCCGCCGACTAGAATTCTGTTGCCTTCTACATGCCTGATGTATAGATAAGGTCTCGCTGTCTCCCAGAGCATCGCCTTATCAGCCCAGAACTGATTACTGCTCAGCGGCTTGGAGACAAGGGCGAAAGAGCGGACGAAGCGCTTCTTCTTGATCGCCTTCACGAACTCATTATCCGCATAGCCCCCAGCATAAACAACGTGCTGCGCTGTAATATGGTGACGAGTGACATCACAGCGCACTTCCTCTCCGTCGCTTCTCCAGTTCAGCAGCTCAGTCCGTTCAAAAACCTTAAGCCCGTAGTCCGATACCGCCTTCTCAACTAAACGCTGGATAAATACGTACGGGTTAATTTCTCCGTCACAATGCGTCACAAGCCCCATCGACCGAGAAATACCATATTTGTTGTACAGCTCCGTTCCAGTCAACAGCTCACACGGGAAGCCGAACTTCCTGAGGGCGATATACTCTGCCCGTAACATACTATCATGCCGTTTCTTTGAAGCATAAAGGACGCTATCACGGTCATGAAATTCTACATCAGCAGGCAGTTCTGTGCATAGTTCACGGATATAATTCATACCGCGGAATGACAGCTCATAAAATTCGTATGCGTCTTCCTCACCGAAATCTTCAATACAGTCAGCAAGCGGTTTATCGCTCATAAACTGCAGCAGTCCTGTATTAGCTGCCGAACTTTCTCCGGCAATCGTTTCTTTATCAATCATAATCGTTCGATAGCCAGCGCGTGCCATCGTAAATGCGGTTATCGCACCGCTCATACCGCCGCCCACGATAAGAACGTCACAGACCGCGTCATGGTCAAGCGCTGGATAATGTTTGTTATAGTAAGTCTTCGGCCAGAATAATTCTCCGTTATGCAGCATTAAGTTCCCCTCCTCGCTTTTCAATTATATACCCCATTGTTTGACATGACTACTGCTCTCTAGTAATTTGTAGTAACTAATTACTAGAGAGGATTATATGTATAATATAAGCTTTTTAGGGTATAAACTAACAAATCTATTGTTAAGGGAGCTTGAAATCATGTCAGAAAGTAATGAATACTTACACATTGAAGTTTTAATGGAAGATGGAGTCACTCTCAGTCATTTTGAACGTTTGACGACTAACGAAAGCATCACTTTCAACAACTTCATCGCAAAATTTGACCGTAATGCTAACGGATTTTTATCTATTAAAGAAGGCGATACTTTTTCAGCTATCAATGTCGACAAAATTTTAAAATTGACACCTAAAGATATTCATCACTTTTAAGATCAGTTCACATTGATTTTTTCAAAAGGGGGTCAGCAATGAAAGAGCATTTTGCCGAAGATTTAACAGACAGGCATGAAGAGGAAACAAAGAGTGTGGAACTAACAGAACTCTTCTATGATCTGGTTTATGTTTTTGCTATTGCACAAATATCCCACACGATTCTTAACGGCAAAAATGGTGATATCCCGCTCGACAGCTTTATGAAATATATTGTGATGACGCTTGTGTTTTATTCAGTCTGGTCATACCAGACTGCTTACACAAACCGGTTCGGCGCTCTCCGACCAAAGGACGTCGTGTTTTTGCTGTTCAATATGTTCATCGCTATTTTCCTCGCTATCAGCCTGGACAAGCATTTTTCAGAAGTATTTGATGCGGTTAATATCTGCATCGCGATTCTGTATTTTTCAACCAGTCTGCAGTTCTTTCTAAGTCTGCTCGATAAAATCACAGATGAAGACAGATTCGCAGCCATTACTTTCGGGACAGCGATGCTGATCAGTGCTGTTCTTGCGACTTTCTCGATTGTATTGTCTTCTCCGTTAATGTACATCTTCTTCGGGCTTGCTATTGTGACTGCTTGCGTGTTCCCGATGCCTTTCACAAAAAAGCTGAAGCAGTCAGCTATTAACGTGCCGCATATGGTTGAACGCTATACGCTGCTGACCATTATTATGTTCGGTGAGACCATTATTGGACTGACTAAAATATTCAAGATTGATGATATTAAATATACAGATTTCTTATTATTTTTGATTATTGTCTCTCTGTTCGGCTCTTACTGGATGAAGACAAACCGGTTGATCAGCTATGATAGATACGCCTCTGGTATGACGCTGACTATCGCTCATTTCTTTATACTGATTGGTCTTGGCATGGTCAACGCATCACTTATTCTTGACGCCAACAATGATGTCACGAACCTGTTCAAAGTTCAGTTGATGTACGGTGCGCTCGGCTGTTATTTCACCGGACTGCTGCTGACCTTGAATTATTCTCATGAAGATTTTAAGCACGATAAGCATATGATTGTCATTATGACTGCTATACTCATCGCCGGCTTTTTTATAGAATATTTACTGAAGGACGCACCGTATACATTGCCGATTTCAACTTCAATCATTACAGTATCTATATTTTTTGTCTCTTCTTATATTTACCGCACAAAATATCCTCAGGAATAAGAAGACGACCACCTTACCGGTGATCGTCTTGTTCTACTTTCTCAGTGAACGTGCGCAGCAGGCGGCCGTCAGCACTGATCAGCACGGCTGACAGCGCAGTAAAATTACCTGCCCCGCTGTCTATATTCAAGCTGTGAAATTTCTCTGTATATTCCGGTCGTCCTGTCAAAGTCGGTGTATGGCCGATGACCTGCAATTGCTTCATCCGCTTCAGCTTCCCGCGGAACCGCAGCACACTCCACCATGAATCTTCCTTGAACTTTCTGACACCTAAGAAGTTCACACCGGCATGAGAAACGTAGATCGCTTTGTTCTCATAAAACAGTGGTAAGTTTTTCATCCAGTTGACGTCGTCTTGATAACGATGCAGCAGGTCATAGTCCTTCAATGTATTGCGGTAATTATCCTTCATCTCTTGCAACGGTGTATGACTTTCGATGTATTTGACCATCTCATATTCGTGGTTCCCTTTAAGACACACCGTATCAGGATACTGCCGCTGCAGTTTTCTGATCAGCGCGACGACCTGCCTTGAATGCTGGCCCTTATTAATATAGTCACCGACAAATAACAGCTGCTCCTGCGACGGGTGCCAATGTTTAAGAATTTTTTTCAGTGTATGATAGCAGCCGTGGACATCTCCTATAATATAGTAATTCATTGGTTAATCCATCCTTTTATTAGTTGTTATCATTAAATTACCCCTATTTTATGCGAACATGCGTTCTATTTTATGTTATAATGGCTATGTCGTCACCCTCGTTTATTAGCGGGAGGAGGTGTTATAATGGATGAAATCCTTGTTCGCTTGATTCCTGCTCTGATGAGCGGAATCGCTATCACTTATTTCGGTTACTGGCTGAATCATCGGGATAAGGATCAGTAAATTGACGACAACACCACAAAAAATCCCAGGTCGACTCGCACTCGACCTGGGATTTGGTGTTATCTGAATGAATCCTGTTCGCTTTTATTATAGCATAAAAGCTATGATGATGCCATTTTACTTTTCCAGCAGCCGTTCTACTAAAATACATAACTCTGTAAAATTTCTGTCGCTATTTTTTCACAATCTTTTTGCTAATAACTATAGCGATTATGGTAAGATTTCCTAAGATTGTGAAAAAGGAGTTCCACACTTATGACGAAATACTTCAATAACATTTTCTGGCGCTGGCATTTTTACGCCGGATTGTTTATCACCCCTCTGCTCATCACATTAAGTATCAGCGGCATTTTATATTTATTTTATCCGCAAGTAGAGCAGGTCGTGAACCATGACGCACTGTTCGGTCAGACCGGTAAGCCAAAGCAGTCGTTAGACGCCGGTCTGCATGATATCGAAATGAAATATCCCGGCTGGCATGTGATGAAAGTCAGCTTCCCGAAAGCACACTATAACACACGCATCACATTGATGGGACCTGATGACGGCAGCAAAGTCATCTATCTTGATCATCATAACCATATTCAGGCTGCGCTTAATCCTGCCCAATTATTCTCGAATATCACAAGAGAATTCCATTCTCATCTGCTGACGGGCAACACTATTGTCAATTACATGGTCGAACTTGCTGCCTGCTGGACGTTATTTCTTATAGCGACCGGATTATTTATGACGTTCTACAAGAAATATTTAACGCAGCCGAAGTCCAAGATCGACCGCAAAAACAAAGCGAAATTCCACGCACTGCTCGGTACGGTATTCGCCCTGCCGCTTACACTGCTCATTCTTTCAGGACTGCCATGGTCAGGTTATCTCGGTGATAAAATTTACAGCTTTGCGGTCGACCATACGGTCATCGGCTTCCCGGAAGCTGAAAAGATAGCCCCTGTGTCAAATAATGAAATTCCTTGGGCGACGAGGAATGAGCATACTAATTCCACAGCTGCTCATAGCGCCCGGCTGCCGCTCAGCCGCGTCGTCCAGCTGGCAGAAGAAGAATCATTCCACAGACCGTATTCCATCAGTGTGCCGATGGATGACAGAGGCACTTACGTCTTATCAGTCAACAGTGCTACAGGCGTCACAGGACTCGACGCAAGCCCGTTTGATGAACGGACGATTCACCTCGACCAGTACTCCGGTATGAAACTTGCGATTTTTGATTTTGCTGATTACGGCATTCTCGCCAAACTAATTGCGATCTCCATTCCTCTTCATGAAGGTCAGCTGTTCGGTGTCATCAATCAGCTTATCAATCTGCTCGTTACTAGTGCCTTATTAGTTATTGCAGGTTACGGCATTAACATTTACTTGATGCGCAAAGTGCGGGGCAGCTTATCAAGTCCGCGCGCGCAGCGCTATAACCGTTATTCATGGATTTTTGCCGCGCTGCTGCTTATCATGGGAATACTGATGCCTTTGTTCGGCTTATCAGTGCTGGTTATTGCTGTAATAGAAATCATACTGCTCCTCGTACGCAGAAAGAAAAAACAATTAACCATATAATATATTATAAAGCGTGGTCTACTGACCACGCTTATTTTGTGACAATCATCCGGTCATATTTAAATGTGCCGTAGTGATAACATTGAAAGTTCTTCAGTGCATCCGGAAAGTAAATGACGCGCTTTCTGATATAAAGTGGAATAACGTACGCCTGCTCCACCCATTGCTCAAAAAGCTGCGCCGCATAACCTCTTGACGCTTTTGCAGACATATTTTTAATCGTACTGAGAAATTCTTTTGACGTTGTCAGCAGCTGATACCATTCCTTGAATTTACTCTGTGTCAGTAAATTGATGGTCAAGAGCGGCTGCGACTGATGAAGCGCTTCATACATCCATATTAAATCTACATCAATATGTGCCAGATTAGTGCGTAAATAAAGTTCATGCGTCAACTTCATATATTCAGCAGGAATATGATGATTGCTGAATATTTCAGCTATGAAATGAATATCATTGATTGACATATCATCCACTAAAATTTTCACGGGATGACAAAACTCCGGTGCTTCCATCGTCGTCTCTTCATAAGCTGATGACAATGTATAGAGGGCAGCGGGCAGTTCCAGCCGGCTGACGGCCTGCAGAATGATATGCCTGATAAATCGTCTTTGTCTCAATGATAATCTATCAGCAAGCGGGTTAAACACAAGCAGCTCGTTAAAAGCATAGCACAGCTGGGTCGTCATCCCTTTCGCCTTCATCAGACTCATGCTCTGGTCAACGGTGCGATGCCCCCGGGCAAAGTAATGGATGGTCTTGACGTCCGGATTGATAGGTTTATAGTAATAATTAGCTTTTAATACCATTTCAGTTGTCTCATGCTTATGAATATAATAAGGTCCGGTGCCTAATAGTTCTCCTTCTTCCAGCTTATAGATTGAACTGAACGTTTCTGCCATCATATATTTGATATTATTGCACGGTTCAACAAATGTCAGTGCCAGATGAGTGTCATCAAATAGTTCAATGGACAGGAGTGATTGGTATAAATACTGGTATTCGCTCTGCTCTTTTAAGATCAGCAGCACATATTTGACATGCTCACTCGTCAGTAAACTGCCATTACTAAAGAGAATGCCTTTCTTCAAATAAAGATGCAGAATATTATCCTGCCATTCATCATAGCGCAGCAGCTGATAGACGATTTCTCCAGTTTCATCTACTCTGTACAGCGTCTCAAAGACTTGCAGACAAATTTGAATACCGCCCAGTTCCTTCAAGTAGGCCGGATGAAGCGTGACAGGAATGGTCGGTACATAATCCATGACTGTCACTTCCAGCGGCTTATCATCCGGATGGAAGTACTGCTCCATCAAGCGCTCTTTCAGTGATTCAACGACTGTGATGCTCCAGGGGAGCGATAAGAGCTCGTTGATTTCTGCCAAAGTCATCGTTTTATCGTGATTGACGATTTCAAAAAACAGCTGTTTTTCAATATCGATGAGAAAATCGAGATGACATTTATTGCCCCGCCCCTGCCCGGGATAATATTCAATATAACCTGCATCCTCCCATGTTTTCAGCAGTCTTGATAACTGCCTTCCTGATAATCCCAGCACTTCAGCAAACAGATTCATCTCAAATTCATGCTGCTCCAGTAACCGTTTAACAATCAATAACCGCGTGTCTATCATAACTATCCCTCCTATGCTGCTGTCACAATGATCTTACTGTAGTCGACAATACCAAAGTGACCAGGTCTGACATTTTTAAACGAAGAAGGAAAGCGATAATGATGCTCTATTCTGTAGACAGGAATAAACAATGCCTGCTTCATTAAGTAGTCCCCGTACATCCGCTCTGCATAAGGCCAGTATGCCGCGTGACGGTTAGTGTATATATATCGGAGCTTCGTACTGCAGGCCATGTCTTTGAACCACTCTTTGAATTTGCTGCACTGCAGCCAGCCATAGAATAATCGGTCCGGTTCATATATTTCATTCATACCGATGATATCGGCATCCGAGTCATCCAGATGCATATACTTAAAATCATGTGACGAGGTCATCACGACTTCAAGCGGAATGCCTGCGCTTTGTAAATAATCTGTCAGCTTTAAATGATGGTCTGAATCCTGCCGGACCAATATTTTAACAGCGTCACTAAATATCACTTCATTGTCCCGTATTCTCTCAAGAGCAGACAAATATGTGTCGAAGAGCCGACAGGACGAAGTGCCACCTTGCTGCGCAAAGTAGTCCATTATCCGAAGCGACAAATAACGTCTCTGCTTAATATTAAGTCTGTCACTCCGGGGATTAAATATAAAACTTTCCATACTGACCACTTCATCAGCAGTGAGCTCGGTGAACTGACGTGCCTTCAAAAAATCGTTGTATTCCTCTTTATCGGTCGTGAGCCATAAAGTCGTAATATCACTTGTATTGTTGAAATAGAAGAGATTGGACTCAAGTTTCAAGGTGTCCCGCTGTCTCTCAGCGATACAATACGGTCCGGTACCAATGTATTCTCCTTCTTTCTCTTTATAAATACTAGCAGGCAAAGTCGTCAGCTTCTCGCGGATGGAATCAATATGCTGCGTGCCGGTGATTTCAACAGTATAGAGCCCGCTCGCCTTAATGCATTCAACCGTACTGAAGAACCTCTTATAGCGTTCATGGGTAATCAGCTCGTTAAGACAGGTGGCCACACATCTTGCATTCATGACCGTTCCATCAGAGAATTTTACATTCCGTTTTAAATGAAGCGTTAAAATATTTTCATGCCATTCCTCAAAGATGACAAGAAACGGCTGAATGTCTCCTTTTTCGTTGAAGTGATATAACCGGCTCATCGTGTTAACAATGATCAGTGAAGTGTTGGGATCCAGTAGTGTCAGCGGATGGTATGAGGAGGGTATGAATGAGATGTATTCCATATAACTGAAGTCAGGGTAGATATAGCATTTTTCATTTCTCGCATTAGCGACAGCGTCATTAATCACTGTATGGATTTGTCGTTTCACCCGCTGCGGCAATGGCAGCTTCAACAGTTGCGTAATTTCTTCAATAGACTTCTTTTCTATAGCACCGAAAAAATAGTCGATCACTTGTTCTTCTACATCCATTTTAAAGTCTATTTTCGAGTTATTCCCTCTGCCGTTTCCTGCTTTGTAATCTATCAGACCTTCATTCTCCCATTTTTTCAGCATACGTGTTAACTGTCTGCTGGAAACATTCAAGTATTCTGCGATTTGTTCTCTTGTGCGATTAGCTCCTGCAATATAGTCCTTAAGCAGCAGTAATTTAATATCCATAATAAACACCTCTATCTGTGCTCTTCATGTCAGAGCCGATCTACATAATAACTCATACCTTATAATCTAACTATTAAACCATATATTGTTACAAGATAAAAGAACGGCTCATATTTTATAGTTGTCAATGGATACTTTATTAAAATTATAAAATACTATTAGCATATAGTGTAAGATATTTAATTCTATCTTTTATTAATTCATTATTTTAATGTATAAAAGAAGACATTATGAATAGATATGACACTTTTTATTATTTATTTTAAATATTACTATTCTCATATGGAAAGTTAAATCTCATTAATGATTCTGCTTTTCAATACAATCCATTGACTAGAAGGAGATGATTCTATTTGACAGCCTTAATTAATGCATTCGGTGCATTCCTGTTGTTCTACCCCATTACTATGGCGCTCTTCTGGGTGATCGGCTCTTTATTCTATTACTTGATTATAGAAAGAAAACTGAAATGGAAGCAGCAGATGTCAAGCGAGGAAGGCATCACATTTTTAGTGCCCTGTTACAATGAGGCTGAGACAATTGAAGAGACCATCAGAAATCTTCAGTCATTAAGCTATCCGAAGAAAGAAATCATCATTATTAACGACGGCAGTTCAGACCAGACATCCGCCGTTATTAAAAAACTGAAAACGCAGTATACATTCCAGTTCATCGATTTAACAGTCAACCAAGGGAAAGCTCAAGCTTTGAATACAGCTGTGAAATCCGCCCGCTACAACTACATCATGTGTATTGATGCTGATACAATCATGGATGATGACGCGCCGTATTATATGATTAAACATTTAATTGATGATTCAACGCTCGGGGCAGTGACCGGCAACCCAAGAATACGTAATAAGTCCTCACTGCTCGCAAAAATACAGACAGTTGAATATGCCAGCATGATCGGCAGCATCAAACGGGCGCAGACGATGAACGGTTACGTCAATACGATTTCCGGCGTATTCACTTTATTTAACAAAAAAGCGCTGGAAGATGTCGGTTTCTGGGATATCGATATGATTACTGAAGATATCGCCGTCTCCTGGAAATTCCACACAGGCGGCTACGGCATCCGCTATGAGCCGCGCGCCTTATGCTGGATGCTTGTCCCGGAAACACTGTCAGGTCTCTGGAAGCAGCGTGTGCGCTGGGCTCAGGGCGGTCACGAAGTACTGTTAAGAGACTTTAAGAGCGTTGTATCAAAATTCAATTTCCCTTTATGGTTTTTGTATTTTGAACAAGTGTTATCAATCATCTGGGTGTACAGTACGTTATTTACTTTAGCAGCATCTCTCCTAAGTTTTAACTTCCTGGATTATTACTACTATGAATATCACTTTTCCATTTTCATACTTTCAGCATTTTTGATGACTGTCACCAACTTAGTTCAGTTCTCCATCGCCATGTTAATTGACAGCAGATACGAAAAACATCATTGGGGTTACTTGTTCTTCCTGAGCTGGTATCCAACGTTCTACTGGCTGATCAATGCAGTCGTCGTCGTATTTGCACTACCTAAAGCATTGAAGCGTAAGAAAGGAGTGTTTGCGACATGGACAAGTCCAGACAGAGGCAGTATCCAGTGGTCAAATCAAGACTGAACTGGATACGTGAATTATTTATTTTACTGTGCTCAGCGATTTTATGGAGTTACTGCTTTATGGTAATAGCCGTCTTAGCGGCAACTTTGTTGAACACAGACACTTATCTCATCCAGTTAATCAGAACGATGCTGAATATCGAACGCGATCAAATCATCATCTTATATAGACTTTTCACGCTGATTGCCGTGGTGATCACCTTATATTTAACGTTCATCTGCATCAGACGACAACGTTCAGTCAGTTCTCAATCAAGACGCCGTTCTCTGCTGTCGGATCAGTATCGCGGCGCAGCAAAGAAGTTCTTTAATATGCTACTGCTGCTCCTTGTGCTGTCATTAATCGTCAACGATTCAGCAGCAGCTGTTAAGAAACTGCCGGCAGACAAAAATGCCTGTCTCGGCTTAAATTATCACCGTGTCCGTGAGCAGAACTTTATTGACAGCATGCTGATGCTGCTGTCCAACAGCAAGGAGCTTAATATTTACAGCATTACTGATCAATCATTCGACAACCAGCTGAAATGGCTGACCGCTCACAATGCACGTTTTGTAACCCTTGATGAACTGCTCAGCTATAAGGAATCCGGGCATTTTCCTGCCCGCTGCGTCTGGATCAACTTCGATGACATGGATTCCACCATTGAAAAAAATGCGCAGCCGATACTCAAAAAATATAATGTACCTGCTACCGGCTTTGTCATTACAGGAGAAGTCGGCAATCCGAACTTCCATAATTTAAAGATGATAGATTATAGCGGCTTAAAAGCGATGGAGGACTCGGGGTTATGGACATTCGCCTCGCACACAGACAAACTGCATTCGATAGTCAAAAAAACATCGATGTTCATCAGACCGGAAAATCAGGCCGCTATACAGCAGGACATCAACAACAGTACAGATTATCTGGCAGAAAACTTAAATGGTAACGTAACAGCGATGGCTTATCCTTATGGTCAGATTGATGATGAAGTGATTGAAGAGCTCAAAAAGACTCAGCTGACGTACGGCTTTACGCTGGAAGACGATGTCATTACTCCTGACAGCGACGATTACTATCTCCCGCGCATTTTGATCAATGACGATTCATTCAATACACTTGTCAAAACATGGGAGGGATTTCAATGAATATAAAGACGCCGAAGACAGAGCTGAATTATTTAAGGATTATTTTCTGTCTAATAATCATCACGACACATATACTGACAGAATATACATTGAACTATCAGCCGGACGATAAACAGATCAAAGTCATCTACTGGATCAGAATGGCCATTATTTTCGGCACACCGGGATTCATCATGCTGTCACAGCTGCTTGTCACGATGAACTATAAAGCAGCACTGCCTAAAAATTACTTGTCCTCACGGTTCAGCTTTATCGTCGTCCCTTATTTAATCATCGGCTTGTTCTACAGCTTAAGTGAAAGCCAGGCGAACGGTCACACTTACTGGCATGAATTCATGTTTGCCGTTGTCTCAGGCAACTGGCACGGTTACTTCGTCATCGTCATCGTCCAGTTCTTTCTCTTGAATCTCATTGTCTACAAATACTTTCCGGGATTGCTGGGCTCTAAATTAGCGGTCGTCGCTGCTTTCGCTGTCAATACCGCTTATTTATTCGCCCACAACACGATTGAGCCTTTCCGTCAGTTTATGGCCGCTTATTATCCGCTCAGCCCCGATACTTTCATACTTGGATGGATCAGCTATTATTTCATCGGTTCATATATCGGACTGAATTACGAGCGCTTTTTGACATTCGTCAAAGAACATACGACAGTTGTCATCATCATGGCCATTGCCTCCTATATGCTGTTCATAGTCATCAAGCAGCACGATTACTGGGATGTCAGCAGCTTTAACTATGCGACTATTTTATTCACTGCCTGCATGTTTCTATTAATGCTGAGAGTCAGTACAACAATGACTTCATTTATGCCCAAAACAGCCGCCCAGATCAGCGCCTATTCATTCTTCATCTACTTGTTCCACCCACTGATACTCGATGCTGTCTACAACTATACATCACGCTTCCAGGAACATACCATCCTGTTCATCTCGACGTCAATCATCATCGTCCTTGGATGCTGCATCGGTGTCGGCACACTGCTCCGTGACTTCCCGATATTCAAATACGTTATCGGCAAGCAGCCTTACAAACTATAACGAGTGACCATTTACCGGCCACTCGTTGTTCTTCTATAGATTCACCTTGAAACAAAAAAGAGATGTCCGGCTGGACATCTCTTGTTGTGTATATTACATCATCCCCGGCATGCCGCCCATTCCCATGTCTGGTGCTGCTTCTTTCTCCGGGATGTCTGCGACGACTGCTTCTGTTGTTAAGAACATCGCTGCGACGGATGCTGCGTTCTGTAATGCGGAACGTGTCACTTTAGTCGGATCCACGATACCCGCTTCAATCATGTTCACCCATTCGTCTGTCGCTGCATTGTAACCGACACCTGTTTCAGCGTGTTTGATTTTCTCAACGATGACTGAGCCTTCAAGACCTGCATTTTCAGCGATCTGACGGATCGGTGCTTCTAATGCTTTCAAGACGATTTTGACGCCTGTTGCGACGTCGCCTGCTGCTTCTACTTCAGCAACTTTGTTGTAGATGGATACTAATGCTGTACCACCGCCTGCGACAATACCTTCTTCTACTGCTGCACGTGTAGAGTTCAGTGCATCTTCGATACGAAGTTTACGCTCTTTCAGTTCTGTTTCTGTTGCGGCACCGACTTTAATCACTGCCACGCCGCCTGCAAGCTTCGCTAAACGCTCCTGCAGTTTTTCTTTGTCGAATTCAGAAGATGTTTCTTCAATCTGTGCTTTCAGCTGTCCGACACGTGCGTCGATGTTGCTTGAGTCGCCTGCACCTTCAACGATTGTTGTATCGTCTTTAGTGACATGGACTTTCGCTGCTGTACCGAGCATGTCGATTGAAGTTTCTTTCAGTTCAAGACCTAAGTCATCAGTGATGACCTGGCCGCCTGTCAGTATCGCTAAATCTTCAAGCATGGCTTTACGGCGGTCACCGAAGCCCGGTGCTTTCACTGCGACTGCTGTGAACGTGCCGCGCAGACGGTTTAAGACGATGTTAGTCAGTGCGTCGCCTTCGACATCTTCAGCGACAATCAGTAATGGACGTGATGTTTGAACAATCTGCTCTAAAATCGGCAGGATGTCCTGGAATGAAGAAATCTTCTTATCTGTGATTAAAATATACGGGTTATCCAAATCTGCTACCATCTTATCTGAGTCTGTGACCATATAAGGTGACGCGTAACCACGGTCAAACTGCATCCCTTCTACAACTTCAAGCTCTGTCTTGAAGCCTTTAGATTCTTCAATCGTGATGACACCGTCGTTACCGACTTTCTCCATCGCTTCAGAGATGAACTGACCGATCTCTTCGTCAGCAGCTGAGATAGCACCGACCTGCGCAATCTCTTCTTTGCTTGATACTTCTTTAGAGATTGCTCTTAACTCTTCAAGAGCGACAGCGACTGCTTTGTCGATTCCTTGACGGATGCCGACCGGGTTCGCACCGCTTGTGACGTTTTTTAAGCCTTCCTGAATCATCGCCTGTGCAAGAACTGTCGCTGTTGTTGTACCGTCCCCTGCGATTTCGTTGGTTTTATTCGCTACTTCTGCAACGAGTTTCGCCCCCATATTTTCGTAAGGGTCTTCCAGCTCGATTTCTTTCGCGATAGTTACACCGTCATTTGTGATTAATGGTGCGACGAATTTTTTATCTAAAACAACGTTACGTCCTTTAGGTCCTAAAGTCACTTTGACTGCATCTGCTAATTTATCAACACCTGCAAGCATTGAACGTCTAGCATCTTCTGAGAACTTGATTTCTTTTGCCATTCTAATAATTCCTCCTATTTGATAGTAAGCATATTTAGAAATTTTAAAGTTTTATTGTACGATTGCAAGTACGTCTTCTTCAGTCAGTACTAAGTATTTATCTTCTCCAAGCTTCACTTCAGTACCACCATATTGAGAATAAACGACGCGGTCGCCTACTGAAACTTCCATTTCAGCCCGTGTCCCGTTATCAAGTAAACGTCCAGGTCCTACAGCAACGACTGTACCTTCATTTGACTTTTCTTTTGCCGATTCAGTCAGGATGATACCACTTGCTGTTGTCTGTTCTTTTTCAGTTTTTTCAACTACGATACGATTACCTAATGGTTTTAACACGATACTTCCTCCTCAGATTGTAAAATGACCTAGCACTCTGTCATGTGAAGTGCTAACAATTAAATAATAATCAAAGAAGGTCAAAAAAGCAATTATTTTGCTGCATTAATTTTTTACGCGTCACAGAATTTAATGTACAATAAGACAGTATCTTGTCATAAAGGAGCAAACCATGAAAATTAGACGTCTCTGGGCCAATATTCTGATTGTCCTGATTTACGCAGCGTCACAGCTGTCATCACTCATCCCCCTGCTGATCTATCAAAATGATGGATTAACACCTAATGAACTGTACGCAAAAACCATTCCCTTTCTAGTCGGCGGGTTTATCATCGCCGCTATTCTTGTCTATTTTGTCAACCGTTCCATTATCAATGAAACAGCATTGGAGCGCTCGCCGAAAGAACGCTGGCGCTATACGATTATATGGATGGTTGCCGGGCTGTTCCTGGCGCTGTTCGCGCAGATGATCATGAATATGATCAACGTCTATATTTTCAATCAGCCGGTTGAAAGCCAGAATACGACGAATATACTGGATATTGCCCGGAAATTCCCGGTGTTCATCGTCCTTATTTCTGTCGTCGGTCCGATATTGGAAGAATTTGTCTTCCGCAAAGTTATCTTCGGAGAACTATACGAACTGATTAAGTTACCACGTGCTGCCGCTTTCATTGTTGCCGGAGCAATCAGCGGTCTGATTTTCTCGACTGCGCATAATGATGTCGACCATACATTGATTTACATGGGAATGGCATTCGTCTTTGCCGGATTATATGTAGCGACGCGACGCATTATCGTGCCGATTGTCGCCCATATGACGATGAACACATTCGTTGTCCTCATGCAGCTCGTCTTCAGTGACCAGATTGAGCAGGCCGCACAAAAAGCAAAACTGTCTACACAGTTCATCTGGCTGAGTGTTAAACACTGGCTGTAATCAAATCCATAAAAAAACGCCAAGCTCTCACTTGGCGTTTTTTGTATGGGGTTAAATATTGAGCCGTTTCTCGCAGTGCCCGATGATTGTTTTCAGCGCTTTAATCCGGGCTGCTTTTTTGTTGTTGGCAGGAACGATGACCCACGGCGCATCATCCGTTGATGTTTTTTCGATCATATCTTTACTCGCTTCCAGATAAATGTCCCACTTCTCACGGTTGCGCCAGTCCTCATCAGTGATCTTCCACTGTTTATCAGGCGTCTTCTCACGGTCTTCAAACCGCTTCAGCTGCTCATCTTTATCCAGCACCAGGAAAAATTTAATGATGATTGCCCCTTCAGTAATCAGGCTCTTCTCAAACTCCTTAATCTCTTCGTAAGCCCGCTGCCACTCAGTCGTACTTGCAAAGCCTTCCACACGTTCGACAAGCACGCGTCCATACCAGCTGCGGTCAAAGATTTCAATGTGTCCTGTTCGCGGTAGGTCAACTGCAAAGCGCCATAAATAAGGATGGGCAAGCTCTGTTTCAGTCGGCGCTGATATCGCGTTCACTTCGTAGCCGGTCGGGTCCAGCGCTTCACGCACGCGTTTAATATTACCGCCTTTACCGGCAGCATCCATTCCTTCATACACAAGAATGAGCGGCACTTTCTGCTCATACAGTGCATATTGAATTTCACGCATGCGGTTTTGCAGTGCAGGCAGCTGTTCTTTATAGTCTTTTTTGGACATGTCGTCTTCTGTATCGACAAAGAGGTCTGTCGTGAAATCCGCGGTGAACTTGCCGTCCACTTCCGGCTTTTTCTTTTTCTTATACTTTTTCAGTGCCTTTTCCAGTCTGTCGATGATCACTTCGTACATCTCGCTAATGGCCTGCGTACGTTCTGTATAGTTGATCGTCGTCCACGGCGAAATATCAGCGGTATTGCTGATCAGTTCCTTCATGCCGTTCTCGTATAGTTCTTTCGGAATAGCATGCTCAAATTCTTCAGCCTTCCAGCGTGTCAGTGGATTTTCTTTTGTCTTCTCGATGTGCTCCTGACGCTTATCCTCGCTGATTTCCACATGGAACTTAATGATTTCATAGCCGTCATTGATGAGCAGCTTTTCAAAGCCTTCGATTTCCTGCTGCAGCACTTGATAGTCTTTGTAAATATCTTTTTTAAAGCCATGATATTCGTAGTCGAGAAGACTCGCATACCAGCTGCGGAAGTAAAGAGTTACTTCACCTCTTGCAGGCAGGTTGGTCCAGTAAGGGAACAGAAACGGCATGCGCAAGTCTTCAGGCGTCGGAGTTTTAGTCGCATAGAACTGCGTATACTTCGCATCGAGCGCCAGCAGCAGTTCGTTAGCAAGCCGTGATTTCCCAGATGCCGCTACCCCTTCAAACAAAACCATGACCGGAATTTTCGCCTCATGAGTCAAGCGGACAAGCTCTGCTGCTTTCAACGCTAATTCTTCGTTTACTTTTGTCATCCTATCATCCCCTTTTCGTTCCATAATAACATATAACACCTTTTGAAATATATTTCAAATCCCGAACAACTATTGTAATATTAAAGAAGATAAACAAAGGAGGATATCGATGACTACAACTTTTAAAGATTATACTTATCAGCGCCCTGACCTTGGTGCGACGAAGCAGACTTTTGACATACTGCTCGAGAAATTTTCTGCTGCTGAATCAGCAGAGGCTCAGCTTGCAGTGATCAAAGAGCTGAATCAAATCCGCAACGACATTAACACTAACTATTCATTAGCGATGATCCGTGCATCGATCGACACGAATGACCAGTTCTATTCCGATGAACGCGATTATTTTGACGATCATGCAGCAGCACTTGCAGCACTTGAAGCCGATTACTTCAAAGCATTGACGACCAGCGCATTCAAGGATGAACTGGAAGAGCGACTCGGCTCTCAGCTGTTCAGCCTCGCTTACAACGTCGTCAATTCCTATTCAGATGACGTCAAAGACTTGATCAATGAAGAGAACAAGATCAGCAGCGAATATTCCAAGCTGATTGCCAGCGCTGAAATTGACTACGACGGCAAAGTGCTGAACCTTGCACAGATGGCACCTTATACGCAGTCGACTGACCGTGCTGTCCGTAAAGAGGCTGCATTAAAAGTACAGGAATTCATGAGCACCAATCTCCATGCCTTCGATGATATTTATGACCGTCTCGTCAAAGTGCGCCACAAAATTGCCGTGACGCTCGGTTTCGAGAACTTTATCGAGCTCGGTTACATGCGGATGCAGCGCATCGACTATGATCAGACGATGGTGAGCAGCTACCGGAAACAGATTAAAGACCATGTCGTTCCGCTTGCAACAAAGCTGTACGACCGTCAGGCTGAACGCATCGGTGTCGACAAACTGAAATTTTATGATGAAGTCATCGTCTTTTTGAGCGGCAACGAAAACCCGAAAGATGAACCGGCTGTTATTCTAGAGAACGGCCGCAAAATGTATGAAGCGCTCAGTGCTGAAACTGGTGAGTTCTACGACTTCATGATGAAGCGGGAACTGTTTGACATCGAAGCTAAAAAAGGCAAAGAAGCAGGCGGCTACTGCACGTTCATCGATAACTACAATGCACCGTTCATCTTCGCGAACTTCAACACGACGGATCATGATATTACTGTGCTGACGCATGAAGCGGGTCATGCGTTCCAGGTGTACTCATCACGTGACCTTGAAGTACCTGATTACTTATGGCCGACCCATGAGTCATGCGAAATTCACTCTATGAGCATGGAGTTCTTCACGTATCCATGGATGGACTTATTCTTCGCCAATGCCGACAAGTTCAAATACAAGCACATCGGCGACGCTGTTCATTTCCTGCCGTACGGCGCTGCCATTGATGAGTTCCAGCATAGAGTTTATGAACGCCCTGGTATGACCCCTGTAGAACGCCGCCGCGTCTGGACGGAACTTGAAGAGAAATATTTACCTCATCGTGATTATGATGGTATTTATCCCCTGTCAGAAGGTTCCTTGTGGCATCGCCAGGGACACGTCTTCAGCTCGCCGTTCTACTATATCGACTATACACTTGCTCAACTGTGCGCCTTCCAGTTCTTCAAGCGCAGCCGTGAAGACTTCGATGGTGCATGGCATGATTATTTGAATCTCTGCCGATTAGGCGGCTCCATGCCGTTCAATGCACTTGTCAAAGAAGCGGGATTAAAATCACCATTTGAGCAGGGAACACTTAAAGAAGTTGTCGACTATCTTGAAGATTATATCGACAGCATCGACGACTCACAGTTTTAATACACAAAAAAGCGGCAGGGATTCTTGTGAATCCCTGCCGCTTTATATGTGATTGATTAATGGATGAACGATCTACGAAGGAATAATAGGCCTGCGAATAACAGACTCACTCCTGCCCATAGCAAATTCGTGTGTTGTCCGGTGTCCGGTAGTTGTTTCAGCTGTGTTCCGCTCGTTTGATGAACTTCCTTGTGTTCAGCAGCCTGTTGTTCAGCAGGCATTTTTTCAGTGAACTGCTGTACAACGGGCGGATTTCCGGCAGGCTGCTGTTCAGCGGCTTTTTTTTCAACGTGCGGCTCAGCGATTTTTGCTGTTCCCGCCTGATGTCCGGGGACTTGTTGAGTGACCAGCTGATTCACTTTATGATCAAGAGACCGGTAGTAAGATTCTCCCTCAACCGGCGAGAACTTACCCGGCCGAATTGTTGCCGGTGTCGACGGTTCAGCTGGACGCGCAGGTTCAGCCGTTCCTTCTGGAGCCGTCCGCTCATTTGATGCTGGTTGCTCAGTCGATGCCGGTTGCTCAGGCACTGACTGTTCACTGTGTACAGACGGCGTTTCAGCTGAATAAGGTTCTACAGACGGCACTTCAGCTGTAGCCGGTTCGGTCGTTGGCGCAGATGCCGCCTCCTCAGAAGAATTCACAGGCAGATTTTCAGGCGACACCACTTCAATCTCTGCTGTGCTGTCTTCCACTACTACTGATTCGGTTTCCTGAAATTCGGTCATTTGAGGTTCTGCCGCTGCAGGAGCAGACGTTGCTGCTTCTACTGGTACCGATTCCATCATTTCTGACTTCGTCATTGGACGTTCTGTCGTCGGCTGCTCCGTTGATGCTGACTCAGTTGCCGGCTGTTCAGTGACTGGCTCAGCCGCTGCTTCAGTAACATTTACCGGCGGCACTTCAGACGATACGACGGTTTTGTTTTCTCCAGTTGCCGCTTCAGTCGCTGCTACTTCGCCCGCAGCAGGCACTGTATTATTTTCAGATTCTGCAGCATAAGTTATTGAACTTACCAGCGCACCGGAAAAAAGCACTGTCAGACAAATAGAGTATTTAAACTTATGCATAATTAATTCCTCCAATTTATGGTTATACTAATTATATAAGATAGCGCTGAGGAATAGGGTGAAGTTCCGGTATTGTTATCTATTCTTAATAATATATATACGACTGCAATATCTTTATTCCTTATTTAATTAATAGTTAAAATGCTGTAATAAGCATCTGTAGTTACGACTTTACTTTTTGGATGAATGATAATATTGTAAGTAGTAAGTATAAAATATATATCAAGGAGTCAATATGGAAACTAAATTTTTTACGACTGACACTCATATGGGGGCTGTACATTTAAACGTGAATTTCATGGATAATTCTATTCGCTTCTATACTGATATTATCGGGTTGAAAGTTATAGAGCGTAACAGTCAGTACACGATGCTCGGCACCGGTGAACAGCCGCTGCTTTATCTTTATGAAACAACATCACCGCGTAAAGCACGACAGGCAGGCCTTTATCATATGGCTTTCCTTGTGCCTTCCCGCACGGAGCTCGGCAATGTCTTCCAGCATTTAATCAACACCGGTTATCCGCTGAGCGGCGCAAGCGATCACTTTGTGTCAGAGGCCATCTATCTGCAGGACCCTGAAGGGAACGGCATTGAAATATACCGCGACGTGCCAAGTATGGAGTGGACGTATGACGATAACGGCTTCATCAATATGGGAACAGTCGAGATGGATTACCAGGGCGTGCTTGATGCGAATGACGACTCTTCGTTTAACGGGCTTCACCCTGATACAGTGATGGGGCATGTTCATTTATCGGTGAAAGAATTACCGGAGACGATTAAGTTTTACGAAGATGTATTCGGTCTTGATGTCATGACTTTGTACGGCAGTCAGGCAGCCTTTATGAGTGCCGCAGGTTATCATCACCATCTCGGTCTGAATACATGGGGACGGGCAGAAGATACAGCTGAACTGAATGATCCCGGCCTCCGTAAATATGAAATCAACTTCCCGAATTTCGAGGATTTCGAATATTTTAAAAATAAATTGACGGAATTAGGATTAACTACTGATAGAGACGGGAACTCAGAACTTGTAAGAGATCCGAACGGCATTGGAATCCGGGTCATGTTCAAACAGTAGCCGTATACTGATAATCTATTGAAGGAGTGATTATGATGAGTTTATTTAACAAAAAAGATGACAAGCAGGAATACAAGCATTTAGAAGGGGCAATGGAAAAAAGACGGTCAGTGTATCACTTAGAACCGAAATCTCCTATATCAGATGCTGAAATCGAAAAGATTTTAACAGAGGCAGTTAAATTTGTACCATCAGCATTCAATTCACAGAGCACACGTATCGTACTGTTGCTGAACGATAACCATAAAAAACTCTGGGACTTAACAAAAGATGCGCTGCAGGAGGTAATGGGTGCAGACCGTGACTTCGCAGCAACTGAACAGAAGATCAATAGTTTCAAAGCAGCTTACGGCACTGTTTTATTCTTTGAAGACACAGGAGTCGTCAAGGGATTACAGGAGAAATTTTCGAGCTACGCTGCCAAGTTTCCGCAATGGAGCGAGCATACAAATGCTATGCACCAGTATGCCATCTGGACTGCATTCGCCGTTAAAGGCTTAGGCGCGTCATTACAGCACTATGACGGTGTCATCGACGAACAAGTCTACGAAACATTCAGCCTGCCAAAAACATGGCGCCTGATTGCCCAGATGCCATTCGGCTCTATCGGGTCAGAGCCGGGTCCAAAAGACATTTTACCTGTCGAAAACCGTCTAATCATTAAGAAATAGTTTAAAAAGCCGCTCAGCTGAGCGGCTTTTTTGTGGCGTCTGCAAGTATTTTCGCCTGAGCGGTACCTTGCGAATATTCTCCCGGCTATTTTCGCCTGAGCGGTCCCTTGCGAATATTCTCCCGGCTATTTTCGTCCGGGCGGCCCTTTGCTGCAACGATGCCCTGCACTTCCTCAAGACCGCTTATGTAATGCATGACGGTTTCCTCCATCAGCCCGCATAAGACCGCAAACACACAGTCAATCACTACAACTTGTGTCAAGTATTCAGTCATCGACAGCATAGGATAATTATCCTCTTCTTTATAAGTCAGCAGTTTAATATCAGCATAGGACGGCTGACCAAGTGCTATAACTCGTACCTCTTTACTTCGCGCATAGCTCAGGAGTTCTTCGAAAGATTCCGTCCGCTCAGCTGTAAATATGACGTCCCCTTTAGACATATGAACTATCGCGCTTGCCGCAGCTCCTTTGTCATGCACTACTTCTGTTCTTTTATTAAGATGTGCGAGCTTTTGTTTGAAGACAGTCATCACTACTGAATCACACGCTTCAACAAGCAGTATATAACTTGCTGCTTTAAGACAGACCGCTGCTTCCTGGACAGCTGCCGCTTCTATTAATCTCTCAGTTCTGTCGAGTGCATAAACAGCTTGCTGAAATATTTTAGCAATTCGTTCATCCACGGGGTCAGATAAAGTCATTCCCTGCTGGCTACCGACCGGACCATCAAGCTCACGTGCCAGTTGGATTTTCAAGTCACGGAAGCCGCGCAGTCCGATCGTCCGACTGAAACGAACGACCGCAGCTTCACTTGCTGAGGCACGAATCGCAAGCTGCTTAATCGTCGCCTGCGTCACCCATTCAGCATGCTCCACGACTATGTCTGCAATGCGCTTCTCTACTTGCGTCAATGCATGTCGCCGTTCAGCAATCTCTACCAGTACAGAAAACACCGTGCCGCCTCCTCTAGTGCTGCAAGAGCTGATACTTCGTAAACTTAAAATAAACCTGCCCTGATTCTGTCGATGTTCGGATCCCGCGCGCATCACCGGCCGGAAAAATACGCGCAGTCATCACGCGCTCACCATGGTTCAGAAAAATCTCAATGCTCGATTCATCCATAAAAACTTGGATGTGCCTTAAATCATGCTCCAGCACAACAGACCGCCTCGTATCTTCGTCTCCCGCCAGCTGTCCGCTTTCCGACCGGTCAAGTGTGAAACGGCGTTCGCGTTGATTGTAGCTCAGCAGCGTCGATTCCTTTTTAGAGACACGGAGCTCAATATAAAATTCTGTTGATTCATTCTCAATGATATCGACAAGCAGCTCGTAGCAGTTTCCTTCGTAAGGATGCAGCTTAATATTGTGCTTCATCGCATACCCTTCCGCTGTCTCAACAGTCCCTCTGCGTTTCTGCCACTCTTTAAGCGGACGCTGCCGCAGCCGGCCGTCTTCCACTGTCAGCTCACGTGGTATCGTCAGGCAGTTCGCCCAGTTGTACGCATCAGTCGGATAAGCAGTGTCCGGCAGTCCCATCCAGCCGATCAACAGACGTCTGCCGTCTTCAGCGAGCGTCGTCTGCGGTGCATAAAAATCAAAGCCATGATCCAGTTCAATAAAGTCACCATGTGTCATCTGAAATGTCTCTTTGTCCAGCGTACCGAGCAGGTAGCCGGACTGATGAATATTTTTGTACTGCTCCCCATCCGCTTCGACTCCCTGCGGACAGAACAGTATAACGTCGTGGCCATCCAGCTCGAAATAGTCGGGGCATTCCCACATATAACCGAAGTCGGTATAATCGGTCTTCAGCTCAGAGACGAACTCCCAGTCTTTAAAGTCAGGCGACCGGTAGACGACGATAGTCCCTGTCTGATCCAGCCGCTGTGCACCGATGACCGCAAAATAACTGCCGTTGTCGAACCATACTTTCGGGTCACGGAAGTGCTCTGTGTAACCTGTATGAGGTCCTTTAATGATCGGCTGTTCGCGCTTCACAAAATCTTGAGACGTGAGCACTGCCACCAGCTGATAAGGGATGCGTTCCCAGTCCGCAGTGCGATGATTACCGGTATACACAACGTGCAGCTGCTCATCTACAACAATAGCTGAGCCGCTGTAGACACCATGAGAATCAAACGTAGTATCAGGTGCGAGTGCAGCGCCGTGCGCTTTGAACGTGACTAAATCATGTGACGTCAAATGATACCAGTATTTAACGCCGTGCACGGCACCGAGCGGAAACCACTGATAGAACAAGTGATACTCGCCCTTATAATAAACAAAACCGTTCGGATCGTTCAGCAGACCGGTCGGCGGCTGAATATGGAAGTGCTGACGCCACGGCGCACGGTCCGTCTCATCAAGCAGCTTCAAATATTCTTCTTCCGGCACGTCGCTCAGTTTCCTGTAACGCATCTCTCTCGTCCATTCCATTTAATCCGCCTCTTTCCCTCTGCTGTACTGTTTACTTAATTTTAGCATGAAGACACAAAAAAACCATCCCGAGATTGAGATGGTTTAATCGTTATTGAGTTCATCCTGCAGTAACTGCTGCTCCGCCTTCAAATACTGACGGTAGCCGATTTTGCTGATCTGGATGCTGACTTCATACAGGACAATCATCGGCAGCACGAAGATCACATACGTCATGACGTCAGGCGGTGCGATAATCGCTGCTACAACCATGAGCGCAAAGTATGCATATTTCCGGTTCTTCTTTAAAATGACCGGCGTGATGATGCCGAGCCTTGTCAGGAATAACAGCAGTATCGGCAGCTGGAAGACGAAGCCGAAAGGAATAGTGAATTTCAGCAGCTCATTGAAATATTCCCTGACACCGATCAGCTGATTGACCCCCATATCGGCTGCCAGTCCAATCGTGAAGTGAATCATGTAAGGAAAGATAATAAGGTAGCTGAACGTCAGACCAATCAAAAACAAGATGATGCTGACTGGAATATAGCTCAATGTGACTTTCCGTTCCTTCGGATGCAGGCCGGGCGAGACAAAGGCCCATACTTGATAAAGAATGACCGGCGAAATAATAATGATGGCAATCAGCATAATCACCGTAATATAGATGGTCAAAGGATCGGTCACTTTGAAGTAGTGCAATGTGATTTCCGGCGGCAGGTCATCCTTCGTCAGAAACTTTGTGACGCGCTTACCAAAGAAGAAGCCGACCATTACACCACCGACAAGGAAGTAGGCGATGATCATCAGCCGCTTTCTCAGCTCTTCCAAATGCTCGATTATCGTTAAATCGTCTTTACTCATTCGAGGTATTTCCCTCCCCATAAAAAAAACGGCAACAAGCTGCCGTTTTCAACTTATTTACGAACGTCTTTATCGTCTTTATCGTGGTCTTTCATAATGCCGTCTGTCGCATCTTTGAATTCTTTCAGCGATGAACCCATCGCGCGTCCGAATTCCGGCAATTTCTTAGGACCAAATATGATCAAGGCAATGACACCAAGGAATACAAGAATCGCTGGTGAAGCAAATCCTAATGTAGTAATTAAGAACATGTTTCTTCCTCCTAATGATTTTTCATAAAGAATATTAAAGACTGTAATTCGATACCTAAATCAATGTGATGGACGTGTACGCCGCTCGGTACGGTCAAACGTTCTGGTGTAAAGTTTAATATACCTTTAATCCCTGATTTTGTCACACGATTTGCTAATGATTGTGCGGCAGTGCCGGGCACTGTCAATATGACAATCTGAATATCCTGCGCTTCGATTATCTGCTCGAAGCGCTCAATGTCCTGCACCTCAATTTTACCGATATGCTTTCCGATAACCGCGGGATCTGCATCAAATGCCGCTTCAATCTTCATCCGGTCACTGACCGTAAAGTTATAGTTCACTAAGGCAGTCCCAAGGTTACCGACCCCGATGATTGCCACCTTTGTTATCATATCCTGCTGCAGAGTCGTCTTAAAGAAATTGAGCAGATACGCTACATTGTAGCCGTACCCTTTCTTGCCGAGTTCTCCAAAATATGAGAAATCCCGTCTGATGGTCGCGGAGTCAATCTGCAGGCCTTCACTTAATTCTTTGGACGAGACGCGGTCGACATTGGAATTATACAATGTGTCCACGAATCGATAATAAAGCGGTAATCGTTTCAGGGTGGCTTTAGGAATTTTTATCTCTTCTTTCGACATCCCGATCACCCAGTTTCTAATGTATTGTGATATACTTCACAGCAATTTATTATACCATGTAATGCCCCTGTTTACTAAGTGAAAATTATGTGACACGCTTTCAGATTCCCACTCATCCGTTATTCATGTAAAATGGATGAGAGGTGGAAATCATGATTCTTTTACAGGCAAGTCAACTCACTAAATCATTTTCCGGCGACACATTGTTTGCCGATGTTAAATTTGAAATTAAATCTAACGACCGCGTGGCTATTGTCGGGAGAAACGGTGCCGGCAAAACAACATTGATGAAAATTCTGGCAGGCGTCGAAAGCTACGACAGCGGTCATCTCATGCTCGCCAAAAATATACGGATGGGCTACTTGACCCAGCAGATGACACTTGATGCTGACGGGACAGTTTATGACGCGATGATGAAGCCGTTTCTGCACTTAGTGGCCATGGAACGGAAACTTCAGGACATAGCCGCATATTTAAGTGATGAGAGCGACAAGGCGGACTCCGCCGAATATCAGGAGAAGCTCACTGACTATGAGAAGCTGCAGGCGGCTTTCGAAGCAGAGGACGGCTATAAATACGACCATAAAATCAAGACCGTCCTGACCGGTCTGAATTTCAGAGAAGAAGACTTCAATCAGAAGATTGATAACTTCTCAGGCGGCCAGAAGACGCGTCTTGCACTCGCTGAGATGCTGCTGCAGGAACCAGACCTTCTGCTGCTCGATGAACCGACGAACCATCTGGACATGGAGACAACGGCGTGGCTCGAAAACTACTTGCTCACTTATAAAGGCGCCATCATTCTGATTTCACATGACCGCTACTTTCTCGATAAAGTCGTCGGGACGGTCTATGATGTGGCACTTGGACGTGTCACAAAATATGTCGGCAACTATTCGCAGTTCATTATCGAACGCGATGCATTCTACGATAAGATGACTGCAGAATATGAGCGGCAGCAGGCAGAGATTGAACGTCTGGAGACATTCGTCCAGAAGAACATCACACGTGCGTCAACATCAGGGATGGCGAAGAGCCGCCGGAAAGTTCTGGAGAAGATGGTACGCATCGAAGCGCCGAAGCTCGATGACCATTCCGTCAACTTGAACTTCAACATTGACCGTGAATCAGGCAATGATGTGCTGAGCGCGGAGCAGCTGGAAGTCGGCTATGAGACACCGATTACAGCCCCGATTTCATTCGACGTCAAGAAACAGGACGCGATCGCTGTCATCGGACCGAACGGTATCGGCAAGACGACATTGATCAAGACAATCGCGAAGCGGCTGCCGGCCATTAGCGGCCATATTAAATACGGTGCGAACGTCACTATCGGTTATTATGATCAGAAGCAGGCCGAGTTCAGTTCATCGAACACAGTGCTGGAAGAACTGTGGCAGTATTATCCGACGATGCCGGAGAAAGATGTCCGTGCGGTGCTCGGCCGCTTTCTGTTTGTGCAGGACGATGTGAAGAAAGCGATCAACGACTTATCCGGGGGCGAAAAAGCACGGCTGCAGCTGGCGAAGCTGAGTCTTGAGAACAACAATGTCCTCATACTCGATGAGCCGACCAACCACCTGGATATCGCTGCCAAGGAAATACTTGAAGAAGCATTGATTCACTACCCGGGCACTGTGCTGTTTGTCTCTCACGACCGGTACTTCATCAACCGTATCGCAACGAAAGTACTCAATGTCACTGCTGAAGGCGCTGCATTATTCCTCGGGGATTACACTTATTTCATCGAGAAAGAAGAAGAACGTGCCGCTCATGAAGCATATGACCAGCAAGAGCAGGCTGCTGCACCGAAAACATCAAGCTATGAAGACAACAAGCAGGCACGGAAAGAACGCCGCAAAATGGAGCGCGCTCTCCAGCAGCTGGAGGAAACAGTGGCGGCCCAGGAAACGCTCATTGCAGACATTGAGCATACGCTGACGCTGCCGGAAGTGTTCAATGACAGCCAGCGGAGCTACGAACTTCATCAGCAGCTGCTCGCAGCCCAGTCCACTCTTGAAGAAGCGATAGAACAGTGGGCAGAACTTGAAGCACTGCTTGAAGAATCGGAGTAATTGCCGGTTCTTTTTTTGTGCACAAAGTTATTCACAGGAAAGATGCGATATTGTCAGCCATCCACAAAGTTATTCTAGTTATCCACAGAAATCTGAAAATTTCATACGTATCCTTTCGTGTAAAATAGTTATTCCTTCAAAAGTTATCCACAATATGTTAACAACTTGTGTACAGGTACGTATGTTCTATTTGACTCAATCACCAGAATTTATACTAAAAAAGACCAGAAAATTAATTCCTGGCCTTATAAATCAAGTGAACTTCTGCCGTTCAGGCTGTAATCTGCAAAATGCTGCTGCCGGTATAGGAAATAAGCGGCGGCACCGATCATGGCTGCATTATCCGTACATAAGTTCAGCGGCGGAATATGAAGCTCAACATGATGCGCTGCTGCTTCTGCTGTTAATCGCTTCCTAAGTCCACTGTTCGCTGCCACGCCGCCGCAGACAATCAGTTCTTTAATATCATAAGCTTCAAGTGCCTCAAATGTCTTTTTGCTCAGCACGTCGACCACACTTGCCTGGAAGCTTGCTGCCACGTCTTCAGGCTTCACTGTTTCACCTTTCTGCTTTTTGTTATGCAGCGTATTAATGACAGCACTCTTCAGGCCGCTGAAACTAAAATCATAACCTTCCAGCACGGGTCTCGGGAAGTTTAATGTGTCTTTTCCCTCTGCCGCTAAGCGATCGACAAGAGGACCGCCTGGATACGGCAGGTCGATCGTCCGCGCCACTTTATCGTAAGCTTCTCCGACTGCATCGTCACGTGTCTCGCCGATCACTTCAAAGTTTAAGTGGTCACGCATCACGACAAGCTCCGTATGACCGCCTGACACAATAAGGGCAAGCAGCGGGAACTTCAGCGGTGCTACGATATGATTGGCATAAATATGGCCGGCGATATGATGTACAGGAATAAGCGGCTTGTTATGGCTGATGGCTAGAGCTTTCGCTGCGTTGATGCCGACAAGCAGGGCACCGATCAGGCCGGGCCCTTCCGTGACAGCGACTGCATCAATCTCCTCCATCGTCAATTGTGCTTCTTTCAAGGCATCTTCAATCACCATTGTAATGTTCTCGACATGATGACGGCTTGCTACTTCAGGTACAACACCACCGAATCGTTGATGTGACTCTATCTGACTGTTCACACTGTTACTGAGCACATCACGGCCGTTTCTGACGATACTGACTGCTGTCTCATCACAGCTCGTTTCCACTGCAAGAATTGTTATATCATTCATTTTTTAACCTCACCCACATCACTTTCGCATCCTGGCCGGGACCATAGTAATCACGTCTCAGGCCGCCGTACGAAAATCCTAGTTTTTCATAGACATGTCTTGCCGCAGCGTTTTCCTCACGCACTTCAAGACTCATCATCTCACACGTCATCCGCGCGTAGTTCATGACATACTCAAGGAGCAGCTGACCATAACCACAGCCTCGAAGCGTCTCAGCTATAGCGACCGTCGTAATCTGTGCCTGGTCAATGACAATCCAGAGGCCAAGGTAACCGATCACCTGGTCGTCTAATGTCATAACAAAATAATGACCGAATTCATTTTTTTCAAGCTCATGGTAAAATGCATCCATCGTCCATGAACCGGACGGGAAGCTCTGCTGTTCTATGTCATAGACTGCCGGGACATCGCCAACTGTCATTTTTCTGATGGTTAACCCTGGTTGTTCAGCCAATTGCGTTCAGCCTCCGATATTCTTAAGTAAGTCGGCTCAAATGTATGAACGTCGACTGCATCACCAATCAACCGGCGCATTTCCACACTCCGCGGAATGCAGTAGAAGACAGGTCCTTTTAACTGCTGCTCAAGCTTCACAGCATCCATACCGACGAATAAATACGGCAGATGCTGGTCTTTCAAGTAGCCATTCAGCTCAGCAATCGTCATATAGCTGTCTTCTTTAATCGTTTCAATAGTCACACCTTTATAGCGGTAAATACCTGTATAAACCGCATCTCTTCTCGCATCGATGACAGGGACCACTAGAAATTCATGCATTCTCACTGTTGCCGCAAGCGCCTTTAATGACGATACCGCATAGAGCGGTATATTCAATGTATAAGCAAGTGTCTTAGCAGCAGTCACGCCGATGCGAAGCCCGGTATATGAGCCCGGTCCTTTACTGACGACAATGCCTTCTAAATCTTTCATTTCTAAACCCGCATAGTTCATGACATAATCAACAGCCGGCATTAACGTGATAGAATGGTTGATTTTCTTTGCGCTGTTGAATTCAGCCAGCACTTCGATGCCATCGCTCACACTCACGGATAAGGGCTGATTCGCTGTATCAATATGAAGTAACTTCATCGTTCAGTGCCTCCAGTAATTTGTTGTAGTGTACTCCCTCTGCTGTCACAGTCACCTGGCGGGAATCGTCGGAAATTCGTTCAATCGTTATCGTTAAGTAGCCGGGCGGCAGAAACTCTTCAATCATCTGCGGCCATTCGATCAGCGTAACACCATCACCGTAAAAATAGTCATCAAATCCAAGGTCTTCGTCACTATTCTCCAGTCTGTAGCAGTCCATATGGTTAAATGGCATGCGGCCGTCATATGATTTGATGATGGTAAATGTCGGCGAGCTGATCGTTTTAGCTACGCCGAGCGCTTTGCCGAAGAACTGGCTGAAAGTCGTCTTACCAGCTCCAAGGTCACCTTTTAACAAATAGACGTCATTAGGCACTGCACGCTTAGCAAGGCGAGCTGCGAATATATTCATTTCTTCTAAAGAGTTAATTATCAGTTTCATCAATGATTCACCTACGTTAATTAATAATATCTATTGTAACATCTAATATGATGATTAAAACACTTTTATGGTGGCGTTCTCCTGTGTGCGAAGCAGGACACATTAAAAGAACACAAAAAAAAGAGACCTGAACGGTCTCGGTGCGGCTCATCGCATATTTCTGCCCGGCAGCGTCCTACTCTCGCGGGACGTCAGTCCAACTACCATCGGCGCTAGAGAGCTTAACTTCTGTGTTCGGTATGGGAACAGGTGTGACCTCTCTGCCATCGTCACCAGACAGATGGGGTGAATTATACCC
>NZ_SCWC02000010.1 GCF_004359525.2 Macrococcus equipercicus | reverse complement strand
GGGTATAATTCACCCCATCTGTCTGGTGACGATGGCAGAGAGGTCACACCTGTTCCCATACCGAACACAGAAGTTAAGCTCTCTAGCGCCGATGGTAGTTGGACTGACGTCCCGCGAGAGTAGGACGTTGCCGGGCAGTATTATTATTCCACAGTAGCTCAGTGGTAGAGCTATCGGCTGTTAACCGATCGGTCGTAGGTTCGAGTCCTACCTGTGGAGCCATTTTTTTTTGGCCCCTTGGTCAAGCGGTTAAGACACCGCCCTTTCACGGCGGTAACACGGGTTCGAATCCCGTAGGGGTCATATGGAGGATTAGCTCAGCTGGGAGAGCATCTGCCTTACAAGCAGAGGGTCGGCGGTTCGATCCCGTCATCCTCCACCATTCTAATTAAACTTACATACTAATAAGCTGGAGGGGTAGCGAAGTGGCTAAACGCGGCGGACTGTAAATCCGCTCCTTCGGGTTCGGCAGTTCGAATCTGCCCCCCTCCACCATTATTGGGGTATAGCCAAGCGGTAAGGCAACGGACTTTGACTCCGTCACTCGTTGGTTCGAATCCAGCTACCCCAGCCATTAGAGCCATTAGCTCAGTTGGTAGAGCATTTGACTTTTAATCAAAGGGTCAGAGGTTCGAATCCTCTATGGCTCATAATGAAACCCTTGTCTTCGGACAAGGGTTTTTTGTTGCAGTGATATAAGGAAAAGCGAATTTTTAGTCGCTATATTCCATAAAAATACATTTTATTCATTCATGCATAAATTTATTGAATATTCTTTTATTCTCCTATAAAATAAAGATGTTAGCGCTTTCTTATCATATTTAACACAGAGGGGAAAAGTTATGAATAAAACAGTTGAAATTATCGGCGCACCATGTGCATTTGGACAACGTAAGCTTGGTGTAAACATGGGTGCTGATGCGATGCGCTATGCGGGTTTAGTTGAACGTATTGAAGCTATCGGAGTAACAGTAGAAGATAAGGGCGATATTAAAGGTCCTGCTATTAATATGAAAAAATACCGCAGTGAACAGGATGGGGGTCTTCGTAATCTAGAGGAAGTTACTGAATTCTGTGAAACACTTTGTAATGAAGTAGATGAGACGATTCAAGCAGGTAAGTTTCCTTTAGTCATCGGCGGAGATCATTCTATTGCGATGGGTACAATTTCCGGCGTTAAACGTCACTATGATAATTTAGGAGTCATCTGGTACGATGCCCATGGTGATTTGAATGTTGCTGATTCATCACCATCAGGTAATATTCACGGTATGCCGTTACGTGCATTAATCGGGGACGGCCATGAAGATTTAGTCAACATCGGTGGCTACAAAAATAAAGTCAAAGTAGAAAATATCGTATTGATCGGTATGCGTGATCTTGATGACGGTGAAAAGAAATATATTAGAGAAGTCGGCATTAAAACATATACAATGGCTGAAATTGATAAGCTTGGAATGAAGACAGTCATCGAAGAGACGATTGACTACTTAAAAGATAAAGACGGTGTGCATTTGTCACTTGATGTGGATGCGCTTGACCCAGTAGAAACCCCGGGAACTGGAACTTGTGTGCCGGGCGGTATTACTTACCGTGAGAGTCATCTCGCAATGGAACTGCTGCATGATTCAGGCATTGTGACATCTATGGAACTTGTTGAAGTAAATCCGTTGATTGATGTGAACAATCAAACTGCAAACCAGGCAGTAGGTCTGCTCGGTTCATTTTTCGGGGAAACATTGCTGTAGTCAGCGATATAAAAATCAGATGGACAGGAAACTGCCATCTGATTTTTTTATCGTATATGAGCATTTATGATTCGCTGCTTATAGCTCTGTACTCGGGAGAATCGTCACTTCATAGGATGCGGATCCTGATTTTTTCGAGGATTTCTTTACAAACTTCTTCATATCCTTCTTAAAATCATTGAAGTCTTCCTGATTCAGCTGCAGCTTAAAAGTTGCGAGTTCTTTCTTCGTTTCTTCCGCTCCGAACTTCAAAAGATCTGGACTCGGCAGCAATTGTTTCGCAGTCGGTGCATAGAATTTCTGGATGATGCTGTGCTTTTGTTCTGTCTTGACCATCTCGATAATACGGTATTTCTCCAGCTCTCTTAAATGGTAATGAATTTTAGCTCGCGGTATATGCAGCTCATCTGCCAGCTGCTGACCGGTTTTCTCACCTTCAGAGAGCAGTTCAAGCAGCTTTATACGAAATGGATCGCTGACACATTTTAGCTGGGCCAGATTATCGATGACAAGGATATCTAACATTGAGCGTCTCCTTTAAATAAATGATAACTTAATTATTACTATTAATTCTTACGGTGTCAACGTATTACACAAATAGAATTATTTTATCATTTGAAGCGATATTGACAGAATAAAAAGTTTTTCTGAGAAAGAACAACTTAATCAAGATTTAACATTAATTTAAATTAAGTGAGCGTTACATTTTATGTTTAACACAGTATAATATAGTTAAATCAAATGGAGGTCTTGGTATGCTTGGACAACGTGTAAAAGAATTGAGGAATGCGGCCAACTTAACACAGCAGCAATTAGCAGAAGGTATCATATCGAGAACTTATTTAAGTCTGATTGAAAAGAACTCCGTGCATCCCTCCACAAACGTGCTGAAGAAACTGAGTGTACGCCTGAACTGTACGCTTGACGACTTCACGGCAACGTCGGCAGATAAGAATCTGAGTCTGCTGGATATTAAGAAGGATATTAAGTGGGCAGAGAATCATGTGATGCTGCATGAATTTAATAAGCTGGAAGACTTTTTGGCGAAGAACTATGAAACGCTGGAGAGTATTACAGAATATGAACGCGGAGCTGTCCACTGGATTAAGGCAAGCTATTATTTTCATCAGAAGAATTACGCCAAGACGCGGGAAGAACTGGATGCTGCGATTAGTATCGTTAAAAAGCTGAAAGACGTAACGATTTATTTACGTGCGCTTGTCCTTCTCGGCCGTGTTGAACAGCGGACTGACAATATAATGGAAGCTATTCGTCAGCTGACCATCGCCAATAATATCACTATTTTTGAAAATATCACGAACACGTCTCGCGTGACGATTCTTGGCAGTCTAGGCGAATATTACAGACTGATCGGTGAGAATTATGTGGCACTGAACTTATGTGAAGATGCGCTGTCACTCAGCAGCCGGTTAAATACATATCACTTCGGTTTTGAAATTGAGAATACAATGGGGAAAGCGTATCATGTGCTGAAGAATTACGATAAGGCAGAAGTTCACGTGCGTCGTGCGATTGCTTATGCAGAGCTTAAAGGACCGAGCCTTGAACTTGTCGGCGCGAGAACCAACCTGGCCATTCTGCTGATGGAAGTCGGCCGTCTGGATGAAGCCTATGACAATATTAAGATTGCTTTTGAGATGATAGAGGAAAATGGCTATGATGTTCCATTTGTGATGAACGTCCGTCTGCGCTACGGTCAGATATTGAGCAAGCTCGGCCGTATTGACGAAGCGAAAGCACTCGTCAAGGAACAGACCGATAAAGATGAGGCAGGGTTCGCCAATGAAATTATGGGTGATATTTCTGTGAAAGAAGGCAATCTGCAAGGTGCGCTGACATATTATCTGGAAGCTTTGAAAGGCGATGATCTACCGATCTACATGGTCCAGTTACGCCCGAAAGTAGCGGATATTTATAAGCAGCTTGGTCAGACTGATAAAGCTATGGAACATTATGAAAAAAGCATTACGGAATACAAGAGTCTTGTCAATGACATGTTATAATAGAGAAAGCTGAAGTATGGAGGAGATGCAATGCAGTTCTTTGATAACTTGAATACACTTAAAGTTATCACCGGCATTCTGGACCTGCTGATTGTGTGGTATGTACTTTACTTGGTCATCAATGCCATTAAAGGCACAAAAGCGATACAGTTACTTAAAGGGATCTTCTTTATTCTGATTGGTAGAAGTGTCAGTGACCTACTCGATTTAACCACAACTACGAGATTATTTGATTTTGTATTGGAATGGGGTTTTTTAGCTGTCATTGTAATTTTTCAGCCAGAATTAAGAAGAGCATTGGAACAGCTGGGGCGAGGTAGTTTGTTCAAGAGAAATACTTCGCACTTAAAAGTGGATAAAAAGAAATTGACCGGCGACATGGTTAAAGCAGTTCAATATATGGCGAAGCGTCGGATCGGCGCATTGATTGTAATAGAAAAAGAGACGGGACTTCAGGATTATATCGAAACAGGGATACCGATTTATGCCAGCATTTCATCGGAACTGCTAATCAATATTTTTATTCCGAATACACCGCTGCATGACGGCGCCATGATTATTCAAGGCGATAAGATTGCTACGGCTGCGAGTTATCTTCCGCTCTCTGATTCCAGTAAGATTCAAAAGAGTCTCGGCACACGGCACAGAGCTGCTATCGGTCTGTCAGAAGTGTCAGATGCATTTACAGTCGTCGTGTCAGAGGAGACCGGTGCTATTTCGGTCACTTATAACGGCCGGCTGCGTAAAGATGTGTCACTGGAAGTTTTTGAAGCACTTCTGACCGAACACTGGTTCAGTGCACATCTTGACAAGAAAGGTGTGACGGACAATGCTGGAAACTAAATGGGGATTACGTCTTATATCATTAGTACTTGCCTTATTCTTATTTCTCTCTGTCAATGACGTGTTCGGCACCTTTTTTACGCAGGAGCAGTTCAACGAATCGGAAGAGACGGTCATCCAGGACGTTCCAGTCGAGACCGTGTACGACCAGGATAACCTCTATCTGGCCGGCGCGCCGAAAACAGTGAACATCAGGCTTGCAGGTCCGACTGCGATTATCAAGAAGACAGAGAGCATGAGGGACTTCAAAGTGAAACTGGACTTAAGTCATGATACAGTCGGTGATCATAAGAAGAAGTTCATCGTTGAAGGCCTGTCTGACAAGCTGTCCTATGTACTGATGCCGAAGACTACGAACGTGACGCTGTCAGAAAAGACAAGTGTGACTAATCAAGTGGAAGCGGAAATCAGTGACAGCCGTATTGCAACGGGCTACGAACTGATCGGGCAGGAAGTCGATCCGTCGCAGGTAACAATTACAGGCGGTGAAGACGAAATAAACAAAATCGCTTATGTCAAAGCGACGCTTGATAATAAAACAAAGCTGTCTGAGTCTACGACAGAAGAAGCAGAAGTCGGTGTCTTTGATGCCCAGCTGAATAAGCTGGACGTCACGGTTAAGCCGGCTAAAGTTAAGATTAACATTAAAGTGGCTCCGTCCTCTAAACTGGTGTCTATTATGCCGAAGACGACCGGACAGCTGCCGGCGGAACTTAAAGTCAATAAGATCTCATTGTCCGATGATCAGGTAGAATTGTTCGGTAAACGCTCAGTACTTGATGGTATCGGCAATATGCAAGTAGAAGTCAACCTGGACAAAATCACAAAAGATACGGTGTTGAAGCAAAAGATTCCGCTGCCGAAAGATGTGACAAAAGCAGCACCGGATGAAGTAACAGTGACGATTGACGTCGATAAAAAATAATTGGAAATTAAAGGAGTTTACAATCATGGGTAAATATTTTGGAACAGACGGTGTCAGAGGTGTGGCAAATAGTGAATTAACACCTGAATTTGCATTCAAGCTAGGACGTTTTGGCGGTTATGTGCTTGCGCATAATGGTCAGGACAAGCCGACTGTCCTCGTAGGACGTGACACACGGGTCTCTGGAATCATGCTTGAATCAGCACTAGTAGCTGGACTATTATCAACCGGCGCAGAAGTGATGCGACTCGGTGTCATTTCAACGCCGGGCGTGTCCTATTTGACGAGAGAATTAGAAGCTCAGGCAGGCGTCATGATTTCTGCGAGCCATAATCCAGTGCAGGATAACGGCATCAAGTTTTTCGGTGCGGATGGTTTCAAGCTGAGTGATGACCAGGAAGCAGAGATTGAAAAGTTACTGGATGCTGAAGATACACTGCCAAGACCAATCGGTGCAGACCTTGGCCACACATCTGATTTCTTTGAAGGCGGCAACCGCTACTTAAGCTTCCTGAAATCAACGATTGACGGCGATCTGGAAGGGCTGAAAATTGCACTGGACGGTGCGCATGGTTCGACGTATTCTTTAGCACCGTATTTATTCGGTGACTTAGAGGCGGACACAGTGACAATCGGCTGTAACCCGGACGGCAATAACATCAACGATAAAGTAGGTTCTACTCATCCGGAAGCACTCGCGGAACTCGTACTGGATTCAGAAAGCGACTTCGGTCTTGCGTTTGATGGTGATGGCGACCGCATTATTGCCGTTGATGAGAAAGGGCAGATTGTCGATGGCGACCAGATTATGTTTATTCTGGCACAGGCGATGAAAGAGCGTGGTGTACTGAAAGATGATATGGTTGTTTCAACAGTCATGAGTAATCTCGGGTTCTATAAAGCACTGGAAGAGCACGGCATTAAAAGCGACAAGACGAAAGTCGGCGACCGCTATGTTGTAGAAGAAATGCGCCGTGGTCAGTATAACCTGGGCGGTGAGCAGTCCGGCCATATCGTGATGATGGATCATAACACAACAGGAGACGGCCTGCTGACAGGTATTCATTTAGCCGCTATCGTGAAGCAGTCCGGCCGAACGTTAAGTGAGCTTGCTGGCCAGATGACAAAATATCCGCAGCGTCTCGTGAACATTCGAGTGACTGACAAACATGCAGTGACTGATAATGTAGATGTTGCAGCAGCTATCCAGGCAGTAGAAGCAGAGATGAACGGCGAAGGCCGCGTGTTGGTCAGACCATCGGGAACAGAACCGTTAGTCCGCGTCATGGTCGAAGCAAAAACAGACGAAGATGCAGAGCGTTTCGTCAACAGTATCTCTGACGTTGTAAGAGAGAAAATGGGATTATAATAACTGACGACCCGCAGAAGCTGCGGGTCGTTTTTTTGTGGCTTGAAGGCCAAAATCCCTGAGAAATCATCGAAAACTGACGAGAAGTGGCCTTCAAATGACTCCTGAAGGCCAAAATTCCTGAGAAATCATCGAAAACTGACGAGAAGTGGCCTTCAAATGACTCCTGAAGGCCAAAATCCCTGAGAAATCATCGAAAACTGGCGAGAAGTGGCCTTCAAACGGCTCCTGAAGGCCAAAATCCCTGAGAAATCATCGAAAACTGGCGAGAAGTGGCCTTTAAATGACTCCTGAAGGCCAAAATCCCTGAGAAATCCATCCATAACGAAAAGACCGTATCAACACGATACGGTCTCAACAAAACTAGTTATTCTCTTTATCAAACAATAGGGTGTTATATCGTTCTTCTATTTCTTTTGCAAGTGCACCTTCAACTTTAGCATAATGCTGCAGGAATTCAGTGATGCCTTTTTCCTGGATAAAGTTATTCTTCTCTACTGCTTCTGGATCCTGGTCATCAGAATAGCGCAGTAAGTATGCTGCCATATCGACCAATGCGTCGTGTTTTCTGCCTTCTTCTGCAAGATAAGCGAGTGGCTTCACTACACGGTCTTCCGGGCTGATTTTACGCAGCGGTGAACGGCCGACACGGTTTAACGCGTCTGATAAGTATGGATTCTTGAAGCGGCCGATGATCTTCTCGACGTAAGCGGCCTGTTCTGCAGCAGTGAAGTCATAGACAGTCGTTAAGTAGTCACTTGTTTCAGCAAGCACTGCTTTCAACTGCTCGACAAGCTCTGCATCTTTCATTGCTTCATCTACTGTTGTATAACCTTTATAAGTGCCGAAGTAAGCGATGAACGCGTGTCCAGTATTGACAGTCAATAGTTTACGCTCAATGTATGGATGTAAATCTGAGACATATTTCACGCCGTCAAGCTTGTCGCCTGCCCAGATATCTTCTTCGATAACCCATTCAAAGAACGGCTCAACCATAACGTCCAGTGGATTGTCCTGCTTCTGAATCGGTACAATACGGTCTACTGCTGAATTCGGGAAGTGAATATGCGCACCAAGTTCGCCCGTGATTGCAGTGACTGCTTTTTTCAGCTGGTCTGTCGCCATAATCGCATTCTCACACGCAACAATGTTCAGCGGCTTGTCAGCTGTCCGCTCTGTCAATGGACCAGCGATGCTTTTAGCGATGATCGGCAGGATGTTGACACCGACTGCTGTCGTAATTAAGTCTGCGTCTTTAATAGCAGCTTGCAGCTTGTCTGTATCTGTCATGCTGTTGATACCTTTGACGCCTGAGACGTGCTGACGGGACTTCGCTTCTTCAGCGATGATGACATCATATTCCTGTTCTTTGTTGATCAGATCAATCATCTCAGCGTTGACATCGACAAACGTAATGTCATAGCCGTTGTCATATAATACTTTACCGATAAAGCCACGGCCGATATTGCCGGCACCGAAATGGACTGCTTTCATTACAGTTCGACCTCCCCGAAGATTGCGTTGATTTCGTCAGCTGATTGAGCCTGAATGACACGGTCAACGTTCTCTTCATCTGAGAAGACGATAGCGATCTGTGATAATAAATCTAAGTGGTCGCCGTCTTTACCAGCGATACCGACTACGACTTTAACTATGTTGCCGTCCCAGTCGATGCCGTCAGGTGCGTGCAGTAACGTAATGCCTGTTTTAATCACTTCAGTTTTTGCTTCGTCAGTACCATGAGGAATCGCCAGGAAGTTACCCATATAAGTTGACACGATAGCTTCACGGTCTTTCATCGCCTCGATGTAACCTTCGCCTACTGCACCGACTTCAACTAATTGACGGCCTGCTGCTTCGATGGCTTCTTCTTTCGTTGCGAGCTGCTGGTTCATTAAAATATTTTCTGTTGGGATTAAATTTGACATGTTTTCTTCACTCCATTTAGTAGATTAGTTGTGTGACTTGCTGCATTAAAGCTTGTTTCATATGATTAACGACAAATGATCTGCTGCCAAATAATTTGTCTGGTGACTCCAGATGGTTCATCAATAGTACACTGAATTCGCTGACAAGCGGCCGTAACCGCGTGTCTTCCGGCAGCAGCATAATCGCGAGATACCGGACAGGCTGCATGTCGTCATCCATGTTTTTAGCGGTAACGGGCTTAGTCAAGGTGATTAACGCAATGCCCGGGCGCTCAATCAATGGATGGACGAGGTGAGGGAGCGCAATCTCTGAACCGGTGATCGCAAACCCCTGCGCGTCTTCTCGTTTGCTGGTGACAGCCAGCAGTTCCTCGCTGGCGCTTGTAATATGCTGTGCTGCCACATAATCCGCGATTGCATCTTCCAGCGTCAGGACATCTGCCTCGTGGAAGTAAAGCGCATCAATCAGTGCATGACCTTCGACGACGAACGGGACGACCGCGTCATAAATGTCGAGATTGACAACATGCGTCTCTTTCTGCCGCCTCACTGTAGCAGATGTGAAAATCTGCGCCAGAATCTGCTTGTCGGATGCAGGGAGCAGTGGATTGACCACTGTATAAGGCTGCTTGATATCTAGACCGACCGTCGAAATAATATGGTCAAACTGGTCCAGCGCAATCGACTTCAGTTCACTGACCGAAGCCTGACGGGCGACAGTGACATTCGGGAAGTTCTGCTCGATCTGATTGGACAGTATTCTGCTTGTGCCAATCCCGCTCGTACAGACGACGAGCACCTGCTCTTCTTCAGCTGCTTTCATAGCACCGCCGAAATGCAGCACTATGAAGGCGACTTCCCCGTCCGGAAACGAATGGTCAGGGAATATCCGGGCGAGAGCGCTGCTCACTGCTTCAAACAACACCGGATAGTCCGCCTTGATCATAGCTGTCAGCGGGTTATACGTTTCTATACCACCGGACAGACGATTCAAAGCAGGTACAAGGTGAAGAAGAATGCCTTCCCGGAGCACCGTGTTGCCTTCAAAGTCATTGCCGGTCAGCCGTTCAACATGAGCGATCAGCTGTTCGGCTTCCGTCGTAATATCAATCGCTGTCTCACTTTCATCCGCGCGGCGTTTCGCCCCGCGCAGATGCATCGTGATGAAGACGACTTCTTCAAGGTCAAAGTCTACGTTGTAGACATGAGATAATGATTCAGCTAAATTTTCTGCGACCTTGAATTCAGGAGTCACTCGCAGCGCCTGAATGAGCTCTTCGTTAATCGTCACCTGCTCGCCGTTACGGATGCGTTCAATCGCCAGGACGATATGAATCGTCAGCGTCAAATACGACGTTTCCATTAGTACGTAAGGAAGTTCAGACAGCTCGTCCATCAGCAGCCGCTCGACATTGAAGATCTGATTCATGTCCACAATATCAAGCAGCTTCTCATCATTTAATGTCTGATAGACGAAGTGGTCTTCGATAACCGAGTAGACGCTTGTTGAATTCAATCTCTCGAGCATGAGATCTGCGAGCAGCTGACGCTTATTGACTTCACCGCCGGACAGCACGAGCCCTTCACCGCGCTTTTTATGGAGCACGAGGTGATAGTGGGTGAGATCTGCTTCAAGCGCTGAGAGCTCCTTATTCAGCTTATTGATGGAAATGCCGATTTCGCTTGCCAGACTGTAGAGCTTGACGGGGTCCTTTGATTTAATCAAGGTGTACAAAATAATGACTTTTCGTTCATCCATCGACAAGTCAAGGACATCCATCGCATCGAGCTGGTCGGTCAGCTGATTGAAATGATCGCTGTCCCCCTCGATCCGCAGCCCTTTGTTAGGAAGGCGGAGCAGTTCAAGCCCGAAGCGGTCAAGTGAACGCTCGACAAATTTAAGCTCCCGGTGAATCGTCCGGCTTGAGACACCGAGGTCCTGGGCAATCTGCCGAATCGTCAAAAAGGAGCGGGGGTTCTTCAGCAACGATTCGATGATTCTCTTCTCGCGATTACTGATCTGCATACCCCCACTCCTTTCAAAAATTATTCAGTTAAAGTGTATTACTTGTATCGCTAATTGTCTAATTATTGGTCTTTCTTTAAGTTAGCAATCAGTTCATCATAACGCGGTGAATTTAAGAAGTTATCCACTGAAATATGGATTGCATCCGGAACCTGCTTAATCGCGCGGTCAGTCAGAACTTTCTGTGTGATGACAAGCTGAGCATCTTTAGGTAACTGATTGATCGCTGAATTCGTGACTTCAGCATTAATGCCTGCTTTCTTGAATTTATTGCGCAGCATACCCGCACCCATCGCGCTTGAACCCATCCCTGCATCACAAGCGAAGATGACTTTGCTGACGTTTGAGTAATCGTGCGCACCTACGTTCTCTGTATCATATTGATTCAATAAATTCGGCTCAGTTGTTTCGTCTTTATCGACTTCGACCACTTTCACGCGGTCAGAAGTTGCAGCACCAGTCAATGCGCCTGCTACTGAAGATTTTTTACCTTTCGTTGCTTCCATTTTTGCTGTCGCTGCTGCTAAATCTTCTTCGCCTTTATCTTTAGAGAATTTAAGAATTAATGAACCGACGATGAATGATACAAGCGCTGCGCCGAGGACACCAGCAAACATTGTTAATAAATCACCTTTAGGCGTTACTGCCATATACGCAAGTATTGAACCTGGAGCAGCAGGTGATTTCAAACCGAAATCTGTTGCAGAGAAAATGGCAACACCAGTCATACCACCTGCGATCGCTGCGATAATCATCGCAGGTTTCATCAGTACATAAGGGAAGTAGATTTCGTGAATACCACCGATAAAGTGGATCAATGCCGCACCTGGTGCAGTCGCACGTGCAGACCCTCTACCGAAAATCATGTAAGCGAGTAAAATACCAAGACCTGGTCCCGGGTTAGATTCTAATGTATAAAGAATAGATTTTCCAACTTCAGCAGCCTGGTCAGTCGCAAGCGGCGTTAACACACCGTGGTTAATTGCGTTATTTAAGAATAATACTTTTGCTGGTTCAATCAGAATTGAAGTTAAAGGAAGGATATGAAGGGCAACAAGGAATTTTACGCCTTTACCAAGTGCCCACATAATCCAGCCGACAATTGGAGCTAATAGATAATATGAAACAATCATCATACCTAATGCTAAAAATCCAGCTGAGAAGTTATTGATTAACATCTCAAAACCAGTACGAATTCTTGGTTGGACAACTTTATCGAACTGTTTCATTAACCATGCTGTTAATGGTCCGATAATCATTGCACCTAGTAACATATGCTGGTCAAAAGCAGCGATAATACCCATTGTTGCTGCTGCACCGACAACACCACCGCGGACATCATGAATGAGTTTACCACCCATGAATGCGATTAAGATTGGAATAAGATAGTGAATAGTTGGGTCGACGATTTTAGCTAAATCTTTATTCGGCCACCAGCCATCTGGAATAAATAGAGCAGTGAGGAATCCCCATGCAATGAATACTGCAATGTTCGGCATAACCATACTGCTTAAAAAAGAACCGAAAGCCTGAACTTTGCGTTGAAGGCCACTTTTCTGTTCTGCCATATGTTTCTCTCCTTTGAAATTATATTTTTATGCTATCTTCATGTTAATCCCACATTGACTCTTACACAACACATACTAAACTTAACTTTGTCACGTACATTGATGACAAGTTGCTGCATGATACTGCCGGAACTCGTAATTGCTAGGTAAACTTTGTAAATCGTCTGATAGAAAATAAATACACAAATATGGAAAATAAGATAAAATTAAAGAGGATAGTCTAAAGAACGGAGGGAACTACATGCCGCTTATATTAATAATCATCATATTACTCTTTCTTATACCGCTTGCTGTTATGTTTTCAATGGAGAAAGGTGCGATGCTGATCGCCGGCTACAATACGATGAGTAAAGATCAGCAGAGCCAGTATGACGAGAAGAAATTGTGGGCAAGCTTGAGAAGACATGGAAAGATCAACCCGACTGGGATGATGAAGGAGAGTTTAAGACATATCGATACCGCTATGGCTATACATATATGTACTTCAATAAAGATAAGAAATTGTTTGCGATGTCGTATTATGATAAAAAGCTGATGAAAAAGTGGAGTGGGGATTAGTGAAGCGGTAGGAAAATATAATAAATCATGGTTTATATGAAAATATAAGTTCAGAAAATTATTATTTATGTAACACTAGTGAAAAGCGGTACATTTCAGAGAGTTTTAAGGTGAGAGGCTATAATGAAGCAAAAGTGTCTTATCTAAAGAATCGCTGGCATGCCGGATGCTAGAATAAGAGATAGATGCTGGGCAGAATATCTGGAGCAGAGCATCTATCCTAAATATCCTTTAACCGGCTATGATATACATCAGAAAACATTTATTTACTGGCTGATTGCCGCTTTTCAATAGCGAATATTGCCCACATCGTCATAAGAAAAAATAGGCTGAAGGATATACCGGATACCCAGATTCGCCATGTATCTGGGTGGGTGAAGACGATATTCGAATAAGAATAGTAGCTGAATAAAACCATCCAATAAGCCATAAAAAGTGGCGCATAAGGTGAAACATGATTCAAGAGCATCAGTCCTTTCGTCAATCAGTATAACATCCATATAAAGGGAAAACCAGGAGGCTGTGATAACAGTCTCCTGGTTTTAGTCGTTGCCGATATTAAGAAGTGCAAATGGATAGATTTCATTCGCGCCGTTTTCAAGAAGCAAACTTGCTGCGACGGTCATCGTCCAACGTGAGTCGATAAAATCATCAATTAAGAGGACGTTCTTGCCACTAACCGCTGCTATATCAGCTGTTTTCACTTTCTCTCTTGCGTTTTGTTCCTGCATCATAGCATTGTGCATCTCACGCTGCGGACTGCCGAGTGCAGCTTGCAGTGCTTCGATATAGGCGATATGATACTCGTTCGCAATAAACTGGGCGAGTTCTGAGACGAGGTGCGGCTTTCTGTGACTTGGCACCGCCGCGATCGCATCAATACCATGCTCAGCAATATGCTCACTTAAAAACTGGCTGATAGTGATCATTGTCTTGTCAGAGAACTGGCCGTTATCCCGTTCCAGCATGAGGCGTCTGCCGATTGGTGAATAGGCATCGACTGTATACGACCAGCCTTCTTCATATGGATGGTCAATCTTCTTATTATTCGACCATCTTTTTCGCGGCTTGATGACACCGTGCAGCTGGTTCTTGTAGTCGCGTGCCGCTACGAGATACGGATTATCATCTGCCATTACGATGAACTGGCGACCCCGGCAATGGACGCATATACCGCACGTCTCCTTAGCATCAGGTGCGTCCAGCTCGTCTGCAATAAACTTCATATAGCAGCCGTCGTATTCAATGAAGTCCTTTAATCTTGCGAGCTCAGCAAGTCGTGTCTCATTGAGCTGCTGCTGGACCTCGGCATTTCGCACAGCATCGAAGTGCTGGTTGCGATTCAGGTGATAAGTAGTCTTATCCATATAGATATAGTTATGGACATAGAGGTATTTTAAGACAGACGACAGCTTCGTAACATTCAGATTGAAGTGCTGCAGAATCTCATTACGTTTCATTCCTTTGTCATTGTCATGCAGAAGGTTCAGAATCTGTGACAACAGCTCCGGATCCTTATTTGCACCTTCAATAAATGACTTGATGATTTCCTCGTCTTCATCACCATGCAGGAGCAATGCGAGACTAGGAGAACCATCGCGCCCGGCACGTCCAATCTGCTGATAGTAGGCAATCAGGTTCTGCGGCAGCTGGAAATGAATGACGAAACCGATATCCGATTTGTCATAACCCATACCGAGCTTTACAGTGGAGACAATCACACGTGTCTCACCGCTATGAAAAGCACTTAGAATTTCCTCGGAAATATCTTCGCCAGACTCTCCTTGTACACCTGAATAATAGGCCGCTGCAGAAATACCGTGCTGAACTAGAAACTCAGCGACAGACTCACATTCCTTCTTCGTCAGACAGTAGATGATCCCCTGCTGCTGACTTAAAAAGGGATGACGTGTCAGAGCATCAGTGATAAACGCCAGCCGCTCAACCTTGCTCTGTGACGGATTGACCTGAATAGAAATATTGTCACGAATCAAATCACCGCGGAAAACATTTAAGTCGCCCAACTGTTCCTTGATATCCTGAATCACTCGGTCATTGGCCGTCGCGGTTGTACCAAGGATGGCGATGTGGTCTGGAAACGACTGCAGCAGATAGACGATGCGCTGATAGTCCGGACGGAAGTCATGACCCCAGTCAGAAATGGAATGTGCCTCATCCACCACAACCATCTGAATATCAGACACAGCAGACAGCCGCTCGATAAAGTCCGGACTCGATAACTTCTCAGGCGAGACAATGATTGCATCAACATCATTGAGCCGCTCATAAATCGCATCCCAGTCCTCACGATTCTGACTGTTGATGGTCACAACATCAAGCCCGAGTTTAGATGCAGCCTCAATCTGATTATGCATCAGAGCGAGAAGCGGGCTGATAATAATCGTCGGCCCGGCACCACGCTCGCGCAGAATCTTCGTCGCAATAAAATACACAATCGACTTACCCCAGCCCGTCTTCTGAATGACGAGCGACTTCTTCTTATTCACAACCGCCGTAATCGCCTCAAGCTGACCCTCACGGAATTCACTCGACTCACCATAAGTCTCTTTTAAAATCTGAACTGCACGCTCTTGAATATCCATGACACGCCCACCTTTCTGTGATGAGTTTATTGTATCTCTAAATATGAGTGGTGTGACACATCTATTTGCAGAGATACCGTATAATTTTTTTCTATCAGCTTGGCTTTAGACAAATTACTTTCAATATGACTTAACAGAATATGGACTTTCAGATGATGAGCAAGATCATCCTGCACATTTGTGAAATTATGGGTCACAATTGTTTGATGGAAAAGATATTAGAAATCTTTATTGTGGTTAATGGAGTTAATAATTCGTATTATCTTCTTCTCATTTTTTCCATATAAACCCTCATAATAAAATATTTACAAAGTAATTATACTATTTTAATAACTTAGAAGTATAATCTTTATGTAAACAATAAATTATATTGACAATTTTACTTATTAGGAGATTAAGTGTGATAAGAAGAGAAAAGCAAATTTAAAAGGTCAAAGTGGTGTGAAAGCAAAATTTATTCTAAATTTATTTGTAAGACTTAAAAGAGAAATACTGTGAATTAAGTTTGTAAAAAGGGGAGAGTTTGATGAAAACAAGAAGAGAATATGGTTTGGGAACAAATGATACTCCAATAAGTGAAAGTAAGCATGATAAATTTGAAATCATACCATATGTTGAAGCATTGGGCGAATTTATTGAGTATTGTGAGACACCTATCACTATCGCATTACAAGGTGGTTGGGGAACAGGGAAGACATCATTTATAAACTTTATAGATAATTATCTTAGAGAAAACAACCGAGATAAGATAATTACATTTAAATTTAATACGTGGCAATATTCACAATTTAATTTAGAGCATCATATAGGCATTTCCTTTCTGAAGTATCTTATAAATGAAATTGGAGTACAAGAAAATGAAAAAGAAAGAGGAAGAATTAATAAAATTTTAAATGGACTATCGAAAGCAGTGAGTGGTGGAACTATCACTTTAGGTCCACTAGGATATACATTTCCAATAGGTAAAGATGCAGAAACTCAAGAAGATGGAAATGAGTTAACAACTTTAGACATTGCACAAATGATAAGTGTGTTGAGGAAAACTATGCAAGAAGTTGTTAATAATAGACTTTCTAGATTAGGTAAAGACGGGAGAATAGTCATCTTTATCGATGACTTAGATCGTTTATCACCAGAAATTGCAGTTAAATTATTAGAAGTGATTAAACTATTTGTTGATGTAGAAGGTTGCGTATTTGTTTTAGCGGTTGATAACAAAGTGATAGAACAAGGTGTTAAACATATAAAAAATACTTCGAATGAGAAAACTAAAAGTTTTATGGAAAAAATGATTCAAGTACCTTTTAAAATTCCAGTTGAAGTTTATAAATATGAATCATTGCTTAAAGAAAAAATAGATTTATTTAAAGATAATACGGATAACTATATCAAACCTTTGTTAGAAATAATTAAGTTTTCAGTTGGTAGCAATCCTAGAGCGATTAAAAGACTTATAAATTATTACTCATTAAATATGCGAGTGATGGCATTAGATCAAACGTTAATGAACGATAAAAAATATCAAGCTCTAATGCTTTCTGTTATTTGTATGCAATTATCTAGTCAGCCTCTATATATTTTACTTATTAAGTATAAACACGATGAAGAGAAAATATTAGAACTCATAACTCAGACAACGGAAGAAGATATATCTTTCGATAATCAGTTACATGAAGAATTAGAACATTTTAATTACGGTACTGTATATGATGAAGAGATTGAGTATAATCTTAAAAAATACGAAAGGTTTTTACAGCTAACACACGACCTTCTTAATTCACTCTATTTTAATGACGAGTCAGGGAAGTTAGGAATAAGTGAAAATGAGGAACTGTCTACTGATCATTTGACTGATTTCATTAATATTCTTGGCTATAGTGAAACGACAAGTTCTGGAGAGAAGACTGATACAATAGAGAATGTAAGAACGTTTGGTGATGAAGAAGAAATTAGTCTTCAAGATTTCTATAAAGAGAGATATAAATATAAGATTCAGAGAAAATCGATTTCTTTAAAACAGATTGATGGAAGTCTTAAGGAAAATATGGAACCGAAGTATGCTTTCAGCGTAGTAATAAATGATTTATTAAGAGATATAAACAATCAAGAAATCTATTTAGAACGTTTATCAAATCCTCAATTTTTAATAGAGAATAACGTGCCGGAAAGCGTTGCTAAAGAAGCGGAGATAATAGAAAAGGATGATACTAAATATCCTAAGTGTGCAACAATATATATACCTGAAAAAAATAAGAAACTGAAACTCGGTTATCACTATAATGCTGAAGCGGGATTGGATGCAATATATAGAATATTGTATGCTGTAACTGAAAATGAATATGATTATAATAGATTGAAGTTTAAAGTTAGGTCGATAAAATAATAGTCAATAATAAAGATGATTATTGCTAAGCTGTTGTGAATTAATTATGACGATTTCTTAGTCTTCAGCATCAGTTTCACCAGAAGATTGATATTATGCGTCTTTGTCAGTTATAGTGGCATGTCAAAGTGAAAATAGATTATCGGAGACTTTGAGACAAGATTAATTTCTTGTCTTTTTTTATTTTTTAACTCCATAAAAATTGTAATTTTCAGAAAATATTACTATACTAAAAGTGTAATATTAGTTTAATAGGAGGGACTCAAATGGCGAAAAAAATCTTCGAAATCGATTTAACTAAAAAGATGCACGAACAGAAATATCCAGGACATAATAGATGGCATCCTGATATTCCGGCTGCTTTTTCTGTTGAACCTGGGGAAAGTTTCAAAATGGAATGTTTAGACTGGACGGATGGTCAGATCAGCAATAATGATGATCCAACAGATATTAAGAACGTTAATTTAAATCGTGTTCATGTTCTGAGTGGTCCGGTTCATGTTAATGGTGTTGAACCTGGTGATTTGTTAGTGGTTGATATTTTAGATATTGGTACTTTCAGTGCGCATGAGTGGGGGTTTAATGGTATTTTTGCTAAGGAAAATGGCGGTAGTTTCTTAGTGGATCATTATCCAAATGCAGCGAAGTCAATTTGGGATTTTGAAGGTATTTATGCGACGAGTCGTCATGTCCCGAATGTTAAATTTGCAGGTATTATTCACCCTGGCTTAATTGGTGTTGCACCGAGTCAGGAAATGCTGGATGAGTGGAATAGACGTGAGAAGGCATTAGTTGATACGAATCCGAATCGAGTCCCGGCATTAGCGAATTTACCAGACCCTGATTCTTGTGTACTGGGTACGTTGAAAGGCGCAGATTTTGATCGTGTGGCTAAAGAAGGTGCACGTACTGTACCACCACGTGAGAACGGTGGTAACTGTGATATTAAGAACTTATCGAAAGGTTCCAGAATTTACTTCCCTGTATTTGTTGATGGTGCTAAGCTATCTGTTGGGGATTTACATTTCTCTCAAGGTGACGGTGAGATTACGTTCTGTGGTGGTATTGAAATGCCCGGCTGGATTGAGCTTAAAGTGAATGTCATTAAAGGTGGCATGGACAAGTACAAGATTAAGAGAAATCCGGCCTTCCAACCAGGGCCAGTGATGCCGCATTATAATGAGTACTTAGTATTTGAAGGGATTTCAGTCAATGAATTCTCTGGTGACCAAACGTATTTAGATGCCAATACGGCGTACAGAAATGCATGTCTCAATGCGATTGAATTCTTGAAATCATGCGGTTACACAGGTGAGCAGGCTTATATGTTACTCGGATCAGCACCCGTTCAAGGTAACGTTGCGGGCATTGTTGATGTTCCAAATGCATGTTGTACCGTCTCTTTACCGAAAGAAATCTTCTTAAATAACATTATTCCGAAACTTGATGAATAATGCCTAAATATACATTTGTTTGCCAACGTTGCGGAGAGTATGACACATGGAAATCAATGAACAGTAACTTGCAAGAAGACGCCTGCCCTGAATGTGGTGAAGTGACAAATCGAATCTATAAAAGCTTTAGAACGAATCAAATGGATTCAAAGTTATACAATAGAATCAATTCAGGCATGACACCGAAATTGGTTAAACGCGAAAACCTGCCAAAGAGTAATGTAAAACAACTCAATCGTAATAAAAATCCTATGCCATGGACGCTATAGGGAATTAAAAGCTTGCACTTTCACAGTGTAAGTTTTTTTATCAGTATGGCGTATTTTTTTATAAATAATGTATCTTCCATCTTAAATGGCTAACTTGATTGTATAACTTACCCCTGTAAATTCACGCTAGAAACGAGGAATTCCATGATTATCAATCCTACTAAGAAGACCTTGCCGCTATTCAGTCAGTTAACGCCGAGCACGAGTAGGCTAACAGCGGAAAGTGCAGCGGCTGCTAATCCGCTGTATTCATGGCATGCGACTTATATCAACGTCAACCGTAAGAAAGTGCTTGTTCTCGTCAATGACCTGACGTATACCCCGGTGATTATTACGGACGTTAAGGCGCAGGATAGAAAACAACTGGATGTGCTCATTGAACAGGGGATTAGGCAGCAGTTCAATGCCGTGCTGCATGACCCTGAAAAGATTGAACAGTATTTAACCAATGCGGGAACGATAGAAGTGAATACAGCGCATAATCGTGCGGTCATCAGTGCGGTTAATCAGTATGTCAAGCTGCTGTCCTACCAGCATATTGATTTAACGGAACGATTCCCTCAGTCATTGATGGACAAGCTCAGCGACTATCCGTTTCTGAAGCCGGAATATCGTACGGGTAAGTCAGCACTGCAGCAAGCGTTCAAAGCGCATATTGAGTTGAAACCTGTCGTGCCGCTCGAACAGCAGAAGATGACACGATACAAAGTGGTGCGCACGTGGCAGCCGTTCTCTCACTGGGATGACTATACAGCAAACGGAGGTTGGTTTGAGGGCTATGAGGCAATTGTTGAACAGGTTCAAGCTAATAATCAGAAGCTGCTCGAGTCATTCCGCCATTATTTGATCAATCACGATAAAATGGCAGAGCAGACAGCATCAGAACACGTGGAAAATATCGCCTTTTTCGTCGATGTCTATTTGCTGAATTATGGCATCAGAACGCCCGTGACAGATATGCGTGACCCTTATGATTTTCTGGATGACTTCCTCGTTCGGAAAGCGCTATGGGTAGGAAGTAAGGAAGTCAGACAGTTCGGCACATCGCTTAGACGCTTCTATACCTTCTTGTTCGCAGCGCGCGAAATCACGAAATATGAACGTGATTTTGCCAAAGAAGGTATCAGTTATGGTGTCGAAGAAGCGCTGCAGCGGCTACACATGACAGATGATTTTTGTGACTGAGTCAATAATAAGTCGAAAAAGTCCGGAAATCTCCGGGCTTTTTTCTGTTATGGATGGCTTTCTACCTATTACTCAGATAACAGATGTAAAGACAAGTGAAGAAGAAATAATTAAAAATTGAAGAAGAAACTAAGGTAACTTTTTCACCAAGATAATTTTCTAACCATTTAGTCGTAGCTTGTTCACCTTGTCTTGCAACTGACATAGGAATATCTTCTACAGCCTTAAATATTTTCTCAAGTTCTGCTTCTGAATAACCTAATTCGTCAACGACTAATTGATTTGATGTAGGATTTTTTGACGGGGTACTAGCTTGTGCAGCATCTGAAAAAGTAAAACTGATCAGAAATACAAACAAAGTAAATAGCATAAATAACTTCTTTGACATTTTATTCCTCTAATAGATTTATTTAAAATAAAATGGAAACATGTTACAATATCAATATATCATATAAAGGAGGTTTTACAAGTGGAAAATAAATTATTACCAAATATTATATTTATTAGCATGCTGACATTCTTCATATTAACATTTGTAAAGGATCACGGTTTTATATTAATGATTGCAGGGATTGGCTTTATTTTAATATGGACTACTATCTACTTAGAACAAAAAAAGAAGAATTCATCAAAAATAGAACATAGAAATAAGTTTTAGCATCTAATTAATGTTTTCAGAGGTGATAGTAATAACTGTATAGTTAAGACACATAACAAAAGAGTGACAGGACTGGCTGACTTAGAGACAAAAAAGGAGACTGAGCAATCATGCTCAGTCTCCTTTTTAATTGAATTAGTCTCTTTAAACAACATATAATTAAACATCATATCTTGTTTATGATTTTATTATTAAACTTTTTCTCTGTCAATCGTTATTAAAAGCATACCATCGTCAGAAACTCATATATTTATTCATAAAGGTTGATGACAGATATTAAATTCTTGTGATGACATTGAAAATAGGTTCTGCGGCATGAGTCTGGTTGCATACTAGGAAGATGTTGTTGTTTATCAGTTCAAGTCTGTACGTCAGCATTAAGATTAACCTCCATTCTTTAGAGTTAACCTTAATATAACAAAACTTTTAAGATACACCTCTAACCAGAAAATAAAACGTTATTTTGGTTTTAATCTAATATGAGCTTGTAGAATAAAATATCGTTGCTATCTACTTTTTACAATATTATTCAATTCGCTTATTAAATCTTCTTTCAAAACACTCATCTTGTAAGAATAGAACTCCTTTTTCTTTGGAAATGTGTGTTTATAATGATAATCGAATAAATAATCTAGAATCTTTTTTCGGGAGGTATAAGGCGTAATTCCTAGTTCTCTGAGAGCTGAGAATTGATTGTTAAAATTGCGTGTACGCTCTTCAATCTTCTCTTTTTCCTTGATTTCTCGTTGTCTATTCAAAAGTTCGTAGATATTGTACTCTAATTCCTTTCTCATCAATCGTTTTCTTTCTTTGAGTTTTTTATAATCTTCATACTGTTTTATAGTCAGGTTGAGATTCAAACGCCTGTGTAACTCTCTACGCCCTTTCTTCTTCATATATTGTCTTTCGGATGCCGATTTTACTATAGGATCGACATAGGTCAACAGAGTATAGACTTGCTCGGAACCTAGGTGTGCCCTTTCCTTGCATATCTTCATCCATTGCGGTTTAGGCACTATTTTATCTATATACCATTCCTTGACCTGCGGAATGAGAAAGAGTACAAGTCCTGAGTACCCTTTTTCTCCGTTGGTTTCCTTTGTTATCAGAGCATGCAGAATAAGGTGCTCTATCAAATCACAATAGACCAGTCGTTCTTTTCTTTGATATTTAAACGAGTATTGATATACCTGTATAAAGGCTTTGCTTGCTAAATTTTCAAACTCATATTCATCTATATGATGGCAATATAGACCTTCAGCAGTTCGTGAGTAGTTCCCTCTGGTGATACTTTTTATTTCGCCACTTAAAAAGCGTATATATGACTGCTCACTGAAATAATCAGTTGTTGCCGATCCGTGTTTTAATAGCAATCTTTCTACAGCCTGATGATAGGAAAGGCTCAGTAGAGAAATATAATGATTCAGGCTGTTACTGGATTTAATAAGGGGTACTGCACTCAATTAAGTATTCCTCTTTTCTATGCTGTATTTTAAGAGAGATATCATTGATTGAATAATTCATTAGCTTCATAGTGGATTCCCTCGACAGGTGTAAATACATGTCTTGTCTTTAGAGAGGGTACTTCATTCACGTTCTTATTAATATATGACTTCTTGTAATGGCGTGCGTTAGATACCTTTGAAACGTTTTTTGCTAAATCAGTAATATTATTATTTAATTTTAGTATGTCCAGAGCTTGGGAAAGAGGCTCGACTTTAAGCAGTTTCCTCTCATTGGGTACATCTATTAATAGAAAATCATTCGTTATACTGAATGATTCTACTAAATGGTTGTCTGTACAAGACTCTAGGAAATTGTATATGTTGTCTATAGTGACAGAGATATTTACATATGGTTTAATGTCGTCAATTTGAATTGACTCTCCTATCATCAATTCATTTTGATAATTTCTAAAAAGTTTTAGCTCATCCACTTTAAATACAATAGATTTCTTATTAATCACAGTGCTCATGAACAGGTAGCCGCTTTGATCTGTAGAGAACTTATAACGAGTGTCTCTATACTGATCAGTAAATAGTTGGATAAGATGCGCCTTATGGTTAGGCTCTAACACCTCAGACACGTTTGACTTCTCATAGATGCCCGTATATAGGAGTCTATCCATTACTACTGAAGCGGTTGTTTTATCGGTATTGGTGTCACTCAGTCTCTTGTACCACTCGATAACCTCTGTCTTTACAGCCCACTTGTTGTAAGTGTTATCCTTAAGATATTCGTCAATTTTGTTTCTTGTTTCAAGAACTTTTTCCCGTCTTTTTATACTCTCTGATCACTAGTGTTGCATAAATAAATACAGAATTTTCTGAACTTGTATTTTCTACGAAAATTTAAAAATTGAAAACGCCTAAACAGAGGTAGTGATCATCCATTTTTTTACTGATTCTATTACGTAATAACTAAGCAACATTTTTTGGTAACTATCAGGGGATGGGTTCTCTGATTCTACGAATCAGATGGTGCCCCTTGCTCCATACAGAGGCTTTAAGTAATCTTGTAATCTGCAGAATACTCTTTCTACTATTATTCTTCAACTTAATCAGCATATTCAAACAGTAGACAATCAAAGCGATATAAACCTGATTGGAGACAGCTGTCTCCGAACAGCCGTAAAATGTTTTGACGTTCAGATGCTGTTTGATCCATTTAAAGAACAGTTCAATCGCCCAGCGTGATTTGTAGATTTCGCTAATCTCCTCCGGAGATAAGTCAAATCTATTGGCCACTAAGACAAGGTTCTTACCCTTGTCATCCTGAACAGTCACACGTCGAAAGTAATGCTCTGTCCTGTTAGTCGTTGTTCCAAGAACCACCATCTCATCTGAAATGACGCTGCTCTGTTCGCCGGCACCAAAATCGTGAATGACTCTATGAACCGCATTACTCCGTAATCTGGATACAAAGAAGTAGCCTTCATCAGTCATTTCATCAAATCTATTGTACTGTACATATCCACGATCAAAAACGTACATACATTCCTTGTCATCCACTAAAAGCTCAAGATGATTCTGATCATTCTCACAGGCATGGGTAAGGTAAAAATCATCTGGATATGAATCATGATCTTCCATGTGAACCAACCGTAAGTGCAGCTTGACACCTGACTTTGTTTTTCTGAACTTTGCCCAGCGATAGTGATGAAGGTTCAGAGGCAGTGTACTTGAGTCAATGATCTTCAATGGTGTAGAGATCCTTCTCTTCTGATTAAAATGCGTCTCCCTCTGGATCTGGTATAACAGCTGACTGAAGATATCCTTAAAAATCTGTGTGGGAACGTCAGATAGTTTTCTACTGAGCTGAGAATAGCTGATAGAATCAAAACCTAAGGTTTTCTGAAGTTTCTCTGAGAAAACACTGTCACTGACAGCTCGTAGACTTTCGGTCTCAAACAGCTGTGAATATAACAGGAGTTTAATGAAAGCACAGGTATCTAGCTTCTTTGTATAGTAATCTAAGTTCAGGATTTTCACCTGTTGAGAAATTTTCTTGAAATCTATCGGTGAAATCCATTGTTCAAATGATGATTTTCTAGTAAACTTATCCATGATGTGGTCCTTTGTATTGGATTTGGATGCGTATTACTACCTCCAACCATTATAAAGGACTTTTTTTGTACAGAAAATAAGTTTTTAGAATATTCCATTTAAAACCGTAGGTTGGAATATTTTTATGCAACACTAGTGAACTATTTTCTATAATAAAAATAAACTACAGAATATTTATAATACTAAAGGTTATTTTGGTACAAAGTATAAACCATATGAAGATTTATCTAGAATAGATTTATATATTAATACGGCAAAGCCAAAAATCATTCCAACAACAGAACGGCCGACTACGGAAAAACCAGTTATAATTACTAACACTAAGCCGACAATCTCAGTAATCACCACCAACAGTGCGAAGATTACAGGTGAAGCGAAGACTGATAGCATAGTCACAGCGACTGTAAATAATAAAGTAATCGGAACAGCGAAAGCGAAGGGCGGCAAGTATAGCCTTGCCATCAATAAGCTGCCTGCTGACACTAAAGTGACTTTATACTCTGATTACAAAGGTGTAAGAAGTGCATCTGTTACTACGACTGTAATCGGCAACTCAACACCGACAATCTCAACCATCACTAACACCAGCACGAAGATTACGGGTAAAGCGAAGTCAGACAGCACGGTCAAAGCACTCGTAAACAATAAGGTGATCGGTACAGCAAAAGCGAAATATGGCACGTACAGCATCGCAATCAGTAAGCTGCCTGCTAGTGCAAAAGTCGTTCTATACTCTGACTACAAAGGCGTGAAGAGCACGGCTGTAACAACGACTGTGCTTGATAAGGTCGCACCATCTCCTGCCACTGTGAACAAGATGACCACTCGGTCTATAAGTGTATCAGGTAAAGGTGAGAAGTACGCAATAGTGGAGATTTATAAGGGCAAGTCGAAGTATGCGACAGGTAAGGTCTCGTCCAAAAATACTTACTCAATTAAGGTAGCGAAGCAGAAAAGAGGAACTGTCCTGACAGTCTATCTTAAAGATAAAGCCGGTAATAAGAGTAAAGGAACTGCTGTAAAAGTTTCATAAAATTAAATCGTCTCTTACCTATATCAATAAAACAGTAGAGATTGAGACGTCATTCAAAGCAAAGGTGTCGGCTATTGTCGATTGACTCAATTATATTCACTTTTCCATGGACACCAATGATGGTACCCCTTACAAATAATACAACCTATAATCCAAGTATGTGATAGAAGTGAAGGATTCCATGATCATCAATCCTACTAAGAAAATCTTGCCGCTATACAATCAGCTAATGCTGAGTACAGGCAGACTATCAGCGGAAAGTGCAGCAAATGACAGATGATTTTTGGGACTGAGGTAATAATAAGTCGAAAAAGCCCGGAGATCTCCGGGCTTTTTTCCATGTGAGGAACTCGAGCATGCGAGTTGCAGCGAATCATATGCTCCACCCTTGTTTGAATTATGAAAAAATAGTACAATTAATAAAGTTTAGCAGAACAGGAGGATCAAAGGAGTAATCAGGGATACAGCGCCAGAACAGTGAATACTGTTGACGAGGAGAATGGTCATCGAACTTTCGGCGGATGCCATTCCGGATATGCTTGTTCGACAGCTGAACGTTAAACCTGCCAGGTGACTGGTCGTACAAAGACGTCAGCAGAAGCAACTACGCTAAACTAACGAGCGACACTATAAAAATATACGAATTAATCGGAGGAAATGAATATGTGCGGTATCGTTGGATATATTGGAACTGAAGACGCAAAGGAAATTCTATTAAAAGGGCTTGAGAAACTCGAGTACCGCGGTTATGATTCTGCGGGTATCGCAGTGCGTAACGGCGAAGATGTCCGTGTGTACAAAGAAAAAGGACGTATCGCTGAACTGCGTAAAGTCGTTGATTCATCATTTGAGACATCAACAGGTATCGGTCATACACGCTGGGCGACGCACGGCGTACCTAACCATACAAACTCTCACCCGCACCAATCGGAATCAGAGCGTTTCACTTTAGTTCATAACGGCGTGATCGAGAACTACGAACAGCTGAAAAAAGAATACTTATCAGATGTGACATTCAAGTCAGACACTGATACAGAGATCATTGTTCAATTAGTGGAGTACTTCTCTAAGCAAGGTCAGACTACAGAAGAAGCATTTACTGCTGTGCTTAAATTGCTGCATGGTTCATATGCACTCGGGTTACTTGACAAAGAAAATCCGGACGTCATCTATGTCGCTAAAAACAAATCACCGTTACTCGTCGGTTTAGGTGAAGGCTTCAACGTCATCGCATCAGACGCGATGGCAATGCTGCAAGTGACTGACACTTATGTTGAGCTTGTAGACGGTGAAATTGTCTTAGTCTCAAAAGACAGCGTGACGATTAAAGACCTTGATGGTAACGTGATTGAACGTGCGCCTTACAAAGCCGAAATCGATGCTTCTGATATCGAAAAAGGCACTTATGCACATTATATGTTAAAAGAAATTCACGAACAGCCGGGCGTGATGCGTAAAATCATCCAGGAATATCAGGATGACAACGGTGAATTAAAAGTAGATGCTGATATCATTCAGGCAGTACGTAAAGCTGACCGCGTCTATATTATTGCATGCGGTACATCTTACAATGCCGGTCTTGTCGGCAAAGAATACCTTGAGAAATGGGCAGGCGTTCCGACAGAAGTGCATGTAGCGAGTGAATTCGTCTACAATATGCCGTTATTGTCAGAGCAACCATTGTTCATCTTCATCTCACAGTCAGGTGAAACAGCGGACAGCCGTGCCGTGCTCGTCGCGATCAAAGAATTAGGTCACACAGCGCTGACAATCACCAACGTGCCGGGCTCTACATTATCTCGTGAAGCTTCTTATACATTGATTCTGCATGCAGGCCCTGAGATCGCTGTGGCGTCAACAAAAGCTTACACAGCTCAGATTGCCGTACTTGCGATTCTGTCTCAAGTTGTTGCTAAAGATGCAGGCATTGCAACAGACATCGACTTATTACCTGAACTTGCAAAAGTGACTGCAGCGATCACGACTGTTGTCGACGATGCACCACGCATGGAAGAGATCGCGCGTGACTTCTTAGCGACGACTCGTAACGCATTCTTCATCGGCCGTACAATGGACTACTATGTCGGCGTCGAAGGATCATTGAAACTGAAAGAAATTTCTTACATCCAGGCAGAAGGATTTGCCGGCGGAGAACTGAAGCACGGAACAATCGCGCTGATAGAAGAAGGCACACCTGTCATCGCGCTTGCGACGCAGGAAGCGGTCAACTTATCTATCCGCGGTAACGTCAAAGAAGTGGTGGCACGCGGGGCGAACCCATGTATCATCACGATGAGCGGCCTTGAGCAGGACGGTGACACTTATGTCCTGCCGGCTGTTCATGAAATGCTGGCACCACTTGTCTCTGTTGTGACGACGCAATTAATTGCGTACTACGCAGCGCTGCACAGAGACTGCGATGTTGATAAACCGCGTAACTTAGCGAAATCTGTCACAGTCGAATAATCATGAACCTCGCTCACTGTATGAGCGGGGTTTTATTGCCGGGCACTTGACAGAAAGCAAGGTTGACAAGCCATTCTTTTACAGTTACAGTGAGATTAACAAATAAATAACGAAAAGCACTAGGGGTGTTATTAACTGAGACGAGCGCAGCTCGAACCCTTTGAACCTGATCTAGTTGATGCTAGCGTAGGAAAGTGCATGCTTATATAAGTATGTCTTTTTGGCGCCATCTTCTGTTGAAGGTGGTGTTTTTTTGTGGAGGAGACTAACATGGCACGAGCAAAAAAAGGTTTAACACTGTCAGACATCTTGGTGACAGTACTCATTTCAGTGATTTTTGCAGTCATTTACAACTTATGGTGGGGGTTTTACGAAGCATTGAAGCCGCTTGGTCTTCATATTGAGCAGCTGTCATACGGCATGTGGTTCATTGCAGCGGTCGTCGCTTATTTAACTATTCCGAAGATGGGGATTGCATTGTTAGCTGAGTTTGCTGCAGGCGCCGGTGAAACAATCGCGATGGGTAAGTTCGATATTCCGACGTTTGTCTTTGCGTTACTGCAAGGTCTCGCGTGTGAAATTGTTTTTGCTGTCTTCCGCTATAAGTCGCGCCATGTCATGGTTGCTGTGCTTGCCGGATTAGCGGCAGCCATCATCAGTCTGCCGATTGATTACTTCTACGGCTATATGTCAGACGTTGCCGGCTGGAACGTACTGCTCTTCGTCATCTTCCGGTTGATCAGTGGGATTGTGCTTGCAGGTATTGTCCCTTATCTCCTCGTCAAGGCACTGGATGAGACCGGAGTGACCAAGTTATTCAGACCGGCGTCAAAAGAAGACTATGACGCCCTGTAAGTTATCGGTCCATAACTTGCGGCTGAAATATCCGGGCGGTGAACGCAAAATATTCGACGGCTTATCGCTCGATATTAAGGCCAAGGAAAAAGTGTTGATTCTCGGCCAGTCAGGCAGCGGCAAGAGCACACTGCTGAACGTGCTGAGTGGTGTCGTGCCTGAGCTGATTGAACTGCCGATGAAATACGACAGGCTCGCCATCGATGCTTCGCCGGCAATCATCTTCCAGGATCCGGACAGCCAGTTCTGTATGCCGAAAGTATATGAGGAACTCGCGTTTATACTTGAGAATCAGCAGGTGGCTGGAGCGGCGATGGACAGCCGCATCGAACAGGCGCTGCAGACTGTCGGTCTGAATGTTGACAAGCATCAGCCAATCAATCAGCTGAGCGGCGGCATGAAGCAGAAGCTCGCTATCGCCGGCACGCTGCTGCAAGGTGCAGATACATTATTTCTCGATGAGCCGACTGCGATGCTTGATGCACAATCGACTGCAGCGTTATGGCAGCAGATCATCACATTATGGGAGGATCAGACCGTAGTCATTGTTGAACATAAGGTCGAACATATTTGGCAGCACGTAGACCGTATCCTCCTCATGGACCAGAACGGTGCAATAATAGAGGACAGCACACCGGATGATATTTCAGCGCGCTGTACATCGCTGCTTGATGACTTCGGCGTATGGCATCCTGGTGCATGGAGTCACGCGCCGGAACCGTACGATTATAGCAGCGGTGCCGCACTATTTGAATTTGACGGCGCCGTGAAACGCAGGCGGAACACTCTTTATACCGCTTCACTCGATATTGCTTCGGGTGAGTGGATTACCATCACCGGTAAGAACGGCGCAGGGAAGACGACACTGCTTGAATCCATCATGCAGCTGATTCCTTATGACGGTGCAATGTATTACCTGGGAAATCGTCTGAAGAAATTAAGGACAGCGGCGCAGTATTTCTATCTTGTCTATCAGAACCCGGAGCTGCAGTTCATTAAGAACCGTGTTTATGACGAACTGTATGTGAACTTCTATCATCAGAATCAGCAGACCGCGCATGACGAGACAGCAGCTATGCTCGAACTGCTCGGGCTGTTTCACCTGAAAGACCATCATCCTTATGAGTTGTCGATGGGCCAGAAGCGAAGGTTAAGCGTAGCGACGGCATTGAGTACACCGGCTGCGATTATTCTGCTCGATGAACCGACTTTCGGCCTCGACAGCAGCAGCACGTTTGAACTGATCAAACTGTTCCAGCAGCGTATAAAGAGCGGTCAGACGATTGTCATGGTGACTCATGACCGGCAGTTGATTGAGCGCTATGCATCAAGGCAGCTCGTTGTGTCAGACGGGCAGCTGAAGGAAGCAGGTGGCAGCGATGTTTGAACAATGGAAGCGGCATAAGAACTTCATGGACCGTGCGAACTTTATTACGAAGATGACACTCGGAGTGATGCTGTTTTTCTTCGTGATCTTTGTCCACCGCTTTGACTTGATGCTCTATATTGCGCTGCTTATGCTCATCTATTTATTCATGGTGAGCGGGACGAAGTTTAAAGTTGTACTGACGTTTACAGCGATCTCCGCATCCTTCAGCCTGTTGTCTTCACTGTTTATGATCTTTTACGGCAATGGGACGCATCCGCTGTTTGACTGGGGGATCATCCATATTACGACTGAGAGTTTGTTCCGCGGGCTGCATTTGTCGTTACGGACCATCGCTGTCTCAGCTTTCGGACTGAGCATCGCCTTTACGACAGAAGTTGTCATGATTTTCTACAGCTTAATGCAGCATTTACGCGTCAAACCTAAGTACGCCTATGCCTTTATGGCTTCTATCCGTATGCTCCCGCTCGTGATCGACTCGCTGTTCCAGCTGCGGAATGCACTAAGAATGCGCTATCAGATGATAGATGCGGCGCATTACAGAGGCATCAACCGACTGCATCATCTGCTCATTCCGCTGCTCAGCCAGAACATCCGGAAAGCGCACCGGCTCGCAGTCGCGATGGAGAAAAAAGGCTTCCATGACGGACCGAGAACGTACTATTATAAGACGCGCTTCGGCTATGAGGATATACTGCTTGTCCTACTGGTTATCGGTATCATCGCACTCAGCCATGTACTCGCAGGCGTGCTGCCGCTGACCGGTATAGCAGATGTAAGATCAATATAAAATGAGTTAATCATTAAATAGAGAGAAGCCGGGATATTTATCTCGGCTTCTCTCTTGCATACATACGTTTATCTATATAACAGCTGACGGACAGTTGTCTCAGCGCTGCTCGTGTTGTCAGCGCCGGTCAGGATGACGCGCCCGTCATGAAACAGGCTCAGCTGATAATCGTCATCTTGATAATATTTGAAGAACGGAGACGTTCGCTGGAAGCTGAGCCCGCTGTCAGTAAACAGCTCTACAGGCACTCTGACAAGGAATTTGCCGCCGCACAGCTTAGTGACTGCTGCAGGTGGTGCTGCAAGCGCGCTGTATTGATGGTGGACACAAATCGGGCAGTCCGCGTCAGCAAAGGCCGCAGCGTTTGTCTGCTGGAATTTCATCACAGCGGTATTGAAGGTCAGCAGCTGGTTGGAGAAGCGGCCTTCTGCCATATAATTCATCACTTCAGCACACTGCATCGCTGCCGTCATATGTGCGACAGGCGGCAATATACCTGCGATTGAGCAGTCTTCTCCTGTCTCCGGGATAGTAGACAACAGACATGACAGACAAGGACCTGTGAAATCGATGCCTACCACAGTGCCTTTTGTGCCGAGGCATGCCCCGTAAATCCACGGAATATGATGACGGTGGCATGCCTGGTTAATCAGAAATCGGGTGCTGAACTGATCGGTGCCGTCAATCATCATCACAGGATGATACATACTGATTAAGCGTTCAATATTCAGTGAAGTGATTTCCTCGGCAACAGCTGTCACAGTAATCTCACTGTTAATTCTCAGTAAATGGTGTTTCAGTGCTTCTGCTTTCAAGGCACCGCTTGATGCATCATGTTCGTCATAGCAGCTCTGGCGGTGCAGATTCGAACACTCTACAATATCCATATCACATAGCACAAGATGGCCGGCTCCAGCCCGCGCCAGCTGCTCAGCGGCTGCACTGCCGAGCGCTCCGAGTCCGGTGATCATAATGACTGCCTGTGATAAGGCCGACTGACCGCGTGTTCCGAATGCACCGCACTTCATCTGCCGGTCGTAGCGGCTCATAGAAACTGCAGACCTTCTACTGGGCTCGATGGACTTGCGACATATTGTTTTGGAATACGTCCGGCTTCAAAGCTTAACCGTCCGGCGATTACGCCGTGCTTCATCGCCTCGGCCATTTTGACGGGGTCATCCGCACTTGAGACCGCTGTGTTCAGCAGCACGGCATCCGCACCGAGTTCCATCGCATAAGCCGCATCTTTCGCTGAACCGATACCTGCATCAACAATGACAGGGATGTTCACTGACTCAACAATATAGCGAATATTCAGCGGGTCATTAATACCGAGCCCGGTACCGATAGGCGCACCGAGCGGCATGACGGCATGAACGCCGAGCTTCTCCAGCTTCTCTGCAAGAACAACGTCGCAGTTAATATAAGGGCATACCGTGTAGCCCTGCTCAAGGAGTCTGCCGCATGCTTCGTAAGTTTCAATACTGTCAGGCAGCAGTGTGCGGTCGTGACCGATGATTTCGACTTTAATCATATCGCACATACCGGCGTGCCGCGAAATGTCAGCGATTCTGATCGCTTCTGCTGCAGTCTTCGCACCGGCTGTATTCGGGAACTTAATATAACGGGACAGGTCGATATCTGCCAGCGGGTTAGGCAGCTGCCGGTCAAAGAGGTTCATCCGTCTGACAGCAAACGTCAGCGCCTCAGTGCCGCTCGCTTCAATTGCCTGCGACTGGACTGCTGCATTGTCAAACTTGCCAGTACCCAGTATTAAGCGTGAGTTAAATTCATAGTGTCCAATAGTAAACATTGTTATCCGCCTCCAACAAATTCTAATAGTTCTAACCGGTCTGCTGCCGCAAGTTCTGCTGTCAGCCATAGTTTTTGTGCGACAGGTACATCATTCAACAGTACAATCACACGGTCATCATCAACATCAAGCTCGTCAAGCAGCGCCCGGATTGTCGCTGCCGCTGTCGTGTATTGTTCACCGTTCACAGTGAGTGTCATAAACTGCCTCCTTAATCGTGAAATGTTCAAGCAATGGATGGCGTCTGCCTTGAATCAGCTCTGCCATATAGTGACCCGTCACTGCTGACAAAAGAATGCCGTTTCGGTAATGACCGCAGGCAGTGAATAAGCCGGGTAGACATTCATCCATATAAAGTGCCGGTGTATAAGGCCGGACGCCACTGTAATGCTTGACTACTGTGCCGTTACTTAAGACCGGGATCATCTCGCGGCTTGTCGTCAGCAGCCAGTCCTTTCCTGCTGCAGTCACTTTGTGCAAGCGGTCGCGGCAGCTCGTTGCGCCGACTAAGTAGTGCCCGCTGTGCTTCGGTACGATGTAACAGCCGTTCGTACCAAAGATTGTCTGCCTGATGGTTAAGTCCGGCTGATGAACTAAGCAGACTTCACCGCGCATACCGTCCACCGGGAGCTCGATGCCCAGCTGAGCGAGCAGGTCACCTGACCAGGCGCCTGCAGCGATGACGAGCTGCGGGGCGATATAGCTGTTGTTGTCGGCCACGACTGTATAACCATGTGACACCGACAGTACTTCACCGTCAATCCAGGTGAAGTGACTTAACGACTGCCGCAGCGCGGGAACATAGCAGGAGACGTCCAGCTGGCCGTCGTCTTTAATGAAGATGCCCGCTGAATTCTCCCTGGCTGACAGATCTGGTATCAGCCGCTGTAATTCCTCGTGACCCAGCAGCTGGATGTCCGGGTCATGAGATTTGAGAAACTGATACTGCTGCTGCAGCTTGCCGCGGTCTGCATCGCTGCTCAAATACTTCAGTAAACCATGCTGCTGTAAATGGACAGTTATACCGGTCTCTTCTTCAAGCGCTGCAATAACGTCAGGCATCATGCGGCGGCCTTCCAGCGACAGTCGGTAAAGCGGAGTGTCACGGAAGAACTCGTTTTGCGCACCGAGCATGCCGCCTGCAGCATAAGAGGCGTTAAGCCCTGTTGTGTTGTGGTCAATAATAGCGATAGACATATCTTTCGGCAGCTGGCGGGCGATGGATAAGCCCGTTACTCCGGCACCGATGATAATTAAGTCATACGTTTTGATAACAGCACCTCCTTAATCGCCTGCAGCGTCGCATTATCCTGCTGGAACAACCGGATCCCTGCAATAGTGACAAAACCTGAAGGCAGCTGTGAGACGGTCTCTGTTGTGATGCCGCCTAACGCAATAAGCGGCAGCCCGGCAGCTAATGCCTGCGTTATTTCTTCATCTGTTCTGAGCTGCACTCCAGGTTTTGACGGCGTAGCAAACAGCGGACTGAAAATGCCGTAGTCAATCTGTGCTGCTTTCAATGCCGGACATTCCGCAGCGCTATGAACAGCCATGCTGACAGTGACGTCCGGCCGGGATTTCTTCATGTCAAAGCCTTTGGGATCGCCCGCCCGGAAGTGAATACGGGAGAGCTGATAGTGCTCGAGCAGGCGGCAGTTACTATGGATGATTAATTTGTCTTTATTGAACCCGCCGTCAAGGAGCAGCTGAATGAAATCAGCAAGCCGCTCCTCGTGCCACGGCAGACGAAGGATGACTCCTGAAATGACCGGTTCAATACGCAGCAGCTGGTCACGCAGCTGCGTCTCAAGCAGATTATCGGTAATCGCAATCATATATGCAGTCCTTTCCATAAAAAAATCCCCCAGCATAAGATGCTGAAGGATTGTATAGTCATATCAATACGATCAAATCATTATGCTTCCCTACGGTGGTTCTAACCACATCAGGTTCAAAGAGTCGGATAATATCCTCTCAGCTCAAACTTAGAGCGCCTCCAGCAATTATTCAGTTGTACTAACAGCCTAACACTAAACGAACAGTCTGGCAACGGTTGATCATCTGTCGGGCGTCAGTGTCATGCACGAGTACATGACTGTTCTCTTTGTTCGGTGATTAACCGGCGGATATTTGGGAATAGTGAAAGAGCGATAACTGATAAGGGGGAAATTCAGATGAATCATAACATGCATTACGGTAAAGATTATAAAGCGATTCCTGTCACTTCATTATCAAGCGGGCGGACAAAAGAAGTGCTGCCTGACTTGTTCAGCCATACGACCCAGATTGCAAATGTCTATTTTGTCGGTCATCCAGAGTCCGGAGAATTTGTCATGATTGACGCGGGGATGCCGAACTGTGCGACGCAGATCAAGATGGCGGCGGAAGATATATACGGTGAAGGTGCTAAGCCGAAAGCGATTATTTTGACGCACGGTCATTTCGACCACGTCGGTTCCATCATTGAACTGGTCAATGACTGGAACGTCCCAGTCATTGCACATCGCCGTGAAATTCCGTTTTTGACCGGTCAGGAATATTATGAATCACCGGACCCGGGTGTCGGCGGCATGGCAGCGAGAATGTCGATGCTCTTCCCGAAACGCCCGATCAACCTGCAGCATCATGTCTATGCACTGCCGGCAGACGGCACAGTGCCTTATATGCCGGGCTTCCGCTGGGTCCATACACCAGGCCATACGCCGGGGCATGTCTCATTTTTCCGCGAGGCAGACCGCGTGCTGATTGCAGGCGATGCGTTTGTCAACGTCAAGCAGGAATCGCTGCGGAAAGTATTCCTGCAGACAGAAGAGCTGACAGGCCCGCCGCAGTACTTCACACCTGACTGGATAGCAGCAGGGGAATCAGTGAGACGGCTCGCTGCACTGAAACCAAGAGTCGCAGTGACCGGTCACGGCAAGGAGATCGTCGGTGAATATCTTCAGCACCAGCTGGATTACCTGGCTGAGAACTTCAACTTGATGGCCGTTCCGACAGACGGCCGTTATGTCAGACGGATGAAGCGTCAGCAGGCAGCACAGGAGTAACTCCTGTGCTTTTTACTGTAAACAGTGGAGGAGGGCATTATGGAACGCATCATGATTATCGGTCCCGGTGGAGCCGGGAAATCAACACTTGCACGAACGCTCGGTCATAAGCTTCATATGCCGGTCATTCATCTGGATGCCCATATGTGGAAGCCGAACTGGCAACTCACGACCCGCGCCGAACAACGTGATATACAGGAAGTGCTGCTCGACCGTGAGCGCTGGATTATTGACGGCAATTATTCTAGTACCATTGATGTCAGAATCAACAAGGCGGATACGATTATATTCCTGGATATTAATCGGCGCATCACTATTTATCAGGCAATCAAGCGCTATCTCACACATCGCAACCAAGTACGACCGGATATGGCAGAAGGCTGCGTCGAGAAGATTGATCTTGAGTTTCTGTCATGGATCTGGAACTTTCCACGTGACAAACGGCCGGGTATTATGAAGATGCTCCTGTCAGTTGAACCGTATAAGAACGTGATTATCCTGAAGACACCGCAGCAGATTGAGCGGTTTGTGCAGAGGCTGGCTGATCAGTGACTGATAACCTTGTTACAACAACAGGGTTATTTTTTTGTGATAGTGACAAAATATATTAATAAAATCAGCTGCTGCATACAGTTATTTTGAAAGTGGTATTGGCTAAATCGCTGTGGGATGCTATAATTAAGAAAATCTTATATGTGCACCCTTAGTTCAGCGGGAGAATACTTGCTCGACAAGCAAGGGGTCGGCGGTTCGAATCCGTCAGGGTGCATTGTCAGCTCGCTTGTTACTGAACAAGCGAGTTTTTTGTTCAGTAATAATTATGTTTCTTAAGAAATACTCTGGCACTACTATAATTGTCTCTGCTATAATAAAGTGTCTCGTTGAGACGCCAGTCATCAAATGAAATAATGCTATGAATTAGGGGTAAAACATGAGTCATTTTAATTTTTTGTTAGCTTGTCAAAACCGTGACTTTGATGCACTTGAAGAGATGTCGTCTGAACGGATGGTGTTTCGTTTAGTCCGTCAAGACAGCACGGAACAGACTGGTTCACTGAAAGAAATGAAAGAAGTATTTGCTAATGCTTTTCAGGACTTATCATACTGGGATTTTGAAGTTGTCCACAAAGTGCAGCGAAATGATCATAACATTGTGATCATTGATTCTAGACGAGAGAATAGAGTAGATGGAACAGTGATTCATTCACTATGGATCCTTACGTTCCAAATGCATGACGGGAAAGAAGAAATACAGAAAGTCCATATAGAATGGCTGTAAGGCATAAAAAAGACAGAGATCATTCTCCGTCTTTTTTTGGTGGAGCCGTTTAGAGAAATCTTTTGAGCAGTGCTTTAACGGCAAAAAACACAATCGCAATAATCAGTAAGTTGATCAGTAAACCAACCGGTGAAATAAATAATAGTGTCATAAGCGCCTCCTTATTGTCTTGACTCCATTATAACTAGGATTAGGAGTTTATGCCATTGACCTTTCATTCTCTCTCGTGTATGCTTATAAACAATTAAATAACTTATAAAGAGCAGACGGAGGGAATTGGCCCTATGAAGTCTCAGCAACCGGCTTATGCACGGTGCTAATTCCAACAGGTTCGCCTGGAATATGAGTGTATACTTTAGTACTCCTCTTTTTCAGAGGGGTATTTTTTTATGGGAGGAAATTGCAATGTCTAATGAGTTCAGAAGAGATTTAGAGCAGCGGCACGTCATGATGCTCAGTTTCGGTGGGGTGATCGGCACGGGACTGTTCCTCAGCACCGGCTATACGCTGCAGCAGGCAGGACCGATCGGCATGGTCATCAGTTATATCGTCGGGGCCTTACTGGTTTATATCGTGATGAAGTGTCTCGGGGCACTGGCGGTCAAGCACCCGGATGTCGGCGGGTTTCATACATATGCGAACATTTATATCCATCCGTCTGTCGGTCACGTCGTCGCCTGGAGCTACTGGCTGTGCTGGACCATTGCAATTGGTTCCGAGGTCACGGCAGGCGGTATTCTGTTTCAGAAATGGTTCCCGGATTTTCCGGTCTGGCTGTTCAGTCTCATATTCATCGTCATCATTATCGCGGTCAACATGACGTCGAGCCGGCTCTACGGCGAAGCGGAGTTCTGGCTGTCGCTCATCAAAGTGCTTGCGATCATCGCCTTCATGCTGATCGGCCTGCTTATTCTGTTCAACGTACTGCCGTCATCGCTCGAGCCTGTCACGGCAGGCGAGCAGTTATTCGATGTACCGAATGGTCTGTTCAGTATCTTCATCACGATGCTCGCTGTCAACTATGCGTTCAGCGGCACGGAGCTGATCGCGATTGCAGCAGGCGAGACGAAAAATCCTGAACGTGTCATCCCGAAGACCATTCGTGCGACCGTCTGGCGGCTCGCCTTACTCTTCATCGGCACAATCGTCATCATGGTGCTGTTATTACCGACGGATCAAGCAAGTCTCCTGGAAAGCCCGTTTGTCTCGATTCTGGATAGCGTCGGCATCCCGTACGCGGGCGATATGATGAACTTCATCATACTGACGGCACTCCTGTCCGCCGCGAACTCAGGACTTTATGCTGCGAGCAGAATGCTGTGGAGTCTGGCAGAACAGGACAACATCCTGCCGGTCGCAAAGAAACTGAGCAAGAACGGAATGCCCGTTAATGCGATGCTGATCAGTCTGGTCGGTGCACTGCTGAGTCTGTTATCGAGCGTCATCGCACCGACAACTGTTTATCTCGTCCTTGTCTCAGTCGCAGGCTTTGCGGTGGTCGTCGTCTGGATGAGCATCTGCCTGTCGCGTATCAACCAGCTTAAAAAAACAGGCGTGGCAAACCGCTCCTCATATATCTTACCGGTGACAGGCTTCACTTTATGCCTGATCTCATGTATCGGCGTGCTGTTCGATCCGAACCAGCGCCTCGCAACACTCATCGGCCTGCCGTTCTGCATCATCGTCGGCCTGATTCATTACTACGTCAAATACAGGAAAGGACATGAGATTCATGAAGTTACAAGATAAACTGAAGCAGGACATCACACTCCTCGACGGCGGCTTCGGCACGACCGTCGAACAGTTCGGCTATGACGTCAAGCACCCGCTCTGGTCATCGAACTTAATCAAGCATCAGCCGGAAGCGGTGTATAACGTCCACAAAGCCTTTGTCGACAGCGGCGCAGACATCATCCTGACCAATACTTACCAGGCAGCCGTGCCGTCATTTCTGAACAGCGGACTGACAAGAGATGATGCAGTGTACTATCTACAGCAAGCAGTGACACTTGCAAGACGTGCCGCGACAGACCAGACAATCGTCGCCGGCTCGCTCGGACCATACGGCGCCATGCTCGGTAACGGTGCAGAATATACGGGCGATTATCAGCTGACCCAGGAAGACTATATTCATTATCATCAAGAACGGCTGGATATATTGATAGCAGCAGGCATCACGGTCTTTGCCTTTGAGACCATTCCGAATATAGAGGAGATCAAGGCAATCAAGACGCTGCTGGCAGACTATCATGACATCGAATGCTGGCTGTCCGTCACCTTGAGGGATAAGAACCACCTCTCAGACGGCACACCCCTGAAAGACGTTTGTGAAATCGTTAATACCATTAAGAACATCTATGCATTCGGCGTCAACTGCACCAGCGTCAAAGTCATCGATACAGCGGTTGAAGGCCTTCTGCAGCACAGCAAGCATCCACTTATCCTCTATCCGAACGGCGGCAGAATATATGACGCAGTGAATAAACGATGGATTGATCAGACGGATAGTTCGCTTGTAGAAGCGGCAGTCAGATGGAAAGCACAAGGTGTTAAGATTATCGGTGGGTGCTGTCAGGTGGGACCGGAGGAGATAGAGGAGCTTGGAGAGCGTTTGAAAAGCTGACTATTTTGAAGAAAAAATCAATAAAAAACGGAGGGAGATGTTATTATAACATCTCTTTTTTGGTTTTATTTAACCAAATATATTGACGTTTCCAACATTTTGTATTATATTAAGAATAATAAAAGGTTAAATATAACCAATAAGGAGTGACAGCGTTGGATTTATTAAAAAAGGCATGGCCAATTATGGATGCGTTAAGAGGGAAAGTGAGAATCAGTTCACTGGATGTGATCAATATTTATGAAGAGTGGCTGGAGACAGGACGTTTTAATCTATCTGTTCTGAATTCGAAAGAGTCAGCAGATTTAAATGAACTGGAATCTCTTCTTGAACAATTATCAAAAGATGAACTCATCCAGTTCTTCTATATGATTAATCAGCATGACCGCACGCATGAACTGTTCGAGTTTGATGAGGGTGAGAAGCTGGCGCTTGAGATATTCAAGCATTATGCCGAGACGAGTGGCACTGTTCTGGATATTGCATCAGGCTCCGGTCACTTTATCAGACAGCTGCATGAAGCGGGAATCGGTTCTGACTATCACGGTGAGGAGCTCAATCCTAACGCCATCAAAATTGCGGAAGTCCTGTCACGACTGAGCGGTATTCAGGCGTTCGATATCAAGGAGACAGACTCTCTTATTCACTGGAGTAAGGATAAATATGACATGGTCTACTGCAACATGCCGTTTCTTGGTAATATCCGGCAGGAGATACGCCGGCAGCTGGCAGAGAATCCTGAATACAAGCTCGACAAGATTGCGATATCCGACTGGATCTTCACTTTGCGAGTCTATGCCGCACTGAAAGAAGACGGTGTCGGCATCAGTATCGTGAGAGGCGCTGCGTTGAACGCAATCCGGGACAAGGAAGTGCGCAAGTGGCTCGTGGACCGTAAGTGTCTGAAAGCGGTTATTCAGCTGCCGTCTGACTTGATGAACTATACAGCGATTCCGACCTATATGCTGATACTGACGAAGACAGAGAATGATAAGATTCGTTTTATTGATGCAAGCGGGGAATATGTGACCGGCCCGACGAGACAGAAGAACACATTCACTGAAGATAATATCGGGCGTATCATGACAGACCTTCAGTTAGGTTCAGAACGGACTACTGACGTTACGGAGTCTGACCTCGAAAAAGTGGAATATAATCTCCATCCACTCGTCCATCTGAAGAATGCCGAGAATCATCTGATTAACCCGGTTCCACTCAAAGAACTGACGACACAGCTGTTAAGAGGTCGTGACATTAATAAGCAGACACTGGATGCGGATAAAGATAAAGACAAGGCAGGCTACCTATTGAACCTGAGTGACCTGGATGATATTTATATCGATGACATCAAGCAGCCGATCAGTCAGGAACTGCTGGATGCCAATCAGAAGATGCTCGTCAAAGAGCATGATCTCGTCATCACAAGCCGCGGCTCCAAGATTAAAGTGGCCATTATTGATAAAGCGACAGCAGATAAACAAGTGATTGTCAGCTCGAATATCACCATTATCCGGCCGGACATCAGCAAAATAGACCCACACTACTTGCTCGCCTATATGAATAGTGAGATTGGCCATAACATGATAGAACGGATGAATACAGGTAGCGTCATCTTCACTTTCACGAACAAGAAGCTTGCAGAATACCTGGTGCCAGTGCTATCAGAGGAAGAGATGAACTTGATTGCTGATGAAATGAAGATAGAACTGGCAGATTATAAGCGTATGCAGAGGAGTATCAAGCGCTTTAAGGAGAAACTGCCGACTATCTTCAATAAATTCGATAAGGAGGACTACTGATGCAGATGGATTACGATATGCTGGTGAATATGCTGGAAGGACTGTTTGAGAGAATCAAGCAGGAAGCGATTATGGAGAACAGAACGGGCAATATTGAGACGTTCAAGGTGAAGTATGGGATAAAATCAGAGGAAAAAAGAGCCTTCAGCTTCAATGAGAAGGCGAAGATTCTGATCATTGGCCTGAACAATGTCACCATTAAGACAAAAGATCTTGACGGTATCTTCAAGGCGGCGAGCATACCAGGCCAGTTTGAAGTCATCTCATATGATGAAGCGACTAACTTTGACCTGAGAGTCCTGGAATATACCACAGCATATTCAGACATCTTCATTGGTACAGTGCCACATTCCATGAAAGGAATGGAAGGCAGCAGCAGTGGCCTGAAGAAGCTTGAGGACGGTTCAGAACACATCTATCCTAAAGTCCATATCATGCGAAAAGGTAACCAGGAACTCGGCATTAACAAGACCAATCTAAAAACAGCGATTCAGCAGTCAGCGCTGATGGAGCTGATGCGGGCGAGTTAGATAAATGGAAATAATAGCATAGTTTTGTATGTAAAAAGATTGTATAATTAATGTAAGCGGATACAATCACTTTTGAATTAGAGGAATTGAGGGCGATTATGAATATACATGACCAAAAATTACAACAATTCTTAATGACAAACTTCCCTGATAAATCGATAACTTTATCATATGAAGAGCTCAAGCAAATGATTGATCAACAGTTAATTGTGACATCATCGTATTTGTACGAAAAGCTATTCTTCGATTTTGAAAAGGGTCAGCAATACATCACTAAGCTAGGTTTTCATTTCACGAAAAGTGAAAAGATTGCTGCAGAAGAAAGTGTTGAAAACACTGGAAAATCACAAGACGAAACTATCATGGATGACACCGAACCCGAATTTGATTTGACAGCTGCTCTTTTGGCTGAGGATTATGTAGCTGAAGATAGTGCAGATTTTATACATAGTGAAGAGTTCAGAGAAAATTTTGAGAAACATGACGTCATTACATTTGAGAAGAATGATGAATACTTTGAACAGTATGCACTGGACTCCGACGAAGAGACGTTAGAGAAAATTGTGTTAGCGAATCAAAAGCTGGTGAATAAAATGGCTTTAAAATATTATAATGTCATGCCGAAAGGCGGATTAGAGTTAGATGATATCGTTTCTTTCGGTCAGAAGGGCTTATTACGAGCAATCGAAAAATATGATTCTAGTAAAGGATTCAAGTTTTCTACCTATGCGACGCATTGGATCAAACAATCCATTACACGCGGGTTTGCTGATGAGAGCCGTATAATACGTTTACCTGTTCACCTTAATGAAGCTTTAAATAAGATAAGACAAATCATACGCCAAAAAGATTATGAATCGCCTCAACAAATGATTGAAGATATTAAAAGGAATAGTGATTTTTCTGAGGGGCAGATAGAGAACTTACTTCTCTATGATCATCTGTATAACCAGGCACAAGTGTCGTTATCAACTTATGTAGGTGAAGATAAGGATTCAACCATAGGAGACTTTATTGTTGAACCCATTGAAGTTAATCAATCTATGTTCGGTAATGATTTAGTAGAAAATGAAGCGTTTAAAAATGAATTGAATCGTTATATTAATAAGTTGATTGAGAAAGAATGCAAACCACGGGAAGCGGATGTCATCATTAAACGGTTTGGCCTAAATGGACTTGAAGTGATGACGCTAGAAGAGATAGGTCTGGACCATGGTGTAACAAGAGAGAGAATAAGACAGATTGAAGCCAAAGCGTTAAGAAAATTAAGTAAGCATAAAGCAAAACTAAATTTGAAAGATTATTGGGAGGCTCATTAATGATTAATCATGTTTCTGATAAGAAAACACTCTATATTTTAGTCGGGTTTACAGCTGAGCAGCTAGAAAAAGAAAATAATAAGCTCTTCGATTTTCCATTACATGGATTCCTCAATCAGCACTATGAAGTAGGTAGTCGTGAAAAAAGACAGATGGCGAGAGATATCAGAGACTATGACTTGCCGTATGGCTGGGTAATGCCTGAGGAATTCTATGTCTACGGTGAAGTGATTCAATATGACTTCGATCACATTGAAATTATTAAGAACAATATCTATCCAGATATCTACTCACATAACCACGCTCTAGAGGACATCCATGATTTCTATCATAAGAACTTCAGTGACTCAAATTACAAAAGTAATCTGTTCGACGAATTTGTCAACAATATTTATGGGATGATTATTGAACATCAACATCAATACTATGTCATCTATAATGATTTCCTCGATGAAATCGAAGATGCGGTATTGACGAACTTATATGAAAAGAGACAATCAATTGAGACGATTGATGATATAGAAGCGGTTCACTCCAAGCAAGTCATTGATATTAGCAGTAATCGGTCAAAAGTTATTGATTTAATAGAAAAACTCACTCATACCTTAGATAGCTACTATGTGATGTTTGCCAACTTAGATGAATATAATCGAATGCAAGACTACCTTGAAACATTGAACCACCAGTTTGACGGCAGAATCAAAGTCCTTATCAGCTCTGCCCAAAAAAGAATCATCACACGTGAAAATGACTACAGAAAAATTATGAATCAGTATTGGGGTTATAACGAGTTCAAAGAACTCCCGTTCTATAAGAACACAACTGCTTCCAGAGAAATTGTCCGTATCAGTCAGGCACAGATTATTGATGATATTGTTACTCAAGCTGAGAAAGGACTGGCCGGCGAATTACCACGCGACATCTTCATCACGGCTTCAACCGGAGCAGGTAAGTCACTGATGTTCCAGATTCCAGCCTTATATCTGGCCGAGAATCACAAAGACCAAAAACCGATTACTATTGTGATCTCTCCCCTTATCGGATTAATGAACGATCAGACAGAAAGTCTGAAAAGAAAAAATATCAAGAATGCGAAAACGATAAACTCAGGTATCTCGCCATTACAGAAAGAAAAGATTAAGGCTGAAATTAAAGACGGTAAGATTGACCTTCTCTATATTTCATCAGAGACACTGCTGAGCCGCGGTGATATTGGCAACTTGATAGGCGAACGTCCAATCGGTCTATTCATAGTCGATGAAGCACACATCGTGACAACATGGGGGAAAAGTTTCAGACCGGATTACTGGTACATGGGAAGCCATGTCTCTAAATTGAGGGCGAACCAGACTTTCCCGATAGTGACGTTTACCGCGACAGCAATTGTCGAAGGGAAAAATAGTATGCTGGATGAAATCAAATCGACGTTGAATCTCACATCAGTCATCAAATATGTAGGTAGTGTCAAGAAAGATAATCTTCTCTTGCAGATTTCAGACATTGAAAAAGAAGATAAGTCGAAATATAAAAATGATGCAATGAAGATTAAAACAGAATTGACGCTGAAAACAATTAAGGATGCAATCAGTAAGAATGAAAAACTGCTTATCTATTTCCCGACTATCAAGCAAATTCATAGTTTTCTTAAATATGTTGATACGAATGCTGAAAGAACAAAAGATAAAATTACGATTTACTATGGTCGACTGACGCCGCATGAAAAAGAACAGAACTTCAACGACTTCTTAAATGGTACGAAACCGGTCATCTTAGCCACAAAAGCATTTGGTATGGGTATTGATGTACCTGATATCAAACGTGTCTACCATTACGGCATGACAGGTAATGTACTGGATTTCGTACAAGAGATCGGTCGTGCTGCCCGTGATACTTCAATAATCGGCCATGCTAAAGTCGATTACCTGCAGAAAGATTTCAATGAAGTAAAGAAAATGTATGCCATGTCTTCCATTAAGAAGTCAGAATTACTCGCTGTGATGGATAAACTGATTAAGATATACAAAGCAAATCGTTATAAACGAAACTTAGTCATCAATCCAAAGGAATTTGCACATATCTTCGCTAAAGGCGAAACGGAATCATCTAATGATGATCCTGAAAACAAAGTGAAGTTAGCACTGCTGAATATTGAGAATGACTTCAACAATAAAATCAAATACCCGCCGATTGTTACGCGCCCAGGAGAAGTGAACGGGGTAGACTATATTCTTGTCAATGATGACCTGGCTGCGATGATTGCCATGAAAAAATATGAACCGTTCTTTGAATTTGTGAGTCATACAAACGGGGACTTCTATAAACAGGTCTATAAGTTTAAGACAGGTGACTACTGGAAGAAAAATTATGCTGATCATTACTCCTACCCACAGTTCAAATTCTACATGGCAATAGGAGATGAGGTTCTTCAACACGATAAGTTGCTGAAAAAGCTGCCTATCGCCTACAATATCACAGTCAAAGAAGAGGATGGAATTGATTTAAAGCGTGAGGCCTTAGATATTCTGGAGCAGTGTGAAGAAGCATTCAGAACGTTCGCTGTTAAAGGGAACCACTTTGATGAGAAACAACTAGCCTATCAACTAAGAACAACACTGAAATATAAGTTCAATGAACAGTTCAGCATGTTGCTCATTAACAGCTTGCTTAAAGCAAATGATGTCAATAGATTAAATGGCATTACCGTTTTAGCAGAGGACAAGTACAAAATCAGTAATACATATAACGATATCTTCGATAAACTGAAGTACTATGTGAATACATTGTTTGATAAGGAGATCTCAGTCGAAACACCGCCTAATGAGCATAGTTATTTTGTATTTAGAAGTAAACAGGATGAAATCAGTAACTACACGATTATCTTAGGGTTACTAGAAGGACTGGGTATCGCGAGTTATCACTTGTCCAGTGGTGAAACACCGACATTATCCTTGCGGATCAACTCAGTTTATCCACTTGAAAATGCTGTAGCGAAACCGAAGAAATATCAGAACGATATATTAAATCAGCAGTATACAGCTCATAAAATTGGAATGTCGATGTTGAAATACTTGTTCACAAAAGAATTTGATGAACAGGATGTAATGAAGAAGCAAGTCGTGCATACGAAATGGTTCTGGGAACAGATTGAAAATTATTTCTTCGGCATTATACCTGATGAAGTCAGAAATGAAGTGTTTGTGAAGAAAGAACAATGATTATAGAGTGATAAGTAGTTGTCTACTGCTTATTACTTTTCATTTACAGATGTATAAAATTTATATGAAAGCCCTATCATATTATGTATAATTAAGGAAAGAGTAAAGAAAATAGTAAGCAGGTGATTTCATGTACCAATCCGAGCACGCACTCGAGGAACTGACAATCAGTCAACTGGTTGCCAAAGGCTATGAGCGTATCCAGATAAAAGATGATGAAGTGTTACTTGATAACTTCAGGCAGATTCTGAACGAGCGTCATATGGATAAACTCAAAAATGAACCGCTGACTGATGCTGAATTTGATCGTCTGATGACGCAGATTAATGGCAAATCGGTCTTTGACAGTGCGATGATTCTCCGTGATAAGTTTGTGCTGACACGGGATGATGAGTCTAAAGTCTATCTGGAATTCTTCAATACAGAGAAGTGGTGTCAGAATAAGTTCCAGGTGACGAATCAGGTGACTGTTCATGACACCTATAAAGGACGTTATGATATTACCATTCTGATTAACGGTCTGCCGGCGACGCAGATTGAGCTGAAGAGAAGCGGTGTCGCTTTCTCTGAGGCATTCAATCAAGTTGAACGCTATCGTCGTCATAATTTTACGGGGCTCTTCCGTTATATTCAGCTCTTTGTGATCAGTAATAGTGTTGAGACACGTTATTATGCGAATAGTGACAAGGAAATTAATAAAAGTAATATGTTCTACTGGAGCGATGAAGAGAACAATCGCATCAACAATCTGAAGGAATTTGCAGAGACCTTCCTTGAGCCTTGCCATCTGGCGAAGATGATTGCACGGTATATGGTCGTGAATGAATCGGACCGCATTCTGATGGCGATGCGGCCTTATCAAGTCTATGCTGTTGAGGCCATTATTAATCGTGCACTTGAAACGAATAACAACGGTTATATCTGGCATACAACGGGAAGCGGTAAGACGCTCACGTCCTTCAAGGCGAGTCAGCTGCTTGCTAAGGAACCTGGTATCAGTAAGGTTATCTTCCTGGTTGACAGACGAGATCTGGACAGTCAGACCTTAGCTGAGTTCAATAAGTTTGAAAAAGGCGCAGTTGACATGACAGATAACACGCATACCCTTCTGAAGCAATTAGGAGACCGCTCGAAATCACTCATTGTCACGACTATTCAGAAGATGGCTCATGCAATCAAACGTCAGGACCCTGTGATGGCGCAGTATGAGACTGAGAAAGTAGTTTTCATCATTGATGAGTGTCACCGGACACAGTTCGGTGAGATGCACCGCCTGATTAAGCAGCAGTTCAAGAATGCCCAGTACTTCGGCTTCACAGGAACACCTCGCTTTGAGGAGAACAAAAGTCAGGATGGCCGCGCGACAGCAGATATCTTCGAGAAATGTCTGCACAAATACCTCATCAAAGATGCCATCCGGGATGGTAATGTACTCGGTTTCTCGGTAGAATACATCAACACATTCAAGAATGAAGTTGATACTACCAATGAAGAATATGTGGAGTCTATTAACACAGATGAAGTCTGGATGGCAGATGAACGCATTCAGATGGTGGCAGAACACATCTACCGCAATCATCATAAGAAGACACGGAATGGCCAGTACTCAGCCATTCTTGCGACGCAGAAGATTCCAATGGCCATGAAATATTATCACGCACTGAAAGCACTCTCTGAACAGGAAGGCAAGAACGGGCTTAAAATCGCAACGATTTTCACGTATCAGCCGAACCAAGATATGCGTGACGGCGAGGTCACAGAACACGCCAAGGACCAGCTTGAAAGTGTCATCAAGGACTACAATAAGACATTCGGCACTAACTACTCAACCGATACATACAACAGCTATTTCGCTGATATCTCAAAACGTGTCAAACAGGGCATCAAGGACAACAAGATTGACATTCTGATTGTCGTCAATATGTTCCTAACAGGGTTTGACTCAAAAGTGCTGAACACGTTGTATGTCGATAAGAACTTGAAACACCATGATCTGATTCAGGCATACTCACGGACAAACCGTATTGAAAAGGAGACCAAACCTTACGGTAATATCGTTGCCTACCGTAACTTAAAAAAAGCGACAGACGATGCCATCCAGCTTTTCTCAACAACAGATAATACAGAGACAGTGCTCAGTCAGTCCTATGATTCTTACTTAAAAGTCTTCCTGAAGACGCTGGGTGAACTCTACACAATGGCACCGGATCCATCAAGTGTTGACCAGATTGAGGATGAAGAACAGCAGAAGACATTTGTTGAGACCTTCAAGCAGCTCTCCAAGACACTGCTGATGCTGAAGACATTCGATGAATTTGAATTTGATGAAGCAATCCTTGAAATTGATCAGCAGACGTATGAGGAGTACAAAGGCAAATATCTGCATCTCTATGAAGAAACGAAGAAGAGGAAAGAAGCGGATAAAGTCTCTGTTCTGGATGATATCGACTTTGAGATTGAGATTATGCGCAATGATATTATCAATGTCAGCTATATCTTGAATCTGCTGCGTGAAATCAATTTAGAAGACAAGAAGGAACAGAATAAAATGCGTCAACAGATTCATGATCTACTGGACAAAGCAGATGACGAGAACCTGCGACTAAAACGTGACCTTATCAGAGCATTTCTGGATAAAGTCGTGCCAACCTTATTGCCGGGCTCAAGCATAGATGATGCTTTTATGGATTTCGAGGAAGAAGAGAAGCAGAAAGCTATCGAAAGCTTCTCAAAGAAATTTGAATACCCGCAGCAACAACTCAACCGATTAGTATCAGAATATGAATTCAGCGGGCAGCTGGACCGTTCAGAAGTAGGAAAGCCATTAGCAGGCGGGTTACTGACCAAACGTAAGAAAATAGATGAAGTTCAGACGTTTATAAAAGAAACTTCAAAAATTTATAGCAGTGAGATGTGAAATCGAACTTAAATCAAGTAATTTATTAAAATTACTTGATTTATTTTATATTGTAGATTATAGTTAAAAATGTAATAAATAAAAATTACAAAGGAGTCGAAATGAAGTTAGAATCATTACTGACAATTGAATCAGGCACATTGGTATCTCGTCTTACTTCTGATCCTACTGGAGCGACTTATTATCTCTATGATCAAGCAGCTCTTGGTGAAGATCAGGGTAAGTACATGGAGACAGCGACCATGCACAAACCGATTCAGCTGTCAGACATCTCGAAAGTACAGTCTATCAAGCAAGGGGATATTGTTATTAACCTTGCTAATACAGAAAGTGCCATAGTGAGTGAACAGCATGATGGCTTTATATTGCCGTATAACTATTGCAAGTTAACTGGATTCAGCGATATTGATCCTGACTTTCTGAACTACTGGCTGACAGAATCGGTAGAAGCGGCGCAGCAACTAAAAGCGATTAGTCAGGGCGCTACTTTGGTTAAAAAGTTATCCGTCCACCAGATAAAAGAGTTCACCATTACGTTACCGCCGCTTGAGAAACAGCAGCGTATTGCAAAAGTGTATAAAGCAAGCATCAGATTGAAATATCTGCAGAAACAGAAGAGTGAATTACTATCATTATTATTAAAGCAAGTACTTGATTAAATATTGAACAAGGCTGTTTAACAATTCTCTGAATTAAAACAATAAGTTGGATTTCAATAATAGGTAACACATTAATCATTTCAACCATAGTATATTAGGAGGAACATTATATGACATCAGTTACAGAAGCACAGAAACAACAGCAGGCGGAGTTACATAAGAAGTTATGGAGTATTGCGAACGATCTTCGCGGGAATATGGATGCGAGTGAATTCAGAAATTATATTTTAGGGTTAATCTTCTACCGTTTCTTATCAGAGAAGACAGAAGAGCAGATTGCAGAGTTACTCAGCGATGATGACATCAGCTATGAAGACGCTTGGGAGAATCCTGAATATCAGGAGGCCATCACAGATGAGCTGACTAAACGAATCGGCTTCGTCATTGAACCGCAGTATCTTTATAGCAAGATGATTGCAGATATCATTGCGGATAAATTCAATATTGAAGATTTGGCTAAAGCTGTAAGCAAAGTGGAGGAATCGACACTTGGCACAGACAGTCAGGATGACTTCGTCAATCTGTTCTCGGATATGGATTTGAACTCATCACGTCTTGGTAACAACGTCGCAACTCGAACGAAACTCATCTCAAAAGTTATGATGAATCTAAGTGAACTGCCTTTTGTACATAGTGAACTTGAGATTGATATGCTCGGGGATGCGTATGAATATATGATCGGCCAGTTCGCAGCGACGGCTGGTAAGAAAGCAGGAGAATTCTATACACCGCAGCAGGTCTCTAAAATTCTTGCTAAAATCGTCACAATGGGTAAGACAGACCTTAAGAACGTCTATGACCCGACGTGTGGATCAGGTTCACTTCTCCTACGTGTCGGTAAAGAAGCGAATGTGCGTCATTATTATGGACAGGAACTGAACAGTACGACATATAACTTGGCTCGTATGAATATGTTACTGCATGATGTCAACTTCAATAACTTCACGATTGAGAATGGTAATACATTGGAAGAACCGGCAGTCATTGAAGAGAAGTTTGAAGCGGTAATTGCAAATCCGCCGTATAGTGCAAAATGGTCAGCAGATGCGAAGTATCTAGATGACGAGAGATTCTCTAACTACGGTAAACTCGCACCAAAATCAAAAGCAGACTTTGCTTTCGTCCAACATATGATCTACCACTTAGATGATAATGGCACAATGGCAGTCGTATTACCACACGGTGTTTTATTCCGCGGTGCAGCAGAAGGTGTGATTCGTAAGTACTTAATCGAAGAGAAGAACTATCTGGATGCTGTCATCGGATTACCTGCTAATATCTTCTATGGCACAAGCATCCCGACATGTATCCTGGTGTTCAAGAAATGCCGTCAACAAGATGATAAAGTGTTGTTCATTGATGCATCAGAAGAATTTGAAAAAGGTAAGAATCAGAATAACCTGACTAGTGTGCATGTCGATAAGATTGTAGAGACTTATCAAACAAGAGAGACTATCGACCGCTATAGCTATGCAGCGACGTTAGAAGAGATTAAAGAAAATGATTATAATTTAAATATTCCAAGATACGTGGATACGTTCATTGAAGAAGAGCCGGTTGATTTGGAGAAAGTACAGCAGGAACTGAAGGATATCGATAAAGAAATCGCAGTATTAGAAGAAGAGATTAACGGATATTTGAAAGAATTAGGAGTGTTGTAGCATGACTAATGAAAAGAGAATGCCAGAATTACGGTTTCCTGAGTTTAGTGGTGAGTGGACAAATGGTACATTTAAAGATTTTGGTTATTTTTATTATGGAAAGAGTGCTCCAAAATGGTCTTTAGTGAATGAAGGAGGAACGCCTTGTGTAAGGTATGGCGAGTTATACACTAAGTACCATGGTGTAATTAGAAAAGTGGGTTCACATACCAATATATCCTTAAAAAATCTAAAATTGAGTAATGGAGGAGAAATCTTAATTCCACGTGTAGGAGAAAAAGCAAGAGATTTTTCGAAAGTATCTGTACTGACATTACCTGATATTGCTATTGGAGAAATGATTTCTGTTTATAATACAAAAGAAAATCCATATTTTATAATGAATTATATACGTGGAAAATTAACAAATGAATTTGCCAAAAGAGTAGAAGGCGGAAGTGTATCAAATCTTTACTTTACGGAGTTAGAAAATATAGTCATTAATATACCTAGTTTAAATGAACAACAAAAAATCGGTGAGTTTTTTAGTAAGCTTGATCGGCAGATTGAGTTGGAAGAGAAGAAGCTGGCGTTATTGGAAGAGCAGAAGAAGGGATATATGCAAAAGATATTCTCTCAAGAATTGCGATTCAAAGATGAGAATGGTGAGGATTATCCGGAGTGGGAAGAAAAACAATTAAATGAAATAGTTATATATGAAAATGGACTTGCACATGAAAATTATGTAGTTAAAGAAGGTAAATATATTTTAGTCAATTCAAAATTTATATCTACTAATGGTGAAGTTAAAAAGACTGTTTCTCATGGTGAATTACTTGCTATGAAAGGAGATACGTTACTGGTGCTCAGTGATTTGCCTAACGGAAAAGCGTTGGCAAAGGGTTACTTTGTGAGTGAATCTAATAGATACGCAGTGAATCAGAGAATAGCTAAGATGAGACCAATTGATACTCATCCATACTTTTTATTTCTTATTTTAAATAGAAATAAGCATTTATTAAAGTTTGATAATGGAGTTAGTCAAACAAACCTTCGTAAAAATGATATATTACATATAAAAGAGTTTATCCCAGTACTAAATGAGCAAAAAAAAATAAGTAGTCTAATGGAAAATATGGATTCATGTATAATAAAGATTAGTCAAAAAATAACTTTGTTAAAAATTAAAAAACAAGAATTATTAAATAATATGTTAGTATAATTTCATAAAGTAATATTATTACATAATTTTCTTTCTAACCCTAACTTTTTTTTATATAATTAACATATCATGTGGCTAGATTTTTGGTATGTGCTTCGCATACCTTGAAAAGAAAGGCAGGGACATTTGTTACCTGTACGCATCATCATCTAGTGGGATAGTTGGCAATTGGTATAAACATAATGAGTAGCCACATGACTTTTACTAAAAGGAAGTTAATATATGGAGAACTTATCGCTAATTAACACTAAAAGAACGCTTGCTTTTCATTTATCAATTCCATATAAATCGTTTGTATATCTTTTATATCATTTAGACCATCCTTATTCTACATTTGAGATATTGAAAAAAAATGGCGAGTCCAGAGTAATTAATTCACCACATCCAAAACTAAAAAGGTTGCAATATAAAATAAAAGACTTGCTAGAAACTCAATATAATTTAATGATGAAGGATCGAGTCTCTCATAATGTATCTCATGGTTTTATTAAAGAAAGAAGTATTTTTACTAATGCAAAAATTCATAGGAATAAAAAAATCGTATTTAACATTGATATTAAAGACTTCTTTAAGTCGATACACTTTGGTAGAGTTCGGGGCTTTTTAATCAAAAATAAGTATTTTCTTTTAAACGATGAAGTGGCAACAACAATTAGTAAATTGATTTGCTATGAAGGGTCTCTTCCTCAAGGGGCTCCAACTTCACCAATCATGAGTAATTTGATACTCAATATATTTGATATGAAAGTCTTGGATATATGTCAAAAGTATTCTGTAGACTATACAAGATATGCTGATGATTTAACTTTCTCTAGTAATTCAAGGAAATTCTACCAATCGTTTGGAGATTTCTATTATGAGATTGAACAACTAATTAATAAAAATGGTTTTAAATTAAATGGTTCTAAATATAGAGTTCAACTTAATAATTCACGCCAAGAGGTAACTGGATTAGTAGTAAATAATAGATTAAATATAAAAAGAGATTATTATAAAGCAACCAGATCTCTAGTACATAAATTTTTATTGGATCAATCACCAATTATTAATGAGCAAGTATTAAATGCTAATCAAATTGAAGGACGATTATCTTTTATCCATTCTATTGAAATATATAATAAAAAAATAGAGTATAATAAGGAAAGACAGGAAAAATCATATCGCAAAGATTTTACTACGTACTTACACGATTCGGTATTAAATGCCAAAGAAAGAGAATATCAAAAGTTTTTATTCTATAATTTATTCTATAAACCAAATAATATAGTTGTTTTTCCTGAAGGGAAAACAGATATTTACTATATAAAGGCTGCATTAAAAAAATATTATAAAGAGTATCCAGAACTCGTCGAGTTTAAGGATAATAAATATCATTATAAAATTAATTTTATTAAAAGAAATAAAAGACTGTACTATTTTTTTGATTTAGCCATAGATGGGGCTGACACTATGTCTAAAATTTTAAATTACTATTCTTCCAAGCCGGGAGGTAAACATAATAAAAACCCAATAAATTACTTTCAATATTTTAATGAAAGACTTGATATACAACCTAGTAAACCTGTAGTTTTACTATTCGACAACGAAGGAAAGGACAAACCTCTACATAAGTTTATTAATACTGCAAAGAAGCAATTAGATATTGATTCTGATATGTTAAAATCTAAATTAAATACATGTGATCCTTCACCTGTAAATTTAATTGGTAATTTATATATTCTGACTATAAATAAATTGGAAGCTGATAAAGAATATGAAATAGAAGATATGATAAAAGAATATACGGATAATCTTGTAATTAATGGAAGGAAATATCTGAATAAGGGGGAAGGTAATAGTATTAGTAAAATAGTATTAGCGCAAAATGTATTGGAAAATTATGAAACTATAAATTTAGAAAATATAAAGCCGCTCTTAAACAAATTAAAAATTTTAAAAAACTTATATTAATATTATTATTGTATCTTTAAGCTTATATATTGGATGATAAGCCGTCAGAAAAGAAATTATAATATAATATTGATTAAGTTAAGTATCATATTTATGTATCTTTCTTTTACCATTACAGTTTACATTGGTAATATAAATATTCATTTGTTTATATCTAATTGACTTTTAAAATGTTAAGCTAAGCAAGATAAGTCAAACGAGCTCTCTCAGCTCCTGACTTATCTTTTTCATTTCCTGCGATAGATTGATATGTGTTACTTTCACTTTCTTCCTCTTGATTACATACTCATGATCCGGCTGCTCTTCGTCATTCGTCATCGCATACAGCAACATGCCACTGACTGTTTCGTCATCTTTCTCCTGATAGTTCTCCAGATACGTAAATAGCTGATATAGATTTCCTGAAAGATGTTTCTTTGATCCTTTCTCATATCTTGATTTCATATTCTGCTGATAGAATTTTGTATCAATGATGATCGTCTGATTATCTTTCTTCAGCACAATATCCGTCTGCATAACCGGAAGTGCTTCGCTGTACCCGTCATCGACATCCCAATGAATCTTAGGACGTGAGACTTTCCAGTCTGTTTCTTTCTGATAGAATGCGTAGACAAAATTCTCAAACAGCGAGGATAATGCTTGTTCGTCTTTTATTTCTTTCAACTGATGACTACCTGCTTCATCACTGATCAACATAGAGTCATAGAGAAACTTCGCGATATCAACCGGCAGTTCGTAATGGCGGTTCTGGTTGTTGTAACGAACTTGGCTGAAACTATATTCAGTTAGGGTGATAGAGGAGACTTCTGTCAGATAGAGCAGTATTTCATTGATGGCTTTCAGGTGTTGAGCTGATATAATCTCACAGACATTAAATAATTTCTCATGTTTTATGGACTACGTCATTTCTTGTCATAACCATATCATATACTCCTCTAAAAAGGAGGTCGTTCGCACATGGATAAATTCAAGAAGATGTTGTTTGATTACTTTGTCGTCCTGGAGGAGGAATATGAGCCGCCGTCCATTAATGCTATTCTGCTGTTTCTCATGGTTCATACTCTTGTCTCTGCAACGGTGTTTTATCTGGGGAATTTGTAATAAGGCATCTTAAATTCTAAAGCCTGTTTTACTTTCTCCTCCCATCCATATTCTTCTTTGCCGCCATTCCCGGTAAATGTCATAGAGGCACACTAGAATCCAGAGAAGACTCAGTATACGCCATAACCACTCGTCACTCAGAAAAACGGTAAGGTAATAACAGATGGCGGCGAAGGCTATGATGCAGAGTCCCTGAATGATTGTATTGATCCATGACCAGCGCAGCCGGACTATCAGCGGATAGTGTCTGCTGTAATCTTCGCGGTTTAGGGTATTAGTGAAAATGTTTGTGCCGAAGCCTGAGACGAGTGTCAGTGCACCGAGTAGCATAAAGAGGGCATATAGATTATCTGGTGTCAGGCCTGATCTGATGATGTCAGGTAAGTACAGCAAGCCGAGGATAAGCATGCCGATCTGGCTGAAAAGAAGAATAGCGTCGGTTCTGTTCATATTCGTCTCCTTTACTGATTAAGAGTAATTTTAGCCATTGTATCATATACTTGGCAAAAATTGTTTGTTGATGTGTAAATATCTACCGCAAAGGGAATAATCAACTATTACACAGGGGAGGTATTGTATGGATATTAAACGATTGTTTGAGAATGACAAGGTTTATTTCGCAGCTACATTGAATCCAGGTGCGACGGATGAGGAGATTGAGGCCCTTGTTGAAGTATTTAAGGCACCGCTTGATGAACAGTTCGTGGCGCTGTACCGGGAAGCGGATGGTGAGAGTTATGACAGTGTCGGTCTGTTCTTCGGTCTTGAGTGGCTGCCGCTGGAGGAAGTCATCAGAGAAGTGGAGTTTAATCAGGATGAAGCGGAAGAGATTGCGGTTTCTGTTGTGCCTGAAGGTGCCATCAAGGAAGAATATTATCATGAGCTCTGGCTGCCTTTTGCGACTGACGGCTTCGGTAACTTCCTGGCTGTTGATACAGATCCGGGTGAGACGGGAACAAAGGGACAGGTCATCACCTATGGCAGCGATCTCGAGACGATGTATGTCGTCGCCGAGTCATTGAATGATTTCCTGGTCTTCATTGAAAGGACGATTGATACCGATCAGTATCATATAGATGAGGACGGGCGTTTTCACTATGGCCAGGATGAAGTGCTTTTCTTTGATAAACTGAAGGACATGGCACTGCCTTTAAAAGGCTGAGTTCATTAAGCGTAATAAAATCAGATAAGCGTAGAAGGGTTAAAGATACCCCGACAGTTAGGATCCAGTCTAACTGTCGGGGTGTTTTAGATCTTATGGACACTTTTAATGTCATTAAATGCTATCGGTTTTAATTCAGCAGTTGCAGTGACACGGAATTCCAGCCAGGCATGATTAATGTCTTCCTCGTCAATTTTTTCCATACGTCCGATTAATATTTGATTATTATAAAGTGTCAGTCTGACTGCACTGTCTCCGTATATCCATAACTGATAAGGCTGATAACCGGTATAGCCATTATCATCAGCTAGATGCTGCTGTATCAATTCTTTCTGATGATACAGTTCTTTGATCCATAGATTCTCCATTAGTTTCTCTAGGTCGTATTCGTAGCCGAACTTCTTGATTAATACTTCTTCAATCGCATAATCCAGCGTATTCAGAACAATGTCCATATCATCTTGAAGACTGTCATGTAAATCGTAACCATATTTCAGCATAAACGTTCTGTCATTTTCTCTGACAGCTAATAAAACAGGTATCATTATCAATTTCCTTTCAGTAGTTATCATATCGGACGCCGCAAACCATAGAAAAATGAATAAAATATTCAATTTTATCTTGATTATAGCATGACACAAAGTATATGAATGAAGATTCAGTTGAATAGGTGATAGGATTGTAATCGTACATAAGTAAATCACATATATTTGTGAATATATTCACAAATAGTTCGAAAATACCTGTTAATTATTATAGTATTCCAGAAAAAGTCATGGTAAATTATAGATGAGAATTAAGTCAGAATAAATTTTTTTATACGTGATTGTGAAAATAATCACAAAATTAAAAATGGGAGGTTTTAGTTATGGTCACTCTGTTAATTGTTGCCGTTGTTCTCGTGAATCTGTATTTCCTCTTTTTCTTTGCCAAAGATGTTGCCACTTATACTCAGGAGATGAAAGCTGAGCCGGCAAATGCCAAGGCTCTGCCATTCAGTTCGTTTGCCATGTTCTTTCTATCTACATTCGGTATTTCAGACTTCGCGATAGGAACAGTACTTTATGACAAACTTAAATGGGTCGACATCAAAAAACTGCCGGGTACATTGAATACCCAGTGTGTTATTCCGGTAGCTGTCATGGCGATCTGTTACATCAGTTCTATTGATGTCGGTATTAAGACACTTGTAGTCTGCATTATCTGTCAGGTCATCGGCGCTTATATCGGTCCCCGGTTTGTCGTCAAATTACCAGCTAATATTATCAAAGTCTTCATCGGTTTCGGCCTGATTGTTGCAGGCCTCCTGATCTTTGCGGGTCAGATGAACTGGATTGCTTCAAGCGGAACTGCAACTGAATTATATGGGTTTAAATTAGTGCTGACAGGTTTCCTACTCTTTGTTTATGGTGCTCTCAATAATATTGGTATTGGTTCATATGCTTTGACGATGGTTACGGTCTATCTGATGGGTATGAATCCTGTCGCTGCATTCCCGATTATGATGGGGGCATGTACATTCTCAGTGCCGGTCGGCAGTGTGGAATTCGTTAAATTACAGCACTACAGCAGAAAAATTACATTGTTTGCAGCGACATTCGGTGTCCTTGGCGTACTGACTGCCGTCTTCCTCGTCAAGTCTCTGGATACGTACATGCTGAAATGGGTGGTCATTGCCGTCTTGCTGTATAGTGCTTATACAATGCTTGAATCACAGTTTCATAAGAACCGGACCAACACAAAGATTGCTTAAGGAGTAGATCATGATGATTAATCTGACGAAACAAGACGTGAAAGACTGCTTCACGATGCGGAATGCCATTGAAGCGGATAAAGAAGCGCTCGCCCATTATTCAAAAGGACAGGCTATTGTACCATTGCGTACCAATATTGACATTGCGACAAGACAGGGGCAGGCACTCTTTATGCCAGGCTACGTTGAAGGGGAGAAAGACGCACTTGGAATCAAGATTGTCTCGGTATATCCGGATAACGTGCACAAAGGACTGCCTAGTGTGCCGGCCACGATGATTGTCATGAACCCTGAGACGGGGATGGTGAGTGGAATGATTGATGGCACTTATCTGACGCAACTTCGCACCGGCGCAGTCCAGGGTGCGGCAACGGAGCTTTTATCTCGTCCTGATGCTAAAATCGGTGCTTTGATTGGTACAGGAGGTCAGGCTGAATGCCAGCTGGAAGCAATGCTGACTGTTCGTGACCTGGAAGAAGTGCTTATCTTCGATCTGGATTTTAGCCGTGCCAGCGCTTTTGCGGAAGAGATGGCCCTGAAGTTTGGTGTACGCATGGTTCCTGTTGAGACCAGTGAGGCCTGTGTGACAGATGCTGATATCATAACCAGTGTTACCACGAGTAAGCGTCCTACTTTTGAAGCGCGTCATATTAAACGAGGTGCACATATTAATGGTGTCGGTGCCTATACAAAGGATATGTGTGAAATACCGAAAGAAATCATCAAGGACGCGAATGTAGTTATCTTTGACACAACAGATGGTGTTATGCAGGAGGCAGGTGATTTTATCCAGCCGCTTGAAGAAGGCTTCATTAATGAAAATCAGTATAACGGAGAACTCGGTCAGCTTATTAACGGTGAGATCAAAGGACGTCAGTCAGAAGATGAGATTACTGTCTTTAAGACAGTCGGTTCTGCAGTACTCGATGTTGTTACCGCATCAAAGATACTGGAAGCTTATCAGAAAAAATCCAAAAACTAAAAATAGAATATCCTGCATCCCAGATATCATTGATGATATCTGGTTTTTTTGTGGAGTCGGATGATGAAGGCAACTGTACAAGGGCACGCAGGAAAAAGAAATCATTTGACTGGTATAAAGAAGTTATAGCGACGAATGGTGAAGTGCGGGAATAATGTAAATCGGATTAATTCGATTATCGCGGAAATGACTACTATATAATTTGTCCAGCACACAATTGTTAGCGCTTTCTAATGGAAATATTTATAATATAAGCAACAGGAGGCGAAGCTAATGAAAAAGTTAGTGAATGACAAGACACAGTTTGTTGCGGATATGTTGAAAGGACTCACGTTAGCGGACGACACACATGAAGTCATTGCAGATTCAGTCATTGTGCGTAAAGACAGGAAGAGAGGTAAGGTGGCACTCGTATCAGGTGGCGGCAGCGGTCATGAGCCGGCACATGCAGGTTATGTCGCTGAGGGAATGATTGATGCGGCTGTCTGTGGTGAGGTCTTCACCTCGCCGACACCGGACAAGATACTTGAGGCCATCAAGGCGGTGGCGACTGATGCGGGCGTACTTCTTATCGTCAAGAACTATGCCGGTGATGTCATGAACTTTGAGATGGCGATGGAGCTTGCTGAGATAGAGGACATCAAGGTTGACCGCGTGATTGTCGCGGATGATATCGCCATCGATAACAAGGAACAGCGTCGCGGAGTGGCGGGCACTGTCTTCGTCCATAAGCTTGCAGGTTATTATGCTGAGCAAGGTTTATCTCTTGAAGAAGTAAAAGCCAAAGTGGAGGCGGTGCTGCCGAATATGCATACAATCGGGATGGCACTTGAGCCTTGTATGGTACCGACGACTGGGCAGCACGGTTTCGAGCTTGCCGCAGATGAAATGGAGATCGGCATCGGTATCCACGGCGAGAAGGGCATCTACCGCGAAAAAATGGAGACGGTCGATCAGATTGTTGCACGGCTAATGGCAGAGCTCGAGAAAGAAATCGAGGGTGACAAGTTCATCGTCATGGTCAACGGCATGGGCGGCACACCGCTCAGTGAGCTCGCGGTCGTTGCACGCTACTTAAAAGAATACTTTGATACGAAGGATCTACAGATGACAAAGCTTTTTGTCGGTAACTATATGACGGCGCTGGATATGCAGGGCTTCTCCATTACACTCCTCAAGCATGACGATGATTACGTAGCAGCTCTAGACAGTAAGGCAGCGAGTAAATACTTTTAGGAGGACTTCGTATGAATGCACACGAACTGAAAGAACGTTTGACAGGCCTGCTTCAGACCTTTCAAGAGAATGAAACATTGCTGACGAACCTAGACAGAGAGATCGGCGACGGTGATCACGGCGTGAATATGCTGCGCGGATTCAAGGCAGTGAATGACAAGCTGACCGGCGAGACCATCGCAGACGTACTGAAATCCTGTGGCATGACCTTGATGAGTGCGGTCGGCGGCGCGTCTGGACCGCTGTACGGCTTCTCGTTCGTCAAGATGTCGCAGGTCGCTGAGGATGAACTGACGGCAGCCAATATCCACGCCCTCCTTGATGCGTTCAAGGAAGCGGTGAGTGCACGCGGCAAGGTGACAGGCGGCGAGAAGACGATGTATGATGTCATCAGTCCGGCAGCAGATGCCGATCATCTGCTCTCATCAGAAGAGCTGCAGCAGCTGGCTGAAGAGACGAAGGATATGATGGCGACTAAAGGGCGCGCTGCCTATTTCAAAGAAAAGTCACAGGGGACGATTGATCCGGGTGCACAGAGTGCGGTCTATATCCTCGATGCCTTGATCGGAGGTGTCCGCTGATGGAAATCTGTGTCGTCAGTCATAGTGAAGAGATTGCTGCAGGAATCCAGGCACTTGTCAGTCAGATGGCTGAGGGTCTGACGATTAAAGCAGTCGGTGGTATCGACGGCGAAATCGGCACATCGATTGATGCGATTACAGCGATGTTTGATGAAGTAGAGGATGAGGCCCTTGTCTTCTACGATATCGGCTCCAGCAAGATGAATATTGAGATGGCGCTCGAGATGAATGATTATTCACAGATCACGATCGCTCATTATCCGCTCGTGGAAGGGGCTTTTCTGGCTGGTGTGGAAATGATGATTGGTAAAAGTAAGGATGATATTTTAGAGAGCTTGAAAAATAACTTTAAAGAGAAAGACTGACAGCTACCTCGTCCCTAGCTCTCGCTGGTAGGGGAATGAGCGAGATGATGTGTTTCTTGAGAGGGACGACTGAATATGGGAATGAGAGAAGCTATGAAGGATTTCTGGTGGTATGCCTTTACAAGTGAAGGACGGGATACACGGACACAGTTCTGGCCGCCTATGATACTGTCGGTTGCTATTTGGATGTTGATCTGCTGGTTAATCTGGTGGCTGGATGAACGTTTTTACAGTCCGGGAGAAGGGATGTCTATCGGGTTACTATTTTTCTGCGTGCCGTCATTTTTTATCCTTGTCTGGGCTTGTTTCAGCGGCTTTATCCGTCGCTTACGTGATATAGGTATCAGTGAAAAGAGGTACGTCGTCATACAGGGCATTTGTAGTATCGCGTATTTACCGTTTCTCATTGTGTATATCATAAGTGGCTTCACACAGACAGCGTTAAGCGATACACTCTTTCAACTAGGTGCTAGTGGCTTCTTCATTATAATGGGCGTGCTGCTGCTTATATCACTGCTGCCGACAGACTGGGCACTGAAACGCAAATAACATATAGTCCTGCAGATGAACCTAAAATTTCAACTGCAAGTTTTTTAATGAAGAAATATACAAAGAATGACTTCAAGAAAACTCAAGAATAACTCTATCAATCATTTACATCATTCGTGATTTATTTTTTTAAAAGTGTATTTTTCAATCTAGCGCCGATTGTAAAATTAAGCTAGATAACTAAAAAAGCCTTCTGTGCTAAACTCAATATGTATTTCCGACCAAAGAAAACATAAGGAGTTAGCACAAATGGCCTATACACATCTTACCACGGATGAACTTGCGTTCATAGAATCATATTACCACCAGAAAATTTCGGTCAGTGAGATCTGCCGGAGAATTAAGCGTTCAAGACAGACCGTCTATAATGTAATTAATGCATTCAAAGCAGGTATATCTGCACTGGAATTCTATCAGAACTATAAGAAAAGAAAATCTCTTTGCGGAAGACGTAAGATTGTCCTTCCTAAGCATCAGACCAGTTATATTCGAGAAAGAATAGCCGACGGCTGGACACCTGACACCATCATAGGCAGGAATGAAGAATCTATCAGCTGCTCTGTTAAAACTCTGTACAGAATGTTCAGGGAAGATATTCTTCCTGTTCAATCACTTCCAATGAAAGGGAAAAGAAAACCTAACGGTTATCATGAGAAAAGAGGTCGTCAGACTTTCAAACGCCACATTTCAGAAAGAACAGTTGAATTTCCTGACTTTGATAGAGAGTTCGGTCATCTTGAAGGAGATACGATTGTCGGTCGTCGTCATGGCAGCGCAGTCATCACCCTTGTTGAACGTGTTTCTAAGATGATCATCACCCTACGACCGGAAGGTCGCAAGGCATCCGACATTGAAAAAGCATTAAACAGTATGTTTTCGGTTTTACCTTATCGTCTCTTTAAATCCATTACATTCGACTACGGTAAAGAGTTTTCCAGCTGGAAGTCAATCAGTAACCAACACGATATATCTATCTTTTTTGCTGATCCAGGCACACCTTCGCAGCGTGGTCTTAATGAACATTCAAATGGAATGCTTAGAAGAAACGGTCTGGACAAAGATGCGGATTTCAACACAGTTACAGACGACTATATTATTCAAGCTGCATATTCCCTAAATAATCGACCTAGAAAATCTCTTGGTTACAGGACACCATTGGAGGTATTTTTGAGTTTCATTAAAGATGAGAAACTGTCCAGCTTATTTTGACAAACGAAATTAAATAAAAATCTTTTTAGCGAAAAAGTCTATAATCCACTAGAGTTTTATTCATTCTATTTTTTATACCGTTGTTTATAAAATTAAGTAATATAACTGAAAAGTCATTTGTGTTATGCTCATCATTAATTTAGTGCCAAATAAAAAATAACGAGTTAACACAAATAGCTTTATATATTATTTACTTCTTTCCAGGTACACTTTCTCGATATAATCTAAATGAATATTTAAATAGAATTATAAGAAAGATATACAAAACATTATAATAAAGGGTGATTAAAATAGACTATATAGAAGTTGCATTTAACTTACAATCTTCTAATAAAAAGGCGGAAATATTGAATAAAACAAAAATTTTGCCTAAAGGTTTCAGAAAATGGAATGCGGACGTAGTAGAAAGAATGCATTCTTACGCTCTAAAAAATTATTTAAGTGAAAAGAATCGAAAATTAATAGCATCGCAATATCAAAATATAAAAAAAAACTTTGAAAATGAAATTAATGAACTTTCTGAATCAGATATTATAGGTTTAATAGAAGACAACTCATTTGATAAAATAATGGTGTTTCTACATAGTGAAAAGCCTTTTGAAGTACAAACTGTGAAAAAATATCTTGAGGATCAATATAATAAAAACAAATCAAGTGAAGAAACTAATAAAACATCTATAGATAATCAAACAAAAGTAGATGCTATAGATAATTTAAGAGATATCATTAAGAAACTAGAAATAGAGTCATTGAATGCGATAAAAGATAAAGAAAAAGTTAGTTCAGAGATTCTTGTAAAGGATAAAATTATTGGAGAATATAAATCAAAAGCTAAGAATCTTGAAAATATTGTTAAACAATTAGAAAATAAAATAAAAAAACTTGGAATAAAAATTGAGGAACAAGATAAGATAATTGGAGCTACCGAAAAAGAGTATGGAGATTTAGTAATAGAAAAGCAGCTAATATATAATCAACTTTTACAGTTTGAAGAAAATGAACGTAGAATTAAAGAGCAAAAGTATTTATTAATAGGTAATCCTTTTACTTTTAATATAGAGAATAAAAAAAGTATTATTTCGTGGAATCAATCAATTGACACTGAAAATATTAATGAATTGAAAAGCTCTTCTTTAAAAAAAATAGTATTCCTCCCAAGGTTAACGACTGTAGAAAGAAGTTGTATAACAGAATTGAAAGATATTGAATATATTAATAGTTTTATAGAACTGAAAAAATTTTTAGCAGGAGTAGAATAATATGAAAATTTG